>NZ_CAXUPS020000006.1:0-484456 GCF_964252915.1 Bradyrhizobium sp. LjRoot220
TAAGAAAGAATCAGGCGCTCACGCCGACGCCGATCGGGCACGACACGCCGGTGCCGCCGAGCCCGCAATAGCCGGCCGGATTCTTGGCGAGGTATTGCTGGTGATAGTCCTCGGCGAAATAGAATTCGCCTGATGGTGCGATCTCGGTGGTGATGGCGCCAAGACCCTTGGCGGCGAGCGCCTTCTGGTACACCGCCTTCGACGCATCGGCGGCTTTGCGCTGCGCGTCGCTGAGCGTGTAGATCGCGGAGCGATACTGGGTGCCGACATCGTTGCCCTGGCGCATGCCCTGCGTCGGGTTGTGACTTTCCCAGAACGTCTTCAGCAGCGCGTCGTAGGAAATCTTGTTCGGATCGAACACGACCAGCACCACTTCGGTGTGACCGGTGCGGCCCGAGCAAACTTCCTCGTAGGTCGGATTGGGCGTGTGGCCGCCGGCGTAACCGACCGCGGTTGAAAAGATGCCCTCGCCGAGTTCCCAGAACTTGCGCTCGGCGCCCCAGAAACAGCCGAGCGCGAACACCGCTTGCTCGAGCCCTGCGGGAAAAGGCGGCTGCAGCCTGCGGCCGTTGACGAAATGAATGGTGGCGGTCGGGATCGGCGCGGCGCGGCCCGGCAGCGCTTCGGCGGCGCTCGGCAGCGCGGTGGTCTTGCGCATGAACAACATGGATGACCTCCAGGCGAACATCGGCAGACGCGCCAACAGTGGCGGCCGGCTGACTGCAGTATAGGGCCTTACGCCGGTTGAAGCAGCCCCGTTACGCGAGCTCTCGTTCGCAAGCATTGATTGCGTAAGCCGGCCTTACCGGATCCGCCTGTCAGTCCCGCGAATAGCCGATCAGCGGTTTGCGCGGCCGGAACAGGATCATCAACAGAATGCCCACCACGCCCAGCACTGCGAAAACCGGCTGGTCCAGCAAAACCTTGATGACGCTGTTCCAGAGCCAGGGTGCGGCGCCCTCCACCGAGGTGCGAAACGCCAGCTGGCTGGACTGGTGGATGTCGTTCCAGAACTGCCCGAACCGGGTGAAACGCAGGGTCTGGTCGGCCACGTAGCGCGCGCCGTCATAGACCATGAAGATGAATCCGCCGGCCAGGAGCAGCAGGCCGATAAGCCGGAACAAACCGCGGATCATGCGTCACCTTATATCTGTCGCGCCCGAAAGACCGTCAGCCCAATACCGGGGCCCTCCAATAAATTCAACCTCATCAGCACCTTATGCGCCATTTTTGGCCGGATTCTCCGATTTCTGGAGGGTCCGGAAAGCGTTGACGGTACCGGACTCGCCCTCTATAAGACCCCCAATGGCGGCGGGCGCAATCCCGCCGCCGCTGTTCTTTGAGCCGCGCCGCGGTGGGAGCATTGGCTCCCGAGCATGGCGACCTCAAGGACACCCTGAAACACACCAGCGCAATTTGAACGGCCGGCGCGCTCAAGCCCGACCACCCGAGCGATGACAGCCGAAGGATAGTTGAGAACATGGCCAATACCACTTCCGCCAAAAAGGCGACCCGCAAGATTGCCCGCCGCACCATCATCAACAAGTCGCGCCGCACCCAGATGCGCGGTGCGGTTCGCACCGTCGAGGAAGCCATCAAGAGCGGCGACCGCGATGCGGCGCTGAAGGCGATGAAGAACGCCGAGCCGGAACTGATGCAAGCCGCCCAGCGCAATATCATTCACAAGAACAACGCGAGCCGGAAGGTGTCACGCCTGACGCACCAGATCGCCAAGCTTGCGAAATGAACTGACGGCAAAAGCAATTCGTCAAGAAAGCCCGGCCCTGGCCGGGCTTTTTCTTTTTCCAAGTTCAATTGTCCCGTTGCTGCACAGCTGAGCGCGTGTCATATTTCCTCGCGCCCCGTACTTTTACGTGGTGAAGCTTGTTGCACCGGCAATGCTGTGCGCACACGCGAGACGCGCAGACGTACAGCTGTGTAAACCGGCGGAGACGCGCGTCTTCAAGCTGCAAGCGCGTCGCGAGAGTTACCCTGAAAAACAATCGCAAAAAACTTCGCTTCGCTAATCACTTATCAACATAGCGAGCGCAAGCGGTTCGAAAATCGGTCCGCTAACGAAGATAAGTAAAAATTTTATGAAAATTTTTTAAGCGCGTGACGCGAATTGTCACGATCGCCGGCGCGCGCGAATCTGTACACGGATTCAGACGCTTGCTTTCGAGCTAGGCGATGGCAGCGTTGCAACACCAGCGAAGACTCGTTCATTCACGTTGATTCAACGGATTGTCAGAAACTGCGCTTGGTGTACATCTAAGTGCGTTCGCGACACCCGAGGCTCTCCAGATCAGCGCGGTTTGAGACCCAAGGGTGGACGTGCAAATCGGCGGCGGTGTGCGCGTTAGCGACGCTTTCCAAGCGATGCTGGGTTGGTAGCTCATAGCAATATGAGAACGGTCGTTCTGTGTCTAAATTTCTCAGGCGTGGCGTGCGGGTTTCGCGTGTTGACGACTAGAGAGATAAGGCAAGTTTCGGCAACCGACTTTCGGCAACCGCAGGCTGGAACGCGTAGCTCGTGAACGTGTTGATGACGACAGACTTGGGTTGACAGAACTGGGTTACGCGGCGGCGCAGGCGCCGGGCATTCGATGTCCGGTAGCGGCAGACTGACTTTGAAAACACTTGCGACATGACAACTCGCCGCGCGTTCTCGCGGCGGGAGGGGGAGGCTGTATGCTTTACGGAATCATCGCGGCAATCGACGTGAGCATCTCACGTGAGATCGTATCGGTTACTCTGGAAATCATTTCCAACCACTCCATTGTGCGAACTCCGGACAGACCGTCGAGTACGCGCTGACCTCACAGGAACCTTCTTCTCCAGCTGAAATCTGACCAGCGGTGTTCGCGCCGAACGGTTGATCTATGCTCGGAGTTGAAGCCCCGTTTGAGGTCGCGCTTTGCAGCACCCCTGTTGGCAGGAACCCTGCAAAGCGATTCCACGGAAACATAACTCTTTCAGAAAAGTTCTCAGGCAATGACAAATACGGAACAGGATCGCTGGTCGCGCGTGAAGGGACGGTTGCGGACGACGGTGGGCGAGGACGTCTATACGAGCTGGTTCGCGCGCATGGACCTGGAAGGCGTGCAGGACGAAAGCGTCCATCTGTCGGTTCCAACCCGGTTCCTCAAGAGCTGGATCCAGGCGCATTACGCCGATCGCGTGCTCACCTGCTGGCAAGCCGAGATGCCGGAAGTGCACCGCATCGACCTCACCGTGCGCTCGGCCATGCGCTGCGCGGCACCGGTCAAGGAGACGCCGGTGCCCGCCGATCAGCGCCGCGCCGAGCGCGCCGATGGCCGCCCCGCGCCCGAACTGCGCGCCACCGCGACAGCGCCGGTGTCGGCGAGCCATGATGCGCTCGGCGGCTCGCCGCTCGACCCGCGCCTCACCTTTGCAAGCTTCGTCATCGGCCGCTCCAACACGCTGGCGCATGCGGCGGCGCGCCAGGTCGCCGAAGGACGCCGCGGCGATGCCGTGATGTTCAACCCGCTTTATATTCACGCCGGCGTCGGCCTCGGCAAAACCCATCTGCTGCAGGCCGTCACATGGGCCGGCAATTCGGGCAACGAGCGCAAGGTGCTCTATCTCACCGCCGAGAAGTTCATGTACGGCTTCGTCGCGGCATTGAAGACGCAGACGGCGCTGGCCTTCAAGGAAGCGCTGCGCGGCATCGACGTGCTTGTCATCGACGATCTGCAGTTCCTACAGGGCAAATCGACCCAGGCCGAGTTCTGCCACACGCTGAACGCGCTGATCGATGCCGGCCGCCAGGTCGTGATCGCCGCCGATCGCCCGCCCTCCGATCTCGAGAGCCTCGACGATCGCGTGCGCTCGCGGCTGGCCGGCGGCCTCGTCGTGGAGATGGGTTCGCTCGGCGAAGAGCTGCGGCTTGGCATCCTCAAATCGCGCGTCGCCGCGGCCCGCGCCCACCATGCGAGCTTCGACGTACCGGAGCCGGTGCTGGATTATCTCGCCCGCACCATCACCCATAATGGCAGGGATCTCGAAGGCGCCATCAACCGGCTGCTCGCGCACTCCAAGCTCAACGCCCAGCCGGTGACGCTGGAAATGGCCGAGCGCGAAGTCCGCGACCTGATCCGCCCGCAGGAACCGAAGCGGATCAAGATCGAGGACATCCAGCGGGTGGTCGCCCGGCAATACAATGTCAGCCGCTCGGACTTGCTGTCCTCCCGGCGTACCGCCAATGTGGTTCGCCCGCGCCAGGTCGCGATGTACCTGGCCAAGACGCTGACGCTGCGGTCGCTGCCCGAGATCGGCCGCCGGTTCGGCGGACGCGACCACACCACGGTACTGCACGCCGTGCGCAAGATCGAGGCACTGGTGTCCCGGGATACCGCGCTGTCGGAAGAGGTCGAATCGCTGAAGCGCCAATTACAGGAATGAATTCTTCTTCTCCCTGCCTTCTGAGGGGGTAGGGAGAAAGTTTTCCTCCCGCAATAAATGGGGAACGCCGCCGCGCTCCCTGCCACTTCCCCTTGCACTTGGGCCCCATCCGCGCCACCTTGCGGTCCCCCCGAGGGTTTGATCAAGTCCATCTTGAGCCGGCTTTTCGGGTTCAATTGCCGCGGCGCGCCTTCTGGGCCGCCCGGCTTTTCCATCTTAGGGATCAGGCGGGTATTGCAATGAAGGTCACCGTCGAACGCGCGCAACTCCTGAAATCGCTGGGCCACGTCCATCGCGTGGTCGAGCGCCGCAACACCATCCCGATCCTCGGCAACGTGCTGATCCGCGCCGAAAACGCCAAGCTGTCGCTGAAGGCGACCGACCTCGATCTCGAGGTGACCGAGACGCTGGCGGCGGAAACCGGAACCGCTGGCTCGACCACCGTGCCGGCCCACATGTTCTACGACATCGTCCGCAAATTGCCCGATGGCGCGCAGATCGTGCTGGAGGCCGACGGCGACCGTTCGGTGCTGGCGATCCGCGCCGGCCGTTCGCGCTTCACCCTGCAGACGCTGCCGGAAAGCGACTTTCCCGATCTGGCCGCCGGCGACATGACGCACGCGTTCTCGCTGCCCGCGGCCGACGTCAAGCGCCTGATCGACCGCACCCAGTTTGCGATCTCGACCGAAGAGACCCGCTATTACCTCAACGGCATCTATCTGCACTCGGCCGGCACCGCCAAAGCCGCGACCTTGCGCGGGGTGGCGACCGACGGACACCGGCTGGCGCAGATCGATCTGGCGTTGCCGAGCGGCGCCGTCGGCATGCCCGGCGTGATCGTGCCGCGCAAGACCGTCGGCGAGGTGCAGCGGCTGATCGAGGACAATGAAGCCGAAGTCTCGATCGAATTGTCACAGGGCAAGATCCGCTTCACGCTCGGCAATGTGGTGCTGACCTCGAAACTGATCGACGGCACCTTCCCGGATTACGGCCGCGTCATTCCGCAGAACAACGACAAGGAACTGATCGTCGACAAGAAGGATTTCGAGGCCGCGGTCGACCGCGTCTCGACCATTTCGAGCGAGCGCGGCCGCGCGGTGAAGCTGGCGTTGTCGGCCGGCAAGCTGGTGCTGTCGGTCACCAACCCGGATTCCGGCAGCGCCACCGAAGAGCTCGAAGTCGAATACGCCTCCGACGCGCTCGATATCGGATTCAACTCGCGCTATCTGCTGGATATCGCCGCCCAGATCGAGGGCGAAGTCGCCGTGCTCCGCCTCGCCGACCCCGGTTCCCCGACGCTGGTGCAGGACAAGGACAACAAGGGCGCGCTCTACGTGCTGATGCCGATGCGGGTGTGAGGAATTAGCTGTCATTGCCGGGCTTGACCCGGCAATCCATCGACTTCGAAAATGACCTATTGGGTGTACATTCTCGCAAGTAAGCCCGGTGGAACGCTATATGTTGGCGTGACAAATAATCTAGTGCGGCGCGCTTACGAGCATCGAGAGAGCTTGGCAGATGGCTTCACCAAGAAGTACGGCATCAAAACATTGGTATATTTTGAGCCGCACGAAGCAATTGCCACCGCACTTCAGCGCGAGAAGAACATCAAACATTGGTCGCGCGAGTGGAAAATCGACCTGATCATCGCGAGCAATCCCGACTGGCGAGACCTGTACGAGGATATTGTCCGCTAGCGCGGATGATGGATTGCCGGGAGCGCAGACAAGTTTACGTAGTCTGCGCCAGGCAGACTACTACGCCCGGCAATGACAGCGGAACATGACCCCTTCCCGCATCCACAAGCTGACGCTGACGCATTTTCGCAATTATCGGGCGGGAAGTGTGCAGACGCGCGGTGACGTCGTGGTGCTGGTGGGGCCGAACGGTGCCGGCAAGACCAATTGCCTCGAGGCGATCTCGTTTCTGTCGCCAGGACGCGGCTTGCGGCGCGCCACGCTGGAGGATGTCGCCGACAACCAGGGCGACGGTTCCTGGGCCGTCTCCGCCGAAGTCGAAGGTGCACTCGGGCTTGCCACCCTCGGCACCGGGATCGACGCGCCGGGAAATGAAAACAGCGCGAGCGGCCGGCGCTGCCGGATCGACCGCGAACCGGTCAGCTCGGCGACGGCGTTCGGCGATCACTTGCGCATGGTGTGGCTGACGCCGGCGATGGACGGGCTGTTTCTGGGAGCGGCCTCCGAACGGCGGCGCTTCTTCGACCGGCTGGTGCTGGCGATTGACAGCGAGCATTCCAGCCGGGTGTCGGCGCTGGAGCGTTCGCTGCGCTCGCGCAACCGGCTGCTCGAAGTGCGCAACTACGACGACCATTGGTGCGATGCCATCGAGCGCGAAACCGCCGAACTTGCGGTCGCGGTCGCCGCCACCCGCGGCCAGACCGTGACCAAGCTGGCGGCGATGCTGCGCGCGCGCGGCGCAGCTTCCGCGTTTCCGTCGGCGCAGATCATGCTCGACGGCTGGATGGAAAATGCGCTGGTCAATGAACCCGCCACGGCCGTGGAGGACCGCTACCGCGAGATCCTGCGCGCGAGCCGCCCGCGTGACGCCGCGGCCGGCCGCACGCTGGACGGGCCGCACCTCACCGACCTGCAGGTGGTCTACGCGCCGAAAAACATGCCGGCGCGCGATGCCTCCACCGGCGAGCAGAAGGCGCTGCTGATCGGACTGGTGCTGGCGCATGCCACGCTGGTCGCCGAGATGACCGGCATCGTGCCGCTGTTGCTGCTCGACGAGGTCATTGCGCATCTCGATCCCGCCAGGCGCAAGGCGCTGTTCGACGAGCTGGCAAAACTCGGCGCCCAGGTTTGGATGACCGGCGCCGATCCGGCGGCATTCGCCGATATCGGCGCATCCGGCGAGGTTTTCGACGTGGATTCCGGCCACGTCACCCGCCGCGCCTGAGCGCCGGTTGAACCTCAACGCCCACCCGCGCGACTAGACTCCAGCAATCGCGCCATCGGCGCGGCCATCGCTGCTGCGCGAATCGAGCGTCGGCAAATACCCGGAGATAGCCATGTTTGGAATGACGCGCGGGACGCTGGTCCCGGCACGGAAACATCTGTTTGCCCTCACCCTCGCGGTGATCGCCAGCGTGCCGGTCGCGGCCAGCGCCGATGACGCCGATGACGTCATCGTCGATATCCGCGCGCTGCCGCCGCTCGAAGGCGCCGTGGAACAACCGGCCGAGACCAAAACCCATCACGGCATAACCTATCGATTGACCTACGACGTTCCGGCATCCGTCGCGGTCACGGCGGCGGCGACGAAGAAATCGCTGGCCGCCGACGGCTGGGTGCAATATGCGCGCCCGCTCGAAAAGAGCTCCTCGTTAACCTTCAAGAAGGGACGGCACGGACTGGGTGTGCAGGTCTCATCAGGCAAGCCCAATCAATCCAGCATCTCCTATGATGGCTTCCTCAAAATTTATGCGAACGTGCCGTTCCCGCCGGATGCTGTCGACATCTTCTACGACGAGCGGCGGCCCTATCTCGGCTGCATCGCTCCGACCGGGTTCGACGCAACGCTCGACTTCTTCCGCAAGGAGATGGCAGCGATCGGCTGGAGGCCGCTTGAAGCCGCGGAGGCAGCCGAGCGCTGGCCGAACGCGCAGCTCAGCGAGACGGTCGAGAATGGCGTGCGCGCCTATTACACCCACGACGACGGCAATGGCTTCCGTCAGCAGCGGCCGGTCATGCTGACACTGCAGCGCCGCGATGACGGACGGACCGGCGTGGAGATCCGGGTCGCGCCATTTGCGATGCCGGAAAGGCTCGAAGCCGCTGACGACATGGCCGGCCTGCCGAAACCGAAGGCAACCCAGACCGCGCGCGGCTCCGGCGATTCCAACTGGCCCGTTCGCAGCCTGGACGTCGCCGTCATTGGCGAGCTTCCCGCAACGCTGGCCTTTTATCGTGGTGTATTCGCGGCGCGGAACTGGACGGAAGAGACGCGCGGCGCCGTCATCACCCCAGACAACGTCACGCTGAATTTTTCCTCCGACTATCTGACAGGCACGCTGAAGCTCAGCCGCAAATTCGATCTGACGATGGTCAGCCTCAATGCGCGAATGACGGAAGCCGCGGTGGCGGCGCAGGCCAAGGCCCAGAAGGAAGCCAGCGCGAAGTTTTCCAGCGATGCGGCGGCAATGGCAAAAGCGTTCATCGCGGCCGGAGAAGCGCGGATCGCGGCCCAGGCCGCCAAGCTGTCCGATGCGCCGCTGCGCGCCGCTGCCGACAATTCGAAGCCCGTGCCGCTGCCCGAGAACGCCGAAGAGGTGAGATTCGAAGGCGCCGACGGCCGGCTCGATTTCTACTCCGCCTCGACGGTGAGAGCGGTCGCAGCGTTCTATCGTGACGCGCTGAAGGCCCAGGATTGGAAAGAACGGCCCTCGATCATCAACGGTCCGCGCATGGTCGTGATGGACTTTTCCAAAGGCGGCAAGGCGATGTCGCTCACCGTCATGCAGATGGGCCCGAGCGTAAAGGTCATGGCCTCCGGAACGGCTCTGATGATGGCCGACGCCAAGATGGCCGCCAAGCCAGGCGCGGCAACCGCCGCTCAGGCCCTCAATGCACCGTCGGCCAAAACGACCGATCGACCCCTCGAGGCCGACCCGGACTCCGCCTTGCCGCTGCCAAAGGACCGCTCGATGACATCGATGGGAACCGGCAAGATGCCCGGCAGCGATGCGCCGTTCCGCCGCGACCTCGAAGCCAGCATTCCTGCCGAACTCGGGTCGGTGCTCGCCTTCTATCGCAGCGAACTCGGCAAGCGTGGCTGGAAGGAACAGGCCGAAGGGGCGGTCGTCAAACCGGACCAGGTGCGGCTGGCGTTTGCCTCCTCCGACGGACCCGCGACGCTGAAGCTCGGCCGCCGCAATGGCGAGACCTCCGTCAATCTCTCGCAGAAATATCCGGCCGCGGCCGCCAAAGCCGAAATCATCCCGAAGCCGGGGCAGGCCAAACTGGTGTTCGGCAACATGGGCGACGGCGAAGCCACCGTCACGATCAACAAGCGGACCATCAAGGTCGCCGGTGGCGCCGGTGGACCGCAATCGCCGAGCCGGCCGATGCTCGAACTGCCGCCGGGCAAATACCAATATTCGGTGAAGCTCGCCGGCCGTCTGGCCAGGAGCGAAAGCGTCGAAGTCACCGCGAACGATGCCTGGGGCTTCATGATTGCGCCGAGCGGCGAGGCACTGTCGCTGCAGATCTATTGATCAAAGCATTTTAGAAGGAAGTGGAGATCGCCATGTTTGGAGCGACGCGCGGGATGCTGGTCCCGGCACGGAAACACCTGTTTGCTTTCACCCTCGCGGTGATCGCCAGCGTGCCGGTTGCTGCCGGTGCCAATCCCGAGATGGTCGATGTCCGCACCCTGCCGCGGCTCGAGGGCGCCGTGGAACAAACGGCCCTTGCCGTGACCCATCTTACCAAAGCCTATCAAGTGACCTACGACGTTCCGATCGGCTTCGCGGCGGCCGCCGCTGCGGCGACGCAATTGCTGGCCGCGGACGGCTGGGTGCAATATGCGCGCCCGCTCGAGAACGACAAGTTCTCGTCGAAGTTCAAGAAGGGACGGCAAGGACTGGTTGTGTCGGTCCCGCCAAGCCAGCAGCCCAATCAATCCAGCGTGATTTATAGCGCCAACACAGCTCATGTGAACGTGCCGTTCCCGCCCGATGCTACCGACATCATGTTTGACGAGTGGCGGCCTTATCTCGGCTGCATCGCCCCGACTGCGCTGGACGCCACGCTCAGCTTCTTCCGCAAGGAGATGGCAGCGAGCGGCTGGAAGCCGCTCAAAGCTGCGGAGGCTGCCGCGCGCTGGCCGAACGCGCAGCTCAGCGAGACGATCGAGAATGGCGTGCGCGTCTATTACAGCCATGATTTCGACAATGGCTTCCATCGGCAGCCGCCGGTCATGCTGACGCTGCTGCGCCGCGACGACGGCAAAACCGGCGTGGAGATCCGGGTCGCACCATTTGCGATGCCGGAAACGATTGAAGCCGGTGACGATGCGGCCGACCTGCCGATGCCGAAGAACGTCATGGCAGCGCGGAGTTCGGGCGATTCCAATTCGGCCCGGCGAGAGCTGGACGTGGCGGTGGTTGCTGAAATTCCTGCAATGGTGGCCTTCTATCGTCGCGAACTTGCGGCGCGAAACTGGACCGAAACCAGCGGCGCTGTCGTCACGGCTGCTAGCGCTATGCTGCACTTTTTCTCGGCCGAGCAAACCGCCACGCTGGATTTCAGCCGCCGATATGATCTGACGGTGATCAATTTCGTGACCCACATGACGGGAAGCGTCCTCGCCGCGCGCGCCAAGGCCAAAAAGGAAGCCAGCGGTGCGGCGGAAAAAGAAATCATCGCGGCCGGCGAAGCACGGCGCGTGGCCCAGGCCGCCAGACTGTCGGATGCGCCGCTGCAGGCACTGGCCGACAATTCAAAGCCCATGCCGCTGCCGGAGAACGCCGAGAAGATCGAGTTCGACGGCGACATCGGCAGGCTGACATTCGAGTCGAGCTCCAGCGTCAAGGTGCTCGCGGCGTTCCACAGCGACTCGCTGAAGTCGCAGGGCTGGAAGGAAGGGCATTCGGTCATCCACCAGCCCATGATGGCCGTGATGGAATTTTCCAAGGGCGCCAAGTCAATTTCATTCACCGTCCTACGGATGGGTCTGAAGGTGAGGGTTGACGCCTATGGAACCGGCCTTGAGATGGCAAACGCCAAACCCGGCGCGGGCGGTCGGGTCACTGGCGGCGCAGTCACCAAGGCGGCTGTGCAGGATCTCGAAAATGACCCTGACGCGCCCTTTCCTGTGCCAAAGCAGCACAGCGCGATGAACACATCGGCGAGCGGAAAGCTGCCGGGCAGCGACGCCGTGTACCGCAGGCAACTTGACGCCAGCATTCCCGCGGAACTGAGTACCGTGCTCGCCTTCTACCGTAGCGAGCTCCGCAAGCGCGGATGGAAGGAACTGGCAGCGCGCGCCGTGGTGCAGGCGGACCGCGTCGAGCTGGCATTCACCTCTCCCGACGGGCCGGCGTTGTTGAAGCTTGGCCGCAGCAACGACGAGACGTCGGTCATCCTCGCGCAGAAATATCCGGCCGTCGCCGCGAAAGCGGACTTTGTACCGAAGCCGGGTCAGGCCAAGCTGATGCTCGGCAATGTGGGTGAGAGCGAAGCGGCCGTCACCATCAACAAGCAGACGATCAAGCTCGCCGCCGGCGCAGGTGGACTGCAATCGCCCAGGCCCCCGGTCCTCGAACTGCCGCCCGGCAAGTACCGATATTCGATGAAGGTCGCGGGTCGCCCCGCCCGAAACGATACGATCGAGGTGACCGCCGACGACGGCTGGGGCCTGATCATTCTCCCGAGCGGTGAGGCAATGTCGATGCAGATGTATTGATACGACCTAATGCGGCGGGCTCGCGGGCGCTTGCGCCCCGAGCACGCGGTCGATGACGGACTCGATCAGGTAGGCGGAGCCCTTCTCGGTGAGGTGGATCTGATCGCTCGCCGAAATATCCCCGGCGCTGTCGCCGACGCGCGTCAGGCACCCCTGCGCGTTGCACATGGCATCCCTGGCGGAGATGAATTCCACGCCCGCCGGGACAAGCGTTTCGCGCAATGCCGCCGCACTGCGGTCGGGCTCGGCGCGATCCGAGCGCTCCGGAATGAGCTGGCGCTGCAGCATGAAATGGCGAAGCACTTCATTGGGCAGGCCGCGTTTCCACCACGGCACCGAACCAAGCACGACCACGCGCGCGCCGGTTTGCTGCTTCAGTGCCCTCGCGGTTGCCGCAACCTTGTCGAGATGCACCTCCCAGGCGCCGTGCAGCACCACGACATCGGGCCTGATCTGGCGGGCAAGCCCGATCACCTTGTCGTTGATGGCGCGGCAGTTCGGCGTGCTCGCGATATCGGCGTTGAGAACGGGAATGCAGGAGCTCGAGGTGAACTGCGCGATGGCGAAATTCCTGGTCTCCTGCGCCTTGCGCAGGCCCGGAATCAGCGCCGCCGCGGTCGAGTCACCCCAAACCATCACGAGCGGCCGGCGATCGCCGTCGACGCAGGCCTCGGCAAACGCCATCTCGCGGCTGAGGTCGAGCAGGCACTGGTGGAGCCGCCAGCGCGCATTCTGCCTCGGCACATCGGCCATGGCCCGGATTTCCGCCGGCAACCGAAAATCGAAGCCGCGCCCCTGAACGATGATCGCACCCGCCGCGGCGACCACCGCCATCGCGGCGCTGAGGCCAACCACCTTGCCGATCATCCTGCCATGACCCGCCCGGCCGAAGCGCAACGGGATCTCGACGAACCGGTAAGTGGCCCACGCCAGCACAAAACTCAGCCCAACGATCAGGCCGCGTTCCAGCAATGTCAGCGGCGCGAATTTGATGATGGCGAAGAACACCAGCAGCGGCCAATGCCAGAGATAGAGCGGGTAGCTGATCAGGCCGATCCAGACCGGCATTCGGTGGGCGAGCACGACGCGATTAACCCAGGCGGCGGGCGCGGACAGGAGCAGCGCCGCGCCGGCGACCGGCAACACCGCCCACCAGCCGGGAAAGGCGCTGGCGCTGTCGAGGACGCCGGCCGCCACCACAATCAGCACGACGCCGATGCCGGCGCGCAGATTACTCGGCCCGCCGGCCTGGCTGATCCGGCTCCACCCGCACGCCAGCGCCGCACCGGTGAGCAATTCAAAAGCCCGGGTAAACGGCAAATAGAAGGTCACAACCGGATCGGCGCCGATCAGCGCCACATTGAGCAGGAACGAACCGATGCCGAGCACGGACGCCACAGCCAGCAGGTTCAGCCGCAGCCGGGCGGCAAGCATCAGGAGCAGCGGCCAGGCCAGGTAGAACTGCTCCTCGATGCCGAGCGACCACAGGTGCAGCAGCGGTTTCCTGGCGGATTCGACGTCGAAATAGCCGGACTGCAGCAGCAGCGCGATGTTGGCTGAGAACGCCGCGCTGGCAAACGCATCGCTGCCGAGTTGCGCAAACGCCGCCGGCAACATCCAGAACCAGCCGAGAACCAGCGTGGCGCCGAGCACGACGATGAGCGCCGGGAAGATGCGCCGGATCCGCCTGTTGTAGAAGCCGAGCAGGCTGAAACGCTCGAGCGCGAGTTCGCGCGTGATAATGCCGGTGATCAGAAAGCCCGAGATCACGAAGAAGACGTCGACGCCGATGAATCCGCCCGGCAACGCCCGCGGAAAGGCGTGAAAGATCAGAACCAGCATCACGGCGACGGCGCGGAGGCCGTCGATATCGGGCCGATATTGAGACGAAGGCAGGGACAAGGGCGGGACAATCCGGGAATCGCGACGAACGGCCGGCCACGAACGCGCCGGCTTTCGTCCTTCTCTAGCAGGTCCGTCGCAACCTGCCATTTCGCCGCCACGGCGTCTCAAAAACGGGCACCTCGAAGGCCGGAATCATCCCTCGAATCGCCCTTTTCGGGCGCCTTGGAATCGGCCTTCCAGCGCCTTGAAAGAGCGCTAAAAAACACCATTTATTCAATAGCTTGTGGACCGAGACTTTGCGCTAGGCGCATGGCCTCTTTCATGGCACAAATAGATCAATCAGCGCCTCATATTGCGCAGCTGATTCGGGACACCCTCGAAGGCCTCACATGACCGAACCTGCCCGGCAGACACCTGCCGACACTGAGCATCCCATTCCCATCGAATATGGCGCGGAATCGATCCGGGTTTTGAAGGGCCTCGACGCCGTCCGCAAGCGGCCGGGCATGTATATCGGCGACACCGATGACGGTTCCGGCCTGCATCACATGGTGTACGAGGTCGTCGACAATGCGATCGACGAAGCGCTTGCCGGTCATGCCAGCGCGGTCGAAGTCGTGCTCAACGCCGACGGCTCGGTGACGGTGCGCGACGACGGCCGCGGCATTCCGGTCGACATCCACAAGGGCGAAGGCATTTCCGCGGCCGAGGTCATCATGACCCAGTTGCACGCCGGCGGAAAATTCGACCAGAACTCCTACAAGGTTTCCGGCGGCCTGCACGGCGTCGGCGTCTCCGTGGTCAACGCGCTGTCGAGCAAGCTGCAGCTGCGGGTCTGGCGCGACGGCAAGGAACACTACATCGAATTCGCCCATGGCGACGCGGTTGCGCCGCTCGCAATCGTCGGCGAGGCCAACGGCAAGCGCGGCACCGAGGTGACGTTCTTTGCGTCATCCGAAACCTTCACCAATGTCGAATATGATTTCCCGACGCTGGAGCATCGCCTGCGCGAGCTCGCGTTCCTGAATTCCGGCGTCAATATCGTGCTGTCCGACATGCGTCACGCGGTCGAAAAGCGCGAGGTGATGCAATATATCGGCGGCGTCGAGGAATTCGTCAAATATCTCGACCGCAACAAGAAGGCGATCGTGCCCGCCCCGATCATGGTGCGCGCGGAATTGAACGACATCGGCGTCGAGGCCGCGCTGTGGTGGAACGACAGCTACCACGAGAACGTCCTGTGCTTCACCAACAACATCCCGCAGCGTGACGGCGGCACCCATCTGGCCGGCTTCCGCGGCGCGCTGACGCGCCAGGTCAACGGCTATGCCGAGGCCAATGCGAAGAAGGAAAAGATCGCGCTGACCGGCGACGATTGCCGCGAGGGCCTCACCGCGGTGCTGTCGGTGAAAGTGCCGGATCCGAAATTCTCGTCGCAGACCAAGGACAAGCTGGTGTCCTCGGAAGTGCGCCCGGTGGTCGAGAACGTGCTCAACGAAGCGCTGGCGGCATGGTTCGAGGAACACCCGTCCGAAGCCAAGGTCATCGTCGGCAAGGTGATCCAGGCCGCCGCCGCGCGCGAAGCCGCGCGCAAGGCACGCGAACTGACCCGAAAGAGTCCGCTCGGCAATTCTTCGTTGCCCGGCAAGCTCTCCGACTGCCAGGAAAAGGACCCCGCCAAATCAGAACTGTTCATCGTCGAGGGCGACTCGGCCGGCGGCAGCGCCAAGATGGGCCGCAACCGCGAATTCCAGGCGGTTTTGCCGCTGCGCGGCAAGATCCTCAACGTCGAGCGCGTTCGCATGGACAAGATGCTGTCCAGCGAACAGATCGGGATACTGATTGCAGCGCTCGGCACCGGTATCAGTGACGATTTCAGCGCCGACAAGCTGCGCTACCACAAGATCATCCTGATGACGGACGCCGACGTCGACGGCTCGCATATCCGCACCCTGCTGCTGACTTTCTTCTATCGCCAGATGCGCGAGTTGATCGACCGCGGCCACCTCTATATTGCACAGCCGCCGCTCTACAAGGTAACGCGCGGCAAGTCCGAGCAGTATCTAAAGGACGAGCGCGCGCTGGAGGATTATCTGATCTCAACCGGCCTCGACGATTGCGTCTTCAAGCCGGCCGCGGGCTCGGAACGCGCCGGCCGCGACCTGCTGTCATTGGTGGAGGACGCCCGCGTCATCCGCGGCGTCCTGCACAATCTGCACAGCCGCTACAACCGCAAGGTGATCGAGCAAGCCGCGATCGCCGGCGTTTTGAGCCCGAAGATCACAAGCGACATCGGCACCGCCAATGCCGCCGCCGATTACATCGCCAAGCGGCTCGATGCCCTGGCCGACGAAGTCGAGCGCGGCTGGAGTGGGCGTTTCACGGAAGGTGAAGGGTTCCTGTTCGAACGCACTATCCGCGGCGTCAAGGACGTCGCCATCATCGACGACGCGCTGCTCGGCTCCGCCGACGCCCGCAAGCTCGACGATTACGCGGCACGGCTGCAGGAGGCCTATCCGAAGCCGGGCCTATTGCGCCGCAAGGATGCCGAGATCGCGATTCACGGGCCGGTCAGCCTGTTCGAGGCGGTGACCGACGGCGGCCGCAAGGGCGTGGCACTGCAGCGCTACAAAGGCCTCGGCGAGATGAACCCGGAACAGCTCTGGGAAACCACGCTCGATGCCAACGAGCGCTCGCTGCTGCAGGTCAAGGTCAAGGAGGTCGACGAGGCCGACGACATCTTCACCAAGCTGATGGGCGACGTGGTCGAACCGCGCCGCGAATTCATCCAGGATAATTCGCTCAGCGCCAACGTTGACGTCTAGGACACGGAGTTCCAGTGGCGCCGATTCAATACATCGTTGAAGGCGGCCACCGGCTTGCGGGCACGATCGAGCCGTCCGGCAACAAGAATGCCGCGCTGCCGATCATCGCGGCGGCGCTGCTGACCGACCACCCGGTCACGCTGGAGAATGTTCCCCGGATTCGCGACACCGAGACGCTGGTCGAATTGATCCGCTCGGTCGGCGCCTCGGCCGAATGGGAGCAGCGCAACACGCTGAAGATCCACGCCAGGGAAATTCGCGCCGCCGATCTCGATCCCGAGCTTTGCGCGCGGATCCGCGCCTCGATCCTGCTCGCAGGCCCGCTGCTCGCCCGTTGCGGCGAGGTGGCGCTGCCGCCGCCCGGCGGCGACGTCATCGGCCGCCGCCGCCTTGACACGCATTTTCTGGCCTTCGAACAGCTTGGTGCCACCGTCACGGCGACGCACCGGCTGGAGTTCCGCGCCTCGCGGCTGAAGGGCGCCGACGTCTTCCTCGACGAGCCCAGCGTCACCGCGACCGAAAACGCATTGGTCGCCGCGGTTGCCGCCCATGGCACCACGTACCTGCGCAACGCCGCCTCCGAGCCGCATGTGCAGGACCTCGCCAATTTCCTGGTCGCGCTCGGCGCCAGGATCGAGGGCATCGGCACCAACACCATCATCATCCACGGACCGGCGACGCTGGGCGGGACCAGCTACGCGATCCAGCCCGACCATATCGAGGTCGGCTCGCTGATCGGGCTCGCCGCCGTGACGCGCTCGCCGTTGCGGATCGCGCGCGCCGGCGTCGAGCACCTGCGCTCGATCCGGATGGGCTTTGAGCGGCTCGGCATCGTCTGCGGCGTCGAGGGCGACGATCTCGTGGTGCCGTCCGGCCAGACCATGAAGATCCACGACGATTTCGGCGGCCATGTGCCGAAGCTCGAAGACCAGCCCTGGCCGGCCTTTCCCGCCGACCTGATGTCGATCGCCATCGTCACCGCCACGCAATGCGACGGCGTGATCCTGATGTTCGAGAAGATGTTCGAATCGCGGATGTTCTTTGTCGACAAGCTGATCTCGATGGGCGCCCGTATCGTGCTGTGCGATCCGCACCGGGCCATCGTGGCGGGCCCGAGCCGGCTGCGCGGCGCGTTGATGACGTCGCCCGATATCCGCGCCGGCATGGCGATGCTGCTGGCCGCAGTGGCCGCGGAAGGCACCTCCACCATCAACAATGCCGACCAGATCGAACGCGGCTATGAGCGGATCGAGGAACGGCTCAATGCGCTCGGTGCCAAAATTACGCGGGTGCCCGCGCGCGACAGCGGTTAGTTAGAGCGTTTTCGAGCGAAGTGGACACCGGTTCGCGTCAAGAAAACGCGTCAGAACAGGAATCTAGAGCAACGGCTCCGATTCAATCAGAACGGTTGCTCTAGGCCACCGTCGCTTTTTCGGCCCCTCGCCGGTGTTAGTCTCAATTCATGACCTCGTGCGACAAAATCGACGCAAACCAGCTCGCGCCCGCCTCGGCTGCGCGGACGCGCAGCCATCTGGCTGAAGAGTTCGCCGAAACGCTGAAGCTCGCGGTTCCGCTGGCGTTGACCCAGCTCGGGCAGATCGCGATGATGACGACCGATCTGGCGTATATCGGCCGGCTCGGTGGCGAAACGGTCGCGGCGGCCGCCCTCGCGCATACGGTCTTCTTCGTGATCTTCACGTTCGGCCTCGGCCTGGTGTCGGCGGTCTCACCGCTGGCCGCGCAGGCGTTCGGCGCGCGCGACCCGCGCATGGTACGGCGCGCGCTGCGCGTCGGCCTGTGGGCGGCGGTGTTGATCTCGGCGCCGCTGATGATCTTGCCATTGCGCGGCGAGGCGATCCTGATTGCGCTTGGCCAGGCGCCGGCCGCCGCAAAGCTTGCGCAACAATATCTGTTCGGCCTCGCCTGGGGCATTCTGCCGGCGCTGTGGTTTATCGCGATACGCGGCTTCATGAGTGCCGTGAACCGGCCGGAGCCGGTGCTGTGGATCACGCTGGCGGCGATCCCGGCCAATGCGCTGCTGGTCTATCCGCTGCTCTACGGGAAATGGGGCTTGCCCGAACTCGGGCTGTTCGGCGCAGGCCTTGCGACCAGCCTCGTCAACCTCGGAACGTTCCTCGCCGGGCTGTGGTTCACCGCGCGCCGCCGGCCGTTCCGAAAATATCACGTGCTCGGCCGCATCTGGCGGATCGACTGGCCGTTGATGGGCAAGCTCATCGTCATCGGCGCGCCGATCTCGATGGCGTTTCTGCTCGAATACGGATTGTTCGGCGCGGCCGGCCTGCTGATGGGCCTGATCAGCACCACGGCGCTCGCCGCGCACCAGATCGCCCTGCAGATCGCGGCGATCCTCTACATGGTGCCGTTCGGGATCAGCATGGCCGCCACCGTCCGGGTCGGTCATGCGGTCGGACGCCGCGACAGCGACGCCGTCAGGCGCGCAGGCTATGTCGCGTTACTGCTCGGCACGGCATTCATGGCGGCGATGACGCTCGCCGTGATCATGGGCCGGTTCACGATCGCCGAATTGTTCCTCGGCGAGGCCCATGATGCCACGGCGACGCTGACGGCAACGCTGCTGCTGGTCGGGACCACCTTTTTCGTCACCGACGGCATTCAGACCGTCGCCAACGGCGCGCTGCGCGGGATGAACGACACGCGCATACCACTGTTGTTCGCGACCATCAGCTACTGGCTGGTCGGCTTTACCTGCGCCTGGGCGCTCGGGTTTCGGACATCGCTCGGAGCCGGCGGCGTCTGGGTCGGATTGTCTGTTGGCACCGTCGTGTTCGCGGTTCTGCTGATCTTGCGCTTCCGCCTGCTGGCGAACAGACTGGCGGAGCGATGACCGTCCGTGAAGTTGCCCCCGCCATCGACCCGAGCACGCTGCTGGCCGGCGCGCAGTTCATCGACGCCTTCCGTATTGAAGTGAACGATCGCTCTCTCAATGCGCGGCAGGCAGCCGAGCGCATGATGGCGCGGCAACCGCGATGGGCCGACGCGCTGCTGGCCCTTCGCAATATTCTGATGTCGCCATTTGGTCTCAAGACGTCAGGCGCGGGATCGGCCGCGCCCGGCCAGATGATCGGGATATTCCCGATCGTGAGCGAAGGGCCCGACCGGCTGGTTGCCGGCTTCAACGACAAGCACCTGGATTTTCGCGTCGTCGTCGATGTCGCGACGTCAGGCGCCGCGAAGGAGGTCACCGCGACGACGCTGGTGCTGACGCATAACTGGCTGGGGCGGACCTATCTGGCCGTCATCATGCCGTTTCACCGGCTGATCGTCCGCAGCCTGCTGCGCCAGGTCGCGGCCTGAGGCTGCCCCACAGTTTTTCATGAACCCGTTTCCTGGAGTGTGCGACTGAGCCGTAGGGCCCATTCCTGCGTTTCGGAGATCCGATGTATCTTGCAAAGTTCTTCCATCGCCCACCCGGTGATGACGACCGCGAGCTGCTGCTGATTCCCGGCAACGAGCCGATCGTGATCGGCATTTATATGGACGAGAAGCGCGAGATCCAGCGCGACGATTTTCTGCGCGAAGAATTTTCCAACCTCCAAACCGCCATTACGGCGTTCCGCCGCCATGCCGCCGAGCTCGTCGCATCCGGCTATGTCGAGACCACGCACACGAAATATACGCTGCGCAATCTGCTGCCGGACCCGCAACCCAAGCCCAATTGGCAAAAGGGCCTCGACGATCTGATGCTGGCGGCGCTCAGCGCGCCGCTCGAAGCGCAGGAAAAGCTGCTTGAGGCGCTTGGTGACACACAAGCGGCGGACCAGCCGCTTTATCTCTGGCTCGCCGCCCATCATGGCTATGCTGACGATCGGAACAATGACGATGTCATTGCGCTGGCCGAATGCGGCCGCGACACGCTCGCGGCCCACCGCGCCGCCAAGACGGCGCATTACGCCTGGTCGATCTACGAACCCGAACTCACCGCGCGGATATTTGAAGTGCTGAGCTGGGCTCAGCTGCGCGCCGACAATCCTGCCGCTGCGCTGGAAGCCATCGAAGAGGCCTGCAAGGCATCGACAAGCCAGGACCGCGGCGTGCTGCGTGCGACGATCCTGTGCGATGATTTCCCGGAACGGCAGGAAGAAGCCTTCGATGCCGCCTACAAATGTCACGCATACGGCGGCTACGAAGAAATCATCGAGATGCCGGCCTATGCCGACTACGTCGCGCGGCGAAAGCGCATATCGACATCCGACAAGGCCTGGCGCTGGCACACCAAAAACCCCGCGAGCGAAGACGATCTGCGCAAAGTGGAGGAAGCGCTTGGCACCAGGCTGCCCAAGGATTATCGCGAATTCCTCGCGAAACGCGGCGAGAGCGAATTGCAGGTCCGGCTGCCGAAAGATTCAGCCGAATTGTGCTTCTACCGGCCGGCGGAACTGGCGACCCAGCGCGAGAATCTGTTCGACTTCATCGCGCGCGACGAGAAGGACGAGGCCGACGCCTACTTCCGCGAGGCGTACGGCGTGGCCGCGAGCGACCTGCTGCCGATCGCCGAACCCGCGCATTACAGCCGCTGCCTCGTAATCAACCTTGGGCAGGGTGAGCGCTTTGGCTGGTGCTTCCAGTGGGACCATGACGGCGCCTGGGAGCTGGAGCACGCCGCACCCAGCTTCGACGCTGCATTAAAGGCGCTGACCGACGGCATCGCGAAGCGCGATGCGACCGTACTCAAATTTCTGGGCGTGTATCTCGATTGACCACCGGCGGTGTGGCGGACCACTCCGCGACGCAGCGATCGAGATCGCCGAGGTTTTGGCGCATCTGTTCCAGCGAAAATCCGAGTGCGAAGAAGCGCTCGGCGGAGTCCCCCGGCAGGGTACGGGTCAGGCCATCGCGGCGCACGGCGGCGACTTCCTCCGCGTAGCCCTGCAGCGCAAATTGCACCGGATCGATCACCGGCGGGCTGGCGCCGCTCTGCAACGCGGCCGCCGACGCGCGCAAATGGGCAACGATCGCCTCGCGCACGCCGGACAATGGCGTATCCAGCCGCGCCTGCACGTTCGCAGGCAATGCCACCAAACACTCCCGTCCGATCATCACGACGTCATGACGCAGCCGCAGGATGGTCCGCAGCAGCGGGCCGGTGTCCGGTCCTGATGACAAACGCGCGGCGCGTTCGCGCTCGGCTTCCTGCCCCATCGCGTGCAGGGCCGTCACCGCAGCACCGATGCCGTCCTGAATCCGGTGCGAGGCCTCGTTGTCGAGGCCATGCGTCAGCCCAGCCAGCAATTCAGAGAATGCGCCCGCGATCAGTTCGATCAGTCGCGCCGCATTGGCGCGGATCTGATGATGGGCCCGCGACGGCAATACCAGAAAGGAAGCGGCCAGCCCGGTCGACGCGCCGACGGCGACCTCGATCAGGCGATCGATCACGGAATTGAGCGGACTGGTGTGGTGCATCTCCGGAATCAGCAAAACGATCACGCCCGTCACGGTCGCCGCGGTCAAAGTGGGATTGAGCGATCCGAGATAGGCCAGCGGCGCCACCGTCAGCACCAGCAACCCCAGCAGGGCAGCTTCGCTCGAATGCGGAATCAGCACCGCGATGGCTCCGCCATATACGGCGCCGCCGATCGTCCCCAGCATATAGTCCGTGGTCGCCTTCAGCGACCGGCCGACGCTCATCTGGGTGACGATGAGCGACGTCAGAACGGCCCATAGCGGCAGCGTCAGATGCAAGGCGGTTGCGATGGCGTAAGCGGCAACCGCCGCGACCGTTACCCGGACGGCGAGCGCCAGCTGCGGTCGCCGTGACCGCAAACGGCCGGCCATGCGCTTCAGGAAACCCGCCATGCGCTCCATTCCGCAACCTGCAGACGATACCGCCGATAAATGAGTTTTGGCATAGCTGTTGCCCGCGACCCGAGACGGCTTGAAACGCCGATACAGCCCGCCTACCCTGCGCGCCAAATCGAGGAAACACGATGGCCAACGAAACCGCAACGCTCGCCGCCTATGTCGCCAATCTGAAATTCGAGGATATCCCGCCAGAGGTATTGGCGCGCGCCAAGGTGCTGACGCTCGACTTCCTCGGCAGCGCGATCCGGGCGCGGCGCGATGCGGAATCCACCCCCTCGCTGCTCAAGATGCTGGAAGCGCTGGCGCTGGACGGCAAGGGCGAATCTACCGTGTTCGGCGACAGCAAGACCTGGACCCCCGCGGTCGCCGCTTTGCTCAACGGCGCGCTCGGCCACTCCCTCGACTTCGATGATACCCATGCGGATTCCTCGCTGCATCCGAGCGCGCCCGTGGTGCCGGCGGCGTTTGCGGTCGGCGAGATGGTCGGCGCTTCCGGCCGCGACGTACTCACCGCAATCGTGGCCGGCTATGAAGTGTGCTGCCGGCTCGGCAACGCGCTCGATCCCACTTCGCATTACGCCCGCGGCTTCCATCCGACCGCGACCGCAGGCACCTACGGCGCGGCGGCCGCCGCCGGAAAACTGTTCGGCCTGTCGCGAGACCAGATCGTGTCGGCGTTCGGCGTCTCCGGCAGCCAGGCCGCGGGCTCGCTGCAGTTTCTGGTCAATGGCGCCTGGAACAAGCGCTATCAGGTCGGCGCCGCCGCGATGAACGGCGTGATCGCGGCGACCCTGGCGCGCAATGATTTCGTCGGCTCCAGCGAATCGGTCGAAGGCAAGCACGGGCTGCTCGTCGGCTACAGCGACAACGCGCATCCGGACAAGGCGATCGCCGGGCTCGGCAAGACCTATGAGACGCTCAGGATCGGCGTAAAACCCTATCCGAGCTGCCGCTACACCCATGCCGCACTCGATGCGCTGATCGCGATGCGCAGGGAGCACAATCTGACGCCGGACCAGATCAAGCGCGTCGAGATCGGCCTGCACCGCAACGGCATCACGCTGACCGGCGATGCCGCCACCAAGCGGCACCCGACCTCGATCGTCGGCGGGCAATTCTCGATGTTCTTCACCGGCGCGCTGGCGCTCGACCAGGGCCGTTTCGGCTGGGACGACTATGAGCGGCTCGGCGACGCCGCGGTCAATGCGCTGGCCGACAAGTTCGACGTGGTGCAGGACGACCGCCTCGAGATCGGCCGCACCCATCCGTTCGGCGCGCGCGTCTCGATCACCACCGACGATGCCGTGCATGAGCGGCTCTATGCCGATCCCTCCGGAGAGCCGGATTCATTCCCCGACGCGCAAGCGATGCAGCAAAAATTCCTCACGCTGGCCCGCCCGGTGCTGAATGGCCGCGCGGATCAGCTCGCCGATGCGATCCTCTCGCTGGAGCGATTCGACCGCGTCGCGAAGGCCACGCAGTTGGGAAGGCAATAGGACGCGCCGGCTTCAATTGCCGCCCGCCAGTCGCGCCTGGTCGCCGGTCGCCGCTACGACATCGGCGGCGAGCCTGAACACACCGTCAGCCTCCGGCAGCCAATTCGGCGACCGGCCGAGCCGCACGATGACGAGCTTTTCGCGCGCTCGCCAACATCTGGCGCGATCCCTCCGCATTGCCTGACGCGTCGAACTCGATGGTGACGTTGCGCATGCCGAGGGGTGCGAACAATTCCAGACGCGCCGCGCAAGGCGATGTCGAGGGTAGAAAGCAGCATCGGCCGGCCCGGAAGCGCGGTCAGCCGCGCATGCTGCTTTTAGTGCAGATCGCCGCGCGATTCTATTTTTGTAGACTAACCGTCGCCACACCATTAGCGCAGCCGCAAGCCCCAGCTCAGGCGGCGAGTGCCGCGCGTATCATGTGGGCAAGATCTGACTTCCGATATGGCTTGACCAGCAACAGCACGCCGGCGTCGAGATGGCCATGGTGGATGATGGACTCGTTTGAATAGCCCGATGTATACAACACCTTCAGCGAAGCCCTTCGTTGCAACGCGGCGTTCGCGAGTTGCCGGCCGTTCATCAAACCCGGCATGATCAAGTCGGTAAACAACAAATCGATTTTTTGAGAACTGTCGATAACGACCAGCGCCTCTGCCGCATTGACTGCGGCCACCGTGAGGTATCCGAGACTCTTGATCTGGCCCACGACGAACGTTCGCACCAGATTGTCGTCCTCGACAACCAGGATGGTCTCGTGGCCGCCTTCGATACTTGAAACGCTGACCGGCTCGACGGCCTTTGCGACGCCTATCACCGGAGGCAGATAGATCTTCACCGTCGTGCCGTGGCTCTCTTCGCTGTAGATGCCGATATGGCCATTGGATTGTTTGACGAACCCGTAGACCATGCTGAGTCCGAGGCCAGACCCCTTGTCGACATCCTTGGTGGTGAAAAAGGGTTCGAACACATTGTTCAGAATATCGGCGGGAATGCCGTGCCCTGAATCGGTCACCGCGATCATGACGTATGCACCGGCCGCGACATCGCCGTTGATGCTGGCGTAATCCTCGTCGAGGACGACATTGCTGGTCTCGATGGTGAGCTTGCCGCCATCCGGCATCGCGTCGCGCGCATTGAGCGCAAGGTTGAGGATCGCATTGGTGAGCTGACTTGGATCGATCAGCGCATGCGCGGCATCGCCCGCCAGCGTCATGGAAACCTCGACATGCTCGCCCAGCGTCGGTCGCAGCAAATTGGTTGCTTCCATCACCAGTTTGTTGACGTCGATCTCCCGGGGATGCAGCGGCTGCTTGCGCGCGAATGCCAGCAGGCGCTGGGTCAGATCAGCGCCGCGCGCCGTGGCATCATCAATCATTTTCGTGATGGCCAGGAGTTCCGGCCGATCCGCGACGCCTTCCGCCAGGATTTCGACGGTTCCGGTAATGACGGTGAGGATGTTGTTCAGGTCATGCGCGACGCCGCCGGTCAATTGACCAACCGCCTCCATTTTCTGGGCCTGGCGGAGCTGCAGGTCCGCGACGTTCTTATCGCGGAATAGACGATCCTTTTCCTCGACGAGGACCTTCATCCGGTCGACGCTGACCTGCAGCGCGGCGCCTCTGGCGGCGGTTGAGACCGCCTCGGCCAGCACGTTGGCGAAACCAGTCAGGAAATTGATGTCATACTGGTCGTAATCGTGCTGCCGATTGTTGTCGATCTCCAGGACACCGTAAGGCCCGCCGTCGCTACCCTTGATAATGACGTCCAGGGTCGAAACGATGCCGTGGGCGGCATAGAACGGCGGCAGGTCGAAACCGAGGTCCTTTTGCAAATCGTCGCAAATTGACGGCTCACCGGTGGAGAAGGCCCGTCCCTGCGGTGAACTCATGTCGGCGCGACAAGCGGCACAGCCGACAACGCCATCCTGCCAGCCATAGCCGGCAACGATGAGAAGATCGTTCTGCTCAACGCGGTAACGACACACCTTGCTGAAGGGCACGCTGAGGCCCTCGGCGGAGACCCGCGCCGCTTCCGTCAAAATCTTCATCAGATCGCGCTCGCGAAGCGCGAAGCTGCCAAATTGCGCAATCGCCGCCTGCTGACGAAGCAGCTTCTCGACTTGTGCGGCGGTGCCGGTCACCGGCGCATCGCCCAGCACTCCGGGATGAAACCGGCAATCTTCTGGCAGGCGGGGATTGCTTCCAATTCGGTTATCGTCATGTTTCCAGCAATCGAGGTCCTCTCAACACGCAAATGCCATCCGGCGCGGAGACTGCGACCCAGCCGAAGCGTTGAATAGAGGGAAAGTCCACCGAAAAGCACTCTGGCGAAATCGCAACGAAAGCAACCGACCTTGGAATCGCCGCCTGAGGTTGCACCATTGATCGAGTTCGTGTCTGGTCAATTTTGACCACAAATGGACAATCCGTACCCCGGCGCAGTAGCTACACGCGCCAAGACGGCGTGGAAGGGTGACGATCTTCGTCAACCCGGTCTCGTGCCCAATTGCGCACGCGGGACCCGGACCACGCCAGTGTGTTTGGACGACGTGCGATAATTGCTATTATATCGCCTTCAAAACCCGCGGAGTTTTTCCATGAGCTGGCAACCCTCCAACGATCCCGTGCTCGGCGACGCCGGATCCTGCGACGCGCTTGAACTGATCATCGTGCCGCGCACCCGCGATCTCGGCGATGGATTCGCGGTGCGGCGCGCGTTGCCGCATGGCAAGCGGCAGATGGTCGGTCCCTTTATCTTCTTCGATCATTTCGGCCCGATGCAGTTCATGTCAGGCAAGGGCATGGACGTGCGCCCGCATCCGCATATCGGGCTTGCGACCGTCACCTATCTTTTCGACGGCAGCATCATGCACCGCGACAGCGAGGGCAACATTCAGGAAATCCAGCCCGGCGCGATGAACCTGATGACCGCCGGCCGCGGCATCGCGCATTCCGAACGCACGCCGGACGTGCAGCGGCGCGACGGCCAGAAGATGCTGGGCCTGCAAAGCTGGATCGCGCTGCCGGCGGGCTCGGAGGAAATCGCGCCCTCGTTCCAGCACTACGCCGCCGAAAACCTGCCGACCGTGAGCGACGGCGGCTTCACCGCGCGCATCATTGCGGGCAGCGGCTTTGGCGTGAAATCGCCGGTCACGATGGTATCGCCGTGGTTCTATACCGAGGTGACGGCCACCGCCGGCACCAGCGTGCCACTCGATCCTGACCATGAAGAGCGCGCGATCTATCTGGTCGACGGCGAAATCGAAATCGCCAACGAGCGCTATGAAGCGCCGCGCCTCCTGATCTTCCGGCCCGGCGACCGCATCACCGTGAAAGCGATCCAGCCGACGCGGATGATGTTCCTCGGCGGCGACGCGCTGGAAGGCCCGCGCCATATCTGGTGGAATTTCGTCTCCTCCAGCAAGGAGCGGATCGAACAGGCCAAACAGGACTGGAAAACCGGCCGTTTTGCCCATGTTCCCGAGGAACACGAGTTCATTCCGCTGCCGGAGTGAGCTATCCCTGCGGTACCAAAGTTCTGCCGCACGCGTTTCACCCGCGGGCGCTTATTGAAAGCATGACACCATGAACGCGATGCTGGCCAGCGACTTGCCCCTGCCACGGATCGGGCGCGGCAAAGTGCGCGATATCTACGCCGTCGGCGACGACCGCGTGCTGCTGCTCACCACCGACCGCATCAGCGCGTTCGACGTCGTGATGGCCGAAACCATTCCGATGAAGGGCGCGGTGCTGACCCAGATCAGCGCCTGGTGGTTTCGGCAGCTCGCTGACGTGGTGCCGCATCACATGATCAGCGCCGATGCCGATGAGATCATCGCGCAGGTGCCGGCGCTGAAAGCCCACCGCGCCGACATCGCGGGCCGCGCGATGCTGTGCCGGCGCACCACCGTCTTCCCGGTCGAATGCGTGATCCGCGGCTACATCTCCGGCTCGGCCTGGAAGGAATATGCTTCGTCCGGCACGCTGGCCGGCGAGAAGCTCGCGGCAGGCCTGGTCGAAAGCCAGAAGCTGGAACCTGCGATTTTCAGCCCCGCCACCAAGGCCGAGACCGGTCATGACGAGAACATCACGGTGGCGCGCGTGCGCGAAATTCTGGGCGCCGACGTCGCGCAGACGCTGGAGCGCATGGCGCGCACGGTCTACGATTTCGGCGAGCAGGTCAGCCGCAAGCAGGGCATCATCATCGCCGATACCAAATTCGAATTCGGCCGCGACGGCGACGGCCGCATCATCCTGATCGACGAGGTGATGACGCCCGATAGTTCGCGGTTCTGGGCCGTGGACGTCTACAAACCCGGCCAGCCGCAGCCGAGCTTCGACAAGCAGCCGCTGCGCGACTACCTCGACGCCGAGCGCCGCGCCGGCCGCTGGAACGGCGACGCCCCGCCCCCGCCGCTGCCGGCGAGCGTGGTGGATGCCACCAGCAAGAGGTACCTTGAAGCGTATCGGCGCGTGACCGGTACTGAGCTGAAGATCTGATGACCACTCGTAGGGTGGGCAAAGCGCAGCGTGCCCACCATTCAGCGCAGCGATCGTGGATGCATGGTGGGCACGGCGCAAGCGCGCCTTTGCCCACCCTCACTACGCACCATTGGTGCGGCAATAGTCCGGCAATGCTAGGCTCGTCCCATAAAATCAACATGGGAGGACGCCTGACATGACCGAGACCGATAGCGTGCTGGTCGAACGCGATGGGCCGGTGACCATCGTTTCCATCAACCGTCCGCATTGCCGCAACGCCGTCGACGGCGCGACCGCGCGCAGGCTCTACGATGCGTTTCTGGCATTCGACGCCGACGAAGCGGCGTCGGTTGCGGTGTTCGCCGGCACCGGCGGCTACTTCTGCGCCGGCGCCGACCTCAAGGCGGTCGCGGCGGGCGATCCCAACAAGAAGCGCGAGATCGGCGGCCATGGTTCGATTGCCCCGATGGGCCCGAGCCGGCTGCGGCTGTCGAAACCCGTGATCGCCGCGGTCGAGGGTTTTGCGGTCGCCGGCGGCATGGAACTGGCGCTGTGGGCGGACATGCGGGTGGTCGCCGAGGACGCCACCTTCGGCGTCTTCTGCCGCCGTTTCGGCGTGCCGCTGATCGACCTCGGCACCATCCGCCTGCCGCGGCTGATCGGGCATTCCCAGGCCATCGACCTGATCCTGACCGGGCGCCCGGTCGGCGGGCCGGAGGCGCTGCGCATGGGTCTTGCCAATCGTCTGGTGCGAAGAGGCGAAGCCGTTGCGCAGGCCATTGCGCTGGCCAGGGAAATCGCGGCCTTCCCGCAGACCTGCATGCGCGCCGACCGGCTGTCGGCGCTGCGGCAATGGGACCTTGAAGAGGAAGAAGCCATCGCCAACGAGATGCGCGGCGGGCTGCAGGTGATCGCCTCGGGCGAGACACTCTCAGGCGCTGCACGATTTGCGTCCGGCGCCGGCCGCCATGGCGCATTCGGCGGCGATTTGGGCAACGACTGACTTCCGCACCACGCCGCCGCGCGCCCCGTCACAAAATTGATGTTGTCGTTCCGCGCGGCGGTCTCTACCACTGGCAGGGGTGCCGGGGGTAAGTGGGGCGTGGTCAGTCGATCTCTAGGAGTCGAGCCGAAGTTCATTCGGAAGGTCTTCAATGACATTCTCGGCGGCAGCGCCGCCAGTGTCCTGACGATTACGTTTGGCCTGTCGTACGCGCTGCTGATTTTTACCGGCCCGCTGGCGCCATACCTGGCCTACGGCCTTGCCGCAACCTTCATTTCCTCGGCTATCCTCGCCGCCGTTATCGCATGGGGAAGCTCATTCCCGTTCGCGATCGCGGCCCCCGAAAGTTCGACGGCGGCGATGACCGGAATATTGGCCGCGTCGCTGGTCGAACACATCGTCGCAAGCGACCCCTCGGCATCGCTGCTGGCCCCGGCGCTGATGACGCTTGGCCTTTCAGCCATTGTCACCGGCATCGTGCTGTGCGGCTTCGGGGTGACGCGGATGGGCCGCGCGATCCGCTACGTGCCCTATCCCGTCGTGGGCGGATTCCTCGGCGCGACGGCCTGCCTCATCATATTGGGAGCGATCCGCGTCATCACCGGCCATCGCCTTCAACTGACGACGCTCGATCAGTTCGCCAACATCCTGAACCTGTCCGAGCTGGCGGCGGCCTGCGCGATGGCGCTGGCCCTGTATCTGACCTGGCATCGCACCCGCACATCGTTTGGCCTGCCGGCCATTCTGGTCGGAGGCGTGATCGCCGGGCATATCGCTTTCTGGCTGGCTGGCTTCACCACGGCACAGGCCCAGGCCTCGGGATGGACATTTCAACCGCCGCCTGACATCAGCATCATGTTGCCGTGGAACACGGCCGATATCGCCCGCTATCCCTGGCATGCCGTGCCGGATCTGCTCGGCAACCTGGTCGCGGTCATTTTCGTCACGGCATCGAGTACGCTGTTCAACACCGCGGGTATCGAGGTTGCGGCGCATCGCGAAGCCAATCTCGAGCGGGAATTGAACGTCACCGGCCTTGCCAACATCCTGTCGGGCGCATTCGGCGGTTATACCGGCTGCATCTCGGTCAGCCGCACGATCCTCAATTTCAATGGTGGCGGGACCGGCCGGCTTTCCGGCCTGACGGTGGCCGCGATCTCGGCATCGATGCTCGCCGTTGCTCCAATGCTGCTCGGCTATATGCCGAAATTCGTGCTCGGCGGTCTGCTGATCTATCTGGGCGCCGATCAGCTGCACAAGTGGATCATCGAATCGCGGCGGCGTCTGACCAAGACCGAGTATGTGTCGTTGCTGGCGATCATTGTCATCATCCTGCAGTGGGGTTTTGTCGCCGGCGTTCTGATCGGCGTCGTGATCGGCTGCGCGACGTTCGCGTTCACGGCCGCACGAATCGATTCGATCAAGTTCAGCTTTGACGGCTCCGAGTATCGCAGTTCGCTGGACCGCTCGCGAAACGATCAGGCGGTTCTGATGGCGCATGGCGGACAAATCCAGGGCCTCAACCTGCAAAGCTATCTGTTCTTTGGCTCCGCCAACCGGCTTTACCAGCACGTCAAGGAGTTGCTCGCGCGGCGTCCGGAATGCCGCTATCTGGTGTTCGATTTCAAGCTGGTCACCGGGTTCGATTCATCGGCGGCCTACAGCTTTGCCCAAATCAAGCGCAGCGCCGACGAACGGCACATCGAACTGGTGCTGGTTCATCTGCCCAGGCTTGCCGAGAAGGCGCTGCGGTCCAGCGGCTTCATCTCCGGCCGGGTCCGTATCGTGCCCGAACTCGATCATGCGCTGGAGCAATGCGAGAACGAGATCATTGCGAAGCACCAGGGCCACGAGCAGGAGGAAGCCAACTTGCGTGACTGGTTCACGCAGATTCTCGGAACCCCGCGCGATGCTGTCGCGCTGATGCATCGCTGCGAACGTGTCGAGATCGATGCCGGAGAGATCATTGTCAGCGCGGGTGACGCCGCCGATTCCATGCATTTCATCCTGGACGGACGCGTTGGCGTCATGATTCCGGCGGAGGAAGGCCGTACCACGCGGGTACGAAGTCTTGGCCGCTACACGACGATCGGCGAAATGGGCCTTGTGTCGCAGGCGCAACGCAGCGCTACGATTCAGGCCGAGGTCGCGAGTGTCCTGTACGTCCTGAGCGCGCATCAGTTCGAGGCACTCAAGATCGACGATCCCTCGCTCAGCCAGAAGCTGCTGACCTATTTCGTGTCGGTCATGGCCGAACGGCTTACTTTTGCCAACCGCACCATTGCAGTGTTACGGCGATAGGACGCTGCATTTTGCAGCTCCCTTTACTTCCGGATTAGCGCATATGACCGCACAGGCTGACGCGAAGACGTTCTCCACCACCAACTACCGCCTGCAAAGCGGCGTCGTGATGCCTGAGGTCACGATCGCCTATGCGACGCTTGGCACGCTGGCGCCCGATCGCAGCAATGCCGTGCTGATCACGCACGGCAACACCAGCGGCCCGCAGATCATCGATCCCGGCGGCTCGACCGGCGAAGGCAGCTGGAACGAGTTGGTTGGCCCCGGCAAGGCGGTCGATACCAACCGCTACTTCGTGATCTGCCCGAACATGCTGGGCTCGTCCTACGGCTCGACCAATGCCAGGAGTATCGACCCCGCAACCGGCAAGCCTTACGGGCCGCGATTTCCCGACATCAATGTCAGCGACATCGTCGGCACGCAGCGGCTGCTGCTCGACCATCTCGGCATCGATAGACTGGTTGCGATCGTCGGGCCGTCCTATGGCGGCTTCCAGGCCCTGCAATGGGCCGTCAACTATCCCGGTGCGATGAAGGGCATCGCCGCCGTCGTGACCTCGCCGCTGGTGCCGCGCGAGCGATCCGAGGGGAACGTCGCGCGCCTGCTCGGAACGCTGTCAAAGGATCCGAACTGGAACGGCGGCGACTATTACGATCGTGGCGGCGTGCTGGAAACGATGACCCAGATCCGCATGGCGACGCTGAAGACGTATGGCATCGAGTCCCGTCTGAAGTTGACGATGTCCGACGCTGCGGAGATCGAGGCCGCGATCCGCGACGAGGCGGCGCGATGGGCTGACGGATTCGACGCCAATTCGCTGATCATACTTGCAAAAGCGCTGCGCGGCTTCGACGTGACGGCGCAATTCGGCCGGATCAAATCGAAGGTTCTCTTTGTGCTGTCGCGGACAGACAAATTGTTTCCGCCTGATATCGCGCCCGGTGTGATGCAGGGGCTGCAGGCGGCCGGCGTCGATGCCGATTATTTCTTGCTCGACAGCGAACTCGGCCATTCGGCTTCAGGCCTAGACGCCGATAAATGGGCGCCGCGGCTGAAGCAGTTCATGGAGAGCCTCTGATTGTCACAGAGCTGACCATCGTCGTCCCGGCCTCCGAGCCGGGACCCATACGCCGTGCCGTTGATGGTTACGGGAAGTGCAAGCAGCCTTTGTTGAAACGTTCCGCTCCTGCAACAGACGACCGGGATTATGAGCCCCGGCGTTCGCCGGGGCTCTAACGATGAGGGGTCACCGCCCGTCTCAAGAGGAAACAGGAAAATCGATCTGAGAACGACCACGTGTCGCAGTTGTTGCGTTTTACCGTTGCATGACCAATTGCCCGCTCCGCAGATCAGCACTGGCGCACTTGCCCTTGGCTGGACAAGTGATGGTCGTCCGCGCGTTTTCCTACCTGCCTCATCACCGCGACGATATCATCGGTTGGTAATCTACAGTCCCGCATCCAGCGAACCAAGCTGCGATTAAGCGAGATAGAAACTAGAGATTGGGGACTCGAAATATAGATCAATTGCGGTCATGCAGGTCACGGTCCTGATCGTATTCGCGGCCGGCATGCTGGCGACGAGATTAGCACCACGCCACGAGCTCGACCGCTCGATCCATGCCGGTTTGTTGGCTACGGCCGCGAGCAGCGTTACGATCTTGTTCGTCTCGCTGTTCAGCCCGACTTTCTTGCCGTTTCTCTGCGCGATGAGCGTGTTCCTCCTCGGCATGGGCATTGTCAGTCCCCTCGTGCACTGCCCAGGCGCTCTCTCCGTTCGGCGAGAACGCCGGTGCGGCCTCGGCACTGCTCGGTTTTTGGCAGATGATAAACGCCGCCGCCGGTGTTTGGCTGGCCGCCACGGTGTCGCATGAGGCAATGTTCGCGCTAGGCGTAGCGTTGACGATCTTCTCGCTGGCTGCTCTTGACCTGTACGCGCTGAACCCGCGTCTTGATTAGCAGCAAATCGAAATCATCATTTGTCGAACTTGGTCACTCGCCATCTCACCAGGTCGTCTGCGCCAGGGCCGGCCTGCGGTCGGACATCCCGCAGCCGAACCGCTTCGCCTGACTTCTCCTCGACCAGCGCGAGTTTCACCATCCGTCCGCTGTTCTTGTTGATAAATTTGAGTGGCGGTCCCGCGTCACCCGTAATCGCCCACTTGTCCCCCACCTGAGCAAGCGCCTGGATCACTAGGATGATGTCCGTGCCCTTGCGCGTCAGGATGTATTCGTAGCGATCGGGCCCGGTCTGGTACTTCCGCCGCTCGATCAGGCCGTTCTCTTCCAGATGCCTGAGGCGGTCGGACAGCGTGGCATGGGTGACGCTGGTCGACTTGCGCAATTCTTCATATTTGCTCAGGCCCAACCCGAGATCGCGCAGGATCAACACGGCCCAGCGGTCGCCGATGGCGTGCAGCACGCCAGCGATCGAGCACACCATACCGTCAAAACCCTTGGACCGCATAGGCTTCGTCCTTGCAACTCACTCTAATTATTAGAGTAAATCGATCGTGCGCGCAAATCAACACGAAGTGCTTGCTTTGTCGTAACTCTTATTATTAGAGTGACTACATAACAGGGGAAATGGCCATGACACAACTGCTCGATCTCGTCCTTCATGCCCATGGCCACGCACAATGGAAAACGGCCAGGACGATCGAAGGCGATATGTCGATCACCGGCCTGCTATGGACAAGAAAAGGCTGGCCCGATGCGCTCAAGCAGGTCCGCGTTACGGCTGATACCGGTAGCCAGCGGACTTACTATCAGCCGTTTACGAATCCGGACTGGCGCAGCGTCTATGGACCCGAGGCTGTCGCAATCGAGACGTCGGACGGCAAGTCAATCAAGAGCAGGGTAAATCCGCGCGCTTCGTTTCAAGGCCACGCGGCTGAGACGGCCTGGGACGATCTGCATCTCGCCTATTTCAGCGGCTACGCGATCTGGAATTATCTCAATACCCCGTTTCTCTTCTTGTTACCGGGCTTCAAGACCGAAGAGATCGAGCCATGGGACGAACACGGCGAGTTGCGACGGCGGCTAAAGGTGACATTTCCGGATTCAGTCGCGACGCATTGCCCCGAACAGGTGTTTCATATCAACGGTGAAGGGCTGATCTCGAGGCTTGACTATAGCGGGGTCGTATCCGGCGGAATCCCGATCGCGCACTACACCTCCGAATATCAGGATTTTGATGGCGTCAGGATCGCGACCAAGCGGCGCGCCTATCGTCGGCGAGCGGATGGCACCGCGATCACCGAGGGCGTTGTGGTCGCGATCGATATTGCCGACATCCGGTTCTCATAAAGAAGTACGGCGGCCAACGTGCCGTAATCAGGAGGAATGCATGCCCGAACCCGACAGCCGTCACGCGGTAACCCTGGAGATCAACGGCACCCGCAAGACCGTCGTCGTGGAAGCGCGAAAATTGCTGGTCCACCTTATCAGGGAGGATCTTGGCCTCACCGGGACGCATGTCGGTTGCGATACTTCGCAGTGCGGCGCCTGCACCGTGGAGATCGACGGACAGGCAATCAAATCCTGCACCGTGCTGGCCGTGATGGCAGACGGTGCGTCGATCACGACGATCGAGGGCCTGACCGGCGCAGGGGCCGAACTCAGCCCGGTCCAGGCGGCGTTCCATGAGCATCACGCGCTGCAATGCGGCTTCTGCACGCCGGGTATGGTGATGAGCGTGCGCCAGCTATTGAAGGATCAGCCCAATCCGAGCGAGCACGATATCCGCCACGGCCTTGCCGGCAACATCTGCCGCTGCACCGGCTATCACAACATCGTGCGCGCCGTCGAAAGCCTGGCATCGAAAGGCGACCAGCCATGAACGATACGTCTGCGATCCGCCATATCGGCCAGCCGCTCAGGCGACGCGAGGATCTCAAGTTTCTCGCCGGCAAGGGTCGATACGTTGATGACGTCAGGTTGCCGGACATGCTGCATATGGCGGTCCTGCGGTCGCCACACGCCCACGCCGAGATCAGAAGCATTGATCTGTCGGCAGCTAAAGTCGCGCCGGGTGTTCGCCTCGTCCTGTCCGGAGAGGCACTCGCCGGCAAGATCGGCCCGATCGTGCCGAACTGGGTCATTCCTGGCAGCAAGGTGCCATTTCGCCCCGTAGTCGCGACTGAACGCGTTCGCTTTGTGGGCGAGTGCGTGGCGCTGGTGGTGGCGGAGACGCTGGCCGAAGCCTACGACGCCATCGGCCTGATCGAGGTCGATTACGAGGTGCTGCCCGCGGTGACCGACGAAGAGGTTGCGATCAGAGAAGACGCGCCGCAGCTACATGATAACGTGCCCGGCAACATCACGACGATCTACAAGGTGCGCGGCGGCGACTACCAGAACGCCGCCCGCGAGGCCGATCATGTCATCGGCCTGCGCGTCGTCAACAACCGCCTGATCCCCACCTGCATGGAAACGCGCGCGATCGTTGCCTCGCCGGAGCCGGACGGCACCTTGACGGTTTATATCGGCAGTCAGGTTCCCCACATGCACCGGCGCTGGATCGCCGAGACGGTCGGCATTCCCGAGCATCAATTGCGGGTGGTCGCACCTGATATCGGGGGCGGTTTTGGCGCCAAGATGCATCTGTATCCGGAGGACCTGCTCTGCCCCTATCTCGCGCGCGAACTCGACGCACCGGTCAAATGGTGGGAAAGCCGCTCCGAGAGCCATCAATCGACCAGCCATGGTCGCGCCCATACAGAAAGCATCGAGGTCGCGTTCAGGAACGACGGCAAGATCCTCGGCCTGAAGGTCGACACGCTAGGCAATGTCGGCGCCTATCTCTCCAACATGGCAAGCGGCGGTCCGACCGTGAATACGATCAACTTCGGGACCGGCACTTACAAGATCGACAATTATGAAGCGACTTCCCGCGTCGTCGTTACCAATACTGTACCGGTTGATGCCTATCGCGGTTACGGCCGGCCGGAAGGCGCTTACATCGCCGAGCGCGCGATCGATGCGGTGGCCCGCCATCTCAAACTCGACCAGGTCGAAGTGCGGCGGAAGAATTTCGTTCAACCAGCAGAATTTCCCTATCGGCCTTACGGCAGCATGGGCGTGATGTACGACAGCGGCAACTATCAGGGACTGCTTGAAAAGGCGCTCGCGGCATTCGACTATGACGGACGCCGCAGCGAATGCGAAGCCTTGCGCGGAAGCGGCATCTACCGAGGCGTTGGAGTCGCCGCTTATACGCATATGTGCGGGATGGCACCTTCGCGCCGATTGGCCCTCAGCGGATTTGACCGCGGCGGCTGGGAAAGCGCGCGGGTCAGCATCGATTCCAGCGGACGAGCCACGATCTATTCGGGCTCGATGAGCCAGGGACAAGGCCATATCACGTCGTTGTCGCAGATCGCTGCCGACGTGTTGCAGATTCCAATTGAAAGCATCGACATCGTACAGGGCGACACGCGCCAAGTACAGGCCGGCCATGGCACCTTCAATTCCCGCTCGATGGCGGTCGGCGGATCCAGTGTGCACGTGTCCTCGCAGCGCATCGTCGCCAAGGCTAGGAAGATCGCGGCGGGCATGTTGGAGGTGGACGAAAAGGACGTTTCCTATACGGCCGGCGCGTTCAGCGTGCCCGGCACCGATATCGCGCCGGTGACCTTCTCGAAGGTGGCCCGCATGGCGTATGTCGGGCATAAGCTGCCCGATGGCGTAGCGCCGGGCCTCGATGAGACGGTATTTTACGATCCGACCGGCATGGGTTCGCCGTCAGGCATCCATCTCGCCTATGTCGAGGTCGATCCGGAGACCGGGATCGTCGACATCCTCGACTATGTCGCAGTCGATGACGTCGGCACGCTGATCAACCCTCGCCTTGCGGCCGGCCAGATCCATGGCGGCGTCGTGCAGGGCATCGCGCAGGCGCTCTATGAAGAAGTCAGCTACGATCTCGACAACGGGCAGCTTCTCACCGGCTCGCTGCTCGATTATGCCGTTCCGCGCGCCGAGCATGTGCCGAACATCCGATCGCTATTCCAGGAAACCCCCTCGCCGACCAACCCAATCGGCGTCAAGGGCATCGGCGAGAGTGGCTCGATTGCCGCCCCGCCCTGCATGGTTCACGCCGTGCTCGACGCGCTGTCACCGTTCGGTATCAAACATCTGGACATGCCGCTGACGCCGCCACGCGTCTGGGCGGCGGTGCAACAAGCACGCACGGGAGCCTCCCAATGATCCCGGCAGCCTTCGATTATGTCCGCGCGTCTTCGCTCGCCCAGGCGATCGATCTGTTGCGCGACGATCCAGACGGAGCAAAGCTCCTGGCCGGTGGCCATACCTTGCTGCCGGCGCTGAAGCTGCGGCTGGCATCGCCCGAACTCCTGATCGATATCGGCGGCATCGCCGAGCTCAAGGGAATCGAAATCAGCGAGACCGGCATCAGGATCGGCGCACTGACGACACATACCGAACTGTTTGCTTCCGAGCCGCTGAACAGGGAGTTGCCGGTCTTTCGCCAAGCGGCCAGCCTCATTGCCGATCCCCAGGTACGTAACCGCGGCACGATCGGCGGCTCGCTCGCCAACGCCGATCCCGCGGCTGACTGGCCGGCGGTTGTGGTGGCGCTGCAGGCAGAGATCGAGATCGCAGGCCCGAATGGCCTCCGAAGGGTGGCGGCACGAGACTTCTTCGTCGAAATCTTTTCGACCGTGCTGGAACCAGACGAAATTCTCGCCGGCATCAACATTTCAAGGCCGAAGCCCGGCATGCGCTTCATCTACCGAAAGATCCGACATCCCGCGAGCGGTTTTGCCGTCGTGGGAATCGCGGTCGGGGTGCGGTTGCAGCGGGGTGTGGTTGCCGAGATTTCCATCGGCGTTACTGGTGCAGCGAACCACGCCTTCGCCGACCAGCACGCCTCCAGTTTCCTGACCGGCAAGACGCTTACGCGGGACACTATCGACCAAGCGGCAAAATTGCTGAGTGAAACCACAGAGTGCCTCTCGGATCGCTACGCTTCGGCGGAATACCGCGCGAATCTGATCCGGGTCGAGATCAGGAGAGCGCTATTTGCGCTTTCGTCGTGAGACGTGGGCCCTCGCATTGGCCCCCGTACGCTCGGCAGTATCGCCCCCAAATCGCTTGCGATTGAACGGAACAGCACCTGCGCCAGCAACGATCTCCACGTCCTCGAGCCGCAACGGCTTGCCGCCGCTCGTCCGCAACTTCGGATATACGATCGGGCGCCCGGCAGTGCGGTCGCGGAACACAACCTGCGGCCCGCCCGGCTCCGCGAGCCAGTCGTCACCCCATTTCTTCAATGCGAGATAGGCCGGAAAGAAATCACGTCCCTTCTCGGTCAGAAGGTACTCATAACGACCGGCGTGCTCGGGCAGCGGCACCCGCGTCATGATACCTGCATCGACGAATCTCTTCAGCCGAGTGCTCAAAATGTTGGGCGCCACGCCGACGTAGTACTCGAACTCGTCAAAGCGCTTCACTCCGTAATACGCTTCGCGCAGGATAAGGATCGACCAGCGGTCGCCCACAACCTCCATGGCTCGTGCCATGGAGCATTCCTTGTTTGCGAGACGACTTTGCTTCACATCGGACATAGCTACCTTTCTGCTCCGAAATCTGCTCATACCATATTGCGCTGGATTCGTGCATGTCCAGCATCACCATCCGGTGGCCAAAAAACAACGTGGTCAGGGGCCACGGCGGCCTCGATCGCGGGTCCAAAGGGCCGCCAACGCTCGCCCACCAGTCAGCGAAGTTGGATCGATTTTGCAGGTGCCGAGCCGTGCCGGCTGGTATTGACCTTGATACCCGGCCTGAGCATGTCGATCTCCAGATCAATGATGTTGGCCGCCTGACGCATGATGTTCCCTCGGTCCGATCTTCACCTGCCTGTTTCAAGACCGGCACCAGCGCTTGGGCCAATACATAGCCCTGGGTGCTGCCGCCGGAAGTAACATCTGCACGGGCAGCACTTCTCCAGGAACGCACGGCAGTTCCTGACGCAGAGATCGTTGGCCAAGGCGGGATCAGTAGCGTCCTTTGGGAAGCCGCCTGTAAAATATCGAACCCCGCCCGCCTGATGATGCTTCGAATAGAGGCCGCCGGATATTGCGGATATGGACCGGTGCCTCCGGTCGAGTTCCGCTATCCGGATCGCCTGAGCCGCAAACTTGGCCCGGCAAACTTATGAAGGTATCGCGCCGCTTGCCTTCAGCTGAAGGGCCGCGAATCGATCGTTCGTACGGAGAGTTCGTAACTTGCATCGACGACAATCATCGAGGCTTTCGCGCCGAGGCCCTGCTTGAGACCGTTGAGGAAATGCTTATCGTGTTCATCGTGCTTGTACAGCACCGCAATTTTCCGTTTGGGCGGTGGGCGACAGATTGTGGCTGTAAACCCTTCCTTCGTTGGGAATATCCCATGGTCCAGTGAAGGTTCTTCAGATCGTTCCGTTTTCGAGTCACCCGCCAGAGCGCTCATTGTGAGACATGGTCGTGCTTTCGAAGGCGCTACTCTACTGCGGCTTAAGCGATAGCGATCCAAGGACGGTCAGGTACTTCTTGTGTTCGCTTTTGAAGAATAGCATTGCTTGAGAAACGTCCATCGGCGCGACACGCCGCGACGCGTTTGCTTTGACCCTCGCGAGATTTTCGTCACTCGCGCTCCAAACGTTTAACGAATCGTTCAAGCGCGCGACGACATCGTCCGGAGTACCCGGCGGCGCAAACAACGCCGACCAGACACTGTATTCGAACTTACCGACTTTCGCACTATCGCCAATAATCGGAACGGTCGGTAAAGCCGGATTGCGCTCCGCGCTCGCGATGCCGATCGCGTTGACCTGCCCTGTCTGAATGAGACTTAGCGTACCCCCGCCAAGCGGCGCAAACGCGAGGTCGATGTGACCGCCTAGCATGTCTGCAAGCACGGGCGCGGCACCCTTGTACGGTACCTCCAGAAATTTTGTCCCCGTCCGCGCCTGGAAATCTGCGCCCACGACCTGTGGCGAAGACCCGGCGCCCCAATGCGCAAGAACCAATTCCTTGCTGCCCGGCTTAAGCGCATAGTCGACTAACTCGTCGATCGTTTTGAACGGATGCGCCTTGCTCGACAACAGGACGAAGTCAGACTCGCCGACGACGCCTATTAGCTTAAATTTCTCGGGTTCGTACTTCGCGGATGAAATGGTAGCAGGCGCTGTCATGAAGTCCGAGCCCGTGGTACCGAGCAGCGTATAGCCATCCGCCGGAGCCTTTAGCACAGCCGTTACGGCAATCGAACCGTTGGCTCCGGGGATATTTTCAGTGACTATTGTTTTGCCGAGATGCCGCTCCAGTACCACATTCGCAGCGCGAATCGAAACATCAGCTGGACCGCCAGCCGGAAATGCTACCTTCACAGTGAGGAGCTTTGTCGGGTAGCTTTGTGCAATCGACGGTTCTGTCGTCAAAGATAAAAGCAGCGCCTGCCACAATAATATACAAGCGGTGTTCCGAAATTGTATTGTCATGTGAGTTCCCAGATTTCTCAACTGCCTCATGAAATTGCGGGCCCGCTTTGTCAATTCAGTGGGCTATGAAACCGCAATGAAGAATGCAACGAACGTGATGACAGTTATGCTCCAGCCGACAATTATAATTGTCCACGATTGCGGCGCGATCTGATCGTGTTTGAGTTCTGAGATTTCATCCATATACTTGTGAACCTTATCCAACGAACCGCCACTTTTCGAAAAACGTCTTAGGTTTTACTCCTGCCTGGTGCTGCCTGTTCATCCTTTTTTGGCACCGCGGCTACGACCGATGTTTCCGGAGAGAGGGCGGCGCGCGGATGCGAAACAAGGACTCCAGCATCACTCAGGCGCTTCAATTCCGCGTCGCTGACGCCGAGCTCACCGAATACCGCCTTGTTATGCTCGCCCTGGAAAGCGGGTGCACCGATCGGCGTCAACTCTTCCGCCGAAAAATGCCATGGCCGGCCCGGCAACCGATATTCGCCACCGCAGCGGTCCGGGACCCGTTGGACGGCACCCCAATAATCGCTCCATTCGGACGCCGTGAGCTCTTTGATTGAACGGATCTCGCCCATGGCGATCTTGGCCTCGTCGAATTGGGCGTCGAGGGTCGCCATATCAGAGAAGGTCAGGATCCAGGACTGGATGATCTGGTGCAGCACGCCGAAATTCAGGCGGCGCGCGGCCGCAGTGGAGAACCGTGGATCGTCCATCAGATCGACGCGGCGCATGGCGCGCAGCCACGACGGAAAGGTCCGGCTGCCGATTATGCTGGTCGCGACCGTGAAATGTTCACCTTGCGGCCCGGTAAAGAACGGGCAATCGGTTGCTCCGAGCACCGCGGGCTCCGCCCCGATATCGTCATCGGAGAGATCGACATGCGCGCGTTCGTTGACCGCGAGCAGCGTCGCTGCCATCGCGACATCGATATACTGGCCTTGCCCCGTCTTTTGCCGGCTGTTGAGGGCCGCGAGGATCGCGATCACAGCCTGCAATCCGGCGTAAACGTCGGCATGCGACAGGCTGTCGGTACGCGGCTCCGTCAGCGCGCTGCCATAATGATGGACGCTATTTGCGGTAAAACCCGCCTCGGCCTGCACGGTTGGTGCATAGGCCATCCGGCTGCGCCAAGGACCGCCTTGGCCATAGCCGGTGATCGAAGCGTAGATCAGACGCGGGTTGCGCTTCGACAGCGTTGCGTAATCCAGCCCGAAGAAACCCAGCGTGCCCGCCCGAAAGTTTTCGACCACAATATCGGCACTGTCGCAGAGCTTCAGCGCCAGCTCATAGGCGCCGGGGATATTGAGGTTGATGCTAACGTTGCGTTTGCCGGCATTTTGCTGGGCGTAGTAACCCGACATGCCGTCGGTCGATGGAAACGCGAAGCGCGAAACATCAGGGCTTGGCGGTTCGATCTTGATGACCTCGGCTCCGAGGTCCTGCAAGGTCCGTGCGCACAGCGGACCAGCCAGCACGCGGGAGAAATCGACGACGCGAATTCCACTCAAGGGCCCGCTCATGTCAGCGCCCCGCGAACTTCGCGAGACCCGGGCCGTTCTTGCGGAATGACGCAAGACCGGTCTTGAGATCTTCCGACGCCCAAATCGGCGCCTGTACTCTTGCCATCGCCTCGTCCGCGGCCACCACGCCTTGGTTGACGGCGATATGCGCGAGCTCCTTGGTCGCGGCATGCGCCACCGTCGGTCCCTGCGCAAACTCCTCCGCGATGGCCATCGTGGCCGTCTCCAGCGACTCTTCCGGAACTGTGAGATTGATCAATCCCCACTTCTCCAGCGTCGGCGCATCGTAGCGCCGCGCCAGCATCGACATTTCCTTGGCACGCTGTGCGCCGATCCGCTGCACCTGCCGCTGGATCCCACCCAGCAACGGATGTAGCCCAAGCGTCGCCTCGACCGAGCCGATCTTCGCCGAAGCGGCCGCGATGATGTAATCGCACGATAGCGCAAGCTCGAGACCGCCACCCAGGCAAACGCCGTGAACACTGGCGATTAACGGGATTGGCAGCAGCTCCATGAAGCGCAGGAACTCGACACCGTTCAGCCGCCGATTTTCATTGCTCTGATCTGCGCTGTCCGCCTCCACCCGCTTCTCGAAGATGTCCAGATCTGCGCCGGCGGAGAAATGCCGCAGTCCGCTACGGATGACGATGGCGCGGCTGCCCGCCTTTTGCGCTGCCTCCACCTGCTCCACGATCGCGTTGAGGAGTTTGGGGCCGAGCAGGTTGTACGGCCGATAAACCATTGTCAAAACGGAAATATTGCCGCGCTGTTCGCGCGTCACCAATGCATCCTCGGACAAAGCTGCCTCCTCTTTTTCCAGCGGCTCTTGCGACCGCATCATCTGATTTACGAAACGCAGGCTACACCATGGCTTGCGTTTCGCAAGTCATAGATTTGCGTCAAGAAGTTTGACGCTCGACCCAGTTCTTCAAGACGCCTATATTCTCGACTTCGAGCTCGACGCTATCCCCGTTCTCGAGATACCAGCCAAGTTCGAGGCCGCAGCCATTGCCCACGGTACCGGAGCCGATGAACTCACCCGGCATCAACGTCTCATCCCGGGAGATATGGGCGATGATTTCCTCGAACGAAAACAGCATGCCTTCGCTCGTGCCCTGCGAACGAATCTCGCCGTTGACGCGGGCTTCCATCTTGAGCTTGTAGGGATCGCCGATTTCGTCGGGTGTTACGATCCAGGGCCCGAGCACGTTGCCGCCATCAAAGCTCTTGCCTTTGGCGGGTCCCAACCGGCCTTCCATCTCCATGCGCTGGGCATCGCGGGCCGAAAAATCGTTGAAAATCGTGTAGCCGAATATGTGGTCGCTCGCCTTCGCTACCGGAATATTTGAACCCCTCCTCCTGGTGACGATGCCGTATTCCAGTTCGTAGTCCATCACCTGGCTGTAACGCGGCCATTTGACCGTCGTGTTGGGACCCTTCACGCTGAAACGATTGGTAATGTAGTAGATCGGTTGCTTGCGATACACCTCGGGCAGCTCGGGCAGCGGTGCCGCCTGCAGGCGCGCGAGCTCAGCCGCATCGCCGGCATTTCGCGCCTTTAGCTTGAGATGCCCGATCGGGCCTTGAACGATATGCACCGGAAACGACATGCCGTCGCGCATCTGGCGCGGCTCCGGCAACGGCGCGAGAATTTCGGATTCCGCAACTGCGGACCACAAATCCTGATCTTTCCCATAGCGATCAAACAGGTTGGATGCTTCGTCGAGCGCAGCGTCGCCGTGATCCACAAGGTCAAGCATCGAGCTGAACGCCGGATTTTGTTTGCCGGCCCGCTGCGATGCGGTAGCGAGATCAAACAACAAGCGGCCGCCGCCATGAACTAGCGCGATCTTATTTTGACCACCGGAACGATAGGTAGCTAGTTTCAAGGCCCGCCTCCCACGCCAAATGAGCATCTGACCGGAGCATAGACAATAACTTGTGTTTTGCAAGTCATCATTCTGCCCGGTGCTTGTATGCCGCTTGCTGACGATCTCTCGAACCACGTCGTCTGTCTTGTGAATGACGTGGTGAAACATCGACATTTGCGATGGACCGCATTGGAGTTCGGACGTTCTCGCGATTCATGCGGCACAGAATACCCATGATAGAGTTTGTGCGGGGGAAAAGGCCGATGATATCTGCATGGTGCGCGGCGAGATCTTCGCGATCGACTTCGACGAGGCCCACGTCGTCCGCCCAAACCAGCTCCGATCTCGATAAATCCAGAATGTCAGAACGTTAATGACTAGCAAAACAATAGTCATATCTGGTAATAGCCGAAGAAGCGAAGAACGACTCACAGGGAAATGACCGCGCGTCATTCCAGCGGGACTTCTGCCGACAGTGTTGGGGACTTCTGAAGAGCAGAACTGGCGCCAATCGTCCCTTTCACAACTGCTGGAGCATTCGCAATGCAATTGACTGTCAATGGCAAGCAATATGATTTGGACATCGAGCCGGATATTCCGCTTCTTTGGGTGCTTCGTGATGAACTTGGCATTACGGGACCGAAGTATGGTTGCGGCGCCGGCCTGTGCGGTGCGTGCACCGTGCACGTCGACGGCACCGCGGTCCGCTCCTGCTCTATCGGCGCTGGAGAGGTTCGTGGCAGCGTGACGACAATCGAGGGGCTCGGAACACCGAAAACGCCGCATGTAGTTCAGCAGGCCTGGATCGGGCACCAGGTTGCGCAGTGCGGCTATTGTCAGCCCGGCCAAATGATGACCGCAGCTGCCTTTCTCTCAAAGAATCCCACTCCGACCGATTCCGACATTGCCGATGCGATGAGTGGAAATCTATGTCGATGCGGCACCTACACCCGCATCGGGCTCGCCGTCAAAACCGCAGCTCAAATGATGAAGGGGAAATGACGTGGCTCGGATCGCAAAGATTGCACGACGCACATTTCTGATCGGATCCGCGGCTATCGCTGGTGGCATTGCATTCGGCTACTACCGCTTCCGCAAGGAGCCTCCTAATCCGTTGCTGAAAGGTCTTGAGCCGGGCGAAGCCGCCATCACGCCCTACGTCCGGGTAGATGCAAAAGGCGTCACTCTCATTACTCCGCGAGCCGACAAGGGCCAGGGATCTTATTCCATGCAAGCCCATCTGCTTGCCGAAGAACTCGATGTGGATCCGAATGCGGTCCGCATCGATCCTGGTCCGCCAAGTGCCGTCTACTTTAACTCTCGAATCATGGACGACGGTCTGCCCTTTGCGGCACTCGATGATGGTTTCCTGGCACGCAGTGCGCGTAGTGGCGGAGAAGTATTAAGCCGTATGCTAGGTATGCAGATTACGGGCGGTTCCTCCACTGTACCCGACGGCTTTCATAAACTCCGCATGGCGGGGGCCGTTGCGCGCGAGACCTTGAAGGAAGTAGCCGCCAAGAGATCGGGAACAAGCCGGTCGCAACTGCAAACGAAGAACGGGCGGGTCATCCTGCCCAATGGGAAATCGTTTGCTTACGCGGAACTAGCCGTGGAGGCAGCTCAGCTTGAGCCTATTACTGATGTCACGCTCCGATCGGAGCAGGAGTGGCGCTACATCGGCAAGAGCATGCGCAGGATCGACATCGTAGCGAAGTCTACTGGGACGCAGCAGTATGGGATTGACATTCGTTTGGAGCGGATGCTGTACGCAACCGTGCGCGCAAATCCCGGTATGGGAGGCACGATCAAGCGATATGATGCCTTTACAGCGGAAAAGATGAGGGGCGTGAAGAAGATCGTCCCAGTCACAGATGGCGTAGGCGTCATCGCCGACAATACGTGGAGAGCCTTTCAGGCCGCGGCAGCGATCAAGATCGAGTGGAACGATCCCGCTTATCCAGCCAACTCGCCTGAAATGTGGAAGGCTCTGGAGGGATCGTTCGCCAAAGACATGCAGGACAGCAGGCTTCGTAACGACGGAGACGTCGAGAAAGCATTGACTGCCGCATCCAAGCCGATAGAGGCAGAGTATCGAACACCGTATGTAGCTCACGCACCGCTCGAACCCATGAATGCGGTCGTGCTCTATACGAAGGAGCGGATCGACATCTGGACTGGAACGCAGATCCCGCTATTCCTCCAGATGCATGCTTCAAAGCTCGCCCAGCTGCCGGAAGACAAGGTTTATGTGCACGTTCAGGCGATTGGCGGAAGCTTTGGAGCACGGCTCGACGATACGTATGCACTGCAGGCCATTGAGCTTGCGGTTGCGATGCAAGGCGTTCCAGTCAAAATGACTTGGGGCCGCGAAGAAAACATGACGCATGAATATCCACGTCCGATGCAGCTCTCGCGCGCAAGGGGAACGGTTCGCGACGGTAAGGTCGAGAGCATGAGTGTGGACATCGCGGGCCAATCGGTGGTGGCCTCCTGGTTCAACCGCCTCCAATCGCCTGTCCCTCCCGGTCCCGATCCTACGATGGTCAATGGCGTTTGGGATCAACCTTTCGCAATACCGAACTATCGGGTGACAAGTTACCGCGCGAAAGAAATGGTACCCGTCAGCCCCTGGCGGTCTGTTGGAGCCTCGGCGAATGGGTTCCACCATGCTTCCTTCTTGGACGAATTGATCCACGCCGCCGGCGCTGACCCGATGTCAGAACTTGTTCGCCTCTGCAATCATGAGACCTCGAAGGCGGTCCTGGAGACTTTGCGGAATATTTCCTCATGGAAAGGGCCGCGAATCGATAGCAGGCGCGCTCGCGGGGTAGCCCTGACGTTATCATTTGGCGTACCGATGGCCCAAGTCATTGAAGTGAGCGATACGGCGCAAGGCATCGGCATCGACAAAGTATACGCCGTTTGCGACGTGGGGCGTGTTCTCGATCCGATCAATTTCGAGGCGCAAATCCAGGGAGGCATCATCTGGGGCCTGGGCCACGCAATGAATTGCGAGCTGACCTACGACAAGTTCGCGCTGGTCCAGACGAACTTTCACATGTTCGAGGGAATGAGATTCCATCAGGCACCGGAAATCATCGTCAAGGGATTGCAGCTTGGCAATGAAGTGCGCGGAATTGGCGAACCTCCCGTTCCGCCTGCAGCACCGGCGCTCGCGAACGCCATTTTTGCTCTCACAGGAAAGCGCGTGCGCGAACTGCCCTTGAACAAGAGCGTCAAATTCGCGTGACAAAATAGTAGGAGAAAGCCTCTCGGCTGTACTCACCGGATCGCTGGAGGCAGTTAACGGCCTCCAACCCCCACAGAGCATAGCCTGCGGTTTCCGGCAATACACTCGTCGACAGAAGGTTCGGTGATCACGCAGTCACGGCTCGGCTGCGGGCGACGATTTCGTCATGCGTCAGCTGCTGCCGGCTGTCATGAATTCCCTGAGGAGCGCGTCGCGATTGCCCGGCGCGCGGGACTCCGAGCCGGGCTGGAGAAAATTGCGATGCAGCTTACGGAATTCTCGCAATCCGAACCGTGGTCTTTTTTGGCGTCGACATAGGGCTTGAGGTCTCGCCGGCGGCAAGCCGGCGTGCAATGTCTTTGGATGTAGTGAACGCAACGCGGGACGATGACGTACTTGTGTGCACGACAGGGGCCAACGAGGATTCACTCAAAGTGCACCCTCCGCTCTTTTGCCAAGCCGAACGTGTTGACCTCTTCCTTGCGTCCCTTGAGCGCGCGCTCATCAGGATCGCAGGCTAGATCGCCTACCTGCGAGCAGGTGGCCAAGCCTAAGTATATTGCCACCAATCGGTGAGGCGTCACTGACATACGCGATGGACCTTTGTGAGGACCGAAAGAGGATCTGAAAATCTGACGTCGGTGCGGGGCCGGCACCCAACTCAAATCATGTGCGACGTCGGCACGCCGGTCTTTGTGTAACTGCTGACACGGTGGCAGTCGGGTATTGTCGAAGTATCGTTGCATGGCCGCTTTGCGCCACGAGCGGCCGTTCCGCAACTACTGATTTTTCGATTCTCCACTCGCCGGCATCGCCAATAATGGCTTGCTGAGCTGCAATCACATCACCTGAAACGCCGGCCCGCCGCTAACACCGCAGCGCGCTCAGTTCGCCCGGTCAAGCTGGATGCTGCTAGATTGTCTTCGATCGCCAGGTGCACACGTCGTGTACACGCCGCCTTCTAACGCTTTGAAAAACTTTAATTCTCGCTCCAATCAATCATGGGCCAGTTTGGGCAAACTGCAGCCAGCTAGACGCAAGCCGATAAAAACTATTTGGTTACGCGAATATCCACGCTCAGTATTGATCCTGTCAGTCGGCCTTTTCCCTCACATATCGGCCGGGCGCAGATTCACCGGGAGGGTAGAGGTTGCTGCCGAGTTGCGCGCGCGCCGGCAGTTGCTCTTCCGCCCGCGGCTTGAGCCAGCCGATCCAGTCGTTCCACCAGCTGCCGGGCTTTTCATCGGCACCGGCCAGCCATGTCGCCGGGTCGTCGCACCGATCGGTCGATACCCAATAGCTTCGCTTGTTCTTCGACGCCGGATTGATCACACCGGCGATATGTCCGCTCGCGCCGAGAACAAAGCGAGTGTCACCGCGGAACAGGCCCGTCGTCCGATAGGCGGACCGCCACGGCACGATATGGTCCTCGACGGTCGCCAGAACATAGGCAGGCAGGTCGACCCGCCCCAAATCGACTGACGTGTTGCACACCGTCAACCTGTTCGGGTGCCGGAGATTGTTCTCCAGGTACATGTTCCTGATGTACCAGCAGTACATCGGTCCCGGCAGATTCGTCACGTCGGCATTCCAGAACAGGAGATCGAAACGCTCGGGCGACTTCCCCTTCAGGTAATTGTTGACCACGTTCGGCCATATCAGCTCTTTCGAGCGCAGGGTCTGGAAGACGAACCCGAGTTCAGAACCGCGGTAGATGCCTCCATTCCCAATGGTCTGCTCACGCTGTCGCACGCTATCCTCGTCCACAAATACGCCGAGGTCACCCGGCTCGCGGAAATCGAGCATGGTCGTCAGCAGTGTCACGCTGGCGACCGATTCGTCACCTCGCGTCCGCAGGATAGCGAGGGCAGACGACAGGATCGTTCCGCCAACGCACCAACCGACCACGTTGACCTTGTCAGCACCGGAAACCGATCGGGCGATCTCGACGGCGCGCATGGCGCCATGCTCGACGTAATCATCCCATCCAAAATGCCCGCAAGAGGCATCCGGGTTGCGCCAGGAAACGATGAAGACCGTCATGCCGTTCTCGACCGCGAACCGGACAAAGGAATTGGCCGGCTGAAGGTCAAGAATATAGAACTTGTTGATGCAGGGCGGCACGATCAGCAATGGCCGCACGGCCACCTGCTCGGTCGCCGGTTCATATTGAATCAGTTGAAACAGGTCGTTCTCGAATACGACGGCGCCCCTGGACGTCGCGACGTCTTTCCCGACCTCGAAAGCGCCCTCGTCCGTGATCGTCAGGCTGCCCCTGCCCAGATCCGACATCAAATTGTCCAGGCCTGCCTTGAGGCTTTGGCCTTCGGTGTCCGTCGCGAGCTTGATGACGTCGGGATTGGTGGCAAGAAAATTGGTCGGACTCATCGCTTCGACGAGTTGGCGCGTGAAGAAACGCAGCCGATGCTTCTCCTTTTCGTCCAGATCCAGCGCTTCGACGAAGTCGGTGCAATAGCGCGAATTCAGCAGATAGCATTGCTTCAGCAGACTATGGAGCGGATTGTCCCGCCATTCCGTGGCGTTGAACCTGCGATCGCCGCGCGCCGGCTCGACGCTGCCTTCGCCCTGCACGCCTGCAGCCGATTTGATGACCTGTTCCGTGAGTTGGTACAGGCGCATCAGGTGGTCAGCCTGCAATTCGGCGATGCGCCCCGATGAATTCAGCGTTGCGCCGAGGCCCGCGCCGTCACGATCGCCATTCGGTGTCCATCCTAGCGACCGCCACAGGCTCGCACCCGCTTTCATGAATCCTTCGACAAACTCGTCAGGCATATTGAATGGCCGATTCATCGCTTCCCTCGCAAGATTGAATGGTTCGTTCGTTTCCGGTTGCGGGCCGCTTCTATCCGGCGCCCTTTTGTTCTCGTGCCATCGCCGCTCGCCATGTCAGGCCAAAGGCACGGGTTCGGTCAGCGTGCTCGCCCGTCGCAATGGTTCGCCGGGGTCTCAGGATCCAGCGCGAACGGTTGAGCCTTCCCTGATCCCGTCAACGTTGACGGAAAGGCGTTTGATCTTGTCGTACAACGTCTGCTTCGGGATGCCCAAAAGCGTTGCCGTCGCCTGAACGTCGCCCTGCTTGCGCCGCAGCGCGTCCTCGATGATCGACCGCTCGATGTTCTCCAACTGTCGAGGCAGCGACACATCCGATGCACCCAACCCGGGCTTGTTGATGACCTTGCCGTCGAGCACGCCAAGTACGAAGCGATCGGCGACGTTACGGAGCTCCCGTACGTTTCCCGGCCACGAATAGGCCAGCAAGACGGACAGCGTCTGCTCGTCCAGTATCGGCGCGTCGCGCTCGAACCGTCTGGCGGCGTCCAGCGTGAAGTGCTCGAACAGCAGGGGAATGTCTTCGCGGCGCTCGCGAAGCGGCGGCAGTTCGATGAATGCGACGCCAAGGCGATAGTAGAGATCGGCGCGAAACAACCGCTTCTCGCTCAACTCGAGTAAATTCGTCTTGCTCGCCGCAACGACGCGGCAATCCACCGAGATCGGCTTGTTCGTTCCGACGCGTTCGATCGATCGATCCTGCAGCGACCTCAGCAACTTCACCTGCACGCTCAGCGGCATGCTCTCGATTTCGTCGAGGAACAGCGTTCCGCCATTCGCATATTCGATCTTTCCGATACGCTGACGGGTGGCGCCGGTGAACGCTCCTACCTCATGGCCGAACAACTCACTCTCGACCAGCGATTCGGGGAGGCCGCCGCAGTTCACCGCGACATAATGGCCGCCGCGTCGCCCGCTGTGATTGTGGAGACAGCGCGCAACCACATCCTTTCCGGTTCCAGTTTCGCCATAGATCGTGACGTCGACATTGGTCGCGGCCAATGTGGATACAAGCCTGCGCACTTCCAATATCTGCGGCGACCGGCCCAGCAGGCTCGCCTCGATGCCCTGGCGATCCGCAAGGACGGATCGCAACGCGCGCACTTCCAGGGTCAACCGTCTCTTTTCGACCGCCCTGCGCACCACGGAGACGAGCTGCTCCGACGAGCACGGCTTCTCGATGAAGTCGTAGGCGCCGTTTCGCATCGCCTGCACGGCCATGGAAATATCGCCGTGGCCGGTGATCAGGATCACCGGCAGATCCTGATCCAACCTGTGCAGATCGGATTGCCATTCAAGGCCGCTCTTGCCACGCAGACGTACGTCGCAGACCACGACGAACGGCATGTCGGCACGGACCGACACGCTGGCGGCCTCGACCGAGGCGAACCCCGAGACGGAAAACCCGGCAAGTTCAAGCGCCTGAACGCCGCCGATCCGGACATCGTTGTCGTCTTCGACGTAGATCACGCCGATCGATTGGTCATCGCTCATGCGAAACCTCTGATGTGCCAGCCAATGGAAGGGTCACTACAAATTCGGCGCCGCATGGCGTCAGGTTTCGTGCGCGCAGTTCGCCGCCAAAGGAGTGCGCGATGTGGTTGGAGAGCATAAGACCAAGACCGAGCCCTTTGCCCGCAGGCTTGGTCGTCACAAACGGTTCGAACATGCGCTGCAGGACATCGGGCGCGATTGCAGGACCGCTGTTGCTGATAACGATGCGGCAGCGCGCGGTCTGCCCCTCTTCCCGGCGCGCACGGATCAGGATCGACTTCCGGTCCGTGCTCTCCACGGCGTCCAGCGCATTCGCCACGATGTTGCACAACAGCTGCTCAAGCCGCGTCTGATCGGCGACGACGCAGATAGTCGCGTCAACGTCGGTCACGACGGTCACTCCCCCTTCCTTGACGCGCCCGGCGAGTATCTTGAGCGATTCGGCCACGGCATGTTCGACGGAGACCGCGTCAAGCGGGCTGCTTGACTTGTATGCGAAGACCCGCAGTTGGCCGGTCAAACGTCCGAGCCGGCGTATCAATTCGCCAATTCGAGTGAGATTTCCGCGGGCATCGCCGATCGACCCGCGGTCGACGAGCAGAACGGCATTGTCGGCGGCCGTCTGCAGGGCGGCCAGAGGCTGGTTGAGTTCATGCACGATTCCGGCCGACATCTGGCCGAGGGCGGCGAGCTTGCCGGCATGGACCAAATCATCCTGCGCGGCCCGCAGTTCGGCGGTTCGTTCCTGCACCCTGATCTCGAGCATGTCGTTTGCCGCCTGCAACGCCGCCTGGTTGGCCAGGCGTTGCTTGATCGCTCGCCTGCGCTGCTCGACCAGACCGGCCGCCAGCAACGCAACGATGCAGGCGAGGCCCGACATCGCGCCGATGATCAGCGCGGTCTGCCGCGTCGGCGCCTCATCGTCGAGCAGGACCAGCTTCCACAGACCGCGGTTGATTGGCCGTTCGCTGAGGGTGTAGGCCGCGCCGTTTTCTGCGGCGATGCGTGCAGCGCCATCCGAGAACTGGGCGACGAAGGTCCATCCGAGCGGCGTCAGTTCGTGGTTGCCGTACGGTTTGGATCGCGAAATCTCATCGCGCATCTGATGCGACACCGGCGCCATCGGACGAAAGCGCCACGCGTCGCGGGACGAGAGTATCGCGACCCGGCGTTCGTCGAGCAAAAGGATATCGCTCTCAACGTCGCGCCATCCATGCTCGAACGATTCCAGGTTGACCTTGACGGTGGCAACACCCCTCGTCTCCCCGCCGTCCTTCAGGGCATAGGAGAGATAGTAGCCGGCGCGCGCGCTGGTAATGCCGACGCCGAAGAACGTCCCTCGACCTTTCGAAAGAGCCTCGCTGACATAGGGACGGTACGACAGGTTTTGGCCAAACGGCGTGCCCGGCTGCTCGAAATCAGCCGCGGCCAGCGTATCGCCGGAGACGCCGAGGACGTAGAGATTTTCGGCTCCCGCAAGCAGATTGATCGACTTCAAGTACTGGCTGACGGTTTGCCGCAGTGCGGGATCGCCGGGCGCGCCGAGCAGCCGGAAGACACTGGGGGACGTCTCGAGCAAGGACGGCAGGTATTCAAATCTTGAAAGATGACCGTCGAGCCGGACGGCCTCCACGGCCAGCCGCTGCTGGGCGGCGGCGCGCAAATACTCCAGTCCGCGCTGAAAAGCCACTGCATATCCGAGCCACGAAGCGGCCATGACCAGCGCGACTGCAATTGCTCCGCGCACAAGCCAACGCGTCGAACCAGGCGCCACCGAACTGATTTCGGAACTCCCCTTGATGTTCACCAGCGATGGAAGGTCCGTCATCTCGGCAACCAGACAAATCCGAGGAGCGCCAGCCACGACGGACGACCGCTCATGCATAGTCTAACTCTATGGTCTTGCCCCGGAATACGCGATAGGAAAATCCGGTGTAGGCGATAATGACAGGCAACGTGACGCAAACCCCGATCAGGATAATTTTGAGCGACTCGGGGCTGCTGGCGGCTTGCCAGACGGTGAGCCTGTCGATCACCACGAAGGGATAGATGCTGTAGCTGAGGCCGAGGAAGCTCAGGAAGAAGACCAGCACCAGCAATGCGAAGGGCAGCCAGCACAGGCTGCCGCGCACGGCCGGCGACCCGAGCAGGAGGCGCGCCGCCAACAGTGCAATGCCCGTCGTGATCGGGATCGACACCACCGCAATCATCGCCGGCAATGTAAACCATCTGACACGAACGGTCTCGCTGATCCACGGCGTTGCCATCGAGATCAGTATCAAGCCCACGACCATCGGCGGCCAGGCAATCTTGCTCCACTCGATCGCCTTTTCCTGAAGTTCGCCGTCCGTCTTCATCACCAGCCATGTCGCGCCGAGCAGCGCGTATGCCATCGGCAGCGCCACCGCAATGGCGCCCGCAAAGATCGGATAGTTCCAGCCCTCGCCGAAGCCGCTGATGTAGCGGCCGAGCATCCAGCCCTGACACACGGACGCGAGCATCGATCCGGCGATGAACAGGCGATCCCACATCGCCTTCCGGCTGGCCTTGCCCTTGACCCTGAAATCAAAGGCCGCGCCGCGCAGGATCAGGCCAACCAGCATGAGGGCTGTCGGCAGATACAGTTCGGACAGCACCAATCCATGCGCCTTGGGGAAGGCAATCAGGAGCAGGCCGACGCCAAGAACCAGCCAGGTTTCGTTGGCATCCCAGAACGGACCGATGGATGCAACCATGGTATTCCGCTCTTCGGGCGTCGCCCGATGCATCAGCATGCCGACCCCGAGATCGTATCCGTCGCTCACGACGTAGATGAGCAGCGACATCCCCATCAGGCCGATGAAGATCAGCGGGAGCAGTTCGTCGAACGACATTGAGATCATACGAATTCCTCCTGGCGCTGATACTCCCGCGGGCCCTCCGCCAAGCCCTCCGATGCGAACATGCCCGGCTTCTTTTCTGACGTTTCCGACATGTGCTTCAGTACGCCGACATAAGCGACGAGCAGCGCCAGATAGACCGCAATGTAGATGCTGAGCGTCACGGCAATGCTCGACGAAGGCACACGAGAGGCGACGTCGCTGGTTCGAATGAGGCCGGCAACGATGAAGGGCTGGCGCCCGATCTCCGTGACGTACCATCCCGCGATGGTCGCGACCCAACCTGAAAAGGTCATCGCGGCAAACAGCTTGAGCATTGGCCGTGGCATTCGGGCGAAATCCCATCGATCGCGCCAATGCCTCCACAGACCGATCCAGGCGACAAGCAGCATCAGGATGCCGGTCCCGACCATGATCCGGAAACACCAGAACACCGGAAAGACCGGCGGATGAGCCGATGGAAACTCGTTCAGTCCCTTGATCTCGCCGTCAGCATCATGCCGCAGGATCAGGCTCGCAAGTTTCGGCACGCCCAGCTCGAATCGGTTCGATCTCGTCGCATCGTCTGGGATCGCGAACAGAAGAAGCGGCGCCCCGCGCGTTGTTTCCCAAACGCCTTCCATCGCCGCGACCTTCTGCGGCTGATGCTTGAGCGTATTGAGCCCGTGAAGATCACCCGCCACTATTTGCGCCGGCATAGCCAGGGAGGCGAGTATCAGCCCGGTCCGCAATACGCGTGACGCGCTGGCCATCGCGACCCCCTTGAGAATTTGCCAGGCGCTGATCCCGATGAGCAGGAACGCGCAGGTCAGCGCGGATGCCAGCATCATGTGGACGAAGCGATACGGGAAGGACGGATTGAAGATGATTTCCAGCCAGTTTCGCGCGTGAAACTGGCCATCGATTATTTCGTATCCCGCCGGCGTCTGCATCCAGGAATTGAGAGCAAGGATCCAGAATGCGCTCAGCATCGTACCGAAGGCGACCAGAAAGGTCGATCCAAGGTGAATCATCTCACCGACCCGACGGTGGCCGAACAGCATCACGCCGAGAAAGCCAGCTTCCAGAAAGAAGGCGGTCAGCACTTCATAGCCGAGCAGCGGGCCGGCGATATTGCCGACGCGCTCCATGTAGCCCGGCCAGTTGGTGCCGAACTGGAAGCTCATGGTGACGCCGCTGACGACCCCGAGCGCGAATGTCAGGGCGAATATCTTGGTCCAGAGCCGGTAGGCGCGCAGCCAATCCACTTTCTGCTGCGGGTCGGTCGCGCGCAGGTGCTTTAGCCGAAAGAACAGCAGAACCCAGCCCAGCGCGATCGAAATCGAGGGAAACAGAATGTGGAACGTGATATTGGCGGCGAACTGGATGCGCGCAAGGACCACGACGTCCATCAGCTTTCCCTCCAGGTTCGGCGCAGTGCCTCACCGCCAAACAAGTGCACAACGGCCGACAAAGCATCCATCCCAATCATGCCCTGCAATCAATGGAGCTTCACGTGCGGCTCGGTGCGGCGGGTAATCAGGCGGGCCAGCGTGTCGAGCGCAACCTTCACCGAACCATGCAGCGCGTGCTCGTGCATCTTGTAGAGCGACAGGTACATCATCCTTGCGAAGATGCCTGCGAATACAAGGTTGCCGCCAACGAGCGCCCCCATCATCGAGCCGACAGTGCTGAATTCGCCGAGCGACACCAGTGATCCGAAGTCCCGATACCGATAGTCCTTGAGCGGTTTGCCCTGCAGATATTGCGGAATCTGTGAATAGAGGTGGGAGGCCTGCTGATGAGCCGCCTGTGCGCGAGGCGGTACATTGCCGCGCTTGCCCCATGAGCAGGCCGCGCAGTCGCCGATTGCAAAGATGCCGTCGTCGCGCGTTGTTTGCAGCGTCGGCCGAACGACGAGCTGATTGATGCGGTTGGTTTCGAGTCCGGCGATATCCTTCAGAACGTCGGGCGCCTTGACTCCCGCAGCCCAGACGATCAATTCGGCGGGGATCGTCCGGCCGTCCGTCAGGTTCACACGGTCGGCGCCGACCTCGGAGACCTTGGCGCCCACCAGCAGATTGACACCGAGCCTGACGAGCAACTTTTCCGTCTCTTTCGAAACCCGTTCGGGCAAGGCGGGCAGCACCCGTTCGGCGGCTTCAATCAGCGTAATCCTGATGTCCTTCTGGGGATCGACCTGATCGAGGCCATACGCCACCACTTCACGCGTCGTTCTGTGGAGCTCGGCCGCAAGTTCAACGCCGGTCGCGCCGGCGCCGATGATTGCGACTTTCAACTGGTGCGCTCCCAGCGGCGACGATTGGGCGTGCGCACGGATGCACGCATTGACCATTCTTTCGTGGAATCGACGTGCGTCCGACTGCGATTCGAGCTTGATCGCATGCTCGACGACGCCAGGCGTGCCAAAGTCGTTGTTCTGGCTTCCGACTGCGATGACAAGGACATCATAGCCAAAGGTCCGCTTCGGCGTGACCTCGCGGCCCTCAGCGTCGAAATACGGCGCCACCTGCACCTGACGGCGATCCCGATCGATCCCGGTCATCTCCCCGATCCGGTAACGAAAGCCGTGCCAGTAGGATTGCGCAAGATAGTCGACCTCGTGAGCTGATATATCCATGCTCCCCGCGGCAATCTCGTGGAGCTTCGGCTTCCACACATGCGTGCGGTTTCGCTCGATCAGCGTGATGTCCAGCTTTCCCTTGCGCCCGTATTTGTCGCCGAGACGCGTCGCCAGCTCCAATCCGCCGGCTCCGCCTCCGACGATCACGATTCGGGATTTTCCCAACTGCGGTTCGCTCATGATGGCCTCAACCGATCGAGTTCACAGCTCGTCTAACCGCGTCTTGCCGATCAAGCCCGCTCCGAAACGGCGTCTGCGACCGCGACGGCAGCCATGTTCACGATGCGCCGCACCGTGGACGATGGTGTGAGGATATGGGCCGGCTTTGCTGCCCCGAGCAGAATGCCTCCTACGGTCAGCCCCTGTCCCGCCGCCATCCGCAACAAATTGTAGGAGATATTGGCGGCATCGAGATTCGGCATCACCAGCACATTCGCCGGACCCACGAAGCCGGAATCGGAAAACTCGTGATCAAGTACCGACTGCGACAGCGCGGCATCCCCGCGCATCTCGCCTTCCACCGCCAGGTCGGGCGATCGCTCGCGAATGATCGCACGTGCCTCCCGCATCTTGTGCGCTTCCGGGACCGCGGAGCTTCCGAAGCTCGAATGCGACAACAGCGCCACCCTCGGCGTGATGCCGAACCGCCTGACCTCGGCCGCCGCCAGCAATGCAATATCGGCCACCTGCTCGGCGGTCGGATTGAGATTGCAGTGCGTGTCGCAAATGAACAGCTGATGCTTTGGGAGAATGAGCATCTGCATCACGGCGAGCGTGCGCACGCCGTCCCGGGTCCCGATCACGTGGCGAATGGCGGTGAGGTGACTGGCGGTCCTTCCGATGACCCCGCACAGCATCGCATCGCCGATACCCCTCTCGAGCAGGATCGACGCGAGCACCGTCGCGTCGCTTCGCGTTTCCGAGAGGGCCAGCGCGGCCGACACGCCATCGCGCTTTCTGCGCGCATGATACACTTCCGCGCACTTGGAATAGACCTGCGTGTCGTGCGGATCGATGATCTCGCAGTCGCTGCCTGGCTTGAGCCGGAGACCGAAGGCCTTGATCCGCTCCTCGATCGTCGAAGGCCGGCCGAGAAGCAGCGGTCTGCCAATCTGCTCATCGACGATAACTTGTGCTGCGCGCAGCACACGCTCGTCCTCGCCTTCGGCCAGAAGCAGGGACTTGCCGCTTCCCTTCGCCACCGAGAAGACCGGCTGCATCGCGTTGCCGGACTGGTAGACGAACCGGCCGAGCTTCTGACGATAGGCCTCCATATCGGCGATCGGACGCCTGGCGACACCGGTGTCGGCTGCGGCCTTGGCCACCGCCGGCGCGATCACTTCGATCAGCCGCGGGTCGAACGGCTTGGGAATGAGATAGTCGCGGCCAAAACGCAACCCTTCTCCCTTATAAGCGACGGCGACCACCTCGGGCACCTCCGTCATCGCCAGATCCGCGAGTGCGCGCACCGTCGCGAGCTTCATCTCCTCATTGATCGTGGTCGCCCCGCAATCCAGCGCGCCCCTGAAGATGAACGGAAAGCACAGCACATTGTTGATCTGGTTGGGGTAGTCCGAACGTCCCGTCCCGATGATCGCATCGGGACGGACCGCCAGCGCGTCCTCCGGCATGATTTCGGGTATCGGGTTGGCCATGGCGAAGATCAGGGGATCTCGCGCCATCTTCTTGACCATGTCAGGCGTGAGCACGTTGCCGGCCGACAAACCGAGGAAAATGTCCGCATACTGGATGATCTGGTCCAGCTTTCGCGCGTCCGTCGTTACGGCGTAGCGCGCCTTATTGTCGTCCATGCCTTCGGTGCGACCGGCATACACCACGCCCTTCGCATCGGTCACGATGATATTATCGTGTCGCAGCCCGAGACTGACAATGAGATCGAGACACGCAAGCGCCGCTGCACCGGCGCCGGAGCAAACCAGCTTGACGTCAGCGATGTCCTTTTTCACCAGCTTCAGCCCGTTGAGGATCGCCGCCGCTGCGATGATCGCGGTACCATGCTGGTCGTCGTGAAAGACGGGAATTTTCATTCGGGCGCGGAGCTTCTGTTCGATGTAGAAGCATTCCGGCGCCTTGATGTCCTCCAGGTTGATGCCGCCGAAGGTCGGCTCCATCCTGACGATCGTTTCGATCAGCGCGTCAGGATCGTTCTCGGCGAGTTCGATATCAAATACGTCGATTCCGGCGAACTTCTTGAACAGGCACGCCTTGCCTTCCATGACCGGCTTGCTCGCCAGCGGGCCAATATTGCCGAGACCAAGCACGGCGGTACCGTTGGTGATGACGGCCACGAGGTTGCTGCGCGCCGTCAGTTCATCGGCCTGCAAGGGATCCTTGGCGATGACCAGGCAAGGTTCCGCCACGCCGGGTGAATACGCCAGCGCCAGATCGCGCTGCGTTGCCATGGACGTCGTGGGCACGACGGAGATCTTCCCCGGCGTCGGCAGGCGATGATATTCGAGTGCGGCTTCCCTCAGTCCCTGATCCTGATCCATCATATTCCCCGATTCTACCCTTGGTTAGAGAGGCGGATGCGCCCCTCTCCTGCTCTTGCTCGGCCGGCGGCCTTCAGGTGCTTCCGCCACGGGTGCGCATCGCGGCCATCCCTTCCTCGAAGCGCCGGCGCATGATTTCGATTGTCTGCTTCTGAGACTCGGTCGCGGTCTCGGCGAGCTGGCGCATGTTGGCGAGAGCCTTCTCGAATCCCTGCCGGGCGATTTCAGCGCGCCGCCCCGCAACGGTTTCGTTGCCTGCCTCGGCGGCGATCGCCTTCATGGTTTCCTGGAAGACCTCCGTCTGCCGCGCCATCAGGTTTCGCCAGCTCTCATACGCCGAACGATTGACCTCGGTGAGCGCGTCGATGTTCTTCTTCTCCATGTCGATCAACGACATCATGTCGACGCCGCTGATCTGGCAGGATTCGATGAGCTTGGCGAAATCGAACCCGGGGAGGCCCCAATCTGCGTTCGGCGTTGATTTGTTGTTAGACATGTCCGTCTCCTTCATGAGTGAGTGGTGCGGTGTTGATTTGTGGCAGCGGCGTCGGTCACGTCTGCGATCGGCGCAGGTCGTCCTTCGGCATCGAGCGCGACGAACGTAAAGATGCCTTCGGTCACCTTCACACGGTCCCCCAGGCGGCGGCGCAGCGCCCAGGCTTCCAGGCGGATCGCCAGCGATGTCCGCCCCACACGCTCGGCCGCGGCGTAAACGCAGAGAACGTCTCCGACATGGACCGGCTTGATGAAATGCATCGCCTCGATCGCAACCGTCGCGACACGCCCCTGCGCACGCTGGCCGGCATGGATGCCACCCGCGATATCCATTTGGGAAAGCACCCAGCCGCCGAAGATATCGCCACTCGGATTTGCATCCGCAGGCATGGCGAGCGTTCGCGTCGTCAGATCCCCTTGTGGCTGCGTCGACATGGCAGTGCCTCAGACCATGCTCTGGCCGCCGTTTGCGGATATCGTCGAGCCCGTGATGAAGCCGGCATCGTCCGATGCCAGGAACAGCACCGTTCGCGCGATCTCGTGCGGCTCGCCCAAACGGCCGACCGGGATCAGGGGAAGAATGTTCTTGGCCACGACCTCGGGGTTGATCGCCTTGACCATCTCGGTGGCGATGTACCCGGGACAGATGGTGTTGACGGTGATGCCGGAGCGAGCTCCCTCCTGGGCCAGTGCCTTCACGAAGCCCATGTCACCCGCCTTGGCGGCGGAGTAGTTGACCTGGCCCATCTGGCCCTTCTGGCCGTTGATCGAGGAGATGCAGATCACGCGGCCGAACTTGCGCTCGCGCATTCCTTCCCACACCGGCCTCGTCATGTTGAACAGCGAGTTGAGGTTGGTGTTGATGACCGCATACCATTGGTCCGGCGTCATCTTGTGGAACATGCCGTCCTTGGTGATACCGGCGTTGTTGACCAGTACATCCACCGGGCCCAGATCGGCCTCGACCTGCCTGAGCCCTGCGACACAGGCGTCGTAGCTCGACACGTCCCATTTGTAGACGTTGATGCCGGTCTCGCTCTTGAACTTCGCAGCCGCCTCATCGTTGCCGGCATAGCTCGCCGCCACCTTGTAGCCGGCCGCCTTGAGCGCGATCGAGATCGCCTCACCTATGCCTCGTGTACCGCCCGTCACCACCGCAACTCTGGACATGGTCTCCTCCTGATTTTGATCGATTGAACTTGTATTTGCCGGCTCTCGGGGAGCCGTTGTCGTTCGCGGGCGGCCCGGTGCCGTCCGCGCCTCGCTCCGGCCGGAACGACCGGCCCGTCCGCCGGTCTAGCGCTCGACCGTCAGGGCGACGCCCATGCCGCCGCCGATGCACAGCGTGGCAAGCCCCTTCTTCGCGCCGCGCTTCTGCATCTCGAACAGCAGCGTCGTCAGAACGCGCGCGCCGGATGCGCCGATCGGATGCCCGATCGCGATGGCGCCACCGTTCACGTTCACGATCGACGGATCCCAACCCATGTCCTTATTGACCGCGAGGGCCTGCGCCGCGAAAGCCTCGTTGGCCTCGACGAGATCGAGATCCCTGACTTTCCAGCCGGCCTTTTCCAGCGCCTTGCGCGACGCCGGAATTGGGCCGGACCCCATCACCGCGGGATCGACGCCCGCGGTCGCCCAGGAGACGATCTTCGCAAGCGGCGTGAGGCCGCGTTTGCTGGCTTCGTCGGCGCTCATCAACACCAGCGCGGCCGCGCCGTCGTTGAGACCGGAGGCGTTGCCGGCAGTTACCGTGCCCTCCTTGTTGAAGGCGGGTTTCAGTTTCGCCAGCGCGTCCTGGGTCGTGCCCGGGCGGATATACTCGTCCTGATCGACGACGACGTCGCCCTTCCTGGTCTTGACGGTGACGGGAATGATCTCGTCCTTGAACCGGCCGGCCTTCTGCGCGTCCTCGGCCTTGTTCTGCGAACTGGTGGCGAACGCGTCCTGCTCCTCCCGGGAGATCTGCCACTTGGCAGCGATGTTCTCCGCGGTGACTCCCATGTGATAACCGTGGAATGCATCCAGCAGGCCGTCCTTCAGCATGGAGTCGACGAACTTGATGTCGCCCATCTTGGTGCCATTGCGCATGTGCGACAGATGCGGCGCCATCGACATGGACTCCATGCCGCCGGCGACGATGATTTTCGCATCGTCGTTGGCGATCTGCTGCAAGCCGAGCGCCACCGAGCGCAGGCCCGAACCGCAAAGCTGATTCATGCCCCAAGCCGTCTTCTCCTGCGGAATACCGGCCGCCATGGCGGCCTGCCGCGCAGGATTTTGCCCCTCACCGCCAGATAGTACCTGGCCCAGGATCACTTCATCGACATCTTCCGGGGCGACCTTGGCTCGTTCGAGCGCGCCTTTGATGGCAATGGCCCCCAATTCATGGGCAGAGATCGAGCCGAGCGCTCCGTTGAACGCACCGACCGGCGTTCGGGCAGCAGACACAATTACTACTTCAGTCATGATCAACTCCTCGTTTAGCGTTTCCTGCGCTTCCGTTTTCAAGGTCAAGCGACGACCGGTCGAGGCGCGCCTGCCTCCATCTCGTCATCGGCAATCTTCACGGACTCCGGATCGTCCGCTTCTGCATCGCGCTCCTGGTTTAGACGTTGATGGAGCACCTTTTCATCGAGCGCTCCTTCCCATTTGGCGACAACGACTGTCGCAACGCCATTTCCTATGAGATTGGTGAGCGCGCGCGCCTCCGACATGAAGCGGTCAATGCCAAGGATCAAGGCGATGCTCGCGACCGGAATCGTCCCGACGGATGCAAGTGTTGCGGCCAGAACGATGAAGCCGGATCCCGTGACACCGGCGGCGCCCTTGGATGTCAGGAGCAGAACACCGATGATGCCGAGCTCTTGCCAGATCGTCAGGTCCGTACCGGTCGCCTGCGCCAGGAAGATCGCGGCCATCGTCAAGTAAATACAAGTGCCATCGAGATTGAACGAATAGCCGGTCGGAATGACTAAACCGACGACCGACTTTTCACAGCCAAGATTTTCCATCTTGGCGATCATGCGCGGCAGCACTGTTTCCGACGACGAAGTGCCAAGCACGATCAGCAATTCTTCCTTGATATAACGGATGAACTTGAAGATCGAAAAGTTGCAAAGGGCAGCAACTGCGCCGAGCACGACGAAGACGAACAATAAGCATGTTGCGTAAAACGCTAACATGAAGTTCCCTAGGGAAATCAGCGTCGCAACACCATACTTGCCGATCGTGAACGCCATTGCGCCGAACGCTCCGATCGGCGCCACTTTCATGATGTAGCCCACGATCTTGAAGAACACATGGCTCACGACGTCGATCAGCCGCAGCACGCCCTCGCCGTGTTGACCGAGAGCCTGCAGCCCAAATGCAAACAGGATCGCAAAGAACAACACCTGCAAGATTTCGCCCTGGGCAAAAGCGCCGACGACCGTCGACGGGATAATGGCCATCAGAAACTGGATCGTGCCCTGCTCCTGCGCCCTCGCGGTGAAGGCTGCGATCGATTTTGTGTCAACGGTCGACAGATCGATGTTCATCCCGACGCCAGGCTTCCACAAATTGATCACCACAAGTCCGATGATCAGCGCAGCCGTCGTCAGCACTTCAAAATAGATCAATGCCTTCAAACCAACACGTCCGACCTTCTTCATGTCGCGCATGCTCGCAATTCCATGCACAACCGTGAAGAAGATGATCGGGGCGATGATCATCTTGATGCATTTGATGAACGCATCGCCGAGCGGCTTCATCTGTTCGCCGATCTGAGGATAAAAATGCCCCAGCAATATGCCAACGGTGATTGCGGCCAGAACCTGCACATAGAGGTGCTGATACCATTTTACGGAATGGTGACCGTCCGTCGTTGTTGCTGTTGCCATGTCTGATTCCCTCCCTAGAAACTGTTTCTCAGTCCGACTGCACGACCCCGGGCGTAACCCTGCTGCGATACCAACTGACCGCGCCACCATGTAGCGGAATGAAATTGTTGCGCGCGATGTTCGAGGGGATCGTTTCCGCCGCCGCCGGATGAAATTCGATCATCCGCTCGTTATTGGCGAACACCGTGTCGACGATGGCCGTGACCAGATCGTTCGGCAGATCCTTGTGCGCAACGGCAAAGTTGAACAGACCGACTGTGTCGTACCGGCGCCGCAAAGTAGGATACGAACCCGCCGCGACGACGGATGCGGAGAGTTCCGGCATCGCCAGGCGCAGCGTTGCGATCTCCTGCCGCGTGAGAGGGAGATAACGCACCTTCGCCTTTCGCTCGATATCGATAAGGAACGGAGCCGGCACGCCGGCGCCAACCGCGAGCGCATCGATGCTTCGCGCCAACGACTTCTCCGCGAGCTCCGTCCAATCGCCGTGAACTAAGGTGGCCTCGATCTTCAGCGCCTTGAGGAACTCGGGAAAGTAGGTGGCGGTGGTGCCGCCCTCGGGTCCGACACCGATACGCTTGCCGGCGAAATCGGCAAACGATTGAATCCGCGAGTCACTGAGCACCTGAAACTGAAACGGTGTGTCATACATCGCGAACATGGCGCGCATGTTTCGGTATTGCCGCCCATCGGTCCAGGCAGCGCCGGCGTTCCAGGCTTGCAACGCCACGCCTTGTGTGACGAAGGCCAGCTGAATTTCACCGGTCTCGAGCAGCTTGATATTCTCAATCGGGCCACCGGTCGGCCGTGCCACTACCGCGATGCCGAGTTCTTGCGTGAGCAATCGGGCCAGCCCTTCGCCATAGGCGTAATAGGTGCCGCCTTCCGACGCGGTGCCGAGAGTCAGCACCTGGGGCCAATGAGCCTCCGTCGCCGACGCCAACTTGGGCGTAAGCAGAACAAATGCGAGAAGGATGAGAATTCGCCACGCTCTTGAAACCATGACTGTCTTCCTCAGCGTTACTTTTTCTTTTGTGGCGGAAGGTCCGTGCAATGACCCTCGAACATCTCGGCCGCCATACCGATGGACTCTCCGAGTGTCGGGTGTGGATGAATTGTCTTGCCGATATCCGCCGGCTCGCAGCCCATCTCGATGGCGAGGCAGATTTCGCTGATCAGGTCGCCGGCATGCGTCCCGACGATGCCGCCGCCGATGATGCGGTGCGTCGTGGCGTCGAACAGCAGCTTCGTAAACCCCTCGTCGCGGCCGTTGGCGATGGCGCGACCGGAGGCCGCCCATGGAAACACCGCCTTGCCGACCTTGATGCCCTCCGCCTTGCACTGCTCCTCGGTCTTGCCGGCCCAGGCAACTTCGGGATCGGTGTAGGCGACGGAAGGAATTTGCCGCGCGTCGAAATACGACTTCTCGCCATGCGCGACTTCTGCGGCCACATGGGCTTCATGCACGGCCTTGTGCGCCAGCATCGGCTGGCCAACGACGTCTCCGATCGCGAAGATATGTGCCACGTTGGTGCGCATCTGCTTGTCGACATCGATGAAACCTCGCTCGGTCACCGCGATACCGGCTTTTTCAGCGCCGATCTTCTTGCCATTCGGACTTCGACCGACCGACACGAGAACGAGGTCATAGAGCTGCGGCTCAGCAGGCGCCTGCTCGCATTCGAACTTCACCTCGATCCCGGCGTCCGTCGCCTTCGCGCCCACCGTCCTGGTCTTCAACATGACCTTGTCGAAACGGCCCGCGTTCATCTTCTCCCAGACCTTGACCAGATCGCGGTCGGCGCCCTGCATCAGGCCGTCGAGCATCTCGACGACGTCGATACGTGTGCCGAGCGTCGAATAGACCGTCGCCATTTCGAGACCGATGATGCCGCCGCCGATCACCAGCATGCGCTTGGGGATCGACTTCAGCTGCAGCGCGCCGGTCGAATCGACGATGCGCGGATCGTCGGGCAGGAACGGCAGTTTCACGGCCTGGCTGCCGGCAGCAATGATGGCGTTGGCGAACTTGACCGTCTTCTTGCCCGCGGCCGAGACTATCTCGAGATGGTGCGGGTCGAGGAAGGCGCCGACGCCGGTCACGACCTCGACCTTGCGGGCCTTCGCCATGCCGGCAAGGCCGCCCGTCAGCTTCTTGACCACACCGTCCTTGAACGCGCGCAGCTTGCCGAGGTCGATCTGCGGCGCGCCAAAGGAAATGCCGTGATCGGGAAGATGTTTGACCTCGTCGACCACGGAGGCCGTGTGCAGCAGCGCCTTGCTCGGGATGCAGCCGACGTTGAGGCACACGCCTCCGAGCGTATCGTAGCGCTCGACCAGCACCGTCTTCATGCCGAGATCGGCGGCGCGGAAGGCGGCCGAATAGCCACCGGGACCGGCGCCCAGCACCAGCACGTCGCATTCGATGTCGGCTTTGCCGGAATGGGATGCCGCGGCAGGCGCAACTGGTGGCGTTGCGGCCGCGGACGGCTGCGATGCCGGCGCGGGCGTCGGCGCAGCGGCGGCGCCTGTGGCCTCCAGCACGAGGATGGTCGAGCCTTCGCTCACCTTGTCGTCGACCTTGACCTTGACCTCCTTCACGACTCCGGCGTGAGACGATGGAATCTCCATCGACGCCTTGTCGGACTCGACCATGATCAGGCTGGTGTCGACCGCGACGGTCTCGCCGAGCTTCACCAAGACCTCGATGACAGCGACGTCCTTGAAGTCACCGATATCGGGGACCTTCACTTCGATTTTCTGAGCCATGCTGCTTCCCCCGATCTCAGAACAGCACGCGCCGCAAGTCGGCGAGCACGCTGGCGAAGTAGACGTTGAAGCGCGCGGCCGCCGCTCCGTCGATGACACGGTGGTCCCAGGACAGCGACAGCGGCAGCGTCAGCCGCCAGTTGGCTGCCTTGCCGTCGGAGGAATGCTGCTTCCAGTAACCTTTGCAGACGCCCATGATGGCGACTTCGGGTGCGTTGATGATCGGCGTGAAATAGATACCGCCGATGCCGCCGAGCGAGGAGATCGAAAAGGTCCCACCCTGCATCTGGTCGGGCTTGATCTTGCCTTCGCGCGCGACCTTGGCGAGGGCGTTCATCTCCTTGGCGATTTCCGGCAGCGATTTCTTGTCGGCGTCGCGGATCACAGGCACCATCAGGCCGTTCGGCGTGTCCGCGGCAAAGCCGATGTGCCAGTAATTCTTGTAGACGAGCGCGTCGCCGTCGAGGCTCGCATTGAATTCCGGGAATTTTTGCAGCGTCGCTACCGCCGCCTTCACCATGAACGGCAAGAGCGAGAGTTTTACGCCACTCTTCTCCAGCTCCTTGTTCATCGTCACTCGGAATTGTTCGAGATCGGTGATGTCAGCCTCGTCGTGGGTCGTTACGTGCGGGATGACGACCCAGTTGCGATGCAGATTGGCCGCGGAGATCTTCTTGATGCGGCCGAGCTCCTTGCGCTCGATCGGCCCATACTTCGCAAAATCGACCTTGGGCCAGGGCAGAAGGTCGATGCCGCCGACGCCGCCTCCGCTTGCGGCCGCTGCTTGCGGTTTGGCCGACGCCGCTCCGCCTTTGGCAAAGGCCTCGACGTCTTCGCGCAGAATACGGCCGTGATTGCCCGAGCCCTTGACCTTGCCGAGATCGACAACCAGTTCGCGCGCCAGCTTGCGCACGGCCGGACCGGCATAGGCGAGCGCGAAGCTTCTTTCGTCAAGGGCGCCGACCACCGCCGCTCCAGCGGCGGTGGCCGACGAGGACGCAGGCGGCGACACGGGAGAAATGCCGGCCTGCAAGGGTGTTGCTCCAGTTGCGAGCGATAGGATGATCGCGCCCTCGCTGACCTTGTCGCCAGTCTTGACCTTGATCTCGCGCACGGTGCCCGAGAGAGGCGCCGGCACTTCCATCGTCGCCTTGTCCGACTCCAGCGCGATCAGCGGATCCTCGGCCTTCACGCTGTCGCCGGCCTTCACGAAGATTTCGATGACCGGAACGTCCTTGAAGTCGCCGATATCGGGGACTCGCACCTCGGCAACACCCGCCGGTGCGTTGACCGGCGACGGCGGAGCGCTGACGACCGGGCGCGCCTCGGCCAGTTCAGCACCGGCGCCGTCAAATTGCACAACCACCGTGCCTTCGCTGACCTTGTCGCCAACCTTCACGACCACCGACTTCACCACACCATCGCGCGGCGACGGCACTTCCATGGTCGCCTTGTCAGACTCGAGCGCAACCAGCGGATCTTCGGCCTTCACCTTGTCGCCCGGCTTGATGAAGACCTCGATCACCGGGACGTCCTTGAAGTCACCGATATCGGGAACCTTGATGTCGATCAGACCACTCATCGCTCTGTCCTCGGCTCCACTCGCTCACACGGTCCAGGGCGCAGCACGCCCGGCGTCGATTTTGTATTTGGCGATGGCTTCGGCCACGATCGCAGGCTTGATCACGCCTTCGTCGGCCAGTGCCTTGAGTGCCGCGACGGCGACGTAATGCCGGTCGACCTCGAAGAATTCTCGCAGCTTCACGCGATAGTCGCTGCGGCCAAAACCGTCCGTGCCCAGCACGACGTAGCGACGGCCGGCCGCCTGGACATATTCCCGGATCTGATCGGGGTAATTGCGCATGTAGTCGGTAGAGACCACGACCGGCCCTGGATGTCCGTCCAGCTGCGTCTCGACCCAGCTCTTGCGGCGCGGTTCGGTCGGGTGCAGCAGGTTCCAGCGTTCCGACGCCATGCCGTCACGGCGCAGCTCGTTGAAGCTGGTCGCGCTCCAGATGTCGGCGGTGACGCCGAAGTCCGCCTTGAGCAGATCGGCGGCCGCGATCACCTCGCGCAGGATCGTGCCTGAGCCGACGAGCTGGACGCGAAGTCCCTTCTTCGCCGTCTCGCCACCGCTCTTCAGCAGATAGAGCCCCTTGAGAATCCCCTCCTCCGCCCCCTTGCCGGCGTCGGCGAGCGAGGGATGCTGATAATTCTCGTTCATCAGGGTAATGTAGTAATAGACGTCCTCCTGCACCTCGTACATGCGCCGCATGCCTTCGCGGACGATCGTCACGACCTCATAGGCAAAGGTCGGGTCGTACGACACACAGTTCGGGATCGTGGCGGCGAGGACGTGGCTGTGACCATCCTCGTGCTGCAACCCTTCGCCGTTCAGCGTGGTGCGGCCGGCGGTGCCACCGAGCAGGAAGCCGCGGGCACGCATATCGCCGGCGAGCCAGGCGAGGTCGCCGACGCGCTGCAGGCCGAACATCGAATAGTAGATGTAGAACGGAATCATCGGCACGTTGTTCGTACTGTAAGACGTCGCCGCGACGATCCAGCTCGACATCGCGCCGCCTTCGTTGATGCCCTCCTGCAGCACCTGCCCGGTTTTGTCCTCGCGGTAGTACATCAGCTGATCGGCATCCTGCGGCCGGTAGAGCTGGCCGACCGATGAATAGATGCCGAGCTGGCGGAACATGCCCTCCATGCCGAAGGTACGGGATTCGTCCGGCACGATCGGCACAATGTGCTTGCCGATCGCCTTGTCGCGCACGAGGGTACCGAGCATCTGCACGAACGCCATCGTCGTCGAGATTTCGCGGTCGCCCGTCGCATCGAGCAGCCGCTGGAACGTGGACAGCGGCGGAATTGGCAGAGATGCTGACTTGCGCCGGCGCTGCGGCAGGCTTCCGCCGAGCTTTTCGCGCTGCGCGCGGAAATACTTCATCTCCGGGCTGTCTTCCGGCAGGCGAAGGAAAGGCACCTTCGCCAGTTCATCGTCGGCGACCGGCACCTGGAAGCGATCACGGAAGCCGCGCAGCGCATCCTGCGTCATCTTCTTGGCCTGATGCGCGATCATCTGGCCTTCGCCGGACTCGCCCATGCCATAGCCCTTGACGGTCTTCGGCAGGATCACCGTCGGTTGGCCCTTGTGGTTCACCGCCGCTGCGTAGGCCGCGAACACTTTTTCCGGATCATGGCCGCCCCGCGCGAGCTTCCAGATCTCGTCGTCGCTCATATCGGCGACGAGCTGCTTCAACTCATCGTACTTGCCGAAGAAATGTTCGCGGATGTAGGCGCCGCTCTTGCTCTTGTAATCCTGGTACTCGCCGTCAACGCACTCCTCCATGCGCTTCAGCAGCAATCCGCTCTTGTCCTTTTCGAGCAGCCGATCCCAGCCCGAGCCCCACAGCACCTTGATGACGTTCCAGCCCGCGCCGCGGAAAACGCTTTCGAGTTCCTGGACGATCTTGCCGTTACCGCGAACGGGCCCGTCGAGCCGCTGGAGGTTGCAGTTGATGACGAAGATCAGATTGTCGAGATTTTCACGGCCGGCGAGCGAAATCGCGCCGAGCGATTCCGGCTCGTCCGTTTCGCCGTCGCCCATGAAGGCCCAGACCTTGCGATTCGATGTCTCCGCCAGCTTGTGGTTCTGGAGATACTTCAGGAACCGCGCCTGATAGATCGCCACCAAGGGCCCCAGTCCCATCGACACTGTCGGGAACTGCCAGAAGTCCGGCATCAGCCACGGGTGAGGATAGCTCGACAAGCCCTTGCCGCCGGTCTCCTGCCTGAAACCGAGAAGTTGCTCCTCGCTCAGCCGTCCTTCGAGAAAGGCGCGCGCGTAGATGCCGGGAGAGCAATGACCCTGCACGAAGATCAGATCGCCGCCATGGCTATCCGTCGGTGCATGCCAGAAGTGGCCGAAGCCGATATCGTAGAGCGTGGCAGCCGACTGGAAACTTGCGATATGTCCGCCTAGCTCCGAGCTGTCCTTGTTGGCGCGCAGCACGATCGCAAGAGCGTTCCACCGGATGATCGAGCGAAGCTTGTGCTCGATCGCACGATCGCCCGGAAGCGCCGGCTGCTGATCCGGCGGGATCGTGTTGCAATAGGGCGTCGTCAGCGATTGCGCTATCTGAAGCTTGGCACGGCGCGCGGCATCAATAACCGCGTTGACGACGAACTCGGCCCGGTCATTGCCGCGATGGCCCCGGACTGCCGACAAGGCATCCAGCCACTCCCGGGTTTCCAGCGGATCCAGATCATGCGCGTCCGCAACCTTCATTACGCTCTCCATTGCATGCCAAGCCGAAGACAGGCGTCCACGTTCATTGCGCTCCGCGTGCTGCGGAAAACGCGCAATGCCACACAAGCGATATCGCCCGCGGCTCTAGGTGATGAGTTGAATACTGGCTGGCATCTGAACGTCCCTCACGTCGTCTGTTCTTGAGCTGTCGCTTGCTTTGCGGATAGCTGCTTTTGCAGATACCCGTGCAGCATTCGTGCCAGACCACGAAGGCCAAGACGGTTCGCGCGCATGTCGTTCATTTTGCTGGAAATTGCGATGCAAGCCGTCGCATCGCGCGATGCGATCGGTCCGGATTTGTCTGACGCTCCGGAAAACCGGCCTAACGGGTTACCCGAAATGTCGGACCGGTGCGGCGGCTGATGCCAATGCAAGGCTCGAAGTCGGAACCTGCCGATGCGCGCGCGGCGAGAGCGCCCGCACAACGCCGCGCCCGATCACGAAGGGGTCGCTGCTCGAGGAAAAAGAATCGAATTGACGAAGTTCGCTTGGATAGCTGAATGTCCGCGACTTGGCGCATTCACGAGGCTGACCAAATGACAGTCGTGCTTGATCTCCTCAACAACGATCCGAGAACGAAGTTGCGGCCCGACATGCCGCGTCACCCGGAAAAGGCCAATCGTCCCGACACGCCCATGCAGAGCAAGCCTGCGTGGATCCGCGTGAAGGCTCCCGGCTCCGCCGAATGGGCCGAGACGAGGCGGATCGTGCGCGAGAACAAACTCGTGACCGTCTGCGAGGAAGCCCGCTGTCCCAACATTGGCGAGTGCTGGGCGAAGAAGCACGCGACATTCATGATCATGGGCGATACGTGCACGCGCGCCTGCGCGTTCTGCAACGTGCGCACCGGCCTGCCCGGACCGCTCGACGCCCATGAACCGGTCAAGGTCGCCGAAGCGGTGGCCAAGCTCGGACTGGAGCATGTGGCCATCACCTCGGTCGATCGCGACGACCTTTCCGACGGCGGCGCGGCGCATTTCGCTGCGACGATTGCGGCCATCCGCGCGACAAGTCCGGCTACGACGATCGAGATCCTGACCCCGGATTTTCTGCGCAAAACGGGCGCGCTCGAAACCGTCATTGCGGCGAAGCCCGACGTGTTCAACCACAATCTGGAGACGGTGCCGTCGAAGTATCTGACAGTGCGGCCCGGCGCGCGCTATTTCCATTCTGTGCGGCTGCTGCAGCGCGTGAAGGAACTCGACGCACAGATATTCACCAAGTCCGGAATCATGGTCGGCCTCGGCGAAGAGCGCAGCGAAGTCCAGCAATTGATGGACGACCTTCGTTCCGCCGACGTCGACTTCCTGACCATCGGCCAGTATCTCCAGCCCACGCGCAAGCACCACGCTGTCATGCGCTTCGTGCCCCCTGACGAATTCGAGGCCTATGAGAAGGTCGCTTACGCCAAGGGCTTTCTGCTGGTGTCAGCCACGCCGCTGACACGCTCCTCGCACCACGCCGGAGACGACTTCCGCAAGCTACGCGAGCGCGGACGGGGATTGGCTCCAGCCGGCGCCGCAGCCCCTCTAGGTCCAGTCAGCGAAAGGTAACTCGATCTAAGATCGCGCATCTCAACGGCCGCTTTGCGCCACAAGCGGCCAGTCCCCGTCTTTGATTTTCGCGTTATAGCTGAAAGGAGCAAGTTGCCCAGTTGCGCTTTGGACGGCAGATCTGTGGTATCTGAGAATGGTTAGAGGCCGCGCGTTCCAGCAGTTACTCGGTCTTGACATTGCGCTCCTCGATCACCTTGCGCCAAGCGGGAATTTCAGCTGCTATGATGGCGGACAGTTCGGCTGGAGTACTGGTCGCGGCCTCGACGCCGTAGGCCAAAAAGCGGTCGCGCAATTGCGGCATCGCCAGCGTCGTCTTGATGGCAGCATTGAGTTTGCCGACGATCTCGGGCGGCGTGCCGGCGGGAGCCAACAGCCCGAACCAGGTTTCGACTGAATACCCTTTCAAGACGTTCCCGATGGGCGCGGCATCAGGAGCAACGGCGGAGCGCTCAGGCGACGAGACGCCGAGCAGCTTCACCTTGCCGGAGCGGATATGCTCGTTCAGCGTATCGGATGTTGTCGTGAGCAGAATGTCGACCTCACCGACGAAGATCGCGAGTGTCGTCGGTGCCTGGCCGCGGTACGGGACGTGGACCATCTGCAGTCCGGCCTGATTGAGGAAGCGCTCGGTGCTGAGATGTCCGAGCGAACCGGGTCCAGCGGTTGCATACAGCATCGGCTTGCCCTGCGCCTTGGCGTAGGCGATCAGGCCAGCGGCATCGTTCACCGGCACTTTTTCACTCGCAACCAGAACCAGCGGCGCCTTGGAGACGAGCGAGACCGGTGCAAAGCTCCTCAACGGATCGAAATCGACACCCTTCTGAAGCAGTGGGGCGATTGAGATCGGGCCGTTGTTTGCAAACAAAAGCGTGTAGCCGTCCGGATCCGCCCGGGCAGCTTCGTTAGCGCCAGTCGTACCCGCCGCGCCCCCGCGATTGTCGATGATGAGCGGCTGGCCGAGAATCTTCGCCATCGGCTCCTGCAGCGCGCGCGCCATAATGTCGGTCGAACCGCCGGCGGGATATGGCACGATGAGCCGGATCGGCCGCGACGGGTAATTGTCCGCGGCGGCAGTTCCGGCAAGGACCACAAGCCCGAGCGCAAGAGCGAAGAAATGAAATCGTTTCACGTCGATCCTCCCATCAGGTCGTCTTTTTTGCCTTCAGTGCAGTCTTTTTCTCCGGCCGGCTCTATTCCGCTGCCGACCTAGCGATTTTTCCGAACGCGCCGGAAACAGTCAGTTTTGCGATTTCATCCGCGGACAGTCCGAGCACGCGTGCGAGCACGTCGTCGCGGTGCGACCCTATGGACGGAATTTGCCGCCCGATCGCACTATGCGCACCCGACATTCGCCACGGGGCGTTGACGCCCTTGAATTCGCCGGCAGCATCGGCGATCGGCGCGAATGTGCCGCGACCAGCGAGATCGGGATCGTCCAACGCTTCGGCCGGGTCGCGAAAGCGCGCGCAGGGAATGCCAGCCCGATCGAGCATGGCAAGGCATTCGTCCATCGTGTGCTGCAGGGTCCATTTTTCGATGACCTGCATCATTGCGGTCCAGTTCGCGCCGCGCGCCGGCACCGATGCGAAACGAGGGTCGGATGAAAGCTCCGGCAGGCCGGTCAGGTCGCGAAGGGCCGCGAAGTTGCGCGCCGACACCGGCGCGATCAGGATGTCGCCATCCCCAGTGCGCACGGGCCCATAAGTCGGACGCGGCATCGGCTTGGAGAATTGCGCTTCCTGCAGCTCATACACCAGGAGATTCAGCATGCAGTCCATCAGGGTGACATCGATGCGCTGCCCTTCGCCGGTGCGCGAGCGCTGCACCATTGCCGTCTGAATTGCCGAGAAGCCGAAAATGCCGCCGAGAATATCGGCGACGAACACCGCCCCCGCCGCCGGCCGGTCGCGGTCGCCGGCGTATCGCATCAGCGCGCGGTCGAAGCCGCTCTCGGCATGAACGATCATCGCATAGGCGGCGCGCTCGGCCTGCGGGCCGGTCTGGCCGTAGCCGGAGATCGAGCAGTAGATCAGTCTCGGATTGATCTTTCGCAGCGTCTCATATCCGAGACCCAGACGCTCCATCACACCGGGTCGAAAATTCTCGACCAGGATGTCGGTGCTTTCGACCATGCGATGTACGAGCTTGATCGCATCCGGCGACTTCAGGTCGAGCGCGATGCTCCGCTTGCCGGCATTGAGCTGGCCGAAATAGGTGCTGTGACCCTCACGCACGGGCGCGCGCAGGCGCATCTCGTCGCCTTCCGGCGGCTCGATCTTGATCACTTCCGCGCCGACATCGGCCAGCAGCCGCGCGCAATAGGGCCCGGCCAGCATGATGGAGAAATCCAGCACCCGCACGCCCTCGAGGGGCGATGTCGATGTTCGGTCCTGCATAGTGCCTACCTCCTATCGCGGCAGCCCGAGCCCGCGCTGGGCGATCAGGCTGCGCTGTATCTCGTTGGTCCCGATGCTGATCACCCACATCAGCGAATGCCGCAGGTTCTGCTCGAACCTGCCATTGTCGATCGCGCCCGGCATCTGCTCGGAAACGGCGGCGCGCATCCCGAGAATGTCGAGGGCCGCTTCGCCAAAACGTTCCATCAGTTCACCGGAATAGACCTTGCTGATCGCGCCATATTCCGGCGGCGTCACACCATCTGCCGCAAGTTCGGCGCAGCGCATCATCAGTTGCCGGCCCACCTCGATTTCGCAGGCCAGCGTCGCCATCTTATCGCGCACGATCGGATCCTGAGCGGGCGGCGGCCGATCGCCCTCGGTCGTCATCACATGCCGGCGTAGTTGTTCGAAGGCGCGGGCCACCTTCAGCACGATGCCACCTCCGACCAGACCGCGCTCAAAGGCGAGCGCGCCCGTCAGGACTTTCCAGCCGCCATTGACTTCGCCGACGATGTTTTCCAGGGGAATGCGAACGTCGTCGTAGAAGATGTTGGCAAACGTGCCGTCATACATCGTGCGCGACGGCTGGACCGTAATGCCCGGCGCATTCATCGGAACGATGAACATGCTGACGCCGGCGTGCGGCGGCTTGGCATTCTTGTCGGTTCGCGCCGCGAGGAACATGTATTTGCCCCACCAGGTCGTGGTCCAGATCTTCTGGCCGTTGATGACCCAGTGCTCGCCGTCCCGCACCGCGCTGGTACGCAGCGCGGCGAGGTCGGAGCCGGCCTGGGGCTCGCTGTAGCCCATGCCGTGCATGGCCTCACCCCGCAGGATTTCCGGCAGATATTTTTGCTGCTGCTCACGCGTGCCGAATATCATCAAGGCGTTGGCCTGGATCGACGCGCCGATCCGCGGTGCCTCGGCCTGCTCCATCGTCTCCATGAATGCGACCTGCTCCAACGGAGAACGGCCCTGCCCGCCAAATCGCTTCGGCCATGCGAGGCCGATCCATCCGGTCTTGCCGATACCGCGCGCGAAGTCAGCATCGAACTCACGCTTTTCGAATGGCTGCTCGTCGAACCGGGCCTTCCTGTCTCCTGACCAGTTCTGATCGAGCCATCGCCGCACCTCCGCGCGCAACTCATTTCCGGACGGACCGAGATCGTATTGCGGCAACGGCGCGCCGCCGCGATCAAGCAAATACGAAGCCAGCAGCCGCCGCGCCTCAGGCGCCCCGCCGAGTGCGATCGTGTCGAGGTGCACGCGCTTGAAATGGTGCGAGGCCTCGTGATCTTCGGCATAGCCGATGGCGCCGAAAATATGCTGGGTCTCCAGCGACACGCGCCGCAGCGCGTCACCACCGAAGGCAGCCGCGCAGTCGGCGAAATAGCGCCAGTTGCCGTCGCCAGTGTCATGCAGCCTGGCCGCATGATCCAGGATGAGGCTGACACCTTCAAGCGCAATGACGCAGTTCGCGAGCTTGTGCTGGATGGCCTGGAATTTTCCGATCGGTTGTCCGAACTGGTGACGCTCCTTGGCGTAATCCACGGCCAGATCGAACGCGCGCCGCGCGGCGCCGTGTGCCCTCGCCAGCAATGCGATCTGGGCCTTGAGACGGAGATCGCCGAGGTCGATCGCCTCCAGCGGAAGCAGCGTCAGCGGCGCCGAGTCCAGCTTCACCTCACAGAGACCCCAGGCGCCAATGGCACGCGTCGGCGCGATGGCAATGCCTGAAGCATCCAGTTGAATGAGGGCAAGTTGGAATTCGTCGACGGCGACAAGAAGATGTGTGGCACTGGCAGCCTCGACGAAACGAAGCACACCTGTTCCGCACGAGCCGTCAATTCGGATCGATCCTGCACCCGCATCAGGATCGCGGGCGCCGAAGGAGAAAGCAGCCACCGCTGTGCCGACATGCAGCTTTTCCAACAGATCCACCGCGGCGTCGGCCCGCGAGCCCGAGAGCGCTAGGTTGGCCAGCGCGGTGGGCCACATCGGCGCCGGACATGCGGCGCGGCCAATTTCCGCCATCGCGACCAGGATTTCGCGAAGGCCGCCCTCGTCACGCCCAGAGCCAAGCGCAGCCACCCCCTGCCCGACGAGCTTGCGCCAGATTGCAGAGATATTGTCCGGAGACGGCCGTTTCTCGCCGCCGCCTCCGGCCCAATGCGCCTCGAGAAACCCGCGCAGGGAATCCCGAAGCATCGCGGCGGTATCGTCGCTCGGAGGCCCGTTCGCATCCATGAGAACTATGCCTGACCGAATTTCGGCTTGCGCTTCTCCTTGAACGACATGGTCGCCTCTTTGTGGTCGGCGGTCGCGAACGTCACCTGTTCGAGCGCCATCGAGGCCTCGAGCATCATGTTCACGCGGTCCTTGACGATCTGGTTGATCGACAGCTTCGTCCAGCGAATGGCCCAGGTCGGACCGTTGGCGAGCTCAATCGCGATTTCACGCGCCATATTCAGCACCTCCGCGCGCGGCACGACATGATTGACCAGCCCGATCCGCTCGGCCTCCTTGCCTTTCATCAAGGTGCCGCGGATCAGATACTCCTTGGCCTTGTTGATGCCGATCAGCAGCGGCCAGATCACGGTGCCGCCGTCGCCGGCGACCAATCCGACGCGCGAGACGTGGGTGTCGCCGATGCGGGCGTCTTCCGCCATCACCGTGATGTCGCAAAGCAACGCGTGGGTTGCGGCGAGGCCGATGGCATCGCCGTTGATCGCCGCGATGATCGGCTTGTCGAGTTCGAGCTGGCGGGTCACGCCACGGCGGCTGATCATGGGGTCGTGGACCTCCCCCTCCTCGAGGACGTCGCCGCCCGGCCGCTCCGACATCGCCTTCACGTCACCACCGACGCTGAAGAAGTCGCCCGCGCCGGTCAGCACCACGACGTTGACGGCATGATCGTCGGCCAAATCGTCCCAGATGGTCCGCAATTCACGGATCAGCTTCTGATTGATCGCGTTGCGTGCTTGCGGCCGGTTCAAAGTCACGGTCGCGACCTTGTCCGCGACCTCGACCGTCATGCATTCGTATCTGGCGTATTGGGACACATTTTCCTCCGTTGTTATAATTGTTCGAGCGTGGATCGAGCCACCCTCTGCTATCTGCGCATACCGGGCTGCACCTCCGCCAACGCGACGTGAAGCGCCATCGCGCCGGGATCCTGCTCCAGCATCCGCTGCACGGCTTCCAGATGGGTACGCATCAGGCGCGTCGCCGTCGCAACGTTCCGTTCACCCAGCGCCGCCAGGAATTGCCGTCGCTTTTCCGCCAGCCGTGCCATCGCGACGCCGCTCGACGAGACCTTGGCGTAGACGAACCGCATGTGAATCTCCGTGACCGAATCCATGATCATGGCGATCACCTTGTTTCCGGTCGACGCCGCGAGCAGCTTGTAGAATTCGCGCGAGCATTCGACGCGGTCCAGCAGCCGCCCTTCCCGCGTCGCATCCTCGGTGCGCCGAATGTTGGCCTCGAGCGCGTCGAGATCAGCCTTGCGCGCGTTGGCACAGGCCAGCCGCACCACGAGATCGAGAACGTGAACGCGTGCTTCCGACAATTCCCGGACGGAAATCGTGCCGAGCGACAGCATATCCCGCATGACGCCGTTCATGCGGCTGGTATCGCCCTCCTGAATAAAGGCTCCGCCCTTGACGCCCTTCTGCAGCCGAAGCACGCCCGCCATCTCGAGGCTGCGCAAGGCCTCGCGCAGGACGTTACGGCTGACGCCGAGTTGCTGAGCCAGATCGCGTTCGGGCGGAAGCTTGTCGCCGGGCTTGAGGACGCCGAGCGCGAGTTGCTCGCGGATTCGCTCGCAGATTTCCTCGAACGCACGTCGTGTGTGGATCGGGCGAAATGTCGGCGCAGGCGGCGCTCCAGCCGCGCGGTGATCGGGAACCCTGTCGCGCCGGGTGGGCGATGGGAGTCTGGGGCGGGTGGGCGTGCGAGGGCTTGACTTGGTGCTCATGTGGTGAATTATTAAATGGATCACCCATTCAATGGAAGCCCCTTTTTAGGCTTCCGGCAAAAAAGATGACCAAGGATCAACATGAGCTTCACCGGGGAGCAGATCGCGTTCCGCGACACCGTGCGGAAGATGGTCGCCAAGCACGTCGCACCGGTCGCGGCCGAGATCGACGAGACTGACCGCTTCCCGCTCGAACTCGTGAAGTTGTTCGGTGAGATGGGGTTGATGCAGCTCTGGGTGCCGGAACGCTACGGCGGTCCGAACGGCAACCTGACCTTGGCCTGCATCGCACGTGAGGAGATTTCCAGGGTCTCGCCGGCCTGCGCCTCGATCGCGGCCCTCAACACCATGTTCATCATGCCGCTGCTTCACTTCGGCTCCGAGGAGCAGCGCACCAAATACCTCCCGATCATCGCCAAAGGCGGGGTCGTCACGGCGATCGCGATATCCGAGCCTCAGGCCGGCTCCGACGTCACCGCGATCAACACGCGCGCACGAAAGGACGGCGACAGCTACGTCCTCAACGGCCGCAAGCAATGGTGCAGCTACGGCGTTGTCGCCGACTACATCGTGGTCATGGCCCGGACCAGCGACTCCCCGGGCGCCGACGGGATCAGCGCCTTCATCGTCGAGCCGAAGACGATGTCAGGGATCTCGTTCGGACGCCACGAGCGCAAGATGGGATTCCGCGGCGCGCCGAACACGCCGATCTTCTTCGACAATGTCCGCGTGCCTGCGGAGAATTTGGTCGGGGAAGAAAGCAAGGGTTTCCGGGCGTCGATGCGCGCGCTCGACCTCAATCGTCCGACCATCGGCGCCCAGTCCGTCGGCCTGGCGCAGGGGGCGCTCGACGCGTGCGTCGCCTACGCCAAGGAACGCAAGCAGTTCAAGAAGTCGATCTCGGAGTTCCAGGGCGTGCAGTTCATGCTGGCCGACATGGCCATGCAGATCGAGGCTGCGCGTGCCCTCGTCTATGAATGCGCCCGGGCCGGGGATGCCGGCGACTGGAAACGCCTCAACGTGCTCGCCAGCATGGCCAAATGCGTCGGCAGCGACATGGCCATGAAGGTGACAACCGACGCCGTCCAGATCTTCGGCGGCTACGGCTACACCATGGACTATCCGGTCGAGCGCATGATGCGCGACGCCAAGCTGACCCAGATCTTCGAAGGCACCAACCAGATCCAGCGCGTGGTCATCGCGCGCGAGCTGCTTCGATAAGCCGTCAAATGACCGACCAGACCAAAACTCATGCAACTACGCCGCTGCGGTCAGACCTTCTCGCGCCGGTGCGCTGCGGCGGGATTCGTCGCGGTACCGGACACAAACCCGTGCAAAAATAACTCGACCGCCATGTCGGCGAATTCCTGCGGCCCAATCCCTCCTTTGGGATCGTACCAGGTGTAGGTGTAGTTGATGATGCCGAACAGGATCATCGTGTAGATCTTCTTGGTGCGTTTGACGATCTTGCCTTCGGCATCGAGCCTGACCAAAAGATCGGTGACGATGTCGACGAGCTGGCGCTCGAGGTCCTTGATGGCCCGCTGCTCGTCCTCGTTCAGGAATGAGAGATCGTGAATTAGCACGCGCTGCTCATGCGGCGATTTCGCATTGACCTCGACGATCGCGCGGATGACGTTTTGAAATTGCGTCAGCGTCGGACCGCCGCCCGCCACGGCGGTTTCGACATGCTCGATCATTTCCCGAATATGGGCATCCAGGATCGCGAACAGGATCGCTTCCTTGGAGTCGAAATAATGATAGAGCGCACCGCGCGACAGCTTGCAGGCGTCCGCAAGGTCGGCGATCGAGGCGCGCATATAGCCCTGCGCCGAAAACAGCCGGGCGGCATTGGTCAATATGCCGAGGTGGATGCCGTCGTAATTCTCAGAGCGTGTTCGCGCCATCGGATGTTGTCCGCTTCAATCCAGCTTAGCTCGTATTCCCAAGGGCATGCTTAGCTGATTCAGCAGCCTTTTTTCAGATATCTGGCCTTCGATCCCGCCGTGGTTCGGCCAAGGAGCCCCAAATCCATCCGTCCGCCCTTATCGCAAAAAATTGTTTGAACGGCCAGTCGGATTATAATAGGATGATCCAAATCAAGGACAGCCCGGATCAACCGGGCAGCGCGCTTTTGGGAGGTGAAATGACGGTCGTTCGTGCTGATGCTGTCGTGATCGGGGCCGGTGCCGGTGGGCTTTGCGCCGCGGCGCGGCTCGCCCATGCCGGGCTCCATACCATCGTGGTAGACGACAAGGAGCGGATCGGCGGACGGGCCTCAACCGAACAGATCGACGGCTTTACGGTCAATATCGGCGCGATCGCGATCGAACTCGGCGGTGTCTTCGAGGAGACCTTCAACACCGTCGGCGCGCCGCTCGATATCCGCACCCCCGAACCCGCCAGTTCCTTCTTTATCGACGGCAAGCTGATCGACGTCGGCCGCGGCGGCTGGTCGCTGCTGCTGGGGCAACTGACCAAGCAAGCCTCGCGCATCCTGGAGAAGTTCGCCGACGCCCGCTCCGGCAACCTTCCCGACGGGCGGCAATCGACCGAGGACTGGCTCAAGACCTACACCAGCAATGCCTCGGTGCACGCCATCTTCCGCAATCTCTGCGCGGCGATCTTCGCCTGCAACGCCAATGAGCTGCCGGCGCGCGCCTTCCTGACCTATTTCACCAGCAAGGGCGCATTCAAGCGCTTCGGCTTCTGTCCGCAGGGCACGATCGGCGTCTGGAATGCGCTCGGAACAGCCATCAAACGCAACGGCGATATCTGGCTGTCGACGCCGGCGGTGCAGATACACACGACCGGAGGCCGCGTCGACGGCGTCACCGTCATGCGCGACGGCCAAAGGGTACGGATCGAGACCGACCTCGTCATCAGCAATGCCGGTCCCAAGACCACCGTTGCGCTCGGCGGCGAAGCCGCCTTCCCGCCCGCCTATGTCGAGCAGGTGCGCACGCGGCTACGTCCCGCCGCCAACATCGTTATCAATATCGCAAGCCGCGAGCCGCTGATCTCTCATCCCGGCATCGTGACCTTCGGCAAGACCCGCCGGCTCTGCAACATGGCGAACCTCACCGCGACCTGTCCCGAACTGGCGCCATCCGGCTGGCATCTCTATGTCGCCTATGCCGTCCCAATCCCGGCGCTCGGCGATTTCGACAGCGATGCCGAGGTCGAGCTGGCGCTGACCGACCTGCGCGAGCAATTCCCGAATTTTGCGCAAGCCAAAATCCTGTCGATCCGGGTCATGCGCGACGACTGGCCGGCACAACGCAGCTGCGCCGGCTACGACCTGCCGCGCGAGACCGGCATCGATGGCCTGTGGTGCGTCGGCGACGCCGTCAAGCAATATGGCAATGGCGGCACGCAAGCCTGCGCCGAAACCGCGAAAATCGTCACCGACGCGATCCTGGCGCAGCGGCAGCGCATGCCGCAGCCCAGCCGGGCCTGAAGATGCCGACAACGATCCCGACGCAGGCGAATACCAGCGGCGCGCAGGCAGCACCCGATCCGTCATGCCTGCTCGAATTCCGCAACATCCGCATCGTCTACGACAACGCCATCGAGGCGATCCGCGACGTCAGCATTGCGGTTCCCGAAGGCGGCATCGTCGCCCTGCTCGGCTCCAATGGCGCCGGCAAATCGACATTGCTGAAGGCGATGTCCGGCATTCTCTACACCGAGGAAGGCGTGATCGAGAACGGCACCATCCGCTTCCGAAACGAGGAAGTCCATCGCCTCGCGCCCGATGAGCTGGTACGGCGCGGCATCGTGCAGGTTCCCGAAGGCCGCCGGGTGTTTCCGGCGCTGACCATCGACGAAAATCTGCAGATGGGCGGCTACACCAAAACCGCAGCGGAAGCGCGCGACCGCCGTGAAAAAGTGTTCGCGCTGTTCCCGCGCCTGTTCGAACGGCGCGACCAGATCGCCGGCTACATGTCCGGCGGCGAGCAGCAGATGCTGGCGATCGGCCGCGCCCTGATGACGGATCCCGTGCTGCTGGCGCTCGACGAGCCGTCCTTGGGCCTCGCGCCGCTGATCATCGACCGCATCTATGAGGTGATCGCAAAACTGCGCGACGAGATGAAGATGACGGTGCTGCTGGTCGAGCAGAACGCGCAGCGCGCGCTCGATATCGCCGACTACGCCTACATCCTTGAGACCGGGCGCGTCGTGCTCGACGGCACGGCGCAGAAGCTGGCGTCGAACGAGGACGTGCAGGAATTCTATCTCGGCATCTCAAATTCGGGGCGCAAGAGCCTGCGCGACGTCAAGCACTACAAGCGGCGCAAGCGGTGGCTGTCATGACCGCCCTGCTCAGTGTCGAACATCTCAGCAAGCGTTTTGGCGGCTTGCAGGCCGTCGCCGATGTCTGCCTCGATGTGACCTCAGGCGAAATCTGCAGTGTGATCGGCCCCAACGGCGCCGGCAAGACCACGCTGTTCAACATGATATCCGGCGTGCTGCGGCCGAGCGGCGGCCGCATCCTGTTCGACGGCGTCGATCTCGCAACCGTCTCCCCCTCGCGCTTCGCCGCAATCGGGATCGGGCGGACCTTTCAGAATCTCGCGCTGTTCAAGCATGGCACCGTGGTCGAGAACATCCTGACCGGCCGGCACACCCATCTGCGCTCCAACGTGCTCGATGCCGTGATCTTCTTCGGCCGCACCCGCCGTGAGGAGATCGAGGCCCGCCAACGGGTCGAGCACATCGTTGAATTCCTCGAAATCGAGCACATCCGCGACGCCGTCGTCGGCACGCTGTCCTACGGCCAGCAAAAGCGCGTCGAACTGGCGCGGGCATTGGCTTGCGAGCCGAAACTGCTGCTGCTCGATGAAATGGTCTCGGGAATGAACCAGGAAGAGACCGAGGACATCGCCCGCTTTGTGCTCGATATCCGCGACGACCTCGGCATCACCGTATTGATGATCGAGCACGAGATGCGGATCGTGATGGATATTTCCGACCGCGTCCATGTGCTGAATTTCGGCCGCAAGATCGCCGAGGGAACGCCCGCCGAAGTGCGGCGCGATCCGGCCGTCACGGAAGCCTATCTTGGCGGCCACCGCACTGACGCCGCTGCACAGGTGGGCGCGTAATGTCGGTGATCGAAAGCCTGCGAACCGAACATGCCGCGACGCCATCAAGTCCGGCACGAGAGTCATCCGCACACGATGCCGGATCGCTGCGGACCGTCCTGAAGACTGCCGCGATCACCATCCCGCAGCTGCTGCGGCAGCGCGCCCTGATGCACGGCGATGCGCTCGCGCTGCGCGAAAAGGAATACGGCATCTGGAATCCCTATTCCTGGAGCCATTACTACGAAACGTCGCGCGCGGTGGCGCTTGGCCTGCTCGCGCTCGGTATCAAGCCGGGCGACCGTGTCGCCATCGCCGGAGAGAACACGCCGGAATGGTTCTACGCCGATCTCGGCGTTCAGATGATCGGCGCGGTCGCGGTCGGCATCTATCCGACCAACCCCTGGGTCGAGCTGCAATATATCGTCCGCCACTCCGGCGCGCGGGTCGTCGTTACCGGCGATCAGGAACAGACCGACAAGGTGCTGGACGCGCTGGCCAACAATGACTGCCTGCCGGCGCTGGAGGCCGTCGTTTGCATCGACATGAAGGGCCTTCGGCAATACCGGCAATCGCAGCTGATGTCGTTCGAAGCGCTTTGCCAACGTGGCAGGGCCTACGCGCAGGAAATCCCCGACGCCAACGCGACGCTCGATCGCCTGATTTCACAGGCCTCGCCCGACGACGTCTCGATCCTGGTCTATACGTCGGGCACCACAGGCCCGCCCAAGGGCGCGATGCTGACACACCGCAACCTGGTCTATGCCGCCTACATCTACGCCGAAGCCGTCGAGGTCGCCGACAAGCCGTTCGAGGCGGTGAGCTATTTGCCGCTATGCCACGTGGCCGAGCGCTGCTATGGCGAGGTAACGCATCTGGTGCTCGGCGGCGCCGTCAGCTTTGCCGAATCGATCGACACCGTAGCCCTCAATATCCGCGAGATCGCGCCCACGTTCTTCGTCGGCGTTCCCCGGATCTACGAAAAGCTGCAGCAGGGTTTCCTATTCCGGCTCGGCGAGAGCGGCCAGCTACGCCAGCGCTTCGTCAAAGCCTGCATGGCCTGGGGCCGCAAACTGTCGGACCGTCGGCAGAACGGGACCGCGAACTTGTTCGATCGCCTCAGCTACGCGCTGCTCTACATCCTGCTGTTCCGCAACATCCAGCGCCATCTCGGGCTCGCCCGCAGCCGTCACCGCCTCTGTGCCGGCGCATCGATTTCGCCGGAGACGCTGCGCTTCTTCGACATCGTCGGCCGCCCGGTCTCGCAGGGCTATGGATTGACCGAAAGCGGCGGCGTCGCCTTCATCCAGACCGAAAGCCATCACCGGCTCGGCGGCTGCGGCCTGCCGCTACCCCACACCGAATGGAAGCTCGACAGCGACGGCGAGATCCTGCTGCGCAATCCCGGCGTCTTCAAAGGCTATTTCCTCGACGAAAAGGCTTCCACCGCAACCCTCGATGCTGCCGGCTGGCTGCGCTCCGGCGACATCGTCGAAATCATGGACAATGGCGAAATCACCGTGGTCGATCGCAAGAAGGCGATCATCATCACTGCCGGCGGCAAGAACATCGCGCCCTCGGAGATCGAGAACGCGCTCAAGGATAGCGAGTTCATCAAGGAAGCCATCGTCGTCGGTGAGGCCAAGAAATATCTCGGCGCCATCATCCAGGTCGACTTCGACAATGTCGGGCGCTGGGCCCGCGACAAGGCCCTGCCCTACACCAATTACAAGTCGCTGTCGCAACTCCCCGAAGTGCATGACCTCGTCGAACGCATCGTGGGCGAGACCAACAAGCGTTTTGCGCGCGTCGAGAATATCCGTCGCTTCGCCATCCTGGAGAAAGAGCTCGACCACGACGACGGCGAGCTGACGGCCACCCAAAAGGTTCGCCGCACCATGATCGAGAAGAAGTTCGCGCGGGAACTTTCCATCATCTACCAGGCGGAGGGCTGATGCAGTATCTGATCCAGCTGCTGATATCCGGCCTAGCGATCGGCGCCATCTATGGCCTGATCGCGATGGGCTTTGCGGTGATCTACAAATCCACCGGCCTGGTCAATTTCGCGCAGGGCGAAATGACCATGATCACGGCCTATATCGCCTGGACCATTTCGACCACGGTCAGCGGCAATGTCTTCGTGGTTGCCGTCTGCGCCATCCTCGCCGCCGTCGTGCTCGGCCTCGTGATCGAGCGCGTGGTGATGCGGCCGATGCTGGGCGAACCGGTGTTCGCCACCGTCATGGTGACGATCGGTCTTGCCGTGATCCTGCGCTCGTCGATCAATTTCATCTGGGACGCCTATCCGCACGATCTCGACATCGGCGTTGGCCGCACCATCCTTCGGATCGGCTCGATCGGCGTCCGCACCGGGCAGATCGCCGTCATCGTCACGCTTCTGGCCCTGCTCGCCGCGATCTGGGCGTTCTTTCGCTACAGCAAGATCGGGGTCGCAATGCGCGCGGTGGCCGCCGACGACCGCACAGCGCTCCTGATGGGCATCAGCGCCACCAGAGTCCATGCAATGGCCTGGGCCGCCTCCTCCGTGATCGCAGGAATCGGCGGTGTGTTCTTTGCGCTGTCCTATGATCTTTCGCCGGCGATGTTCCAGCTCGGCCTGAAGGCGTTTCCGGCCACCATCCTGGGCGGCCTCGACGCCGTCCTTGGATCCGGCCTTGGCGGCCTTCTGATCGGCATCACCGAAAATCTCGCGGGTGGCTATATCGGCTCCGGCATGAAGGAAGTCGCGGGCTTTGCGATGATCATCGTGGTGCTGATGGTCCGCCCGTTCGGCATCTTCGGCGATCGCGACATCGAGAGGGTCTGAGGCGATGCGCACCGGCGATTTCAAGCAGACCTATGGCGAACTCGTCACCCTCGTCGATTCCCCGCCGGTATGGCTGTGGTCGGCGGTTCTGGTCACGGGCCTGATCGCTGCACCCTTCGTACTGAACTCCTACGCGCTGTCCTTTCTGATCATCATTTTGATCACGGTGGTCGGCACGCTCGGACTGAACATCCTGACCGGCTATACCGGGCTGATCTCGCTCGGCCATGTCGGCTTCCTCGTTACCGGCGCCTATGCCTATGCGGTGCTGGTTTCCAAATATCAAATGCACCCGCTGGTCGGCTTTCTTGGCGCCGGGGTGGTGCCGGCGCTCGCCAGCCTCATCGTCGGAGCGCCGTCGCTGCGGCTGAAGGGACTTTATCTCGCGATCACCACGCTGGCGTTCTCCTTCATCATCAACACCGTGATCCTGGAAGCGCGCTGGCTGACCAACGGCGCCCGCGGCATATCGGTGCAGCGGCCGGAGATCTTTGGCCTCAGCTTCGACAGCGACGCCGCCTTCACCTGGCTCTGCCTCGGCTTTGCGATTCTCACGCTGCTGGCCACGCTCAACATCCGCCGCAGCCGCGTCGGCCGTGCCTTTGTCGCGATCCGCGATAACGACACCGCAGCCCGGGTCATGGGCATCAATCTGCACGCCTACAAGCTGTTCGCCTTTGTCACCTCGGCCTTCATCACTGGCCTGTCGGGCGCGCTGTACGGCATTTATCTGTCGTTCGTCAGCGTCGAAGGCTTTCCGTTCCTGCTCTCGATCGAGGCGTTGGCGATCCTGATCGTCGGCGGGCTCGGCTCGGCGCTCGGCGCCGTGCTCGGTACCGTCCTGATCGTGCTGCTGCCGGAAGTGACGCGGCTCTTGTTCAGCCTGTTCAGCGCCCAGATGGACGCGATGTTTACGACCGGCGCGCAGGAACTCAAGAGCATGCTCTACGGGCTCGTCATCATCCTGTTCCTGCGCTTCCAGCCGCGCGGCCTCGTCGGCGCCTGGCACGACATCCGGCGGATGTGGGTGAACTGGCCGCTTCGTTACTAACCAGAAAAGCAATCGAACAGGAGGAGGAAATCATGATCAAATATCTGGCGACGGCTTCGCTGTTGCTCGCGGGGGCGTATCTCACGGGTGGCCATGCCCTGGCTGCAGACCCCGGCGTCACCGATACCGAGATCGTCATCGGTGACGTCGAACCCCTGACGGGACCGCCCGCCTTGCTTGGCGTGGCTCACACCATCGGAGTAAAGATTGCCATTGGCGAAATCAATGCCGCCGGCGGTATCAACGGTCGCAAGATAAAGTACATTCTCGAAGACGACGGTTACGTCACCGCACGAACGATTCAAGGACTCCGCAAAGTTATCGACGTCGACAAGGCCTTCGCGCTGCTCGGGATCTCCGGTTCCGGGCAGTCGATTGCGGCGATGCCGGTGCTCGAAAAGTCGGGAATTCCGACGGTCATCAGCGTCGGGCCGGTCAAGCCCCTTTGGGAACCACCGCGCAAGAATGTCTTCATCGTCGGACAGGCCTATGAAGAAGGCATCCAGGCACTGGTCAAATACCTTGCGCAGAAGAATAGCGGCAAGAAATGGGGTCTCATCACCCAGGATGACGACTACGGAATTGCCGTTCGCGACGGCTTTGACGCCGTCGTCAAAGACAAGAAATTAAACGTCGTTTACAGCGGCAACTACAAGAAAGGACAGCAGGACTTTTCCTCTGAAATGCTCCGGCTGAAGGATTCCGGCGCCGAGGTGTTTCTTGCCGGCGGAATCATTGGCGAAAACGTGGCCATGATCAAGGAAATGGAGAAACTCGGCGTGAAGCCGACCGTCGGCATCTTCTGGCCAGGCCGCGTCGAGGTCGTGCTCAAATTGATGGGGCCCGCCAGCGATGGAATTTATGCCGTCGATTACGTCGAGCCGTTCGCCGGTCCCGCTGGAAAGGCCTTCCTCGAAAAGGCAAAGCCTCTGCTCCAGGAGGCCGAATTCAAGGGCATCAACCGTTACACGATGGCGGGCTACGGCGCGGCCCGGACACTGTTCGGTGCGATCGGCCGCTGTGGCAAGGACGTCAGCTGGGCCTGCACCATTGCCGAGCTTGAGAAAACCAAGAACCTCGAGACCGGCGTTATGGCGCCGATCAGCTTCGGCCCCGGCGTCCGTTTCTCGAACCAGAAGCTGCAAATCATGCAGGCCGAATTCTCGACGCTGAGCTTCAAGCCGGTGGACTAGCGATGGCAGTGGCACTTCCCCCCTCCCCTTGTGGCAGAGGGTGGCACGGACGCGCGCAGCGCGCTTCGTGACGGGTGAGGGGTATGTCTCCGCGGATACAAATCTCTCGGCGGATAGATACCCCTCATCCGCCTTCGCTGTGCGAAGGCACCTTCTCCCACAAGGGGAGAAGGAAGAAGCGAGCGCAGCTCGCCGTTCCGAACCTGCCTCACATCCTTTTAGCAACCTCTTCCAGCATCACCTCAGTCGCCCCGCCGCCGATGGTCAGCACCCGCGCATCGCGCACCATCCGCTCGATCGGGGTACCGCGCATGAAGCCGGTGCCGCCATGCAGTTGCAGGCAGCCATGCACGACCTCGTGCAGCACTTCCGGCGACAGCGCCTTCACCATCGACACTTCGCGCGGACAGGGCTTACCGGCCTCCACAAGTTCCGCCGCGTGATAGGCCAGCGCCCGGGCCGCCGCGGCCTTGGTCGCGAGCGAGGCGAGCTTGAGCCGCACCGCCTGCTGGTTCCACAAGGGACCGCCGAACGCCTGACGCGTCTTCACATAATTGGTCGTGAGTTCGATCGCCTTGGCGGATTCGCCGGCGCAGATGCCGCCGATGCAGATCCGCTCATTCTCGAAGGTTTCCATGATGCCGTAGAAGCCACGATTCTCCTCACCGAGCAGGTTTGCGGCGGGGATGCGAACATCCTGAAAACCGATCTCGGCGGTGTCCGAGCAAAGCCAGCCGTGCTTGTCGAGTTTTGTCACGGAAATACCCGGCGTCGTCCGCTCGACGATGAACAGCGAAATGCCGCGGCTGCCCTTGGCCGCTGGATCGGTGCGCGCGGCGACGATCAGGATGTCGCCATAGACCGCATTGGTGATGAACATCTTTGAGCCGTTGATCACCCAGCTATCGCCGTCGCGGCGAGCCCGCGTCTTCAGCCCGGCAACATCGGACCCCGCATCGGGCTCGGTCACCGCGATCGAACAGATCGTCTCGCCGCGGATGATCGCGGGAAGATATTTCTGCTTTTGCTCCGGCGTGCCGCGCAGGGTGATGTGGACCGCCGACATGTCGGTATGAACAAGCACCGAGGAAGTGAATCCGCCAAAGGTCGAACGTCCGAGTTCTTCGGCCCACACCATCGACGCCAGCGGGCCCATATCGGTGCCACCATATTCGGCCGCGTGGCGCATGCCGAGAAAGCCGAGCGCGCCCATGCGGCGATAGATTTCGCGCGGGATCTTGCCGTCGCGCTCCCATTGCTCGCCGTACGGCACCACTTCCTTCTCGACAAAGCGGCGAACCTGCTCGCGCAGCATTCGCAGCTCATCTGACAGTTGCGGCTGTTCCGAAAAATGGAATCCGCTGTCGGAGTGGCTGCGCGGATCGGCGGGCCTGACGTTCATGATGATGCCCTCTCGGTCTTGATATGAAGGTGTAGATTAAGAAATCCGGCGATCGATGCGATGGCTCGATGCGCCTCGGGAAGCTCGGCTCCGAACATCTGGAAGACATGGATCATACCGTCCCAGACCTCCAGATGAACATCGACACCTGCGGCGCGCGCCAGATCCGCCAGCATGACGGAATCGTCCAGCACCGTTTCGCGGTCGCCGACCTGGATCAATAGCGGCGGCAAGCCCTTGAGGTCGGCATAGAGCGGCGATACCAGGGGATCACAGGGATCGGCCTGCCCGCCCAGATAATTTTTTGCCAGCGCCAGGATCATCGGACGCTGATGGATCGGGTCGGCTTCGGCCCGGCTGACGTAACTCGCGCCGGTGGCCGCCAGATCGGTCCATGGCGACATCAGCACCGCCGATACCGGCAACGGGAGGCCGCGTTCGCGCAAGGCCAGCATGGCTGCGAGCACGAGATTGCCGCCGGCGGAATCTCCGGCAAAGACGACGCTATCTGGTTTCAGCCCTTGATCAAGCATCCAGCCATAGGCCGCAAGCGCATCGTCCAGCGCGGCTGGAAAGCGGTGTTCCGGCGCAAGGCGATAGTTGATGGCGAGCACGCGGCAGCCGCCGGCGAGTGCGATCTGCGCCAGCAGCTCGCGATGCGAGGCCACCGAACCGATGCGAAAGCCGCCGCCATGGAAATAGAGAATGGCCTTGTCTTCTGGTGCATCGGCCGGAATAATCCATTCGCCGTCGACGCCACCGGCGGAGACGCGTTCGTATTTCACGGGTGCGGTGCTGCCTCCGAAGGCCGCATCCCAATCGCTGCGCATCCGGGCCACGGTCGTATCACGGTTCCAGTTTCGGTAGACCGCACGGATACGCGCGATCGCAAGATCGATCGGCGCCGTCGCGATATCGTCGCCTGCGCGCGTCATCTCAGCCGCCCACTCCCATGCCGCCCGATACGCCGATGGTCTCGCCGGTGATGTACGCTGCCTGGTCGGACGCCAGGAACAAGACGGCGGCAGCTATTTCTTCGGGCTCGCCAAGCCGCCGCAACAGCGTGGCGTCAGTCATCGCGCGCAAGATCTTGTCGCCGCCTTGGGCGACGGCCGCCTCCAGCATCGGCGTGCGGATCGGTCCCGGCGCAATGGCATTGGCGGTAATTCCGAAGCGCGCATTCTCGCGCGCAATGCTTTTGGTGAAGGCGATCACGCCGCCCTTGGCGGCGGAATAGACCGCGCCACCTTTGGAGCCTAGCCGGCCCGCTTCCGAGGTGACGTTGATGATGCGCCCGAACCCGACCGTCTGCATCGCCGGCAACGCGGCGTGGGTGCAGGCAAAGGCCGAGACCAGATTGACCGCGAGCAACCTCGCCCAATCTTCCGGCGTCGTATCGGTGAAGAACGCATGCTGGTCGACGCCGGCATTGTTGACGACGATATCGAACGGCCCGCGCTGCGCCACGATCGCCTGCACCATGCCGGTGTCGCCGACATCAAGGCGGACCGCGGTCGCGCCGACCTGCCCGGCAAGACCGGATGCCGTTTCGATATCGAGGTCAGCGATCACAACGTGAGCACCGGCATCGGCAAAACCTCGCACGATCGCCGCACCAATACCCTTCGCGCCGCCCGAGACGAAGGCGCGGCGGCCATCGAGCCGCCCGAAAGCGCGCGTGGCTGTGGCCGACACTGACTAGCGTCCCGTGAAGACGGGCTTGCGCCGTTCGATGACGGCGGCGAGCCCTTCGCGCGCATCGGCCATCCCTGACAGTTCGGACACGGTTCGTGCTTCCTCCGACAGGCACTGCTCGATGCTGGTACCGGTCCCGGCCCAGACCAGCCGCTTGGTCGCGGCCAGCGCCTTCGGTGCACCGGCTGCCAGTTCCCGCGCCATGGCGAGCGAGGCCTCGGCCAGTTCGGCATCCGGAACGACTTTGGTGACGATGCCCATGGACAGCGCCTCGGGCGCCGAAATCACCGGATTGGTGAGAAGGATCGACATCGCCCGGCGCAAGCCGACCAAGCGCGACAGCGTCACGGATACCCCCGCATCAGGCGCCATCGCGACCCGCGTCGCGCCCGCGAGGAATTTTGCGGATTCGCCGGCAATAACGATATCGGAGGCACAGACGAGACCGAAGCCACCGCCGCCTGCGGCAAAGCCCTGCACGGAGGTAATCACCGGCGCTTCCAGCCGCAGCAACCCCGTCACCGCGTTCTGCAGATACGCCGTGGCCTGCCTGATATAGTCGGGCAGCTTTTCGCCCTTCGATGCAAACGCTCTGATATCGCCGCCCGCGCAAAAATTCGTGCCCTCGCCGCTCAGCAGAAGCACGCGCAGATCGGCCTGGCCGTGGCAGACCATGATGGCGTCGCACAGCGCGCTGAGAAGTTCGGCGCTCATACCGTTGGCGGCGTCGGGACGGTTGAGGCGCAGCCGCGCGATGCCGTCGGCGATATCAAGCAGAACAGGACCTTTATCGATCATGGCAAGTTTCCGCCTCTAGATTCTTGTTTTGACGCGTTTTCTTCACGCGAACCGGGAGTCCACTTCGCTTGAAAACGCTCTAGATCAGGAACGAAAGCGTAAACAGCGCTTTCTCATTGTTGACCAGGATCACCTTCTTGTAGGCCATTCGCAGTTCGCCATCGACATAGCGCAGCCGGTATTCGTTGCGGGCGGCCCAAACTGTGTCGTCACGCAGGCTGGATTCGAACACCATGCTGTTGCTGGCGACCGCGATATCGCCGCCGGGTTGGTCGTCCAGCAGTTCGATGTTGGACACCAACCGCCGCAGCCGCGATTGCGGCGTCTGGGTGTGGCGTTTTCCCGTCAGCAATTGCTTGATGCGCAGCGAAATGCGCGAACGGTTGTCGTAAATGATCGACATTTCCTTTTCGGGATCGACGTCGTCGCCGTTGGCCGGCACCCAGTAGACGCCGTCGTCGGTCCACAGCGCCTCCCAGGCTTCATACTGGTGCTCGTCCTGTAGCCGCGCTTCCTTGTAGATGAAGGCCGTTACGGCTGATATCAACGTGGCACTGCTTTCGCGCGACAGCATCACACCGCCTCCATCAGGCTGCGATAGTGGCGCCAGATGCCGCGCGACGGGATTTCATCGGTGACGTGACCGACCTTGAAGCCGAGATCGTCCAGGCGTTCGCGCTTCTCGCCTCGGCCGAGGAAAATCCATTCGGGATTGCGCGCCAGCACGCCGCGATGGCAGCGCTCGTACATTTCGGAATCATCCGCGAGCAGCAACCCGGCCGGGCCGACCGAGCCCATGGTTTGCTGGCGCAGACGGCGGTTCATGTCGGGCGCGCCCTTGAACTGCAAGGCCGTGACATGCTGCACGCTGTCATCGACCGCCAGCGGCTGGATTACGAACATCTGGATCTCGGCAATGAACAGGTTCGGGAAGATCATCACATGCGGTGTGCCGTCGATCATGATCTCGCGCGCTTTCTTGTCGCCATGGGCGGCCTTCATCCGCGCCGTGTAATCCGGCAGCCGTTCCTCCGTCGTGCCAAACCAGCTCATCGGCGCGTCGCGCTTGCGGAATTCCGGACGCAGATCGATCTCGGTATGACCGTTGCCATAGTCGCGCGTCACCGCGGTCGAGGCGCCGCCATAGAGCTTGCCGATCGCGCTGTCGGCGACACCGAAGATCGAGGAATGCACGAAGGCTGGATGATAGCCGTCGCATTCATTTTCCAGAATGAATTTCCAGTTGGCTTTTACGCGGTGCTTGAGGAAGCCCGCGGTGACCTCGACCTCGCCCTCCGGCGAGAAGCGGACCAGGCGGTCGATGGTCTCGGCCGCACCGCCGAGATGCTCTTCCAGCGTCGGGCCTTCGGCCGCGAACGAGCCGAACACGAAACCGCGATAGGACTGCACCCGCGTCACGCGGCCGAGCGCAAGCTTCGATTTGTCCTGTCCTTCATAGCCGTCGGGGAAAGCGTAACCGACCAGACGGCCGTCATTGGCGAAGGTCCAGGAATGGAACGGGCATGTAAAGGAGCGCGCGTTGCCCTTGGCATACGAGCAGACCTGGTTGCCGCGGTGCGAGCAGCGATTGAGCAGCAGGTTGATCTTGCCCCGCTCGTCGCGGGTCATGATCACGGATTGCGGACCGATCGACTTGACGACGTAGTCGTTCGCGTTCGGCACCTCGCTCTCGTGCCCGACATAGACCCAGGTGCAATACCAGATGTTCTGCAATTCGGCTTCGAAGACGGTGGGATCGGTGTAGAGCGAGCCGTGCACCCGGTCGGGACGGATCAATTCGCCCCACTGTGACGCGCGCCGCACCACGTTCATCGCTGCATCTCCCATTGCATCTTTCGCGGCCGGCCCGGGCTCTCTTGCGGAGACGGACGGCTTCGGCTAAAAATAATCCGACTGACCGTTCTAATAATAGCATCGGCTGTGGGAGGCTTCAAGCGGATTTTCCGATTCAGCCGCCAAAACAGCGAATTCGATAGGAGGATCATCGGGATGGACGAAGTCACCCCTGCCGGTCTCGCCCGCGCGCTCTACGCAGCACTTGCCGCCGGCGACCGCGCGCAGCTCGACGCGCTGCTGCATCCGGAGTTCACCGGCCGTACCGCCGAGGGCATGCCGTTCGGCATCGGCGGCGATCATGACGGACCCGCCGCGATACCGCGAAACGGCTGGGGCGCGATCGCCCGGCATTTCGAAGCGCGCGCCGAGCCGGAACGATTTCTCGATCTCGCCGACGGCCGCCTGCTGGTAACCGGCCGATATCGCGGCCGCGGCAAGCAAGGTGGCGCCGCGCTCGATGCTGCCTTCGCGCATCTGATTGCAATCGATCAGGGACGGATCAAGTCGCTTGAGCAATATACCGACACCGCGCGCTGGCATGACGCCGCCAGCCGGCTCCGAACCGTGCTGCTCGATTTCACAGAAGGTGTCGCGACCTTGCGGCTGAACCGTCCTGACAACGGCAACGCGATCGACGAAAACATGGCCGCCGATCTCGCCGAGGTTGCAACGCAGATTGCGGAAAGGCCAGATGTCCGCGCCGTCCTGATCGCCGGCAACGGGCCGAACTTTACTGTCGGTGGCGACCTTGGCCTGTTCGCAGGAACGGCGCGCGACCAACTGCCGAACCGGCTGCGGCGCATGATCGACAGCTACCACCTGGCAATCGAGAGGCTGAGCAGCATCGACGCGCCGGTGGTCGCCGCGGTGCGCGGCGGCACTGGTGGCGGTGGATTGGGGCTGCTTTATGCCGCGGACATTGTCGTGGCGGCCGACGATGCGCGGTTCGCGCTCGGCTATGGCGCGCTCGGCCTGACGGCCGATGGTGGCAATACCTGGTTCTTGCCGCGCATGGTCGGGATGCGGCGCGCGCAAGAACTCTTCCTGTTGAACCGCCGCCTCACCGCGCAGGAAGCCCTCGACTTCGGATTGGTGTCGCGTCTGGCGCCCGACGATCAAGTGGAGAACGAGGCTGCCTCCCTGGCCACAAGGCTTGCGGCCGGCCCGACCCGGGCGTTCGGCGCCGTACGCCGGATGCTGCGTCAGTCGTTCGAGACGGGACTGGCCGATCAGCTCGACGCCGAAAAGAATTCGATCGTCATCGCCAGCAATACCGACGACGCGCAGGAAGGAATTTCCGCCTTCGTAGCCAAGCGACGGCCGAATTTTCGTGGCGGTTGAACCAATCAAGCTGACGCAAACTCATTCTCACGGCGGTCGTTCAGGCCTCTCCGCCAAGCCCCATAACTGGCCATCTCGCGACCGGCCGCTTTGCGCCAGAAGCGGCCGTTCCGTAACCACTGCTTCTGCGATTCCCCTCGCCGGCCTCGCCAATAGTGTGGCTTGCTGAGATGCAATCGCATCACCCGAAATATCGGGCCGCCGCGGACGCTGCGCCGCGTTCAGTTCGGCCTGCCCAAGCTGGTTGTCGCTAGATTTTCTTTGATCTCCGGGTGCTCACATCGGGCACACGCCGTCCTCTAACCAATTGAAAAGCTTAAACTCTCGCTCCAATCCATCATGGGCGAGCTTGAGCCAACTCCAGCCTACACCTTCCAATGAAATCCACGATCGTGCGTTTCGAAGCAACCGCGATGTACGAGGAACTGCTCAGCGATCAATTGAGAAGGAAGTCGCTCGCAAACGTAATGTGGCCTGGCATGATGCCTTCGAGCCAGACCTCGGAAGTACCGAACTGTACCAGCACGCCGCCCTCGGTATATTCTGTGATCGTGATGTTTTGCGCGGCGTTCGCCGCGGTAATGCCGGTACCTCGCATGTCGATCAGATCGCTGCCATCGGTGAAGTCGTCGACCTGAAGGTTACCGCTGGCAGCATTGAAGATCAGCGTATCCTGGCCTGCCCCCGTCGTGATCCAGTTGGTTCCGCCCTGACCGTCGAAGATATCGTTGCCGTCCTCGCCCTGGAGCACATCATCCCCGGCGCCGCCAAGCAGCGTATCGTTGCCGGCGCCACCGAACAGCACATCATTGCCGCTGTTGCCGGTGATGACATTGTTCAGACCATTGCCGCTGGCGGTTAACGCAGCCGCAGTCGTCGCCTTTACATTCTCGACATCGGCTCCGAGCGTGTAGCTTGCGAGTGACGTTCGTACTTCGTCGACCCCCTCGCTGAGGCCTTCGTTGACAACGTCGCTGGCTGAATCGACGATGTAGATATCGTTGCCGGTTCCACCGGCCATGGTGTCGTTGCCGGTACCGCCATCCAAGGTATCGTTACCGCCAAGGCCATTCAGCGTATCGTTGCCGCCAAGACCGTTCAGGATGTCTTCCTCGCTGCTGCCGTTCAACGTGTTTGCCGAGGAGGTGCCGTTCAGGGTGCTTCCGAAGACGTTGGTTAGGTTCAATGTGAAAGCCTTGTCAAAAGTCAGCCCGCCCTGGTCGGTAACCCGTACCGTCACGCCATGCGATGTCGCGGCCTCGTAGTCGAGCAGCGCGTCATTGACGACCGTGATCTGGCCCGAGGTCGCATTGATCGCGAACCGTCCACCGGCAGTGTCGGTCAGCGAGTAGCTCAGAATCGCCCCCGTATCCGGATCGACGCCGCTTACCGTGCCCACAACCGCACCGTTCGTCGCGGTCTCCGCGATTGTGCCGCCCGTCAGCGTCGCGTTGGTCGGGGCGTTGTTGGCCGTGTCGGCCACGTCGATCACTGCGATCGCAAATGCCTTGTCGAAGGTCAGCCCAGCCTGATCGGCGGTGCGCACCGTCACGCCGTACGATGTGGCAGTCTCGTAGTCGAGCAGCGTGCCGTTGGCCACTGAGATCTGGCCCGTACTCGTGTTGATCGCGAACCGTCCGCCGGCGTTGTCGGTCAGAGAGTACGTGAAGGTCGCCCCGGCATCTGGATCGATCCCCGCTACCGTTCCGACCACCGTGCCATTGGCCGAATTCTCCGCAACCGAACCGCCTGTCAGCGTGGCGTTGCTCGGGGCTTCGTTGACGTCGGTGAGGTTCAGGGTGAAGACCCTGTCGAAGGTCAATCCGCCCTGGTCGGTAACGCGAACCGTCACTCCATGCGACGTGGCAGCCTCGTAGTTGAGCAGCGCGCCGTTCGCCACCGTGATCTGTCCGGTGGTCGCGTTGATCGCGAACCGCCCACCGGCATTGTCGGTCAGCGAGTAGCCGAGCACCGCGCCCGCATCCGGATCGACACCGGTGACGGTACCGACCGACGTTCCGTTCGCCGCGTTCTCCGCAATCGATCCGCCGCTCAGCGTCGCGTTGGTGGGCGCGTTGTTGCCGGCCGACGGATCGAAAATGAAGTCGTCAGCGAAGGTGATATTGCCAGGCATGATTCCCGCGAGCCAGACCTCGGAGGTGCCGAATTGTACCAGCACGCCGCCCTCGGCAAACTCCGTGAGCGTGATGTTTTGCGCGGCGGTCGCGAGGGTGATGCCGGTGCCGCGCATGTCGATCTTGTCGCTGCTGTTGCTGAAATCATCGACTTGCAGGCTGCCGCTGCCGGCCTTGAAGATGATTGTATCCAGACCGGTTCCGGTCGTGATCCAGTTGGTTCCGCCTTGACCGTCGAAGATATCGTTGCCGCCCTCGCCCTGGAGCACGTCATCCCCGACGCCGCCAAGCAGCGTATCGTTGCCGGCGCCGCCGAACAGCACGTCGTTGCCGCTGTTGCCGGTGATGATGTTGTCCAGGCCATTGCCATTGCCGGTCAACGCCGTCGCCGTGGTCGCCGTGAGGTTCTCGACATTGGCCGCGAGCGTGATGCTCGCCAGCGCGGTGCGCACCTCGTCGATGCCCTGGTTGAGGGCTTCAGTAACGACGTCGCTGGCGGAGTCGACGATGTAGATGTCGTTGCCGGCGCCGCCGGCCATGGTGTCGTTGCCCGTGCCGCCGTCCAGGGTATCGTTGCCCGCAAGACCGTTCAGGGTATCGTTGCCGCCGAGGCCATTGAGGATGTCCTCCTCGGCGCTGCCGTTCAGGGTGTTCGCCGAGGAAGTCCCGTTCTGCGTGCTGCCGGCGACGTTGGTCAGGTTCAGGGTGAACGCCTTGTCGAAGGTCAGCGTGCCCTGGTCGGTAACGCGCACCGTCACGCCATGCGACGTCGCTGTCTCGTAGTCGAGCAGCGCGCCGTTGGCGACCGTGATCTGGCCCGTGGTCGAATTGATGGCAAACCGGCCGCCGGCATTGTTTGTCAGCGAATAGGTCATGGTCGCACTGGCATCGGGATCGGTTCCCGCGATCGTCCCGACAACCGTGCCGTTCGCCGCATTCTCGGCGACGGAGCCGCCGGTCAACGTCGCATTGCTCGGCGCTTCGTTGACGTTGGTGACACCAAGCGTGAAGGCCTTGTCAAAGGTCAGGCCGCTCTGGTCCGTGACCCGCACGGTCACACCATGCGAGGTGGCGCTCTCGAAGTTCAGCAGCGTACCGTTCGCCACCGTGATTTGACCGCTGGTCGAATTGATCGCGAACCGCCCACCGGCGTCGTTGGTCATTGAGTACGTCAAGGTAGCACCGGCGTCGGGATCGACACCCGCCACCGTTCCGACCGCCGCGCCGTTGGCGGCGTTCTCGGCGATCGTGCCGCCAGTCAACGTCGCGTTGGTCGGGGCTTGATTGACAGCGTCGGCTACATCGGTCACCGCAATCGTGAGTGCCTTGCCGAAGGTCAACCCGGCCTGGTCGGTGACGCGCACCGTCACACCATGCGAGGTCGCAGTCTCGAAGTCGAGCAGCGCGCCGTTCGCCACCGTGATTTGACCGGTGGTCGAATTGACTGCGAACCGCCCACCGGCGTTGTCGGTCAGGGAGTACGTCAAGGTCGAACCCGCGTCGGCATCGACACCCGCCACCGTTCCGACCACCGCTCCGTTCGCCGAATTCTCGGCGATCGTGCCACCCGTCAGTGTCGCGTCGGTTGGCGCCTCGTTGTCGTTGATGACGCTGAGCGCGAAGGCCTTGTCAAGGGTCAACCCGGCCTGGTCGGTGACGCGCACCGTCACACCATGTGACGTTGCGCTCTCGAAATTCAGCAGCGTCCCATCCGCCACCGTGATTTGGCCAGTGGTCGAATTGACCGCGAACCGCCCACCGGCGTTGTCGGTCAGGGAGTACGTCAGGCTCGAACCCGCATCGGGATCAACACCCGCCACCGTTCCGACCACCGCGCCGTTCGCCGAATTCTCGGCGATCGAACCGCCCGTCAGGGTCGCGTTGGTCGGGGTTTCGTTGATGTTGGTAACGGCAAGCGTGATGACCTTGTCGAACGTCAGCCCGGCCTGGTCGGTGACGCGCACGGTCACATCGTGCGTGGTGGCGCTCTCGTAGTTCAGCAACGTGCCGTTCGCGACCGTGATCTGGCCGGTGGTCGCGTTGACGGCGAACCGGCCGCCGGCATTGTCGGTCAGGGAGTACGTCAAGGTTGCGCCGGCGTCGGGATCGACACCGGTCACGGTTCCGACCACCGCACCGTTGGCCGCGTTCTCGGCGATCGTGCCGCCCGTCAGCGTCGCATTGGTCGGGGTTTCGTTGACATTGGTAAGGTTCAGCGTGAAGGCCTTGTCGAAGGTCAGGCCGCCCTGATCCGTGACCCGCACCGTCACCCCATGTGAGGTCGCGCCCTCGTAATTCAGCAGCGTGCCATTCGCCACCGTAATCTGGCCAGTGGTTGCATTGATCGCGAACCGGCCACCGGCATTGTCGGTCAGCGAATAGCTCAGAACAGCCCCCGCATCCGGATCGATACCCGTGACCGTACCGACCGATGTTCCGTTCGCCGCGTTCTCCACAGTCGAACCGCCGCTCAACGTCGCGTTGGTCGGGGCGTTATTGACCGCATCGGCTACGTCAGTCACCGCGATCGTAAATGCCTTGTCGAAGGTCAACCCGGCCTGGTCAGTGACGCGCACTGTTACGCCGTGCGAAGTCGCGGTCTCGAAGTCGAGCAGCGTGCCGTTCGCCACCGTGATCTGCCCGGTGGTCGCGTTGACGGCGAACCGGCCGCCGGCATTGTCAGTCAGGGAGTATGTCAGCGTCGCGCCCACGTCGGGATCGACGCCCGCCACCGTTCCGACCACTGAACCATTCGCCGAATTCTCGGCGATCGTTCCGCCCGCCAGCGTGGCATTGCTCGGCGCCTCGTTGACGTTGGTCACGTTCAGGGTAAAGGCCTTGTCAAAGGTCAGCCCAGCCTGATCGGTGACCCGCACCGTCACGTCATGCGTGGCGGCGCTCTCGTAGTTCAGCAACGTGCCGTTCGCCACGGTGATTTGACCGGTGGTCGAATTGACCGCAAACCGTCCGCCGGCGTTGTCGGTCAGGGAATACGTCAAGGTCGCGCCTGTGTCGGGATCTACGCCCGCAACAGTTCCGACCACGGCGCCATTCGCCGTGTTCTCGGCGATCGTACCGCCTGTCAAAGTGCTGTTACCTGGCGCCTCGTTAACGTTGGTCAGGTTCAGGGTCAAAGCCTTGTCGAAGGTGAGCCCGCCCTGGTCGGTAACCCGCACCGTTACACCATGCGAGGCAGCGCCCTCGTAGTTCAGCAGGGTGCCGTTAGCCACCGTGATCTGGCCCGTGGTCGAATTGATCGCGAACCGCCCCCCGGCATTGTCGGTCAGTGCGTAAGTTAGGACCGCTCCTGCGTCGGGATCGACACCCGTCACCGTGCCAACCACTGCGCCATTCGCTGAATTCTCGGCGATGGTGCCGCCGGTCAACGTTGCATTGGTCGGCGCTTGATTGCCGGCCTCGTTAACGTCGGTCACCGGGACCGTGAACGTCTTGTCGAAGCTGAGCCCGTCCTGATCGACCACACGGACGGTCACGCCATGCGAAGTCGCCGCCTCGTAGTCGAGCAGCGTCCCATTGGCCACGGTGAGTTGACCTGTGGTCGAGTTGATCGCGAAGCGTCCCCCCGCATTGTCGGTCAGCGAATAGGTCAGCGCCGCACCGGCATCCGGATCGACGCCGGTCACTGTTCCGACCACCGCGCCGTTCGCCGAATTTTCCGCGATCGATCCGCCGACCAGCGTTGCGTTGGTTGGGGCTTCGTTGATGTTGTAAACGGCCAGACTGAAGGTTTTATCGAAGCTGAGATCGCCCGGATCGGTGACGCGCACCGTCACATTATGTGAGGTGGCGCTTTCGTAGTTGAACAACGCTGCGTTTGCGACCGTGATCTGGCCCGTGGTGGCGTTGATCCCGAACCGGCCGCCGGCATTATCGATCAGCGAATAGGTGAACGTCCCGGTGCCGTCAGGATCGACACCGGTGATCGTACCTACCCACGTTCCATTGACGGTAGTCTCTTCAATCCCGCCGCCAAGCAAGGTTGCGTTGGTGGGGGCCTGGTTGCTGGTCCGATTGCCGATTGCCGTCCGGTTCCAGACCGTCCGATCGCTGAAAACAATTTCCTCGATACCGTAAGTGCCGCTGGAACTGAACTGGTCCGTGACCGTGATGTCCGCGCCGGTGGCGTTCACATGAATCACGAGATTGTTGCCGGATTTCAGCAACGTGATCTGCGATGGGGTCAGGTCGCGCAGTTTTAGCGTGTCGATTTCGTTCCAGCTATCGACCTCGTTGATGACGTCGTTGCCGTCGCCGGTGTGGTAAATGTAGATGTCGTCGCCGAAACCGCCGGCGATGGTGTCATTACCGGCCTTGGAATCCAAGGTCTCGGCAAGAGAGGTTCCCGTGATGGTCTCCGCTGCGGCCGTCCCGTTGATCAAGTGGGCATCGGCAGCGGCGGCCTGGGCGTGCGACAGGATCGCGGCATAGTTCCAGACGCTATTGTCCGAGAAACGGATCTGGTCCGCGCTGTACTCGGCGCCGATCAGCCGGCCCTGAAGCACGACTGTGCCGTCACTGCTGGGATCGTTGGTGGTAATAATCAGATCGTTCTCGTTAGCCGCCCTGGTTACCCGCACATCGGCAGCGAGAATATTGGCAAGATGCAGCGTATCGACATCCTCGACCAGGCCGCCATCCTGAATGATCTTGGTCTCCGGCGCACGCCAGAACGCATAGGTGTCGTTTCCGGCGCCACCGATCAGGGTATCGTTGCCACGGCCGCCGTCGAGGGTATCGTCGCCGAGACCCGTACTGATGACTTCATTTGCCTGGAAGCCAATAACGGTATCGTTTCCATTCGTCGAGTTCTGCGCCAGATACCGGGTGCCCAGGCTGCCGCCCTGCCAGGATCCGGAGTCACCGCCGAAAGTTATGGAAGTGAACGCGACCGCCTCGAAACCATAGGCCGCACCGGCGACAACCAGCTTGTCCGTCGTTCCGGCAATCGAGAATACCGTGTCGATGACCCGCTGATTATTGACGTCGAGATGGCTGGTCCGGGACAGAACGATATCCGTCGACGAGACCGTGTTGTTGAACTGAATGCGATCGACGATATTCTGGAAAATTCCGTCGAACGCATCATAGATCGTGTCGATACCATAACCACGCCCGAACACATAGATATCCGCGCCGGTATGGCCATGAAGCTCGTCATTGCCGGCGCCGCCATCCATCAAATCCGCTCGGTTCGGAAAGCCGTGGATAATGTCGTTGCCGGAGGTCGATGCCAGAAATCCGGCGATGAGCGACGTCGGAGTCCAGACCGTGCCGTCCACGAACCGAAATTCGTCGATCGTGTTTGTGACATCGAATTCCCAATTGATGGTCAGACGTTCCCCAGTTGGGACGTACGTCATGAAAAGCTGATAGCCTGCAGCTTCGTTGCCATAGGGCCCGATATGTGAAAGCGCGAAGTCCTGCGAGCTTATGCCGATCCCGAACTCAACGGTGTCGAAGCTGGTGATAGAGTATTCCGAGATGGTGTCGTTGCCATCTCCCACGTTCCAGACGTAGGTATCGTTGCCGCTATTTCCCATCAGAAGGTCGTCACCCTTCTTACCCAGGATGCGTTCGTCGTTTGCCGTACCGGTCAACGTCTCCGCGGCATCGGTTCCCTGGATCAGGTTACCGGGATTGACCAGTTGATCGATTTGCGCGCGGTTCAGTACCGTGCCATCGGCAAATTCAAACCGGTCAATGCCCTGTGAAACGTCGTCGCGGATCGCGTATTGGCGGTAGATCCTGATGCTGTCGGAGGTTCCTGCGATTTCCACCAGCAGGCTGCCAGCCTGTGGCGGCGGCACCAGCACATCGGGATTCTCCGTGTTGCGCGTAAACACCAGATCAACCGGCCTGATGCCCGCACCAAAACGCAGCGTATCAACGCCGTTACTGCCGTATATATAGCTGTAGCTGTCGATGATCCGGTCATCACCGTCGCCGAGATTGAAAACGTAGGTATCATCACCGGCCTCGCCATAGAGATCGTCATTGCCGGTTCCGCCGATCAGGGTGTCATCGCCTTCCCGCGCGAACAGCCGATCGTTGCCGGCACCTCCCGACACAACATTTCCTGAATTGTCGCCGGAGAGAACGTCATTGCCGTTGCCACCGGTGGCAACGCGGGCGGCGAGATCCGCAGCCGTCCAAACGGTGCCATCGGCGAACCGCACCTGCTCGATCACGTGCTCAAAATTGTCCCACCTGTCGTTCGCCAGCTGGTTCTGAATGCGTACGGAATCGCCGGTCGACCCGACCGTGAGAATGATGTCGGATTCGTAAAAGTCGGTGGCCAGCGTCGGATCACTTGAATCGAAACGTATCCCGTTATTGCTGAAGGGATCCTCAAGAACAACGCTCACATCCGAGGCGGCAATGCCGACGCCAAAGCTGATCGCGTCGCCGACGGCATTGACCTCCACGCTCGGCGCGGTCGCATACCGGCTGGTTATCGTGTCATGACCGAAGCCGCCGCTGAAGAAATAGGTGTCCGGACCTTCGCGACCCTGGAACGTGTCGTTGCCGCCAAATCCAATGAGGATGTCGGGACCGAGCGCTCCAGTCAAACTATCGCTACCCTCGGTGCCCAGAACGATCGTTCCGGGATTCGGACCGCGAATGGCCAGGTTCAGGATCGTCGTGGTGGCCGCACCCTGCGCATCGGTTGCGGTCAGCGCAACGCGATAGACGTGGACCCCCTCATTGTCGCCGACTGAACCATAATCCGGCGTTCCCGAAAACGTTCGCGTCCGCGGATCGAAGGAGAGCCATGACGGAAAAGCGGCACCGTCCGCCATCTGCGCCGTGAGGCTCACCCCGCCACCGTCATCGGCGAAGGTGTCGGATGGAACGGTGAAGCTGAAGAAATCTTCGCGATCAACAGCTACCCCGGCGAGCGCGTGCATGATAACCGGCGCGTCGTTGACGCCGTTGATGAGGACGAACATGTCACGATAGACGCTGGCGCCCGAATTATCGGTAGCGACAATGCGAATAGCGATCATCCCGACGTCCTTGCCATCGGGCGTACCGGACAAAGTTCGCGTTGCCGGATTGAACACAAGCCAATCCGGAAGGGCCGAGCCGTCGCTCATCTGGGCAACCAGGGTCAATGCGCCGCCCGCGTCGACGTCGGTAAACAGTCCCGCTGGAATCGCGTAGCTGAACACGCTGTCTTCGTTGGTGACGAAGCTCTCCAGCGCGTCGTTGGCGACCGGCGCATCGTTGACGTTGTTGACCTTCAACGTGAAGTTTGCCGCGGCCGTCAGACCGCGGATGTCGGTTGCGGTGACGCGGACCGTGAGCTGGGCCACGTTCGCGTTCGCCGGTGTACCCGAGAACACGCCAGTGACCGGATCGAGCGTAAGCCAGCTTGGCAACGCGGCGCCGCTGGAAAGCTTGGCCGTATAACGCAAGTGGTCGCCGGCCGTGTCGCTGAAGGCGTTCACCGGTATCTGGAACGAGTATGCCAGATCCTCGGTCGCATTCTGGATGCCTATCGCGGTACCTACAGTCGGCGCGGTATTCCCTGTCGTTCCGACGAAAATGCCGAAATGCGTCGTGGTGGATGCTGTTCCATCCGACGCCGTAATCACGACATCGAGCGGTCCCCTGTTGGCGGTAGAGGGAGTACCGGAAAAGGTACGGGTCGCGGCATTGAAGGTAAGCCAGGACGGCAGGGCTGCACCGCTGCCGAGCGCGGCCGTATAGGTCAACGTCTGCGTCGTAACGCCTGGCAAGCCGTTATCCGGATCGATAAACTGGTTGGCCGCGAACTGGTACGAGAAGGCCGATCCGACCGTCGCCGCCCTGTTGGGGATCAGCGTGGCCAGGATCGGAGCGTCGTTGACGTTGGTCACGTTGATCGTGAAGTCGCTATTGACGCTGTCACCGGATGCATCGAACGCGGTGAGCCGCACCTGAACCGGTGTACCGACATCGGCATTGGCCGGCGTTCCCGAGAACGCAAAGCCGTCGAAGCGAAGCCAGGCCGGCAACGCCGCGCCGCTGACCTGTGTCGCCTTCAACGTGATGGTGTCGCCGACATCGCTGTCCGCGAACATGTTGGCGGGAACCACAAAATTGAACGCAGCATTCTGCGCCACGGTTTTCGTGGTGACCGGCGTCACCACGGTCGGTGCGTGATTACCCGCAGCCGCCGCGATATCGGCCGTAAACAGAACCGTGCCATCGGCAAGCTGAACCTGGCCGATCTTGGCGCCGCCGCCGGCGAAGTGGTTCTGAACCGTAATCTTGTCGGTCGTGCCCCGAATCGAGATGACGAGATCGTTGGGGTTGGTTCCGCGCGCCAGATCAATATCCGCGGCCCCGATCCCGGCGCCGAACTCGATCCGATCAAGCCCCACTGCCGTGCCGCTGTCGGCTATCGTGTCCTGGCCATCCCCACGATTGAAGACATAGACATCGGCGCCGTCGCGGCCGTCGATGGTATCGTTTCCGGTGCCGCCGGTGATTCGGTCGGCCACCGTCGAACCCTTGATCGTATCGGCCCCCGACGTCTGCGCCAGTGCCATCAGCTTCTGGTCGAAATCGACACGGCCCCAAACGGTGCCATCGGCGAACGTCACGGATTCGATGCCGGTTGTGCCGCCGGCGGCAAGTTGCGCCTTGATGGTGACGGTTTCTCCGCCGCCGATATCGACGACAAGGTCGGTCGGGTCGACCGATCCCTCGCGCAGCGTCACCTGAGCTGTCGTGATGCCGCTGCCAAGCACAAGGCGATCATTGCCATTGTTCGCGAGCTCGACGATCGTGTCCTGGCCGTCCCCGCGATTGAACAGATAGCTGTCGCCACCCGCACCGCCCGTCAGCGTATCATTGCCAAGACCGCCGGCCAGCGTCTCACCGAAGATGGTGCCGGTGATCGCGTCGGCTCCGGTCGTCGTCTTCGCGGCAAGGAACGCGTTGGCGAGATCGGTCTTCGACCATACCGTGCCATCCGCGAACACGACCTTGTCGACGCCGCTGGTCGCATCCGAGAACACGCCCTTGAGCGTCACGATGTCGCCCGCCGATAGCGTCAGAATGGCATCGTTGGCGTCGACCGCCGAGCGGGTGACGGCAACGTTGCCGGTCCGGATGCCCGTGCCGAATTCGAGGCGATCGTTGCTGCCGCCGGAATCGGTGAGGGTATCCTGACCACCGCCCGTGCTGAACGAATACCGGTCGTTGCCGCTGCCACCGGCCAGCGCATCGTTGCCCGCTCCGCCATTGACGATATCGTCGCTGCCGTCGAAGCCATTGATGGTGTCGTTGCCGCTGGTTGCGGCCTGCGACATGACCCGCGCCCTGATGTCGGCGGTCGACCAGACGGTGCCGTCCTCGAATTGAACCGTGTCGATACCTTGAAAGCCGTTGCCGAACTGGCCCGTGACATCCAGGCGATCGGTCCCCGATGTAAAGGTGATGCCGAGATCGAGACCGCCGGCGCCGGCGCGCGAAAACACGACCTCTGCCGGCGTATAGCCGTTGAGAACGAGATCGTCGCTCCCGGAATGGAAAAACGGGCGCGGGCTGGTGACGCGATCCTGTCCGTCTCCCTTCAGGAAGACATAGGTATTGCCCTGATCGTCGCCGGTCAGGGTGTCGTTGCCGCGCCCGCCGTAGACCAGGCTGGTGCCGCCGCTGGCCGCGGTCGGGCCTGCATTATCAGTGCCGCTGGTCGCGCCGGACAACGCATCCAGAATCTGTGTCGCCGATACCGCGACCCCGTCGATCACAACGCTGGACAGCATTCCCGAACCGAGGAAATCTTTGACCGTGATCTGATCGGCCGGATTGACGGTAAAGCCAACGACGAGATCGCGCCCGTTAAGCGCGTAATGCACGTCGCTCTGGGTAATTCCGCCGCCGAGAACCAGCGTTTCGACTTCACCCAGGGTTCGTTCGCTCGCCGCCTGAATGGTATCCTGGCCATCTCCGCGGTTGAATACATAGGTGTCGTTGCCGGCGCCCCCGGTCAGCGCGTCGTCGCCGGTGCCACCGGTCAGCGTATCGTTGCCGGCGTGGCCGTACAGCCGGTCATTGTCGGCGCCGCCATTGAGCTGGTCGTTGCCGCCCTCGCCGTACAGGATATCCGCGCCCGCATCGCCGGTGACGACGTCGTTGCCGGTCCCGGCGTATATGATGTCGTTGCCGATGCCGCCGCCGATGGTATCGATCCCGGCGCCGCCGAGCAGGATGTCATTGCCGGCGTCGCCGGTCACGAGATCATCGCCATCGCCGGCATTGACGAGATCGTCGCCGTCGTTGCCATGCACTGTATCGGCGCCGGCGTCCGCCGTGATCGTGTCCGCGGCTGTCGTACCGGTCAGGGTCTCCGCCGCGGTGGTGCCATTGACCGCATTCGTCGCCGTCTGCGCGCGATTGGCGATCGCGTTGATCTGGTTAAACGCCAGCAGCGTTCCATCCCCGAATGCGAAATTCTCGATGGAGGCAAGGTTGGCGTCGTAAAGATCGCGATGGTTCTGGATGGTGATTTTGTCGGTGGATCCAAGCCGCGACAGAATCAGATCGTAGGTGCCGGGAGCCGACCAGGCAATCGAGAAATCCGCGAGGTTATAGCTCGAGAAGGCAAGCCTATCGCGATGCGAATCGCCATCGGGAGTGGGATAGCTCGGGATAATGAAGGTCGTATCCCTCACGACGTCCTGTCCGAACGACGCCCCGAACTGATAGGTGACTTGACCGCTGCCGAACAGCGTATCGTTGCCCGCACCACCATCCAGAACGTCGGCGCCACGATTGCCTATGATCGTGTCGTTGCCCATCCCGCCGTTGATGGTGTCGGCGCCGGCGGTTCCGATGACCACATCGTCACCACCGGTGGAGAGCGCAGCCAGATAGCGCTGGTCGATATCCGTGCGGGTCCACACGGTCCCGTCGGTAAATGCTAATCTATCCAACCCTAGATTGCTTTCGGAGGCAGCAAAATACGAGTCGACCGTGATAGTGCCGCCATTCGTTCCGGCAACGTTAACGACCAGTTGCCCTTGGGCGTTCATCGAGAAAGTGACGTCCGACGCTGTGATACCTGTCCCGAACGCAATCCGGGTGAGATCGCCGTCTTTCTCGAACGCGCTGGAAGTTATGCGATCGTTGCCGTCACCGCGATTCCAGACGTAACCATCGTTGCCCGAATTGGCGTGGAAGATATCGTTGCCGGCGCCGCCCCGCATGATCTCGTCGTTCGGCGATCCCAGGATCACGTCGTCACCGGGCGTACTGGCATGATCGATATAGAATTTGAGCAGGTCTTCGCGGCTCCACACCACGCCGTTGTCAAACACCAGTTGCTGCGGTCCGATCGTGTCGGCGTTGGCGAAGGGATCGCCGAACGATGCATAGGCGGACGCATTGCGGAACGTGATCTGATCGAGGGTGCCGGCGATCTTGATCACCAGGTCGCCATAGAGATTGCCGGCCTCGGGGTCGTTGTAGACCACGCGCTGGATGACGATATCGGAGGGCAGGATTCCGGACCCGAGCTTCAACGTATCGGTATTGGATGCGGCTTCGATGATGTCCTGGCCGTCGCCGCGATCGAAAATGTAGGTGTCGTTGCCGTTGATGAGGTTGTCGATCACGATGTGATCGTTGCCGCGGCCACCGGTGATGACGTCGTCGCCGGCATCGTTGAGAATGGCATCGTCGCCGTCGCCGCCGTTCAGCCAGTCATTGCCGCCGCCGCCGAGAATCGTATCGTTGCCGGCTCCGCCATTCAGGATGTCGTTGCCCTCGCCGCCGCTGACGACGTCGACGCCGCCGCCGGCATTGATGACGTCGTCCCCGTCCAGCCCGTAGATATCCTCGTCGATGTCGATGCCGTCGAGGGTATCGGCATCGGCCGTACCCGTGATGGTGGTCGCAGCGGTTCCACCAGCTTCCTCCGGCACCACCGAGATATCGGGCTCATCGGCGGAGTTTTCCGGCGTAAACGTTCCGCTGACGCTCTCGAAGGTCCAGAGCGCCTGCTCTTCGGCTGACAGCGTGGACCAGTTCTTGATCAGGATCGTATCGCCATCGCCATAGGTGACGAGCAGATCATAGTTGCCGCCGTCGCCGGCCACCTGCTGCTTGCTGATCGACGAGACATCGAGGCCGTCGACGAAGCGGATCACCGCTCCTTCGGGTGACAGATCCTCGATGACGTCGTGACCGTCGCCGACGGCGAAGACATAGGTGTCGCGACCTTCGCCGCCCAGCAGATCGTCGTTGCCCTGATAACCGCGAATGAGGTCCTTGCCGCCGCCGCCCGCGAGATCATTGTCCTCGGAATTGCCGGCACGTACCAGTGGCGCCTCTTCGTCATCGCCGGCCATCGCTCTGGCAGTATTCTGATTCGCTTCGGGAGGCGCGACGATTCCGATTTCGGCCAGCCGCGTGCGAACGGTATCCAGCGACACGCCTTGCCAGGAATCCAGTTGGCCGTTCTTGTTGGTGCCGCTATCCAATCCGCGCCCGTAGCTGAAATGCTGGATCCGGATGCCATAATCGCCCTGCTTCCAGTTGTTGATGACGATGGTCTGGTCGTAGCCATCGGTCAGGGGATTGAGCGTGATCGTAAGGGTCCGGGTACCGTCCGCCGCGAGACTGCCGAGATCGTAGCGTTCGCCATAGACACCGATGATCGTCTGGTTGTAACCGGTGTTCCAACTTCCAGCGAACTTGCCGAGCGCGCCGAAAACGATCGGCGCGAAACTGGCTCCCACCACCGGGCCCATCGGGACCGCGTTCACCCCCGGGGCACTGCCGGTAAGTCCGGTCAAATATTTCACCGCAACGCCAACTTGACCGCCATACCAGACATTCACCCGATCATCGGTCGCAACCGCCGGGTACGTCTGGCTGCTGTTCATCAGATAGATTGGCTTGACGTTGCCATTGCTGACGAGATCGAACTTGTCGAAGTCGAACGACGCTCCCCCGGATAGTTGATGACCGTTGACTTTAATGATGGTGTTGGGACGCTCCTTTTCTTCGAAATCGGAGACTGTGCTCAGCGTTTGCCGCTGCGGTCCGGTCGCGCCTTCCGTCAAAAACTCGACTGTCATGAAGGCGCCCTTGTCCGTCACTTCCGGAAGTTCGGGCGCTGCTGCGGTATCCTTGATGCGATAAACTTCGTTGGAGCCCAGCTTCATTGCCAGGGTTATTCCAAGTTTCTGTGCGACCGCTGTATACTTGGCGACATCGTCCGCTTTGGCGAACTCGATGCGCTCCACACCGATCAGGGTATCGACAACCGTACTTCCGATGTGCACTTCGGCAACGGTCTGACCGGCAAGCACGGGGACGCGTTTTGCGACTAGCTCGAGCCGATAGCCTTCAAACTCGTCACCATATACCGCCGTGTCCTTGTCCGGACCGCCAATAAACGTAACGTTGCCCTGAAGCTGAACCGTCAATGGTTTGGCGATGTAGCGGTCTTCGCCAATCCCGCCAACGATCACGTCGTTACCGCCGCCCGACATCAGTATGTCGCCGCCGTCGCCACCGATGATGTAGTCCTTCACCGTCGATCCGGTGAGTGTATCGACACCCTCTCCGCCGACGATCACATGGGACTTATCGGCAAGATCGCCCGAGGCCGTGTAAGTCAAGCCGCCATTTACTGAACCCGCTTGCACGACAAGCACCTGCCAAGAAGGCAACGTAAGGGTACCGTTCGTGAGTGCAGCGACTGGGTCCTGGTCTCCTGGAATCCCAAGTGCTTTTCTAACAACAAGATCGGCGGCGGCCGGCACAAGCGCGGTCGACGGCTGAAAGCGCGCGGCCTTCCAGATTGCCACGTCAATCTCGCGTACTCCGAACGCTTGCCCCGTTATCGGATCCTTGAGAGCTGCCGGAGCGTTGGGATCGAGGTCGCCGCGATTTACAAGAATGCGTCCCGACGTCGCGGGATCTTCACCAAATACGTTGAGACCCTTGCTTCCAACGACGGGACCGCTCCCGGCTTTCGTCAAGGCGTCGCGAACGACCTGAAGGCCAAGCTTGACGACGCCTGAATGAAACGAAAAGCTATCTGCTGTGCCCGAAATGTCTTTCCCAACGGCACCGGCGGACAGCCAGGAACCAAACCGGGTGTGAAACTGAGTATAAAAATTCAGATCGGACACCAGCGCACGAAGCATGATTCCAGGATCGGGATCCGTGGAGGTATTGTCACGAGTCTGAGTGTTAAGTGGACCCGTGATTGCGGGAGTATTCAAGAACGCGCCACGCAATGATGCGTCCTTCGTAAGAAGGCCGTCGACGCCTCCGATCGGTCGGGAAATCCAACCAGTCTCATCATTCGTGGCAATAGTCCCGGAGTTAGTTCGGAGCAGGAGCGCGTGAAGGCTCATACTATGCTTCGCGAGGGCCTCAGCCCAGACGGACCCTCCACCTACATTGAAGGATACATCCAGAGGTTCGAAATGGTTTATCCCGTACTTCCCGGCCATCCAGCCAAAAGGTCCATCCTGTAGAAATGCGCGAAGCACCTCATCGACCAATCCGTACGACTTAATGTTTTGATAATTGTTACCAACCTGAGTATCCCGCGCTGCCTTGGCTGCGTCATAACGCGCTTTATCTGCCACGTAGGTGGGATCACTTAGATCAGGACCATTTGGACCGCTGGGTGGAACTGGCGGGCCCCCCTGCAATAACGTGACCTGGGCAGCAGTAAGGGAACTCGGAATGAACGTCGCCAACTCGCTGGTCGCTTTGAACGGCGCTGGTGCGTATACGAAGGCAGGCTGCCCATATTTTGCCGCCATCAGTCCGGCAAGACCACCGCCCAGCGAATGACCGGTGAATACGAGTTTTGAAACATCGAATCCGGGGCGGCTCATGATCTGATCTACGAACGCGATCGCAGCACTCAGTTGGGCAGATGGGGCATTTGCTTGCGCCAACGGGTAATTAGCGTCGTCAAAATCGCCGTTAAGCGGCGCTGCGAAATCCGTTCCTCGGAAAGCGATGACGGTCTTCCCATCAACGGTCCATTCCTCGGCATAAAAGCCGTTGGATGGGATGTCGGAGACGGCTCCGCGGCTCGCGCCCGGGACGATGCTCGGAATGTTCAGCGCCGAGTTCGCCGGCCCGCGCTGGTAGACGGCGTCACTGATCAACGCATATTTGGTTTCGTCTTTCATTGCATCCTCGCAAGTTCATGCGTCAGGGGGAAATCGTTCTTGAGCCAGAGATATTCGTCGCGTTCGACGATCACGGCGCCAGGAGCCATGCTTTTTGCTCCCGGCCAGATTCCGATCAATTTGCCGTCGATAAAGATGCGATGATCAGACGCCCGTATTTCTCCAATCGGCGGTTGGAAGTAGTAGCCAAACATGTCGCGGTAGCAGTAAGCAAATCCCTGGTCAGCGCCGTTCGCCGTGTCGGCATGAAGGTCGAACGAGCCTTGAATCTTCATTCGGTCGGTTGCCCACGGAAAACCTGTCTCAACGCGAACCGGGATTCGCAACCCCTGACCGGACGCCAACAATTCCGGATTGCGCTCGATATGGCCCACCCCTGAATTGCGGTTAACCCCCTTGCCTTCATAGAAGGTTGCGAGACCGCGCGGCTCCTCGCGATCAAGGACTCCCCGCCGCCTGGCCTCGGCTAGAAATCTTTTCCAGTATTGCGTGGCGTCCGGATTTTCCTCGAACACGATCGGTCGCACGGTCGACCACGCAAGCAGCCAGTAATGGGGACGGCCCGGCGGCCATTGCGCGCGGATCAATTCTTGCAGATCGGAGGGGATGGGGACCCGGAGAAAGGAATAACAAGACATGCGCAACAACAGTTTGCTGCGCGGATCTTCCTTTGGGAAAAACCCTTCCCCGCGGAAATAGCTCCATCCGTTGATGTGATCGTCCCGCCGATCTCCGATCGGGACAATGTTGTCCTTCCACCTGGTTTCGCGCCACGCCTTGTAATCGGCTTCGGTTGCTTCGGTAATAGTCGCGCGATGGAATTTCAGTTTTGAGACCGGCTGCTCGTAGGCGCGCTCGTGCAGATAGGCGACCAGAAACTCGAGATTGCCGGCATCCGGCGCCCAGAACACGACGGGAAGAAAATCGGCAGGAACCGGCTCCTTGACGATATCGCGGTCGCAAACGTTAGGGCTTTGAACCAGCACGCCCTCTCCGTTCTTTGTACGGACACCATAAATATAGGGCGCCCAGATCGCTTGGGCGCTACGCCCCTCCCCTGGAATCCGCCTCGTCTGCGAGCCGCAGGCGATGATGATTTCGATGTTGATCGGCTCATCACCGTGGGAAAGCTCAACATTAAAGCGGTAAAACCAACTGAACTTGATGCCTTCAGACGTAGCAGGCTGGCAGCTTGCCAGGGCCGTCGCCAAGACCAGCGTCACGATGACAAGCATCGCGCGCTTACACGTCGATTCCACGGTATGCAGAAATCCGCAACGATTGCTGCCCCGCAGCGCCCGGCGCCACGCTGCAATCAAGATGCCGCCCACCATCGCCATTGAGGAACCGCCTCAAGGGAAGCCTCAGTAACTGCCCACCAGTCAACTCAGCACCCAAGCGCAAACTTTGGCCGCTCGTATCAAAGTTGTAAAGTGATATCCCACATCCAGCACAAGAATCATGTGAGGATTGAAACCTGTCGCAAAAACGTAATCGATTTGGAACAAAAACTGTCTTTCATCGAATTCGAAGGATTCTATTTCTCATCAACGCAAGAGAAATCCCCGGAACCATTGTTCGAGTATGACGAAGAGCGTCGACAGATGAGCTTTCACGTAGACGAAGATCCTTCACGCCCTCCGCCCGCGGTCCTTCAAAGCGCTGCCGAAAAGTAACGAAAACCGCCGCATCACGCTTGACCACGTATGAAGGCCGAGACAGTGCAGGCGCCTATTGGCGGAGTTCTTTGACGACGATGTCATCCAGCTGAATACATGGCGCCCCGTCACCCAGGCAGGGGTCATCGCTCCGGATTTTGTATTCAAGCACATAGCGGCGGTTCTGGCAGGTTGCGAAAACCATTCAGGGCACCATCCCGGCACTCCAGCTTCAGCGCATACGTGTCCGGCGCCGGAATCGAGAACGCCGAGATCAAGCGGCATGCGCATCGCACTGACCAGTTTCAGCCCGTCCCCGGCGACGGCCCAGCTTCGGTGCTCGCCGAGGTCGATCCGGACCGCGTCGGCGCGGTCGCCGAAGAATTCGTAGAATGCCTGAAACAGCGGCCGCCAAACGTGATTGAACCAGCTCTTGCAGAAGCGCCGGCGCAGCCTGGTCATTTCGGCGGCGTCCTTCAGCGGCTCCTTGCCGTCGCGCGTGAACACGACGAACGGGCGCAGGCGGACGGATGCAGCATCGTCGAGCCTGACCACGGCACGCATCGCGAGATGCCAATGCGCGTTGAGCACCTTGCTGAAACCGACCACCTGCTTATAGGTCTGGCGGCCCTTGGCGTTGGTGTAGATCACGCGGTCGTCCGGAAGCAAATCCTTCGGGAAGAACATCACTGTCCCGGCTGACGCTTCGTACCGAAGCAGGCCGCGGGCGGCCAAATGCCCCTCGAACGCCTCGCGCAGCATCCGGACGGCTGCGTTGCTGGCGTCGCGCCGGTGCGGGCCGATAGGGTCGGTAAGTGCCCCTTGCAGAAAATCGGAAAACGGGACGCTCGCGCGCAGCGTCAAGGTGAATTCTGCGGGCAGATGCTCCTGAAGCTCGTGAGCAGCCGCGAAGCCTAGCAGGAGGCGATTGTGCCATGCGACCGGGTGCGGAACGCTCTTGACCGCCTCCTCGAATTTCCGGTTCTCGCCCTCGTATTCGTAGAACGAGATCTCCTCCGGAAGCCGCACGATCGGCGGGATGCTGGTGAGCAGCGATTCTTCGCCGCGTTCGACTACGACGTCGGAGCGGATGGACGCCTGCCGCCAGCGATCGAACTCGGGAGTTAGATCGGTGACGACGCGGGGGACGCCAACCTTCGTCAGGGTGTCGACCAGGTCGGCGAGCTTGGCACCCCACCCGCTGGTGAAGTCGATGGTGTTGAGCTGGTGGATCTGGATCGGCAGATCGCCGAACGCGACGTCGTCGATCCTCACCGGAATGATGAACTCGGGATCGTTCAGCAGTTTCCTGACGGTGTCGGCCACGGATATCTCGTTTCGGACCCCGCTGCGGTCGGGATGGCAGCTTGCCTTTGAGACCACGAAAACGACCTTGAGGGCCTTTTTGCGGATCGCGTCCTCAATGCTGATCCAGAACGGCGTTCCGCCAGCGAGGTCGAAGATGTCGGCCCAGACCTTGTAGCCGTATCCGGTCAGCCTCGTTCCCAGCCAGCGGACGAACTCGTTGTCGTCTGGCGTCGCGTGGCTGATGAAGATGACGTCACGCTCGGACATGGCTGGAACTTCCGTTTTCAGGCTCAAGTCCGGGCAACCGGCGTTTCGGGACCGCCGACGGCGCGCATGGTCAAAAGAGGAAGAATCTGTCGAATCAGGTCCCGCGATTGGCTCGCAATAGAAAACAATTCTCAGCGAACCGCAACGTTCGGTAGCAATATTGGCCAAAGACCCACCGACTCACTCTTAGACCGCCATCGACTCGGTGTTAATGTGCCGGCATAAGGGGCGAAGTGATCAAATCCCCGCCATCATCACGTATTTGATCTCGACATATTCTTCCATGCCGTGATGCGAGCCTTCGCGGCCGAGGCCCGACTCCTTGACGCCGCCGAAGGGGGCGACTTCGGTGGTGATGAGCCCGGTGTTGACGCCGACCATGCCGGACTCCAGCGCTTCGGCGACCCGCCAGACCCGGCCGAGGTCGCGCGAATAGAAGTATGACGCGAGACCGAACGGCGAGGCGTTGCACATCGCGATCACGTCGGCCTCGTCCTTGAAGCGGAACACCGGCGCCAGCGGGCCAAACGTTTCTTCATGAGCCACCAGCGCGTTGGGCTGGACGTTGGCGAGCACGGTCGGCTCGAAGAAGCTGCCGCCGAGCGCATGGCGCTTGCCGCCGGTGACGATTTTGGCGCCGCCCTTGACCGCATCCGCGATGTGCTTTTCGACCTTGTCGATCGCCGCCATGTTGATCAGCGGGCCCTGCACCACGCCTTGCTCGGTGCCGTCGCCGATCTTCATCGCCGCGACCTTGGCCGAGAGCTTTTCGACGAACTGGTCGTAGATCTTGTCCTGGGCGTAGATGCGGTTGGCGCAGACGCAGGTCTGGCCCATGTTGCGGTATTTCGAGACCATGGCGCCTTCGACGGCGGCATCGATATCGGCGTCGTCGAACACCACGAATGGCGCGTTGCCGCCGAGCTCCAGCCCGAGCTTCTTCACGCCGACCGCGGCCTGCTGATACAGGATCTTGCCGACTTCGGTCGACCCGGTGAAGCCGATGAAGCGCACCGCGGGGTGCTCGCACAGCACCTTGCCGATCGCCGAGGAGTTGCCGGTGAGAATATTGAACACCCCCTTCGGCACGCCGGCCTTCTCGGCCAGCGCCACCAGTGCCAGCGCCGTCAGCGGCGTTTCATTGGCGGGCTTGAGGACGACCGTGCAGCCGGCGGCCAGCGCCGGCGAGACTTTGCGGGTGATCATCGAGCACGGGAAATTCCAAGGCGTGATCGCGCCGCAGACGCCGATCGGCTGCTTGATCGCGAGCAGCCGCGCATCCGCGCGCTGGGTCGGGATGGTTTCGCCATAGACGCGGCGGGCTTCCTCGGCGAAGAATTCGACGTAAGCGCCGCCGATATCGACTTCGCCCAGCGCTTCCGCCAGCGGCTTGCCCTGCTCCGAGGTCAGGATCAGCGCAAGGTCCTCGCGGTTGGCGACGATCAGGTCGAACCATTTGCGCAGGATGTTGGAACGCGCCTTGGCGGTGAGTTTGGCCCAGGCCGGGAACGCGCGCTCGGCGGCTTCGACGGCTTGCGTTGTCTCCGCGGTGCTCATGACCGGTATTTTTGCCAGCTCAACGCCGTTGACTGGGTTGGTCACCGGCTTTGACGCCGTCCCGGTCCAGGCACCATCGATGTAGCACTGCTCGCGCAGCAGCGAGGGGTCCTTCAGGCGGTCGCGCAGAGAGGGGGCGGATTGCGAAGCGCGTGCGGCGACGGGCGGGTTCATGGCGTACTCCTCGGATTTTTTGGGGTATTAATCCGAGTATAGGCCCAATCCACCGGCAATGCATCGGCTGCAAACGCGCGGCTGGTGATCCGTCATTCCGGGGCGCGAAGCGAACCCGGAATCTCGAGGTTCCCCGATCCGCAATTGCGCATCTGAGGTTCGCTGCTTCGCATCGCCCCGGAACGACGGCGGGCTCTCAAGCCGCGCCGCTCATATAGGTTTCGCGGCGGCCGATCATGCGCTCCGCGGCGGCCTTGGCGTCGGCCCGCGATGAGGTCGCACAGGTGCGGTATTCGAGATCGGGCAGCTTTGTCGTAGCGCGGCGCGAGAACCATGATTTGGAACCGACCGCGAGCTGCGCCAACGCCTGGGCGACGTTGTCGACCGCCTCGAACGAATGCAGCGCGCCGGTACCGGCGTAGCGGACTTCATAGAGGCCGGGAGAAATCGGCGCCTCGATGTTCTCGCCGCGTCCGACGCGGGGATATCGTTTCCATTCACTCCAGGTCGAGATCATCGCGGCATCCTCGCAACGGGAAAGCTACAACCATTTTCATCAAATCATCCAGTCCGTAGGCAGCGTTTCTGCTGGAATCTGAATGTCTTACTTCAAAGAATCAGGGCCGGAAATCATTATCGAATCAACTTATCGTTTGCGCCGGGAGCGGTCACCGCTGCTGCCGCTCGTCCACCGCAAATTGTGGCGGAGTGTTGCAGTTTTGTGTCCGCCGCCTCTCCCGTGATTCCCCGATGCGCAGCATCGAACCTCAGAACATGGACGATCTCCTTGCCGGATCACGCCGGCGGGAGGAAGATCGCGGCACTCCATAAAAACAAGCGGGAGGTGACCTATGCAAAGCAAAGCCCAGATCGACCAGATTCTGCGTCAGAAATCTGACGCCCAGGAGATCCCCGGTGTGGTCGCGATGGCGGCGACCGGCAGCGAGGTGATCTATCAGGGCGCGTTCGGCAAACGCGACCTGTCGAAGGACGATCCGATGACCGCCGACAGCGTGTTCTGGATCGCCTCGATGACCAAGGCGATCACGTGCGCTGCCGGCATGCAGCTCGTCGAGCAGGGTAAACTCTCGCTGGACGAGCCGATCGGCAAGCTGCTGCCGGATTTGGCCAGCCCGCAAGTGCTGGAAGGTTTTGACGCCAGCGGCGAACCAAAACTGCGCCCGGCGAAGAAGCCGATCACCTTGCGCCATCTCATGACCCACACCGCCGGCTACTGCTACGACGTGTGGAACGGCGACATGGGGAAGTACATGGAGAAGACCGGAACCCCGGCCATCTTCAGCTGCCTGAACGCCGCGCTGGAGGGGCCGATCATGTCCGATCCCGGCACGCGCTGGGAATATGGCATCAACATCGATTTCGTCGGCAAGGCGGTGGAAGCGGCCAGCGGCCAGCGTCTCGATGCCTATCTGCGCGACCACATGTTCACGCCGCTGGGCATGAGCGACACCGGCTTCAAGATCACGGACTCCCAGCGCCAGCGGCTGGTCGGCATGCATGCGCGCGGCGAGGACGGATCGCTGGCGCCGATCCCGTTCGAGCTTGAACAGAATCCGGAATTTCATATGGGCGGCGGCGGTCTCTACAGCACGGCGGCCGACTACATCAGGTTCACCCAGATGATCCTCAATAAGGGCAAGGGCAACGGCAACCAGGTGCTGAAGCCGGAGACCGTCGAGCTGATGGGCCAGAACCACATCGGCGATCTCACGATGGGCAAGATGACGACAATGGCGCCGATGTACACCAACGATGTCGATCTCTACCCCGACATCGTGAAGAAGTGGGGGCTCAGCTTCCTGATCACCACCGCCAAGACGCCGGAGGGCCGCAGCGCCGGCAGTCTCGCCTGGGCCGGCCTCGCCAACACCTATTTCTGGATCGACCCGGCGCGCAACGTCTCCGGCGTGATCCTGATGCAGCTGTTGCCGTTCGTCGACGCAAAATGCCTGGAAGCGTTCGCGGGCTTCGAGCGCGGCATCTATGCCGGCCTCGATGCCGGTAGCGGCCAGAAGGCGGCCTGATCGCGAATTTGCCGGCACTCTGTCCGACCTACCCACAAATCGTCATCCCCCGCGCATGCGGGGGATTCAGCACGCCGCGGCCGCTCCGTGCTATCACTGACCCCTCTGGAATACTGGATCCCCCGCATGCGCGGGGAATGACAACCTCGGGTGTGGCAGGATGACGGATATTGCGAGCAGTTACGTTTGCGGCACCGCCGATGCGCCGTTGCTGGGCGACACCATCGGGCAAAGCCTCGATCATGCGGTGCGGCGCTGGGGCGAGCGCGAGGCGGTGGTTTCGCCGAGCCACAATGTGCGCTGGACGTGGAAGGAATTCGCCGAACGCGTCGATGCGCTGGCGGCCGGCTTTCTCGCGCTCGGGCTGGAACGCGGCGCGCGGATCGGCGTCTGGTCGCTGAACCGGCCGGAATGGACGCTGACGCAGTTTGCCGCCGCCAAGGCCGGCATCATTCTCGTCACCATCAACCCGGCCTATCGCCTCAGCGAACTCGAATTCGCGCTGGCCAAGGTCGGCTGCGCCGCAATCGTGACCGCCACCGCGTTCAAGACCTCGAACTACATGGAGATGCTGAACACGCTGCTGCCCGAACTTGCCACATCGACGCCGGGCGAATTGCGCGCGGCGCGGCTGCCGCAACTCCGCGCAGTGATCCAGATCGGCGGGCCGCCATCGCCCGGCACGATCGCATTCGAGGACGTGGCGCGGATGGGCGGCGCGCAGCATCGCAAGACGCTGGCGGAACTGGCCAGGACGCTGCAGTTCGACGACCCGGTCAATATTCAATTCACCAGCGGCACCACAGGCTCGCCCAAGGGCGTCACGCTGACGCACCACAATATTCTCAACAACGGCTATTTCGTCGGCCGCGCCATGCGCCTGACCGAACAGGACCGCATCTGCATTCCGGTGCCGCTGTATCATTGCTTCGGCATGGTGATGGGCAACCTCGCCGCGGTGACGCTCGGCGCCACCATGGTCTATCCCGGCGAAGGCTTCGATCCGCTGGCGACCTTGCAGACCATCGAGCAGGAGCGATGCACCGCGCTCTATGGCGTGCCGACCATGTTCATCGCCGAACTCGACCATCCGGAGTTCTCGCGCTTCAATTTGAAGTCGCTGCGCACCGGCATCATGGCCGGCGCGCCCTGCCCGGTCGAAGTGATGAAGCGCGTCAACAACGAGATGAACATGGGCGAGGTCACGATCGCCTATGGCATGACCGAAACCAGCCCGGTGAGCTTCCAGAGTTCGACGGACGACCCGCTGCAACGCCGCGTCTCCACGGTCGGGCTCATTCATCCCCACGTCGAGGTCAAGGTCGTCGATCTCGAGGGCCGCGTCGTGCCGCGCGGCCAGCGCGGCGAACTTTGCACCCGCGGCTACAGCATCATGCTGGGCTATTGGGACGAGGCCGAGAAGACATCAGACGTGCTCGACGCCAATGGCTGGATGCACACCGGCGACATCGCGATTATCGACGCCGAGGGCTATTGCAACATCGTCGGCCGCATCAAGGACATGGTGATCCGCGGCGGCGAGAACCTTTATCCGCGCGAGATCGAGGAGTTCCTCTATCGCCATCCCAAGATCCAGGACGTGCAGATCTTCGGCGTCGCCGACGAGCGCTATGGCGAGGAGCTGTGCGCCTGGGTTCGGGTCAGGCCCGGCGAGACGCTGACCGCCGAGGAGATTCGCGCGTTCTGCCAAGGCCAGATCGCCCACAACAAGATCCCGCGCTATGTCGAGTTCGTCGACGAATTTCCGATGACGGTGACGGGGAAGATTCAGAAGTTTTTGATGCGCGATGCGGTCGAGGCGCGGCTGGGATTGAAGGCGGCGAAGACGGCGTGAATTGGAGAGCGTTACTGTACCCTCTGGGCACCGTGGCCCGCTCCACTCACAGCTGTCGTCACCCGCGAAGGCGGGTGATCCAGTACGCCGCGGCTTCTCGGTTCGATCATTGACGTCTCTGGAATACTGGGTCGCCCGGTCAAGCCGGGCGATGACAGGCGAGAACTCACAGACACGTGCCGCTGCCTCCCGTATTGCCGCAGGGGATGCGCTTGGAAAGCTGCTGAACCTTTTGCTTGGCGCTGGCCTGCGCGTTGGTTTCGAAAACGCTCCGTGGCACGAGTTCGATCGCACGGCGATAATCGACCGCGGCCTTTTCGGTATCGTTCTGCGCCTCGTGAACGCGCGCCCGCGCATACAGGCTCTCGATGGTTTCGCGGCGCTCGATCGCCTCGTCGAGATCCTTCAGGGCCTTGGGATATTCGCGCAGCGCCGACCACACGCTGCCGCGCAGCGTCAGCGCCGCCGCATCCGCCGGGCGCGCCTTGAGGACGAGATCGAGATCCGACAGCGCGTTGCGTACCTCGCCCTTGCCAAGGTAGGCGCGGGCGCGCAGCGTGCGCGCCATGGTGTCGTCCGCCGCCTTTCCCACCACGGAATCGAGCGCGACGATCGCGCGATCGAACTGGCCCGACGTGATCAGGGCAAGTCCGCGGCCGACGACAGCCGTCTGGTTGGAAGGATTTCGCTCCAGCACGGCGTTGATATCCGCCAGCCCCTCGGCCGCGCTGCCCTTCAGCAGCAGCACCAGGCCGCGGGCGGCCTTTGCCAGATCGTAGACGCGCGCCAATGCCAGCGCCTGGTCGAAGTCGGTCAGGGCCTTGTCGAGCTGATTGAGGGACATGTGGGTGATGCCACGCTCATAGAACGCGGGGCTGAGCTTGGGGTCGATCGCGATCGCGCGATCGAAATCGGCCAGCGCGGCCAGGACTTTTCCGAGCTGCCGATGGATGACGCCGCGGCTGTAATGGGCTTGCGCGCTGTCGGGGTTGATCTTGAGTGCCGCTTCGACGTCGACCATGCCCTGCTCGGGCTGCCGCATCACAGCCGACATCGTTCCGCGCTGCGCCAGCGTCGTCGCATCATTGGGCCGAAGTTTGATCAACTCATCGAGGTCGGCGCGGGCCTCGGCGAATTGTCCGAGCCTGCTGCGGGCGGTGGAGCGGAGCTGCAGCGCCGCCTGATCGCGCGGATTGGTCGACAGCACATGGTTCAGCAGCGCGACCGCGTCGCTGAATTTTGCCTGGGCGAGGAGCTGCCGCGCCCGGTCGATCGATTGTTTGCCGGCGGCGGCGCCCGGCTGCGCGCCCTGCGGCAGCGGCGGGGCAATCTGGTCAGCCATCTCGGACGTCGACGGCGATGCTGACGGCGCCGGCAGCGCCTTCGGCTTGTCCTTGTCGGTGCCTTTGTCGCTACCTTGGGCCTTCGCCAGTTCGGCCTGCATCGCCAGTGTGGATTGGCGCAGTTGTTTTGCCGCGGCACTGTCCGGCGCCACCGCAAGCACCGCATCGAGATCGGCCAGCGCGCGGCTGTAATCGCCCTTGGAACTGTAGAGCTGGGCCCGCGCGAACTGGGGCGCCATGTCGTTTTTCGGACCCTGAGCTATGGCGCGCGAGAAATCCTCGATGGCGCGATCGATCTCGCCCTTGCGGCGCCAGGTCTGGCCGCGCCAATAGAACGCCGCCGGCACATTGACGTTGATCGCAATCGCCGCGTTCAGGTCGGTGAGCGCCTTGTCGAGCTGACCGCTCTCCGAGTGCGCGCGGCCGCGGCTGACATAGGCCGGCGCAAAATCCTGGCGTGCGGCGATGGCCTCGTTGAAATCGCCGATCGCGTCCGGCCAGTTGCGCTGCTGGGCGCGAAGATTGCCGCGCGTGAGAAATGCGAGCGCATTCTTCGGTTCGAGTTCGAGCGCGCGATCGAAATCGGCCTTCGCCAGATCAAGCTTGCTCGATCGCTGATAGGCGACGCCCCGCTGCAGCAGCGCCTGGACCGAATTGGAATCGAGTTTCAGCGCCGCTTCGGCATCCGCCAGGGCCAGATCGGTTTTCGACGTATTGAGATAAAGCCGCGACCGGCCGAGATGCGCCTTGACGCGGTCTTCCGGCGGCCGCGCCGCATCGTCGATGATGGAGGCGCACGCCGCTTCCACCTTTGCCGGCGGCCCGCTGTTGCAGTCGGCCAGATCATCCGCACGGGCCGGGCCCTGCGGCTGGCACAATGCGGCCGCCGCGATGGCCAGAAACCAAATGCGGGAAGCGACTTGCTTTTGTTGGGGAGGAACCAGAGCCGACCTCCGTGCCGCAATACCAGCCAATGGGTGAACAAAAATATCGGGTTGGGGATGGAAAGGCAATTCGGGGGTGTTTCCGTCATGAATGGCGGTTGGCCTTCGAACATGAAGCCTTGGAACATGAACTTTTATCCAGCGCCATGCGCTATCTCAGATCCGTCATCCTGAGGTGCGCGCACTTGCGCGCCTCGAAGGACGACGGCCCGGTCTGTGGCCGCTTCATCCTTCGAGGCTCGCCCAGCGGTGCAAGTGCACCGCAAGGCTCGCACCTCCCGAGCGAACGCAAGCGCGTTCGCCCGGGGATGACGGATAGACGTACGTTCGCCATCCCGCGGCGCGAAGCGCCCGAGTTGTACATTTAGTCTCGCGCCTTGCGTGAACAGAGGGCGCGGGGAATGCCGGATGCGCGCTGCACCCGCGGTCTCATGTGCGAATTGTGCAAAGAAAGCTGCACATGAGCATACAGGTTCAGCGGAGAACATCCGACATTCCCTGCGCAATGGCTTTACGGCTTATACGTGATCTCCCCGGAGAACGGCTCTTTTGCCTCCGTTGCGCCCTGAGAAGCAGTTGCCTCCAGGTGCGTTGACGCCAGCACCGCGACGTCAGGACCACACGACTTCACCGTACGCGACACCCGTCTTCGCCAAAAGGCTCCGCCGGGCAAGGTGCCTTTCGTCAAGGGCACCTCCGCGTCCACCGCGACCCGTCCCTCGTTGTGACGATGGCCAACGCCCCTCTGAGTGGGACGGGATGGGTGAGGATGTATGGGTGAGTCGGGGGTAGCGTCAAGAGAAATTTCCGCAAATCGGAAATTTTGTCACGAGCGCATCGAGGTGCAGAAGGCGACGCTAATTAAAAATGCTGCGCTGCCTGGCACTAGCTGCAATAGAACCCACGCTCAACCTTCGTCATGGCCGGGCTTGTTGTGCGGACCGGGGACATGGGTAACACCGGCCATCCACGAATTGCTTCGATGCTGAAAGACGTGGATGCCCGGGTCAAGCCCGGGCATGACGGGTTGAGAGGTCACGGCCTCCTTGAAAAACTTAAACCGGCAACCCGTTCTGCTGCGCCAATTCCTTCAGCGACACCTGCGGCCTCGCCCCAATGTGCTGGATCACTTCCGCCGCCGCGAGGGCGCCGAGGCGGCCGGCGTTTTCATGGCCGGCGTTGCGGACCAGGCCGAACAGGAAGCCGGCGGCGAACAGGTCGCCGGCGCCGGTGGTGTCGACGAGTTTTTGGATCGGGAAGGCCGGCACCGCGACGACGCCGTCCCTGGAGGCCACGACGCAGCCCTTCTCGCTACGGGTGACGACACCGAGCTTGGTGTCGGCGCGCAGCTGTTTCAGCGCGGTGTCGAAATCCGAGGTCTGGTACAGCGAGTGCAGTTCGGCCTCGTTGGCGAACACCAGATCGACGGTGCCCTTGCGCATCAGGTCGAGAAACTCGTCGCGGTAGCGATCGACGCAGAATGAATCCGACAGGGTGAGCGCGACCTGGCGGCCGGCGCCGTGCGCGATGGTCGCGGCCTTGACGAAGGCTTCCTTGGCGTTTTTGGGATCCCAGAGATAGCCTTCGAGATAGATGATGGCAGAGGCCGCGATCTGCGCCGCGTCGATATCATCGGGCATCAATTCCTGCGCCGCGCCGAGATAGGTGTTCATGGTGCGCTCGCCGTCCGGCGTCACCAGGATGTAGGAGCAGCCGGTGGCGGGGCCGCCCGAGGCAGCCCGGGTTTCGAACGCGACGCCGGCGGCGCGGATGTCATGGCTGTAGAGCTTGCCGATCTGGTCTTCGCGAACCTTCCCGACATAGGCGGCGCGGGCGCCGAAATTGGCGATGCCGACGATGGTGTTGGCGGCCGATCCCCCGGACATTTCGGTGGCCGGGCCCATATCGGCGTAGATCGCCGTGGCGCGCGCTTCGTCGATCAGCGCCATGCCGCCCTTGGTCATGCCGTGACGGTTGAGAAAACCCTCGTCAGTCTGCGCAAAAACATCGAAAATCGCATTGCCGATTGCGAGAACGTCATATTTTGCGTCAGCCATCTCACCGTCCTGTTGTGCCATCATGAAGGGCTGGGGCTATCACGGCTGGCCCGAGGCGGGAACCCATAAATGGCGTGAAACCATAAATTTGGATTGGCCGAAGTCCGCTTCGAAATCAAAGCGGCCTGTTCCCGACAGATGAGGAACTGCTCACGTGCCCGATGAGTTTTGTCGGTCAGCGCGTCCCCGCGGGCAGGCACCACGTCGGGGAACGAGTGTGCCAGGCAGGACCGAAGCAATGACAGATCCAGAACCGAAGCAATTCGTGCTCGCAGGCGTCGCCATGAAGCGACTGGTTTCCGGCGAACAGACGGGGCACCAGTTTTGTCTGTTTGAAAACAGCAGCGGCGGGCAAACGACGACGCCCATCCATGTTCATGCTGACGACGACGAGACTGTCTACGTCATCGAAGGACAGTTGACCGCGATTGTGGATGGCGAGAGTCGGACACTCGCGCCAGGCGAGAGCCTGTTTCTAAAGCGCGGCATCCCGCACCAGCTCATGAACCCCGGCAATCAGCCGGCGCGCTACATCCTGATCGGCACGCCGAGCATATTCGAGCGGTTTCTCGCCGAAGCGGGCCGTGAACTGCGGAAGGGAGAGGTGGCCGGGCCGCCGACTGCTGCCGATATCGAGCGGCTGAGCGCGGCCGCGCCAAGGTTTGGAATTACGCTTTTGCAAGGCTGGCCAGCGAGAGGGTCATGGGCTTTGTGACAGCGGCCCGGATCGGCCACTGTCCGCCGGGAGCGCAGGTAAGTCAGGCTGACGCCGGAACCAAGGCCGCCTCGCGCCCGTTATTCCCGGTTAAGGGCCAAGCCACTGCATGTGCCCGCGCGACAACCACGAGAGGCTCGCGCCATGGAGGAGCCGGTTCAATCCTACCGAAATCGATTGTTGGAGTTGTTGGATCCGGGCGATCTGGATCGCCTTCGACCGCACCTCAAACCGGTGATCTTCGATTATCGCCAATCGCTGTACGAAGCGAACTCGCCTATTTCTGCCGTCTATTTTCCGATTGATGGCGTTGCGTCACTTGTCAATACGATGGCCAATGGCTCGGCGGCCGAGGTAGGCACCGTCGGTAACGAGGGCATCGTTGGCCTTCCGGTCATTTTTGGCGATCGTCACGCGCCGACCAGCGCCTACATTCAGGTGCCGGGCTCCGGATTGCGCCTGCAAGCGGACGTGCTGAGCTCCGAAATCGATCGCAGCGCCACCATGCGGATTGTCATGCTTCATTACGCGCACGCCTTCTTCAATCAGGTCGCGCAATCAGCCGCGTGCAATCACTTCCATACCGTCGAGCAGCGATGTTGCCGCTGGCTATTGATGACACATGATCGCGTGCAGTCGGAGCGATTTCTCCTGACGCAGGAATTCCTGGGGATGATGCTGGGCGTCCGGCGCACCAGCGTGACGACCGCCGCCGGCAAGTTGAGGCGCCGTAAATTGATCGACTATCGTCGCGGGCAGGTGACGATCCTGAATCGAACCGGGATCGAAGACACCGCGTGCGAGTGCTATCGCGTCAGCAAGCGGGAATTCGACCGCCTGCTCGGCTATCCGCTGGGTCGCAGCGCGGGTCAAATCGATGATGCGACCTCAAAAAAAGTCAGCCAGCGCTAGGAACCTTGCCTGACCGATCCGCATAGTCGGTAAAGGCAGGAGGGCGAGTAATGCGTACCCACCGTACAGTATTGGCTGGTTTAGCCACGGCGCTGGCTGTTGCAATTGCCGCAGCGGTTCTGACGACGTTGCACAATGTCGACACCCGTAGCGCCAGCATCGAGGCGCCGCCCGGAGCGATGGGATTGGCTCGCCCCCATCCCCCGTCGCCACCGGCTCCCGCCAGCCAGAATTGATGGGCAATCGTGGCAGCCCAAATCCGGATGGAATCCGAGCCGGGTCGGCCGGCGCGCTGATGCGTTGACCTTCCGGCCGCCTTGCGCGCGCAGTCCTCCGCCAATTCAAAGCAATTCGGGACGTCGAGCGCAGCTGGCTGGTCAATACGACCGCGCCCTCCACCGGCTATCGATGCCGGCTTTCATCGCCTCCGGCGGCTTTCATCGCCTCCGGCGGCTTTCATCGCCTCCGGCGGCTTGCACCTCCGCCGGCGGCTTGCACATGCAGTGCCCATTTGATCCAGTATGGCGGGCGCATTGGTCAAGCGCAGGGGATGCAGAGGATCATGAGTGGCAGCGCCGTTCAACATCGATGCCTATAGCGACGCCCTCGTCGTGTTGGGGACGGCTGGCATTGTCGTGCCCATGGTGCGCCGCTGGGGGCTCAGCCCGGTGCTTGGCTTTCTGGCCGCGGGCGCGCTGCTCGGCCCGTTGGGACTGGGCTCGCTGATCCACCTGTTCCCGTTTTTGTACTGGCTTACCGTCGTCGATGCCAAGAACGTGGCCGGCATTGCCGAACTCGGCGTTGTCTTCCTGCTCTTTCTCATTGGCCTGGAACTGTCCTACGAGCGTTTGAAGGCGCTGCGGCGCCTGGTGTTCGGCCTCGGAAGCCTGCAATTCATCCTGACGACGGCGGTGATCGCCGCCATTGCGGCGCTGTTCGGCAACCCATCCGCCGTAGCGATCATCCTCGGCGCTTGCCTTGCCTTGTCCTCGACCGCGATCGTCATCGAGGTGCTTTCCAACCAGGGCCGGCTGGCCACGACGGCAGGCCGGACCAGCTTTGCCATTCTGCTGGCGCAAGACCTCGCGGTGATTCCGGTGCTGGTCTTCGTCTCCATCCTGGGCAGCGGCTCGGCCAGCTCGGTCATGTCCAGCCTCGCACTCGCGCTGGTGAATGCGACGCTCGCCGTCGCCGCGATGGTCATCCTCGGCCGGCTGCTGCTGAGGCCGCTGTTCCGGCTGGTCGCCGCCACCGGCGCCAGCGAACTGTTCGTGGCGGCTACCCTGTTCGTCATTATCGGCACCGGCGTCGCAGCCGCCATGGCCGGCCTTTCCATGGCGCTGGGCGCCTTCATCGCGGGTTTGTTGCTCGCCGAAACCGAGTTCCGCAAGGCCATTGAAACAACCATCGGTCCTTTCAAGGGACTGCTGCTGGGTGTGTTTTTCTTCACCGTCGGCATGAACATCGATGTTCGCGAGCTCGCACGCGAGCCGTTCTGGCTTCCGGCCTCTGTGATCGGCTTGATTGCCATCAAGTCCATCCTGCTCACCGGCCTCGCCCGGATCTTTCGGCTGTCGTGGCCCGCGGCGATCGAAACCGGTCTGCTGCTGGGCCCTGGCGGCGAGTTCGCGTTCGTCGGCATCGGCCTCGCCACCTCGCTCGGCCTGATTGCCGCCAATGTGTCGAGCTTCGCCCTCGCGGTGACGTCCATCACGATGGCGCTGATTCCGGTCCTGGCTCTGGTCGCCCGGCGGCTGGCGCCAAAATTTCGCGAGCCCAAAGCGCTCGATCCGGAACTGAGCGTTGCGCCGAGTGGAGGCGCCGGCCACGCCATCGTCATCGGGCACGGCAGGGTCGGTGAAGTCGTCTGCTCCTTGCTGAGCCGGCACAATTGTACCTACATCGCCGTCGACAACGACGCCGATGCGGTACCAGTCCAGCGAAGGAGCGGGGCCGAGGTCTATTACGGCGACGCGACAGACCCGGAATTTCTGAAGAGCTGCGGCGTGATGGACGCCAAAGCCGTCATCGTGACGGTAGCCGCCAAGGCCGCGATCGACGAAATTGTCCGGCAGGTCCGCGCGCTGAGATCGGATATCGTCATCGTCTCGCGCGCCCGCGATGCCGACCATGCCCGCCACCTCTACGCGATCGGCGTGACCGACGCTGTCCCGGAGACCATCGAGGCCAGCCTGCAATTGTCAGAGGCGGCGCTGATCGGACTGGAACAGGCGATCGGGCCGGTCATTGCCTCGATCCACGAGAAGCGTGATGAATTCCGCCGCGAGCTGCAGCAGGCGGCGGCGCAAAGTCCTGCCGAAACCACACGTGCGGTTCGCCCGAAAAACTTTCCGTCGCATTAGCGCCTGGTCCGGCCTGCATCCGCTGCCGCGGGCCAGGAGACGCGTCGTGCCGGCTACTCGGTTGGCGGCGGCGCTTTCACGGCCCATTCCGGATCGGCGCCGGAAGGATGATCGATGAAAAAGACCCAGGTGCCGTCAGGCAGTTTCCGGTGCACTTCCATCCCCTGATGATGCACCTCGATCGGCTTGCCGTTCTTGTCCTGGCCGCGGATCAGCCATTGCGAACGCGTCATCGCGAAATCGCCTGATATGGTGGCGTGGTGCGTCACCACGTCCATGTGCGGCTTCATATCGATGTAGGCCGCCATGGTTTTGCGGATGCCGTCGGCGCCGCGCGCGATCCTGGCGCTGCCGTGAACCTGATCCACCTCGACGATCGAGGAATCCGGATGATACATCGCGGTGGCGGCCTCGACGTCCCCGGCATTGAAGGCCCGCGCCAGCCAAAGATTACACAGTTCGGGGGAAGGAGCTCCCATGGCGATCTCCTGTTGCTACCTGTTGCGGTCCGGATCAATTTGGGTATGGCAGTCGCGCAAGGAAGCCCGGCGAACCCGCAAGCCTAGCTTGCGTTAGATGCAAGGACGATCTCAGGCACCGGAGTTGCAGGGATGCCCGACGTTTTCTCGGCGGATGATCTGCGGCTGGTTCGCGCCATCAGCACGGCAGGGACGCTGACCGGCGCCGCGCGGGCGTTGAAGGTGGATCATTCCACCGCGTTTCGCCGCCTCTGCGCCATCGAGGCTCGCCTCGACGCAAAACTGTTCGAAAGAGCGCGCCAGGGCTATACGCCGACGCAGGCGGGCGAGATGGCGATCGCGGCGGGGACGCGCATCCTTGCCGAACTGGTCGATCTGGAGCGGCGGCTGGCGGGCGAGGATTTGCGTCCCTCCGGCATCGTGCGGCTGACAACGACGGACACGCTGATCGATGTGATCGCGCCTGTGCTGGCGGCGCTGCGGACCGAGCATCCCGGCATCATCGTCGAATTGATCGCGGCCAATACGTTCTTCACGCTCACCAGGCGCGAGGCCGACATCGCGCTTCGGCCTGCCATAGCGGCTCCCGAGGGGCTGGCCGGACGGCGGCTCGCAACGGTGTCGACCGCACCCTATGCCTCGGCGGCTTACCTCGCGCGATGCGGAAAGAAGCCGCTGCGCGACTATGACTGGCTCGGTTTCGAGGACAGCCTCGGCCATCTGCGCTCGGCGCGCTGGGTGTCCGCGAACGTCCCAGACGAGCGGATCGTGTTGCGGGCGAACTCGCTGCTGGCGCTTCGGTCCGCGGCGGCGGCCGGCCTTGGCGTCGCGGCCCTGCCTTGCTATCTCGCCGATCCCGCGGCCGAGCTTCGCCGCGTCACGACGCCATTGCCCGACATGGAAGGATCGCTGTGGCTGCTCACCCATCCGGATCTGCGCAAGGTCGCGCGGATCCGCACTGTGCTCGATTTCATGGCCGACGCGCTTTTGAGGCAGCGCGGCCTGATTGAGGGCAAGCGATCGCGACCGCGCCGGGGATAGCGCTTCGCTCGAAAACGCGCGGCGCCAACCGGCGATGCGTTCGATCGTTTCTGTTTGAGCATGACCGCTCCGGAAAACCGGTGCCCACTTTTCCGGATCATGCTCTATAGAAACGGCATGATCCGCTCCTTCCTCACGGTATCCTCGGGAACGCTGGCCTCGCGCCTGCTCGGATTCGTGCGCGATTCCCTGGTCGCGGCGCTGCTCGGCGCCGGCGCTGTCGCCGACGCATTTCTCGCTGCCTTTCAATTGGTCAATGTCATCAGGCGCCTGCTTTCCGAAGGCGGGCTGAATGCGGCGCTGGTGCCGGCATGGCTGCGCGTGCGCGAGACCCATGGCGCGGCGGCGGCTGCTGCCTACGCCGGCCGCGTGCTTGGCACCGTCACGGCGGCCTTGTTCGTCGCCACGTTGTTGCTCGGGCTGCTGATGCCGCTGGTGATCATGGCGCTGGCGCCGGGGTTTTCCGGCCGCGAGACGCTGCAGCTCGCGGTCGACAATGCGCGCCTGATGCTGCCTTATCTCGCCTTTGCCGGCCCGGTGACCGTGATGATGGCGCTGTTGAACGCGCAAGGCCGCTTTGCGCTGACGGCGTTCTCGCCTCTGCTGTTCAATATCGCCTTGATCGCTGTCATGGCTGCGCTGCTGGCATCGCGCTCCAGTGCGGTGTTCGCGGCGCAGATGCTGGCCGCCACCGTCGGCGTCGCCGGTCTCTTGCAACTCTCCGTTCTGGTAATGCGCCGTGGCAGCAACATCGCAACGCCGCTGCGGATTTCGTTCGATGCAGAAATCCGCGGCTTTCTCGCCAAGGCGGTCCCCGGCATGATCGCGAGCAGCACGCCGCAGTTATTGATGGTGGCCGGCGCGATCGTCGCCTCGTCATCGCCCTCGGCGGTATCGTGGCTGTATTTCGCCAACCGCCTGGTCGAACTGCCGCTCGGCATCGTCGGCGTCGCCATGGGCACGGTCTTGATTCCCCAGATGACGCGCGCCTTGCGCAGCGGCGATCCGGCCGCGGTCGCACATGCGGAATCCCGCGGCCTCGAACTCGCGGTCGGACTGGCGCTGCCGGCGATGCTGGGGCTGATCGTGCTCAGCGAGCCTGTGGTGCGGACGCTGTTCGAGCATGGCGCCTTCACATCAGCCGATACCGCCGCGACATCGCGCGCGCTGATGTGGCTGGCGCTCGGGCTGCCCGCCAATGTGCTGGTGAAGGCGCTGTCGCCGGCGTTCTTCGCGCGCGAGGACACGCTGACGCCGCTGCTCGCGGCGCTCAAGGGCATCGTCCTTGCCATCGTCCTTTCCGTCCTGCTCGGCCACTGGTTCGGCGCCGGCGGCATCGCCGCCAGTCTGGCAATCGGGGCGTGGAGCACGGCCTTGAGCCTGATCCGCCGGGGCGGCCAGACATTCGGGTTCTCGATCGATGCCGCCGCGCGGCGGCGGCTGCCTGGCATCCTCGGCGCCGCCTTGGCGATGGGCGCGACGTTGTGGCTGGCGACGCGGTTTGCACCCGCATTCACCGGGGATACACACCGCCTCCTGCAAGCCATCGCCCTGCTCTTGCTTATTGTCGCCGGGATAGCGGTTTACGGCCTGTTTCTGCGGCTTTTCGGCATCACCGGCTGGCGCGAAACGGTTCACGCGATCCGGCAGAACCGGCCCGGCGACTTGCGCGACTAAGGCTTGCGTGGCAAACGAGCGCGCCAAACCGACAATTCGCAGGAAGCATTACCATGGCCATGGTTGAACGGGTTTTTTCGGGCGTGCAGCCGACCGGCAATCTGCATCTCGGCAATTACCTCGGCGCGTTCGTCAACTTCGTGAAGCTGCAGGAAACCCACAACTGCATCTATTGCGTCGTCGACATGCACGCGATCACGATGGGCATGGACGTCTGGGGCGGCCCGGCCGAACTCGTGCGCTGCACCCGTGAAGTAACCGCGGCCTTTATCGCCAGCGGCATCGATCCGAAGAAGCACATCGTGTTCAACCAGAGCCAGGTCTCCGGTCACGCCGAGCTTGCCTGGATCTTCAATTGCGTGGCGCGGATGGGCTGGCTCAACCGCATGACGCAGTTCAAGGACAAGGCCGGCAAGGATCGCGAAGCGGCGTCGATCGGGCTTTACGACTATCCAGTGCTGATGGCGGCCGACATCCTGGTCTATCGCGCCACCCACGTGCCTGTCGGCGAGGACCAGAAGCAGCATCTGGAGCTGTCGCGCGACATCGCGCAGAAGTTCAACAACGACTTCGGCGACTCGATCCGTGGCCATGGCTTCCACGACGGATTGTTTTTTCCGCTGCCGGAGCCGGTGATCACCGGACCGGCGACCCGGGTGATGAGCCTGCGCGACGGCACCAAGAAGATGTCGAAATCGGATCCGTCGGACAATTCGCGAATCAATCTGACCGACGATGCCGACACCATCGCGGCGAAGATCCGCAAGGCCAAGACCGATCCGGAACCGCTGCCGTCCGAGGAAAAAGGGCTCGAGCCGCGGCCCGAGGCCGATAATCTCGTCGGCATCTACGCGGCGCTGTCGGACCGCAGCAAGGCGAGCGTGCTGGCCGAGTTCGGCGGCGGGCAGTTCTCCAGCTTCAAGAACGCGCTGGTGGAACTTTGCGTCACCAAACTCGCGCCGATCGCCTCGGAAATGAAACGGCTGGTCGCTGATCCCGGCCATGTCGATTCAGTTCTGATCGATGGTGCGGAGCGCGCCGAGGCGATCGCCGCCGAAACCATGAAGACGGCCAAGGACATCGTCGGCTTTATCCGCAAGCGCTGATGGCTGCACCCTCCCCTGGAGGGTAAGAGTTGGTCGCCTCACATTTGCGGAACAGCGACGGCGCTTGTCTGATGCGGCTGCGCCGTGGCAGCATGCGTCGGTTTGGCGCAGCACCGGGACATGCATGACCACCCAGCGACGAAGCTACGAGACGGGTCACAAGCCAAAATGTCTTGTCATCGTTGACGACACCGCGGAGTGGGACCGCGCGGTTTACTATGCCAGCCGCTGGGCGATCCGGGTCGGCGGCGGCGTGGTGATGCTGCGCATCATCGAGCTCGAGGACCAGAACCAGCAATGGCTGGGGGTCGCCGACCTCATGCGCGCCGAAGCCGAGGACGCCGCCAACGAGGCGCTCGACCGCGCCTCCGGTCGCGCCAACGGCATTGCCGCGATCACGCCCGAGCGGGTGATTCGCGAGGGCGATCCGACCGCGCAGATCCTCGACGTCATCGACAAGGACGTCGACATCGCAGTGCTGGTGCTGGCGGCCAATCCAGGCCCCGAAGGCCCCGGCCCGCTGGTCAGCATGATGGCACAGGCCGCAGGTTCGTTCCCGATCCCGGTCACCATCGTTTCCGGCCACCTGAGCGACGCCGAGATAGACGCACTTTCCTGAACCGCGTTGGCTTTCGACGCGTTTTCGCATCGCCGGCGATGCAGAGCGCCACCGGGCCGAGCGACGGCGGCGCGTGATATGCTTCTTGCACAACGTGTGGTTTTGTGTAGCCTGACCCCATTCGTTAACTCATTTGGCGGGCCAACGTGCCTTCGATCCAGGTCGCATTTCAGGGTGGCGGCGCGCGTTTTGTCGAAATGTTGCCGATCGCGCACGCGCTGGCGAAAGCACACGACGATGGCATCATCAACATTACCCGCGTTGCCGGCTCTTCAGCCGGGTCCATTTGCGCTGCGCTGATCGCCTGCCATGCCGATTTCGACGTTACCCGCGATTTCATCCGAAGAGAGGGGGCAGGGCGCGCCAAATCGATGCGCCGCTGGTGTTCCAGCTTTGGCGCCGAGAGCCCGAACGCGAACCGCCTGAGAGCAATGGTCGCGATCTGGATGGCCTATCGCGGCAAGGCGCTTCTTCACCCCAAGGTGCTCGTAACCTTCTTGAACGAGTTGTTCATAAAAGCCGCTCCCGCCTCCTCGAGGCAGATCGAAACGATTAACGCTGCGGGTGGCATCCAGCTTTTGGTCACAGGATCCGACCTGTCACTGAGTCGCGGCGTCATCTTCGAATCCGGCAACCTCATCGAACGGATAATGCACTCGGCGGCGATACCGTTCGCGTTTCGGACTTTTTTGGACGTCGTCACGTCGCCGTATGTCGACGGCGGGCTGTGCGAAAACCTGCCCGTCGAGCAATTACTGGCGCAAGAGGATTTTGATGGTCCGGTGTTCTGTGTATCCATAGGCGACGAGGAGCCGCAGCCTTACGTGCCGACCGGCGCCAAGGATTATTGCCTTCAACTCATCTCGGCATCGATGAATCATAACGTCGATCGCTCCAGGCGGCTGGTCGGATTGAGCAATCAGATCGAGGAGAAATCCGGGATCGACACGTTCGCCTTCGAGGCGGCCATCGGGAAGTTGGACGATGAAGATTGGTACGCCGCCGCCTTCGACAGAACGATGGACAAGATTCACAAGATCGCTCAGCTGTACGAGATGGTCGGCGTCGCCGCTCCTTCGAAGCTCTCGGGCCGCTTGTCGGCTTCCAAGATGATGCATTCGCTGTTCAAGGTGTTCGAGACGGCACTGGGGACGTCAGAATGGGAATACATCAAGAGCGGCTTCGTTGTTCGTGCCGAATGTTTGCATCGGCTGCGTCCCAGCCAGATACGATCGGCCGATTACGTCGTTCGTATCGCGACCATCAGGGCCAGGGGCGACAACCTCGTCTGCTTCAATTCTTCAGCCCATTTGAATGATCAATCCTCCATCATTCCGACGGCGTGGACATGTTTCAACGAGACTCAGAGCCGGGATCTGCGCGTGCAGGCGATCCCCGTGAAGAATCCGGCTGACCCTTCCGGCGGGTCGATCGGCGTGCTGATATTCTTCGAGAATCCGCTGTCGTCGGTGGCCAAAGGCGACATTCTGACGATCAAATCACATTTCCTGCTGGAAAACGCCATGGGCGGCCTGAACACGAACGGAGGCGACTATATCTCGGTGTCGAACCCGCATTCGATCCCGGTTGCGACTGTGGAGACCGTCCTGGTGTATCCGGCCTCCTTCGGAACAATCTCCGCCACGGCCGACGGTATTTTCGCACCTATATCAGCCGCCGAGGTGCAGGCCCAATACCTCGTGAATTTGCCCAATTACCACGCCGTGGGCGTGAGCGCCCAACGTCTGGCACCGGGTAGTGTTTTCAGGGCTAATTTCTTTAGGAATGTGGGGTAAAGTCTGTCTTGCGGTGCCGCGATGTGTTATTAAATTCGTCAACTGAACAATGGTCGGAGCATGGCGATGTGCGTCGGAGTCGATAGCGTGCTGCTCTGAAGAGCTGCGACGTGATGAATGAAACAAGAGGCGCCGTGCTGCAAGCAGCAGGCGCTTTTTTGTTTGTCGTGGCTTGTTTTGCGGTGGCGCACCGCGACCCCTGATCCATTCCACGGATATTCGCCCCGTGGACGGCCTCAGGTGCGACCCGAACGGCTGCCCTGCGGCCTTGATCGTGCACTTGCCATCGCCATCTGTAGATTGTTGTTTTGACGCGTTTTCTTGACGCGAACCGGTAGCCACTTCGCTTGAAAACGCTTTAGAGTAAACCCACGCGCCGGCCTTGAACCGGCGACGCCGGAGAGATCAGATGTTCATTCAGACCGAAGCGACCCCCAACCCCGCCACCCTGAAATTCATTCCGGGCCGAGCTGTGCTCGACACCGGCACGATGGAATTCGCCAGCCGCGAGGCGGCCTCCCGCTCGCCGCTGGCCGAACGGCTGTTCGGCGTGGAGGGCGTCAAAAGCGTGTTTTACGGTGCCGACTTCGTCACCGTGACCAAGGACGACAGCGACTGGCAGCACCTCAAGCCGGCGATCCTCGGCGCCATCATGGAACATTATATGTCCGGCGCGCCGCTTTTGGCCGATGGCAGTGCCGGCAATGACGAGGCGCTCGACGAGGAAGACGAGTTCTTCAACGAGGCTGACGCCGACACGGTCGCGACCATCAAGGACCTGATCGAGACGCGGGTGCGGCCCGCCGTCGCCAATGATGGCGGCGACATCACCTTCCGCGGCTTCAAGGACGGCGTCGTCTATCTCAACATGAAGGGCTCCTGCGCCGGCTGCCCGTCGTCGACGGCAACCCTGCAGCACGGCATCCAGAACCTCTTGAAGCATTTCGTGCCCGACGTGGTCGAAGTCCGGCCGGTGTGATCCGAAAATGTAGGGTGGGTAGAGCCAACGGGTCGCGCGAATGCGCGCCCGATGACAGGCTCCGCGAAACCCACCATCTTTGTCTGCACGCCGGCGGTGGGTTACGCTTCGCTAACCCACCCTACGAAGTCTCCACCTCATACCCGGCCAGCAGCAGGATAAGCCGTGGGCACGGCGCCAAGAGCGCCTTTGCCCACCCTACGAAGCTGCTATACATCAGCCCATGCTGATCCTCGCCATCGATACCGCGCTTGATGCCTGCGCCGCGGCCGTGCTCGACACCGACGCGGCCAGGATCATTGCGCAGGAATCGCAGCCGATGAAGCGCGGCCATGCCGAAGCCCTGATGCCGCTGATCGCGCGGGTGATGAAAGCCTCCGCCATCGCCTTCACCTCGCTGGATCGGATCGCCGTGACCAAGGGACCCGGCAGCTTCACCGGTTTGCGTGTCGGCCTCTCGGCCGCCCGAGGCATTGCGCTGGCGGCCGGAAAGCCGGTGGTCGGATTGACGACGCTGACCGCTTACGCCGCCCCCTTCGTCGGTGAGAACAGCGAACATCCGATCGTCTCCGCAATCGACGCGCGCCACGACCATGTGTATTTCCAGGTCGTCAGCGGCGACGGCAGTTCGCTGGTCAAACCGAAAGTGGCGCCGATATCGGAAGCACTGGAAGCAGCGCGTTTCGGCAAGGCGCATCTGGTCGGCAATGCCGCCAAAATTCTCGCCGACCGCTGGCCATCAGATGCGCCGCCGCCATTCAAGGTCGACGCGCAGCCGGCGCCCGATATTAGTTGGGTGGCATGGCTCGGAGCCGCCGTCAGCCCGGAGATGTCGCCGGCCAGTCCGTATTATCTGCGCGCGCCCGATGCCAAGCCTCCAAAGGACCCGCTGCCGCAAGCCTCGCAGCCCGCATCATAATGGCCGTAACATCCTGGATTTCCGAATGGTGGCGCGGCGGCACTGCCGTGGTCGAACCAGCGACGCAGCGCGACGCCGCGCGGCTGGCGCAATTGCATGGCGCCTCGTTTCACCGTGGCTGGGGTGAGGGCGAGTTCGAGGCGATGCTGACCGAACGCAACACGCTGGTGCACCGGCTGCGGCAGGGGCGCAAGGTGATCGGGTTTGCGGTCTCGCGCATGGCCGCGGACGAAGCCGAAATTTTGTCGATCGCGATCGATGCCGGCGAGCGCGGCCGCGGCCTGTCGCGCAACCTGCTGCTGACCCATCTTGGCCATCTCGCCGGCCGCGGCGTGCGTTCCGTCTTCCTGGAAGTCGAAGAAAACAACCAGCCGGCGCGACGGCTGTATGAATGGGCCGGATTCGGTGTCGTTGGGCGCCGCGAGCGCTATTATCAGCAGCCCGGCGGGGAGCAATTGAATGCACTTCTGATGCGCCGTGACTTGTCGTAAACTGGTCCAGGTGGCAAAAGACCCCGCCCTGCTCTCTAAGGCCCGACACCATGCCCGTCCTGAAATCCTCGCCTGCGCACAAGAATACCGGTATCGAGGCCCGCTGCGCCGCCACCGGCATGCGCATGACTGAGCAGCGCCGCGTCATCGCGCGGGTGCTGGCGGATTCGGTGGATCATCCCGACGTCGAGGAACTCTACCGGCGCTGCGTCGAGGTCGACGACAAGATCTCGATTTCGACCGTGTACCGCACCGTCAAACTGTTCGAGGACGCCGGCATCATCGAGCGGCACGATTTCCGCGAGGGCCGGGCGCGCTACGAGCAGATGCCCGACAGCCATCACGACCACCTCATCAACCTGCGCGACGGCAAGGTGATCGAATTCACCTCCGAAGAAATCGAGAAGCTGCAGGCCGAAATCGCCCGCCAGCTCGGTTACAAGCTGGTCGATCACCGGCTTGAATTATATTGCGTGCCGCTGGACGAAGATAAGTCGTAACCAATTTGATTCCACAGCTCATCATTTTCGATTGCGACGGCGTGCTGGTCGACAGCGAAGTCATTTCATGCCGCGCGCACGCGGAGACGCTGACGCGCCACGGCTATCCGATCACGGCCGATCAGGTGCTGAGGCGATTCCTCGGGGTTTCCGATCGTGAAGCGCGCCTGGTCATCGAGGCCGAACTCGGTTGCAGTCTGCCGGACGATTTCGAAGCGCAGATGAAGCAAACCGCGCTGCAACGATATGCTGACGAACTCGGAGCCATTCCCCATATCGGCGAAGCGATTGCTGCAATCAATCTTCCGAAATGCGTGGCGTCTAGCGGAACGCCGGAGAAAATTCGCCACGGTCTGACCTGCGCCGGACTCTACGATCTCTTGGTGCCGCATATTTTTTCCGCCACGCAGGTCAAGCGCGGCAAGCCCGCGCCCGACCTGTTTCTGTTCGCTGCCGAACAGATGGATGTCCCGCCGGCGCGATGCATCGTGATCGAGGACAGCGTTCCCGGCGTCACCGGCGGCCGGGCCGCCGGGATGACCGTGCTCGGCTTTCACGGCGGCAGCCATTGCGGCGCAGGTCATGCCGAATTGCTGCGCGCGGCAGGCGCCAGCGTCACTTTCGACGATATGCGGCAATTGCCTGAACTAATTGCGCGGATTGGGGCCGAATAGGCCCGGAATGGCCGGCGCAAGTCGCTGGATTTTCGACCCTTTAGGCTATATTTGACCCCCAGACCGAGCGCCGCATGGGCGCCACTTAACCCCCACTCAGGTTCCATGAAGCCGCCGCGCAAGCTGCACATCAAGTCATATGGCTGCCAGATGAACGTCTACGATGCCCAGCGCATGGTGGACACGCTGGCCCCGGAGGGCTTTGTCGAGACGGCCAGCGCCGAGGATGCGGATCTGGTGATCCTCAACACCTGCCACATCCGCGAGAAGGCCTCCGAAAAGGTCTACTCCGAACTCGGGCGCTTGCGGGTCGCCAAGGATGAAGCCGCGCGCCAGGGCCGTGAGATGCGCATCGCGGTCGCCGGCTGCGTCGCGCAGGCCGAGGGCGAGGAGATCATTCGCCGCGCGCCGACCGTCGACGTCGTGGTCGGTCCGCAGAGCTATCATCACCTGCCGCAGCTACTCGCCCGCGCCAAAAGCCATGGCCGCGCGCTGGAGACCGAATTCCCGGTCGAGGACAAGTTCGGCTTTCTGCCGCCGCCGAAGCCCGCCGCGATCCGCGCGCGCGGCATCTCTTCCTTTGTCACGGTGCAGGAAGGCTGCGACAAGTTCTGCACCTTCTGCGTGGTGCCTTACACGCGCGGCGCGGAAGTCTCGCGCCCGGTGGCCAAAATCATCGACGACGTGATGCGGCTTGCCGACAATGGCGTGCGCGAAATCACGCTGATCGGGCAAAACGTCAACGCCTATCACGGCGAGGGTCCGGACGGACGAAGCTGGCCGCTCGGCCGGCTGCTCAACCGTTTGGCCGAGATTCCAGGGATCGTGCGGCTGCGCTACTCGACCAGCCACCCCCGCGACGTCGATGATTCGCTTGTAGAGGCGCATCGCAACCTGCCCGAATTGATGCCGTTCGTGCACCTTCCGGTGCAATCCGGCTCCGACCGCATTCTGGCTGCGATGAACCGCAAGCATACCGCCGATGATTACCGCCGCGTCATCGCCCGATTTCGCGAGAGTCGCCAAGATATTGCATTTTCATCGGATTTTATTGTCGGCTTTCCCGGCGAAACCGAGGAAGAATTTGCCGCCACCCTCGCGCTTGTCACGCAAATCGGATACGCTGGGGCTTATTCGTTCAAATATTCGCCGCGGCCCGGCACGCCGGCGGCGGACATGCGGGAGACGGTGTCAGCGGCAGAGATGGACGAGCGATTGGGGCGGCTTCAGGAATTGATCGACAGCCAGCAGTCGGCCTTCAACAAGGCCATGATTGGCAAGACTGTCGATGTGCTGTTCGAACGCGCGGCCCGCAATCCCGGCCAAATCGTCGGCCGCACCGCCTACCTGCAGCCCGCGCATGTGATGGCGTCACCTGATATCATCGGACAAGTGCTGCCGGTCACCATCGGCAGCCTGGAACGCTACAGCCTGCTCGGCGAACTCGCCGGCCCCTCCGTGCGGCCCGCACCATCAACACTTCCGCCAATGACCGATTCTTCTCAAATGACCACGGGAGCCTGAACCCTTGCCAAAAAGCGCATCGGATTCATCTTCACTTGCTCCCAGCCGCAAATTTGATCGCGACATGCAAATTCCGCCCGAAACCCAGGTCGTCATCGACTTCGATGACAACCGCGCCGCGTCCGCGCTGGTCGGCCCCTATGGGCAGAACCTGGCGCTGATCGAGCGCCGGCTCGGCGTCGTGGTCGATTCGCGCGGCAATCACATCACCATCGCCGGATCGCGCGACGGCTGCGACGCCGCGCGGCGCGTGCTGGAAGCGCTCTACGCCCAGGCGGTGCAGGGCCAGGATCTGGCGCAAGGCGATGTCGAAGGCGCCATCCGCGCCGTGATCGCGCAGGGTTCGTTGTTCGAATTCGACGCCAAGACGGCGAAAAACGCGTTCGAGACCATCAATCTGCGCAAGCGCCCGGTGCGGGCGCGCACCGCCGCGCAGGATTCCTATATCCGCGCGCTGAAGCGCTGCGAAATGGTGTTCGGCGTCGGCCCGGCCGGCACCGGCAAAACCTGGCTTGCGGTGGCGCATGCGGCGCAATTGTTCGAGCGCAAGGAAGTCGATCGCATCATCCTGTCGCGGCCCGCAGTCGAAGCCGGCGAACGGCTCGGCTTCCTGCCCGGCGACCTGCGCGAAAAAGTCGATCCGTATCTGCGGCCGATCTACGACGCGCTGTACGACCTGATGGATGCGCGGGTGGTCGAGCGCGCGCTGCAGGGCGGCGAAATCGAGATCGCGCCGCTCGCCTTCATGCGCGGCCGCACGCTGACCAATGCCATCGTCATCCTGGACGAGGCGCAAAACACCACGTCGATGCAGATGAAGATGTTCCTGACCCGGCTTGGCGAAAACAGCCGCATGATCATCACCGGCGATCCCTCGCAGGTCGACCTGCCGAATGGCCAGACCTCGGGGCTTGCGGAAGCGGTCAGGCTGCTCGACGGCGTTGAGGGGATCGCGCAGGTGAAGTTCACCGCCGAGGACGTCATCCGCCATGAACTGGTGGCACGGATCGTCGCCGCCTATGAGGGATTGCCGCAAAAGCCGGCAAGCGGCCGATCTTGATAGCAAGATACTCGGCTTTGGGCTTGCAGCAGGCGGGCCCAGGCCGCAACCCAAACGCTGGACTGCAAAACCCTGGAACGAAATTGTCTTCCGCCCTCCCCATCACCGAAGTCCTCGTGGTCGCCGATTGCTGGCAGACCGAGCCCGACGCCGAGGCGGTGATCCACCGCGCCATCAACGCGGCGGCCGAAGTCGCCGCGGCCGAAGTCGGCGAAGCCGAACTCGCCGTCATGCTGACCGACGATTCCGGGATTCGGACGCTGAACAGCAATTGGCGCGGCATCGACAAGCCGACCAATGTGCTATCGTTTCCGGCGCTGCAGCCGACCGGTGCCGGAACGCCCGACGATGCACCGCGCATGCTCGGCGATATCGCCATCGCCTATGAGACGACGCGGAAAGAAGCTGACGACGAACAAAAACCGTTCGATCATCATCTCAGCCATCTTGCGGTGCATGGGTTCCTGCATCTGATCGGCTACGACCACGAAAACGACGACGACGCCGAAGCCATGGAGAGTCTCGAACGGGAGATTCTGGCGCAGCTCGGCATTCCGGATCCGTATCCGGATCGAGATCCGCAGGCGGACCGGGATCGGATGGACTGACATGCCGGACTCCGACCCTACCCATGACAATCCGCGCAATACGCGCAACCTTCCGGCCGTGGTGCAGGAAGGCGAGGTGCTGCGCCCGACCGCCGAGAACTGGCTGACCCGTGCGATCCGCACGCTGTTCGGCTGGAAGCCGGGGTCGGTCCGCGCCGATCTGCAGGTCGTGCTCGACGCCTCGACGCCGGACGAGGTGGGCTTTTCCGCGATCGAGCGCACCATGTTGCGCAATATCCTGGGCCTGCACGAACGGCGCATCGCCGACGTGATGGTGCATCGCGCCGACATCATTGCGGTCAAGCGCGACATTCCGCTCGGCGAATTGATGAGCCTGTTCGAGAGCGCGGCGCATTCCCGCCTCGTCGTCTACAACGAGACTCTCGACGACCCCGAAGGCATCGTGCACATCCGCGACCTGCTGGCGTTCATGACCGCGAAGGCGCGCATCGGCGACACCACCAAGGCCAAGCGCAAGAAGCCATTTCCCGCAGGCCTCGATCTGCGCGCCGTAGATCTGGCGATGCCGCTGGCGGACGCCAACATCATCCGCAAGCTGCTGTTCGTGCCGCCATCGATGCGGGCGATCGACCTTCTGGCGCAGATGCAGGCCGCACGCATCCATCTGGCGCTGGTGGTCGACGAATATGGCGGCACCGACGGCCTGGTGTCGATCGAAGACATCGTCGAACAGATCGTCGGCGAGATCGACGACGAACATGACAGCGACGAGCCGCCGGCGATCGTGCTGCAGGCGGACAATTCATTCATCGCCGATGCCCGCGCCAGCCTCGAGGACGCCCGCACGGTGATCGGCGAGGATTTCATCACCGGCGAGGCCGGCGAAGAGGTCGCGACCCTTGGCGGCTATCTGGTGTCGCAGGTCGGCCGCCTGCCGGTGCGCGGCGAAGTCATTTCAGGCCCTGGCCAGTACGAGATCGAAGTACTCGACGCCGATCCGCGGCGGGTCAAGCGTCTGCGCATCGCCGTCCGCAAGGAACGGCCTGCGCCGCGCACGCAGCGCGAGAGCCGCCGCCGCGAAGCTTCGCCCGACCCCAACGCACCGCAGGCCAATGACAACGCGCCGCCATCGTCCAGCGATGGAGCCGGTTCGCAGTGATTCCCGCCAGCAGACTTCGCACCGCCGGTCTTGCGATCATCCTGGCCTGGGGCTGGAAGCGCGCCGCCGTTGCGCTGGTGGCCGGCGCGTTGTCGGCACTGGCGATGGCGCCGTTCAATGCATGGCCGGTGCTGTTCCTGACCTTTCCGGTCGCGGTCTGGCTGATCGATGGCGCCGGTGCGGGGCGCTGGCGCGGTGTGCCGGCGGCAGCGATGTCGGGCTTCTGGTTCGGGCTCGGCTATTTCGTCGTTGGACTTTACTGGATCGGTTACGCTTTCCTGGTCGATGCGCCGACGTTCGCCTGGCTGATGCCGTTCGCGGTGCTGGGCTTGCCGGCCTATCTTGCGCTGTTCACCGCGGCAGGCTTTGCGCTGGCGCGCCTGCTGTGGACCCGCGATGCCTCGCGCCTGCTCGCGCTGGCGATCAGCCTGACGATAACAGAGTGGCTGCGCGGCTACCTGCTGTCGGGATTTCCCTGGAATTCGTTCGGCTACGCGCTGTCCGAGCCGCTGGCGCTGGCCCAGACGGCCTCGCTGATCGGGTTGTGGGGCATGACGTTCCTGACGGTGGCGATCTTCGCCAGCCCGGCGGTCCTGATCGATGGCACCTCGCGCGGGCGAAAGCCGTGGATCGCGCCCGTGGCGGCGCTCGGCATGCTCGCTGTCATGGCCATCTTCGGCGCGGTCAGACTGTCGATGCAGCCGACGCAGCTGACCAGGCTCAAGCTGCGCATCATGCAGCCCAACCTGCAGCAGGACGTCAAATTCAATTACGGCGCCAAAGCGCAGGTGATGCAGAAATACCTGACACTTTCCGACCGCGCCTCCGGGCCGCAATCGACCGGCGTGCGCGATGTTCAGATCCTGGTCTGGCCGGAATCGGCGTTTCCGTTCTTCCTGACCCGCGAAGCCGATGCGATGGCGCAGATCGCCGAGCTGCTGCCCAAGGGCACCGTGCTGATCACGGGCTCGGTGCGCGCCCCCGACCTGCCGTCCGGCGCGCGAATCACGCGCGCCTACAACTCGATATATGCGATCGACCATGACGGCAGCGTGCTGTCGGTCTACGACAAGCTGCATCTGGTGCCGTTCGGCGAGTATCTGCCGTTCCAGGCGTGGATGGAAAAACTCGGCTTCGTGCAGTTGACGCGGGTCCAGGGCGGCTTCATTCCGGGCACCCGCCGCCGCGCCATGGAAATACCGAACGCCCCGCGCGCGCTGCCCCTGATCTGCTACGAGGCGATATTCCCCGGGGATATAACGACAGGTGACGAGCGCCCGGGCTGGATCATTAACCTCACCAATGACGGCTGGTTTGGAATTTCGACCGGGCCCTATCAGCATCTGCAGCAGGCACGCCTGCGCGCCATCGAAGAAGGCCTGCCTGTTGTTCGTGCAGCCAACACCGGCATTTCGGCCGTCATCGATCCGTCGGGACGTATTGTCGCACGGCTTGGCCTTGGCATTGAAGGCGTGTTGGATGCCAACCTGCCAACGGCTTTGCCACCGACGATTTACGCGCGTCTTAGAGATATTCCAGCGGCCATGATGGTGGCCGTTGCACTGCTGCTGGTCATCCGGCGCCGCTTTGCAAGGCGAAAGGCCTGAGCTTGCATGTTGGTTGTGCGCTCGCCGGGAAAAACGCGACCGCGCCAATCCACTAACTAGTTGACAGACCGGCCGTGCAATTCGCATTCTGGGTTCCGCAACCAAAAACAAAAACCAGTCAGTTCATTGCTCAAATTGTCCGCAGTTCGACCCGATCCTCCGAGCAGGATTTGACGGTACCGGCGCCTGAGGCATACTCCGCTTATGCCTCATTCCCCGGCGCGAAATCCCAGGAGTGTTGGAGATGTCCACCAAAGCGCCAGACCCTGTTGACAAATATGTCGGCAGCCGCGTCCGCATGCGGCGCATCATGCTGGGCATGAGCCAGGAGAAACTCGGCGACGCGCTGGGCCTCACCTTCCAGCAGGTTCAGAAATACGAAAAGGGCACCAACCGGGTCGGCGCCAGCCGCCTGCAGCAGATTTCGGACATCTTGCAGGTCCCGGTTTCGTTCCTGTTCGACGGCGGCCCGCGCGGCACGGTCAATGCCGACGGCTTCAGTGAAGGCGCTTCGCCGGCCTACGTTTCCGATTTTCTCGCCACCTCCGAAGGCCTGGCGCTGACCCGCGCCTTCACGCGCATCAGCGATGCCAAGATGCGCCGCAGTATTGTCGAACTGGTCGAGCAGATCGCCGCGCGCGAAGGCCCCGACCCGCGCTGATTTCCGCTGCCATAACCGGATGTTCCGATTGACGCGCCCGCCGGCGCGAGCGCATGACATTGGCTGAAATCCCGTGAAGGCTAAACTGCACCGATGACAGATGCGACTAACCCCTTTGATTCCAGCGCGATCCTCGATGGCATCCGCCGCTGGGTGGAAATCGAAACGCCGACCGAGCTGCCCGCACAGGTCAACAAGCTCGCCGACCTCGTTGCCTCCGGCTATCAGGGCCTGCCTGCGACGGTGGAGCGGGTTGCGGGAAAGGACGGCTGTGGCGATCATCTGGTCGCGCGTTCGTCATGGGGACAGGACGCGCCGGGCATCCTGGTGCTGAGCCATCTCGATACCGTGCATCCGCTGGGTTTCATCGAGCGGCTGCCGTTCAGGATCGATGGCGACAGCGCCTTCGGCCCCGGCATCTACGACATGAAGGGCGGCGCCTATCTCGCCTACCACGCCTTTCGCCAGATTTGTGCTGACAGCGCGCGCTCGCCGCTGGGCGTGACCCAGATGTTCGTCTCCGATGAAGAAATCGGCAGCCCGACGTCGCGGGCGCTGATCGAGGCCGAGGGGCGCAAGGCGAAATATGTGCTGGTGACCGAACCCGCGCGCGACGGCGGCAAGATCGTCACCGGGCGCAAGGGCGTCGCGCGCTTCGAGGTGTTCATCAAGGGCGTGCCGTCGCATGCCGGCACCCGGCCTGAGGATGGCCGCAGCGCCATCCGCGAACTCGGCAACGTCATTCAGGCGTTGCAGGCGCTGAACGATCTCGGGCGCGGCATCTCCGTCAATGTCGGCGTCGTCAGGGGCGGCACCAAGCCGAACGTGATCGCGGAGGAGGCCTATGCTGAGGTCGACATGCGCGTGCGGACGATGGCCGATTCCGAGGATTTGGTGCCAAGGATCCTCGGCCTGAAATCGCGCACCGAGGGCGTCAACGTCCGCGTCGTCGGCGAGTTGAACCGCCCGCCCTACGAAAAGAGCAATGCCGGCGCGGCATTGTATGAACACGCCAAAACGCTGGCGGCGGACATCGGCTTCGATCTGGTGGACACCTTCACCGGCGGGGGCAGCGACGGCAATTTCACCGCGCCCCACACCGCCACCCTCGACGGACTCGGGGTTGACGGCAAGGGCGCGCATACCCATTACGAGCAGATGTACATCTCCTCGATCGAGCCGCGGGCGCGGCTGCTGCACCGGCTGTACCAGACGCTGCGATGACGGCTTCGCGCGAAATCGGCGATCGCGACGCGCTGCCGGATGACGGCGGCGTCGCGCATTCGCATGGCTCGTTCTTCGGCCGCCGCAAGGGCCACAAGCTGCGCATCCATCAGGCTGACCTGATCGATCATCTGCTGCCGCGTCTGGCGCTGGATATCAGCGCGCCCGCGCCTGATCATCTCACGGAGCTCTTCGAGTCGAAGCCTGATGAAGTCAGGCTGGAAATCGGATTTGGCGGCGGCGAACATCTGATCGCCGAAGCGCAGGCGCTTCCGAATGTCGGGTTCATCGGCTGCGAACCCTATGTCAACGGCATGGCCAAAATCCTGACGCAGATCGAAGCCCACAACCTCGGCAATATCAGGCTCTATGCCGGCGACGCCGCCGAACTGCTGGCATGGGCGCCGCCGCGATCGATGGCGCGGATCGATTTGATCCATCCCGATCCCTGGCCGAAGCGCCGGCACTGGAAGCGGCGCTTCGTGCAGGACGCCACGGTGGCCGCGATGGCGCGCATTCTCAAACCCGATGGCGAATTTCGCTTCGTCAGCGACATCGACGATTACTGCGCCTGGACGCTGGCGCATCTCCTGCGGTCGCCGGATTTTTTCTGGCTGGCCGAGCGCGCCGCCGACTGGCGCGAGCCGTGGGTCGGCTACACGATGACGCGGTACGGCCGCAAGGCCGAGCGCGAGGGGCGTGTGGCCGCGTATTTGCGGTTTCGGCGGGTTGGTTGAATTTCTCGGCCGTCATTCGACGGTCGCGACTCAAACCGTCGGGCGGGTCTTCCAGAAACCGACGACGCGCTCGGCGGTCGTGGGCATCAGACGGGCGAAATTCACGCGCGCGCTTTCGATGTCGGCCGGCGACGCCGTGCGGTTCGGCCCTAGCCGGAGCAGGATCAAGGCGCGCACGGTGGCCCATTCGAGGCCGACCGCCTTGCCGGCGATCAGGATCGGATCGTAGCGGTCGCCGGCAATCAGGCGGTCGAGGGTGGCGATCTTCACGCCGGTCATCGCCGACAGCGCGGCAACGGATTCCTCGTACTTGTTGGCCTTGGCAAAGTTGAGCAGCGCGCTTTCGACCAGCTGGCCGTCGCGGTGCAGGGACAGGATCGTGCGCTGCGCCGCCTCGAAATCGCGGCCGCTATCGGTGCGTTCGGCAACGCCGGAGATTTCGTTGATCGCCCGCTTGATCGCCACCTGGCGAGCCGGCTTGACCGTCTCGAACAGGCGGCGGCGGATCACATCGATCGTCCCAGTCAGCAGGTCCTTCAGTTGTTCGGTGGAGAGATCGTCGCGCTGGCCGATCTTGAGCGTCAGCACGCCGTCCTGGCCGGCGCGCTTGATCAAGGTCGAATAGCCGTTTGACGAGAACGCCGCGCCTGCATTGCCCGCGGTGCGCCTGACGACGTCGCGATCGCCGCGACGCACGATGACATCGGTGAGGTCGGGCGACAGCGTCGACCGTTCCGACATCGCCAGCAGATGGCCCTGCCCCTTTGCGCTCGCGATTTCGACCAGCATCTGTTCGTCGATGACGGGCGAGCGGCGCAGCAGCGGACCGGCGATGGCAATTTCGTCCTCATGGGCGAGCTGTCCGACCAGCCCGCGCGGCGCGTTGACGAGCAGCGACAGCCGTTCGGCGAGTTCGGCCCGCGCGGCAAGATCGGCATGGGGGACCAGGCTGCTCAATACGCCGTCGAACAGATCGACGTGATCGGCGCCGAAACTGGCGGCCCCCTGCAGGAATAATTCACTGACCCGGCGCGCGGCATCGGCGCGGCGCTTGGGATCGCCGCCGCTGACGATTTCGTCCAGTCCTGGGATCAGCGTTGTCGCTGGCGTCATAAACCTATCCAAACCGGCCGAATTGGCTGGTTTTCGGCAATCTAGGCGGCGTTCGTGAATGAAGGGTTAGGCTTTGGCCCCCTCGGACAGGACTCAAAATCTGCCTTAACGGGGCGTGCAGGCCTTGCCGGATTGCGGAAAAACCGCTATATCCGCCGCAACTTATGGTTCTCATACGATCGCGTATTGAGAGTGGGCCCTGCGGGACCCGCTCTTTTTTATTACCTGAACGAGCCCAGTCCTTAAACGGCCTCAGGCACGGTTCAGGGAACCGGCCGGATCCGGGTTAGATCCGGTCTAACCCCATGCAAGTAAAGACGCTTTTGACCCTGGACATGACCGATCCAACTGCTGTTTCAGAGGATCTTGACCTGCTCGCCGAGCCGCGGCTCGTGGTCGAGCCGGGCGTCGCTGCGCGGGTTTCCGCCGTGGCCGGACCGGTGTTGCAGGGCATGGGCTACCGGCTGGTGCGGATCAAGATATCCGCAGAGGCCGGCTGCACGGTCCAGATCATGGCCGAACGGCCCGACGGCACCATGCAGATCGAGGATTGCGAGGCGATTTCACGCGCGTTGTCGCCGGTGCTCGACGTCGCCGATCCGATCGAGCGCGCCTATCGGCTGGAGATTTCATCGCCGGGCATCGATCGTCCGCTGGTGCGCCGCTCGGATTTCGAACGCTATGTCGGCCATCTCGTGAAGGTCGAGATGGCAGTCGCCCATCTGGGCCGCAAGCGGTTTCGTGGTACGCTAAGGGGTGTCGAAGGCGATGCGGTGCGGCTGCATCGCGATGACGTCCGCGCGGACGAAGATGCCGACGTGCTGCTGGTCATGGAAGACATCGCCGACGCCCGGCTGGTGCTGACCGACGAGCTGATCGCCGAATCGATGCGGCGCGGCAAGGCCGCCGAGCGCGAGCTGCGCCAGAATCTCGGGCTCGAACCGCCGCCGCCACCGCACGCCAAAAAAAGCGACCCGGCCAAGAGCAACAAGCCGAAGTCAAAACCGCAGAAGAAGCCTTTACCGAAGAATACCAAGAAACATCGCCTCGCCGCGCAAGGTTTGCCCGGCGGCGAATTCGATCCCACCGAAGGAGACTGAGCCATGGCAGCTGTCAGCGCCAATAAACTCGAACTGCTGCAGATCGCAGACGCGGTCGCCCGCGAAAAGTCGATCGACCGCGGCATCGTGATCGCGGCGATGGAAGACGCCATCGCGAAGGCGGCCCGCGCCCGCTACGGCAGCGAGACCGACGTTCACGCCGAGATCGACGCCAAGAAGGGCGAGCTTCGGCTGTCGCGCCACATGCTGGTGGTCGACGTGGTCGAGAATTCGTCGAACCAGATTTCGCTGGCCGACGCGCAGCGCGCCAATCCCGGCGCCCAGGTCGGCGACACCATCGCCGACACGCTGCCGCCGCTGGAATATGGCCGCATCGCCGCGCAGTCGGCCAAGCAGGTGATCGTGCAGAAGGTGCGCGAGGCCGAGCGCGACCGGCAATACCAGGAATTCAAGGACCGCATCGGCGATATCGTCAACGGCATCGTCAAGCGCGTCGAATATGGCAGCGTGATCGTCGATCTCGGCCGCGGCGAGGCCATCGTGCGCCGCGACGAGATGCTGCCGCGCGAAGTGTTCCGCAACGGCGACCGCGTCCGCGCCTACATCTTCGACGTCCGCCGTGAAACCCGCGGGCCGCAGATCTTCCTGTCCCGCACCCATCCGCAATTCATGGCGAAACTGTTCGCGCAGGAAGTGCCGGAAATCTATGACGGCATCGTCGAGATCAAGGCGGTGGCTCGCGATCCCGGCTCACGGGCGAAAATCGGGGTTATTTCGCGGGATTCCTCGGTCGATCCGGTCGGCGCCTGCGTCGGCATGCGCGGTTCGCGCGTGCAGGCCGTGGTCAACGAATTGCAGGGCGAGAAGATCGACATCATTCCGTGGTCGCCCGATATTGCGACCTTCGTCGTCAACGCTCTGGCGCCCGCCGAGGTCGCCAAGGTCGTGATCGACGAGGATCGCGAGCGCATCGAGGTTGTGGTCCCCGACACCAATAACCAACTATCGCTTGCGATTGGCCGTCGTGGCCAGAATGTGCGGCTCGCCTCGCAGCTGACCGGCTGGGATATCGACATCCTCACCGAGCAGGAAGAATCCGAGCGCCGCCAGGCCGATTTCGAGAACTCGACGCGGGTGTTCATGGAAGCGCTGAACGTCGACGAAGTGGTCGGCCAGCTGCTGGCGTCGGAAGGCTTTACCTCGGTCGAGGAACTCGCGCTGGTCGATGTCAAGGAACTCGCCGGCATCGAGGGTTTTGACGACGAAACCGCCAACGAACTGCAGAGCCGTGCAAAAGAATACCTGGAGCAGCTCGAGACCGAGCTGGAAAACAAACGCAAGGAACTCGGTGTGGATGACGCTTTGAAGACAGTGCCCGGCGTGACCTCGAAAATGCTGGTCAAGTTCGGCGAGAACGACATCAAGACCGTCGAGGATCTGGCCGGTTGCGCCACCGACGATCTGGTTGGCTGGACCGAGCGCAAGGAAGGTGGCGAGCCGACCAAGTTCCCCGGCATTCTCGACGCCAACGAAATCTCGCGCGAGGACGCGGAAGCCATGATCATGCAGGCCCGCGTCATCGCCGGCTGGATCACCGAGGCCGATCTTGCCAAGCAGTCCGAGGTGGCGGAAGCCACCGAAGACCAGACGGCGTAAGGAGATGCCCCGCGCATGCTCGCCATGGCTGACCCCGATCTCGACAACGGACCGCGGACCGAAAGGTCCGCGACGATGCGGATGTGCGCGGTCACCCGTGAGGTGCGCCCGATCGACGAACTGATCCGGTTCGTGGTCTCGCCGCAGGGCGAGGTCGTCCCGGATCTGAAGCGCAAGCTTCCCGGCCGAGGCCTGTGGATCTCGGCGTCGCGCCGGACCGTTGCGGAAGCGGTGCGGCGTAACCAATTTAGCAGGGGTTTCAAGCGCGAAATCCGGGCCGCCGCGACCCTCCCCGCCGACACCGAGGCCTTGCTGGTTCGCAGTGCGACCGAGGCGCTGGCAATGGTCGCCAAGGCCGGCCAAATCGTCTCCGGTTTCAGCAAGGTCGAGGGCGCGCTCCGAGACGGGCAGGCCCAGGCCCTGATCCACGCTACCGACGGCGCAGCCGACGGAATCCGCAAATTGGACGCGATCGTGCGCCAAAAGCGCGCAAATGCGGATGAATCGCCGGAAATTCCGATCGTCAATGTTCTGACGTCGGCAGAATTGGATTTGGCACTGGGGCGGTCAAATGTGATACATGCAGCCCTGCTCGCGGGCCCGGCGAGCAAGACGTTCCTGTCGCGCTGCCAGACCTTGGTCCGATACCGGATGGCCGATGACGACAAGACCGCCGAGGCGGCCAGAAATTCTGACTAACACGACGTGCTTGCAAGACTTGCTTTAACGACTGTGCGAATGCGCACAACGCAACAAGATTAGGACTGCTGAATGGTTGATACCAAAACGCCTGGCGACAAGACTTTGAGTGTCCCGACCAAGACCTTGACGCTCAAGCCGCGCGTCGAGACGGGCACCGTACGCCAGAGCTTCAGCCATGGCCGGACCAAGCAGGTCGTGGTCGAGAAGCGCGGCAAGCGCCGCATCGGCGGCGACGCGCCCGCCGGCGAAACGCATGCGCCCGAGCCGGTCGTCGCCAAGCCGGCGCCGGTCGTCGCCAAAGCGCCGAGCCGCCCCTCGGCGCCAGCCTCGCCGCGCGCCGGTTCCGGCGTGGTGTTGCGCACGCTGACCGAGGATGAACGCTCCGCACGCGCCAGCGCGCTGGCCGATGCCAAGGTCCGTGACATCGAGGAACGCCGCCTGGCGGAAGAAGAAGCCAAGCGCCGCAGCAGCAAGGAAGGCATCGAACAGGCCGAACGCGAAGCCGCCGAAGCGCGCCGCAAGGCCGAGGAAGAACGCCACCGCCTGGAAGAGGAAGCCAAGCGCAAGGCCGAACTCGAAGCCAAGAAGCGATTTGGCGAGGCCGAAGCCAAGACGACGACGACCGCACCCGGCGCCACCGCCCGTCCCGCGACCCGCCCCGCCACAACGGCGGCGACGCCGCCCGCGCGTGCGCCCGGCGTTGCCGCCGACGGCTCCGATGAGGATGAAGCCCCGCGCCAGGTGCGCCGTGGCCCCGGCGGCGTCATGCGCCCCGCAGTCCCGCCGAAGACGACCCACAAGCCGGGTCCGCAAAAAGAGCGCGGCCGCCTGACGCTGGTCACCGCGCTCAACGCCGACGACGTACGCGAACGTTCGATCGCCTCGTTCCGCCGCCGCACCCAGCGCCTGAAGGGACACGCCGCCAACGAGCCGAAGGAAAAGCTGGTCCGCGAAGTGGTGATCCCGGAAGCCATCAATATCCAGGAGCTCGCCAACCGCATGTCGGAACGCGCGGTCGACGTCATCCGCCTGCTGATGAAGCAGGGCGCGATGCACAAGATCACCGACGTGATCGACGCCGACACCGCGCAGCTGATCGCCGAGGAATTGGGCCACACCGTCAAGCGCGTGGCCGCGTCCGACGTCGAAGAGGGCCTGTTCGACATCGTCGACGATTCCAGCGACACCGAGCCGCGCTCGCCGGTCGTGACCGTGATGGGCCACGTCGATCACGGCAAGACCTCGCTGCTCGACGCGCTTCGCCACGCCAACGTGGTTTCCGGCGAAGCCGGCGGCATCACCCAGCATATCGGCGCCTACCAGGTGACCTCGCCGGAAAGCGGCAAGAAGATCACCTTCATCGATACGCCCGGCCACGCCGCGTTCACCGCGATGCGTGCGCGCGGCGCCAAGGTCACCGATATCGTGATCCTGGTGGTGGCGGCCGATGACGGCGTCATGCCGCAGACGATCGAGGCGATCAACCACGCCAAGGCGGCGAAGGTTCCGATGATCATCGCGATCAACAAGATCGACAAGCCCGACGCCAAGCCGGAGCGCGTTCGCACCGAATTGCTGCAGCACGAGGTTCAAGTCGAATCGTTCGGCGGCGACGTCGTCGACGTCGAGGTATCCGCCAAGAACAAGACCAATCTCGACAAGCTCTTGGAAATGATCGCGCTGCAGGCCGAGTTGCTCGACCTCAAGACCAACGCGGAACGTCCCGCCGAAGGCACCGTGATCGAAGCCCGGCTCGACCGCGGCCGCGGTCCGGTTGCGACCGTGCTGGTGCAGCGCGGAACGCTGCGCATCGGCGACATCATCGTGGCCGGCGCCGAAATGGGTCGCGTTCGCGCCCTCATCAACGATCAGGGCGTCAACATCGACGAGGCCGGGCCTTCGGTGCCGGTCGAGGTGCTTGGCTTTAACGGCCCGCCGGAAGCCGGCGACCGCCTCGCCGTGGTCGAGAACGAAGCCCGCGCCCGTCAGGTCACGAGCTACCGTGCCCACCAGAAGCGCGAAAACGCGGCTGCCTCGATTTCCGGCATGCGCGGTTCGCTCGAACAGATGATGTCGCAGCTCAAGACGTCGGGCCGCAAGGAATTCCCGCTCATCATCAAGGCCGACGTGCAGGGTTCGCTCGAAGCCATTTTGGGATCGCTGGAAAAACTCGGCACCGACGAAGTTGCCGCCCGTATCCTGCATGCGGGCGTCGGCGGCATCTCCGAATCCGACGTGACGCTGGCGGAAGGTTTCAACGCCGCCATCATCGGCTTCTCGGTCCGAGCCAACAAGGAAGCGGCAGCTGCGGCCAAGCGCAACGGCATCGAAATCCGCTACTACAACATCATCTACGACCTGGTCGACGACATCAAAAAAGCGATGTCCGGCCTGCTCGCGCCGACGCTGCGCGAAACCATGCTGGGCAATGCGCAGATCCTGGAAGTGTTCAACATTTCCAAGGTCGGCAAGGTCGCCGGCTGCCGCGTCACCGACGGCACCGTGGAACGCGGCGCCAATGTGCGCCTCATCCGCGACAACGTCGTTGTGCATGAAGGCAAGCTCTCGACGCTGAAGCGCTTCAAGGATGAAGTGAAGGAAGTGCAGTCCGGCCAGGAATGCGGCATGGCGTTCGAGAATTACGGCGACATGCGCCCCGGCGACGTCATCGAGTGTTATCGCGTGGAGACGATCCAGCGCTCTCTGTAAGTCCAAATCTTACGAGCGCATGGAATTTTGAACTGAACCGTCATGCCCCGCGAAGGCGGGGCATCCAGTAAGCAATGCAATTAATTTTGGACACGGAATACTGGATCACCCGCTTTCGCGGGTGACGACAATTGGGATTTCGACAATGCCCCGTCATCAAAGCAAGAGTTCCGCCCCCGGCGGCTCGCAACGTCAATTGCGGGTCGGCGAGACCGTGCGCCATGCGGTCGCCGATATTCTGTCGCAGGGTAACGTGCATGACCCCGATCTCGAGGGTCACATCATCACGGTTCCGGAGGTGCGCATGTCACCGGACCTGAAGCTTGCAACCGTCTATGTGATGCCGCTCGGCGGACGCGACACCGATGTCGTGCTCGCGGCGCTCGCGCGCAACAAGAAGTTTCTGCGCGGCGAGATCGCACATCGCGTTAACCTGAAATTTTCTCCTGATCTTCGCTTCCGCGTCGACGAGCGATTCGATGAAGCGGAACGGATCGAGAAATTACTGAGAACACCTGCGGTGCAAAGAGACCTCGCACCCGATTCGGACGACAACTGATGATTGTGACCCCGATTTTGACCAGCGCAAACAGCGTGATCGATTCGCAAAATGCCGAATCGCACGACGCCGAAAAAAATATTTTTAGCGAAACGCGCAACGACGAGATGCCGCGCAACGACGATGCTCGTCGCGGCAACAACGATCCGCGCCAGAAGCATCAGGGCAAGCAGCAGCGCCAGAACAATCAGCCGCGCCGCGACAAGCGCGATGTTCATGGCTGGGTGATTCTCGACAAGCCGATCGGGATGACCTCGACGCACGCCGTCGCGGTGCTCAAGCGGCTGTTCCAGGCCAAGCGCGCCGGCCATGCCGGCACCCTCGATCCGCTCGCCTCCGGCGGCTTGCCGATCGCACTGGGCGAGGCCACCAAGACGGTCCCGTTCGTGATGGACGGCCGCAAGCGCTACCGCTTCACGGTCAGCTGGGGCGAGGAGCGCGATACCGACGATACCGAGGGCCGGGCGACCAGAACCAGCGACCTCAGGCCTTCCGCCGAGGCGATCCGGGCCCTGCTGCCGCAGTTCACCGGCTCGATCGAGCAGATCCCGCCGCAATATTCGGCGATCAAGGTCCAGGGCGAACGGGCCTATGACCTGGCCAGAGACGGCGAAACCGTCGAACTAAAGCCGCGGCCGGTCGAAATTCACGAATTAACCCTTGTAGAGCATGGAGATAACGGCCAGTCCGTGTTCGAGGCCGAGTGCGGCAAGGGAACCTATGTTCGGGCGCTGGCCCGCGATATCGGCCGGATTTTGGGCTGTTTCGGCCATATCAGTGCCTTGCGGCGGACCTTGGTCGGTCCATTCCGCGAAGCGGACATGATTCCGCTGGAACAGTTGGAGGCTTTGTGTAATAGAGCCGCGTCGGGCGAGGGCAGCCTCGCCGACGCGCTTTTGCCCGTTGAGACCGCGCTGGACGACATCCCGGCACTGGCCGTCACACGGGCTGATGCGGCAAGGCTCCACCGGGGCCAGGCCGTTTTGTTGCGCGGACGGGATGCGCCCAATTGTAGCGGCACAGTCTATGTCACGGTGGCAGGCCGGCTTCTGGCCCTCGCCGAAATTGGCAATGGCGAACTCATCCCCAAGCGTGTGTTCAACCTGACCGGACTGACTGCCAGTTCCGGTCGTAACAACGAGAAAGTTTGACGATGTCGATTACCGCAGAACGCAAAGCGGAAGTCATCAAGACGAATGCCAACAAGGCCGGCGACACCGGCTCGCCCGAGGTCCAGGTCGCGATCCTGTCGGAACGCATCAACAACCTCACCGGGCACTTCAAATCCCACGTGAAGGACAATCATTCGCGCCGGGGTCTTTTGAAGATGGTCGCCACACGCCGTTCCCTGCTCGATTACATCAAGCGGAAGGACGAGGCGCGTTACAAGGCGCTGCTCGAAAAGCACAACATTCGTCGTTGATATAGCAAGAGTACGCGCGCCTGTTGCGCGCGCTTTCGCATGGTCTTCCGGAAAAAACCCGGACTCCGGATTTTCGGAGACGATCATGCGCAAGGGCATGAAGAAACGCATGCCCCAACAGACGTCCAGCAGCAATCCGGCCGCTGGGCAGGGCAAGGTGCCCGGACTACCGAGAGGATGGACGCCATCCGAAATATAAAGACCATGGCAGGATCGCCGGGTGCTGATCACTTGTTGCGATCAGTGTCTCGCAATCTTGCGCATGGTCTTTGTGCTTCAGGCGTCCCTGCTTTCGCGAAACCATGAAAGAAATCGAAATGTTCAATACTCATTCAGTCGAGATCGACTGGGGTGGACGTCCCCTCAAGCTCGAGACCGGAAAGATCGCGCGTCAGGCCGACGGCGCCGTGCTCGCGACCTATGGCGAGACCATCGTGCTCGCCACCGTCGTCGCTGCCAAGAATCCACGCGAAGGCGTCGACTTCCTGCCGCTGACGGTGGACTACCAGGAAAAGACCTACGCTGCCGGCCGCATTCCCGGCGGCTATTTCAAACGCGAAGGCCGTCCGACCGAAAAGGAGACCCTGGTCTCCCGCCTGATCGACCGCCCGATCCGCCCGCTGTTCGTCGACGGCTGGCGCAACGAAACCCAGGTCATCGTCACCGTGCTGTCGCATGACATGGAGAACGATCCCGACATACTGGCGCTGGTCGCCGCCTCCGCGGCGCTGACGATCTCCGGCGCGCCGTTCAAGGGCCCGATCGGTGCGGCCCGGGTCGGCTTCGCCAACGACGAATACGTGCTCAACCCGACGCTCGACGAAATGCTCGAGACCCAGCTTGATCTCGTCGTCGCCGGCACCGCCGACGCCGTGCTGATGGTGGAATCGGAAGCCAAGGAACTCAACGAAGACATCATGCTCGGTGCTGTGATGTTCGGACACCGGCACTTCCAGCCGGTGATCAAGGCGATCATCGAACTGGCCGAAAAGGCCGCCAAGGAGCCGCGCGAAGTCAAGGTCGTCGACGAGAGCGAGCTTGAGAAGGAAATGCTCGGCCTGATCGAGCAGGAGCTGCGCTCGGCCTACGCGATCCCGATCAAGCAGGAACGCTACGCCGCGGTCGGCAAGGCCAAGGAAAAGGTGATGGCTCACTACTTCCCGGAAGGGCAGGAGCCGAAATACGACAAGCTGCGCATCGCCGGCGTGTTCAAGGAACTCGAATCCAAGATCGTTCGCTGGAACATCCTCGACACCGGCAAGCGCATCGACGGCCGCGATTCCAAGACCGTGCGCAACATCATCGCCGAAGTCGGCGTGCTGCCCCGCGCTCACGGTTCGGCACTGTTCACCCGCGGTGAAACCCAGGCGATGGTCGTGACCACGCTCGGCACCGGCGAGGACGAGCAGTACATCGACTCGCTGTCAGGGACCTACAAGGAGCAGTTCCTGCTGCACTACAACTTCCCTCCCTACTCGGTCGGTGAAACCGGACGCCTCGGCGGCACCAAGCGCCGCGAAATCGGCCACGGCAAGCTTGCCTGGCGCGCGATCCATCCGGTCCTGCCGCCGCACCACGAATTCCCCTACACGGTGCGGGTGGTTTCCGAGATCACCGAATCCAACGGATCGTCGTCGATGGCGTCGGTCTGCGGCGCCTCGCTGGCGCTGATGGATGCCGGCGTTCCCCTGAAGCGGCCGACCGCGGGTATCGCGATGGGCCTGATCCTGGAAGGTTCGCGGTTTGCGGTGCTGTCCGACATTCTCGGTGACGAGGATCATCTCGGCGACATGGACTTCAAGGTGGCCGGCACCGACCAGGGCATCACCTCGCTGCAGATGGACATCAAGATCGAGGGCATCACCGAGGAGATCATGAAGGTCGCACTCGGCCAAGCCAGGGATGGGCGTATCCACATCCTCGGCGAAATGTCGAAGGCACTCACCAACGCCCGCGCCGAGCTCGGCGAATACGCGCCGCGCATCGAGACCTTCAAGATCCCGACCGACAAGATCCGTGAAGTGATCGGCACCGGCGGCAAGGTGATACGTGAGATCGTCGAGAAGACCGGCGCCAAGGTCAACATCGAGGACGACGGCACCGTCAAGGTCGCCTCCAACGACGGCGAGGCGATGAAGGCCGCGATCAAGTGGATCAAGTCGATCGCCTCCGATCCGGAGATCGGCCAGATCTACGAAGGCACCGTGGTCAAGGTGATGGAGTTCGGCGCGTTCGTGAACTTCTTCGGCGCCAAGGACGGCCTCGTCCACATCAGCCAGCTCGCTTCGGCGCGCGTGCAGAAGACCTCCGACGTCGTCAAGGAAGGCGACAAGGTCAAGGTCAAGCTGCTCGGCTTCGACGATCGCGGCAAGACGCGGCTGTCGATGAAGGTGGTCGATCAGGCAACCGGTGAAGACCTCGAAGCCAAGCAGAAGGCGGCGGAAGCCGCCGCGCCGCGCGAAGCGGCCGGCGAGTAGGCGCCTCGACATCGAGAACCAAAAGGGCGGCTGAAAGGCCGCCCTTTTTATTTGCCGCAGATGTGATCGTGCGCTCTTACGTCGCAGCGCCGAACCGATTTAATATGAAACCGGAATGGGGCTGACTTCGCAGCTGGACGTTGGACCCGTTACGATCGTCCGAACCGAGCACAGGCTCGTCACGCAGGGAGAGACTACATGTCCGCACTATCGCGCCGTCATTTTTTCAGCGCCGCCGCCGGCCTCGTTGCCGTCGCCGCCGCACCGCGTGTCGTCTTTGCTCAGGCCGCCGCGCCTGTGGCTGCCCCGGCCGCGGCAGGTCCGTTCACGCTGCCGCCACTCGGCTACGCCTTCAACGCGCTGGAGCCGCATATCGACGCCAAGACCATGGAAATCCATCACGATCGTCATCATGCCGCTTACGTCAACAACATGAATACTTTCGCGAAGACCAATACCCAGCTCGGCACGAGCAAGATCACGGATATCCTCGGCAATCTGAACGCCCTGAACGACGACATCAAATTCGGTGTGCGCAACAATCTCGGCGGCCACGCCAACCACACCATGTTCTGGGAGATCATGGCGCCGGGCGGCGGCAAGCCGGAAGGCGAAGTGCTGGCCGCGATCGACAAGGACCTCGGCGGCCTGGAAAAATTCCAGAACGACTTTAACGCCGCCGGCGGACGCCAGTTCGGCTCGGGCTGGGTGTTCGTGACCGTCAACAAGGACGGCAAGCTCGCGATCGAGACCCGCCCGAACCAGGACAATCCGATCATGGACGGCAAGCGCGCGCTGCTCGGCAACGACGTCTGGGAGCACGCCTATTATCTCAACTACCAGAACCGTCGCGCCGATTATCTCAAGGCGTGGTGGAACACGGTGAACTGGGCCAAGGTCGCCGAGCGCTACGCGGCGGCCAAGGCCGGCACGCTCGGCGTCTGATCGCGTTTTATCGGACGTGAAAAAGGGCGGCCGATACGGCCGCCCTTTTGATTTTTGGAGTTACATCCGCGCAAACTTAGAAGCGATCGGCGTTCATCACCTTGGTCCAGGCCGCCACGAAATCCCCGACGAACTTCTCCTTCGAATCCGCGCAGGCATAGACCTCGGCGAAGGCGCGCAGCTGCGAATGCGAACCGAAGATCAGATCGACGCTGGTGGCGGTCCACTTGACCGCCTTCGTCTTGGAGTCGCGACCCTCGTACACATTGTCGCCCGACGGCTGCCACTGCGTGCCCATGCTGAGCAGGTTGACGAAGAAATCGTTCGTCAATGTTCCCACCTTGCTGGTGAATACGCCGTGCTTTGATCCACCGGCATTCGCGCCGAGGACACGCAGGCCGCCGACGAGCGCGGTCAGCTCGGGTCCCGTCAACCGCAGCAATTGCGCGCGGTCAATCAGCGCTTCCACGGGCGCCAGGAACTGATGCTTCTTGCCACTGATATAGTTGCGGAAGCCGTCGGCACGCGGTTCGAGCGGAGCAAAGGAGGCAACGTCGGTTTGATCCTGCGACGCATCCATCCGCCCGGGCGTGAACGGCACCTTGACGTCGAGGCCGGCGTCCTTTGCGGCTTTTTCGATTGCTGCGCAGCCGCCGAGAACGATCAGATCGGCCAGCGAAACCTTCTTGCCGAACTCCTTCTGGATCGCCTCCAACTTCTGCAGCACCGTCGCCAGCTCCGCCGGCTGATTGACATCCCAATCCTTCTGCGGGCTGAGACGAATCCGCGCGCCATTGGCGCCGCCACGCTTGTCGGAGCCGCGGAAGGTCGAGGCCGACGCCCATGCGGTCGAAACAAGCTGGGACACCGACAGACCCGAGCCGAGAATCTTCGTCTTCAGCGCAGCGACGTCCTGCTCGCCGATCAGTGGATGATCCACCGCCGGGATCGGGTCCTGCCAGATCAGCGTCTCCTTCGGCACGAGCGGGCCGAGATAGCGCGCGATCGGGCCCATGTCACGGTGCGTGAGCTTGAACCAGGCCCGCGCGAACGCGTCCGCGAACTGGTCCGGGTGCTCATAGAAGCGCCGCGAAATCTTCTCATAGGCCGGATCGAAGCGCAGCGACAGGTCGGTGGTCAGCATGGTCGGCACATGCTTCTTCGACTTGTCGTAGGCGTCCGGGATGCTGGCTTCGGCACCTTTGGCCTTCCACTGCTTCGCACCGGCCGGGCTCTGCGTCAGCTCCCATTCGTTCTCGAACAGGTTCTTGAAGAACAGATTGCTCCACTTCGTCGGCGTCTGCACCCAGGTGACTTCCGGACCGCCGGTGATGGCGTCGGGCCCGACGCCGGTGCCGTACTTGCTCTTCCAGCCGAGGCCCTGATCCTCAAGCGCGCCGCTTTCCGGGTCCGCGCCCACCAGCGACGGATCGCCGGCGCCGTGGGTCTTGCCGAAGGAGTGGCCGCCGGCAATCAGGGCGACGGTTTCTTCGTCGTTCATCGCCATGCGGAAGAACGTTTCGCGGATGTCCTTGGCCGCTGCGAGCGGATCCGGATTGCCGTTCGGACCTTCCGGATTGACGTAGATGAGGCCCATCTGGACGGCGCCGAGCGGTTCAGCGAGCTGGCGTTCGCCGCTGTAGCGTTCGTCGCCGAGCCACGTGCCCTCAGGGCCCCAGAACAGCTCCTCGGGCTCCCAGACGTCAGCGCGGCCGCCGGCAAAGCCGAACGTCTTGAAGCCCATCGATTCGAGCGCGACGTTGCCGGCGAGAATCATCAGGTCGGCCCACGAGAGTTTGCGGCCGTATTTCTGCTTGATCGGCCACAGCAGCCGGCGCGCCTTGTCGAGGTTGGCGTTGTCAGGCCAGCTGTTCAGTGGCGCGAAGCGCTGCTGACCGGCCCCGGCGCCACCGCGGCCGTCCGTAATGCGATAGGTGCCGGCGCTGTGCCACGCCATGCGGATCATCAGACCGCCATAGTGACCGAAATCGGCCGGCCACCACTCCTGCGACTCTGTCATCAGGCCGTGCAGGTCCTTGATCACGGCATTGAGGTCGAGGGTCTTGAACTCCTTGGCGTAATCGAACGTTTTGTCCATCGGATCGGACAAGTCGGAATTGCGGTGGAGAACCGAAACGTCCAGCGCATCGGGCCACCAGTCGCGATTCTTCCGTCCGCGCGCACCCGGAAACGGGCATTTGGTTACATCATCCATGGTCGACTCCTGGGGTCTTCGTTCAGATTGGAGGCAATCTAAGCGCCGCCTCCCATCAGGTAAAGTTGATTTTAATGATCGACATGATAAGTTAATCTGATGATTCAGGTGTCGCTCAGACAGCTTCGCTACTTCGATGCGCTGGCCCGTCACGGTCATTTCGGGCGCGCGGCGGAAGCCTGTTCGATCTCGCAGCCGGCGCTGTCGATGCAGATCAAGGAGATGGAGGCAGCGCTCGGCGGCGTGCTGCTGGAACGGAGCGCGCGGCAGGTCACGCTAACGAAGTTCGGCGAAGAGATCGTCCAGCGTGTCCGCGATATCCTGCGCTCGGTCGATGAACTCGGCGACTTCGCGCGCGCGTCGCAGGACCGGCTGGCGGGACGGCTGCGCATCGGCATGATCCCGACGATCGCGCCCTACCTGTTGCCCAAGGTGATCGAGAATCTCGCGCGCATTCATCCGGAACTCGACATTCACGTGCGCGAAACACTGACGCCGAAGCTGATCAAGGAAGTGGTGGAAGGCCGGCTCGATACGGCGATCGTCGCATTGCCGATATCGGAGCCGTCGCTGACCGAGGTCGCGTGCTTTTCCGAAAACTTCCTGCTGGTGCGGCCGGGCGAGGATGAGGGAACGCCGGTGCCGAGCCACGAGACGCTGCGCGAAATGCGATTGCTGCTGCTCGAAGAGGGACATTGTTTCCGCGACCAGGCGCTGTCGTTCTGCAACCTGCAGTCGCCGCCGCGCGAGGTGCTGGACGCAAGTTCGCTGTCCACACTCGTTCAGATGGTCGGCGCCGGCATCGGCGTCACCTTGATTCCGGAAATGGCGGTCGCGGTGGAAACCCGCTCGGCGCCGGTCTCGCTCGCCCGGTTCAGCGATCCGCAGCCGTCGCGAACCATCGGCATGGTCTGGCGCAGGACAAGCCCGCTGGCCGCACAGTTGCAGCAGATCTCGGAAGTGGTTTGCCTCGCCGCCGACGCGTTGCGCGAACAGCGCAAGGCGAAACCCTCGTCGAAGCGACCAGCCACAGGTCCCACCCGATGACACCGGTAATCCGTCCCGCTCTTGCAGAAGAATATGACGAAGTCGCCCGCGTCTGGATGAACAGCTGGGCCTCGACCGGGATCGAAGCGGCCAGCGATGCGCTGCTGGAAAAACTGCGCGCGCGGGTTCGCACCGATGTGACGAACGGCTGGAGCCTCTATGTCGCCGACGACCGCGGTAGATTGGCGGCGATGCTGGCGTTGCAGTTGCCTGATTGCAATCTCGACCAGCTATTCGTGGCGCCGGAGTATCAGGGCAAGAGCATTGGCCGCATGCTGATGGCCTTCACGCGCGAACATCTGCCCAACGAGATCTGGCTGCGTTGCGCGCGCGAAAATGAAAAGGCCTGGCGTTGGTATGAGCGCGAAGGCTTTGTGTTCGAGCGAGAAGCAGTCTCGCCGATGACCGGGCATATGATGAAATACTATCGCTGGAAGAAGGAAGGCGCAGCACGATAGACAAGCCGCGACGAAACAACTTGCGGATGCTCGCGGTGCGCTCTAGTTAGACGCATCCGTGCACGCCCATCTTCCCTTCCCGAGTCTTCATGATCCGCGCCCTCGCCGTTGCACTCACGCTGTCCTGTTTTATCGCTTCGGCATGGGCACAAGCCCAGCCCGCGCCGCCAGCAGCAGTGCCTGCCGGAACATCCGCGCCCAAGCCTGTCGCCAAGAAGCCGGCGACGAAGGCCAAGACCAGCGCGAAGCCAGCCGCGCCGACAGAAAGCGGGCCGTGCCGAATCGGCGTCATTCCGGTGGTCGGCGATCAGTTCGCGGTTCAGAAAATCGGCCTGACGATATTCAACATCGAGTATGCGGATGTATCGATCGAAGCCTGGGGCCTGAACGATCTCGTGGTCGCGCGCGTTCGCGCCGCCGCGGGTTCCGGCACAGGCGTGAGGCGAATAGCGTACCCGAAGGAAGCGTTTGCGTCCTACGACCATCCTGCCCCGGCGCTGTTTCGAAATCCCGAGAGCGAGCTAATCACCATCGTGCGGCAAGTCACGGCGAACGCTGGTTGCGAGAGTTATATGACCGTCACCAAGTTTACCGGCAAGTTGGAGGGCACCAACCAGACCCTGCGCGGCATCGGTGTGTACAATCGAAGCATCGGCAGCCTGATCGGCCACACCCGTCTGTTCGCCAACGTCCAGGTGACGATGTTTGACGGACAAACCTACGCGATCCGCAAACAACCTTTTAACCTTGATCTTGGAACGGCGCTGGCGAGCGGCTTTGGGGTTGAGAACCCGTTGACTAAACTCGACAACGCCGTGTTTCCGGAACCGGCGACGGGCGCGGCGAGCAGCGCGGCATTGCGGGATGGTACGCGGGCATTGCTTGTCGCGCGTCTCGACAAAATTCTGCCACCTCTGCTTGGGCATTAACGCAAGTTATTGCGCGACTGACCGGTCTGCGCACACATACACGGATCAATCCACAACGGGACTTCGCCATGATGCAGCTCTATTGGTCGCCACGTTCGCGCTCGTTCTCCTCGCTGTGGCTGATGGAGGAGACCGGCCAGCCCTATGAACGCGTATTGACCGATATTTCGACCGGCGCGCAGCGCAGGGCCGAATATCTTGCGATCAATCCGATGGGCAAGGTGCCGGCGCTCAGGGATGGCGAAGCGACGCTGGCCGAGGCCGCCGCGATCGCCGCCTATGTCGCCGAGCGCTATCCCGAAGCCAGGCTGGCGCCGCCGCTCGGCGATCCGCTGCGGGCGAAATATCTCTATTGGCTGTTCTTCGGCCCCGGCTGTATCGAGCCGGCGATCGTGCAGCTCGCAACCAAGCTCGAGATGAATCCGGTCGCCGCCGGCTGGGGTGACTCGCAGCGGGTGATGGACGTGCTCGACGTCGCGCTGGAAAAGGGGCCGTGGATCCTCGGCGAAGCGTTCTCGGCCGCCGATATCGTGATCGGCTCCGGGCTGAACTTTGCCGTCCGTCTGTTCAAGATCATCCCGTCGCGGCCGTCGTTCGACGCCTATCTCGATCGATGCGCGGCGCGCCCGGCATTCCAGCGCGCGGAGAAAATCGCGGCGGGGTGAACCGTAGGGTGGGCAAAGGCGCGCCTTCGCGCCGTGCCCACCACGTTTCGATAGAACATTGTGTTAGATGGTGGGCACGCTCCGCTTTGCCCACCTACGGTGCTTAAATCTCACGCATCCAACCGCTTGAACACCAGCGTGGCGTTGGTGCCGCCGAAGCCGAACGAGTTCGACAGCACGGTGCCGAGCTTGGCGTTATCGATGCGCTTGCGCACGATCGGCATGTCGGCGAACACCGGGTCGAGTTCGCTGATATTGGCGCTCTCGCACACAAATCCGTTGTTCATCATCAGCAGCGAATAGATCGCTTCCTGGACGCCGGTGGCGCCGAGCGAATGTCCGGTCAGTGCCTTGGTCGCCGAGATCGGCGGGCATTTTTCGCCCGTGCCGAACACCCTGCGGATCGCCTCGATCTCCGGCGGATCGCCGGCGGGCGTCGAGGTCGCATGCGGATTGATATAGTCGATCGGCGTCTTCACGCTCTCCATCGCCATCCGCATGCAGCGCTCGGCGCCTTCGCCCGAAGGGGCCACCATGTCGTAGCCGTCAGACGTCGCGCCATAGCCGACCACTTCGCCGTAGATGCGCGCGCCGCGGGCCTTGGCATGTTCGAGCTCTTCCAGCACCACCACCCCGGCGCCGCCCGCGATGACGAAGCCGTCGCGGCTGACGTCATAGGGACGCGACGCGGTCGCGGGCGTGGCGTTGTATTTCGAGGACATCGCGCCCATGGCGTCGAAAAGCACCGACAGCGACCAGTCGAGTTCTTCGCAGCCGCCGGCGAAGATCACATCCTGCTTGCCGATCTGGATCGTCTCATAGGCATTGCCGATGCAATGGTTCGACGTGGCGCAGGCCGACGAGATCGAATAGTTCACGCCCTTGATCTTGAACCAGGTCGCCAGCGTGGCTGAAGCCGTCGACGACATCGCCTTCGGCACTGCGAACGGGCCGACACGCTTCGGGCCCTTGGTGCGCGTAATATCGGCCGCCTCGACGATGGTGCGCGCGGATGGTCCGCCGGACCCCATGATGATGCCGGTGCGGACGTCGGAAACTTCGGTCGGACTGAGGCCGGAATCCTGGATCGCCTGCTCCATCGCGACGTGATTCCACGCCGCGCCCTCGCCGAGGAAGCGCATCGCGCGCCGGTCGACGACGTCGGCGGGATTGAGGCTCGGAGCGCCCTGCACCTGGGAGCGGAAGCCGAGTTCGGCATATTTCTCCGCGCGCGTGATCCCGGACTTCGCCTCGTGAAGGCTCGCAAGCACTTCCTGGGTGTTATTTCCGATGGATGAGACAATACCCATCCCGGTGATGACAACCCGCCTCATGATCGCCTCGTCCTGTCGTTTGCGTTTATGTGATGGCTGCCGCCAGCCGGATGCCGCCGCATGGAAGAGCCGGTGACTTACGCTCCCGGCAATGTGGCACCCTGCTTCAACAGCCCCACCCTCAGATCCTTCGCGCGATAGATAATCTCGCCATCGGCCGAAAGCCAGCCATCGGCGATACCCAACCAGAGCTTCATGCGCATCACGCGCTTGATATCGACGTTGTACACAATCTTGCGGACGTTCGGCATCACCTGACCGGAGAATTTCAGCTCACCGAGGCCCAACGCCCGGCCACGGCCCTCGCCGCCGGTCCAGCCGAGATAAAAGCCGACCATTTGCCACAGCGCGTCGAGGCCGAGGCAGCCCGGCATCACGGGATCGCCTTTGAAATGGCAGCCGAAGAACCAGAGATCCGGATTGACGTCGAGTTCGGCGCGAACGATGCCCTTGCCGTATTCCCCGCCGGTTTCGGAAATCTCAGTGATGCGATCGAACATCAGCATCGGCGGCAGCGGCAATTGCGCATTGCCCGGGCCGAACAGCTCGCCGCGGCCGCACGCCAGCAAATCCTCGTATTCGTAACCGCCGCGGCGATTCAGCATCGTTTCAGCCTCTCTCAAATGTCCCGCAAAAGTATCCTGGTCACGCTTTCGAGCGGACCGGACCCGTCCCCGTGGAAGACAGCCTGTTTCCCGCAAATTGGCGCTGCTTAGGGCGCGATCGGCATTGCCTCTGCCGAATACGCATATGTGGTCCGCGCGTTCTGTAACATAGGCCTTGGCGGGCGGCAAAGCGCTGGATAAGGGCTAAAACGCCATATCGCAGCGTGGGTTCCGATTTACCTTGGGATCGTTCTAGTTGCGAAAAACTTGCATCTAAAGGATTTCCTTTTATATTGAGCAAGAATATTGCCCAAGTTCGTCAGCGTGGTACCGAAGTGGAAATGAACGAGCAGGTCTCGACCGTGAACGACGACGCCATTGATCCGGCTGCCCGTGCTGCCGGACACCAACCGGCGTTGACCGGTTGTCCTTGGCATGACGTCAATGAAATGCTGCAAGCTGCCGGCCTGCGGCCGACCCGCCAGCGCATGGCGCTCGGCTGGCTGCTGTTCGGCAAGGGCGCGCGGCATCTGACCGCTGAAATGCTCTACGAGGAAGCGACGCTGGCCAAGGTGCCGGTCTCGCTCGCCACCGTCTACAACACCCTCAACCAGCTCACCGATGCCGGCCTGCTGCGCCAGGTCAGCGTTGACGGCACCAAGACCTATTTCGACACCAACGTGACGGCGCATCATCACTTCTATCTCGAGAACAATCACGAGCTGGTCGACATTCCCGATCCGCATCTGGTGCTCTCGCGGATGCCCGACGTGCCCGAAGGCTACGAGATCGCCCGCGTCGACATGGTCGTGCGGCTGCGCAAGAAGCGCTGATATCTGTCGCCCCTGCGAACGCAGGGGCCCATAACCACAAATGTTTGTTTTGGATTCGTAGGGTGGGCAAAGGCGCGCTTGCGCCGTGCCCACCATCTATCCGGGATATGATCGAAATTGGTGGGCACGCTTCGCTTTGCCCACCCTACGGCAGAGCTAGCCTAACTCAATCCACCTTCTCGTCGGCGTAGACGCCCCACAGCCGCTGCTGCTCGATCCAGCCGTCAAAGCCGTTGCCGACCACGCGGCACCAGCCGGCCGCGCATTTCTTGACCTGGGCGACGACGCCGGCCTGCAGGCGCGCGGCGACCGCGCTCGACGGATCGGCGCGATCGTAGAGCGGCGCGAGTTCGTCCTTGGCCTTCATGGTGACGACGGCGGTGCGGCGGCCCGACAGCAGGGAGTGATAGACCCAGCCTTCGGCGCCTTCGGAATCGCGCACCCGGCGCCAGTTCTCGAATTCAGCGGTGATTTCGACCGGCAGGCCGGAACGGGTGTAAACCCAGGCGACGTCATTGTCCTTGGTCGGACCGGCCCTGACATTCACATGATCGGATTTAAGGCTGACATAACGCGGCAGCGGGAGGCCACTGGTGGTGGAGCCTGCTTCCTTGGCCGAAAAACCTGTGCTGACCGACGCGCCCAGCATGCACGCTGCCAGCACCGCCATTGAACAGAAACGCCCCAACGCCATCAACTCGTCTCCTGCCGATAACCCCTCAACTCGAATTCTTCGAGTTGAAACAATCCGCTCAACGCTCGAAACCCAAGGCCCTTAAACTCAAGACCCTTAAACTTGGGTCTCCCTGTGCCCGCCATAGTCGCAACCCGGATTGTCGTTCCCGAGAGGTTCTTGTCTTGGCCCGGCCTTCTGCTAGAGAGGACGGAACGCTTGAGACCAGAACGCTCAAATTTCCCCAACGTTACCCTTGACCCTTCCCTCGGCAGTTCCGAGGTAAGGATGGGGAACCCAAGGAAGCTCCAAGGAAAAACCATCAAGGAAGCCACCAAGGAAACGACCAGGTAGCCGTTCGAACCGCGCAGCCATTGCAGTGTCGAACAACCAGGTTAATGAGGCCTCAACGGCGAAGCATCTGCCTTGCTAAAGGTTGGGCGAGCGGTTGCCTTATGAGAGCAGGACATGTCGGTTAAGAAAAAGCCTCTCGTCGTTGTCACCCGCAAGCTCCCGGACTCGATCGAGACCCGGATGCGCGAACTGTTCGACGCGCGGTTGAATCTCGACGATACGCCGATGTCGCCGGAACAGATCGCCGAGGCGGTCCGCACCGCCGACGTGCTGGTGCCGACCGTGACCGATCTGGTCAACGAGGAAATTCTGAAACAACCCGACTGCAAGCTGCGGATGATCGCCAATTTCGGCAATGGCGTCGACAATATCGACGTCACGGCGGCGCATGCGCGCGGCATCACCGTGACCAACACGCCGAAGGTTTTGACCGAAGACACCGCCGACATGACCATGGCGCTGATCCTGGCGGTGCCGCGGCGGCTGATCGAGGGTGCCTCGATCCTCACCGACGGCAAGAACTGGCCGGGCTGGTCGCCGACCTGGATGCTCGGACACCGGATCGGCGGCAAGCGCCTCGGCATTATCGGCATGGGCCGCATCGGCCAGGCGGTGGCGCGCCGGGCGCGCGCCTTCGGCCTGCAGATCCACTATCACAACCGCCGCCCCGTCGCGCCAATGATCGCCGACGAATTGGGCGCGACCTATTGGGAAAGCCTCGATCAGATGCTGGCGCGGATGGACATCATCTCGGTGAACTGTCCGCACACGCCGGCGACGTATCATCTGTTGTCGGCGCGGCGCTTGAAACTGATCCGCAAAGAGGCCTACATCGTCAACACCGCGCGCGGCGAGGTGATCGACGAGGACACGCTGATCAAGCTGATCGAAGCCGGTGACATCGGCGGCGCGGGCCTCGACGTCTACGAGCACGAACCGGCCGTCAATCCAAAACTGGTGCGGCTGGCCAAGGCCGGCAAGGTCACGCTGCTGCCGCATATGGGCTCGGCCACGATCGAAGGCCGCGTCGAGATGGGCGAGAAGGTGATCATCAACATCCGGACCTTCCTCGACAACCACAAGCCGCCGGACCGCGTGCTGCCCAGCATGCTGTGAAGGGCTGGTGAAGGCAGACGTGAGCGGAGCCCACGCGACCCTGCTAAACCGTCTCGCTGCTGCCATCGTCGCATTGCATCCGGGGCGGATCATCCGCGTTGCAATCGACGGCGTCGATGGCGCGGGAAAAACGACGCTGGCGGACGCCGTTGCCCCGCTCGTGGCGGCACAAGGGCGCCCGACGATCCGCGCCTCGGTCGACGATTTTCATCAGCCGCGCGCGCTCCGTTATGCGCGAGGCCGGCATTCACCTGACGGCTTTTATCTCGACTCGTATGACTACGATTCATTTCGAACGCTGCTGCTCGATCCCTTGAGCCAAGGCGGCTCTGGCCGATACGCCGCAAAGCGTTTTGATCTCGACAATGATCGACCTTTCGACCTGGTGATGCAGCAGGCGGAACCTGCTTCCGCGCTCATCATCGACGGCATTTTCCTCCATCGTTCCGGGCTTCGGTCGTATTGGGACCTCTCGATCTTCCTGAAGGTCGATTTTGAGATTTCGGTGCCGCGCGGCGCGCAACGTGGTCCATCTTCTGACGTGGCCGATGCGGCTTCGAACCAGCGTTATGTCGACGGCCAGAAGCGATATCTGGGTGAGTGCGACCCGGAACGACGCGCCGATATCGTCATCGGCTACAACGACCTGCGGGGACCAATAATACTGAAGTGGGTCGGCTCGGCGCACCCGTCATCCTGAGGTGCGAGCCTTGCGGTGCACTTGCACCGCTGGGCGAACCTCGAAGGATGGGCCACAGGCGCACTCATCCTTCGAGGCGCGCAAGGGCGCGCACCTCAGGATGACGGGGGACAGCGCGAGTTAGCTCGCTACGTCCCCTTTGCCCTTCCGTTTCTCCTGCTTCCGCCATTCCGCGACAAAGCTCACGAAGGCGCCGAGCGCGGGCGGCGGCTGGCGGCGGCTCGGGTAATACAGAAACGGTCCGGGAAACGGCGCGCACCAGTCGTCGAGCACGCTGACGAGTTCGCCTGACATCACCGCCTCGCGAACGTAACCCTCAAATGTCGGCCAAAAGCCGACGCCATCGAGCGCCGCGCGCAGCGCCAGCCCCAGATGTGTTGCGATCAGCTTTCCCGGCGGCGAGACCTTGACGACACGACCAGCCTTCTCGAACTCCCATTCCGGTATCGCACCGCTGCCGAAGCGGATGCGGATGCTGGCGTGATCGAGCAGATCCTTGGGATGCTTCGGCCGGCCGTGCTGCGCAACATATTGCGGCGAAGCCACCACCGCGTAGCGCTGAGGCGGGCCGAGCGAGACCGCGATCATGTCCTGCGCCAAATGCTCGCCAAAGCGCACGCCGGCATCGAAGCCTTCGGCGACGATATCGACGAATGCGCTGTCGCCGACAATCTCGAGATCGATCTGCGGATACGCCTTGAGGAACGGCGCAACCATCGGCGCCAGCACCAGATCGATCACCGGCGGCGGCGCGTTGATCCGCAGGCGGCCGGACGGCACACCGCGCAGCCCGCGCACCTGATCCAGCCCGTCGCGGACATCCGACATCGCCGGTCCGACCCGGGCCAGCAGCAGCTCGCCGGCTTCGGTCAGCGCGACGCTGCGCGTGGTGCGGTTCATCAGGCGGACGCCGAGACGCTCCTCCATGTCGCGCAGCCGCTGGCTGAGGCTGGAGACGGAGACACGTTGCTCGATCGCGGCGCGCCGGAAATTCCTGGTGCGCGCCACGGCAACGAAGGCATCGAGATCGCGGAGATCAAAATCCTGCATTGTTCGATATATTGAACAAGCCATTTAATATTGTCCAGCTTATCGGCGTAATCGGTATGCGCCATATCCAGCCTCGTCCAACCCGGCGCGGGAAGACCCGCCGCCAATACGAGGAGCACCACCATGGAACATCGCAAACTCGGCACCACCGGCCCCACCGTCGGCGCCATCGGCCTCGGCTGCATGGGCATGTCGGACTTTTATGGCCCTGCCGACGGCAACGAGAGCATCGCCACCATCCACGCCGCGCTGGATGCCGGCATCACGCTGCTCGACACCGGCGATTTCTATGGTGTCGGCCATAACGAACTGTTGATCCGAGAGGCCTTGGCCGGCCGTAGCCGCGACAATCTGCAGATCAGCGTCAAATTCGGCGGCTTGCGTGATCCCGCACGTGGTTTCATCGGAATGGACTGCCGCCCCGCGGCGGTGAAGAATTTTCTTAGCTATTCGCTGGTCCGGCTCGGCGTCGATCACATCGACGTCTACCGGCCGGCGCGGCTCGATCCAGCGGTGCCGATCGAAGACACGGTCGGCGCCATCGCCGACATGATCAAGGCCGGCTACGTCAAGCATATCGGCCTGTCCGAAGTCGGCTCCGACACCATCCGCCGCGCCCATGCCGTGCATCCGATCGCCGATCTGCAGATCGAATATTCGCTGATCTCGCGCGGCATCGAGGACGACATCCTGTCGACCTGCCGCGAACTCGGCATCGGCATCACGGCCTATGGCGTGCTGTCGCGCGGCCTGATCAGCGGGCACTGGTCGAAAGATAAATCCGGCGCGGATTTCCGGCAGATGACCCCGCGTTTCCAGGGCGCCAATCTCGATGCCAATCTGGCGCTGGTCGAACCGCTGCGCGCGGTTGCCGCCGATCTCGGCGCATCGGTGGCGCAGGTCGCAATTGCCTGGGTCGCGGCGCAGGGCGCCGATATCGTGCCGCTGGTCGGCGCGCGGCGCCGCGACCGCCTCACAGAGGCGCTCGGCGCGCTCGATGTGAAGCTGTCAGCGGCGCATCTCGCCGCGCTCGCCGCCGCATTTCCGCCGGGCGCCGCCGCCGGCACGCGCTATGCCGCGGAGCAAATGGCACATTTGGACAGCGAGCGGCACTGACGGCGTGAACGCGATCGCACGACCTCCTCGCGCCCGCTCGAGCGGCGCGAGGAGGCTCCGTGAGGGAAATCACGGTACTTCGTCCCGGCCGTGCCTAGCGTCCTGTGGCAGCCGAAGCGGATGGCCCCTTCGTCTCGCGACAGGAGAAGACAGATGAAGAAATCCGAAAAGAACGTGACTCAAATCGAGCCCGCGAAGCTCGAAGCGCCGGTCCGGCTCACCCCGGAGCAACTCGAAATCGTCGCAGCCGGTTTCGCGAAGCAAATACTTGTCGTCAAAGACCCGATTGGCGGCACGATCCTTACCGGCGCGATCTCGCCGCGGCTGCCCACGCTGCCCACGAAGACGTTCCAGTACTGAACCGGACTGGCGACGAGACGGCGTTCGGCGCGTCGCGCGCCGGACGTCGTCCCGGAAGCCTTTTCATTCCCCGGGGGTGACGCAGCTCACCCGGCACGCGCGATTAGAGGGTTTCATGTCCAACGAATCAAAGAAACAGATCGACTGCCCAAGCTCTCAGGCTACCACCGAAGGCGCCCGGATCTTTGGCGTGATGACAGGCACGCCGGAGGACCACAGGGTCGGCTATCTCACCGAGGCCCTGCCGGTTTCCGAGAAGCTGCTTGCCCTTGCCGGAGATGCCAAGCCCACGGAACTGTTTCGCATCGCGGCCCCCTGCGCCGGCGCCAGCGGCGGCTGCAAGCATTTCAAGGGCAACAACTGCAGCCTGGCCAAACGGATCGTCGAAGGCGTTCCGGCCGTGGTCAACGCGCTGCCCGCGTGCCAGATCCGCTCGACGTGCCGCTGGTTTCGTCAGGAAGGCAAAGAAGCCTGCTTCCGCTGCCCGATCGTCATGACAGACAAATCAAATGCCTCTGATTACGAGAAGCAGATCGCCGACGCCGACTAACCGGCAAAGGGCGGACGCTTACTGGTGCCCGCTCAGGTCCGTGATGGTGGGCGCATCGCCATTGAGCGGGTTCGCGGGATCGCGCCGGTAGCGCAGGGTTTCGAAACGCATCGCGCGGGCGTCCACCATCACCAGCCGCCCGACCAGGCTGTCGCCAAAACCGACAACTTCGCGGATCGCTTCCAGCGCCATCATCGAGCCCAGCATGCCTGCGAGCGCGCCCATCACGCCGGCCTCGGCGCAGGCCGGCACCGTGCCCGGCGGCGGCGGTTCGGGGAATAGACAGCGATAGGTTGGATTGAACTGGCCGTCGGCGTCCCGTTCGTGGGCGCGGATCGTGGTCAGCGATCCGTCGAATTGGCCGAGCGCCGCTGTTATCAGCGGCTTGGCCGCGAGGAAGCAGGCGTCGGAAACCAGATAGCGGGTTTCGAAATTGTCAGAGCCGTCGAGTACCAGATCATAGCCGCCGATCAGCGACATGGCGTTGCCGGCATCGAGCCGCACGGCGTGCGCTTCGAAATTGACATGGGGATTGAGCGCGTGGATCTGCTGCGCGGCGCTGTCGACCTTGCGCTTGCCGATATCGGGCGTGGTGTGGATGATCTGGCGCTGCAGATTGGACAGCGAGACAATATCGTCATCGACCACGCCGAGCGTGCCGATGCCGGCGGCGGCGAGATACATCAGGACCGGCGCGCCGAGGCCGCCGGCGCCGATCACCAGCGCGGACGCCTCCTTGAGCGCGGTCTGGCCGGGTCCGCCGACCTCGCGCAGCACGATATGGCGGGCATAGCGTTCGAGTTCGTCGGCGGTCAGCATCGTGTTGTTGAATCCTTTTCCACATCACGCCTTTCAAACCCTCATGGTGAGGAGCGCGAAGCGCGTCTCGAACCATGAGGTCACAGTTGGGCCCTCATCCTTCGAGATGCGGCCGACGCCGCTCCTCAGGATGAGGGAGACTGAACCGGGGCGCTGTTGTTGCCGACCAAGCAGATGTGCTTAATTGACCCGAGGTCAATGATCGCTCCAGTATTCTTTCCCGTATTAGTTTGGGATTTGTCATGAGATCGGTGTTTTCCGCAACATGGATGCTCTCGGCCGCAATTTTCGCGGGCCTGGGAACATCCGCTCAGGCCCAGTTGACGCCGCCCTCCACGGCGGGCGCCAGGCCGAAACCGGTCACGACGGTACCGATCCGCCCCGCCCTGCAGAAGCCGGAGGAGACCGCCAATGCGATGGCGCAAGCCGAACGGCTGGCGCTGCAGTCCGATCTCGCCTGGATCGGCCGGTACAATGGAGCGATCACCGGCGACGTCAGCGAGCGCATGGTCAAGGCGATCAAGGAATTCCAGAAGAGCCGCGGGGCCAAGGAAACCGGCGTGCTCAATTCGCAAGAGCGCGGCATCCTCGCCGACACCGCCAGGAAGCGGCAGGAAAATGTCGGCTGGAAGGTCGTCACCGATCCCTTCGCCGGCGTGCGGCTCGGCATTCCCTCAAAACTGGTGCCGCAGCAAGCCAGCGACGCCAGCGGCACCAAATGGACTTCGCCGACCGGAACGGTGCAGATCCAACTGACGCGGCGCAAGGAAGCGGGTCCGACCACGGCGAAGCTCGCCGAGAAGGAAAAGAAGGAAGCCCAGCGCAGCATCGATTACACGGTGGTGAAGCCGGACTTCTTCGTGCTGTCCGGCCTGCAAGGCCTGAAGAAATTCTATCTGCGCGGCACCTTCAAGGGCGACGAGGTCCGCATCCTCACCATCCTCTACGATCAGGCCGTCGAGAACACCGTGGAGCCGGTGGTGATCGCGATGTCGAGCGCGTTCAACGCGTTTCCGACCGGCGCACAGGTCGCGGGGCCGCCGCCGCGCAAGGCCGTTGAGTATGGCACCGGTGTCGTCGTCAGCGATGACGGCGCGATCGTGACCGATCGCCAGATCACCGACGGCTGCGTCGCGGTCGCGATCGCAGGCTTCGGCAATGCCGATCGCGTCGCCGAGGACAAGGCGCACGATCTTGCGTTGCTGCGCATCTATGGCGCGCGCGGACTGAAGCCGCTCAGTATCGCCAATCCGGCCTCGAAGACGGCGCTCGATCTGACCGGCATTGCCGATCCTCAGAACCAGGGCGGCGGCGGCGCGGTCAGCAGCGTCAAGGCCTCGGTCGCGCAGCTCGGCGGCAGCAGCGACGTCGCGTTGTCGCCGCCGCCGGCGCTCGGCTTTTCCGGCGCGGCGGCGCTTGATGGCGACGGCAAGTTCGCCGGGATCGCGCTGCTGAAACCGGTGGTCGTCGCAGGACCGGCCAACGGTGGATCTCAGGCGGTGCTGGTGACGTCGGACTCCGTGCGCGATTTCCTCAAGGCCAATGGCGTCAATGGCGCGAACGGATCGCCGGATGCAAAAGCGTCGGTGGTGCGCGTGATCTGCGTGCGGAAGTAAACCAGCCTCCCCGCATCTGCGGAGGGGCCAATCGGCTATCGGATCAAGCCGCCTTGATGTTGCTGAGGAAGGTTTCGACGTGACCGCGCATCGTCTCCGACTGCCTCGACAATTCGCTGGAGGCCTGCAGCACCTGATGCGCGGCAGCACCGGTGTCGCCGGCGGCTTGCTGAACGCCACTCACATTCGACGCGATTTCGCCGGTGCCGAGCGCCGCCTGCTGCACGTTGCGGGCGATCTCCTGGGTCGCCGAGCCCTGCTCTTCCACGGCACCCGCGATTGCGGAGGCGATCTCGCTCATTTCATTGATGGTCGCGGAGATCCCCTTTATCGCGGCGACCGCTTCGCTGGATGAAGCCTGGATCGACGAGACCTGCGCGCCGATCTGGTCCGTTGCCTTCGCGGTTTGTTCGGCGAGGCTCTTGACCTCGGATGCCACCACCGCAAACCCCCGCCCGGCCTCACCGGCGCGCGCCGCTTCGATCGTGGCATTGAGCGCCAGCAAATTGGTCTGGCTGGCGATTTCGCTGATCAGCTTGACGACGTCGCCGATGCTGGCGGCGTCCTTGAACAGGCCCTGTACCGTCGCATTGGTGCGATCGGCCTCGCCCACGGCCTTCCGCGCGATGGTGGCCGATTGCGCGACCTGACGGCTGATCTCGGTCACCGAACTGGCCAGCTCCTCCGACGCGGCCGCGACGGTTTGCACGTTCGTCGAAGCTTCTTCGGTGGCGGCGGCGACCGCGGTCGCCTGGTTGCTGGTCTCTTCCGCCGTCGCCGTCATCGACGACGCGGTCGCCTGCAGTTCGGTCGAGGCTGACGCCACCGACCTCAGCACCGTCGATATGTTGGCATCGAAGGTCTCGGTCAGTTCATTGACCCGCGCCGCCCGCGCCACGCGCGCGCTGATAGCCTCGGCTTCCTTCTCGGCAAGCTCCCTCGCCTTGATCATGTTCTCCTTGAAGATCAGGACCGCGCGCGCCATCAGGCCGATTTCGTCCTTCTTGTCGGTCGCCGGTATGGCGACCGAGTGATCGCCGCCGGCCAGCTGACCCATGGCGCCGACCATGGTGAGAATCGGCGGCACGATCGAACGGTTGGTCAGATACACGACGGTCGCCGCGACGCCGACGCCGACACCGAGCAGCACCCAGAGCAGCGTCATCAGGAAACTGGTTTCGGCGAGAACCGTTGCGCCGTCACGTTTCAGATTGTCCTGCTGACGCGCAACCATCCCGCCGGAACGCGATCCGGCGGCGTCCTTTGTTCCGGCGAAGATATCGAGGAGCTTGTTGGCGCGGGGAGCCGCCTCGTTGGTCAGAAACCACTGCGCCATGTTCCAACGGTCAGAGGCCCGGATCTCGAACATCTTCTGCGGCAGCGGCGCGAACTTGGCACGTGCCGCCACGAGTTCATCGAACGCCTTCTGCTGGTCGCTCGTCATCTCCGCGCGCCGCTTCGAGAGCGCGTCGAATTTTTGCTGGTTGAGCGCCCACAGATCCTCGAAGTCTTTCTTGAAAGCCATGTCCGCGGTCAAAAGATAGGCGCGGATCGCACCGATCGCCATCGCCATACTGCCGCGCATGTCGGCAAAACCGATCAGCAGGCTCTTGCGCGCATCCGTCGAAGCAATGCCGCCCTCTTCGTCGATGATCGACGTCGCCTTTTGCAGCATGGTTTTGGCCAGCGGGGCCGCCTCGGTGGCGAGAATCTTTGCGGCGGGCTGCTCGTCGAGGGTGTGGGCAATCGCTTCGGCCTTGTCCTGCGCGCTGCGCAATTCATCGAGCAACGGCTTGGCCTGCTTCCAGTCCGCCTTGTTCTGTTCGGCGGTCCAGTGGCTCGAGAGATTGTCCATCGCGGAGCCGTGGCGCTGAATGTCTTTCCAGAGCGTCACGCGCTCGGCCTTGAACGCATCGTTGCCGGTGATCAGCCAGCCGCGCAGCGAGGCCAGCGAGGCGTACACCCCGGCCACCACGTCGCTTGCGGCCATCGCGGTTGGAACCCGCAGGTTGACGTTCCGGTCGGTGGATTCGTTGACCGCGCCGACCTTGACGATGGTGACGCCGACCACGCATGCCAGCAGTGCGCAGAGCACGCTGAAGCCCAGGATCAAACGGCCGCGTATATTCAAATCTAGAAATGCCATGGTGAAGCCTCTTCAAGTGCAGGCGGAAAGCTACCGGCAGCACATCAGGTTGGGCGTTAACCATGAAGAATGGAGAAACGGGCGGCCCGTACTAGTACGCAAATTCCCTGCGGCAAACTACGGACTTTCGCAACAAAAGGACGGACTCTAAACCACAGCGCGACCGCATAGATATTTGCAACGAACCATGTTGCACCGATGCGTTGCGTCAACCCGAACTTCACTTCCGCGCGTGCGAGCCCGCGCGCGATGTCGGCGGGTGGAAGCATTTCAGCGCAACCTGTGCCAGTAATCATACGGAATAGCCACAATTCTATAATCGGGCATCATTGCATTGTTACTGATTCGGACAACCGCGATCCCCTCAAGGCCTTTGGATCGGGCAGGGCAAGTCTGAGCGAGCTTGGCTCGGCACCGCAGAATGCGATGCGACTTGTGTGGCGTAACCACCGACCTCCTGAAAAGCTATCCAAAGGATTTGCAATGCAAACGATCGTATTGGCCACCCAAAAGGGTGGCTCGGGCAAAAGCACGCTTGCCATTGGCCTCGCGCTTGCCGCCATCCAGGCCGGACACACCGTTCGCCTGATCGAAACCGACTCGCAAGGCACGCTTTCGAACTGGCAGGCCCGCCGGCCCTATGCCGAACCCATTGTCGAACCGGTTTATGTCGCCGGCGACGTCGACCAACGCCTGCAGTCGCTGGACCGCGATGGCGTGACACTGACGATCATTGACACATCGGGCGGCGTCAGCGCCGCAACGACTACGGCGATCCGTCACGCCGATCTGTGCCTGATCCCGGCGCGCCCGACCGTGGCCGACATCGAGGCCACCGCTTCGACGCTCGGCGTCGTCAGGGCCTGGAACAAGCCGTTCGCCTTCATCCTCAATCAGACGCCGATCCGCGGCCAGCGCCTCACCACCGCGGCGAATGCGCTCAGCGAGGAAGCGGCGCTCGACATATCCGGCGTTGTCGCAACGCCCTTCATCGTCATGCGCAACGATCATCAGGACGCGCTGAGCGCGGGTCTTGCGGTCAACGAATATGCGCCTGGCAGCAAATCGGCCGAGGAAATCCGCGGCCTCTGGCAATGGGTCGAAGCCAAGCTGAATGCCGGCGCGACAGTTCAGGAAGTGCTCGTCGGCGAATTGCTCGAAGCGCCGCTTGCCACGATGTTTGTCGAGACGCCTGCTGAAGCGGCAGCGTTCGTCGCCTGATCACACGATCGGCTTGACGCCAACAGCAGCGGCGCGCTCCTTCAGAAGGAGGGGCGCGTTGTCGCGTTTTACCTGGAGCAGGGTCGCGGACACAAAATAGCGAAAACAACCCCATGCACAGAAAGGATGGGTTTGATTTCGCAGCACTTTTGCTGAGTGATTATTTCTGGCACTTCGGGCACCAGAAGGTCGAGCGGCCGTTCTGGACGAAGCGCCGCACGATGCCGCCGCAACGGGGTGTCTGGCATTTTTCGCCTTCGCGGTCGTAGACCTGGAACCGGTGTTGGAAATAGCCGAGTTCGCCCGAGGTCTGGCGATGATCGCTGATCGAGGAGCCGCCGGCCTTGATCGCCTGGTTCAGAACATCGTGGATCGAGCCCACCAGGCGTTTGGCGTGGTCGGTGGGCTCTGCCTTTCTGGTCGCCAGCGTCGCGGCGAGGCGCCGCGGCGACAGGTGGGCGCGATAGAGCGCTTCGCAAACATAGATGTTGCCAAGTCCCGCCACCACGCGCTGATCGAGCAAGGCGGCCTTGAGGCTGGTTTTCTTGTTGAAGCAGGCGGCCGCCAGCATCGCCGCGTCGAATTCGTTGCCGAGCGGCTCGGGACCGAGCCCTTTCAGCAGCGGCTCCTGGTCCAGCGCGTGGCGGGCGATGATCTTCATGTAGCCGAAGCGGCGCGGGTCGTTGAACACCACCGACGCGCCCGATGACATGTGGAACACGACGTGATCATGCGTGCGTTCTTCGCTGCGCGGATGGTGGAATTGGCCGGGCGTGTTCTTGCTTGCGTTGCTGCCGCCATTTTCCAGCACGCGAAACGAGCCGGACATGCCCAGATGCATCAGCAGCACGTCGCCGGAAGTCAGGTCGGCCATCAGATATTTGGCGCGGCGGCCGAGGCCGGTCACGGTCTGCCCTTCCAGCCGCGCGATAAAGTCTTTTTGAAAGGGAAACCGCAAATCCTTCCGCCGGGCTTCCGCCTTGACGATTTTTGCCCCCTCCATGACGGGTTGCAGGCCGCGGCGGACGGTCTCAACTTCGGGCAATTCGGGCATGCAGGCATTCACCTTATGAAGGTGACGTGATAGCGCCATTGCGCCGGGAGCGCTATGGTCCGGGTGTGGAGATGGATTGATGGATCGGCCGGACCAAACGACGCATTTTGGCTTCAGGGACGTCCCCCTGGGGGACAAGCAGACGCTGGTGAACGACGTGTTTCACAGCGTGGCGTCGCGCTATGATTTGATGAACGATCTGATGTCGGCGGGCCTGCACCGGGTCTGGAAGAACATCATGATCAACCAGCTCAATCCGCCGAAGAGCGACGCGCCGTTCGCGCTGCTCGACGTCGCCGGCGGCACCGGCGACATCGCCTTTCGTGCGGCCAGGGCGGCAGGCCACGGCTTCCGCGCCACGGTCTGCGACATCAACACCGACATGCTCGGCGTCGGCCGCAACCGCGCCATGGCGCGGCATCTCGACCAGCAGGTTTCGTTCGTCGAGGGCAACGCCGAGGCGTTGTCGTTTCCGGATCGCGCGTTCGATGGCTACACCATCGCGTTCGGCATCCGCAACGTGCCGCGGATCGATGCCGCGCTAAAGGAAGCCTACCGCGTGCTGAGACCCGGCAGCCGGTTTTTGTGCCTGGAGTTCTCCACCGTCGATGTGCCCGGGCTCGATCGGCTCTATGACTTTTTCTCGTTCAAGGTGATCCCGCCGCTCGGCCGCGCCGTGACCGGGGACGCCGAATCCTATCAGTATCTCGTTGAATCGATCCGGAAGTTTCCCAGGCCCAACGCCTTTGCCGAGATGATCGGTGCCGCCGGCTTTTCGCGGGTGAAGTGGGAAACCCTCTCCGGCGGCATCGTGGCGCTGCATTCGGGCTGGCGTTTGTGATCTCTGCGGTGACCCACATCGCGCGGCTTGTCCGCGCCGGTTTCGTGTTCGCGCGCGAGGGCGTATTCGGCGTCGTCGATCCGGGCCTGGTGCCGCCGCCCGGCCAGCTCGCGCTCAAGCTGGCGCGGATCATCGAGCGGCCGGGCGCCAAATCCGGCCCGCGGTTGTCGCGGGCGCTGACCCGGCTCGGGCCTGCTTACCTCAAGCTCGGACAGTTTCTGGCGACGCGGCCCGACGTGGTCGGCGTCGCGATGGCGCGCGATCTGGAAGCCTTGCAGGACCGGCTGCCGCCGTTCGCGCAAAGCGAGGCGGAGGCCGTCATTGCGGCTTCGCTGGAACGCCCTGTGGCGCAGGCATTTGCGAGCCTGGGCCCGGCGGTCGCTGCAGCATCGATCGCCCAGGTGCATCGCGGCGAGGTCACGCGCGATGGCGTTCGCAAGTCGGTCGCCGTCAAGGTGCTGCGCCCCAATGTCGCCACGCGGTTCCGCCGCGACCTCGCCGATTTCTTCTTTGTCGCGCACAACGCCGAGGCGCATTCCGCCGAAGCGCGCCGGCTGCGGCTGATCGAGGTCATCAACACGATGTCGCGCTCGGTCGCGATCGAGATGGATCTGCGGCTGGAAGCGGCCGCGATGTCCGAGATGGCGGAGAATACCCGCGACGATCCGGATTTCCGCGTGCCGGCGGTGGACTGGGACCGCACCACCCACAACGTGCTGACGATGGAATGGATCGACGGCATCGCGCTCAACGACCACGCGCGCCTCGCGCAATCGCAGGTCGACCTGCCCGATCTCGGGCGCAAGGTAATCCAGAGTTTTCTGCGCCACGCGCTGCGCGACGGCTTCTTCCATGCCGACATGCATCCCGGCAATCTGTTCCTCGACGAGACCGGCCGCCTGGTCGCGGTCGATTTCGGCATCATGGGCCGGCTTGGGCTGAAGGAGCGGCGTTTCCTCGCCGAGATTCTGCTCGGCTTCATCACGCGCGACTATCGCCGCGTCGCCGAGGTGCATTTCGAGGCCGGCTATGTGCCGGGCCATCACTCGGTCGAGAATTTCGCGCAGGCGATCCGCGCCATCGGCGAGCCGATCCACAACCGCATCGCCGAAGAAATCTCGATGGCGAAGCTGCTGACCCTGCTGCTCGAGGTCACCGGGTTGTTCGACATGCAGACCCGCCCCGAACTGATCCTGCTGCAGAAGACCATGGTGGTGGTCGAGGGGGTCGCGCGGGGCTTCGACCCGAAACTCGACATCTGGAAGGTCGCCGATCCCGTGGTGCGCGAATGGATCGAGCGCAATCTCGGCCCGATCGGACGCATTCAGGGTGCGGTATCCGGTGCGGGCGATCTCGGCCGCGTGCTGGCGGGCCTGCCGGCCATTGCCACGCGCTCGGTGACGGTGCTGGAGCAGCTGGAGAAGATGACCCGGGAGGGCGTCACGCTGTCGCCAGAGAGCATTGCGGCGCTGGGCCGGGCGGAGGGACGCAAGAGCCGCTGGCGCACCGTCGCGCTCTGGATTATTGCGGCGACGTTCATCGGGATATTGGTGGCTGTCCGGCAAATTTGATTGCAATGCATGCACCCTGTGCTAGCATTGACATCAGCACCTTCTGGAGCCTGCCATGGCCAGTCTCACCATTCGAAAGCTCGACGAGACCGTAAAAGCCTATCTACGGCTCCGATCGGCCGGCAACGGCCGCTCGGTGGAGGAAGAAGTCCGCGTCATCCTCGGCGAGCTCATCCAGGGCCGACCTGAACTGCCCACCTCGCCCTCTGCCGCCGCTGCAGCGCCTGCGGAGGCCCCTGCGCGGGCTCCGGGCCGCACCGATGCGTCCGGCCATGCCCTCGTTACCCTGATCATCGGCGGCGGCATCGCCGCCTACAAGTCCCTGGACCTGATCCGGCGGCTGAAGGAGCGGCGCATCGAGGTCCGCTGCGTGCTGACCAAGGCCGCGCAGCAATTTGTGACACCGCTGGCGGCCAGCGCGCTGGCGCATGAGCGCGTCTATACGGATCTGTTCGACGCCGAGAGCGAGTTCGACGCCGGGCATATCCGGCTGGCCCGCGACTGCGACCTGATCGTGGTGGCGCCGGCGACCGCCGACCTGATGGCGAAGATGGCGCACGGCCATGCCGACGACCTCGCCAGCGCCATTTTGCTGGCGACCAACCGGCCGATCCTGCTGGCGCCGGCGATGAACCCCTTGATGTGGAACAACGCCGCCACCCGCCGCAACGTGCTGCAGCTGCGGCGCGACGGCGTCACCACGATCGGGCCCAACGCCGGCGAGATGGCGGAGGCCAACGAGGCCGGCGTCGGACGGATGGCCGAGGCTTTGGAAATTGCCGCGGCCGCCGTCGACATATTGCGGCCGCCGCAGCCGCGGCCGCTGGCGGGAAAGCGCGTGCTGATCACGGCGGGGCCGACCCATGAGCCGATCGATCCCGTGCGCTACATCGCCAACCGCTCGTCCGGCAAGCAAGGCTTTGCAATCGCCGCCGCAGCCCAGGCCGCGGGCGCCGACGTGACGCTGGTCTCCGGCCCGGTGGATTTGCGCGATCCCGCCGGCGTAACCGTGATCCGGGTGGAATCGGCGCGCGACATGCTGCACCGGGTCGAGGCAGCCTTGCCGGCGGATATCGCGATCTTCGCCGCCGCCGTCGCCGACTGGCGCGTCGCCAATGAAGGCGAACAGAAACTGAAAAAGACATCGGCCGGCATGCCGCCGCTGCAGCTGGTCGAAAACCCTGACATCCTGGCGACGATTTCAAAACTCGGCGATAAGCGTCCGCCGCTGGTAATCGGATTTGCCGCCGAGACCGAGCATCTGATCGACAACGCCAAAGCCAAGATCGCGCGCAAGGGCTGCGACTGGATCGTCGCCAACGACGTGTCGCCGGCAACCGGCGTGATGGGCGGCGACCGCAACACCGTGCATCTGCTGCAGCGCGACGGCGCCAGAGTCGGCGGCGACGATATAGAAGTGGAGTCTTGGCCGGTCATGACCAAGGAACAGGTCGCGACCGAACTGGTGGCGCGGATCGCAAAATCACTGGAGAAGAAATCGTGAGCGCAACCGTCAAGGTCGACATCCGGCAATTGCCGCACGCCGAGGGCCTCGCGCTGCCGGCCTATCAGAGCGCGGACGCGGCGGGGCTGGATCTGCTGGCCGCGGTGCCGGCGGAAACGCCGTTGATCCTGCCGCCGGGCAAATACGCAATGGTGCCGACCGGGCTGACCATCGCATTGCCAACGGGATTTGAAGCGCAGGTACGGCCGCGCTCGGGGCTGGCGGCCAAACACGGCGTCACGGTCCTGAATACGCCCGGCACGGTCGATGCGGACTATCGCGGCGAGATCAACGTGATCCTGATCAACCACGGTGAGGCGCCATTTTCGATCCGCCGCGGCGAGCGCATCGCGCAAATGGTGATCGCGCCGGTGGTTCAGGCGCAACTGATCCAGGTCGACACGCTTTCGACCACCGACCGCGGCGCTGGCGGATTCGGCTCGACCGGGCGCTGACAGCGAACGGCAATTCGTTCATTTTTGCACAGGCGGATTCACGTTCACGGTCTGGACTCTTACCGATGGAGTCACGTTGGGGATACTCTCACTCGATTCGTGCACGGCTGATGTTAGCGCCGGGCCTGAAGTCGTGCGTTCTGGGGCAAATCATGTCGGGCGTAGTCGCGGCGATGCGTCGAAACCTGCTGTCGTGCACCTCACTGGCACGTCACGGCATGATCGCGCTCGCCTCTGCTTTGGTGATGTCGGAACCCGCGTTGGCGGGCGATGTGTCGCTGTCCGAGGCGATTTCGGCCTGGATCGAGCTCAATCACCAGGAATTCGCGGTGCTGACGACCGCATTGTCGCTGCTCGGCTTCACCGTCGTGGCGGCGATCCTGATGATGCACACCCGCGTCAAGGCGACTCGCACCGAGGTCCGGTTGCGTTCCGACATCGCGGAACTGCAGATGCAGGCCGACCGGCTGCGGGCGCTGCTGTTTGCCGAACCGCAAGTTCTGATTTCCTGGGCCGCCGGCGACAGCCGGCCCCAGATCAGCGGCGATACCGCGCTGCTGATCTCGCAGGATTCGTTGCAAAACTCGCCGCAGCGGATCCTCGCGTTTGGAACCTGGTTGCCGCCGGAACCGGCGTTGCAGATGGACCATGCGGTCGATGCGCTGCGCGAGGCCGGCGAAGGCTTTCTGCTCAACCTCTCGACGTCGAACGGCCGCGCGATCGAGGCGATGGGCCGTGCCATCGGCGGCCAGGCCATTGTCCGGATTCGCGAACTCGGCGGGCTGCGCCGCGAACTTGCCGAATCCAATCTGCGCTACAGGACGCTGCAGGAAGAAACCGAGCTGCTGCGCGATTTCGCCGCCGCCGCACCCTGGCCGATCTGGGCCAAGAACGCCGAGGGCAATCTGCGCTACGCCAATACGGCCTATGTGCGGGCGACCGAGGGAACCAGCGTCGCGGACGTCATCCGTCGCAACCTCGAACTTTTGGAAACCGACCAGCGCACCGAGATGAGCCGGACGTTGAACGACAATTCCAGTTTTGGCGCGCGGCTGCCGATCGTGGTCGGCGGCGAACGGCGCATCTATGACGTGCAGGCGCTGAAACTGGGTAGCGGCAGCGCCGGCATCGCGATCGACGCCAGCGAGGCGACCGCGTTGCGCGCCGCGCTGGAGCGGATGGCGGAGGCGCATCGCCGCACCCTCGACCAATTGTCGTCCGGGGTCGCGGTATTCGACGCCCAGCGCCGCCTCGCCTTCTATAACGAATCCTACCGCCGGCTGTGGGGCCTCGATCAGGCCTTCCTTGACGGCCAGCCCGACGATTCCAGCGTGCTCGACCGGCTGCGCGCCGCGCGCAAACTCCCCGAGCAGCCGGACTTCCGGGCCTGGAAGGCCAAGCTGCACGAGGCCTATCGCGCGGTCGAGCCGGAGACCTACACCTGGTTTTTGCCCGACGGCCGCGCGGTCAGCGTCGTCACCACGCCGAACCTCGAAGGCGGCGTCACCTATCTGTTCGACAATGTCACCGAAAGCCTCGATCTGGCACGGCGGTTCGACGGGCTGACACGGGTCCAGCACGAGACGCTGAGCAATCTTGCCGAAGCGGTCGCGGTGTTCGGCAGCAACGGCCGCGTCGAATTGTTCAATCCTGCCTTCGCCAAGATCTGGAAACTGTCGGAAGAGCAGCTGCGCGAACAGCCCCATATCGAGACCGTGGAATCCTGGTGCAGGCCGCTGTTCGACGACGATCCGACCTGGCGCGCGCTGCGCGAGGCGATCACCGCGATCGGCAACCGGGCGCCGGTCGCGCTGAAGCTCGAGCGCAAGGACGGCAGCGTGCTGACCTGCATGACCATGCCGCTGCCCGACGGCGCCACCATGCTGACCTTCCAGGACATCACCGATACCGAGAATGTCGAGCGCGCGCTGCGCGAACGCAACGAGGCACTCGAGGCCGCCGACCAGATGAAGGTCGATTTCGTCCACCACGTGTCTTACGAACTGCGCGCGCCGCTCACCACCATCATCGGCTTCGCCCATTTCCTCAGCGACCCCTCGACCGGTCCGCTGACAGCCAAGCAGGCCGAGTATCTCGACTACGTCACCAAATCGACCAACGCGCTGCTGGCGCTGACCAACAACATCCTCGATCTCGCCACCATCGATGCCGGCGCCATGAAGCTCGAACTCGGCCCGGTCAACATCGCCAAAGCCATCGAGCAGGCCAGGGAAGGCATTCAGGACCGGCTCGCCACCGACCGCATCGAACTCAAGGTCGACATCGATCCCAGCATCGGCGACTTCACCGGCGACGAGCGCCGCGTGGTGCAAGTGCTCTATAACTTGCTGGCCAATGCCGTCGGCTTCTCGCCGCACGACGCGGCCGTCACCATCAGCGCGCGGCGCAACGAGCATCGCGTCATCTTCACGGTCACCGATTCCGGTCCGGGGATCCCGCCCGACGTCAAGGACAAGGTGTTTGACTGGTTCGAGAGCCATTCCAACGGCTCGCGGCACCGCGGCGCGGGGCTTGGCCTGTCGCTGGTGCGCTCGTTCGTCGAACTGCACGGCGGCAAGGTGCGCGTCGATTCGGAACTCGGCCAGGGCACGGCGGTCACCTGCGACTTTCCGATCGACCAGAACGCCCATCGCAACGCCGCCGAATGACCGGGCCAGCGACATTCTCAGTGGCGCTGGCGAACGAGATCGCGACCGCGCAATTGATGGCCGATCTGGCGCTGCTGGTCGGACCCGGCGACGTGATCACGCTGTCGGGCGATCTCGGCGCCGGCAAGACATCCGCGGCGCGGGCGATGATTCGCTACCTCGCCGGCGACGAGGCGCTGGAAGTGCCGAGCCCGACCTTCACGCTGGCGCAAAGCTACGATTCTCCGTTTCCGATCGTTCACGCCGATCTCTACCGCATCAACGATTCCAGCGAATTGGAGGAGATCGGGCTATCGCCTTTGCCCGAGGGCACGCTGGCGTTGATCGAATGGCCGGAGCGCGCGGCTGACGCGCTGCCGCACGACCGCATCGACATCGCTTTCAGCCATCGCCCCGCGCTTGGCTCCAGCGCGCGCGCCGCCGAGTTTACCGGTTACGGCAAGGCGTCGGCGCGGGTCGAACGGCTCAAGGCGCTGCGCCAATTTCTCGAGACCGCGGGCTTTCTGGATGCACGGCGCGAGCGCATGCCCGGCGATGCCTCGACGCGCTCCTATGCGCGGCTGCATCAGGGCGGTACGTCGTCCATTCTAATGAACTCGCCGAAGCGGCCGGACGGCCCGGCGATCTATGACGGCAAATCCTACAGCGCCGCCGTGCATCTGGCCGAGGACGTCAAGCCGTTCGTCGCCATCGCCAACGGCTTGCGCGAGCGCGGCTTCTCGGCGCCGGCGATCCGCCACCAGGACCTCGATGCCGGTTTCCTGATCACCGAGGATTTTGGCCACGCCGGTGTTGTCGAGGGCGACCCGCCGCAGCCGATCGTGGAACGCTATGAGGCTGCGACCGATGTGCTGGCGGCGCTGCATCGCGAGACGCTGCCGGACATCCTCCTGCTGACGCTGCAATCCACCTACGCGATTCCCGTGTTCGATACCGAGGCGCTGCTGGTCGAGATGGGGTTGATGCTCGAATGGTATTTGCCCGATCGTGGCATCGCGCCAGGCCAGGAGCTTCGCAACGAATTCGTCGCGATGTGGCGACAGCTGCTGAAGAAGCCGGCCGCCGCGCCGCGGACCTGGGTGATCCGGGATTTCCATTCCCCCAACATCATCTGGCTCAACGATCGTTCCGGCATCCTGCGGGTCGGCATCATTGATTTCCAGGACGCCGTGCTCGGGCCGGCCGCCTACGACCTGGTATCGCTGCTGCAGGACGCGCGGATCGACGTGCCCGAAGCGCTCGAACTGACGTTGCTGACACGCTACATCAAGGCGCGGCGTGCGGCCGACAGCAACTTCGATCCCGCCGGTTTCGCCGAGCTCTACGCCATCATGTCGGCGCAGCGGAACACCCGCCTGCTCGGCACTTTCGCGCGGCTCAACCGGCGCGACGGCAAGCCGCAATATCTGCCGCATCAGCCGCGGATCTGGACCTATCTCAATCGTTCATTGGCCCACCCGGCCCTGGCGGGCCTTCGCGAGTGGTACGCTGCCAACGTGCCGCCGCTGGAATCTTGATTTACCACTTGTTAGCCAAGCCGGCTTTAATCTGGGGAAGGCTATGCTCCGCGTGCGAGCGGCCGTCTTGGGAGCGGGAATACGGCGATGGCGACATCTGAGCGGCGCAAGGGAGATCGCGTCACCTTCGAGCGCGGCTATCCGGCGCAGATGATGGGCATCGACGGCACCTGGCGGCGTGAATGCGTCATGGAAGACGTCTCCGAGACCGGCGCCAAGCTGACGGTGGAAGGCTCCGTCGAGGGTCTGCACCTGAAGGAATTCTTCCTGTTGCTGTCGTCGACGGGACTGGCGTACCGCCGCTGCGAACTGTCCTGGGTCAATGGCGACCAGATCGGGGTCAATTTCCTGAAGCAGGGCGACAAGAAGAAAAAGGCCGGCAAGCGCGGCGCGGAGACCGCCGAAGCATGAGCCGCGCCGCACCAGCGTCGTCTTACAGCCGTCATCTGCAATGACTATGGGCTCACAGTCGCTGGATCAGCCGAATCACCGTGATATGATCCGCAGCGCTGATCCGTTTCGAGAAATTCCAGGAATGTCCGTCACGCCCAAGAAAGCCATGGTCCTCGCCGCCGGTCTCGGCCTGCGGATGCGCCCCCTGACCGACCACATGCCAAAGCCCCTGGTGCGCGTGATGGGCCAGCCGCTGCTCGATCACGTGCTGGACAAGCTCGCCGCCGCCGGTGTCGGCGAAGCCGTGGTCAACGTGCATTATCTGCCCGACCAGATCATCGAGCATACCGCCTCCCGAACCCACCCCCGCATTACCATCTCCGACGAGCGCGACCAGGTGCTCGGCACCGGCGGCGCCGTCGTGAAGGCTTTGCCTTTGCTCGGCAACGAGCCGTTCTTCCATCTCAATGCCGACACCATGTGGATCGACGGCGTGCGGCCCAACCTGACACGGCTGGCCGAGACCTTCGATCCCGAGCGCATGGATATCCTGCTGCTGATGGCGCCGACCACCAGCAGCATCGGTTATGGCGGCCGCGGCGACTACGGCATGCTGCCTGACGGCGCGCTGCGCAAGCGGCGCGAGCATCAGGTGGTGCCGTTCGTCTATGCCGGCGCCGCGATCATGTCGCCGTCGCTGTTTATAGATGCGCCCGCGGGCGAGTTCTCGCTGACCAAGATGTTCGACCGCGCCAATGAGCAGGAGCGGCTGTTCGGCCTGCGGCTCGACGGCGTCTGGATGCATGTCGGAACCCCCGAGGCGGTACAGGCCGCCGAAGAGGCGTTTCTGGAGAGCGTGGCGTAGGGCTCTAGCGGCATTAGCGGATGTCATGCCCCGCGAAGGCGGGGCACCCAGTACGCCGTGGCCTCTCGATTGAACCACTGGCGTCTCTGGAATACTGGATCACCCGCCTTCGCGGGTGATGACACCGGAACCCATGACCATCGCGCCATCACTCCCTATATTGCCCTGACCTCGAATCAGGCAGCCCATGCGCGTTTTCAGCGTTCCCGTTTCCGTGCCGCTTCTGCGAACCGTCATCGCCGCGCTGGTGGATGGCCGGCTGGTCGAGGGATTCGAAGCGCGCCACAATCCGTTGAACCTGGCGCAGGCGACGCTCTATCTGCCGACCCGGCGCGCCGGCCGCATGGCGCGGGAGATCTTTCTCGATGTGCTGAAGGCCGATGCGGCGATCCTGCCGCGCATCGTGGCGCTTGGCGATATCGACGAGGATGAACTCGCCTTCGCCGAGGAGAGCGACTATGGCGGCGCGGCGCCGCTCGACCTGCCGCCCAAACTTGGTGAACTCGAGCGCCGGCTGACGCTTGCCCATCTCGTGGCGGCATGGGCCAAGACGCCGGTGACGGCGCCGCTGGTGGTCGGCGGCCCGGCATCCACCCTGGCACTCGCCGGCGATCTGGCGCGGCTGATCGACGACATGGTGACGCGCGGCGTCGACTGGAGCGCGCTCGACGGCCTGGTGCCGGACCAGCTCGACAAATATTGGCAGCACTCGCTGGAGTTCCTGCGGATCGCGCGCGAGGCGTGGCCGGCCTATCTTGCCGAAATCAGGAAGATCGAACCGGCGACGCGGCGCGATCTGCTGATCGACGCGGAAGCCGCGCGGCTGACGAAATATCCCGGTGGACCGGTGATCGCGGCGGGCTCCACCGGCTCGATGCCGGCGACCGCAAAATTCCTGCACGCGGTGGCAAAACTGCCGCACGGCGCCGTCGTGCTGCCGGGACTCGATACCGATCTCGATGAAGCGGCGTGGCAATCCATCGGCGGCATCCGCGACGCGCAGGGTCGATTCACCACGCCGCCTGCCTCGAATCATCCGCAATACGCGATGCATGCGTTGCTCGATCGCCTCGGCATCAAACGCGGCGACGTTGAAATCCTGGGCGATCCCGCCCCCGATGGGCGCGAAGTGCTGGTCTCCGAAACGATGCGGCCGTCGGGCGCGACCGCGCAGTGGCATGACCGGCTGCAGCGGCCGGAGATCGCGGCAAGGATCGCGGCCGGCATGCAGGATCTCGCCGTGGTCGAGGCGCCCAATCCGGAGATGGAGGCGTTGGCGATTGCGGTCGCCATGCGCGAGGCGCGGCACCTCGGCAAATCCGCCGCGCTGGTGACGCCGGACCGCGCGTTGGCACGGCGGGTGACCGCGGCGCTCGGCCGCTGGAATCTCGCATTCGATGATTCCGGCGGTGACGCGCTGATGGAAACTTCCGCCGGCATTTTCGCGCGATTGGCGGCTGAAGCGGCCGCGAAGGGACTGGAGCCGCCGACGCTGCTGGCGATGCTGAAACATCCGCTGCTTCGGCTCGGCGGCCCGCACGGCAAGCTGAAGCGCGGCATCGAGGTGCTTGAACTGGCGCTGTTGCGCGGCACCCGGCCGCAAGCGGGAACCAGCGGCCTGGCGCGCGATTTCTCACGCTTCCGCGACGAACTTCGGAAATTGCGCGGCGGTGAGGCGTCGTCGCTGCATGCGCTCGAGCCGCGAAGCAGGCTTCGCGACGAATCGCTCGATCAGGTTCAGTCATTGATCGATTCGTTGCAGGCGGCGCTTGCGCCGCTGGAAAGCATCGCGCCGTCGAAGCCGTATGATTTCGCCGAGCTGGCGCAACGGCATCGCGAGGTGCTGTCAGCGCTCTCGAGCGATCAGAACGGCGTGGCCGTGGCGTTCGAGGGGCAACAGGGCCTGGTGCTCGCGGCAGCGTTTGACGATCTGCTCGCCGACCAGAAGCAAAGCGGGCTGACGGTCCAGCTTGGCGATTATCCGGAGGTGTTCCAGACCGCGTTCGCCGACCGCATGGTGCGGCGCCCGGAGTCGGAAAATGCCCAGCTGCATATTTACGGCCAGCTCGAAGCGCGGCTGACCGAATCCGATCGCGTGATTCTGGGCGGGCTGGTCGAAGGCGTCTGGCCGCCGGCGCCGCGCGTCGATCCATGGCTGAGCCGGCCGATGCGCCACCAGCTCGGCCTCGATCTGCCGGAGCGGCGCATCGGCCTGTCAGCACATGACTTTGCGCAATTGCTCGGCCACGCCGATGTCATCCTGACCCATTCCGCCAAGGTCGGCGGCGCGCCGGCCGTCGCCTCACGCTTTCTGCACCGGCTGGAAGCGGTGGCGGGCGAGGAACGCTGGGGCGCCGCAACGGCGGCGGGCGAAAAATATGTCCGTTTCGCCGGCGAACTCGACCAGCCCTACAAGATCGAACCGATCCGGCAACCCGCGCCAAAGCCGCCGCGCGAGACGCGTCCGACCCGGTTGTCAGTGACGGCGATCGAGGACTGGCTGCGCGACCCCTACACGATCTATGCCCGGTATATTCTGCGCCTCGATCCGCTCGATCCCGTCGACATGCCGCTGTCGGCCGCCGACCGCGGCTCGGCGATCCATGACGCGCTCGGCGAGTTCACGCAGACCCATGCCAATGAATTGCCCGACGATCCCGTGCGCGCCTTGCGCGACATCGGTCGCAAGTTTTTTGAGCCCCTGATGGAACGGCCCGAAGCCCGGGCGCTGTGGTGGCCGCGGTTTCAGCGTATCGCACAATGGTTTGCGGACTGGGAAACCGTGCGGCGCGGCAACGTCGCCGCGATCGACGCCGAGACCCGGGGCGAGATCAAGATTCAACTCGACAATGATCGTACCTTCACGCTATCGGCCCGCGCTGACCGGATCGAACGCCGCAATGACGGCACCTACGCCATCCTCGATTACAAGACCGGACAACCGCCGACAGGAAAGCAGGTCCGCATGGGCCTGTCGCCGCAGCTCACGCTGGAAGCGGCGATCCTGCGCGAGGGCGGTTTTCCCGGCATCGATGCGGGCGCATCGGTCAGCCAGCTCGCCTATGTCAGGCTCAGCGGTAACAATCCGCCAGGCGAGCAGAAGACACTCGAACTGAAGATCAGGAACGAGACGCCGCAGCATCCGGATGCAGCCGCCGACTATGCCCGGGAGGAGCTGGAAAAGCTGATCCGCAAATTCGAGGACGAAAACCAGGCCTATACCTCGCTGAACCTGTCGATGTGGGCGAGCCGCTACGGCGCCTATGACGATCTTGCCCGCATCAAGGAATGGTCGGCGGCCGGCGGCCTGGAGATCCCGGAATGGTGAAAGCCCTGCGCCCGATTCCCGATGCGGTGCGCGCCACCCAGGCGCGCGCGTCCGATCCCGGCGCCTCCACGTTCGTGTCGGCGAATGCCGGCTCCGGCAAGACGCATGTGCTGGTGCAGCGGGTCATCCGGCTGCTGCTTGCCGACGTCCCGCCGGAAAAGATCCTCTGCATCACCTTCACCAAGGCCGCCGCGGCCAACATGGCCGAGCGGGTGTTCACGACCCTCGGGCATTGGGTCACGCTCGGCGACGATGCGCTGAACGATGCGATCCGCGAAGCCGGCATCGGGCATCCAACGGCCAGACTGCGACAATCGGCGCGCAAGCTGTTCGCCTGCGCGCTGGAAACGCCGGGCGGGCTCAAGGTCCAGACCATCCACGCGCTGTGCACGCGGCTGCTGCAGCAATTTCCGTTCGAGGCCAACGTGCCGGCGCGCTTCGCCGTGCTCGATGACCGCGACCAGAACGAGATGATGGAGCGCGCCAATCTGGCGGTCTTGCTGGAAGCCTCGCGCGATCCCGACAGCGCCGCGGGCCGTGCGCTCAATACCGCGATGGCGAGCGCCGCCGACGTCACGCTCAAGGACGTGGTGCGCGAGGCGTGCCTGAGCCGCGATCAGTTTTTGGCCTGGACCAAGGCGGCCGGCAGCTCGGAGGCCGCGGCGCGCGAGATGTCCGCGGCACTTGGCGTCACCGCGGCCGACCGGATCGAGGATGTCGAGCGCGACATCGTCGACGGTCCGAACCTGCCGAGATCGCGATGGCAGGAGATCGCGGGCATTCTCGATACCGCCAACAAGACCGATCAGGATCAGGCCGCCCGGCTTCGTGAGGCGCTGATGACTACCGGCGCCGCGCAGGTCGACACCTATCTCGGCATATTCCTCACCGACGAACGCGCACCGCGAAAAGCGGTGGTGACCAGGAAATTCGTCGACAACAATATGGCGATCGGCCGCCTGTTCGAGTCCGAGGCGCTTCGTCTTGCGCCCTTGATCGAAAAGCGTCGCGCAATCCTTGTCCGCGACCGCACCGAGGCGCTGCTGTACATCGCGACCGCCGCGGCGGCGAACTATGAGCGCGAGAAGCTGGAGCGCGGCCTGCTCGACTATGACGACCTGATCGACAAGACGCTGGCGATGCTGGACCGCGTCTCCTCCGGCTGGGTGCATTACAAGCTCGACCGCGGCGTCGATCACGTGCTGATCGACGAGGCGCAGGACACCAGCCCGCGGCAGTGGGACATCGTCGCGCACATCATCTCGGAATTCACTTCCGGCGCCGGGGCGCGCGACGGCGTCGTACGCACGGTGTTTGCGGTCGGCGACGAAAAGCAGTCGATCTTCTCGTTCCAGGGCGCGGACCCGCACCAGTTCGCCGCGCGACGCCAGCAGTTGAAGACAAAATTCGAGGACGCCGGGCTGAAATTCGATCCGGTCTCCTTTACCTATTCGTTCCGCTCGGGACCGGTGATCCTGCAATCGGTCGATCATGTATTCCGCGATGAGGCGATCTATCGCAGCATCCATGCGGAAAATGCCTATCCCGTGCACTCCTGGCTCGAAGACGCCGGCCCCAGCACCATCGATCTCTGGGATCTGGCGATAGCTGACGACAAGCAGGACATCGAAGGCTGGCGCGCGCCGTTCGATGGCGTCTCGGTCACGAGCCCCGAGGTCAAGCTATCCAAACGCATCCAGGCCGAGATCAAGGCGCTGGTGCAGGGCGGCACGATGACGGGCCATGCCGGCAGCCGGCGGCGCCTGAGCTATGGCGACGTGCTGGTGCTGGTGCGCCGGCGCGGCAATTTGTTCGACGCCGTCATCCAGGCGCTGAAGCACGCCAACATCCCGGTCGCCGGCGCCGACCGCTTGAAGCTCACCGAGCACATCGCGATCATCGACCTGATGAACCTCGCCGACGCGCTGCTGCTGCCGCAGGACGATCTGGCGCTCGCGGTGGCCCTGAAAAGCCCGCTGTTCGGGCTCACCGACGACGATTTGTTCAAGCTGGCGCGCGACCGCAAGGGGTCCTTGCGCGAGGCGTTGAATATCCACGCCGCAACCGACCCACGGATCGAACACACGCGTGAACGCCTCGATCAATGCGAACGCCGTGGCCTGCACGAGACGCCGTTCAGCTTCTATGCCTGGCTGCTTGGCGGCGACGGCGGCAGGCGGCGAATTCTCAAACGTCTGGGCCATGAAGCCAACGACGCGCTCGACGAATTTCTTGAACTCGCGCTTTCCTATGAACGCAAGGCACCGGCCTCGCTGCAGGGGTTTATGGCATGGCTCCGCACCGCCGACCTCGAAGTGAAGCGCGATATGGAAATCTCGCGCGACGAGGTGCGCGTGATGACGGTGCACGGCGCCAAGGGACTGGAAGCCTCGGTGGTGTTCCTGGCCGACACCACGACGTCCCCTCAAGACACGCAGCGGCTGAGGCTCATTCATTTGCCGCGCGGCGACAGCGGCAAGGTCGTGGTCTGGGCCGGCAAGAAGGCGGATGACCCGGTCGGCGTCGCCAACGCGCGCATCGCCATGTTGGATGAGACCGAAGATGAATACCGCCGCCTGCTCTATGTGGCGATGACGCGCGCGGCCGACCGCCTGATCGTCGGTGGCTGCAAGCCCGGCAACGTGAACAATGTGAGGACGAACTCCTGGTACGACCTTATTGCCAAGGGCCTCGCCAATTCCGGATTGCGGCTTGAGGAAATCGAGACGCCGGCCGGCGCTGTAAAGCGGTACGTGGGCCCCGAGGATGCCGCGCCCACGCCGGAGGCGGCGTCCGCGCGGATAGTTGAGGCGGCGACCGAGCTGCCGCCATGGCTGCTCGCACCGGTCGCGGCCGAACCGCGGACCGAAAGCCTGCTGCGTCCCTCCGATCCCGCTGACGGCGATGGCCATCCGGTCCGCTCAGGCGAATCGATCCTGCTCCGCGCCAAGGCGCTCAAGCGCGGCACGCTGGTGCACCGACTGCTGCAGTCGCTGCCCGATATCGCCGCAGAGCGCCGCCGCGAGGCCGCGCTGTCGTATCTGGCGCGAAACGCCGACGGCTGGACCGAGGACGAACGGCTCACGCTGGCGGAAAAGGCGCTGGGGCTGATTGCGGATGCGCGCTTTGCGCAGGCTTTTGCGCCCGGCAGCCGGGCCGAGGTCTCGATCGTCGGTCGGCTCGACTGGCCCGAGCAGTCGCCGGCGCTGGTTTCCGGGCAGATCGACCGGCTGGTGGTGACCGAGCGGGAAGTCTTGATCGTGGACTACAAGACCAACCACGCCCCGTCCAGGCTGGTTGCCGAGGCTCCGCGCGGCTATGTCCGCCAGCTCGCGCTGTACCGGGCGGTGCTGGCAAAACTTTATCCCCAGCTGCCGGTCCGGGCCGCGCTGCTTTGGACCGAAACGCCTGATTTGATGGAGATTCCTGCCCCCGCGCTGGACGCGGCACTGGCATCCTATCATCTCGGCGTGACCGCGCTTGACCCGGCAAGATCGCGTTCATAGGTTTGCCGATATCCTGACGGGCGCGATTCTCATCCGCGCCGCTGTTTCCAACCGAACGAGGTATTCCCATGGCCGTTGGCAAGGTTTCTGACGCCGATTTCGAAGCCGAAGTGCTCAACGCGACCGGGCCGGTGGTCGTCGATTTCTGGGCTGAATGGTGCGGCCCCTGCCGCATGATCGCACCTGCGCTCGACGAGATTTCCGGCGCCATGGGCGACAAGGTCAAGATCGTGAAGCTGAACGTCGACGAGAGCCCGAAGACGGCCTCGAAATACGGCGTGATGTCGATCCCGACCCTGATGATCTTCAAGGGCGGCGAGATGGCCTCGCGCCAGGTCGGCGCCGCGCCGAAGGCGAAGCTGCAGCAGTGGATATCAGCTGCGGTCTGATTTGCTTAGATCGATATTTTTTCCGAAGCGGCCGGCGAATAGCCGGCCGTTTTGTTTTGAGCCCGTAGCCCGGATGGAGCGAAGCGTAATCCGGGAGAGTCGTACCGCGGATACCGAACCCCGGATTGCGCTTCGCTCCATCCGGGCTACGAACTACGAACTTATCTGATCCACCCCGTCGCCAGCGCCGACGCCAGTTCCGACTGGCCGTTCTGTCGCGCCAGCGCCGCCATCGCCTCGTGGTCGTAGGGCACATGGCGGAACGTCACGTGCCAATGGCCGTCGGCCAATTCGAGGATCGCGTAGCGCGCATCCGGCGTGCCGGCTTCGATGACATGCGGAAACGGATGGGTGTCGCGATAGCCGGGCGAGCCGACACTGCCGGGATTGACGATCAGGCGCCCGTCGCGAAGCCGGACGGCGCGCGCGATGTGGGTATGTGCGCACAGGATCAGCGGCTGCGTAATTCCAGCGGCCTGCTTCTCGATCGCATCGAGCGAGGCCATGCAAACGGCGCCGTCCGGCATCACGGTCTCCAGCCAATAGACCTCGTCATGCGCCGGCGTCGCGTGGCAGAGAAACACAAGGTCGCGGTAGACGCGCGTCGGCGGCACCGCGCGCAGCCAGTCGAGATGAGCCTGGTCGAGTTGCGCATGCGCCCGGCGATCCCACGACCCCATCTTTTCCGGGGGGCGGTCAAGCAGATAGCGATCATGATTGCCGAGCACGTGCACCGCATCGAGCGCCATCAAGGCGTCCATCGTCAACCGCGCATCAAGCGGTCCGCTCGCCATGTCGCCGAGATTGACGATCTCTTCGACGCCCTGCGCGCGGATATCGGCAATCACGGCTTCCAGCGCGAGATAGTTTCCGTGCACGTCGGCAATCGCAGCAAAACGCATCAATCAACCTATCCCGGCGGCGTGCCGTTGGCGGCCAGCACGTGGCCGGCGAGGTAGAGCGAGCCCGTAATCAGAATACGCGGCGGGATTTCATAGGCAAGGCTCGCCAGCGTACGCAGCGCCGCTTCGACACTGGCGGCGTTTTCCACGCGCATACCGAGGGCGCGGGCGGCATCCGCCAGCCGGTCGAGCGGCATCGACGCCGCCATTGCCATCACGCTTGCCTTGTCGCGACCGGGTATCGGCACCGCCATGATATGGCGCGTCAGCCCGGCGAAATTGGCGAGGAACGCGCCCGCATCCTTGTTCGCCATCATGCCTGTGATGACGACCAGCGGCCGCGACACCCGCTCTTCGAGATCGCCCAGTGCCGCGGCGGCGACCCGCCCGCCTTCGGCATTGTGCCCGCCATCGAGCCAGATCTCGCAGCCCGGCGGTCCCTGCTCGACCAGCGTACCCGAAACCAGCCGCTGCATCCGCGCCGGCCATTCGGCGTTGACGATGCCGGCCTCGAAATGGGGCATGCCGATCTTGAACGCGTCGAGCGCACGCAAGGTCGCGATCGCAAGCCCGGCATTGTCGAACTGATGCCGGCCGAACAGTTTTGGCGCCACCAGATCCATCAGGCCGCGATCGTCCTGATAGACCAGCCGGCCGCGCTCGACGCTGACATGCCATTGCTGGCCGGCCGCATGCAGCGGCGCGCGCATGCGGATGGCCTGCGCCTCGATCACCGCCATCGCTTCCGGCGCCTGCTCGGCGCAAACCACCGGCGCTGTGCGTTTGATGATCGCGGCCTTCTCACCGGCAATCTCGGTCAGCGAATTGCCGAGGAATTCCGTATGGTCCATGCTGACCGGCGCGATCACGCTCGCGAGCGGCGCGTCGACCACATTGGTGGCGTCGAGCCGGCCGCCGAGGCCGACTTCCAGCAGTACGACATCGGCCGGATGCTGCGCGAACAGACAAAACGCCGCCGCGGTCTCAATCTCGAATATCGTGATCGGATCGCCATCGTTGGCCCGTTCGCAATGCTCCAGCACGGCGCACAATCCATCGTCGTCCACCAGCACGCCGCCGCCGCTGCGGCCCAGACGAAAACATTCGTTGAGCCGCACCAGATAGGGCGAGGTATAGACGTGGACGCGCAGGCCTGCGGCTTCCAGGATCGCGCGCAGGTAAGCAATGGTCGAACCCTTGCCGTTGGTGCCGGCGACATGGATCACCGGCGGCAGCTTGCTTTCGGGGTGATCGAGCCGCGCCAGCAGCGCGTGCATGCGATCGAGGCTGAGATCGATGCGTTTGGGATGGAGCGCCGACAGCCGCGCGATCAATTCGTCGAGCTGCGGTTTGGCGGCGGGTTTGTTCACGCGTGAGGTGCGGCCTGCACCGCTTCCGGCGCCGAGACGATCTGGGCCGGATCGGTAACCTGCAGCACCGCTTTCGAGGCGCCATCAAGCGCCGGCGATTTCGTCAGCAGCCGGCACAGCCGCGCCAAGGTGGGGCGCATTTCATGGCGATGCACCACCATGTCGATCATGCCATGGTCGCGCAGATACTCGGCGCGCTGAAAACCTTCCGGCAGTTTTTCGCGAATGGTCTGTTCGATGACGCGCGCCCCGGCGAATCCGATCAGCGCGCCGGGCTCGGCGATCTGCACGTCGCCCAGCATCGCGTAGGACGCGGTAACCCCGCCGGTGGTCGGATTGGTCAGCACCACGATGTAGGGCAGTTTTGCTTCGCGCAGCATCTGCACGCCGACCGTCGTTCGCGGCATCTGCATCAGCGATAAAATGCCTTCCTGCATCCGTGCGCCGCCGGAGGCGGCGAACACGATGAACGGGGATTTCTTTTCGACCGCAAGCTCGAGCCCGCGCACGATCGCCTCCCCGGCGGCCATGCCGAGCGAACCGCCCATGAAATCGAAATCCTGCACCGCGACGACAACGCCGGCGCCTTCGAGCTTGCCGTAGCCGACCTTGATGGCGTCGTTCAACCCGGTTTTTGCGCGGGCATCCTTGATCCGGTCGGCATATTTGCGCTCGTCGCGAAATTTCAGCGGATCGGCGGTCACCTCAGGCAGCGCGATGTCGTACCAGGTCTCGTTGTCGAAGATCGATTTCAGCCGCGCCACCGCGCCCATGCGCATGTGGTAGTTCGAGCCGGGAATCACGAACTGGTTGGCCTCGACGTCCTTGTAGAACACCAGCTGCCCGGAATCCGGGCACTTGATCCACAAATTCTCCGGCGTCTCGCGGCGCAGGATGCTGCGGATCTTCGGCCGGACGACGTTGGTGAGCCAATTCATGTTTCGCTCCGAAATGCGGTTGAACGCATCGACTGGGATATATGGCGGCCCGGACAAGGCCCGGCAAGCCGCAGGCAGCGCCTCATTCTACGCAATTATAGCTTATTCTGCGGCCTGTTTGGCGCCCCGCACGCCCTGCGCCAGCGCGGCAACCAGATCGGCAACGGCCGGAACGGTTTTGGCGGTCGCGCGGCCCTCGGCGTCGAGGCTGCCGCTAAGGGCATCGACCAGCGCGGTGCCGACCACGGCGCCATTGGCATTCTCGGCGATCGCGCGCGCGGCATCCGGCGTCCTGATGCCGAAGCCGACGCAGACCGGCAACTTGGTATGCCGCTTGATTCGGGCCACGGCTTCGCCGACCACCCCGGAATCGGCGCTACCGCTGCCGGTGATGCCCGTGATCGCGACGTAATAGACAAAGCCCGAGGTGTTCGCGAGCACCGCCGGCAGGCGCTTGTCGTCGGTGGTCGGCGTCGCCAGCCGGATGAAATTCAGCCCGGCCTTCATCGCCGGCAGGCACAGTTCGTCGTCTTCTTCCGGCGGCAGATCGACGATGATCAGGCCATCGACGCCGGCGGTCCTGGCGTCGGCGAGGAACTTGTCGACGCCGTAGATGTAGATCGGATTGTAATACCCCATCAGCACCAGCGGCGTGGTGTCGTCATCCTTGCGGAAGCCGCGCACCATCTCCAGCGTCTTCTTCAGCGTCATGCCGGCCTTCAGCGCGCGCAGACCCGCGGCCTGGATCGACGGCCCGTCCGCCATCGGATCGGTAAAGGGCATGCCGATCTCGATCATGTCGGCACCGGCCTTCGGCAGCGCCTTGAGGATGTCGAGCGAGGTTTGCGGATCGGGATCGCCGGCCATCAGGAAGGTGACGAAAGCCGAGCGGCCCTCTTTGGCGAGTTCGGCGAAGCGGGCATCGATACGGGTGGTCATGCTGCGGCGCTCGCTGTGCTCTTACCGAAAACTTCGCCCGCGGAGACACCCCCACCCCAACCCTCCCCCGCAAGCGGGAGAGGGGGCGCAGCGCGGCGCGGCGATGGTCTTTTCAAAACAACGGGAAATCGATGATTTGTAAGAGAACCGCGTGCGGCAGCGGCGGTGCGTTCCCTCTCCCGCTTGCGGGGGAGGGCTCTCTCCACGGGCTCGATGCAAGCGATCATCACTGCTTCTCACCCTTCAAAATTTCGGCGACCTGCGGGATATCCTTGTCGCCGCGGCCGGAGAGATTGACGACCATCAGGTGATCCCTGGGCCGCTTCGGCGCCAGGTCCATCACCTTGGCGATGGCATGCGCGGATTCCAGCGCGGGGATGATGCCTTCCTGGCGCGACAGCAACTGGAACGCGGCGAGCGCCTCGTCGTCGGTGGCGCTGAGGTAGGTGACCCGTCCGGTTTCATAGAGCCAGGAATGCTCCGGCCCGATGCCGGGATAGTCCAGCCCGGCCGAGATCGAATGGGCGTCCTGGATCTGGCCGTCATCGTCCATCAGCAAATAAGTACGGTTGCCGTGCAGCACGCCGGCCCGGCCGCCCGCGATCGAAGCCGCGTGCAGCTGCGTCAGGCCGTGACCGGCAGCCTCTACGCCGAAAATCTCGACCGAGGGATCGTCAAGGAACGGATGAAACAGCCCCATCGCGTTGGAGCCGCCGCCGATGCAGGCGATGAGCGAATCCGGCAACCGGCCCTCGGCCTCCTGCATCTGCGCGCGGGTCTCCTCGCCGATGACGGACTGGAAGTCGCGCACCATCATCGGATAGGGATGCGGGCCCGCCACCGTGCCGATACAATAGAAGGTGTTGTGCACGTTGGTGACCCAGTCGCGCAGCGCTTCGTTCATCGCATCCTTGAGCGTGCGGGTTCCGGATTGAACCGGAATAACCTTGGCGCCCAGCATCTCCATGCGGAACACGTTCGGCGCCTGACGCGCGACGTCGACCGCGCCCATATAGACGATGCATTCCAGCCCGAACCGCGCGCACAGCGTCGCGGTGGCGACGCCGTGCTGGCCGGCGCCGGTCTCGGCGATGATGCGCTTCTTGCCCATGCGGCGCGCGACCATGATCTGGCCGAGCACGTTGTTCACCTTGTGCGAACCGGTGTGGTTGAGTTCCTCGCGCTTGAAATAAACCTTCGCGCCGCCGAGATGCTCGGTCAGGCGCTCGGCGAAATACAGCGGCGATGGCCGGCCGACATAGTCCTTGAGATAGCCGTTCATCTCGGCCTGGAACGACGGGTCGGCCTTGGCGGCGGCGTAAGCCCTTTCCAGGTCGAGGATCAGCGGCATCAGTGTTTCCGCGACAAAGCGTCCGCCGAAATTACCGAAATGCCCGCGCTCGTCGGGACCGCTGCGGAAGGAGTTTGGCAGCGAACTTGGTGAGGCTGGATTCATCGGACCATCAATTCTTCGGTGGCGCGCGCGGCGCGGATAAAGTCGCGGATCATCTCGGGATCCTTGACGCCGGGCGAACGCTCGACGCCCGAGGACACGTCGACGCCGCCGGCGCGGGTGACGCGAACGGCTTCCGCAATGTTGGCGGCGTTAAGCCCGCCCGAGACCATGAACGGCAGTTTGAGATCGAGCTTTTCAAGTAGCTGCCAGTCGAACACCGCGCCAAGCCCGCCCGGGCGGGTGGCCTCTTTTGGCGCCCGGGCATCGAACAGCATGCGGTCGGCGACATCGGCATAGCCCGCGAGCGGCAGCAGATCGGCCGCGGTCTCGACCGGCAACGCCTTCATCAGCGGCAGGCCGAATTTCTGCCTGATGTCGCGCAGCCGCGCGGTGGTTTCCTTGCCGTGCAGTTGCATAATGTCCGGCCGCAGCGTCTCGACGATGTTTTCGAGCGTCGCGTCGTCGGCATCGACAGTGAGCGCGACCTTGACGGCGCGGCCCTTGGCCTGCTGGCCGAGCTCGCGCGCGGTCTCGAGGCTGAGATGCCGCGGCGACGGGGGGAAGAACACGAAACCCACCATGTCAGCGCCAGCCCCGAGCGCGACGTCGAGCGTCTCGCGCGTGGAGAGGCCGCAAATTTTGACGAGCAGGGACATGGGCTCTCAGGCGCGGCTTTCAAGCCGCCAAATACGGGTTGCAACGGAGCTGATTGGGCGGGTTCTACAACGTCGCGCCCTGCTTGTCTCGCCCGGCGGCCCCGTAAATGCCGCGTTGCGCCGGTGCCGCAAGCTGCGGCATGCCGGCCCGGGAGACCGCCGCGGCGGCGCGCAGATCGGCTGTTTCCGACCGCGCCCGGCGAGCATCGGCCTCGTGCCGCCGCGCCGCGCGGCGCCAGTGGCGCTGGCGGAACCAGGTCGCCATGCCGCCCGCCGCGACCCCCAAAATCGCCACGGCAATGATCACGACGAACAGTGGCATCGACACTGCGAGCGACGGGTTGACGGAGTTGAACGGATCGAACGACACCGTCACGAAATGGCGGTTGGCGACCGCGAAGACGATGAAGAGGAGCCCTAAGGGAATGACGACCAGCGCCGTGATGAATTTTCGCATGACCATCTCTCGCGGTGCGGATTGTCGAAACAACTAACATCGGCGGGCAGGTGTCCCGCAACACGGCATCCGATCGTCAGAACCCGGTGGCGTCTTTTACTTGACGCGTTTTCTACCGCAGATAAGTCTACGCAATCTGCGTAAACTTTGATTGCCATGCGAACCGGGTCCACTTCGCTTGAAAACGCTATGGTTACGCGCCGGCCTCGGGCGCACCGCCCTCGCGGTTCAGCCGCTCGCGCATTTCCTTGCCCGTCTTGAAAAACGGGACGCTCTTCTGGTCGACCGGCACATGCGCGCCGGTGCGTGGATTGCGCCCTGCGCGGGCTGGACGATGCTTGACCGAGAAGGCGCCGAAACCGCGGAGCTCGACACGGTCGCCGCGCGCCAGGGCGGCGACGATCTCATCGAGAATCGCGTTCACGATGTTCTCCACATCCCGCTGATAAAGGTGCGGGTTGTGCTCGGCGATGCGCTGAACAAGTTCGGATTTGATCATCGAGACTGGGGTCCACTGTCATGCGGACTTCCATTTCCGTGAAAATGCCTTGCACTGTCAAGACGCTAAATCAATTTTGGGCGATGCGAAATGACGTGACAAATCGCCCGGAAGGGGTTTGTCACAATACCCGCAATGCGGGAGGACCACGCCAAAGCTCGCCTGCGCGGCTCAATTGGAGGCCGCGGGCCGCCACAACGCCAGCATGCCGTCCAGTGCCAGCTGATCGACGGCCCCGGTGACGCCAGCCTGCTCGATCTGACGCGCCACCGCACCAAGTCCGAGCGCATCGAAGGTGATGGACGCGGCCGCACGCAGGAACGTCATGTCGCCGAACCGCGGGGTCAGCTTGAAATCACGCACCGGCAGGTCGCTCTTGATCTTCTTTTCGGCGACCAGCCATGCGACCGCGGTTTTCTCGTCGCCGAGTTGATCGACCAGCTTCAGCTCGACCGCCTGGCGGCCGGTGAACACGCGCCCGTCCGCGACTTTTTCGAGCAACGCCTCGTCCATGCCGCGCCGCGCCTTCACGAGTTCACGGAACCATGCATAAGAATCCTTCACCAGCGCGTCGAGCGCCGCCCGCGCTTCCGGGCTGGTCGGTTCAAACCCGTTGGGCGCAGCCTTGAGCGGCGAGGATTTCACTTCCTCGACCTTGACGCCGACGGTCTTCATCAATTCGGTGAAATTCGGAAATTGAAAGAGCACGCCGATCGAGCCGACCAAAGAGCTCTGCTGGGCGATGATGTGATCGGCCGCAAGCGCGCCAATGTAACCGCCCGAGGCGGCCAGGCCCTCGACCACCACGACCAGCGGCTTCTTGGCCTTGAGCCGCACCAGCGCATCGTAGAGTTGCTCGGAGCCGGCGGTGGTGCCGCCCGGCGAATTGATATGCACGATGACGGCCGCGGCCGACGATTTCTCCAGCCGCTCCAGCGCCTCGACGCGCTGCAGATCGCTGCGGATCAGACCTTCGATATTGACGCGAGCAATCGAGCCCGACACCGCCAGCGACGAGCGGCCGGCGGGTGTCGCGAGCACCCCGACGGCGACGACCGCAGCAAGCACGACCACGGCCGCCACCAGGCGCCAGAAGGTCAGCTTGCGGCGTATCCTGCGGCGATCGACGATCACGTCCGAATCGAGCGACATCGAATTTCTCCTGAGGTCAGCAGCGCGTTTTGCCTTCGCAGCGTCACCAGCGCGTTATCCAATTACATCAATTGCGATGCAATATGAAGAAAACAAGGCTCCTGCGCTTGTCGTCCCCGCGAACGCGGGGACCCATACCGCGTGATTTGTCGGGATGGCAGGCTGGCAGATACCTTCCGCGAAACTTCAGACGGTGGCTATGGGTCCCGGCTCAAGGCCGGGACGACAGTGGAGCAACAAAAAAGGCCCCGGTCGAAACCGGGGCCTGGTGTACTTAGGACAGGGAAGCTGTGCTTACTTGTCGCGGTTCTTGAGCGCGGTGCCGAGGATGTCGCCCAGCGTCGCTCCCGAATCGGAGGAGCCGTACTGCGCGATGGCTTCCTTCTCTTCGGCAACTTCCAGCGCCTTGATCGAGACCTGCACCTTGCGGGCCTTCTTGTCGAACTGGATCACGCGGGCATCGACCTTCTCGCCGACGGCGAAACGCTCGGCGCGCTGGTCGTTGCGATCGCGGGCGAGTTCCGACCGCTTGATGAAGGTGGAGAAATCGGTACCCGAGATCTTCACCTCGATACCGGCTTCCTTCACTTCGAGCACTTCGCAGGTCACGACCGCGCCCTTCTTGACGTCGCCCGGCTCTGCGAAGGGGTCGCCTTCGAGCTGCTTGACGCCGAGCGAGATGCGCTCCTTTTCGACATCGACGTCGAGCACCACGGCCTTGACCATGTCGCCCTTCTTGAAGTTGTCGATCACCTGTTCGCCCGGAAGCTTCCAGTCGAGGTCGGACAGATGAACCATGCCGTCGACGTCGCCGTCGAGACCCAGGAACAGCCCGAACTCGGTCTTGTTCTTGACTTCGCCTTCGACGGTCGCACCGACCGGGAACTTCTCGACGAAAACTTCCCAGGGATTGCGCATGGTCTGCTTGAGGCCGAGCGAGATGCGGCGCTTGACCGAATCCACTTCGAGAACCTGCACTTCGACTTCCTGCGAGGTCGAAACGATCTTGCCGGGGTGCATGTTCTTCTTGGTCCACGACATTTCCGAGACGTGGATCAGGCCTTCGATGCCCGGCTCCAGTTCGACGAACGCGCCGTAGTCGGTGATGTTGGTGACGCGGCCGGTGAAGCGTGCATTGAGCGGATACTTCGCCTCGATGCCCTGCCACGGATCGTCCAGCAGCTGCTTCATGCCGAGCGAGATACGGTGGGTCTCGTGGTTGATCTTGATGATCTTGACCTTGACGGTCTGGCCGATGGTGAGCACCTCGGTCGGGTGATTGACCCGGCGCCAGGCGATATCGGTGACGTGGAGCAGGCCGTCGATGCCGCCGAGATCAACGAACGCACCGTAATCGGTGATGTTCTTGACCACGCCGTCGATCACCTGACCCTCTTCGAGATTCTGCACCAGCTCCTGGCGCTGCTCGGCGCGGGTCTCTTCGAGAACCGTGCGGCGCGACACCACGATGTTGCCGCGGCGGCGATCCATCTTGAGGATCTGGAACGGCTGCGAATTGTTCATCAGCGGCGCGACGTCGCGGATCGGGCGGATGTCGACCTGCGAACGGGGCAGGAAGGCCACCGCGCCGTCGAGATCGACGGTGAAGCCGCCCTTGACCTGGTTGAAGATGACGCCGTGAACCTTCTCGTTGTTGTTGAAGGCCTTCTCAAGCTTGCCCCAGCTTTCCTCGCGGCGCGCCTTGTCGCGCGACAGCACGGCTTCGCCGAGCGCATTCTCGATCCGGTCGAGGAACACCTCGACTTCGTCGCCAACCTTGAGTTCGCTGTCGCGGCCGGGCCCTGCGAATTCACGCAGCGCCACGCGGCCTTCCGTCTTCAGGCCGACGTCGATGACGGCCATGTCCTTTTCAATTGCAACTACCTTGCCCTTGATGACGGAGCTTTCCTGCAAATTGCCGCCGGCGAAGGACTCGTCCAGCATCGCAGCGAAATCGTCGCGGGTAGGATTATAAGAAGCAGCAGTCGAAGCCATTTGTTCTCCAGATGCGGGTATCGCCGGCCATTCGGGTTAAGGGCGTATCGCGCGTGAAGTGTCAGGGGTCCGCAAACCCTAACGACCGCCGTTTGCGGGAAATCGCAAATAGCGGGCCGGCAGCATGCCTGCACGTTCGGTACGTTGATTTATCCGGAGCCTGAAACGAGCGTATCGACTTCAAGAACCTGGAGCGGGCTTTCCTCCAATGACGGCAGCCGTTTAGTTTGAATGCGTTCAAACCGCCTGCCGGCCCGCTCGGACAGCCCTGATCTCATCGATGGCGGCCACGGATGGCCGGGGATATAGCCCCAAGGGCCACTTTCGGCAAGCGGAAATGCCCGATTTTGCGGGGCTTGGGGGCCGCTGGTGGGCTGAATGTCAGCCCCAATCGCCGGACTTCGGAGCGCCTTCGCCGGGACCTGCGCCGGAACCCGACCTCAAGCGTTCCGCCGCGCTTAAAGTTTGGCCCGTACGGCCTCGACGATCGCGATCGCGGCGCGAACGCCGCCTTCGATGTCGAGATTGGAATTATCCAGGATATGCGCGTCGGGTGCCGCCTTCAGGGGGGCCGCGGCGCGATTGCGATCCCGCTCGTCGCGCTTGAGAATATCGGCCAGCACCAGCGCCTCATCCGCCGCTTCGCCGCGCGCAAGGGCTTCCAGGGTGCGGCGGCGGGCCCGCACCTGCGGGTCGGCGACGACGAAAATCTTCACTTCCGCATTCGGGCAAATCACGGTGCCGATATCGCGCCCGTCAAGCACCGCGCCGGGCGGATCGGCCGCGAACTGGCGCTGAAAACTGATTAAGGCTTCCCGCACCGTGGGAATGGCCGAAACCACCGAAGCGGCCTCGCCGATCCGTTGCGACTTCAACTCGGGATGGCCGAAGTCTTCCGGATCGAGCGCCATCGCGGCGGCCACCGCGCGCGCTTCATCGGTGAGTTCAAAACCCTGGTCCAGCAGCAGCTTGGCCACGGCGCGGTAGATCACGCCGGTGTCGAGGTGGCGATAGCCGTAATGGTGCGCGAGCCGCTTGCCGAGCGTGCCCTTGCCGGACGCTGCCGGTCCGTCGATGGCGATGATCATGGGCGCCATGTGCGACAGAGCGGCACCGATGGTCAAGACCGTGCGTCGGAGGCTATCGGTCCGCCACCCCCGGAAATGATCGCGTCGTCACCGGAAAACGTGAATTCCGCAGGGCGAACAGATCCACCCGGATGCGTCCAAATGTTCCTCGCCCACGCCGCTGCCCGCCTCTATCCTGAACCCAGCCGGGACATGCCATTCACTGGGCCTGCGGATCCCGATCAAAAAACGATCACCACCGGAGGGACACGATGAGCGCCATTTCACGACGTCATTTCATTGGCAGCGCCGCGGCCGCCTCGGCGTTTCAGCTGATCGGGAGTTCGGCCGGTGCACAGACCGACTGGCCGACCAAGTCGATCAAGATCATCGCCGGCTATCCGGCCGGCGGGCAGACCGATCTGTTCGCGCGCACCTATGGCGAATATATCCGCGCCACGACCGGCCAGAATGTGGTGGTGGAAAACAAGGCCGGCGCCTCCGGATCGGTTGCGGCGGCCGAAGCCAAGCGCGCCGCGCCCGATGGCTATACGCTGATGTTCACGATCTCGACGACCATGATCATGAACCGGGTTCTGATCAAGGACATCCCTTACGACACCGACAAGGATTTCACGATCGTCTCGATCATGCCGGCGGGCAGCCTGCCGTTCGTCGCCGCCGAAAAGACCGGCGCGAAAACGCTCGCGCAATTTGTCGCCTACGCAAAGAAGGCCGAGAAGATCAACATCGGCACCTATGGCGCCGGCTCATACGCGCACATGGCGGTCGCCGAAATGAACAAGCAATACGGCCTCAAGATGGAAGCGGTTCACTATCGCGGCGAAGCGCCGATGTGGACCGATCTGGCCGGTGGATTCATCGACGGCGCCCACGGCAGCTATTCCGCCGCCGTGTCCGTACTGCAGAGCGGCCGCGGCCATGCCGTCGCCGTCTCGCGCAAGCGCATGTCGGTATTGCCGGATGTGCCCTCTTTCACGGAGCAGGGCGCGACGTCGCCGATCTTCAAGCTGACCGGCTTCCAGTGCTGCGCGGTGCCCAAAGCCACGCCGGTGGAAATCGTTCAGAAGCTGTCAAAGCTCCTCGTCGACGGCAGCAAGACCGAGAAGGTGCGGCAGCTCATGAAATCATTGGGCGTTGACGATACCGCGATGACCTTCGAGGAGACGCAGAAACTATACAAGGAAGAATCGCCGATCTGGCTGGAGGCGGTGACGAGCCTCGGGCTTGCGCCGTCCTGAACCGCGCAAGCGCCCGCCTTACGAAAACACCGCCCCGAGCCCGCGCATCATCGGAATGAAATCCGGAAAGCTGGTGGCGATGAACGAGGTGTCGTCGACCTTGACCGGTTTGTCGGCGGCAAGCCCCATCACCAGCGCCGACATCGCGATGCGGTGATCCATGTGGGTGGCGACGAGGCCGCCGCCGGGGACGTGGCCGCGGCCCTCGACGATGAGATCGTCGCCCGCGACCTCCACCTTGACGCCGTTGACGCGCAGCATGTCGGCGGTCGCCTCCAGCCGGTCGGATTCCTTGACGCGCAGCTCCTGCAGGCCGCGCATGATGGTGGTGCCTTCGGCAAACGACGCCGCCACCGCCAGCACCAGATATTCGTCGATCATCGAGGGCGCGCGCTCCGGCGGCACTTCGACACCGCGCAGTTTTGAGGCCCTCACGCGCAAGGTGGCCATCGGCTCGCCGGCATCGCCGCGCACTTCGCTCTCCTCGATGTGAGCTCCCATCTCGCGCAAGGTCGTGAACAGGCCGGTGCGCAGCGGATTGGTCATGACGTCGGAGAATACGATGTCGGAACCCTCGACAATCAGCGCCGCCACGATCGGAAACGCCGCGGATGAGGGATCGGCGGGCACCACGACATCGGCGCCGTGCAGCTCGGGCTGGCCGGTGAGCGCGACCTTCCGGCCATGGCTGCCCTCCCGGGTCGAGACGATCTGCGCACCGAAATGCTTCAGCATCAATTCGGTATGGTCGCGGCTCGCCTCCTGCTCGATCACGGTGGTGACCCCGGGCGCGGCGAGGCCCGCCAACAGCACCGCCGATTTGATCTGGGCGGACGCCACCGGGGTCCGGTACAGGATCGGCACGGGATCGCGGGCGCCATGCAGCGTCAGCGGCAGGCGGCCGCCCTCCCTGGCCTCACCAGTCTTGGCGCCCATCAATTCCAGGGGATCGAGAATCCGCCGCATCGGCCGCGAGCGCAGCGAGGCGTCGCCATCGAAAACCGCCGAAATCGGGCAGCCGGCAACCGCCCCCATCACCAGCCGGCAACCAGTGCCGGAATTGCCGAAATCGAGCGGAGCGGCGGGTTGGGCGAAGCCTGCCACCCCGACGCCCCTCACCTGCCAGGCAAACGACCCTGATCGTTCGACCTTGGCGCCCAGCGCCTGCATCGATTTCGCCGTATTGAGCACGTCTTCGCCCTCAAGCAGGCCGGAAATCGTGGTCTGGCCGACCGAAAGCGCCCCGAGGATCAGGGCCCGGTGCGAAATCGACTTGTCGCCGGGAACGCGGACTTTGCCGGTCAGGGGGCCGCTGGAGCGGGATTCCAGCGGGGTCGGGTGGGGTGAATGGGTCAAGATTGTGTCCTCTTGCGCGGGGCGGCAGGTATCACATAGGCAACACCGCGTCACGCTGCCGTCTCATACGCACAAACCGCTATTGACAGCGGCCTAGCAACTAGCCAAGTGAAGCACCGTTTTTCAGAAATTCCCAGGATTCACACGTGGCCAAATCCGATCTCGGAACCAAACGCATTTGCCCGACGACGGGTAAGAAGTTCTATGACCTGAACAAGACGCCCGTCATCTCGCCCTATACCGGTGAGGTCGTGCCGATTGCGCCGATTGCGCCGCCCCGGGCCGCCCGCGGTGATGCTGCACGCGCAGCCGCGGCTTCTGCGAGCGCCGCGGCCGATGCGCCGGAACCCGCCGAGGTCGAAGAGGTCTCGCTCGAGGAGGCGGATGCCGAGGAAAACAGCGGCAAGGTCAAGGCCGTCGTTCCCGAGTCGGAAGACGATATCGAGGTCGACGAGACCATCGAAGGCGACGATGACGACGATTCGACCTTCATTCCCGACGAGGAAGAAGGCGACGAGGACGTCACCGACATCATTGGCGACGTCGGCAGCGACGAAGAGACTTGAGATCGGCCCTGAACTGTGGTTCAGGGTCATGCCCGCACGTCGCCCAAGGCGCGCGGTCAGGTTAAGGGGCCATAGCTCAGCTGGGAGAGCGCTTGCATGGCATGCAAGAGGTCGGCGGTTCGATCCCGCCTGGCTCCACCACGCTTCGCCCTTCGGGCTACGCGTGGCGCAGCCACGACGGAGCCTGAAGGGCGAAGCGTGGTGCCCGGCATAGCCCGAAGGGCGAAGACGGGCTGGAGAGAATGACTGATATCACCTAGCGTTCGCGCCAACCAAGCGCGCGAGTTCACATGTGGTACGTCTACATTCTCCGCAGCATTGATTTCCCCGATCAGGAATACATCGGCGCGACGTCTGATTTGAAACGGCGGATGCCCGAGCACAATGCCGGTAAATCCGCCCACACCGCCAAATTCAAGCCTTGGCAATTGCTCTGGTATTGCGCTTTTCCGGATAAGTACAACGCGCTGGAATTCGAAAAATACCTGAAATCCCATTCCGGTCGGGCCTTCGCCAAGAAGCGCCTCTAACCTTCGCCCCCCTACTCCCCCAACGCCGCGTTCAGCTTGTCGCGCAGCGTGATCAGTTCATTCTTCATCGCCACCAGTTCGCCCACCGAACACGTCGAACTCGCCAGGATCGCCTGCGGCACCGTCCTGGCTTTTTCGCGAAGCGCGAGCCCTTTCGGCGTCAATGCGATCAGCACCTGGCGCTCGTCTTCGGTGCTGCGCGTGCGTTTGACGAGGTCGGCGGCCTCCATCCGCTTGAGCAACGGGGTCAGGGTGCCGGAATCCAGAAGCAGCTTTTCCCCGATATCCTTGACCGGCACGCCGTCGCGCTCCCACAGCACCATCATCACCAGATATTGCGGGTAGGTCACCTCGAGCTTGTCGAGCAGCGGCTTGTAGACGCGGTTGAACGCGTGCGCCGTGGAATACACCGCAAAACAGATTTGATTGCCTAGGAGCAGCGGATCCACCGCCGGTTTCCTGACCATGTGCGCGCCTCGCCATCCGGATCTCGCCCGCGGTTTCATGTAGGGGCAAGGGCCAACCAGATCAATTGCATACAATTAAATTGCGGCTCAGACAATATTTCTATTGCGCACAATCTAATTGCATGCAATAGAACTCCCACCGAAAACCACCCCAAAGGGAGACGATGATGTCCGTGAATGTGCTCTACAAGACCAGCGCCAAGGCAACCGGTGGCCGGGATGGCCACGCCGCGACCCTCGATGGCGCGCTCGACGTCAAGCTTGCCACGCCGAAGGAACTCGGCGGCGGCGGTGGCGCCGGCAACAATCCCGAACAGCTGTTCGCGGCCGGCTATGCCGCCTGCTTCATCGGCGCGATGAAATTCGTCGCCTCGCAAGGCGGCCCGAAGGTCCCCGCCGACGCGTCGGTGACCTCCACCGTCGGCATCGGTCCGCGCGCGGCCGGCGGCTTTGGCCTCGACATCGATCTTGCCGTCTCGCTGCCCGGCCTTGCCCGCGCCGACGCCGAAGCGTTGGTCGAGAAGGCCCACCAGGTTTGCCCGTATTCCAACGCCACCCGCGGCAATGTGGATGTGCGCCTGACCGTGGTGTAACGACCCGCTGTGTAACCATGGCGTTGAACGGCCCGCTGCATCAGGCAGCGGGCCGTTTCCGTGCGCCTTCTGTCCTTGCATGCACCTGCGCGCGCCGGGCCATTGCCGCGGCGCCCGAAGACCGCTAGCTCAGGAATTCCATTTCCTGAGCGAAGGTTTTTCTCCATGAGTTCTGCAGCGGCTCCCGGCGCGATGACCGGCCTGCGCGTGATCGATCTGACGCGCGTGCTCGGCGGCCCCTATTGCACGCAAATTCTCGCCGACCACGGCGCCGATGTGATCAAGGTCGAGCCGCCCGCCGGCGACGAGGTGCGCGACTGGGGCCCTCCGTTCCACGAGGAGGATGCGGCCTATTTCGTCGGCATCAACCGCAACAAGCGCTCGATCGGGCTCGACCTCGCCTCCGACGGCGGCCGCATCGTGCTGTTGAAGATGCTGGAGACCGCCGACGTCCTGATCGAGAATTTCAAGCCGGGCACGCTCGACAAATGGGGCATCGGCAACGACGTGCTGCGCGCGAAATTCCCAAAACTCGTGCATTGCCGGATTTCCGGCTTTGGCGGCGACGGCCCGCGCGGCGGCAATCCCGGCTATGACGCGATCATCCAGGCGATGACCGGCATGATCGCCGCGACCGGCTCGCCGCAAAGCGGCCCAATGCGGATCGGCGTCCCGCTCGTCGACATCACCACCGGGCTCTATGCCGCGATCGGCATCCTGATGGCGCTGTCGGAGCGGCAGCGCTCGGGTCTCGGCCAGTTCCTCGAGACCACGTTGTATGAAACCGGGCTCGCGATCATGCACCCGCACACCGCGAATTATTTCATGCACGGCAAGCCGCCGAACCTGACCGGCAACGAGCATCCCAATCTGGTGCCTTATGCGATCTTTCCGACCCGCACCGACAACATCTTCATCGGCGTCGGCAATGACGGCACCTTCCGCAAGCTCGCCAGGGAAATCGGCAAGCCCGAACTCGGCACCGATCCGCGCTTTGCCCGCAACAAGGACCGCATCGCCAACCGCGACGCGCTGCGCGCCGAACTCGCCGCGGTGTTCAGCCAGCACGATGCCGGGCCGCTCTGCGACCGGCTGCTGGCGGCTGGCCTGCCTGCCGGTCCGGTGCAGTCGATCGACCAGGCGCTGACCGCTCCCCACACGCTGCATCGCGGCGATGTCATCGAGAAGGACTGGTACAAGGGCGTCGCCTCGCCGATTCGCCTGGAGCGAACCAAACCCAGTCTGCGCCGAACCCCGCCGAAGTTCAGCCAGCACTCCGCCGAGGTGCTGGGCGAGTTCGGCTATTCCAATAGCGAGGTCGAGGCCCTGGTCGCCAAGGGCGTGGTCTGCGGGTCGGAGCGGAAGCGGTAACCGCTGTCGCCCCTGCGAACGCATGCGAACGCGGGGACCCGATCCTAGCCTTTCGATAGATCACGCGGCATGGGCCTGTTCGCAGGGGCCACGGCACCGTTTGGTTCGTCGGCCTTCGCCTATTTTCCGGCTTCCCTTGGCGCCCGCTTCCCCAATACCCTGCTTTCGCTTATACGGTCATTTGTACGTCATCCGGCGCTGCTATCGCGCGAAACGAAGATGACGACCCAAACCTGGAGGAATTACATGGCATTTCGACAATTCGGCGCGGCGGCGACAATTACTGTCGCGCTTGCGCTCGCCACACCTGCCCACGCCGTGACCGAGCTGCAGTGGTGGCACGCGATGACCGGCGCCAACAACGACGTCGTCAACAAGCTTGCGGCAGATTTCAACGCCAGCCAGTCGGACTACAAGGTGACGCCGTCCTTCAAGGGCGGCTATGCCGACACCATGAACGCCGGCATCGCCGCGTTCCGCGCCGGCACCGCACCGCACATCATTCAGGTGTTCGAAGTGGGCACCGCGACCATGATGAGCGCCACCGGCGCCATCAAGCCGGTCTATCAGCTGATGAAGGACGCGGGCGAACCGTTCGATCCCAAGGCCTACCTGCCGACCATCACGGGCTACTACTCGACCTCCAAGGGCGACATGCTGTCGTTTCCCTTCAACTCGTCGTCGACGGTGATGTGGATCAACAAGGATGAGCTGAAGAAGGCCGGCATCGCCGAGATCCCGAAAACCTGGCCGGAAGTGTTCGCTGCCGCCAAGAAACTGAAGGCAGCCGGTCATGAGACCTGCGGCTTTTCCAATGCCTGGGCGTCTTGGGTCCATATCGAGCAATTTTCCGCCTGGCACAACGTGCCGATCGGCAGCAAGGCGAACGGGCTCGACGGTTTCGACACCGAGCTGAAGTTCAACTCGCCGCTGCACGTCAAGCACCTGCAGAACCTGGTCGACCTGCAGAAAGACAAAACCTACGATTACGCCGGCCGTGCCAACGGCGGCGAAGCCCGGTTCGCCTCGGGCGAGTGCGCGATCTTCCTGACGTCTTCGGGCTATTACGGGACCGCGAAAAGCACCGCCAAGTTCGACTTCACCTCGGTGCCGATGCCCTATTACCCCGACGTCGCCGGCGCTCCGCAGAACTCGATCATCGGCGGCGCATCGCTGTGGGTGATGGGCGGCAAGAAGCCCGAGGAGTACAAAGGCGTCGCAAAATTCTTCGCGTTCTTGTCCGACACCAACCGGCAGGCCAAGCTGCACCAGGAATCCGGCTACCTGCCGATCACCAAGGCGGCCTATGAAAAGACCAAGGCCGATGGCTTCTACGAGAAGAATCCCATCCTGCAGACGCCGCTGAAGGAACTCACTAACAAGGAGCCGACCGAGAATTCGCGCGGGCTGCGCTTTGGCAACATGGTGCAGATGCGCGAACTCTGGTCCGAGGAGATCGAGGCGGCCCTCGCGGGCAAGAAGACCGCGCAGGAAGCACTCGACGCGGCCGTGGCGCGCGGCAATGCCATGTTGCGGACGTTTGAAAAGACGGCAAAATAAGCTTTCGATAAATGACCTTCTATAAATAGACCTGCGATAAGGCTCCCTTTCCGGTTTGGAGAGGGAGCCTTCCTTCGATACCCAAAGCCCATCACCGATTCGAGCCGGCTGGCCGGCCGAACTGGACAAGACGCCCTGAATGGAAAAGTCCGCGGTCTTCAACAGCAGCAAGCTGCTTCCCTACGCACTGCTGGCGCCGCAGCTCGTCATCACATTCGTATTCTTCTACTGGCCAGCCAGCCAGGCGGTCTTGCAATCGTTCAAGCGTGAGGATGCCTTTGGCCTTGTTTCCGAATTCGTCGGCCTGGAGAATTACCAGGCGCTGTTTGCACAGCCCGAATATTACAAGGCGATGCTGACGACACTGGTGTTCTCGACGCTGGTCGCGGGGCTGTCGCTCTCGATCGCGCTGTTGTTCGCAAGCCAGGCCGACAAGAACCTCAAGGCAGCGCCGGCCTACAAGACCTTCATGATCTGGCCCTACGCGGTGGCGCCGGCGGTGGCCGGCGTACTGTGGTTCTTCATCTTCCACCCATCGCTCGGCACCCTGGCGCGGCCGCTCCGGGGGATGGGCCTCGAATGGAATCCGCTCCTGAACGGCAACCACGCCATGGCCCTGGTGGTGATGTCTGCGGTGTGGAAGCAAATCGCCTACAATTTCCTGTTCTTTCTCGCCGGACTGCAGTCGATCCCCAAGAGCGTGATCGAGGCCGGCGCGATCGACGGCGCCGGCCCGATGCGGCGGTTCTGGACCATCGTGTTCCCGCTGCTGTCGCCGACCACATTCTTCCTGCTGGTCGTGAACGTGGTCTACGTGTTCTTCGATACGTTCGGCATCATCGACGCGGTGACCGGCGGCGGCCCGGCCGGCGCGACCACGACCATGGTCTACAAGGTCTACGCCGACGGCCGGCTTGGCGGCGATCTCGGAGGCTCGGCGGCGCAATCGGTGGTGCTGATGGTCATCGTCATCGCGCTGACCGCGGTCCAGTTCCGTTATGTCGAGCGCAAGGTGCAGTACTGATGGTCGAGCATCGCCCGTGGAACGACATCATCGCCTACGCCATCCTCACCCTTGGCGTGTTCATTGTCGCGTTTCCGGTTTATGTCGCCATGATCGCCTCGACCCATGACGCGGCGACCGTGGTCGGTGGGCGGATGCCGATGTCGCCAGGCGGCCAGGCGCTCGAAAATTACTACCGCGCCGTCTTTATCGGCGGCTCCCGCACCGCGCCCGAACCGGTCGGCCGTCTGCTGCTCAATTCGTTCATCTCCGCGATCGGCATCGCGGTCGGCAAGATCTGCATTTCGATCCTGTCCGCCTATGCGGTGGTATATTTCCGCTTTCCGTTCCGCAAAACCGCGTTCTGGATCATCTTCGTCACCCTGATGCTGCCGGTCGAGGTCCGCATCTATCCGACCTACAAGGTGGTGGCCGACCTGCGCATGCTCGACACCTATGCCGGATTGATTCTGCCGTTGATCGCCTCGGCGACCGGCACGCTGCTGTTTCGGCAGTTCTTCATGACGGTGCCGGACGAGTTGCTGGAAGCCTCGCGCATCGACGGCGCCGGACCCTTCCGGTTTTTCTGGGATACGCTGCTGCCGCTGTCGATAACGACGATCTCCGCATTGTTCGTGATTCAGTTTATCTATGGCTGGAATCAATATCTGTGGCCGCTGCTGATCACCACGCAGGATTCGATGCAGACGATTGTCACCGGCATCAAGAAGATGCTGACGACGACCGACGAGCTGGCCGAATGGCAGCTGGCGATGGCAACTGCCGTCCTCGCCATGCTGCCGCCGGTGGCGGTGGTCATATTCATGCAACGGCTGTTCGTGCGCGGCCTGGTCGAGACCGAGAAGTAGGACTGAGATGGCCGACGTAGTTCTCCGCGACGTTCGTAAAACCTACGCCGGTGGCTTCGAGGCCATCAAGGGCATCGACTTCAAAGTCGGCGACGGCCAGTTCTGCGTGCTGGTCGGCCCCTCCGGCTGCGGCAAGTCCACCTTGCTGCGCATGGTCGCAGGCCTCGAGACAATAACGGGCGGCGAGATCGATATCGGCGGCCGTATCGTCAACCAGATCGAGCCGGCCGACCGCGACATCGCGATGGTGTTTCAGAACTACGCGCTCTACCCGCATATGAGCGTCTACAACAACATGGCCTACGGCCTGCGCAACCGGCGCATGCCGGAGCCCGAGATCGACACAAGGGTGCAGGAAGCCGCCCGCATTCTCGAACTCAGCACCATGCTCGATCGCAAGCCGAAGCAGCTCTCCGGCGGCCAGCGCCAGCGCGTCGCGATGGGCCGCGCCATCGTGCGCCAGCCAAAAGTGTTTCTGTTCGACGAGCCGCTGTCGAACCTCGATGCCAAGCTGCGCATCGCGATGCGGGTCGAGATCCGCAAGCTGCAGCGCCGCCTCTCGACCACCGCGATCTACGTCACCCACGACCAGCTCGAGGCGATGACGCTGGCCGACATCCTGGTGGTAATGAACGGCGGCCAGGTCGAGCAGATCGGCAACCCGCTCGACGTCTACCAGAAGCCCGCCACCACCTTCGTCGCCTCCTTCATCGGCGCGCCGCCGATGAACCTGATGCCGCTGCGGTCCGATGAACTCAAATCGCAATTGGCCGGCGACAGCCGCCTGACGGAAGCCGGCATCCTCGGCGTTCGTCCCGAAGACTTCGTCATCTCGAATGAGGCCGTCGGCGGCGGTGTGGCACTTGGCCTCACCGTCGAGGCGATCGAGCGCGTCGGGGCCGAAACCTTTATTTACGGCACCCGGCAGCACGAGACGCAGGCCGTGGCTGCCAACCCCGGTGAACTGCCGCCCGGAGAGGTGATCGTGCGGATTCCCGGCGCCATCGCCCCCGGCATCGGGGAACGAATCCGGGCGGTGGCGCCCCCCGACAAGCTGCATCTATTTACCGCCGACGGCCGCAAGCGGGTCGGTGGATGACCCGTCATTCCGGAATGGTCCGAAGGATCATATCCGGAACCTCGAGATTCCCGGGTTCGGTTCGTGCCCCGGAATGACATTTGGATAGGCCGCCGCGGCCGATTTACGATGGTTCCTGAGGCGCTTGAACCCTCCTCAAATCACCCCCATATTGCCCTTTGACAGGGCAGCAAACCCGCCAGCCGGTCGAATGGGGTGCCGCAAGGGCCCCTCAAAGTCGCTTCGAGAGGACTTTGTAATGTCTCGTGTTCCATCGTTATCCAGTCCGTTCCTGTTGGGATTCGACGAAATTGAGCGTGCGCTCGATCGCGTCGTCAAAGGCGCCGACGGCTATCCTCCCTACAACATCGAGCGCTGCGACCGCAGCAACGGGCAACCCGAACGCTTGCGCATCACGCTGGCGGTCGCCGGGTTTACCCGTGACCAACTCGATGTGACCATTGAGGAAAACCAGCTCGTGATTCGGGGCCGCCAGCAGGACGACAAGGCCCGGCAATACATCCATCGCGGCATCGCCGCGCGCCACTTCCAGCGCACTTTCGTGCTGGCGGAGGGGATGCACGTGCTGGGCGCGGATTTGAAAAACGGGCTGTTGTCGATCGATCTTGCCAGGCCGGAACCTGAAAGGGTCGTTAAGACAATTGCTATCAATGAACACGAATAATGGAACGAGGAGCGGACTCGACCGCTTAGTCTCATAGAGGAGTCGAGACCATGAGTGATGTGAGTGTGACGTTCGAATCAGAAAAGGTTTCCGTTGAGGCGCTGGCCCATCTCGGTGAAGGGCATATCGCCTACGTGAAACAAATCCGTTCCGAGGACGTACCGGGACTGTTTCCGCAGGCGCCGATGATCGCGCCGGGACTGAAACTGTTCGCGCTGCATGCCGCCGACGGTACGCCGATCATGCTGACCGACAGCCGCGAGGCGGCGATCGCCAATGCATGGAGCAACGAACTGCAGGCCGTCAGTGTGCACTGACGCAGCACTTGCTGCTGTCACTGAGCCGACGCATGTCGGCTGCCGAAAGCAGTCGGTCGATGGTGAGGTGCATCTGAATTCTAGATGCGGGCGTTTGTTCTCGGCTTGACCGCAGACAGACGCCCGTTATTCGCCGATAGCATTCTCACGCGTAACGGGCGCTTCCACGCCTGGCACCAATACTGAGCTGAGGCCTTAGAGCTTTAGGCGGAACAGTTCTGCGACCGCGGCCCTGTATTCGATTCCATCCTTTGAACATAGCTCGGCGGCAGCCTTCAGATCCACCGACGCCTCGGCAAGCTCTTTTCTCAGCAGATGCCATTCCCCTATGTAGAAATGGGCAAGACAGCGATCCGTCGTTTTGACCGCCGCCTTGAACATTTCGCTAGGTGTGCGTTGGCCGAGGTAAAGCTCGATAAACGCGTACGGCCACGTCCTGAACGAAAGCCCGACACGCCGAGCCTTGTCAGCTAGCTCGGCATCAGCCGACCCGCCCGCGTCACCTGCCCGCGCGCGTGCAAGATAGCGGAACAATATCCCGTAAACATCGGTCTTTGACTCGAGTGCATCGGAAGCAGATTTGAAGTCCCCCATAACGAAGCGCGCCAGACCCGCAACATTTGCGTATCCGGGATTGTTTCGATTGGCCTCGGCCAACTTGTCGTGGTCGGCCACAGCCAGTGCGTACTCGCCCCTTCGTTCATATGCCCGTGCACGGTACCAGTAGATGTTGCTAAGCTTCGGATCGATCGCCAGTGCGCTGGTCGCGTCGGCGATAGCCAGTTCGTCTTCGCCTTTGCGCCAATGGGCGTAACCACGACTGTCAAAGGCGCGTGCGTCCTTTGGATCAATTTCAATCGCTTTGGTGGCATCGGCAATGGATCGATCAAAATCCTGCTTTCGCGCGAAGGCCTGGGCGCGGCTGACCAAGGCACCGGCCAATTTCGGATCGAGTTCAATCGCTCGGGCGTTGTCAGCGAAGGCCCGCTCCGTGTCACCCTTTTGGTGATAAGCGCTGGCGCGGTTGACATAGGCTTGAGCCAATTTCGGATCGATCGCGATCGCCTGGGTGGCGTCCGCGATAGCTCGCTCAAACTCTCCCTTCCGCAGAAACGCATGGGCGCGATGATCGTAAGCCGTGGCAAGTCTGGGATTGATCTCAATCGCTTTGCTGGCGTCCGCGATCGCCGAATCAATAAGTGCCTTTTGCAGATAGTGGTTTGACCGATTGACGTGGAGGTCGGCGGATTTCGGATTGATCTCGATCGCCTTTGTCAGGTCAGCGACTGCCTTATCGTATTCCCCTTTGATCGCGTGGATGTGAGCCCTGCTAGTGTACGCGCCAACCGATTTCGGGTCCAACTCGATCGCCATTGCAAGGTCGGCAACGGCAAGGTCCTGATCGCCTTTGCCCTGGTAGGCCATTCCGCGCACGGAATAGGGGTTGGAGAACTTTGGGTTGATCTCGATCGCCTTGGTGGCTTCGGCAATAGCTCTATCGAAATCTCGTCGAATTATACAAAGCATACCGCGGTTGCTGTAGGCCCTGAAGTTCTTGGGATCGACATTGATCGCCTCATTGGTGTCCGCGAGAGCCCTTTCGTAATCGCCCTTGCTGATGTAGCAACTACCACGTCGCATATACGCTTCAGCATTTTTCGGATTGAGTACGATGGCCGTGTTCGCATCGGCGATCGCACGATCATAATCCTGCTTGCGCCAATAGGCAGTCGCGCGACGCGCGAGAACGGCCGAGCGGATCTCCTGGTCAAGCTTCTCCGTCTTGATCAGGCGCGTGCAAGCCGGAACAGCCACCTCGGCATCCTCGGCATCGCAAATCTTCATGTCCCGGTCGGTTTTGCCGTGAGCAACACAGGGTGTGAATAGCAACGTCAAGGCAATGAACAGCGTCTTCAATGTCATTTGGCGATTTACCAGAAATGTCTCTGCCCAGATTGGCGGTCCTTGCCATGATTTTCAATCTAAAAGAGAATGCGCGCGAACAGGAGCTTGCACGAAGGTGCGGACGGGAAATGCATGCGTGATCGGGATTTACTGTCTGTAACCGCGGCTGAGGCCTCGAAGGGTGAGCCGCTCGGCAACGCCCTGCTTGTGCTCAACAACGAACATGCGCGGGAATTGTCCTGGCTCGAACCGGAGCGGCTGCAGCATCTCGTCGAACAGGCGTTCCTGGTGCGGCGAATAGGCAGCCTCGACGCCTTCCTGCTGGCCTTCGATCAGAACGCCCAATACGACAGCCCGAATTTCCTCTGGTTCCGCTCCCGCTATCCCCGCTTTGTGTACGTAGACCGGATTGTGGTGGCACCCACCGCGCGCGGGCGCGGTCTTGCGCGCAGGCTTTACGACGACCTGTTCAGGCAGGCTTTTGAAGCGGGCCACGATCGCGTCGTCTGCGAGGTCAACAGGCAACCGCCGAATCCGGCGTCGGACGCGTTTCACACAGCCCTGGGATTTGACGAGGTCGGTACCGGCACTGTTTATGACGGCAACCGCACGGTCCGGTATTTGTCGTGTGCGCTGCCGCAACCGCCTGCCGTCAGCACAGCGGGCTGATTCGAAGGCCGGGCTATTACGCCGCACTGGCCGGCGGCAGCGCCAGTACCGAATAGATCGCCTGGGCGTCGCGGGAGGCGCGCAGTTTCTTGGCGACGTCCTGATCGCGCAGCAGGCGGGCAATCCGCGCCAGCGCCTTCAGGTGATCGGCGCCGGCGCCTTCCGGCGCCAGCAGCAGAAACACCAGGTCGACCGGCTGGCCGTCCATCGCTTCGAAATCGATCGGGCGTTCAAGCCGGGCGAAAAACCCGAACAGCTTTTCGAGCTTGGGCAGCTTGCCGTGCGGAATCGCGACGCCGTAGCCAACGGCGGTGGTTCCCAGCTTCTCGCGCTGCAGCAGCACTTCGAAAATCGAGCGCTCGTTCTGCCCGGTCAGGGTCGCCGCACGCGCCGCCAATTCCTGCAACGCCTGCTTTTTGCTGATGACCTTCAACGCGGGGAGTATCGCCTCCGGTGCGACCAGATCGGTAATCGTCATGGGGCGTTCCGAGGTGAATTAGACCGTCTGGGTGTGAACAAGGTTCTGGATTCGGGGCGTCAAGAAGATGAGACGGGAGGCGGGCTTAGGTCCGGGTCCCGATGTGAGGGCTTCTACTCCAACGCATGACCGGTGCCAACTCCTGCGGGCAAGTTCCTGCACGCTATCCCAAGGGGCGGCGCACCTGAGCGCCGCTTTGGCTTGGACGTCAACGCTGCCGGGCATAACCGTCATGGGGTGACCGCCGGGGGGTCGACCCACCCGACATTGCCGTCGGGGCGCCGGTAGATGATGTTCACCCGGCCGCTGCTGCCGTGCTGAAACACGACGCAGGCAGCGCCGGTCAGATCCAGCTCCATGACCGCCTCGCTGACCGACAGCCGCTTCAGCGACTTGGTCGCCTCCGCGATGATGACGGGGCTATATTCGGTGACCTCCTCGTCGCCCTCCGGGGCCTCGATGATATAGCTCGGCGCGTCGAGTATCGGCGGGCCCATCCCGGCCAGCGCCTCGGTGGCCGCCGCGTAGGTCTTGCGGGCCGAGCGGTCCTTCAGCCGGCTCTTGTAGCGGCGCAGGCGCTTTTCGATCATCACCAGCGCCTGGTCGGCGCTGACATAGGCGTCGGTGGCGTTCGAATCGGCTTCCAGGGTAATGCCGGAATCGAGGTGCAGCGAGCAGTCGGTGCGGAAGCCGAAGCCATCCTTGCTCAGCGTGATGTGGCCGGAATAATTGCCGTCGAAATATTTTCGCAGGACCTCATCGGTGCGCTCGCTGACGCGCGAACGAAGCGCTTCGCCGACGCTGATGCTTTTCCCGGAGATTCGAAGGGTCATTTGATGCCTCGCTTGATGCCACGTTCACTCCGTCGGGAAGCCGACACTATCGCGATTTGGCGCGAACGCAATCAGGCCGGAGCCGTATCACGGGACCGGTCGGAAGAAGCGGCAGGGGCTGAAAGCGCGTTACCGAGCATGCTTTGTTTGTCACGGCGGCGTTGCACCGAGGAGGGAATTCGCATCGCTTCGCGATACTTCGCGACGGTGCGGCGGGCTATATCAATCCCCGACTCGCGCAATCGTTCCACGATCGTATCGTCGGAGAGGATCGCGACCGGGGCTTCCGCGTCGATCAACTGCTTGATGTGATGGCGGACCGCTTCCGCCGAATGGGCCTCGCCGCCGTCGGCCGAGGCGATCGAGGCGGTGAAGAAATATTTTAGTTCAAAGCTGCCGCGGTTGGTCGCCATATATTTGTTGGCGGTCACCCGCGACACCGTCGATTCGTGCATCTGGATCGCATCCGCCACCGCCTTGAGGTTAAGCGGCCGGAGATGCGCCACACCGTGGGTGAAGAAGCCGTCCTGCTGGCGCACGATTTCGGTTGCGACCTTGAGGATGGTGCGCGCGCGCTGATCGAGCGCGCGGACCAACCAGGTCGCATTCTGCAGGCAGTCGGTGAAATAGGATTTATCGCCGTCTTTCCGGATCGTCTTCGACAGCTCGGTGTAATAGACCTGATTGACCAGCACACGCGGCAACGTGTCGCTGTTGAGTTCGACATGCCAGCCGCCATCCGGACCCGGCCGCACGTAGACGTCGGGCACCATGGTCTGGGTGCGCGCCGAGCCGAACTTCAGACCGGGTTTGGGATCGAGCCGGCGAATCTCGCCGATCATGTCGGTGATGTCCTCGTCGTCGACACCGCACAGTTTGCGCAACGCGGCGATATCGCGCTTGGCCAGCAAATCCAGATGCTCGACCAGCGCCTGCATCGCGGGATCATAGCGATTGAGTTCGCGGAGCTGGATCGCGAGGCATTCGCTCAAATTGCGCGCGCAAACGCCGGGCGGGTCGAACTTCTGCAGCACGGCGACAACCGCATCGACTTCGGCCTGGGAGGCGCCGAGCCGCTCGGCGGCCTGTCCCAGATCCGGCGGCAGATAACCGGCATCGTCGACCAGATCGATCAGATATTGTCCGATCATGCGCTGCACCGGCCCGGGGAAAGCCACTGCCAGTTGCTCGGCGAGATGGCTGCCCAAGGTGATTTCGGCGGCGACAAAGGCCTCCAGATTGTAATCGTCGTCGTTCGACGCGCCGCCGCCCCATTCGGTGTAGGCGGTCGGCGCGGCATCCTGCGCCGCGCGGGCCGCCGCTTCCGCGGGCTCCTCGGAAAACACGTTGTCGAGCGGGGTATCCAGCGTCTGCTCGATTTCCGTGCGGCTGCCGAGATCGCGGTTCAGCCAGTCTTCCTGGCCGGCCTCGAACTGGCCGGGCTCAAAATTGTCGCCGGAGCCGCTGCCGCCCATATCGCCCGGCTCGGCGCCGCCCTCGTCGCCATAGCTCTGGGAATCGCCGGAATTAGAGAATTCTGCCTGTTCCGAGACGGGCTCACCCCTGACCGGCGCCTCGGGGCCGTCATTGGCGCGCTCCAGCAGCGGATTGCGCTCCAGTTCCTCCTCGACGAAGGCCGAGAGGTCGAGGTTCGACAGTTGCAGCAGCTTGATCGCCTGCATCAGCTGCGGCGTCATTACCAGCGACTGCGACTGGCGGAATTCTAATCTCTGCGTCAGGGCCATGGAGGCGAGAACCGATCCACTGAAAGTTGGTCCGATTCTTGCTTATCTTACTCCAAAGCTGATGTACACGGCTTGACGTCCGCTAAAAAAGGGCTACAGGCGGAATTCCTCGCCAAGGTAAAGACGGCGTACATCCGGATCGTTGACGATTTCGTCCGGGCTGCCCTCTGTCAAGATCTCCCCGGCATAGACGATATAGGCGCGGTCGGTCAGGCCGAGCGTTTCACGCACATTGTGGTCGGTGATCAGGACGCCGATACCGCGATTGGTGAGGTGGCGGACCAGATCCTGAATGTCGCCGACGGCGATCGGATCGATGCCGGCGAAGGGCTCGTCGAGCAGCATGTAATTTGGACGGGTCGCCAGCGCGCGCGCGATCTCGACGCGGCGACGCTCACCGCCGGACAGCGCGATCGACGGCGATTTACGCAGGCGCGTGATGTTGAATTCATCGAGCAGCGCATCGAGTTCGGCTTCGCGCTTCTTCTTCGACGGTTCGACCACCTCGAGCACCGCGCGAATATTCTGCTCCACCGTGAGGCCGCGGAAGATCGAGGCTTCCTGCGGCAGGTAGCCGATGCCGAGTCGCGCGCGCTGGTACATCGGCAGCTTGGTGACGTCGTGGCCGTCGAGTTCGATGGCGCCGCGATCAGCCTTGATCAGCCCGGTGATCATGTAGAACACCGTGGTCTTGCCGGCGCCGTTCGGCCCCAGCAGACCCACCGCCTCACCGCGGCGCACATAGATGCTGACGCCGCGCACGACCTGGCGGGAGCCAAAGCTCTTTTCCACGCTATGCACAGCCAGATAGCCCTGCCGCTGGATCGGGCGCGGCGCGGCCGCGCCATTGGTCTTTTGAGATTGGTGTTTGGAAGATTGCTGCCTGGGAGCTGGCGCGCGCGGTTCCGCGCGCGGCGGCTCCACGGCAAGCTCGGGCGGCTCCGGCAATTCCAGCCCGTTCAGCGGGACGGCGCGCGCCATCGGGGGCGCATCGCGCACCGGGCTTGTCAGCATGTCGCCAAAGGAATCGCCGAGCGCGGTGATGTCCTCGTGCGAACGCGCAAATCCTGCCGGCCCGCGTTTCGCGGGGCGTCGACGGAACATGCCAAGTAAATCCACCATCCCGCTTCGCTTAGCCTTTCACGGCGCTCCCCGCGACACCCGCCGGCGAATCGATCCGCCCGCAAAGCATGAATGATTGGATATTCCCTGCCCAGTGGAACACCCTGCCGCACCCGGCCAGTAGATACAGGCTCGGAACCCCAGCTTCAACCACGGGCGCGCAAAATAATATTTAAGGCTTTGATTTGTCTTATTTTTTGCCCGGGAGCTGCAAGGGCATCGTCGGCTTCGCGCCGCCCGGCGCAGCCCCCGGCCCGCAGCCCTGTGAGCCCTGCTCGACCAGGACATGCACCTTGTTGGTATCGGATTCGACCCGCGACACGCCGGTGGTCATGTCGACCTTCAGGCGGTCGCCACGCATCACGTTACTGCACTGAGACAGCACGACGCTACCGGTCATGGTGATGAGGTTGGCCCGGGTATCGAAGATGGCAGTCTCACCGGTCACTACCTGGTCCTTTTGCGTGACGACGACGCTGCCTCTGGCCTCCAGCCGGCGAATCGACGAACTGCCGCCCGGTCCCGGGGTCGCAGACTGGATCGGCGCGGATTTAGCCGCCTTCGCTTTGGCAGTGGTGGGCGTCGCCGGCGCCGCCGAACCTGAATCGTAAAACACCACCAGCGTTTTCGACGTCATCGTGGTGTCGCCCTGCACGACCTTCACATTGCCGGCGAACGTGGCTTCCTTTTTCTTGTCGCGCATTTCCAGCGACGCAGCTTCGATCTGAATCGGCTGATCGCGATTCTGCGAAAAGCCCTGCATCGCATTTGGCGCCGACGCCGAGCTTTGCGCAAATGCTTCGCTGGGTGCGATCAGCGCAAGCGCGAGTACCGCCATAGTCAAACTGCGCGAGGAAAGCACCATCACAAAATCATTTCGTGCTGGCAGATTTGCCGGAGGACTGATCGATGCTTTCGGACCCCGCGCATCAGCCATACGGGCTCAAAGCAAGCGCTGACTGATTACTTCTTGCCCGGAATCAGCATGGGCAGGCCTGGCTTCGCGCCGCCCGGTGCCGGCGCTGGCGCAGCGCCCGGGCCGCAGCCTTGCGACCCCTGGTCGAACATGCCCTGCACCTTGCCGCTGTCGGATTCGACCCGCGACACGCCGGTGGTCATGTCGACCTTGAGGCGGTCGCCGCGCAGCACGTTCTTGCATTGGGTCAGCACGATGCCGCCGGTCATGGTGATGAGGTTGGCCCTGGTGTCGAAGATGGCGGTCTCGCCAGTCACCACCTGGTCCTTTTGCGTGACGACGACGCTGCCCCTGGCTTCCAGCCGGCGGATCGACGAACTGCCGCCCGGCCCCGGGGTCGCGGACTGCATCGGCGCGGATTTGGCGGCCTTCGCATTGGCGGGCGGCGGCGTGGCCGGCGCCGCCGGACCTGAATCGTAAAACACGACAAGCGTCTTCGACGTCATGGTGGTGTCGCCCTGCACGACCTTCACATTGCCGGCGAAGGTGGCTTCCTTTTTCTTGTCGCGCATTTCCAGCGACGCCGCCTCGATCTGGATCGGTTGATCGCGATTCTGCGAAAAGCCCTGCATGGCGTTGGGCACGCCCGACACCGCGCCTTGCGCCAATGCTGCGCCGGGCGCCATCAGCACGAGCGCGAACGCCGCAATGGCCAGACGGCGCGGGAAAAACTTCTTCATGAAAATCATTTCACGTTGGAAGATTTGCCGGAGACCGATCGCGTCTTCGGCGCCGGAGCGGCGGGTTCGGGCGCCGGCGGCTCCGGCGCGGCGTCGTCGCCGAGTTTGTCCAGGTTCATCACGACATTGCCCTCGAACCGCACCACCTCGCCGCTGTTGAGAATTCTGAGCTTGTCGGCGGTCAGCGTCCCGTTCAGCAATTTGACGTCGACATGTTCATCCGAGGTTACCGTGCCCTTGTTGATGTCGACATAGGCCTGCGACATCCGCGCTTCGTAGCCGGTGGAGGACTGCAGGAAGATATCCTTCCGCAGATCGAGCAATTGCTGCTTGCTGTCGTAATAGCCGGTGCGGGCATCCATCGTCACCGTGCTTCTGTCTTCCATCATCACCTTGGCGCGCAACGTTTTCAGCTCCATGTGATCCGGATCGGTCAGATCCTGGATCGCGGCCTTGGCCCAGACTTCGTACGGCCGCTGGTCGGCCGAAAAGCCGGCGAGATGCGGCGATTCCATCGTGATCTTGGTGCCGGAGACGACCAGATTGCCGATGTCGACCGGGAGCTTCGGCAACAGCATCCGGAACGGATTGAAGATCGACACCGCAACGATGGCCGCCATTGCCAGCACCACCGCGGCCGGCACCGCGACCCGCAGCATGCGCACCATCCGGCTGTGGCGCGCCGCGCTGGCAAAGCGCGCCTCCATGCCGGCACCGTGGGCCGCTAGGTTCTGTGTCGAGTTCACCGCTGCTCCAGAGCGCGAGGTTTGCCCGCTATTGTAGCCGGGATTGCCGCACGATGCAGCCCGGACCTCGCTTTACCGGTGTGACCGAAACGAGGCGTAAACAGCCCTTGAACAGCCCTCAGGACCCATTTGAAGCAGCTTGGGGCTGCTTCAAATAGTCTCGGCTTCAGGAATGCGCGAAAATGTCCTCGGCCTCCCAGCCGCCGAGGTCGAGCCTGGCCCGGGTCGGCAGGAAGTCGAAGCAGGCCTGCGCCAGTTCGGTGCGGCCCTCGCGCGCAAGCATGGTGTCGAGCCGCTCGCGCAGGCCATGCAGGTGCAGCACGTCGGAGGCCGCATAGGCGAGCTGCGCCTCGCTGAGGCTGACTGAACCCCAGTCGCTCGACTGCTGCTGCTTCGACAGGTCGATGTTGAGCACCTCGCGCACCAGGTCCTTCAGGCCGTGCCGATCCGTGTAGGTGCGGCTCAGCCGCGAGGCGATCTTGGTGCAGTAGACCGGCTGCGGCATCACGCCGAAGGCATTGTAGAGCGCGGCGAGATCGAAGCGGGCGAAGTGGAAGATCTTGGTGATGTTGGGATTGGCGAGCAGCGCCTTCAGGTTCGGCGCGTCGCTATGACCCATCGGAATCTGGATCACATCGGCGCTGCCGTCGCCATTCGACATCTGCACCACGCAGAGCCGGTCGCGGTGCGGATTGAGCCCCATGGTCTCGGTGTCGATCGCAACCGAATCGGTGTAGCGGGAAAGATCCGGCAGATCGCCGCGATGCAGGCGGATGGTCATGGCGTGGGGAACCTCTTCGAATCGGCAGAGCCCAAAATCCTAAAGTAACGTCGAAGTCGCCGACAAACGAGGGCCCGGCGCGCCAAATCGCGTACTTTACGGGGGTCTTTTCCAGATCGGCTGAGTTGCGTCAATATGGGCCGCGACCACAAAAAGGGGGATGCGATGAAAGCCGAACAGCAGCGATTGCCGCGTTTTGCCGTGCTGATCGATGCCGATAACACCTCACCGCTGATTGCCGGCGGCCTGTTCGAGGAAGTCGCGAAATTCGGCGAGGCCAGCGTGCGCCGAATCTACGGCGACTTTTCCGGCCCGCACCTGAAATCGTGGTCCGAGATCCTGCAAAAGCACGCCATCGATCCGTACCAGCAGTTTGCCTACACCAAGGGCAAGAACGCCTCCGACATCGCGCTGGTCATCGATGCCATGGACCTGCTGCATAGCGGACGGTTCGATGGTTTTTGCCTGGTGTCATCCGACAGCGATTTCACGCGGCTTGCCTCACGCATGCGCGAGCAGGGCGCCGACGTCTACGGGTTCGGCGCCCAGAAGACACCCGAGAGTTTTCGGCAGGCCTGCCGCAGGTTCATCTACACCGAGAATCTGTTGCCGGCGGCGGCGACGACCTCCAACACGGAGACGCCGTCCAGACCGGTCGCTTTGCAGCCCCGGAGTGCCGCGATCCCTATTTTGAAAAAGGCCATTTCGCAGATCGAAAGCGAGGATGGATGGGTCCTGCTGGGACGGGTCGGCGATCAGCTTTCAAACCTGTTTTCCGATTTTGACGTTCGCTCCTACGGCCACAGCAAGCTCAGCGATCTCGTGCGCAAGACGGAAGCCTTCGACGTTGAAAGGATCGACAGTGCGCATCTGCGGATCAGGGCCAAGGCCGACAGCAGCGGGGCGAAGGGCAAGGCGAAGTAGCGTCGCCCCATCGCGCATGACTTGGCAGGGCCCGGAGACAAAAATCGCGAAAACAACCCCATGCAAAGAAAGCAACCCATTGTAAAGTCGCCGGTTTTCCGACCCGGATTCGGTTTGAAAAAACAGGCAATCCAATAATCTTGACCCGATGGGATAGGACGTGGAGAACCCGCAAAACGGATCGCAAGTGATCCTCCTCATTCGACTTCGGTGAAGTCAGTCACCGTACATATCGCGAAAGTCCGGTCAGCCGCTCCATGAGGATCAACAGCCCGACCGTGGCGGCGATCAGCACCCCGGACGCAGCTGCGGCGCGAACATCGAGCAGGTTCTCGATCAGGTCCCACAAGCGGACCGGCAGCACCTCGGAGTGAGCGTCGGCGAGAAACAGCGAGATCGCGACGTTATCGAAGGACGCCATGAAGGCGATGAAGGCGCCGGCCGCGATGCCGCCCCGCGCCAGCGGAAAAATGACCCTCGAAAAGGTGAACCATTCGCCGGCGCCCAGGCTGCGTGAGCACTCCTCGAGGACCGGCTCGATTTGAGCGAGGCTTGCCAATGTCGTCCGCAGCACGAATGGGAAGCAGATGACGGTATGTCCGACGATGAGTGTCATCAGCGAAACCCCGACGTTCATCAGATTGAAGGTGAGTAGCAGGCCCAGCCCGAGGGCCAGCGAGGGCAATAACAGCGGGGACATCAGCATGGTGTCAGCAGCACGGGCCCAGCCGGCCTTGCTGGCGGTGATGGCAAGCGCGGCGGCGGTCGCCAGCACGGTCCCTGCGAACGTCGCCGCAGCTGCGACCTTCAGGCTTACCAACGTGGCGGCGGTGATTTCCGGCGAAGCGAAAAATAACGCGTGATACCACTGGAGCGAGAATCCCGGCGGTGGAAATCGCAGCGTGGCCGCCGAGGTGAATGAGGCGATCAATACAATCACAGTCGGCAGCGCCAGCAACACCATGGCAATCCCGCCGAAGCCTCCAATGACCAAGGCATAGCTCCATCGATCCAGTTCGCGCCACATCTTCGTGCGCGCAGGCATGTCGGTCGGTCGCATTGGGTCAGACATGGAGATGTCTCGTCGCGAGGCGGCCGAGCGTGTTCAGCATGGCGACCACCGCCAGAACCGAAACCAGAAGCATCAGCGAAATTGCCGCTGCGAACGGCCAGTTCTGACCCTGCATGCCTTGCTGATAGATGTAGAGCGGTGTGAACAAGAGCCGGCCTCCACCGACAATCGATTGCGTCACCAACGCGCTACAAGCTGCGGCGAACACCAGAAGCAGGCCCGCGATCACGCCCGGCAGACTGAGGGGCAACACGACCTGGAACAGGGTTCGCCATCTGCCAGCTCCGAGCGCGATCGAGGCCTCCTTCAGGCGTGGATCGATCGCCGCAAGTGCCGAAATGATCGGCAGGGTCATGATCGGCAGTTCGATCTGCGCCAGCGCCAGCACAAGCAGAGGCTCGGTATAGAGCAGCGCGACCGGCGCATTGGCCAACCCCATTGCAACCAGGGCTTCATTGATGAGGCCCTGCCGACCGAGGATGACCACCCAGGCGAAGGTCCGCACCACCGCGCTGGTCAGCAGTGGCAGGATAATCAGAAAGATCAGCAGCTTCTGAAATCGTGGAGATGACGCCACGAACAGCAGCGCCAGAGGGTAGCCGAGCAGCAACGCGACGATTGCCGTTTCCAACCCGAGCAGCAGGGTTCTGCCGAGCACAGGCAGGCTCAGGCCGTCGGTGAAGAAGCGCTCGTAGTTCGCCAAAGTGGCGCCACCCTCTCCGCTGACGCTGGCGACCAACAACATGACAATGGGCAGCAGAACGAACAGGAAGAAAAAAATCAGGAGCGGTAGCGCGAGCCATGACTTGCCGAACCGCAATCGAGGCGGCGCAAGGACCGGCAAGGCCTTGCTGTCTTCAAACGGCGTGCTGGCTACGCTCATGGTCATCGCATTGTGTCTGTTGTGTCGTCAGATGCGGATGTCCTTGCTGAAGCGTTCGATCAGGGCGCTGCGCTGCGGATTGAGCGTCTTCCAGTCGATCAGCGTGAGCTTGGCAAGCTCCTCGTTGTTCCCTGCGATTTTCTGCAGTTCGGCGCCGAACGCGACGGATTTGTTGGTCGGCGCGAGGAAGTTCGGCGAGGCTGCCATTTGCGCCTGCACCTCGTTCGAGAGCGCCGTGTCGATGTAGGTATAGGCAAGATCGCGGTTCTTGCTGTTCTCGATGACATGCAGCGAGTTGCGTACCAACGCCCAGCCGGAATCAGGCTTGGCGATGGCAACCGGGACGCCGCGCTGGACCAGCGGCAGAATCGCATTCAGATAGTTGAAGCTGATATCGATCTGGCCTTGCTGGAACAAGGTCGCCAGAGCGCCGGGGTTGGGGGCGACTGCACCGACAAACGGCAACAGCTTCTTCACCGCCTCAAACCCCGGCTCCATGTTCTTCTCGCTGCCGCCGTGCAGCTTGGCGATCTCGACCATCCACGCGGCGCCCAGGCTGCTGCCCAGCCCCGTGATGCCGACGCGGCCTTTATATTCCGGCTTCCACAGATCGAGCCACGAGATCGGCGGCGTCTTGATGGCAACGGGATTGTAGACGATGCCCATCACCTGCGCCGAGACGAAGGCGCCGCGCCCATTCGGATCGATGAAGCGGTCCGGAAGATTGGAGAGGTTCTTCACTTCTGCTTTCGGCAGCTGTGCGAAGATGCCGAGATCGAGTGCCGCCAGGTAGGGCCCTTCGTCCATCAGCACGACGTCGAAGGGAGGGTTCGCCTTGGATGCCGAGATCTTCGTCACCGCATCGAGTGCCAAAACGGGCTGCAATGCGACGGTCGCGCCACTCGCCTTGCTGAAGGCAGGCAGGAGGATTTGTCGTTGCGCGACTTCCCAGGTGCCGGGATAGGTCGTGGCGATCATGCTGCCGGCGGCCCGCGCCGCACCGGACATGCCGGACAGCAGGGAGGGCGTCAGCATCGCCGCCGCACCGGAACCGAGCAATTGACGGCGGGAAAGATTGCGAGTGGTCATGACACCTCCAGATGTGCGCCGTCAGTCAATGTAGACGGGGCATAGGGTGGGATCGGAAAGCTTCAGGTGGACGCTTTGGCCGGGCGTGACAGCGGGCCCGGCACCGCGCATTTGCAGGACCTTCAATGGTGTGCCGTCCGGCATCGCCACGTCGTAGGCAATGGTCGCTCCCAGGGGCATCACCGATTGCACGACGGCAGGTAACGAGGCATTGGGCGTCGGCTCGGATGCGATGCGCAGATTTTCTGGCCGAATCGACACTTGAACGCGTCCGGCGCGGCCACATGGCTTCGCGAACGGCAGGATCCGCCGGGCGCCCGCGTCGATCACAATCTCCGGCTCGCCCGCCCCCCGCAACAGCTCGCCCGGCAACAAATTGGTGTGACCGACGAAGCCGCTGACGAAGCGGCTGGCAGGCCGATCATAGATTTCTTGCGGCGTGCCGAACTGTTCCAGGCGGCCGGCATTGAAGACGGCGATCCGATCGGCAAGGCTAAGCGCCTCTTCCTGATCGTGCGTGACCATGATCGCGGTCAGCCCGGCATCGCGCTGGATACGCTTGAGTTCAATTTGCATGTCGAGGCGCAGATTCTTGTCGAGCGCGCCGAATGGCTCGTCCAGCAGCAGGATCGAGGGATCGACCGCGAGCGCACGTGCCAGCGCAACGCGCTGTTGCTGTCCGCCGGAAAGCTGCTTCGGATAGCGGTCCGCCATCGTCGTCATCCGCACGAAGCGAAGCATTTCGGCGACCCGGACTTCGCGCTGGACTCGTGATTGTCCGCGGGCGCTCAAGCCGTATCCGACATTGCGGGCCACGTTCATGTGCGGGAACAGCGCATAATTCTGAAAGACGATACCGACGCCGCGCTCGTCGGGACCAAGCGCACCAACCGAAGCACCGGCGATCCGGACCTCGCCCTGGCTCGGCTTGATGAAACCGGCGACGATTCTCAAAAGAGTCGTCTTCCCGCAGCCTGACGGTCCGAGGAATGCGACGAGTTCACCGGGCTCGATCGACAGCGATACGTTGTCGATCGCAATCGCCTCGCCGAAACGGTGCGAGACAGCGCTCAATTCGAGCGCGGCCCCGCGTCCCCGGACCACGGCTTGTGATGGAGGGCGATCGACACCCATGGATGGTCATCCCTTGAGGAAAAGCCGGATCACATGCGGCAAACAATCCACCAGATTGTAAACAAACAAAAGGACATATTGTAGACATTTGTGATCGCGTTTTAGGCAACCGGCGTGTGGCGCACCGGTCAAGCCTTTTTCCGCGCCGACTTGCGTTTCGACACGGGGACAATGCCAAGATCCTGAAAGATCGTGGCAATTCCGGCATCGCCTTCGGAGCCGTCGAGCCTCAGGCGCGCCTGCATCTCGGCCAAATGCTCCTCCATCGCCCGTATGGCCCCGGCCTTGTCACGGGCGAGAATTCTCTCGGCGATGCGGGGATGGGCGTTGGGACAATGATCTTCGGCCCCTGGCGGCTCGAATTGCGCGATGATGAGCGACGTGCGCAATGCCAGCTCTTCCATGAATTTGGCCAGCACCGGATTGCCGCTGAGACGCGCGACTTCAACGTGAAAGCCGGCGCTGAAATTAAGGCCATCCCACCGGTCGTCGTGGCTATGAGATTGCTCCGCGGCCACGAGATGCTGAAGTTCTTGCGCCGTTGCCTCACTCAAATTGTCGATGGTGCGGGCGATTGCCGCGCCTTCCAATGTCTTGCGGGCATCGAAGATAGCCCGCGCCTCGTCCGCCGATGGCTGCGAGACGAAGGCGCCGCGATTGGGGATATGCGTTACCAGATTGCGCGAGCCTAGGTGGGAGAGCGCCTGACGGATATGCATCCGGTTCGTGCCGAATGCCGAAGCCAACTCCGTTTCGCCGAGTTTCATGCCGGGACGCAGGCGCTTCAGGCTGATGGCCTTCAGGATGCCCTGAACAACGGGGTCCTGATCCAGGCTGCCGTGGTCGGCATCAATCGAATCCTTTCGTGCCCGCATGCTTTCGTCCAATTCGCTATCGAATCCTGCACGTGACATTCGCACAGCGCGGTGACAACCGTGCGCACAATATATAGGCAACAATATGTAGGAAATATTGTTTACAATATTCGCGAGAGCCGACTACGATTTGTGACACCCGAGGCCTCGCTGGAGACGATCATGAGACAGCGCGATCTAATCGGTTATGGCGGCCGCCCGCCGGCCGTCGTCTGGCCGAACGGAGCGCGGGTTGCCGTTTCCCTGGTGGTCAATTTCGAGGAGGGCGCCGAACTGGCGGTTGGCGATGGCGACGATATCAACGAACGCCTCGGCGAAGTCGTCAGCGTTGTCGAGCCAGGACGGCGCGACCTCGGGCAGGAAGAGATGTTTGCCTATGGGATGCGAGCGGGCCTATGGCGCTTTCTCGAGGCCTTTGACCATCACAAACGCCCGGTGACCTTCTACATGTGCGGCCGCGCCGTCGAGCGCCTGCCCCAACTCGCCGCAGACGTCGTCAACCGTGGACATGAGCCCGCCTGCCACGGCTGGCTGTGGCGGCCGCATGCGGATTTCACCGATCGCGCCGAGGAGAAGGCATCTCTCATCCGCTGCATCGATGTCATCAGAAAGGTGACGGGCGAACGGCCGCTCGGCTTTTGCTGTCGCGGAAGCCAGAGTATTCACACGCGCGACCTGCTATCCGAACTCGGCTTTCTCTACGACTCCAACGGCTTCGACGACGATCTGCCCTATGCCGCTCCCGCCGCGCCCACGGAAATGCTGGTGGTGCCCTATTCGTTCGACTGCAACGACATGAAGTTCTTCCATCCAAACGGCTTCGTCGAACCCGATCAGTTCGTCCGATACGCGCAGGCTGCGTTGTCGACGTTGCTGGACGAAGCCGAGCGTGGCCGAAGCAGCCTGCTCAACATCGGCTTTCATCTTCGTATCTGCGGGCGCCCGGCCCGCTTCGCGGCAGTCAAAGAAATTCTGAAGCTGCTCGACGAGCTCGGCCCTCGTGTCTGGGTGGCGCGTCGCATCGATATCGCCCGCCATTGGCTGGCAAATGCCAATGCCGCGGATCATGTCGGTATCGGAGCCGAAGTCGGGCGCGTCCAGGCATGACCGTTCAGCGCTTCGCGCAGGCGCCCCGCGCAATAGGGCTAATCCTGCCCTCATCCAATCGGGTGGTCGAGCGGGTCACCCACGACGTTCTGAACTTTATCCCGGGCATCGATGCCTGCTTCGCCCGCATCCCTTATTTTGGAAACGGGCAAGGCCAGCCCCCCGATCGTTATGACGAAAAGCCATTCATGGCCGCCGCCGAACTTCTCGGTCATGCCGGCGTCGATGTCATCTGCTGGAACGCCACGCGCGGCTCGGCCCTCGGCTTCTCGCACGATCGCAAACTATGCGCTCAACTTGCGCAACAGACGGGCCTGCCGGTCGTCACAACGGCACTTTCGGCTCTCGACGCGTTCCAGCATTTCAACACTCGCCGGATTGCCCTGGTCACGCACGGCACGCCGGAGCAAGGCGCCATATTCAAGGCGAATTTTGCCGAACAGGGAATCGAGACCAACGCGGAACTGCATCTGGGCCTTACCGACAATCTCGCGGCGGCCGCGGCGCGATTTGAGCCCGTGATCGACTTCGCCCGAGAGAGCGCTGCGCGGGCCAATGTCGATGCCGTACTGATCTGGAGCACCAATTTGCCGGGACATGCCTATGCAGCCGACCTGGAAGTGCAGACAGGTATTCCCGTCCTCGATTCCGCGGCCATTGGAGTCTGGGCGGCACTACGCGCCCTGGGAATAGACCGGCGCCCCGTCAGAGGGCTGGGGCGGCTCTTCGTCTAAATTTCGTCGTCACAACTTCTCCAGCGTGTGAAGTAAACGCGCCACGTGGCCGCCTGCTCATCTTGAGCAGCAAGGATAGTGCGCAGTTTGTGCGCGGCGCTGAAGCGTGTTGCCGCAGCGCGGCATTCGCAGGCTCTATTTGGCTTTCTGCATCTTGGTCACGGTGTAAGCGCCACCGGCGTTCTCCGCCTCGAACTCGACATTGTCGCCGACCTTGACCTGCTTGAGCATGGCGGGGTCCTTGACCCGAAAGACCATCGTCATTCCCTCGTCCATGCCGAGGCTCTTGATCGGCCCGTGCTTGAGGGTGACCTTGCCGGCGGATTCGTCGATCTTCTTGACCTCGCCCTTAACGGCGGTCGCGCCTTGCGCATGCACGGGCGGTGCCATCAGGCCCAACACGAAAATCGCCGCTGCCAGCGTCTGAATCATTTTCTTCATTGTCGTCTCCTTTTTCCGAATGCTTGCAGTCTTCGTCTCACTTCACGATCACCCGGCCGGTCATGCCGTATTCTCGATGGTTTGGGATCAGGCAGGAATACTCGAATGTGCCGGACTTGCTGAACCGCCAGAGAATCTCGGCCGATTTGTTCGGGGCGAGGCGGACCGCGTTGGGCTCGTCGTGCTCCATATGCGGGTGCTTCTTCATGTCCTCCGCGTGTTTTAGATTCTCTTCGGTGGTCGCAAGCAGAAACTCGTGATCTTCCTTTCCGACGTTGCGGATCACGAAGCGGATCTGTTCCCCACGCTTCACCTCGATGCGGTACGGCTTGTACTCCATCTCGCTCATCTGAACCTCGATGGTGCGCGACGGCTTTTTGGGATTGCCGGGTTCTCCCGCGGAATACGATTGGTGGCCGTGCTTCTTGTGGGCAAGAGCCGGCCCGGCGGCGACGAGCGCACACAGCGCGAGGCCGGTTATCGTGAATCTGTTCATCAAGTTCTCCTGTTGTGACGGTTCGGAAAAGCAGCTCAGGTCTTGCCGCGCTTGCCATGCGCGTGTGGCGCCTGCGGTTTTTTATTGGAGGGCGTATCCTGCCGTGCGGGGGCAGCCGCAGGCGCATCTACTTCCCAGGCGACGGTGCCTTGCGGAAACTTGTACGGGCCGGGATCGGTGTAATTATCGCGCGCCATCCCCTCGCGGATCTTCATGACCGTGAACATGCCGCCCATCTCGATCGGGCCGAACTGGCCGGTGCCGGTCATCATTGGCAGCGTGTTGTCCGGGGCGGGCATCTCCATGGTGCCCATCGACATGCCGGTCGAGCCCATCACCATGGCGTCGGGCGCGAGTTTGCCGACGGCCTTGGCGAGATCCTTCCTCGACACGCCGATCATGTTGCGCACGTCGTGACCCATGGCGTTCATGGTGTGGTGCGACTTGTGGCAATGGAACGCCCAGTCGCCGGGGTTATCCGCCAGCACGTCGAACGCCCGGATGGCGCCGACCGGCACGTCGGTGGTGGTCTCCGGCCATTGCGCGCTTTCCGGAATCCAGCCGCCATCGGTGCATGAGACCACGAACTTGTGACCATGCAGATGGATCGGATGGTTGGTCATCGTGAGATTGCCGATCCGCACGCGGACCTTGTCGCCAAGGCGCACCGGCAGCGGATCGATGCCGGGGAATACGCGGCTGTTCCAGGTCCACATGTTGAAGTCGGTCATCTCGTTGACCTTCGGCAAGTAAGTGCCGGGATCGATCAGGTAGCTGCTCATCACGAAGACGAAGTCGCGGTCGACCGGCCGGAACGACTGATCGCGCGGATGCACGACGAACATGCCCATCATGCCCATCGCCATCTGCACCATCTCGTCGGAATGCGGGTGGTACATGAACGTTCCGCTGTGCTTGAGCTGGAACTCGTAGACGAAGGTCTTGCCCGGCGGGATGTGCGGCTGGGTGAGGCCGCCCACGCCATCCATCCCGCTCGGCAAAATCATGCCGTGCCAGTGCACGGTGGTGGCTTCAGGCAGGCGGTTGGTGACGAAGATGCGGACCTTGTCGCCCTCGACCGCCTCGATGGTCGGCCCCGGGGCCTGGCCGTTATAGCCCCACAGATTGGCCTTCATGCCTTCGGCGAATTCGCGCACCACCGGCTCGGCGACGAGATGGAATTCTTTCCAGTCGCCGTTCATGCGCCACGGCAGCGACCAGCCGTTCAGCGTCACCACCGGCCGGTAATCGGGACCCGAGGTCGGATGCAACGGCGGCTGCATCACCGCCTTGTCCATCGTCGGTGCCTCGGGAATGGCGGCGGCCTGCACGCGGCCGGTGACGGCGCTGGCGCCGACCAGGGCAGCGGTGCCGAGAAATCCCCTGCGTGAATACATCGTCACTCTCCTCTAGTGTCCGCCGGCCGCCGGCGCGGCCGCGGCTGTCGTCGTTGGCGTTTGGCTTGTCGCGCCGGATCCACCACCATTGACCGCGGTCTGCAGGTCGGATTGCGCCAGCCAGAATTGCCGCTTGGCGTCGATTGCAGCGCGCAGCGAGGCCAGGCGCTGCCGCGCTTCGGTCAACAGCGCGAACACGTCGATCTGCATGCTGGAGAAGCGAAGCTGCATCTCCTCGGTGATGATCTGGCGCAGCGGCAGGATCTCGCGCTGATAGTGGCTGGCAATGTCGTAGCGCGAGCGGTAGACCCGGTAGGCGTCGCGCGCCTCCGAACGCACATCCACCGCTTTTTCGGTCAGGCGGTTGAATGCCTGGTTGTAGATTTCGGCGGCTTGCCGGACGCGGACCTCGCCGCCATCGAAGATCGGAATCTGGAACGCAAGCTCGAAACCCCGTTCCCGGAATGGCGCGCCTTCTGGCTCCCGGGTTTTCTTGTCGATCCCCGCAAGATCGAGCAGCGTGACGAATCGTGTTGCCTCTGTGAGCTTGAGCGACTTTGCAAGAAGACCCAACTCGATGCGGGCCCTCTGCAGATCGATACGATGTGCAACGGCATTCACCTCGACGAGCGGCAGCGACAGGGCCCGGCGCGGCAAGGCCGGCATTTTCTCTGGCAGCCGGAACCCGAGATCGCCGTCCCATAGTCCAAGCAGGCGGATCAGCCGTTCGCGGGCGCTCGCCGCATCCTGACGAAATGCCGCCAGATCGGCCGTGACCTCGGCGTAAAAAACCTGCTCGCGGGCCTGGTCAAGCTTGTTGAGCGAGCCGGTCTCGCCGAGCTTCAGGGCAAGCTGCGCGGTGGATTCGGCGGTGGACTTCGCATCGGTAAACAGGACGACCAGTTCGTTGGCCCCGACGGCACGATAATAGGCACGCCTGACCTCGGCCGCGAGCCGCAGCGTTTCCTCGGCCGCGCGCAGCTGAGCCTTGTGGAAGCGCTGGCGGGCGATCTCCGAGCGGAACGGCAGGGTCGCCAGCGCCAGAATGTCGCCGACGACCTGACGCTCGATCTCGTACCCGCCGTTGCCTGTGATGCGAGAAATCGCGAACGTCGGATTGGGCGGCAGACTTTCCTCGACAAACTCGGCTTCTGCCAAAGCCAGTTCGTTGTATGCCGCCTGCAGGCCGCGATTGTTGAGAAGCGCGACCTGGACGGCGGTGTCCACGGTCAGGGCCCGGCGAAGCAGGCCCTGGACGGCGCCTCTCGCCCGGTCCGCGTCGTCGGCGGTGCGAATCGACACCACGTCTTTGTTGATGGTCTCGCTGGCAACGGCGGCGACGACGTTCATGCCGCGATCGGGCGAGAACGATGCGCAGCCGGAGAGCGCCATGCCAACGGTCAGCAGCAGGCCAGCCACAGGCGCTCGGGTCGCGAGGTGAATACTCATTGCGACTCCTGCTTGGTCTTTGGCGTCACATTCTCGTTGCGCTCGCGCCAGGACGTGGGCGCCGCCGGGCGCAGGCTGGAGTAGGGCGCGATGGTCGAGCGGTACTCGACGCCTTTGACGCGCACGGCGGGATCGGAAGGATCAGCCGCGGCAAGCCGCGCGCTCTGCGGCATGCAGGCCGAGACCGCGGCGGCGAGGGCGAACAGGGTCGCACCGATCCGAAGGTGAGCGGTAAGGCGGCATCCACCCACCCCAATGGAGGCGGGCTTCCCCGAAAGTTGCGAAGACATGAATGCGTCCTGATCTGTCGATGGAGCACAGGCGCGCGTGCGATTGCCGCGCGCCGCTGGCCGTCGTTAAGTCAGGTCAGACGTTCGGCGGACGGTCGAGCAGCGGCGGCGTCGTGCCGCGCAGCCTGCGTACGTTCTCGGAGACGCGGATCGACCCCGGGGACATCGGTTTTGCGATCGCCGGCAGGTCCGCTGTGATCGCGGAAAGGCAGTGCATCGCGCAGCAGGGGCCCGGTGAAGTCGTGCCGTCATGCTGGTGCTTGACGCCATCGGCCTGCCCGGCCGCGTCCGCGCTGCCGTGTTGGTGCGACGTGCCATGCTGCGACGTGCCATGGCTGGCAAAGTCGTGCCCGGAATGGTCGTGATCATGCAGGGCGGCTGTCGCCGCGATCTCAGCCGGCAGCCATGCCGCGGGGCCGCCGAGCGCAAGGGCCGCCCCTGGCGCCAGCACGCAAAAGAGATAGAGCAAGGCGACAAGCCACCCGGCTCTGGCTCGATTCGATCTGGTGAGGCGCACGAACATCGGCGCGAACCCTATCGCCAAGCATCGGTTCCGCCAAGTGGCTTTGGCGCCCAAAATGCAAGCCGCGTCGCATCGTCGACCCTTGGCCGATGATCTCGTACGCGCTGTGTCCCGGTTTGTGGACCGGTCAGCGGACCAAGAGTCCGCCTTTCAGCGATATCATGGGCATGGGCAAATGGTGCCCAGGAAAGGACTCGAACCTTCACGGCCGTTAAGCCACTGGCACCTGAAGCCAGCGCGTCTACCAATTCCGCCACCTGGGCCCGGGCGGGTTAGTAAGGATGCGTCGCGCGCTTGTCAAATTGATGAATTGGGACCCAAATACGCTGTACAGCGACGCCCGCTTGGCGTATCGCGAATCCGCTAAATATGCCCACTATCTCTCGAATTTGACCCCCAGGATTGGACACCATGGCATCGAACTCGGAAACGCTCGTCACGGTCTTCGGCGGATCGGGCTTTCTGGGGCGAAACGCGATCCGGGCGCTGGCCAAGCGCGAATACCGCATCCGGGTGGCGGTGCGGCGGCCGGAACTGGCCGGGCACCTGCAGCCGCTCGGCAGGGTCGGCCAGATCCACGCCGTGCAGGCCAATTTGCGTTATCCGGCCTCGGTCGAGGCGGCAATGCGGGGCGCGCAGGTCGCGATCAACCTGGTCGGCATCCTGGCCGAGGGCGGCGCGCAATCCTTTGACGCCGTGCAGGCCAGGGGCGCGGAAACCATCGCCAAGGCGGCAGCGGCCGTCGGCGGCCAGATGGTGCATGTCTCCGCGATCGGGGCTGACGAGAACTCGCCCTCGGGCTATGGCCGCTCCAAGGCCGCCGGGGAAAAGGCCGTGCTGGCAGCCTTGCCCGCCGCCACCATCCTGCGGCCGTCGCTGATGTTCGGGCCCGACGATCAATTCACCAACCGCTTTGCCGCGCTCGCCCGCATCTTGCCGGCGCTGCCGCTGATCGGCGGTGGCGCGACGCGGATGCAGCCGGCCTATGTCGGCGACGTCGCGACCGCGGTGGCCGAGGTGGTCGATGGCAACGCAAAGCCCGGCGCTATCTATGAGCTCGGCGGGCCGGAAGTGCTGACCATGCGCGAGATCATGGAAGTCATTCTCAAGATCACCGAACGCCGGCGCATGCTGATCTCGCTGCCGTTCGGGCTTGCCAAATTCAAGGCGCAGTTCCTGCAATTCGCACCGGGCGCACTGAAGCTGACGCCGGACCAGGTGGAGATGTTGCGCACCGACAATGTGGTGTCGGACGAAGCAAAGGCCGCAGGCCTGACGCTGGAAGGGCTCGGCATCGCGCCGGATTCGATGGCAGCGATCGCCCCGCAATATCTCTGGCGCTTCCGCGCCGCCGGGCAATTCCAAAGGAAGAGCGCGTAGTTCGTCGTCCCTGCGAACGCAGGGACCTATACTCCGCGGCCGATGTTGTTGAAAAAGAAAGACAACGACCAGCGCGCAAAACCAATATCCGCCGGTGTTTATGGGTCCCTGCGTTCGCAGGGACGACGTGTGGATGGATTACAGTCCCAGCGCCAGCGCGATCAGGCCGAGCGTGCCGATGATGATGCGCCACCACGCGAAAAACGTGAAGCCGTGGCGCGTGACGTAGGTCAGGAAGGTCTTCACCACGATCATCGCGGTGATGAAGGAAACCACGAAGCCGATCGCGATGATGCCGATATGGTCGGTCGTCATCTCGCCGCGGTTTTTATAAAAGTCATAGGCGAACGCGCCGATCATGGTCGGGATCGCCAGGAAGAACGAAAACTCCGCCGCCGAGCGCTTGTCGCCGCCGAGCAGCATCGCTGCCACGATGCTGGCGCCGGAGCGTGATACGCCGGGAATCATCGCCACGCACTGCGCGATGCCGATCCACAGATACATCATCAGCGGATACCGCGTGGCATCGTCCTCGTGCGGTTTGAGATGGAGCTGATCGACCCAGATCAGAACCGCGCCACCGACGATCAGCGAGAAACACACCACCCAGGGATTGAACAGCAGTTCCTTGATGTACTTGCCGCCAACCAGGCCGATCAGCACCGCCGGCAGGAACGCAACCAGCACCCCGATGACGAAGCGCCGGTCATCGGGATTGGAGAACATCCCGAGCGCCACCCGCCACAATTTGGCGAAATAAAGCGCCACGATGGCGAGAATCGCGCCGAGCTGAATCAACACGACAAAACTCTGCCAGAAATTGCCCTCACCAAGACCAAAGAAGCGCTGCGCCAGCAACAAATGGCCCGTCGAGGACACCGGCAGGAATTCCGTGACACCCTCGATGATGCCAAGAATCACCGCCCGCACTGCATCTGACATCATGATTGGGTCCGTTCCGATTGAAAGCAGCGGAAAAAGCCGGGCCCTTCTCGCCTATTCGAACCTGTCTCGCAATCGCAAAAAAACAGCAAACACTGGTTGCCTCGTGCGCAGGCTCGGCTATAGCGTTTTCGACCGAACCGAGGTCTCGCGCGAGGAAAACGCATCAAAACAAAAGATTGCGGCCTCCGTTCTGATTTCATTCGCGACCCGAATAGGCTCTAGTGTCTCCATTCGATCGACGCAGCCTTGAAGGGATTGAGGATTTCTTAAGCGACGCGAACTAACCCCAGGGACTCCTAACCCCAAGGACATCCAAATCAGGACTTGCCGCCCAGGGATGTCCAAATCCAGGGGCTTGTGAATCAAGGACTTCATGTACACGCTGCACCATCATCCGTTCTGCCCGCATTCGCGCTTCATTCGCCTGGTGCTCGGCGAACACGGCCTCGATTTGCGGCTGGTGGAGGAACGGGTCTGGGAGCGGCGCGAGGCGTTTCTCGCGCTCAATCCCGCGGGCACGACGCCGGTGCTGATTGCCGAAGGTTATCCCGCGATACCCGGCGTCGGCATCATCGCCGAATATCTCGACGAGGTGCATGGTCCGAGCGCCAATGAACGGCGGTTGCTGCCGGTCTCGATGGCCGAGCGTATCGAGGTGCGCCGGCTGATGGCGTGGTTCAACGACAAATTCTTCGAGGAGGCCTCCAATCCGCTGGTGACCGAACGCATCTACAAGCGTTTCATGAGTGAAGAGAATGGCGGGGGTGCGCCGGCAGCCGACGTGATCCGCGCGGCCAAGGTCAATGTGCGCTATCATCTGGCCTATATCGGCTGGCTGGCGCAGACCCGGAACTTTCTTGCCGGCGACCGGCTGACCTACGCGGACCTCGCCGCCGCGGCACATCTTTCGGCGATCGATTATTTAGGCGACGTGCCATGGAGCGAGGACGACGCAGCAAAGGCGTGGTACGCGCGGGTGAAATCCCGCCCGTCGTTCCGTCCGCTGCTGAGCGAGTGGCTGGCGGGCGTGCCGGCGTCGCAGAGCTACGTGGACCTCGACTTCTGAACAAGGCCGTCAAGCTCTCCGGCGCCGACCTCAAGGCCGCGCTGGCTCGTGAAGCACGCACGCTGGGCTTCGATTGCATCGGCGTCACCGATCCCGAAGCGATCGCGCCGGCCGGCAAGCATTTTTACGAATTCCTCGAAGCCGGCGCCCACGGCGACATGGACTGGCTCGCCGCCAGCCCCGAACGCCGCACCGATCCGCGCGGGCTGTGGCCCGGCGTGCGCTCGGTGATCATGCTTGGCGTCAATTACGGGCCGGACGAAAATCCGCTGCACATTCTCGAAAAGCGCAGCTGCGGCGCGATCTCGGCCTATGCGCAAGGCGATGATTATCACGACGTCATCAAGAAGCGCCTGAAGGCATTGGCGCGATGGCTGGTCGCGATGTCGGGCGACGAGGTCAAAGTGTTCGTCGATACCGCGGCCGTGATGGAAAAGCCGCTGGCCCAGGCGGCTGGATTGGGCTGGCAGGGCAAGCACACCAATCTGGTGTCGCGCGAGTTCGGCTCATGGCTGTTTCTCGGCGCGATCTACACCGCCTCCGACCTGCCGCGCGACGAGGCGGACGACGATCATTGCGGCTCCTGCCGCGCCTGCCAGGACATCTGCCCGACCGCGGCATTCCCGGCGCCCTACCAGCTCGATGCGCGGCGCTGCATTTCCTATCTCACGATCGAGAACAAAGGCCCGATCCCGCACGAATTCCGCAAAGCGATCGGCAACCGCATCTATGGCTGCGACGATTGCCTCGCCGTGTGTCCCTGGAACAAGTTCGCGCAGGAAGGGCGCGAAACGAAACTCGCGGCCCGCGCGGAATTGCGGGCGCCAGAACTTTCGCAACTGGCTAGGCTCGACGACGGCGCGTTTCGCGCGCTGTTTGCCAAATCGCCGGTCAAGCGCATCGGCCGCGACCGCTTCATCCGCAATGTGCTGATTGCGATCGGCAACTCCGGCGATGCATTGCTGGCGCATGAGGCCGAACGATTGCTCGACGACGCAAGCGCGCTGGTGCGTGGCGCCGCGGTCTGGGCGCTGTCGCAATTGGTGGAGCGGGAGAAATTTAAGTCCCTCGCAGCGGGCGCGATGGGTGCGGAAGCGGACTTCTCGGTGCGTGAGGAGTGGCGCCGCGCGTAACCTCTCATCTGTCATGCCCCGCGAAGGCGGGGCATCCAGTATTCCAGAGGCCACTGAATTCAAATTAGTATGTCCCGGCGTACTGGATTGCCCGCCTTCGCGGGCAATGACAGCGGGGTTGATTTCGTCGCACGGTTTCCGTCATGTTCGCCGGCCATGACAAATCAGCCCTTCTTCGCCAAACGCGGCGATGCCGCTGTATCTGCATCGCCTGCCGGTGACGCGCTGGATCGGCTTTGACGTGGTCAACCACCACGCCAGCGACGGCATCGCGATCGGCGAGTGCTGGCTCTACGACGAGAAAGGCCCGATTGGCACGTCGACGGTGGCGGCATTGGCGAAGAAGAAACCGATGACGAGCGTCCCGCCGCCGTAGTTACTCCCGTCGTTCCGGGGCATCGCGCAGCGATGAACCCGGAACCTCGAGATTCCCCGATGCGCAATTGCGCATCTGAGGTTCGATGCTTTGCATCGCCCCGGAATGACGACGACGTCGTCACTCCACCAAATGCCGCGCCATCTCCGGTCGCGCCCTAAGCGCGGCGCCCTGTTTGGCGACGATCCTGGCGATCCGCTCCGGCGCAAAGTTCAGCTGGACGAACGCCGGCGCGGTGTTGGCGACCTCGTGGTATTCGCAAATCTTGTCGTCGCGCAGCCGCATGATGGCGACGCCCTCGAACATCGCCCGCGCGCCCTTGGCCTCCGGCAGCGTCGAGCGGTAGCTGAACGTATAGCGCGCATAAAGCGTCTGGCCGTCGCTGACGGGGCTGTGCATGTCCCAGCGAAAATCAGTGGCGGTGCGGTAGAACCAGTCGTCGATCAGCTCGGCGATTTTGGCGCGGCCGGCGAACGCGCCATAGAACACGTCGTGATAGACGCCGTCCTCCGTGAACAGTTCGGCGAATGCCTTGCCGTTATGCTGTTCGACACCATCGCAGAACGCGCGCAGCAGTTCGGATGTGTTCATGGCGTTTGTCTCCCTTTCTTGTTCACGGCCCATCCTTCGAGGCTCGCCGAAGTGGCTCGCACCTCAGGATGACGCAATACCCGTAGTCGTCACCCTGAGGTGCGCGCACTTGCGCGCCTCGAAGGGTGAATGCTTGCTCAGATCTCCGCTACCGCGGCGATGATGCGGGCGATGTCCTGTGGCCGCGACAGGCGGTGATCGCCGTCCTGGATCATGGTCAGCACCACGTCCTCGCTCGGCAGCCGGTGCGCCAGCGCGAATGCGTGCTGCCACGGCACATCAGGATCCTGCGCGCCCTGCAGGATGCGCACGGGGCAGCCGACCTCGATGGCGTTGCCGAGCAGCAGGTGGTTGCGGCCGTCCTCGATCAGCCCGCGCGTGATCGGATAGGGCGCGCCATCGCCATAGGGCGACGGCCGCATCCAGACGCCCTTGGTCTGGATCTCCTGCTGGATCTCGGGCGTAAACTGGTTCCACATCAATTGCTCGGTGAAATCAGGCGCGGGCGCGATCAGCACCAGTCCCGCCAGCGATGCCGGGCTCGCTTCGCGCCTGGCGATCTCGCGCGCCAGCAGCAGCGCGATCCAGCCCCCCATCGACGAGCCGATCACGATTTGAGGGCCGCGACAAAACCGCGCGAACACGGCCACGCTCTCTTCCAGCCAGCGCCCGATGGTGCCGTCGATGAAGGCGCCGCCGGATTCGCCATGGCCGGAATAGTCAAACCGGACGCAGGCGCGGCCGTGTTCGGCGGCCCAGGCATCCAGCGCCAGCGCCTTGGTGCCCTGCATGTCGGAGTTGAAACCGCCGAGCCAGATCAGGCCGGGTGCGGCCCCAGCGCGCACCCGGACTGCGATTTTGCGCTGGCCGTCACCGCTGCCCACCTCGATAAGGGCCGGTTCCTGATCGTTTGTCGCTGAATTGCTCATGGATTCGCTACTCTTGCCCGCTGCTTTGTCGGCGAGCGCGGGTCGTCGGTCAATCTCATCGGTCAAAGCGCACGCAATTTGACGCCTGTCCTTGCGGATCGTGCGGTTGCGCTTTATTTGGCGGGCGTGACCAAAATGCCTCGCATTTGACGGTTTTCGAGCGCAGATAGCGAGTTCGCTTGCTCAGCGCCGCGTATTGCTTCAAAATATCGACTTCCTTCACAGCATTGGAGAATTACCCATTCGCCGTCCCAACAGAGCCCCGCCCGCCGCAACCAAAGACGGGCCGCGCACCAACGATGAAATCCGCAACGCACAGATCCAGCTGATCGACCAGAACGGCCTCAACCACGGCACGGTCGAAACCGTGCTGGCCGTCAAGATGGCCGTCGAAGCCGGCATGGATCTTGTCGAGATTTCGCCGAACAATAATCCTCCCGTTTGCAAGATCATGGACTACGGGAAGTTCAAATATTCCGCGCAGAAAAAAGCCGCTGAAGCGCGTAAGAAGCAGAAGATCGTCGAGATCAAGGAGATCAAGCTGCGGCCGATGATCGACGATCACGATTACGACGTGAAGATGCGCGCGATGCAGCGGTTCTTCGAGGAAGGCGACAAGGTCAAGATCACCTTGCGCTACCGCGGCCGCGAAATGGCCCACCAGGAGATCGGCACCAAGTTATTGGACAAGGTCAAGGCCGACGTCGCCGAGTTCGCCAAGGTCGAGCAGGACGCGAGATTCGAAGGCCGTCAGGTCGTCATGGTGCTGGCGCCGCGCTAACGCGTCATTCGAATCGGTCTATCGACAGCCAAACACGCCCTCGGACCTGATCCGGGGGCGTTTTCAATTGCTGGAGCGATATCGGTGATGGCTTGGAGCAGCCGATGTCCTGGGCGTCACGCCGAAACCTCGACGTCCCTGCGTTCGCGGCCCGAAATCATCGCGGCCTCGATGCACGCGATGATGTGCCGGCCATAATCGCCGGTAACGGGCACATCCGTGTCGTGGGGGATCGCCGCCGCCATCGCCTGCCATTCCCTGACAACGGCGTTCTGCATCCACAGCGGATCATGCGAATTCGGAACGTCGGTCCATTTTCCGCCTTGTCCGATGGCAACGCCGCGCTCGAAGTCGATCCGCAGCGTGCCGCGCTCGCAAACGAGGTCGATATCGAAGGTTCCGCCGCCGTCTCGGAAGCCGATGCTGGCCACTTGCCCAAACCGGCCGTCGGCAAAGCGCAACAGCATCATGACGCTGTCATCGGCCTTTTGATCGTGAAACGACGTGCCGACTGCCGCTGACACCGACCCGATGCGGCCGTTCATCAGCCACACCAACTGATCCAGCGCGTGGATCCCGGCGGTCATCAGCATGCCGCCGCCAGTGGCGGGATCGAGATGCCAGCCCCGGCGATTCTGCTCCATCCAGATTTTCTGGAGCGAACTCGACCCCGTCACGGGCCTGCCAAGTTCACCGCGATCCAGGATCTCGCGCGCCACCAGGCAGGGCCAAACGAAATGCATGATATGCCCGACCATCAGCTTGCGCCGGCTGGCCTCGGCTGCCGCAATGATACGGCTGCATTCGGCGACCGATAGCGCCATCGGCTTTTCCAGCAAGACGTGCTTGCCGGCTTGGAGCGCAGCCACCGCCAGCTCGCCATGCAGGTGATGCGGTGCCGTGATCGCGACGGCGTCGACCGAGCTGTCGCCCAGCATCGCGCGCCAATCGCCGTATGGTTTGCCGCCATGTTCCGCGGCGAAAACTTCAGCGAGCGTCTGTTCCTCCGCGCACACCGCGACGACGCTGATATCCGGAATTTGCGCAATCGCGCGCGCGTGAAAGGCGCCGAAAAATCCGGCGCCCAGAATACCGACTCCCAGCATCAGGCGTCCCTTGATTTAAGCCGCGCGACGCGCGCGTGTCATCAAGCTACAGCCAATGCGGCGGCTACGGCAAAAATCAGCTGCGGGTGGCCTGCCAGGTGCCGCTGCAGCGATCGCCGGTGATAATGCCGCTCCATGAGCCTGCGCCGCTGGTGCCGGCGAGCCGGCCGCCGCCGCTGGCCTTGGACGCGCCAACCGACACGTTGACGGCAACCGCGCCGCCACGGCTGACCGAGCCGGAGACCCTGCCGCCGCCTGCCGATGACACCCGGGTTCCCATCACCTGGAAGGGGACGCTATAGCCGGAACTGCAATTGCCCCGCGTGGTGGCGAACACCACGTTCCAGGTGCCGTTGTAGCCGCCCGAGGCTCTCGCGGCGTCGGCGTTGGAGGGCACGCTGGCCGCGGCGAGTGCCGCGAACACGGGGAGCCAGCGCAGGGCCGAAAACTGGGAAAAGGTGGGGAAGCGGGAAATGAAACGATGAAATCTGGTCATTTTGGTCCTGTTCGGGGCTGAGACGGTGATGACATCAACGATTACGTCACAGCACAGGGTTTACCGGTTCAACGTTGCAAACATGCGTCTGGTCTGCCATAAGCCCAGCCTTCATCGCCCGGCTGATTAAGGGCTGCCGTGTCGATGACCCCAGTGCGGGTAGTTTCGTTTTCGAAAATACCTGAGCACTTTCAACGCTCTAACGAGCATTTTAAGCCGCAAAAGCGCCCCTCGGGGCGCGTTTTCCTGTGGCCATAGGAGAGCCAAATGCCCAAGCTGAAGACCAAGTCAGGCGCTAAAAAGCGCTTCAAGGTGACTGCCACCGGCAAAGTGCTGGCCGCCCAGCGCGGCAAGCGCCACGGCATGATCAAGCGGACGAAGAAGCAGATTCGCCAGCTCCGCGGCACCCGCGTGCTGTTCAAGACCGACGGCGACAACATCAAGAAATATTTCTTGCCGAACGCCTGATCGCGTCCGCGTTTCGCTTTAGCCGAGCCGCGTCCGCGCGGCGATTTTGTCACCCAATTTTCATCTGAAGGAGACCCGTCATGTCTCGCGTCAAACGCGGTGTGACCTCTCACGCCAAGCACAAGAAAGTCTACAAGGCCGCCAAGGGCTTTTCCGGCCGCCGCAAGAACACCATCCGCGCCGCGAAGGCCGCGGTCGAAAAGGCCGGGCAATATGCCTTCCGCGACCGCAAGCGCAAGAAGCGCACGTTCCGCGCGCTCTGGATCCAGCGCATCAATGCCGCGGTTCGTCCGTTCGGCATGACCTACAGCGTCTTTATCAACGGCCTGTCGAAGTCGGGCATCACGGTGGACCGCAAGGTGCTGTCGGATCTCGCCATCACCGAGCCGGCGGCGTTCCAGGCGATCGCTGAAAAGGCCAAGGCTGCGCTCGCAGCCTGAGGATCAAGGCACTCGACTTGAGACGTTAGCGAGCCCGTGTAGGGCTCGCGGCTTTCAGCGCCCGCTGCGAGTAACGCTGGGCGACCTTCGCCCGGCAGAACGCCGCGAACGAAATGTACATCGTACCTTCCTCGCCGCTGTACTTGCGGTCGCAGGCGTCTTTCGCGCGCTGATAGGCTTTTTTCTGCTGCGCCTTGAGGCGGGTGAGGAAGTCACCTTCGCATCTTTGTTCAACGGCGTCGGTGAGCCCGACGTCGCCGGTGGCTCCGCCTGAGCAGGCCGAGGCTATCTGCATGGCGCGATTGCAGCTCGCCGCCTTCATCGCGGTCAAGACGTCGTCTCTCGACGTCGCCGGACAATCCTCGGCGGCGGCGGGTGCGGCAAACGATAGAACGAGGGCCAGAACGGCCACCCCAGGTCCAGAACGCATCGTGTGCTCCTTTTCGAACTCACCTTGAGTAAAGCGCGCGGGATCGAGGGTTCAAAGCCCCGGTCTCATAACAGGCTTTTTGCTTGACGTTTTGGCCCGGGAGCGGCGACAACCGGCGGCCTTTTGCGAAAGAGATTTGACCGTGTCCGACCTCACCACACTCGAACAGACCATCCTCTCCGATATCGCCGGCGCCGCCGACGAAACCGCGCTCGAAGCGGTGCGCGTCGCCGCGCTCGGCAAGAAAGGTTCGATCTCGGCGCTGCTGGCAACGCTCGGCAAAATGTCGCCGGATGAGCGCAAGACGCAGGGCGCGGCGATCAATCTCGCCAAGGACAAGGTCACGCAGGCACTGACCGCGCGCCGCGATATCCTGAAATCGGCCGCGCTCGACGCCCGCCTCGCGTCCGAGACCATCGACGTCACGCTGCCGCTACGCGATGGCCTCGCCGAGCAGGGCCGCATCCATCCGCTGAGCCAGGTATTCGAAGAGGTCAATGTCATCTTCGCCGATATGGGCTTTGCGATCGCCGAAGGTCCTGACATCGAGACCGACGACTACAATTTCACCAAGCTGAATTTCCCCGAAGGCCATCCGGCGCGGGAGATGCACGACACGTTCTTCTTCAACCCGAAGCAAGACGGCTCGCGCATGCTGTTGCGCACCCACACCTCGCCGGTGCAGGTGCGCACCATGCTGGGCCAGAAGCCTCCGATCCGCATCATCTGCCCGGGCCGTACCTATCGCATCGATTCCGACGCGACGCATACGCCGCAGTTCCATCAGGTTGAGGGCCTCGTCATCGACAAGGGCTCGCACCTCGGCCACCTCAAATGGATCCTGCACGAGTTCTGCAAGGCGTTCTTCGAAGTCGATCACATCAACATGCGATTCCGCCCGTCGTTCTTCCCGTTCACCGAGCCCTCGCTCGAGGTCGACATCCAGTGCCGCCGCGACAAGGGTGAAATCCGGTTCGGCGAAGGCGAGGACTGGCTGGAGATTCTCGGCTGCGGCATGGTGCATCCGAACGTGCTGCGCGCCTGCGGCATCGACCCCGACGTCTATCAGGGCTTTGCCTGGGGCATGGGCATCGACCGCATCGCGATGCTGAAGTACGGCATGTCCGACCTGCGGCAGCTGTTCGACAGCGACGTGCGCTGGCTCAACCATTACGGCTTCAAGCCGCTCGACGTCCCGACACTGGCGGGAGGATTGAGCACGTGAGTCTCGTCAGGACTGCCGTTGCGGAGAGAGCCCCCACCCTAACCCTCCCCCGCAAGCGGGAGAGGGAACGGACTGAAATCGGGACCGAGACTGCAACAAAACGACAGGTCGGACTCCCTCTCCCGCTTGCGGGGGAGGGTTGGGGTGGGGGTCTCTCCACACGGGAGGTGACGATGGCAGACGAGAAATCTCCGACATGGAAAGTATCTTCGAAGCTCCGGACGCACGCGCGCGAACTCCGAAAGAATTCCACCGACGCTGAACGAATCCTGTGGTCCGAACTCCGCGACCACAAGCTGAACGGCATAGGCTTCCGGCGCCAGGTGCCGATCAAAAACTACATCGCCGACTTCGCCTGTCATTCGGCAAAACTGGTGGTCGAGCTCGACGGCGGGCAACATTTTTCAGATCAAGCCGAGCAGGCTGACGCCGTTCGATCGGCAGTAATTGAGGCCAGGGGTTTCCAGGTGCTTCGATTCAGCAACCATGACGTGATGACGAATCGCGTCGGAGTACTCGAAACAATTGCCACTGCGATTGCGGAGAGAGCCCCCACCCCAACCCTCCCCCGCAAGCGGGAGAGGGAGCGGACCATCCGCGTGGAGAATAAGCAGCCATGAAGTTCACGCTCTCCTGGCTGAAGGAACATCTCGACACCGACGAGCCCCTGGAAAAGCTTGCCGACAAGCTCACCATGATCGGGCTCGAGGTCGAGCAGATCGACGACAAGGCCAAGGCGCTGGCGCCGTTCTCGATTGCGCGGGTGATCTCGGCCGAGCAGCATCCGAATGCGGATCGCCTGCGCGTCTGCATGGTTGATACGGGCGACGGCGGTGCACCGGTGCAGGTGGTCTGCGGCGCGCCGAATGCGCGCACCGGGCTGATCAGCGTGTTCTCGCCGCCCGGCACGTTCATCCCCGGCAAGAACATCACGCTCGGCGTCGGCACCATCAGAGGCGTCGAGAGCCGCGGCATGCTGTGCTCGGCGGCTGAGTTGCAGATTTCCGAAGACCATGACGGCATCATGGAACTGCCGGCCGACGCGCCTATCGGTGCGCCCTACGCGCAATGGGCCGGTCTCGGCGATCCCGTGATCGAAATCAACCTGACGCCGAACCGGCAGGACTGCACCGGCGTGCACGGCATCGCCCGCGATCTTTCCGCCGCCGACATGGGCAAGCTCAAAGACCCCGGCATCAAGCCGATCAAGGGCGAATTCCCCTGCCCGGTGCAGCTGACGGTGGAAGACACCACGCTGTGCCCGGGCTTCGCACTCCGGCTGGTGCGCGGTGTCAAGAACGGCCCGTCGCCGGAATGGCTGCAGAAGCGCCTGACGTCGATCGGGCTGCGTCCGATCAACGCGCTGGTCGACATCACCAACTTCATGACCTACGACCGCGCCCGGCCGCTGCATGTGTTCGACGCCAAAAAAGTGACGGGCAATCTCACCGTACGCCGCGCCCGCGACGGCGAGAGCCTGCTGGCGCTCGACGGCCGCACCTACACGCTCGATCCCGGCATCTGCGTGATCGCGGATGAGCATGGCGTGGAGTCGCTGGCCGGCATCATGGGCGGCGAAGCCTCCGGCTGCGACGAGAACACGACCGACGTGCTGATCGAATCGGCGCTGTGGAACGAGATCAACATCGCGCAGACCGGCCGCAAGCTCGGCGTCAGTTCGGATGCGCGCTACCGCTTCGAGCGCGGTGTCGATCCGGCCTTCATGGTGCCGGGGCTCGAGCTCGCCACCAAAATGGTGATGGAACTGTGCGGCGGCACGCCGTCGGAGAACGTCGTCGTCGGCAATCCCTTCGGCGAAGACCGCGTGATCGATTTCCCGCTGAGCGAGGTCAAGCGGCTCGCGGCAATCGACGTGCCGCTGGTCGAGCTGAAGCGCATCCTCGGCCATCTCGGTTTCATGGTCGCCGGCAGCGGTCCGATCGTGAAGATCGCGGTGCCGTCCTGGCGCACCGATATCGGAGGCAAGGCCGATATCGTCGAGGAGATCGTGCGCATCGTCGGCGTCGACAAGGTGCCGATGACGCCGTTCGAGCGCGGCGACGCGCCGCGCAAGCCGGTGCTCACCACGATCCAGCTCCGCACCCGCCGCGCCAAGCGTGCGCTGGCGGCGCGTGGGATGGTCGAGGCCGTGACATGGTCGTTCATTTCAAAACCCGCGGCCGAATTGTTCGGCGGCGGCCAGGCCGAACTCGTGCTCGCCAACCCGATTGCGTCCGATCTGTCCGACATGCGCCCAAGCCTGCTGCCCGGCCTGATCGCCGCCGCGCAGGCCAATGCCAATCGCGGCTCATCCGACGTCGCGCTGTTCGAGGTCGGCCAGTTGTTTCGGGGCGACAAGCCTGAAGACCAGCTGATCGCGGCCTCGGGCGTGCGTCACGGCCTCGCGTCGTCAAAAGGCATGGGGCGGCACTGGTCCGGTTCGACGGAGGCCGACGCGCTCGACGCCAAGGCCGATGCGTTCGCGGTGCTCGCCGCCGCCGGCGCGCCGATGCAGGCGCTGCAGATCGTGCCGGGCGGCGCGAGCTGGCTGCATCCGGGACGTTCCGGCACCATCCAGATCGGCCCGCAAAACGTGCTCGGCTATTTCGGCGAGTTGCATCCGCGCACGCTGGAGGCGCTCGGCGCCGACGGCCCGCTGATCGCGTTCGAAGTGATCCTCGATCGCGTACCCGACGCCAAGCAGAAGCCGACCCGCGCCAAGCCGGTGCTTGAACTCTCCGCGTTCCAGCCGGTGTCGCGCGATTTTGCCTTCATCGTCGATCGCGCCGTCAAGGCCGGCGACATCGTGCGCGCCGCGCAGGGTGTCGACAAGAAGCTGATCACTGCTGTCACCGTGTTCGACGTCTATGAAGGCAAGGGCATCGACGATAGCAAAAAGTCGGTCGCGATTGCCGTGACCATCCAGCCGCGCGAGAAGACGCTCACCGACCAGGAGATCGACGCGGTGGCGGCAAAGATCGTGGCCGAGGTGACCAAAAAGACCGGCGGCACGTTGCGCGCGTGATGCCGACAGGCGTGAGTGGCTTTCGGACATCACGCCCAAGAAAACGTCCAAGAAGACGTTCGAGAAATAGAACATGAGTCTCGAAAGCCTCATCCCCGCCAGCGTCAACCTCAACGCCGCGATCGCGATCTGCGCGATCGCGTTCGTATCGGGAACGGCGCGCGGCTTTTCCGGGTTTGGATCCGCGCTGATCTTCATGCCGCTGGCGAGCAGCATGGCGGCGCCGCAGCTGGTCGCGGCGCTGCTGCTGATCATCGATTTCATCGCAGCCGCACCGCTGATTCCGAACGCGTGGAAGCAGGCCGACCGCAGGGCAACCGCCGTGATGGTGTTCGGTGCCCTGATCGGCGTGCCGATCGGCACTTATTTCCTGAGCCGGCTGGAACCGGTGACCACACGCTGGATCATTTCCGCCTTCGTGTTTGCGCTTCTGCTGTTGCTGCTCTCGGGTTGGCGCTATCGGGGCAAGGACCACGCCACGATTTCCGTCGGAATCGGCGGCGTATCCGGCTTTTGCAGCGGATTGGCGCAGACCGGCGGGCCGCCGATCGTCGGCTACTGGCTCGGCCGCCCGATCGCATCCGTCACCGCGCGCGCCAACATCCTGCTGTTCTTCGGCGCCTCGGACTTCTTCTCGGTCGTCAGTTACGGCCTGACCGGACTGATCACGATGGATGCGCTCAAATTTTCGCTGGTGGTCGGGCCGACTTACGCCATCGGCGTCTGGTTCGGCGCCTCGCTGTTCGGCCGCGCCAGCGAAGCACTGTTCCGCGCGACTTGCTACGCGCTGATCGCGATGGCCGTCATCGTCGGCCTGCCGGCGCTGGATGGCATCCTGCGGTAGATCACCAGATCGTAGAGTGGGCAAAGGCGCTCTTGCGCCGTGCCCACCATCTTCGTGCGCCCGTGATTGTGGTGGGCACGCGGTGCCTGTCATCGGGCGCTCATGCGCGCGACCCGGTGGCTTTGCCTACCCTACGATTTCGCCAGCACCAGATCGCAATAGGCGTAGCCATCGCGTTCGACGCGCTCGCCGGTGCTGACGGCCAGGCGATGTGAAAACAGCGGCCCCGCCACCACGCAGGTGTGAAATTCGCCGTTCTCGCCGCAGGGATCGACGCCGTCCGGCAGGTCAGCCAGCAGCTGCGCATCGAACTTGCGGCCGGCGAACTCTGCCGAGAGCTTCTTCATGTCGACCGTCGCAAGATACGCCTCCTGCCCGCTGGCCATCATCGCCTGCGCCAGTTCGAGCGTCGGCCGGTCCCAGAGCGGAAAGATTGGCGTGATGCCGGTGCCGGCGAGTTTCGCTTCGCGATAGGCGCGGATATCGCGCAAGTATAAATCGCCAAATATCATGTGCGTGATGCCGTCAGCGACGGCTTGCGCGACAGCCTCGCCCATGCGGGTCTCATAGATTTCGTTCGGGCAGGGATAGGGGATCGGCACGATCCGCTGCGGCAGGCCAGCGGCTTCGCACTGCGCCTGCAGGATCTCCTGACGCACGCCGTGGATCGAAACACGGCCAAATGTATCCGTCACCGTCGTCAGCGCCCCCACGACATCGAATTCGCCCGCGCGCAGTATCTCGTGCAGCGCAAAGGCGCTGTCCTTGCCGCTCGACCAGGAAATAACCGCCTTCGGTCGCGCCATCAGGTGGACTGCGAGGATGGCATTGCGGCCTTTTGCGGTGCACGCCGCCGCGGCTTCGGCGCCGCCGGTTCGGGATCTCTTAGTGCGCCGATCCTGCGCAACGCCGCTTCGGCGGCGCGCTCGCCGCTTTCCCAGGCGCCGTCGATCGTGCCCCACAAGGTTTCATGCGTGGCTTCACCGGCGAGATACATGCAGCCGAACGGCTCGGTCAGGACTTTTCGCGACGCCTGCGCACCCGGCGCGGCCGCGGACATCGCGCCGAGCGCGAATGGCGCGGTGTTCCAGCGCGTCGCGCTGGATTTCTTCACCGCCGCCGCGACTTCGCTGCCGTACAGCTTGGTCAACCACTCCACTGCAAACGCGATCATCGCCTTTTCGCCCTGGGCGGAGAGATCGCGGCCGAACGAGCCGGCAACGTCGATCGAACACAGCGATGACGAGCCCATGTTGGCGTACAGCAATGCGGTGCGCGTCAAATTGCTCTGCTCGATGATGATGTCATCGCGGGCGAGCCCGAGCGGATTGCCCGGCATCTGCAGCGCGATGCGGTCAAAGCTGCCGAGGCTTAATTTGGCGGCGGCGTCCAGCGTGCGCTTGGGAATGTCGGGCGTGAACTTGATATTGCCCGCGGCCAGCACGTTGCTCGAAACTGTCACGACGGCGGCGCGCGCGACGATCTTGCCGGACGGCGTTTCCACCGCAACGTCGCGGCTGCTCCAGGAAATCCGGTTCGCCGGCGTCGACAGCGACAGCGGCACCTGCTCGCCGAGTTTGTTGATCAGCGTGCCCAACCCCTGGCGGCAGGCGATCGCGGTGTTGCGATCCTGCGCGCGCGCCTTGTCGACGACCGAGACGTCTTTCAGGTCCTTGCCGGAGAAATTAGCGCCGAGCACGAACTCCGCGGTACCGGCCCAGTCGCCGAGATCCTTCGGCAGCACCGAGGCGCAGGAGACGTCGAAGCGGCGCGAGGCCTCGTCGATGGCGCGGTTGGCGCGCACCAAGGCTGCCAGAAACTCTTCGGTCTCGCCGGCGCGGGCGTTGCGGCGGCCGATGCGGATTTTCTGGCCCGAGGGCGCGGTGGTGATCTCGAGCCCCGCGGCACGCGCCAGCTTGATCATCGGATTGGTCTCGGGATTGTGCATCCAGCGGGCGCCGCGATCGAACGGCACGTCGAAGGTCGACACATCGGTTTGACAGCGGCCGCCGATCTGACTCGACGCCTCCACCACGATCACCTTGCGGTTCGCCGCCATGATCCGCCGCGCCGCAGCAATACCGGCGGCGCCGGCGCCGATCACGACAATGTCAGCCTCGCGCGGCAGTGGCGCGGCCCCTGCGCGTCCACCGAAAACCGGCAGCGCCGCCAGGCCCGCGGACGCCGAGAGGAAATCGCGGCGGGTCATTGTCATGTCATGGTTTCCGGGGCCTTGAAGCAACGAGAACAGCTAGCGAACTCTGCCGCATCTCACCGTACGCGGCAACACTCATGGTAAATCAATCATGATTGATCCGTTTCACGCATGAACTAAATTGAAACCGCTTGCGACCATGCTAAGGGAGCAAAAATGCGGTCAAAGAACCGCGGGGGGATTTCATGGGCGTAATGCTCGATACCGTCGGTCAGCTGATTGCGGCCTACCTGCAGAAGGAGGTCCCGGGCTATGAGCCGTTCACGCCCAGCGATCCCGAGCATCTGCGCGGTGTCATCGAGGCGGGCGATGTGCTGCTCGTCGAAGGCAACAACCGCATTTCCGGCATCATCAAATACCTCACGCAATCGACCTGGTCGCATGCCGCGCTCTATGTTGGGCCGATCGACGGCGCGACAGAGCCCGACGGTGAACCTCACGTCCTGATCGAGGCCAATATCGGCGAGGGCGTGACCTCGGCCCCGCTGTCGAAATACTATCCCTATCACACCCGCCTTTGCCGTCCCGTCGGCCTGTCCTATGAGGACCGCATCACGGTGTGCCGCTACGCCATCAACCGGATCGGCTTCGGCTACGACACCAAGAACATCGTCGACCTGGCGCGATATCTCTTCCCGCTGCCGGTGCCGCAGCGCTGGCGACGGCGCCTGATCGCGTTCGGTTCCGGCGATCCCACCAAGATCATCTGCTCGGCGCTGATCGCACAGGCGTTCGACGCCGTGCGTTACCCGATCCTGCCCAAGATCACCCGCGCCGCCTCGCGAAAAGCCCGGCGCGAGATTCTCCACATTCGCGATTCGTCGCTCTACATGCCGCGCGATTTCGATATCTCGCCCTATTTCGAAGTCGTCAAACCCACCATCGTGCACGGCTTCGACTATCTGGGCCTGCATTGGGCCGACAAGCAGAAGCCGCTCCAGGAGGTAGCCGGCGAATTCGGTGTGTTTCCAGAAGTCGAGTCGCCGTCGCTTGTTCCTGAGGAGATTGACGAAACGACGCCGCTTCCGGTTTCGGCTGAAGAAATGACCGAGGTCACCGTGCAACCGACCATGGTCGAGCGCGTGACCGTGTCGGAGCATTTCCTCGCCGTCGAATATGTCGCGGTTCGCGCGCCAGAACGCCGCGCCCGTCGGCGCCACGGGGTGTTTGAGGCGGCGTAGGTTCTAAAATTTCCCCGCCAGCGTCAGTCTCATCGCCAGCGGCTCCGCCGGATGCACGTGGCGGTCGGCGACACCGCCGATCGGCTCGCCCGGCAACCGCGACAGATAATGATATTCGATCTGGTTGGTCTTCGCGTTGAACAGATTGAGCACGTCGAGCTGCAGGCGCATGCCGTTGTCGAACCGGTAGCCGGCGCGCGCGTTGAAGATCAGCGATGACTGCGAACGCACGCTGTCGTCCTCGATGAGCGGACGCGGGCCGAAATAGCGTCCCTTCAGCGCGCCGAACCAACCTGTCTCATGGCCAAAAGTGATCGCACCACTCGCAATCCAGGCCGGTGCGCCGGGGATCCGATCGCCCGCGACATCGAAATCGGTAAAGCGGGCGCTTGTATACGCAACATCCAGATCGAACGTCAGCCACGGCACCGGCTTGTACTTGTTGGTCCACTCCACGCCAAGGCGGCGGCTGGGCCGGCTGGCCTCAGTGGTGCCGGCATCGCCGACGAACAGCAGTTCGGAATCGAAGTCGAGTACAAAGACCGCGACCGAGCTTGTGAGTCCGTCAATCGCCTTGGTGCGGACGCCGAGTTCGGCGCCCTTCGAGCGAACCAGCAACGGCACGCGGTCCTGCGGCGTTATCTTGTCGATGGGATCGAGCGTGATCGTCGCGCCGCGGATGTCGTTGCTGTGCAGGCCGTAACCGGCATTTGCGTAAAACTCAGTCTTGTACCAGGGCCCAAGCACGATGCCGGCCTTCGGGCTCGCCATCGAAGCCTGCGCATTGCCGGAGTTTTCCGGCGTGTCGCTCAGGACACTTCCGGCAAAGACATCCTCGCGAATGCCGACGGTGGTGCGCAGCCAGTCCGTCCAGCGCGTCGTGCTGTCGATCCAGACGCCGACATTGCCCTCTCTTACGCGGTCCTCGCGCACGGTCGAGAGCCAGCCTCGCTGCTGCGTCTTGAACAGGCCGACATGGACGTCGTCATAGCGGCTTTGCAGGCCGACGCGGGTTTGCGTCTCCAATCCGCCGAGGCGCCAATCGAAGGCGTGCCGTGCATCGAAGCCGCCGAGGGTGCGGCGGTCCAGCTGGTTGAACTGATCGCCTTGAACGGGGTCGTCGAGAAGGTAAGTGAAATTGTTGTAGAGCTGCAGGCCGGAACGGACGGCATAGGCGCTGATCCTGCTCTGCCCGTATTCGCTCGAATGCGCGAAATTGCCGGACAGGCTGAAGCGGCTGGCCAAACCGCCGTCGGTCGGATCGAGCGAGCCGAACCGGCCGATCACGCCCGGGCCGATAGTGCCCTGGTCGATGGCGCGCTGCGGCACCTGGTCGGTCGCATTCCAGCCGTTGGAATAAGCCATCGCCGTCAGCGTCAAGCCGTCGGTCGCGGTACCCTGGCTGTAGCGCATGACGCCGTTGATCTTGCGCACATCGTCCGGCACGTCCCACGGACCGTTGTACTTGACCGCTTCGATGGCCGAGAGCAGCGTACCCGCACCGACCGGGACTGAACCGGCGGCCAGCCCGCGCCGATACCCGAAGCTGCCAATGGTGAGCTCGGCCAGATTTTTCGGCAGCTTGGTGAGGTAGTCGATTTCGACGGCGCCGGCGGAGCTGAAGTCGCCCACATCGGCAAAGTACGGACCCTTGCGGACATACAGCGACTGAATCAGCTCCGGGATCAAGAAGTTGATATCCGCGTAGCCCTGTCCGTGGCCATGCGTCGGCATGTTGACGGGCATGCCGTCCACCTTGATGGAGAGATCAGTCCCATGGTCGAGATTGAAGCCGCGCAAAAAATATTGATTGGCTTTGCCCTCGCCGGAATGCTGGGTGACAATCAGCCCGGGCACGGCCTCCAGCGCCTCGCCGGGCCGCAGATACGGAACGGCATTCACTTCCGTGCCGTCAATGCGCATGGCGCTGGCGGCGGTGGGCTGCGGGGCTGCGGCGCCCTCGGATGAAATACCCCGCGTCACGCCGCTGGCGCCCGCATTGGTCGGCTGGGTCGCTTGAACGGCGAGTGCGCCGCGCGTGCCCCACTCCCGCCGAGACGACGGTTTCATTCGTTTCGGCGGCGGCGCTTCGGGCTGCGTTACCGTAACCGGCGGAAGCAGGCCTACCGCAGCAACGGTCTGCGCATTCACCGGAGCCGCCACGGGGACAAGCAATGCGGCGGCGGCAAATATCCGCCAGGAAGCAACACGCAACGCCCATGCCCCCGCTTGATAGCTGTTACAGTCGGGCGACCACACCGGCTCGACCGAACCCGGCCAGTCACGCCAGCAAGTCCGGTATGATGATATAACCGAATTATCATACTGGCAAAAGTACGGAATTCCCAGATGCAACGGATCACGATCACGATCGAAGACGATTTGCTGGCAGACATCGATGCCGCGGCCAAGGCGCGCGGCTACCAGAACCGCTCCGAGATCATCCGCGACCTCGCGCGCGCCGGCCTGCAGCAAAGCGCCGAGGATGCGGCACCGTCAGGGCAATGCGTGGCCGCGCTGGTCTATGTCTACGACCACGCCGCGCGCGATTTGTCGAAGCGGCTGGTGCAGAATTTTCACGGCCACCATGATTTGTCGCTGGCGACACTGCATGTCCATCTCGACGACGACAGCTGCATGGAGGTGACGGCACTGAAGGGCGCATCCGGCGAGGTCAGGCATTTCGCCGATCACATCATCGCCGAGCGTGGCGTGCGCTACGGGCGCGTGGTGATGATTCCAACTGCGCCGGACAAGAAGCCGCGCAAGCGTGCGCACAGGCACGGTTGAGACTAACCTCGCCCCGCTTGCGGGGAGATGTCGGATCGCCCTTGCGATCCGGGTGAGGGGGCACAGGTCCATCAATTGGCACAGGCGTTCGCGGATAGAGCGCCCCTCACCCCAACCCTCTCCCCGCAAGCGCGGGGTGAGGGAGTAGAAATCACGCCGCCTTCGCCGCCGTGCCGCACGGCAATCCGGCACGCGCCATCCCGCCATAGAGCTGCTCGTCGGGCATTTCCGATTTCAGGATGGAGCGCACCGCGACCAGTTTCTCGATATCGATGCCGGTCGAAAATCCCTTGCTCTCGCACAGAAACACGAGATCCTCGAACACGACATTGCCCGTCGCCCCCGGCGCGAACGGGCAGCCGCCGAGACCGCCCAGCGATCCGTCCAGCACGCGCGCGCCGGCATCGAGCGCGGCGGAGGCGTTGGCGATTCCCATGCCGCGGGTATCGTGCAGATGAATGCAGACCGGCTTTGAGCCCGCGATTTTCACCACGGCCGCCGTCAGTTCGCCGACCTGCTTCGGGCCGGCATAGCCGACGGTATCGGCGACCGCGACCATGTCGACGCCGGCCTCGAACAGCTTTTCCGCAATCCTGATCACTTCGTTCGGATCGACGGCGCCGACGATCGAACAGCCCAGCGCCATTGAGATCGCGGCGTTCACGACCGGCTTGTGCGCGGTGGCGTCGCGCAGTTCGCAGAGCCGCCTGACGTTGGCGATCGCGGATTCGCGGGAGCGGTTGGCATTGGCCTGGCTGTGCTCTTCGGTCGCCGAGACCACCGTTGCCACTTCGGCCACGCCTGATTCCAGCGCCTCGTTGACGCCGCGCTCGTTCAGCGTCAGCGCGATTCCATAGGCGCCGGGCAGCGATGCGATGGTCGCGATGATGTCGCGTACGTCGGTGAATTGCGGAAAGGTTTTGGCAGGCAGAAACGAGCCGACCTCGAAATGCCGCACCCCGGCGGCGTATTCGTCGCGGATCCAGCGCTGTTTGGCGGCGGTGGACGGGAATTTCTTCACCAGCTGCAGCCCGTCGCGCAACCCCACCTCGCGCAGAATGATCTTGTTGTCGGGATAGACGTCCTGAAGGCGGGTCATGGCAGCCTCACGCAGCGTTGTCGGTTGAAGTTTGTTTGTCCAGTTCGGCGCGGACGGACTCGGTGTCGGCACCAAGCACCGGTACTTTCAGGCCTTCGCCGATATTGCTGCCGTTCCATTCCACGGGCAATGCGGGAACACGGAACGACGCGCCATCGGCGTTGAAATTGTTCACGAGCCCGCCGGGGCGCAGCACGTGTGGGTCTTGCAGCAAATCTTCCGGGCGATTGATCGGCGAGAAGCAGATGTTGAGCGCATCGAGCTTGGCAGACAGATCGGCCACGTTCCAACCTTTGATTACCTCGGCCACGCGCGGAATGATCCGGTCCCGCGCCATGATCCGCTCCGTGGTGTTGCGCAAGGCCGGATCATCAAGGAATTCCTGCAAGCCGAACTCGCGGCAGAAACTTTGCCAATGGCCCTCGGTGACGACGCCGATGAAGATACGCTCGCCGCCGGCGGTGTCGAAGATGTCATAGATCGGCCACGCATGTTCGCGCTCCGGCATCGAGCGCGGCTTGCGGCCGGTCATTTCATATTCGACCATGTGCTGCGCGACGAGAAACAGGCAGTTCTCGAACAGTCCGATCCTGATATCGGCGCCATCTTTCTTGCCGCCGCGCTTCTGGTAAAGCGCGGCGAGAATCGCGATCACGCCGAACATGCCGCCCATGATGTCGTTGGCGGACGAGCCGACGCGTTGCGGCTTGTCGCGCGTGCCGGTCATGGCGGCGAGGCCCGACATCATCTGCACGACCTCGTCGAGCGCGGGACGATGCTCGTAGGGGCCGGACAGAAATCCCTTGTGGCCGGCGACGATCAGATGCGGATGCCTGCGGCGCAGTTCTTCGGCGCCGAGACTCTGCTTTTCGAGCGCGCCATCGCGAAAATTTTCCAGGAACACGTCGGCGCTGGCGAGCAGCCGGTCCATGGTCTCGCGATCTTCGACCCTGGCGAGATCGAGCACCACGCTCCGCTTGCCGCGGTTGAACAGCGGGAAGAACGAGACGCCCATGCCGCCCAGGCTGCGGGTCTTGTCGCCGACCGGCGGCTCGACCTTGATCACCTCGGCGCCGAGCTGCGCCAGGATCATGCCGCAGGTCGGGCCCATCACCATATGGGTCATTTCGACGACCCTCACGCCCTCAAGCGGCAGTCCCGTCCCGGTCATGGCTTCTCCCTTGCGCCGTCTTTCGCGGTGCAGATTAGGCCTTCAGGACTTGCCGGGAAAACATAATCTGCCCGATGGTGCCGTCACGGCTGCATAACGCAAATGCGTGGGCGGGATCGCTGACGGCTTGTCCTGCCCCGGTCTTGCCGAAGCCCGATTGCATCTCTACCTCTCGCGAGGGTTTTTCGAGTGAGATAGAGGCCATCTATGCTGGACGCCGCCATCAAGGCGCTTTCCCAAATCCTGTCGCCGCCGATGCGCACCATTCTGTGGCGTTCGATCGGGCTGGCGCTGGTGTTGATCACGGTGCTGGCAGTTGGACTGCAGCGGCTGCTGAGCTGGTTCGCCGAATATGGCGAAGGCTGGGCGGAAGGGCTGCTCGGCCCGGGCTTTCACACGCCGCTGAACATCCTGGCCTGGATCGTCTCGATCGCGGCCGGGCTTGGCGTCGTGCTCGGCGGCATCTTCCTGATGCCTGCGATCACCTCGCTGGTTGCCAGCGTGTTCGTCGACGACGTCGCCGACCATGTCGAGCGCAAGCATTATCCGGCCGAAAAGCCCGGCTCCGCGCTGCCGCTTGGCGTCGCGATCCCCGAGGGCGTCAAGACGGCGCTGCTGACCATCCTGGTCTATTTGATCGCGCTGCCTTTTGTACTGTTCGCGGGCGCCGGTCTTCTGATCTTCTTCTTCGCCACCGCCTGGCTATTGGGCCGGGAATATTTCGAACTCGCGGCGATGCGTTTCCGCCCGCCCGCGGAAGCCAAGGCGATGCGCAAGGACAATGCGGCGACCGTGTTCACGGCGGGGCTGATCATCGCCGCCTTCGTGTCGATCCCGATCGTCAACCTGGCGACGCCCCTGTTTGGCATGGCCTTCATGGTTCACATGCACAAGCGATTGAGCGGCCCGCGGCCCGAGCTGATCGAGCCGGGGCGGCGCACGGGAATGCCGGTGGTGTGAGCCGCTTTTCTCCCTCGCCCCGCTCTTGCGGGGAGAGGGTCGGGGTGAGGGGCCTCTCTCCGAGCAAAGATTGCCGAGGGACCTGTACCCCCTCACCCGGATCGCAAGTGCGATCCGACCTCTCCCCGCAAGCGGGGCGAGGTAAGAAAGCCCTCACACCGTCTTCTCCGGCCAACGGCAGAGGTCATTGATCAAACACACCTCGCAGCGTGGCTTGCGTGCCAGGCAGGTGTAGCGGCCGTGCAGGATCAGCCAGTGATGCGCGTGCAGCATGAACTCGGACGGGATCATCTTCTCCAGCCCGAGTTCGACCTCGAGCACGTTGTTGCCGGGCGCCAGGCCGGTGCGATTGCCGACGCGGAACACGTGGGTATCCACCGCCATGGTGTGCTCGCCGAAGGCCATGTTGAGCACGACATTCGCGGTCTTGCGGCCGGCGCCGGGCAGCGACTCGATCTCGGCGCGGGTGCGCGGCACCTCGCCGCCGAATTCCGTAATCAGCTTCTGCGAGAGCGCGATGACGTTCTTGGCCTTGTTGCGATAAAGCCCGACGGTCTTGATGTAGTCGCGCACGGTGTCCTCGCCGAGCGCGAGCATCTTTTGCGGCGTGTCGGCCACCGCAAACAGCGCCCGCGTCGCGCGGTTGACTCCGGCATCGGTCGCCTGCGCCGACAGCACCACGGCGACCAGCAGCGTATAGGAGTTGAGATGTTCGAGCTCGCCCTTCGGCTCCGGATTGGCTTTGCGAAAGCGGCTGAAGAGCTCATGGACTTCGGCTGCCGTCCAGGGCCTTGGCTTCGGTGACTTCTTGGTCGCGGGCTTGAGCGGTGTTTTGGCTGGCTTCGGCGCCGCGGCGTTCTTTGCCGGTTTCCTTGCTGTTTTCCGGGGCACGGGTGGAATACTTGTTTTTTTGGCAGCTTTAGCGCGGATGATTTTGGCCATGATCCGGGTATACTGATCCGCGATGACCGCAAGCAACGACTTTGATCGGGACGTTGACCAGCCGAAGCTGTTTTCGGCACGGCTGACGCCGCATCGCTCGCTCAACCGCACCGGCTTCCTGGTGCTGATGGGATTTCTCTGTGCGGTCAGCTTTGTCGCGGGCGTCGCGTTCCTGTTGATGGGCGCCTGGCCGGTGTTCGGGTTCTTCGGGCTTGATGTGCTCGTGATCTACTGGGCGTTCCGCGTCAATTTCCGCAGCGCCAATGCGTCGGAGGAAATCACGGTGACGCCGTCGGAGTTGCGGGTGCGCCGGATCAGCCATCGCGGCCATGTGGTGGAATGGGTGCTCAATCCGCTCTGGGTGCGGCTTGACCAGACCGGCGACCCCGAATTCGGCATCGAGCGGCTTTATCTGGTCTCGCGCGGCCGCCGCGTCTCGGTCGGGCATTTTTTGGGACCCGACGAAAAGGCAAGCTTTGCCAAGGCTTTACTGGCCGCGCTGCAAGCCGCCAAACGCGGCATTACCTACAACCCAATAACGTGATCACTCGTCGGAAATCGGGTGGTTTGGAGGTCGGATGAGCCCTAAATCTGATCCCATGATGACACTCGCGATACATGACCAGCGCCTCACCAAGCCGGGCCCCCAGAACGCCGCGCTGCGCGACTATGATTCGGTGCGCCGCGCCATCGCTTTCATCTCGGAACACTGGCGCGCGCAGCCGACCATCGAAGCGATGGCGGAAGCGGCTTCCGTGACCCCGGATGAATTGCACCATCTGTTCCGCCGCTGGGCAGGGCTGACGCCAAAGGCCTTCATGCAGGCGCTCACGCTCGATCACGCCAAGGGCTTGTTGCGCGATTCGGCCAGCGTGCTCGACGCGGCGCTCGATTCCGGGCTGTCGGGTCCGGGCCGGCTGCACGATCTGTTCGTGACACATGAGGCGATGTCGCCGGGCGAATGGAAGAACGGCGGCGCCGGCATGACGCTGCGCTACGGCTTCCATCCCTCGCCATTCGGCACGGCCATTGTGATCGCCAGCGGCCGCGGCCTTGCGGGGCTCGCCTTCGCCGATCCCGGCGGGGAGCCGGCCGCCTTCGCCGACATGAAGCGGCGCTGGCCGAACGCGACCTATATCGAGGACCGCGACGGCACGGCCGATCTCGCGCAGCGCATCTTCGACACCAGGATGTGGCGTCCGGACCAGCCGCTGCGCGTGGTGCTGATCGGCACCGACTTCGAGGTCCGCGTCTGGGAAACCTTGCTGAAGATCCCGATGGGACGCGCGGTCTGCTATTCCGACATCGCCAACAAGATCAAAAATCCAAAGGCGTCTCGCGCCGTCGGTGCCGCGGTCGGCCGCAACCCGGTGTCGTTCGTGGTACCCTGCCATCGCGCGCTCGGCAAAGGCGGCGCGCTGACCGGCTATCACTGGGGCATCACCCGCAAGCAGGCGATGCTGGGCTGGGAAGCCGGCCAGGTGGGCTTGAATTAGATTCGTGGGCTTGAACTAGATTCGCAGGATCGGTAGAGCCTACGGCTTCACCGGGCTGCGGCAATGCAATTCCTGCGGCTATCCTGTCTTGCACTTTCGGTTCTCGCGGCTGCGCTGGTCGCCGGATTCTTCTACGCCTACCATTGCTCGGTGATGCCGGGCCTCGCGGCCACCGACGCCGTATCGGCGATCAAGGCGATGCAGGGCATCAACGCGGTGGTTCGCAACGCGGTTTTCGCGTTCAGCTTTTTCGGCACGTTGGGGTTCGGAGCGCTCGCTGCCCTGCTGCTGATCGGCGCCGGCGGCTGGCCGCTGGCGCTGGCCCTGCTCGGCACCGCCATCTATGGCCTCGGCGCATTCATGGTGACGCTGCTTTACAGCGTGCCGCTGAACGAAGGTCTCGCAACCGTGGTACCGGCCACGGAGAACGCCGCCGCGATCTGGCGGGCCTATCTTGAACCCTGGATGTTCTGGAATGCGCTGCGCATGGTCATGTCCGTGCTGGCGCTGGCGGCGTTCACGGCAAGTCTCGTCATGCTGATCGCGCGCCAGGCGCTCGCGTCTCGGCGTAACCCCCGATTACCGATGGCTGATATGTCGTCTTCGCAGAGCGCCCGGCAGGGAACCGTGGAGGGCATGCCTCGATTGACGATCGCATATCGATCGCTCACAACCACGCTGGGGTAAACAGCGAGAGGCCCGTCAATGCAGAACCGTCGTCCCGTGATGCTAGCGATCTTGGATGGTTGGGGCTGGCGCGAGGATCCGGCCGACAATGCTGTTCGTCAGGCCAAAACACCGAACTTCGATCGGCTGTGGAACACGGGTCCGCGCGCATTCCTGAGGACGTCGGGACGGGATGTCGGGCTGCCCGAGGGGCAGATGGGTAATTCCGAAGTAGGGCACCTGAATATCGGCGCGGGCCGCGTGGTGATGCAGGACCTGCCGCGGATCAACGACGCCATTGCAACCGGCGAAATCAGGTCCGCAACGGCCCTCACCGCGCTGATCCAGTCATTGAAGCAGAGCGGCGGCACCTGTCATCTGATCGGCCTGGTTTCGCCAGGCGGCGTGCATTCGCATCAGGACCACGCCGCGGCGCTGGCCGCCATCCTCACCGAGCATGGCGTGCCGGCGGTCGTACACGCCCTCACGGACGGACGCGATACGCCGCCGAGATCGGGGGCCGATGATTTGAAGCGGCTGGCTGCGGCGCTACCGCCACAGGTTTCGATCGCCACTGTTGTCGGGCGATACTATGCGATGGACCGCGACAAACGCTGGGACCGCGTCGCCAAGGCCTATGGCGCAATCGTCGAGGCCGAAGGTCCGCATTTTGCCGACGCGCAATCGGCAATGTCAGATGCCTATGCGCATGATGTCACCGACGAGTTCGTCGTGCCGTCGGTGATCGGCAATTACGCCGGCATCCGGGATGGCGACGGCGTGCTCTCTTTCAACTTTCGCGCCGATCGCGTCCGCGAGATCCTGGGTGCGATGCTCGATCCGTCGTTTGCCGGTTTCCCGCGCAAACGCAGCGTCCGGTTCGCCGCCGCCGTCGGCATGACGCAGTACAGCGCGGATCTGGACAGGATGATGCAAACGATATTTTCGCCGCAGGCGTTTCCGAACATCCTGGGCGAAGTCACCGCAGCGGCAAACCGGACACAATTGCGGATGGCCGAAACGGAAAAATATCCCCACGTCACCTATTTTCTCAACGGTGGACGGGAAGAACCTTTTGCCGGCGAGGACCGCATCATGGTGCCGTCGCCCAAGGTCGCGACCTATGACCTGCAACCGGAAATGTCGGCTCCCGAGCTGACGGCGAAGGCTGTGGAGGCGATCGACTCGGGCAAGTACGATTTGATCGTCCTGAACTACGCCAATCCGGACATGGTTGGCCACTCGGGCAATCTGGCGGCTGCGATCAAAGCGGTCGAAACCGTGGACACCGCACTCGGGAAAATCTCGGAGGCGATCGAGCGATCCGGCGGCGCCCTGCTGGTGACCGCCGATCACGGCAACTGCGAAATGATGCGCGACCCCACCACCGGCGGTCCGCATACCGCGCACACGACGAACCCGGTGCCCCTGCTGCTGCAGGGCGGCGGCGACGTGACATTGGCGGAAGGCCGGCTGGCCGATATTGCGCCGACGCTGCTCGACCTGATGCAATTGCCGAAGCCGGCTGACATGACCGGCATGTCATTGCTGCGCCCGAACAAGCAAGGCTGAGCGTTGTTGGGTTGACCTAACAACCGCTTTCCAATCGCGTCATCCTGAGGTGCGCGCTCTCGCGCGCCTCGAAGGACGGAAAGCGCCCGTGGCCCATCCTTCGAGGCTCGCTACGCTCGCACCTCTGGATGAGGTCAGTGGACTTCGAATTTGCCGCGTCTTCAAATTCTTGGACGTCCGTCAGTCCCAGCACATCGGTTAGCTCAATACCAACTCGACTGCATCTTCGGCCTGTCTGCCGCTCGGTCCATGGTCGCGAATAATGTCCGTCAAAATCTCGAAAAGGGTTTGTCCCTTCCCCTGTTGTGCAAGCAAAAGGTCACTTTTGACGCGCTCACGATTATCCGGATGGCATCTCGTGAGTTTGTGCTCGACGTATCGGACGGTCTCTGGATATCCCAACTCTAGTTGAGACCGATCTGAATTCTTCCACCTTACGATGAACCCCCCGTCAGGCGTTCCGAAACCGCCCCGCAAGATGTCGTTGAAGGCATCCAGATTTCTTCCCCATTCAAAGCCGGGAATCAGAACGTCGCCAATGTGGTCGTAAAACGCTTCAAGATTATCAAACTTGCTTCCGTCTATTTCATAGACCTTTTTCATCAGCGAGCTTCTGCTTCTAAACTAGAAGTCGCCGAGGCCCAGTACATCGGCCATGGAATACAGGCCGGGCGTCTTGCCCTGCGCCCACAACGCCGCCTTGACAGCGCCTTGCGCGAACATGGTGCGGTCCTCGGCGCGATGCGTCAGCTCGATACGCTCCATGGCGCCTGCAAAGATCACGCTGTGTTCGCCGGTGACGGTGCCGCCGCGCAGCGACGCAAAACCGATATCGCCGGCCTTGCGCGCGCCGGTAATGCCGTCGCGTCCGCGCGCCGAATGCAGATGCAGGTCGATACCGCGGCCCGCGGCGGCGGCCTCACCCAGCATCAGGGCGGTCCCCGACGGCGCATCGACCTTGGCCTTGTGATGCATCTCCAGAATTTCGATATCGAAATCCGCATCGAGCGATTGCGCGACCCGCTTCACCACGGCCGCCAGCAGATTGACGCCAAGGCTCATATTGCCCGACTGCACGACGATGGCGCGGGACGTCACGCTCTTGATCACGGCCATATCGGATTCCGACAGTCCGGTGGTTCCGACCACGTGCACCAGCTTGCGTTCGGCGGCGATCGCCACATTGGCGATGGTGGCGGCGGGAACCGTGAAATCGAGAATGCCGTCGGCGCTCGCCGAGAGCGCCCACAGATCGGCCGAGAGTTTGATGCCGTTTTGGGGCAGGCCGGCGAGGACGCCGGCGTCCTTGCCCAGCAGTTCAGAACCGGGCGCCTCCAGCGCGCCGGCAAGAACCGCACCTTTCGTCTCCGAAATGACGCGCGTCAGCGTGCGACCCATCCGGCCGCCGGCACCAGCTACGATCAAACGCATGTCGGCCATGGCTTCACCTCTTCACGGGGTATAGCCGGGATAGGGCCGGTCCGGCAACCGATCGGGGCCGGCCTCACCCGGGTTGCGGGCCGTCATAGCCTTCGATGATGACGAGATCGCCTTCCGAATGCGGGCTGCGGAGCGCGACCAGGCGGGCGTATTCCGGCGAATTGTAGCAGGCCAAAGCGGTCTCGTAGTCCTTGAATTCGAGCACCACGTTGCGCGACCGCGACGTGCCTTCCCGGGTTTCATGCGTGCCGCCCCGCACCAGGAATTTGGCGCCGTATTTCGCGAACACCGGACCGTTTTGCGCGATGTAATCCTTGTAGCCGTCCATGTTGTGAATATCGATGCGTGCGATCCAGTAGCCTTTTGCCATCTTCGGTTTCCTTCTTGCGTTGGTCTTCTTGCGGTGCTCTCAGCCCAGCGCCTGCGCGATTTCTTTTTGAATGGCATCCGCGGCAACTTTGGGGTCGGCGGCTTCGGTGACCGGCCGCCCCACCACCAGGTAATCCGCCCCGGCGGCAATCGCGCGCGCCGGCGTCATGATGCGCTTCTGGTCGCCGGTTGCAGCTCCCGCCGGCCGGATGCCCGGCGTCACCAGATCCATCTGGTGGCCGACGATCTTGCGCAAACTCGCCGCCTCTTCCGGCGAACTCACCAGCCCGTCGACGCCGAGCACCTGCGCCTGCTGGGCCCGCGCCTCGACCAGGTCCGAAACGTTGAGCCGATAGCCGGCGGCATGCAGGTCGCCATCGTCATAGGAGGTCAGCACGGTGACGGCGAGGATTTTGAGGCTAGAGCCCGCGCGCGCTTCCACCGCCGCCTTCATGGTCTGCGGATAGGCGTGCACGGTCAGGAATGTCGCGCCCAATTTGGCGATGCTCTCGACACCGCGCGCAACGGTGTTGCCGATATCGTGCAGCTTGAGATCGACGAACACTTTCTTGCCCGTGCCCGACAGTTGACGGGCCAGCGGCAAGCCGCCGGCATAGGCCAGCTGATAGCCGATCTTGTAGAACGTTACGCTGTCACCGAGCCGCGCCACCATCGCTTCCGCCTCGGCGACGCCGGGCAGATCGAGCGCCACAATCAACCGGTCTTTCGGAGCGATACTGGCAGGCTGCATGTCACCTCACATCATGCGTTGGGAATGGTCGATCAACTGCCGCACCAGCGCTTTGAGCGCTTCGCTGTCGGCCTGATGTTTCAAGCGGTCCATCTCGTCATAGGCCTGGTCCGCGAACGACAATGCGAGCTGGTTCGGAACCACGCTGGCATGGCAGGCCGTCAAAATCAGCCGCAACGCCGCCAGCGCCCGCGTGCCGCCGAGCCGGCCGCCCGAGGCCGATGCGATCGCAAATACGGCGCCGCAAAACACCTGGCCGCGGGTTTCGTGCGGGTCCTGCACCCGGCTGATCCAGTCGATGGTGTTCTTGACCAGCGCCGGCACCGAGGAATTATATTCCGGCGTCACGATCAGGACGCCGTGATGGGCACCGATCATGCGCTTCAGATTGACCGCGTGCTTGGGCACGCCGGACTTCGCCTGCAGGTCGCCGTCATAGATCGGCAGCGGGAAATCCGACAGCGAGATGCGGGTGACTTCGGCGCCGGATAGCGCGAGTTCATGCGCGGCGGCCGCCGCCAGCCTCGCATTGAGCGAGCCGGATCGAAGCGATCCCGGGATCACGAGGATTTTCAGCGCGGACATATTTTATAAATCGCGGTTCGGGCCAATCCCGCCGCGCAGACGCGCCGGGCGATCTCAGCCCTTGCGATACACCCAGACCCGGGCGGGCGGAAGGTTCATCCAGATCCGCTCGGAAGCTTCTGTGGACACGCCGGGCAGCGATTTCGGGATCGGCGGCGCGACCGAATAGGTGAACTGCACGAAGGGCGCACCCGGTGCCAGCGCCGCAAAGGCGTCGCGGATCAGTTTCAGGCGCGTCAGCATCGGTTTTGTGACCAGCGGCAGGCCGGAGACCACGGCCGAGGCCGGCTTGTCGAGAACCTTCAAGAGGGAGTCGCGGAGTTTGTAGGCGTCGCCCTGCACCACCTTGGCGTGGGGATAGCGGTCGCGCAGCAGCGCGCAGAAGCCCGGATTATATTCGACCAGCACGAGACGCTTCTGATCGACACCATGTTCGATCAGCGCGTTGGTGATCGCGCCGGTGCCGGGGCCAAGTTCGACGACCGGCCCTTCGGAATCGACATCGACATATTGCGCCATGGTCCGCGCGAGCAGTTTGCTCGACGGCATCACCGCGCCCATGTGCAGCGGCTTTTCGATCCATGAACGGAGAAAGCGAACCTCGTCGTCAAGACGGAGAGGTTTCTTCAACGCACGCGCGGACGATTGCAGAGGCATGTCGCTACCAGGCGGGGCCCGCAATTATGCGGGGAATGTCAGAAAACAGTCATAAAGACGTATAGGTCGCGGCCGTTACGGTCAAGCAAAAGGCTCACTGCGGAGCAGCGCGGGTACCGAAGAAGTCCTTGACCTTAGTAAAGAAACCGGCCGCCTCCGGCTGGGTTGCACCGGACGACAGCTTTTCGAACTCGGCCAGCAATTCCTGCTGCTTCTTGGTCAGATTCTGCGGTGTTTCGACCATGACCTGGACATACATGTCGCCGGTCTGGCGCGAGCGGAGCACCGGCATGCCTTTTGATGCAATGCGGAATCGGCGTCCCGACTGCGTCCCCGACGGCACTTTTACCTTGGTCTTGCCCTTGTCGATGGTCGGCACCTCGAATTCGCCGCCGAGGGCGGCCGCCACCATCGAAATCGGGACCCGGCAATGCAGGTCGGCGCCGTCGCGCTGGAAGAATTCGTGGGTCGCCAGCGACAGGAAAATATAGAGATCGCCGGGCGGTCCGCCGCGGACGCCGGCCTCGCCCTCGCCGGCCAGGCGGATACGGGTGCCGTCCTCGACGCCTTGCGGAATGTTGACCGACAGGTTGCGCTCGCGCGTCACCCGGCCTGAGCCGATGCAGGACGGACAGGGATCCTCGATCATCTGGCCGCGGCCCTGGCAGCCCGGACAGGTCCGCTCCAGCGTGAAGAAGCCCTGGGCCTGCCGCACCCGGCCCTGGCCGCCGCACATCGAACAGGTCTTCGGCTTGGTGCCGGCCTTGGCACCGGTGCCGGAGCAGGATTCGCAGGTGACCGAAACCGGAATCTCGATCTGCGCGGTCTTGCCGAGGAAGGCTTCCTCCAGCGTGATTTCCATATTGTAGCGCAGGTCGGCGCCGCGCTCGCGTCCGCCGCCACCGCGTCCGCGTTGTCCGGCCATGCCGAACAGATCCTCGAAAATATCCGAAAATGACGAGGCGAAGCCGGCGCCGAATCCGGGCCCGCCGCCGCCCATGCCCTGCTCGAACGCCGCATGGCCGTAGCGGTCATAGGCGGCGCGCTTGTCGCCGTCCTTGAGCACTTCATAGGCTTCGTTGATTTCCTTGAACTTCACTTCGCTGGACGCATCGCCCGGATTCTTGTCCGGATGAAATTTCATCGCGAGCTTGCGGAACGCCGCCTTGAGCTTGGACTCGTCCGCGCTCCGTTCGACTTCCAGGGTTTCGTAATAGCAGCGCTTGGTGGACATCCGTCAGATCCGTCCGAATTTCGTCTTCATGCCGCAAGGGTGCATTTTTGAGGATGCCGCCTTGCGCTTAACGAAAAATGACCCCCACCCATCGAGACGCCGCGCGCTCTTTGGTGTGAGGGTCATGATCGAAAGCCCGCTTATGCCGACTTCTTGTTGTTCTTGTCGTCGTCGACTTCGGTGAACTCCGCGTCGACGACGTCATCCTTGGCCGCATCCTTCTTGGCGTCGGCCTCGGCCTGCTGCTTGTACATGGCCTCACCGAGCTTCATCGAAGCCTGCGCCAGCGTGTTGGTCTTGGCCTTGATCGCCTCGGCATCGTCGCCCTTCAGCGCTTCCTTGAGGTCGCTGACGGCGTCCTCGATGGCGCGGCGCTCGCTCTCCTCGACCTTCGAGCCGTGTTCGGCCAGCGCCTTCTCGGTGGAATGCACCAGAGAGTCGGCATGGTTCTTGGCATCGACCGCCTCGCGGCGCTTCTTGTCCTCGGCCGCATTGGCCTCGGCGTCCTTGACCATCTTCTGGATGTCGGCATCCGACAGGCCGCCGGAGGCCTGAATCCGGATCTGCTGTTCCTTGCCGGTCGCCTTGTCCTTGGCCGACACGTTGACGATGCCGTTGGCGTCGATGTCGAACGTCACCTCGATCTGCGGCATGCCGCGCGGCGACGGCGGAATGCCCATCAGGTCGAACTGGCCGAGCACCTTGTTGTCGGCCGCCATTTCACGCTCGCCCTGGAAGACGCGGATGGTGACGGCGTTCTGGTTGTCCTCGGCGGTCGAGAACACCTGGCTCTTCTTGGTCGGGATCGTGGTGTTGCGGTCGATGATGCGGGTGAACACGCCACCCAGCGTCTCGATGCCGAGCGACAGCGGGGTCACGTCGAGCAGCAGCACGTCCTTGACGTCGCCCTGCAGCACGCCGGCCTGGATCGCCGCACCGATGGCGACGACTTCGTCCGGGTTGACGCCCTTGTGCGGCTCCTTGCCGAACAACTGCTTCACCACTTCCTGAACCTTCGGCATCCGCGTCATGCCGCCGACCAGCACCACTTCGCCGATCTCGGCGGCGGTGAGGCCCGCATCCTTCAGCGCCTTGCGGCACGGCTCGATGGTCTTCTGGACGAGATCGTCGACCAGCGCCTCGAACTTCGAGCGGGTCAGCTTCATCGTCAGATGCTTCGGACCGGTCTGATCGGCCGTGATGAACGGCAGGTTGATTTCGGTCTGCGTGGTCGATGACAATTCGATCTTGGCCTTTTCGGCGGCCTCTTTCAGGCGCTGCAAGGCAAGCTTGTCGTTGCGCAGGTTGATGCCCTGCTCCTTCTGGAACTCATCGGCCAGATAGCTGACGAGCCGCATGTCGAAGTCTTCACCACCCAGGAACGTGTCGCCGTTGGTGGACTTCACCTCGAACACGCCGTCACCGATCTCGAGGATCGAGACGTCGAAGGTGCCGCCGCCGAGATCGTACACCGCGATGGTGCCGGTCTTGGTCTTGTCGAGGCCATAGGCCAGCGCGGCCGCGGTCGGCTCGTTGATGATGCGCAGCACTTCAAGGCCGGCGATCTTGCCGGCGTCCTTGGTGGCCTGACGTTGCGCGTCGTTGAAATAGGCGGGAACGGTGATGACGGCCTGCTCGACCTTCTGGCCGAGATGCGCTTCCGCGGTCTCTTTCATCTTCTGCAGGATGAAAGCGGAGACCTGCGAGGGCGAGTAGGTCTTGCTGTCGGCTTCGACCCAGGCGTCGCCGTTCGATGCTTTCACGATTTTATAGGGGACGAGCTTCTTGTCCTTCTCGACCATCGGGTCGTCATAGCGGCGGCCGACGAGGCGCTTGACCGCGAAGAAGGTGCGCTCGGGATTGGTCACCGCCTGACGCTTGGCAGGCTGGCCGACGAGGCGCTCGCCATCATCGCTGAAAGCGACGATCGACGGGGTCGTGCGCATGCCCTCTGCGTTCTCGATGACTTTAGCTGTCTTGCCATCCATTACGGCAACGCACGAATTGGTGGTGCCGAGATCGATCCCAATGACCTTTCCCATGGTCCTTATACCCTTCTTTTTGCGGCAGGTTGGCTGGGCCCTGACGGCGCACCTAACCGAACCCCCAACGATCAATTACTCGCGATATTGCGACGGTGAGCCTCATATAGGAGGGGGGGTCCTGCCCGCAAGGACCGAGCGCAACCTTAGGGCCTGAAAATGCTGACGTTTGAAAGATTGTGTCAGATCAAGGCGGGTCCAGGTTCAGGCCCTGAGCCGTGTTAACAAATGGGCAAGCAGGTGAGGACGCACTCATCATCTCACCATCCGGAAAACGCCTCGCCCCTCGCCAGCCATGATCGCGAGCGACGCGGTATTTGGCCGCTGCGCGGACCTGACCGACCGTCCGGCACGCCGCCGAAAGGGCCTAAAAATGTTTTGATAGCGGCGATATCGCGCGAAAAATCCGGCATTTCGGAACGCGATGAGGGAACGGATGCCCGCCCCGCCCTGTTGCAGGGACATCAAAACCGCTAAAAGCGGGCCGACCAAACGCGGCCCTCAAACCCCTTGAGGACTGCGCGGGCCGACCATCGAACGGCCTCAATGCAAACCCGGTAGACCCTTCATGAAGCCTGCTCGATACCTCGCTGCGGTTGCCCTTTACATCGCCGCTACCTGCGCTGCGTTCGCCGCCGACCCGGTTTTTCCGCCGGGCGCCAGGGTCGGCATGACGCCGCTGGTCGGCCTGGTCAAAGCCAAAGCATTCGTCGGCTTCGAGACCGAGGATCAGGGCGTCAAAGTGCTGGTGGCGGACCTGCCGGCCGAGGCCTATGGCGAGGTCGCCAACGCTTTCAAGGCCAATCCCGGCGGCACCGGCGGCATCAAGCCGGAGAGCATCGAGACCTCGGCAGGGCTCGCCTATTACACCGCTGAGAACGCCAAGGATGGCGCCGCCAATGTCCGGCGTTACTCGATGATCCTGCCGGGTCCGACCTTCTCCGGCTACGTCGCCGTGCAGGTGCCGGAGAATGCCTCCAGGATCTACACCGACGACGCCATACGCCAGATGTTCGCATCAGCCGTGATCCGAAACGAAGTTCCGGTCGATGAGCAACTCGGCCTGATGCCGTTCAAGATGAGCGAACTCAGCAATTTCAAGACCGTCCGCACGCTGGCGCCGGGCGCCGCGCTGATCCTGGCCGATGGTGACGAAAAGAGCGGTTTCGAAACCGCGCCCTTCATGATCGTCGGCCTGGTCGGATCCGCGCCCGCGCAGCCCGACGACCGCGGACGTTTCTCCCAGCAGATGGCCACCACGATCCCCGGCGTGCGCGATGGGCGGATCACGATGTCCGAACCGGTCCGTATCGACGGCATGCCCGGATATGAGACCCGCATCGATGCCGTCAGTGGCAAGGACAATACGCCGGTGACCATCGTGCAATGGTTGCGGTTCGGCAGCCAGAATTCGCTGCGCATCATCGGCAGTTCGCCGCGCGACGGTTGGACCGGCGCATTCACGCGTTTCCGCGCCGTACGTGACGGGATTCGCCCGCGCTAAAGCGGCGCGCAGGCAACGCCGGCCCAGAATCTCATCTTCGTCGTCCCTGCGAACGCAGGGACCCATAGCCACCGAATGCAGTTGTCTTGGGATGGCGTTTGCCACGCTGGCTTATCGGTAGATCACGCGGTATGGGTCCCTGCGAACACGTTCGCAGGGACGACGGCGAGCTTTTCTTGATCAACTGGCCTGCAGCATGTGGCAGCGATTGTCTCGCTGCGCCAGGTATTGCGTGCCGCCGCCCGGTGCTGAAGATTCAGTCGCAGGCCGCCGCGTAAAGCTGCTTTACGCTCTGCCTGCGACCTGATTTGCTGGTGTTGACCTCTTTGACAGGGAGATGCACCATGTTCGAGCGCAGGCGAATTCTCACGGGCTTCGGCACGATTCTCGGCACGGCGGCAATGGCGAGCATTCTTCCAAAGACAGCGTCGGCCGCGTCGATCAAACCCGACAATGCATCGGCGTTGCTGGTGATCGACGTTCAGAACTGCTTCCTGCCGGGCGGCAGTCTTGCGGTGAAAGACGGCGATCAGGTCGTTCCCGTCATCAACCGCATCGCCAAGAGCTTTGCCAATGTCGTGCTGACGCAGGACTGGCACACACCAGGTCACATCTCGTTCGCGACGACGCATTCGGGCAAGAAGCCGTTCGAGACGATCGACCTGCCCTACGGCAAGCAGGTGCTGTGGCCCGATCACTGCGTGCAGGGCACCGAAGGCGCGGCGCTGTCAAAAGACCTCTCGATCGCGCATGCCGGCCTCGTCATCCGCAAGGGCTCCAGCAAGGACGTCGACAGCTATTCGGCCTTCACGGAAGCCGACGGCAAGACCACGACGGGGCTTGCCGCCTATTTGAAGGCACGCCAAGTGGAGCGCGTGTTCCTCGCCGGCCTCGCCACCGACTTTTGCGTGGCATGGAGCGCGCTCGATGCCCGCAAGGCCGGCTTTGAGACCTATGTCGTCGAAGACGCCTGCCGGGGCATCGACACCCAGGGCTCGCTGGCGAAAGCCTGGGCCGATATGAGCGCAGCCGGCGTCAAGCGCATCCAGTCCAGCGAGATCGCCATTTGAAGCGTCCTCTCGCGAGAGAGCAGCAATGTCGGATTTAGGCGCGCCGCTCGCGTTCGAGATGATCCGCCGTGCGCCCTCACAGCGCACGGCAGGCCTGATCGTCGGAATGACGGGCTACCGCGAGCATGCGCTTGGCCGGTTTTCGCAACGCGAAGCCGCGCATTTGATCGTACCGCTGATCATCAGCCTCGGCAGTCCGTTCCTGATCGCGCTGGGCCGGGAGCCCAACGCGGCCGACCGGCAGCCAAGCTTCGCCGCGGGCCTCTACGCCGGGCCGGTACATATCGAATCCGATGGCGGAGCCGAATGCGTGCAGGTGGATTTTACGCCGCTCGGCGCCTATCGCTTCTTTGGTGGTAACGTCGTCGACCTGGCCGCGCGCATGGTCGATATCGGCGACGTGCTCGGCCGCGTAGGCCGGCAACTGCGCGAGAGAATGGGCGCGACAGCTTGCTGGCAACGCCGCTTCGACCTGCTCGAGGACTTCATCGCCGGCCGCGCCAATCATCTGCCGTCACCGGAGATCGCCTTCGCCTATCGCCGGCTGGCGCTTACCGCCGGCGGTGCGCGGATCACGGCGCTGGCCGGTGAAATCGGTTGGAGCCGCAAACATCTGGTCGAACGCTTCCGATCCGAACTTGGCCTCGCACCCAAATCGGTCGCGCGCATGATGCGCTTTCACCGCGCCTGCCGGCTGGCGCGCAGCGGGTCAGCTCCCGGCTGGGCCGGGATTGCCGCCGACAGCGGCTATGCCGATCAGGCCCATCTGGTTCGCGAATTCACCGAACTGGCCGGGGAACCGCCAACGGTCTGGGCGCGGCGTCTGGCGCTGATCGACAGCCGGCTGACGCGCCCGAATGAAGCAATTTCGCACTGGTAACAAATCTTCAAGCCGACGCCGCGCTGGGTCCCCATAGTGACGCGGTGCAGCCGACAGCAGGAGTTTGACCATGACGAAGAGCAACGACGCGCAGCGCATCTACCCGACGATGCGCTGCCGGGATGCCGAGGCGATGATCCGCTGGTTGAAGGATGTGCTGGGTTTCACCGAGCATGTCGTTTACCGCACCGACGGCGTGGTACAGCACGCGCAACTGGCCTGCGGCGCGTCGCTGCTGATGCTCGGTCAGGCCCGCGACGATGAATACGGCAGATTAGTCGGCGACCTCAGCGGCCGCCGCACCGACGCGCTTTATGTCGCCGTCGGCGATCCCGATGCGTTGCACGTCAGGGTGAAGGCCTCAGGCGCCAAAATCGAAATGGAATTGCACAACACCGACTACGGCAGCCGCGATTTCGCCTGCCGGGATCCGGAAGGCAATCTCTGGAGCTTTGGCACCTACTGGCCGAAAGCGCATGAGAAGCCGATGGATGCGTAAGCCGAAGCGGTCGCGTCCGGCTCAGTCCGTGACGTCGGCGGCAGGCGCGGCTTTCGCGCCGCCCTTGGAGACGCCGACCAGCGCCGGGCGCAGCACGCGCTCGCCGATCGTGTAGCCGGCCTGCACCACCTGCACCACGGTGCCCGACGGCACCGACGTATCAGGGACTTCGTACATCGCCTGCTGGAAGTTCGGATTGAACTTCTCGCCGGACGGATCGAATTTCTTGACGCCGTTTTTCTCCAGCGTGTTGAGCAGCGACCGCTCGGTCAATTCGACGCCTTCGATGAACGCCTTCAGCGCCGGGTCGGCCGAGGCCTTCATTTCCTCCGGAACCGCGTCCAGCGCGCGCTGCAGATTGTCGGCGATGTCGAGAATGTCGCGCGCGAAGCCGGTGATGCCGTAGATGCGGGCATCCGCCACTTCACGGCTGGTGCGCTTGCGCAGGTTTTCCATCTCCGCCAGCGTGCGCAGCATCTTGTCACGCGCTTCAGCCGCTTCCTTCGTCAACGCCTCGACCGATCCCTCCTCGGGATCGTCGGGCATGATGTAGGGCTTTGAGACCACGGGCTCGCCGCTCTGGGCCGCCGCGTCGTCATCCGGCCGGTTGGGATCGGTCATAAGTCTGCCTTCTCAAAAGAACCGTCTGGTTAATTGGGGATTTGCTGCCCGGGATATCGTGCTTTAGCGAGCGAAAATCAAGCGTTCCATCGCCTTTTCGAGCGAAGCATGTTCCGGACTTGATCCGGGTGGATACCGGTTCGCGCCAGGAAAACGTCTCAAAAACAAGAGAGTTGGCGTTTCGCGCCGGATTAACCACCCAGCATGCGGCTGACGATCCGCGCGGCATAGTCCACCGTCGGAATCACCCTTGCATAGTTGAGCCGCGTCGGCCCGATCACGCCGAGCACCCCGACGATGCGGCCCGCCGCGTCGCTATAGGGCGCGATGATGGTGGAGGAACCCGACAGCGAGAACAGCTTGTTCTCCGATCCTATGAAGATCCGCACGCCCTCGGCGCGTTCGGCGCGGCCGAGCAAATCGATGACGCCGCGCTTGGTCTCGAGGTCGTCGAACAGCGACTTCACGCGCTCCAGATCTTCCAGCGCGTGCAGATCCTCGAGCAGATTGGCATGCCCGCGCACGATCAACTGGCGGTCGTCGCTTTCGCCGCCGGACCAGCTCGCGATGCCGGCCGCAATGATCTTCTGCGTCAGCTGATCGAGTTCGGCGCGGCTTTGCGTCAGCGCGGTTTCGAGTTCGAGGCGCGATTCCGCCAGCGTGCGGCCGCGAATCCGCGAATTGAGGAAATTGCTGGCTTCCGTCAGCGCCGATGAGGGAACGCCGGGCGGCAGGGTCAGCACGCGGTTTTCGACCTGGCCGTCCTCGCCGACCAGCACCACCAGCGCGCGTTCCGGCTCCAGCCGCACGAATTCGATGTGCTTCAGCCGCGAATTGGATTTGGCGGTCAGCACCACCGCGGCCGCGCGCGTCAAACCCGACAGCCGCGTCAGGGCTTCGCCGAGCGCCGCCTCGACCGATTGCGCGCGGCCGACGGAGGCAAGCTGGGTCTGGATCGACTGCCGTTCGTCCTCGGTGAGGTCGCCGACCTGCATCAGGGCGTCGACGAAGAAGCGTAAGCCCAGTTCGGTGGGCAGACGGCCGGCCGAGGTATGCGGCGCGTAGATCAGGCCGAGCCGTTCGAGGTCCGACATCACGTTGCGCACCGAGGCCGGCGACAGCGGCATCGCGATCAGGCGCGAGATGTTGCGCGAGCCGACCGGCTCGCCGGTTGCAAGATAGCTCTCGACGATTTGACGAAAAATGTCGCGCGAACGCTCGTTGAGCTGGGCCAGCCCGGCATTCGGCGCGATCAGGCCAATCGGATCGTGGTGGGCCACCAGTCACTCCCTCACTAGGCCTCTAATCTGTCTATCCGGAGGCCCGGTGACAAGCACGCATTACACCCCAAAGAGGTGGCCAAGGCCCTTGCCGCTGCCCGCTCCCCCTCCTACAAGCACCGCGAACGATCTTTGCCCTGATTTCCCGGAGGATTCCCCATGCGGCCAAGCCGCCGTGCGCCCGATGAGCTGCGCCCCGTGTCGCTGGAACGCGGCGTCGTCAAATACGCCGAAGGTTCCTGCATGGTGAAATTCGGCGATACCCATGTGCTGGTCACGGCCACGCTGGAGGAACGCCTGCCGCCATGGCTCAAGGGCCAGGGCCGCGGCTGGGTCACCGCCGAATACGGCATGCTGCCGCGCGCCACGCTGGAACGCACCCGCCGCGAGGCCGCGGCCGGCAAGCAGGGCGGCCGCACCGTCGAGATCCAGCGCCTGATCGGGCGCTCGTTGCGTGCGGCTGTCGACCTCGAAGCGCTCGGCGAGCGCCAGATCACGATCGATTGCGACGTGATCCAGGCCGATGGCGGCACCCGTACCGCCGCGATCACCGGCGCATGGGTGGCGCTGGCCGACTGCATCTCCTGGATGAAGAACCGCAACATGCTGAAAGCCAATGTGTTGCGCGACAATATCGCGGCGATCTCCTGCGGCATCTATCAGGGCACACCGGTGCTCGATCTCGACTACGCCGAGGATTCCGAGGCCGACACCGACGCCAATTTCGTGATGACCGGCGACGGCCGCATCATCGAGGTGCAGGGCACCGCCGAAAAGACGCCGTTCTCGGAAGGTGAGTTCCTGGCGCTGATGACGCTGGCGCGCAAGGGCGTCGCGCGCCTGGTGGACTTGCAAAAGATGGCCGTCGCGTAGTCTGATCCAGCATGCACCGTCGAATCACAGGCCGCCTCGTGATCGCGACCCACAATCCCGGCAAGCTTGCCGAGATGCGCGAATTGCTGGCGCCGCATGGCGTCGAGGCGATCTCTGCGGGCGAGCTCGGCCTCGATGAGCCCGAGGAGATCGGCGAGACGTTTCGGGCCAACGCCGCGATCAAGGCGATCGCGGCCGCGAAAGCCGCGCAACTCCCGGCGTTCGCAGATGATTCCGGCCTGGTCGTCGATGCGCTGGACGGTGCGCCCGGGATTTATTCGGCGCGCTGGGCCGGGCCGAACAAGGATTTCATGGCAGCGATGACGCGGGTCGAGCGCCTGCTGCAGGAGCGCGGCGCCACGACGCCGGACAAGCGCAAGGCGCATTTCGTCTCGGCATTATGCGTCGCCTGGCCCGACGGCCACCTCGAAGAGGTCGAGGCGCGGGTCGATGGAACTTTGGTGTGGCCGCCGCGCGGCACCGAGGGTTTCGGTTACGACCCGTCGTTCCTCCCCGATGGCCACGGCCGCACCTTCGGCGAGATGGCCAGCATCGAAAAACACGGCCTGCCGCCGCTGGGGCTCGGCCTTTCGCACCGCGCCCGCGCCTTCGTCAAACTGGCGGAGAACTGCCTTGGCTAGCTTTGAACACTCCCCGGGCAAAGCGGCTTTCGGCGTTTACGTGCACTGGCCGTTCTGCCTGTCGAAATGCCCGTATTGCGACTTCAACAGCCATGTCCGCCACGCCCCGATTGATGAAGCGCGGTTCGTCAGTGCCTTTGCGCGCGAGATCGAAACCTCCGCCGAGCGCGCGCCGGGACGGGAGGTCACCTCGATCTTTCTCGGCGGCGGCACGCCGTCGCTGATGGCGCCGCAGACCGTGGGCTCCATTCTCGATGCGATCGGCAAGCACTGGCGCGTCGCTGGCGATGTCGAAGTGACATTGGAGGCCAATCCGACCAGCGTCGAGGCGACGCGGTTTCGCGGCTATCGCGCGGCCGGCGTCAACCGGGTGTCGCTCGGCGTGCAGGCGCTGGATGACGTTTCATTGAAGGCGTTGGGCCGGCTGCACAGCGCGCGCGAAGCGCTCGATGCGGTGGCGATCGCGCGGCAATCGTTCGATCGTTACTCGTTCGACCTGATCTATGCCCGTCCCGACCAGACGCCGCAGATGTGGGCCGATGAATTGAAGCTGGCGATTTCGGAAGCCGCCGAACATCTGTCGCTCTATCAGCTCACCATCGAGGAGGGCACTCCGTTTTTCGGATTGCACGCGGCCGGAAAACTGAAGACGCCGGATGAGGCCGTCGCCCGCGCACTGTACGACGTGACGCAGGACGTCTGTGCCGCGCAGGGCCTTCCTTCTTACGAGATTTCCAACCACGCGCGGCCGGGCGCGGAGTGCAAACATAATCTCGTTTACTGGCGCGGCGAGGAATATGCCGGCATCGGTCCGGGCGCGCATGGCCGCCTCGATATCGATGGCGCGAGGCACGCAATCGCGACCGAAAAACGTCCCGAAGCCTGGCTGATGCGGGTCGAGGCCAACGGCCACGGCTTCATCACCGACGACGTCCTCAACTCCGAAGAGCGTGCCGACGAATTTTTGCTGATGGGATTGCGGCTTGCGGAAGGCATCGATCCCAAGCGCTACGCCGCGCTGTCGGGCCGGACGCTCGATCCCGGCCGGATCGCCGTGCTGCGCGAAGAAGGCGCGATTATTGTCGATGCCGACGGAAGGCTGCGGGTGACGCAGGCCGGTTTCCCCGTGCTCGACGCGGTGGTAGCGGATCTGGCGGCGTAGATTTATTTCAGCATGTCGTCCCTGCGAACGCAGGGACCCATACGCCGCGGCCTCTCATTCGGGCAAAATGGGAGATACCATCTTCTTCTATCAAATTCCGCCGGTGGTTATGGACCCCTGCGTTCGAAGGGACGACGATAAACCTAAGCGCCAAAACTCTTCGGCGAACCTGCAACCGGCGTGCTGCCGCCTTGCGCCACCTTCATGACGGCAAGCCCGCGTTCATTGGTGCCGTCGGAGCGGAACCTGAACAGCCCGTCGATGCCGGCAAAGCCGGACGGGTTGGCCAGCGTTTCCGCCGCGAAGCGCTGCGCGCCTTGCGTGCGCGACAATGCGGCGACCAGCGCCACCGCGTCATAGGCGAGCGTCGCGGTGCGTACCGGCTCGCCGCCATATTTGGTGCGGTAGCGGCCGGCGAAACTGCGAAACCCCGAAGGATCCGGTGCCGCATAGAGACCGCCCTGCAGCGCCGGGCTCGCAAACACGCGCGGATTGTCCCACAGGCCCGTGCCTAGCAACTGGATGTTGCGCAAATTCACGCCCGCCGCGGCAAGTGCGTCGGCCGTCGCCACCACCGAATCGCCGTCATCGGCGATGAACAGCGCATCGGCCTGGCCGAGCGACTGCGCCACGGTGCGCACCGCGGCCGAGCGATCGGCGCCATATTTCTCGAACGCGACGATGCGGCCCTTGCGTGCCGCGGCCTGCTTGAAGGCGGCTTCCACCACATTGCCATAGGCGTTGTCGGGCAGCAGCGCGGCGTAAGATTTCTTTCCGATGCCTGCCGAGTAATCGACGATGCGGTTGACGTCGGATTCGGGCAGGAAGCTCAGCAGATAAACGCCGCGTCCGGCCACGCTGGAATCGGTCGAGAACGCGATCACCGAGATGCCGCGCGTGCGGGTCTGCTGCGCGACCGCGGGAACCGACTGCGCAAACAGCGGGCCGAGGATGATTTCCGCGCCTTCGCTCAGCGCCTGCTGGGTTCCCTGGCTGGCGCCCTGCGGGCTGCCGCCATCGTCCTTGATCAGAAGCTGGATGTTGGGGTTCTGGAACTCGGCCAGCGCCATTTCGGCGGCGTTTTTCATCGACTGCGCGGCGACGCCGGCATTGCCGGCAGCCGAGAGCGGGAGGATCAGGCCGACCTTGACCTGCCCGGTGCCGACCGCAAGCGGCTGCTGCTGCGGGCCCGCGGGCCCGGCCTCGGGCTGCGGCGAGCCGAACGGGTTGGAAAACTGGCCAAAACTCTGCTGCACGCTGGAGCACGCGCCGAGCAGCGGCGCGCCGAGAATAAGGCCGACCGCCGTCCGCCGGGTTGCCCCTGACGGCTGAGGTTTGCGATTGAGCGGGCCCACCATCGTATCTCTTCTCTTGACCGACCGCGATCGGCCAGCTCCAACCGCCGGAATAAAGGCGGAAGGATTCAGGCATATTGTCGGCGAATAGTTAACCAAAACAAAAGGATTATGGCTACGCGGCCGCGTTGCCGGCTGCGGATTCCTGCCTCCTTGCCGTCGTGCTGAGCCAGCGTTCGCCTCCCCAACCCACCGCGCTGTGGCGCTGGCGCCAACACCCCTTTAGATTGGCATTATGCGCGCAAAAACCAGCTCCAACTACGGGTCTGAAGCCGAACCGGGTTCGGCAGCGAGGTCATTTTCGATCGGCGGCCATGTCCTGACCGCCCCAAAGCCGGTTCCCGGGCTCTATCTGGTGGCCACCCCGATCGGCCATCTCGGCGACATCACGCTGCGCGCGCTGGAAACCCTGGCCGGGGTCGACATCATCGCCTGCGAGGACACCCGCATCACCCGCCGCCTGACCGAACGCTACGCGATCACGGCGCAGCTCAAGCAATATCACGAGCACAACGCCGTGATGGCGCGGCCAAAGATCCTGGAAAAGCTGGCGCAGGGCGCCTCGATCGCGCTGGTTTCGGACGCCGGTACGCCTTTGATCTCCGATCCCGGCTTCAAGCTGGTGCGCGAGGTCTGCGCCGCCGGCCACGCCGTGATCGCGGTGCCGGGCGCCTCTTCGGTACTGACGGCGCTTTCGGTGGCCGCACTGCCGACCGACCGGTTTTTCTTCGAGGGGTTTTTGCCGGCCAGGCAGCAGGCCCGCCGTACGCGGCTGTCGGAACTTGCCCGGATCGATGCCACGCTTGTCATGTTCGAATCCGGCAACCGCATCGCGGACACGCTCGGCGATCTCGCCGGGATCATGGCGGAGCGCGACGCCGCGATCTGCCGCGAATTGACCAAACTGCACGAAGAGATTTCCCGCGCCCCGGTCGCCGAGTTGGCAAAGGCCGCCGATACGCTGGAGACGCGGGGCGAGTTCGTGCTGGTCGTCGGCCCGCCCCGGGCGGACGCCCGGGTCATGAGCGAGGCTGATCTCGACGACCTCTTGCGGTCATCGCTGGCGCGCGACAGCGTCAAGGATGCGGTCGCGCATGCCGTCGAATTGTCTGGCCGGCCGCGCCGCGAGGTCTATGCCCGCGCGCTCGAGCTTGCGAAAGAACTCAAGGCTGGAGCGGACGATGGCGAAGACTGACGGCGCCACGCCGCCCGACGCGCCCGCAAAACTCGCCGCGCCGGAGCGGGTCGCGGCGTTCCAGACCGGGCTCTCGGCCGAGACCCGCGCCGCCGCCTTCCTGATGGCCAAGGGCTACCGCATCCTCGCCAAACGTTTCAAAACCCCCTATGGCGAGATCGATATCGTCGCCAAAAAGCGCAATCTGATCGCCTTCATCGAGGTCAAGGCGCGGGCCCGCCTCGACGACGCCGCCTATGCGGTGACGCCGCGCCAGCAGGCGCGCATCATCGACGCCGCGCAGGGCTGGCTGATGGCGCATCCCGAGCATGCCGAATTCGAGCTGCGATTCGACGCCGTCCTGATTGCGCCGCGGCGTCTGCCACGCCATCTGTTAGCGGCATTCGACGCCAGCAGCTGATTTTGTCTGACGCGTTTTCTTGACGCGAACCGGTACCCACTTCGCTTGAAAACGCTATGATAAAGATCTCCCTCAAGAAAGCCGGACCCACCTCATGAAACTGAATGTCGCCGTCCAGATGGATCCCATCGCGCGTATCAACATCCGCGGCGATTCGACCTTTGCCCTGATGCTGGAAGCGCAAAAGCGCGGCCACGGACTTTCCTATTTCACACCGGATCAGCTCTCGCTGCGCGGCGAGGAGCTGGTGGCGCCGCTCCGGGTGGTGACCGTGCGCGACGAGGCCGGCAATCATTTCACGCTCGGCGAGCCCAAGCGCGCGCCGCTGAACGCATTCGACGTCATCCTGCTGCGGCAGGAGCCGCCGTTCGATATCGCCTACATCACCTCGACGCATTTGCTGGAACGGATCCATCCCAAGACGCTGGTCGTCAACGATCCCGCCAGCGTGCGCAACGCGCCGGAAAAGATGTTCGTGCTGAACTTTCCGCAGCTGATGCCGCCGACGCTGATCTCGCGCGACCTTGACGAAATCAATTCGTTCCGCGACGAGCATGGCGCGGTGGTGATGAAGCCGCTGCACGGCCACGGCGGCGCGGCGGTGTTTCGCGTGATGCCGCAGGACATGAATTTCGGCTCGCTGTTCGACATGTTCTCGGTCACCTTCCGCGAGCCCTGGGTGATCCAGCGCTTCCTGCCCGAGGTCAAGCACGGCGACAAGCGCATCATCCTGGTCGACGGCGAATTCGCCGGCGCGGTCAACCGCGTGCCGGCCGCCGACGATCTGCGCTCCAACATGGTGCGCGGCGGTGCCGCCAAGGCGACCGACCTTACCCCGCGCGAGCGCGAGATCTGCGCCACGCTGGGACCGGCGCTGCGCGAGCGCGGCCTTTTGTTCGTCGGCATCGACGTGATCGACGGCAACCTCACCGAAATCAACGTGACCTGCCCGACCGGCATCCGCGCCATTGCGGGACTCAACGGCCCGGACGTCGCTGCAAGGATTTGGGACACCATTGAGGCGAAGCGGGCCGGTTAGATTGCTGCACGTCGGACGTGATACACACCCTTGATGCAGCCTTCCAATAAAATGCTGACAAACACATCCATACCCCGTCTGCTGGGGGAGCGTGCGCGCACCGGCTCCGTGCGCGGGAAGCGCCTAGATGCAAATCACATTGCGTTGGTCATCGAATGTGGAGGAATGCGCGGCATAGTTGCCGGTGGGTTTCTCAAGGTGCTCTGCGAGCATGGAATGGTCGATGCGTTTGATTCCGTTCACGGCGCATCAGCCGGTGCCTGCGCTGCAGCCTACTTCTTGTCGAATCAGCCTGAGGCAGGATCACTGATCTTCAAGGAAGACATTTGCACTCGTGAGATTGTCAGTCCATTCAGAGTTTTCTCGTACCCTGCGATGGTTGACACGGACTTCATCGTTGATGAGGTCATAAATAAGGTGCGCGCGCTTAACGATAAAGCGATCCTTGGAGTTCGAGGGTTGTTGCATGTGGTGACCAGCGAGGTAGAGAGTGGCCAAGCCATCGTCCATGATTCCTTCGCTACGCGAGCGGAGCTTCTTCAAGCTCTCAAAGCTTCGTTACGAGTACCTGGACTGCGGGAGCCCGGCATCAAGATTAACGGAACGAGACACTTGGACGGAGGACTACTTTCTCCTATTCCACTTTTTTCGGCCATCAAGGCAGGCGCAACACATATCCTGGTTCTCGCCACCCAAACCGAACCCCACTATGGCCCGACTGGAATGACCACCGTGGTTGAAGCCAACGTTCTCGGTTGGAAATATGGACGTCAATTCGGAAACGCTTACGCCGTCGCCAATCGCAATTGTCGATTGTCAGTTGACCATCCCGGAGTCGTTCTCAGGAGCGATGTCGTTATGCGCAGAGGCGCGGCAACCGAATGCTCCTGGTACACGATAGACCGAGCAGTCCTCGTGAGGGCTGAGGCAGAAGCTATTCAAGCTGCCGAAGAGTATTTGACTGCTGACAGGTGAGTTGTCAGGCACCTGACGATCGCCTCGACAAGAGATCGTTGCCTATTAAGGCAGATAGCGCGAGAGCGCGAATGCCAGCCAAACCAACGAGACGATCGAGATCATGGCGTAAAGGCCGATGCCTGACTGGAATCTACTAGTATCGCCCGTTTCTACGATCCCTCCAAAGAGCTTGCCGCCATATTCCTTCTCGATCTCGGCGCAACGCAAAGCGCAATTTTGAAGGTGCTTCCAATAGTGAGGCACAGCAAGAGCAAACAGGATCGACAAGATTATCGCAATCCAGGGAATACACCGAGCAATAGAGGACGGCGACGGCAAAATCGGGTTCTTCAACTCCAATGCCGCGAGTGCACCAAGTAACGCGACGAGCAGGGCATTTACCGTCGCATAGTGCTTTGCGACCGTATAGCCGATCTCGACCCCATGAAAATATGCTGCGCAAGCTTCCTTGTATTCAATGTAGGCAAACTGGTCTCGCGCTGTATTGTTTGGATCGTCTGCCATCCATCCCCCAGTCGAAAAAACTGCTTTAGGTAAAATAAGGACTTGCCAGGTAGCAAGGCTTAAGAGCCTGTCGAAATTATCAGGCTCGATATCTAGTGGGGTTTGGGCCCGGCGTCACGGCAAAATCTTAGGCGAGGCGGGCCAACGTGTAGTTTTCTCAACCGATTGCAAAACTGACACAGCTCTACCATTCCCTCCAACCCCCTTGCCAATGGCTGGAGCAGCCTGTGGCTACGGACGAATTCGCCCATGCCGTCGAACGCGCGGCGGTGCCGCCAAGGCCACCGACCTTACTCCGCGCGAGCGCGAGATCTGCGCCACGCTGGGCCCGGCGCTGCGCGAGCGCGGCCTTTTGTTCGTCGGCATCGACGTGATCGACGGCAACCTCACCGAGATCAACGTGACATGCCCGACCGGCATCCGCGCCATCGCGGGGCTCAACGGCCCGGACGTCGCTGCAAAGATTTGGGACACCATTGAGGCGAAGCGGGCCAGGAAATAATCTTCCGGGAAATTTTCTTCGGGCGCCACGCGTCTGCACATTTCTGAAGCCCGGCCGCCCCGCGCCTGATCCCACTTGCCAATTTTCGGAAGCGGGAGCAGCCTGTAGCTGCGGATGAATTTGTCCGGGCGACAACTCTCAATGCAATAAAAACAGTGGAGGAAGACCCATGACGATCGACGTTTCGCGACGGTCCCTGCTTGCGCTCGGCGCAGGCCTCGGTGTGGGGCTCGGCGCCTCGACCCTGCTCGGCGGCAGCGCGCTGGCCAAGGCGCCCAAGCTCGGCACCCAAACGCCTTACTGGCATCGCTTCGTTATCGGTGACGCCGAAGTAACCGTGGTTTCCGACGGCCCGCTGCCGCTCGGCCCGCCAAAAGGCACCTTCGTCGGCGTGCCCGATGAAGAAGTTCGCAAGATGCTGTCCGACAACTTCCTCGACCCTGACAATGTCGTGCTCGAGCAGAACTCGCCGATCGTGAACAATGGCGACAAGCTGATCCTGTTCGATACCGGCATGGGCACCATGAAAGCATTCGGGCCGACCACCGGCCGCCAGCAGACGAGCATGGCGGAAGCCGGTATTAAGCCCGCGGATATCGACGCGGTCGTATGTTCGCACGCCCATATCGATCACATCGGCGGCCTGGTCGGCGCCGACGACAAGCCGCTATTCCCCAATGCCCAAGTCTACATCACCCAGAGCGATTTCGATTTCTGGACCGATGAAGGCAAGCTCGGCGGCCCCATGAAGGATTTCGTGATTCACGCCCGCAAGAATCTGATGCCGGTGCGCGACCGCATCGTCTTCATCAAGGACGGCCAGGAATTCCTGCCCGGCGTGCAGGCGATCGCGGCACCCGGCCATACCGTCGGCCACACCATTTTCATGGTGACGTCGAAAGGCAAATCCTTTGCCTTCCTCGGCGATCTCACGCACCACGCCGTACTACTCCTGGAGAAGCCGCGGATGCAGTTCTCCTACGACACGGATCCGAAGCAGGCGGCGGACACGCGGGTGAAGCTGCTCGACACCATCGCGGCCAACAAGACCCCGGTGATGTCCTATCACTTCGCCTGGCCGGGCTATGGCCACATCGCCAAGACCGGCGATGGTTTCCATTATTATCCAGAGCCGATGAAAATGCTGCTCTGAGAACAGGTTTCGAAAGCCCGCCCCGTCCTTGATGCGGGGCGGGCTTTTGACGCACGATTGTCCCCGGACATTTGCCAAAATTAACTATTTGTTAACCATAAACTTGCGATCTCTTGGGTGTGGCGGAAAGCACATCACAGGGGAGCTTACGCAATGCCAGAGAGCAGAATTGCCCAAGCGCGATTGAGGAATCCGGCAAGCGTCCATCAACTTCATGAACTGGTCGCCCCCTCCACCGCGCGCCGGGTCAGCGGGCTTATGGAAAAGCTCAACACTCGCGAGCAGGCGGGCCAACGTACTTCGGATGCGGACCCCGCGTTGCCGGACTACCTGCAGGCGCTGGAACTCGTCAGCGGCGCCGCCCAAACCATGCAATCGATGGAAGAACAGTCCGCCAGGATTCAGACCAAGGCGTTCGAGCTGATGCAGCAGGCGCGAACAGACCGGCAGGAAGCGCACGAGCGGATTGCCAACTTGGCGAGCCAACTCACCGCAAGCGAAGCGAGGGCCGAGGAGCTTGAACGACAACTCGCCGAGGCCGAATTGCGTGCACAGACCGCCGAGCAGTGGCTGAGCCGCTTCATGGAGACGGTGAACGAGGCGTTCGCGGTGCGAAAGAGCCGGCTCGCCAACGCCAACCCGACAGCCGCATAGACGGCCGAGCGACTAATCGCACGGATATTCGACGAAGAAGGCCGCCAGGTGAGGCGGCCTTAATTGATCTGCCCGACGACCGGAACTTCAGCGCGTGAGCGACCACTAGGGCCGAGCCACCAGATAGCGTAAGGGGTGATCAGCGAATCCGCCCCCTGAGCATGATTTGGGAGAGCCCCATGACCGACCAACCCAACCCCAAGCCGGGCGACCTTGTCTATGAGGACACCGGGGCCGCAGCCCCGCTGGTCTATTTCGACATCGTCGGCGCCTACGGCACCATGAACGGCTCGGTCGAGATCGAACTCGCCACCCGCATCCTGATTCCCAAAACGGACGGTTCCACCGAGGTGAAGTTCATTTCCTCCGGCCGCCTGCGCTGCAGCCGGAACGCCGCCCTCAATCTGCGCAACGGCCTCGATGCCGCGCTGAAAATGCTGGAGCAGCCGGCGGCCAGTGCGGCAGCGATTGCGGCGAGTAAGTTGAATTGAGGTCTTTGTCTTTTTTCGTCAAGCGAGTTGGAGTGGCTCATTTGCCGCAAAGGATGCATCGTATCCTGTGCTCGCGGGCATCTAACAAATCTTGAGTTTTCAAATCGCTTTCTCAAATCACGATGGTTTGTTTTTTCGACCGCCCTTGGCTTTGGGCAGAAGCTTCTCCTGCTGTTTCAGCAACGCCAACGCCGCGTCCGCATCGGCGTGTCGAACGGCACGGCGCTTCTCGTTAAATTCTCTGTATTGTCCAAGGGCGTGCGCTTTGGCTTCGGTCGATTTAACAGACCCTCCACCGCGAAGGACCTTTCTACCAAGAGACTGTAACTGCGAACCCAGTAGAGCCTCAATCTCGGCCATTGTGCTAATGCGGCCAAGGTCCAATTGGTCTTCAAAAATGTCCAGCAATATAGTTGTCAATCGGTTTAGCTCTTTGATCTCACCTTCCACCAAATAATTCTTGGCCACCTCAACATCTGCTTTCGCGACCCTTTCGCCCTTCCATGTTCGCAAGCCCATATGCTCGTGGTCAGCATTCGCGCGACTCATGATCATTTCCGCTGGGGTATGGGTCGTTACGGCCCACAAGAACTTCGCCTGCGTGTGTGCGTAAAATTCCGTCCACTTGGGGGACTTTGGGTCGTAATCGCTGCACATCGAACAGATGTTGCGAAGCTCGCGATAAACATTGGCTTCGTCGGAACGAATATCGCGAATGATCTCGCGCAGCTCTGCTACACGGTCCCGCGCCTCCGGCGCTTTAAGCTGATCCGCATCAACGACAAACCCTTTGGTTGCAAATTGAACCAGCTTATCGGTGGCCCATCTACGGAATAGGGTCGCTTGCGTAGAAGAAACTCGATAGCCGACCGAAATAATCATATCGAGGCTGTAAAGCGTTGAGGGGCGGCCGATGGATAATTGCACTTTTTGCAAAGAAGTGTCTTCGGCGAGTTCCCCCTCCTCGATTATGTTATTGATATGTCTGGATATTGTCGACACATCACGGCCGAATAACTCGGCAATCTGACCTTGGGTCATCCACAGCGTATCGCCATCGTACCGCAGTTCGATGCGGATACCTTTTTCGGTTCCATAGATTAGAAACCGGTCGCCGGTAGTTGCGTCTTCAACCAAATGCACTGGTTCAGTGGGAAGAGGATTCATGGCAGACACCTAAACATGAGTTCCTTTAAGCTGTTTCGGGAAGTTATTTTTAACTCCGTCGACTGAGCCGCAGATTCCGGCACACCCTCTCATTGTTCTCGTAATGTTCTTGCACATTTTTGCCGGTTCCGCTACCCTCGGTAGAGACAGGGGTCGGCATGGTCCAACGCGTTTCTACCGTAGCCTTTGAGGGGATCGAGACCCGCGCGGTCGACGTGCAGGTGCAGGTCGCGCCCGGGCTGCCGGCGTTCGCGATCGTCGGGTTGCCCGACAAGGCGGTGTCCGAGGCCAGAGAGCGGGTGCGCTCGGCGCTGATCGCCTCGGGGCTGGCGCTGCCGGCCCGCCGGATCATCGTCAACCTGGCGCCCGCCGACGTGCCCAAGGAAGGCAGCCATTACGACCTGCCGATCGCGCTCGGCCTGATGGCCGCGATCGGCGCGATCCCGCCCGACGCGCTTGCAGGTTTTACGGTGCTCGGCGAACTCGGGCTTGACGGATCGATCGCGCCGGTCGCGGGCGTACTGCCGGCGGCGATCGGCGCCAACTCGCGCGAGGAAGGCCTGATTTGCCCCGCCGCGTGCGGATCGGAAGCAGCCTGGGCGAGTCCGGATATCCAGATCATCGCCGCAAAATCGCTGATCCAGATCGCCAACCACTTCAAGGGCACGCAACTATTATCGCGGCCGCAGCCGAAAGTGCACGAGCGCGAGGAAACACTGCTCGACCTCCGAGACATCAAGGGCCAGGAGAGTGCAAAACGCGCGCTGGAGATCGCGGCCGCCGGCGGGCATCACCTCCTGATGATCGGTTCCCCGGGCGCCGGCAAGTCGATGCTGGCGGCGCGGCTGCCCTCGATCCTGCCGCCGCTGTCGCCGTCGGAACTCTTGGAAGTCTCGATGATCGCCTCCGTCGCCGGTGAAATCCGCGACGGCGCGCTGACGGCGCGGCGGCCGTTCAGGGCGCCGCATCATTCCGCCAGCATGGCGGCACTCACGGGCGGCGGCATGCGCGCCAGACCAGGCGAGATCTCGCTGGCGCATCAGGGCGTGCTGTTCCTCGACGAATTGCCGGAGTTCGATCCGCGCGTGCTGGACTCGCTGCGCCAGCCGCTGGAAAACGGCGAGGTCGCGGTGTCCAGGGCCAATCACCGCGTCACCTATCCGGCGCGCTTCATGCTGGTGGCGGCGATGAACCCGTGCCGCTGCGGCCACGCCTATGAGCCCGGCTATTCCTGCAAGCGCGGCCGGATCGACCGCTGCACATCGGACTATCAGGTGCGCATCTCCGGGCCGATGATGGACCGCATCGACCTGCGCATCGAAGTGCCGGCGGTGACCGCTGCCGACCTGATCCTGCCGCCACCGAGCGAAGGCTCCGCTGAAGTGGCTGCGCGCGTCGCCGCCGCGCGTGATGTTCAGCTCGCGCGTTACGCCGCCGCCGGCATGCCGCATGTCCGCACAAATGCGGAGGCGCCGGCGTCGCTGCTCGAGACCATCGCGCAGCCGGATGTACAGGGCCAAAAGCTGCTGCGCGACGCTGCGGAAACCATGAAACTCACCGCGCGCGGCTATCACCGCGTGCTCCGCGTTGCGCGCACGCTGGCCGACCTCGACGGCGCGGACAAGATCGGCCGGCTGCATCTGGCCGAAGCGTTGTCGTATCGTGCGCTGGCCGAGGACGCGCGGCGCGCGGCGTGACGGAGCGGGATGGGCCCTTGCGCCGAGGAATCAAAAAGCCGAAACAATCTGCGTTGCGGTTGTTGCCCCAGGACTGCGCCGGACACGCAGTCATGACTTGGTCACTCTGGCACCACGTAAGCCGTCCCGGCGGGCCGCTTTTTGATTTGGCCGCGGCAAATTGGGCGCGACGGGCAAATAACTTCTGATTTGCGGAATTCAGGTCAAGCCAAAAATTATATAGAATGAAAAATATTTCGCTTTTCCAGAACGACAAATCAGGCTACATCTTCACCCATCCCGTCCCGCCAGAGGGGCGTATCATGATCGTCACGATCGTTGGGACGGGTCGCGGTGGACGCTGGCAGTGCCGATAACGAACGGCGCGAGAGCGTACGGCAAAGGCGTGTGGTCCTGACGTCGCGGTGCTGGCGTCAATGCACCTGGAGGCAATAGCTTCTCAGGGCGCAACGGAGGCAAAAGAGCCGTTCTCCGGGGAGAGCTCGTTATAAGCCGTAAAGCCATTGCGCAGGGAATGTCGGATGTTCTCCGCTGCCCTGTATGCTCGTGTGCGCACTTCCTTGTGCACATTGCACACGAGATCGCGGGTGCAGCGCGCATCCGGCATTCCCTGCGCCCTCCTTGTTTGAGAGGGCGACGACTACTTGCAAAACTCGCGCAGATCGTGCCGCGAGAACGCGACGGTGCGTCCCCGTCATCCTGAGGTGCGAGCCTCTTCGGCGAGCCTCGAAGGATGAATCGGCCACAGACGGGCCGTCGTCCTTCGAGGCGCGCAAGAGGCGCGCACCTCAGGATGACGGATTGAGCTAAGCGGGCGACCCAGTATCCAGAGACGCCGATGATTGAACCGACAGGCCGCGGCGTACTGGGTCTCCCGCTCCAGTGCGCAATTGCGCACAAGGCGGGGGACGACAGCAGGGCTCATAAACCCCGTAGTAACGAGTTTTCTTTACCCTCTGCCAACCATAAGCCCCCTGTCGCGGGCTTGTGTCGAGTGGGTAGTGTCATGTTGCGTTTTGGGATTCTGGCCTCGGTGGTTCCGCTGGCCGTGGTGGCCGTGTTCGCACGCGGCGAATTCTCGACCGGTCCGCGCCCCTGCATCGAGATCGCAGGCGCTTCGGTCCAGATTGCGGCGCTGTCCTGGCAGGCCGAACGTCATGTCAGTTTCACCAACGATCCGAGCCGCGCGACCGTGCGGGTCCAGATCTCCGACAGCGCGGAAGCGGCGGACTTTACCGCCATCGACGACATCGACACGTCAGAGGCCGGTGCCTGCGAGAGCAGCGCGCCGCTGCAGCTGGTCGCGATTTCCACGACGCCTTCGCCGTCCGAGCCCATCATCTATCTCTCCACCGACGGTCCGGCCGATTACCGGATCTTCGTGCGCTCGAAGAGTTTTTCGGCGCGCGATGCCGCCGCCCTCATTGTCGGCGCCCGCGGCGTCCAGCATCGCCTCGCGGCCGCCTCGCTGTGAGTTTTTGAAGTTGGATCTTTGCGAGAATTCGGTTCCCGATTTTTTCGGGCCTAGCGCCATTAACCTTTCATCAACCCTGTTTTTATCGCGCCTGCCAATGGCCGCCGACCTCAAGCACTTTGCAAGGTCGGCAACGCATCGTCTCCCCTGCGCACCGGGCGAATCGAGCCGCCTCAATTCGAGCAAACAATCTCAGGGTAACTGACGATGGGGCGAATTTACCGGATCAAACTATACCTCCGCCGCTTCGACCGCCGTCACCCCTGGATCGGTTTCACGCTCCGCTCGTTCATTGTGTTTTCCGCCACCTTCGGCGGCGCCTACGGCTTCATTGCCGCAAGCCGCTCGGAAGCGTCCGGCTATAATCCACACACCTTTGCGATCGGCATCGCCTTCCTGTTCGCGATTGCCTGCGTGGCCCTCGCCGCCCTGAGCGTCCGGTTTCGCTTCCTGCGCAAGAGGATGCGCAAGATCGCCCTGCACAACGAGACGATGGCGGATCGGAACTGGGAACTGCAGGAGGCCGAGCAGCGCACCCGCCGCCTGTTCGAATCGCAGGGCGACCTGATCATCCTGCGCGACACCAATGGCTGCATCACCTTCGTCAACGATGCCTATTGCGAACTGGCGCAGGCGCCGCGCGAGGCCCTGATCGGCAGCAACGCCACGCTCGAGATTCTGGAGCAGGGCGATAGCATCCTGGAATGGAACGGCACGCGCATCCATGACCAGAAGATTGCCGGCCCCGAGGGTCCGCGATGGATCGCCTGGCGTGAAGCGCTGGTCCGCAACGATGCTGACGGGCCGTCAGAAATGCAGAGCGTCGGCCGCGACGTCACCAACCGCACCGAGAGCGAGCGCGCGCTGGCCGAGGCCCGCGATCAGGCCGATGCCGCCAGCCGCGCCAAGTCGCGCTTCCTCGCCATGGCGAGCCACGAAATCCGCACGCCGCTGAACGGCATCATCGGCATGAGCGGCCTGCTGCTCGATACGCCGCTGACGCCGGAACAAACCACCTACGTCAAGGCAGTGAAGACCTCCGGCGACGCGTTGCTGTCGCTGATCGAGGAACTGCTCGACTATTCCAAGATCGAGGCCGGCAAGATCGACCTCGAACATCGCGCCTTCGCGCTCCCGGAACTGATCGAAGGCATCACCGAATTGCTGGCGCCGCGCGCGCAGGCCCGCAAGCTCGAGATCGCCGCCTATATCGACGAGCGCCTGCCCCTGGAAGTGGTCGGCGACGCGGCGCGGTTGCGCCAGGTACTGCTCAATCTCGCCGGCAACGCAATCAAGTTCACCTCGACCGGCGGCGTCGCATTGATCGTCGAGCCCGGCAGTCGTCCGGGTGAAGTCAGCTTTCTGTTGCGCGACACCGGCATCGGCATCGCGCCCGAGGCGCAGGAGCGCATCTTCCGCGAATTCGAGCAGGCCGACGACCGCATCGCGCGCAGCTATGGCGGCACAGGCCTTGGCCTCAGCATCAGTGACCGCATCGTCAAGCGCATGGGCGGCCGCATCAAGCTGGAGAGCGAGCCCGGTAGCGGTTCGACGTTTGAAGTTACGATTCCGCTGCCGGCTTCCGAGGCCGGCGCGCCGAAGACGTTTGCCGCACCGGACCTGACCGGCCAGTCGATCATGCTGGTGTCGCCGCAAAACATCGAGGCCTCGCTGACCGCGCGGCGGCTGCAGCGCTGGGGCGGCCAGACCTGCATGGTTTCCGACGCCGAAGTCGCCCAGGCGTTGCTGCCCGAGCGTTCCTGGCACGCCATCCTGATCGATCACGCGCTCGGCACCAAAGCCATCGAAGCGTTCGGCGAGGCCGCGCGCCTGCACGCCACGCAACGCATCGTGATGTTCACGCCGGCGACACGGCAGGAACTGCAGCCCTCTGCGACCTCCGCTTTCACCGGCTATCTGGTCAAGCCGCTGCGGGCCGCCTCGCTCGCGGCGCGGCTGACGGCCACGCCCGAGATATCGGCCCCGAGCGTCGTCAACGATGCCATGGCGGACCTGGGTGAGCCTGTCGCGACGCCGGCGCCGACAAGCAAGGGGCTTTCGATTCTGGTCGCGGAAGATAACGAGATCAATGCGCTGTTGATGCGTTCCTTGCTCGGCCGGCTGGGGCATCAGGCGGTCATCACCACCAATGGCGAAGAGGCACTGGAATCCTGGCTGTCGGCGAGATCAGCAGGCAGCCCCTATGATCTTGTGCTGATGGACATCCAGATGCCCGACCTCAACGGCATCGAAACCACCAAGCGGATGCGCATCTTGGAAGCCGGCCTGCCCGGACGGCGGACGCCGATCCTGGCGCTGACCGCCAACACGCTGGTGGAAGATCGCTACGCCTGTTTCGAGGCCGGCATGGACGGCTTCCTGATCAAGCCGCTCGACCGCGAGAAGCTCGCCGAGGCGATCGCGGGCCTCGCCGCCTCAAGTCACATTGCGGCTTAAATTCGTAGGGTGGGCAAAGCCACCGGGTCGCGCGAATGCGCGCCCGATGACAGGCTCCGCGTGCCCACCATCAAGAGCAAGGTCGTAATGGTGGGCACGGCGCAACGCGCCTTTGCCCACCCTCTACGAAACCATCGCTACAGCCGCCGCAGCGCGACGGTCTCGACGACGTGATCGGCGCCCTTCTTGAGGATCAGCGTCGCGCGCGGCCGGGTCGGCAGGATGTTGTCTTCGAGATTGGCCAGGTTGGTACGTTCCCAGATCGCCAGCGCGGTTGCCGTCGCCTCCTCGTCGGAGAGCGGCGCGTAGCGATGGAAGTAGGACCGCGGATCGGTAAACGCCGTGTCCCTCAGCGCAAGGAAACGCCGCACGTACCATTGCCGCAGCACCGGCTCGTCGGCGTCGATATAAACCGAGAAATCGAAGAAGTCGGAGACGACAGGCACCGCTTTGCCGTCGCGCGGCAGGCGACCGGTCTGCAACACGTTGACGCCCTCGACGATCAGGATGTCGGGACGGTCGACCTCGATCCACTGGTTCGGAACGATGTCGTAGGTCAAATGCGAATAGACCGGCGCGCGCACCGGCCGGCGGCCGGCCTTGATGTCGCTGAGGAACGACAGCAGCATCGGCAGATCGTAGCTCTCGGGAAAGCCCTTTTTCTGCATCAGGCCGAGCCGTTCGAGCACCGCGTTCGGAAACAGAAAACCGTCGGTCGTCACCATTTCGACCTTGGGCCGCGGCGACCAGCGCGCCAGCAGCGCCTGCAGCACGCGCGCCGTAGTGGATTTGCCGACCGCGACCGAGCCGGCGACGCCGATGATATAGGGCACCTTGCGGTCGCGGATGCCGAGGAACTGGCGCTGCGCCTGATAGAGCCGCAGCGTCGCGTCGACATAGATCGACAGCAGCCGCGACAGCGGCAGGAAGATGTCCTCCACCTCCTGCAAATCGAGGCGGTCATGCAGCGAACGCAGCCGTTCGAACTCGCCCGGCTCCAGCGTCATCGGCGTGTCGTCGCGCAGCCGCGCCCACTGCTCGCGCGTGAAGATCCGGTAGGGGTTGTATTGCTGGTCGGTCGCCCGAATGTCCATGGCGTCGCCTCTTGCTTAATCGCGCTTGCGCGCGGCTTTTTCTTCCAGTCCGGACTGGCTGGTGCGTTGCCCGAGCGCAGTCTCGACTTCTTCCAGCGTCACGCCGCGCGCCTTGAGCAGCACCAGCAAATGAAACAGCAGGTCGGCGCTTTCGGCGATCAGGTGATTGCGATCGTTCTCGACCGCGGCGATCACGGTCTCGACCGCTTCCTCGCCCAGTTTCTTGGCGCAGTGCTCCGCGCCCTTGTCGAGCAACTTGCGGGTGTAGGACGCCTCGCCTCCCGCGGCGGCGCGGGCGTCGATGGTGGCGGCCAGATCATGAATGGTGAAACGCGGCATCAACAGCACTCAACAATTGCGCCGGCTGAAGGCCCGCGCCATCCCAAAACTGGTCCTAGCAAGAGCGGACTTAGCACTTTTGTGACGGGGAGTCGTCAGGGATCGAGGCGCATCGGGAGCCCGGCGCGCACCATGTGTTCCTTGGCTTGGCGAATGGTAAATTCGCCGAAGTGGAATATCGAGGCCGCCAGGACGGCCGTGGCGTGGCCCTGGCGGATGCCGTCCACGAGGTGGTCGAGGTTACCGACGCCGCCGGACGCGATTACCGGTACGGGAACACTGTCGGCGATAGCCTGCGTCAGCGGCAGGTCGAACCCCTGTCTGGTGCCGTCCCGGTCCATCGAGGTCAGCAGGATTTCGCCGGCGCCAAGCGAGACCACTTCCTGGGCATACTCGATGGCGTCGATGCCGGTCGAATTGCGCCCGCCATGGGTGAAAATTTCCCAGCGGTCCGAGCCGCCGGCGCGCTTGACCCGCTTGGCGTCGATCGCGACCACGATGCACTGCTCGCCGAACTTTTCGGCTCCCTGCTTGACGAATTCGCGGTTGGAGACCGCCGCACTGTTGATCGAGACCTTGTCGGCGCCGGATCGCAGCAGCGTCTTGATGTCATCGATGGTGCGGACCCCGCCGCCTACCGTCAGCGGCATGAAGCAGGCCTCCGCGGTCCGCCGGACAACGTCGAGCATGGTGCCGCGGTTTTCGTGGGTGGCGGTGATGTCGAGGAAACAAAGCTCGTCCGCGCCGGCGGCGTCATACGCAATCGCCGCTTCGACGGGATCGCCGGCGTCGCGCAGATCGACGAAGTTGACGCCCTTGACCACGCGGCCGTCCTTGACGTCGAGGCAGGGGATCACGCGGACCTTGAACATCGCAAAGCTCCCAAAGCGTTTTCAAGCGAAGCGGGCACCGGTTCGCGTGAAGAAAACGCGTCACTACAAAGAAGTAGGGCCATGGTCCTGACCATGGCTTTACGCCGCGCTGCGCGCGTTGCGGATCAGCGCCAGCGCGGCAGCAGGATCGAGCCGGCCGTCATAAAGCGCGCGGCCCGCAATCGCGCCAGCGAGCTTTTTGGCGCGCGGCTCGAGCAGCGCCTTGACGTCCTCGATCGAGGCAAAGCCACCGGAAGCGATGACGGGAATGGAAATGCTCTCGGCCAGCGCAATCGTCGCATCGAGATTGAGGCCCTTCAGCAAGCCATCGCGGGCAATGTCCGTAAAGATGATCGCGGCGACGCCGGCGTCCTCGAACCGCTGCGCGATTTCGAGCACGGTCACTTGCGAGGTCTCGGCCCAGCCTTCGACCGCGACCTTGCCGTCGCGGGCGTCGAGACCGACCGCGACGCGGCCGGGGAATTTCTTCGCGGCACTCTTCACCAGTTCGGGATCGCGCACCGCCGCGGTGCCGATGATCACCCGCGCAATGCCCTTGTCGAGCCAGGCCTCGATGGTCTTGAGGTCGCGAATGCCGCCGCCGAGCTGCACCGGCATGGTGACCGCCTTCAGCATGCCTTCGACGGCCAGCGCGTTCATTGGCTTGCCGGCAAAGGCGCCGTCGAGATCGACGACATGCAGATACTCAAACCCCTGATCGGCGAAGGCGCGCGCCTGCGCCGCGGGCTCGAGGTTGAACACGGTCGCCCGCGCCATGTCGCCCTGTTCGAGGCGCACGCACTGGCCGTTCTTCAGATCGACAGCGGGAAAAAGGATCACGGCTTCCATTTCAAAAAGTTCGAGATCAGACCCAGCCCGAAACGCTGGCTCTTTTCCGGGTGGAATTGCGTCCCGATCGCGGTGTCCTTGCCGACCATCGCCGTCACCGGCCCGCCGTACTCGGCCCGCAGCAGCACATCCGCTTCATTGGAGGCGTTGAGATGATAGGAGTGCACGAAATAGGCGTGACGGCCCTTCGGCCCGAGCGGCAGGCGCTCCAGCACCGGATGCTCGCGGACCATGTCGAGCGTATTCCAGCCCATGTGCGGAATTTTCAGATTTTCCTCGCGCGGCGAAATTTTTTCGACGTCGCCCGCAATCCAGTTGAAGCCGTCGGTGGTGACGTGCTCCTTGCCGCGGGTCGCCATCAGCTGCATGCCGACGCAGATGCCGAAGAACGGCCGCGCCTTGGAACGCACGGCTTCCGTCATCGCCTCGAGCATGCCGTCGACTGCATCCAGACCCCGGCGGCAATCGGCGAAGGCGCCGACGCCAGGCAACACGATGCGATCGGCGCGAAACACCGCCTCGGGATCGCGCGTCACCATGATCTTCGGTGGATTTTCCATGCTGCGCGCGGCGCGCTCGAACGCCTTCGCCGCCGAGTGCAGATTGCCGGAGCCGTAATCGATGATCGCAACGCTCATCGTGATCCTCCCGGCTCGGGAAACAGGCCGATGATGCCGCCCTGCGGCATCGGCGGCGGCTTCGAGAATGGCTGGCCCGGCACGTGGCGGGTCGGCGGCGGCCCGCCGCGCTCGACCGCCCATTGGTCGTTGGTGAGGCCGCGTTGCCTTGCGGTCCAGCGATCGAAGAAGCGCTGCTCGGCGGCTTCCTCGTCGTCGGCCACCACGATATCGAGCTGGCGCCATTTGCGCCGCGACAGCGTCCAGCGCCGCAGGCTGGCCGCCTCAAAGCCCATCAGAACCGCAATCAGGAAATTGGCGAACAGGACCGTGCCGCCGCCGGCGCCGAGCGCCCTCAGGCCGAACGCGATCGCGACGGTCAACGCGATCCAGCCGATCAGCGCCAGCCACAGACGGTGCCAGACCAGCCACGGCACACTCGCCACCGCGGCCCAGAAATGAAAGCCGTCGCGCACGAACGCAAACCTGTCGGTCGCCGCGAGATCGGCGCCGCTATTGACCGGGGCATGCACTGTGTAGACCGGCATCGTCACTCTCCGCCGCGAACCAGATCGAGATGATTGGTCAGCCCGATCAGCCTTTTAGTTCAAGCATGGACCCTTTCGGAAACAGCAGTTCCCGCTTTTCCGGATCATGCTCCCAAATCAGCCGCCAAGCTGACCCTTGGTCGATGGCACTTCGCCAGCGGTTTTTGGATCGATCGCAACCGCCGTACGCAACGCCCTAGCCAGACCCTTGAAGCAGGATTCGGCGATATGATGGCTGTTCTCGCCATATAAGGTCTCGACATGCAAAGTCACGCCGGCGTTGGTCGTAAACGCGTTGAACCATTCGCGAACCAGTTCGGTGTCGAATTCGCCGATCTTGTCGCGCGGAAAATCCACCTTGAACACCAGCACCGGCCGGCCCGAAATGTCGATCACGACCCGCGACAGCGTCTCGTCCATCGGCATATGGATCGAGGCGTAGCGAGTGATTCCGGCCATGGTGCCGAGCGCCTGCTTGACGGCCTGACCGAGCGCGATCCCGACGTCCTCGGTGGTGTGGTGATGGTCGACATGGAGATCGCCGTCCGCCTTGACCGTGATGTCGATGCGCGAATGCCGGGCCAGGAGGTCGAGCATATGGTCGAAGAAGCCGATACCGGTCGAAACCCTGGATTCGCCGGTGCCATCGAGGTTTACCGCCACCTCGATGTCGGTCTCCTTGGTCTTGCGCTTGATGCTCGCTGTGCGCATGAAATGGCTTTCCCTTGCCTCTTCCCGGCCGAAAACGCGGCCCTTTTAACAGGCCGAAGTCGCCTTCGCCACTGCGGGATCGTGCTTAAAAGGCTCAACTTCCTCCTATAGTGACCAAATCCGGCCGATTGTAACGGTGCGCTCGAACCCCTAAATCTGGTCGGACACGAGGTATTCCATGCAAGCATCCCCCAATGAGCCGTCGGTCTGGCACGGCACCACGATCTTAACCGTCCGCAAGGGCGGCAGGGTGGTGATCGGCGGCGACGGCCAGGTCTCGATCGGCCAGACCGTGATCAAATCCAACGCCAAAAAGGTCCGCAAACTCGGCAAGGGCGACGTCATCGGCGGCTTTGCCGGCGCCACGGCTGATGCTTTCACCCTGTTCGAGCGGCTGGAGAGCAAACTGGAGCAGTATCCGGGTCAATTGACCCGCGCCGCGGTCGAACTTGCCAAGGACTGGCGCACCGATCGCTATCTGCGCCGCCTCGAGGCGATGATGATCGTCGCCGACAAGGACGTCTCGCTGGTGCTGACCGGCACCGGTGACGTCCTGGAGCCGGAGGCCGGCGTGATGGCGATCGGCTCCGGCGGCAACTATGCGCTGGCCGCCGCCCGTGCGCTGATCGATACCGACAAGGACGCCGAGGCGATCGTTCGCCGCGGGCTGGATATCGCCGCCGATATCTGCGTCTACACCAACCGCAACGTGACCATCGAAGCGCTGGGCGGCTGATCGATGACAGCCTACGTCTTTCGCCCGATGACCTCGGCGGATCTGCCGCTGCTCCGGCAATGGCTGGCGCATCCGCATGTCCGGCAATGGTGGGGCGATCCGGACGAGCAATATGCGCTGGTCAGCGGCGATCTCGACGAGCCGGCGATGGACCAATTTGTCGTTTCGACAAACGGCACTGATTTCGGCTACATCCAGTGCTATGATCTTACCGCGTGGAATTCGGGCTTCGGCAGCCATCCCAAGGGGACCCGTGGTATCGATCTCTTTATTGGTGAACCCGGCATGATCGAGCGCGGCCATGGCTCGGCGCTGATTCGTGCCTTCGGCGACGCGCGGCTGGCGCTCGGCGCGCCGCGCCTGGTCACCGATCCCGATCCCGCCAACCACCGCGCGGTGCGCAGCTACGAGAAAGCGGGATTCGAAAAAGTCCACATGGTCGATACACCAGATGGACCCGCGCTGCTGATGGTCCGCAACCCATGACTACCGACAACGCCGCAGTAAAACTTCCTATCGCCAACAGTGTTGCGGCCTGGCACTGGCTGTTGATGGCCGCCGGCATCCTGGTGCTGCAGGCCTCGATCCTCTACGCGATGGGCCGCCTGCCGATTTGCGCCTGCGGCTACGTCAAACTCTGGCACGGCGTGGTGCAGAGCTCGGGAAATTCGCAGCACATCGCCGACTGGTACACGCTGTCGCACATTCTGCACGGCATCCTGTTTTATGGTGCCACCATCCTGGTGTTTCCGCGCCTCGCCTGGCCGGGCCGTCTGATGCTCGCGATGCTGGTCGAGGGTGCCTGGGAACTGGTCGAGAATTCGGACTGGATCATCGATCGCTACCGCGCCGGCACCATCTCGCTGGATTATTTCGGCGACACCATCGTCAATTCGATCTCCGACAGTCTTGCCATGGTCGGCGGCTTCCTGCTGGCGAAACAGCTCCCGGTCGCGGCCACCGTGGCGCTGGCGCTGGTGTTCGAAATCGTGCTGGCGCTGCACATCCGCGACAATCTGGCGCTGAACATCATCATGCTGCTCTACCCCCTCGAGGCGATCAAGCAGTGGCAGGCGGGCCCGCCGTTTATCTAGGCGATGGCATCGCCTTGCCGAGAACGAAATTTCACCCTAGCTAAAGCCAATGACCAACTTTTCTCCCCGCGAAATCGTCTCCGAACTCGACCGCTTCATAGTCGGCCAGACCGACGCCAAGCGCGCCGTCTCGATCGCACTGCGCAACCGCTGGCGGCGGCTGCAGCTCACCGGCAATTTGCGTGAGGAAGTGCTGCCGAAAAACATCCTGATGATCGGGCCGACCGGCGTCGGCAAGACCGAGATCGCGCGGCGGTTGGCGAAACTTGCCGGCGCGCCCTTCATCAAGGTTGAAGCCACCAAGTTTACCGAGGTCGGCTATGTCGGCCGCGACGTCGAGCAGATCATCCGCGACCTCGTCGAAGTCGCGATCTCGCAGACCCGCGAGCGCAAACGGAAGGACGTGCAGGCCCGCGCCCAGCTCGCGGCCGAGGAACGCGTGCTCGATGCGCTGGTCGGGCCGGCTTCCAGCCCCGCCACCCGCGAGTCCTTCCGCAAGAAGCTGCGCGCCGGCGAACTCAACGACAAGGAAATCGAAATCGAGACATCGTCGTCCGGCGGCATGCCGATGTTCGAAATCCCGGGCATGCCCGGCGCCCAGCTGGGGGCGATATCGATCGGTGATATCTTCGGCAAGATGGGTGGACGGACCAAGACGCGGCGCCTGACCGTCCAAAACTCGCACGAGACGCTGGTCAACGAGGAATCCGACAAGCTGCTGGACAGCGATCAGCTGGTGCTGGAAGCGATCAACGCGGTCGAGAACAACGGCATCGTGTTCCTCGACGAGATCGACAAGATCTGCGTGCGCGACGGCCGCACCGGCGGCGACGTCTCGCGCGAAGGCGTGCAGCGCGACCTGCTGCCGCTGATCGAAGGCACCACGGTCTCAACCAAGCACGGCGCTGTCAAAACCGACCACATCCTGTTCATTGCGTCGGGCGCATTCCATATTGCCAAGCCGTCGGACCTGCTGCCGGAGTTGCAGGGCCGCCTCCCGATCCGCGTCGAGTTGGAAGCGTTGACCCGCGACGACATGCGCCGCATCCTGACCGAGCCCGAGGCGTCCCTGATCAAACAGTATGTCGCGCTGATGCAGACCGAAGGCGTCACGCTCGACATCACCGACAGCGCCATCGACGCGCTGGCGGATGTCGCGGTCGCCGTCAATTCCACCGTGGAAAATATCGGCGCGCGGCGGCTGCAGACCGTGATGGAGCGCGTGCTCGACGAGATTTCCTTTGCCGCCCCGGACCGCCATGGCGAGACCATCAAGGTCGATGCCGACTACGTGCAAAAGCATGTCGGCGATCTCGCCAAGAACGCGGATCTGAGCCGGTTTATTTTGTAGGTATTGCGGCTAAGGTCGTCGTCCCTGCGAACGCAGGTACCCATAATCCCGGTCGTCCGTTGTTGAAACAAGCCATCGCCCAGTGTGCTAGACCACGACGGCCGCGGCGTATGGGTCCCGGCTCAAGGCCGGGACGACGATGAGATGAATTTGCGTGTCTGGGAAAACCCCTGGCGCTTGATGCTGGCCATCAATGCCGCCGTGTTGTTCGGGGTATTCCTGCACAAGATCGCACTGCCGCCGTTCGTCCCTTACATCCATCTGCTGGTCGATTATCATTTCGGCTTCACCAAGCGCGCGCTGATCGGCGCGGTCGTGGCGCTGTTCACCGCCAAAGTCCCGGTGTGGCTGGTGTTCGCGCTCGGCGGCGCGGTCTGGCTCATCACCGCGGGCCTGTTCGTACGACTGTTCAGGCGGACGTTCGGTTTCGACGCGCATTTGCCGCTGTTCGCGTTTATGGCCGGCTCGCCGCTCTTCCTGAAGAATTTCATGCACACGCTCGGACATTTCGACATCTATGGATGCCTGTTCGCGATCATCCTGCTGCTGATTCCGGCGCGCTCGTTGTTATACGTACTGCTCGCCACGCTGTTCTCGATGATCCTGGTGCTGATCCACCACATTCATCTGTTGATGTATGTGCCAACGATCGCTGCCATTGTGGTGCTGCGCTATTACCTCGCGCGGGTCGCGAATCGATCGGACATGGTCATCGGCATCGCCGCGCTTGCGGCCACCGGCTTGTTGTTCATTGCCGCACAGTTTCTTGGGACGATGGCGGTGCCCGAGGCTGATTTCGTCGGCTACCTGCAGAGCCGCATGGCCGATCCGACCCGTACCGGCCTGCTGGGCTTTGCCTATATCTGGTACCAGCCGCTATCGAAGGAAATCGCCGACACCTGGGGGCGCCTGCCGCATAATCTTCTGGGGCTTCCTGTTTTCGCGCTGTTGATCTGGTTGCACACGCCGCTGTGGCGCTACTTTTCGAATTCGATCGCGGCCCTCTCGGTCAGCGCACATCGCCGCATCGTCATCGCGGCGATCGCAATCATCAGCCTCGGCTATCTCGTCGTGTTCGCGATGGTGTTCGATTATTCGCGATGGATTTCGAACTGGGCGGTGTGCCTGTTCCTGATCCTGCATGCGGTGAAGATGCTGCCCGCCTCGCGCGAGGTGGCGCCGATTTCGGCAGGCGATCGAAAGACCCTGATCTTCGGCTGGATCATCACGTTGATTCCACGCGTCGGAATCATACGGCCGTTCTAGGACCTGATGCGTCGTACCCGCACATACAGCGCGCCCTCGCCGCCGTGGCCGATATGGGCTTCCTCGAATCCAACCACCAGCGACCGAAACTCTGGCAGCCCCAGCCATTGCGGCACCTGACGGCGCAACACGCCGCGCTCGGCCTCCGAGCCGCCCACCTTGCCCTTGCCGGTGATGACGAGCACGAAGGTGAGGCCGTTGCTATGCGCGCGCTGCAGGAACGTCAGCAGCGTGCGGTGAGCGCGGGTTTGCGTCATGCCATGCAAATCGAGCCGGGCATCGATTTCTTTCCGGCCCCGTGAAAGCTGCGAGCGCTCGCGGCGTCCGATCGGCGCCAGCGGCGGCGGCTCCGGCCGCGCCGGCGGAATGATTCGCGGCGAAGGCATCGCCTTCGGTGACGCAACGGGCTTGGCCGGGACACCGGCGTCCGCTTCCGGTGCGGCGGTTGGCGGCTTTGCGGCGCGGTGCCGCTTGCGCAGCGGCTTGACCTGCTTGGCCACGCTTTCCCACAACGCGCGCTCCTCGTCGCTGAGGCTGCGCTTGCGCCGCGGCGGCATTGGTATTTCGGGGATCGAATTCGACGGCCGGCGTATCATGGACGGTGGCGAACGCGGCGGCTGTGACGCTGGCGGGGCGTTTCCGAAACCGGTTTGACATCATTGGGCCGGGCCGCTGGCAGCGGTACCGGTTTTGCGACGGCCGCTTGCGCGCTGGCCGCGGTCGGGGGCTGCGTTGCAGCGGCGGGAGCGGCGTTCTTCGGATCCTTGAGCGGGTCGACTTGCGGAAACAGCTTTGCGATTTTCTCCGACGGCCGCGCGTCCGGTATGGGCATCTTGCGGCCACGCGCGGAAGGATCGAGGCCCTTCGGCAGCAACATGACAAAGCGCATATTGTGGCGGAAGCGGCCAGCGGTCTTGCCGGCTTCGGCGCCGGCGCCGAGATAGAGATCGGCGCGGGCCGGCCCGACGATCGCAGACCCCGTGTCTTGCGCGATCATCAGCCGGCGAAACGGCGTTTTGGAGATTTCGGTTTCAATCGGCAGTTCACCCTCGATGAAGAACGGCGTGCCGTAGACATGCAGCGCCTTGTCGACCGCAATCGAGCGGCCCGGCGTCAGCGGCACGCCCTGGGCGCCGACCGCTTCGTCCTTGTCGGAAAGATTGACCTCGCGGAAGAAAACGTAGGACCTGTTCTGCCGTCGCAACTCGTTGGCGCCATCAGGGTTCGCCGTCATCCACTCCCGGATCTTCTGCATCGACATCTGATCCTTCGGGATGATGTTGCGTTCGATCAGGATGCGGCCGACCGGCGTATAGGGATAACCATTATGCGCATCGTAGTTGATGCGAACGGTCGAGCCGTCGTCGAGGCTGACCCGCGCCGAACCCTGGATCTGGGAGAACAGTAGATCGGTCTGGTCCTTCAGCCAGCAGATTTCGAGGCCGCGGCCTTCAATCGCACCGTCCTCGATCTCGGCGCGATCGTAATAGGGCACCAGCTTGCGGCGGCCGATCTTGCGAAACACCTTGCCGCCGTTGGGCAAACCAGCCGAGTTCTGCGTCGTGCCGCGGACGAACAGATTGGACGGCCGCCGATAGACCGGCACCTTGTAGACCTCATTCTCCGTCCGCGAACCGTCAACGATCGGCTCGTAATAGCCGGTGACAAAGCCCTCGGGCTCACCGAGCCGCGATATCCGCAACGGCAGAAAATATTCTTCGAAGAAAGCCTTTGCCTTCGCACCGTCGGATAGTTCCAGTCCTCTTGCGACACGGCAGGGATCGCGCAGCGAGGTGCCCAGCGCTTTCGATTCGGACGGCGGTTTGGTTTGCGCTGCTATCGGTTTGCAACTGTCGCGAAAGGTCTTGTAGGCGGCGAGATGATCATCCTCCTTCCAGCCCGTAATGTCGGTCCAGGCGACCGGTGCGTATTGGGCGCCGATGATCTGGAGCGGCAACTCCAGCTCGGGATATGGAAGATGTCGTGAGAATATCGGATCCGGCGGCGGCTGCGAATGCGAGCGGGCGCGACGCGCGGCAAATGCGTCCAGAGGAGCCAGCGACAACGCGACAGCGATCGCGGCCAGCAACCTTGCAATACCGGCAAGGCCGTGCGCGTTAGCCGGCGCTTCCGGTGCCAACCAGCTTCCAGTTCGGATCGCGGGAACTCGTGTCGCGGGCAAATGTCCAGACATCGGTGATATCGGCGACCTTATCCGGCGTTCCATCGACAATGGCGCCGGTCTTATCGCGGGTGACCGAGATCATCTGCGACACGAACCGCACCGTCAGCTGCGCCGCCTTGTCGCGTGCTTCCGCACCCACCAGTTCGGCCTTGTCGATTGAAACAAACCGCGTTTCGGTTTTCTGCTCGTGCTTCTCGCGATCCTTGATCACGGTATCGAAGCTCTCATAGACCTCGCTCGACAACAGATCCTTGAGCGCGCGGCGGTCGCCATTGGCAAACGCCAGCACGATCATCTCATAGGCGCTGCGGGCGCCGGAGAGGAAATGACGGGGATCGAACGAGGAATCCTGCGCGACAAGTGCATCGAGGCCCTGCGCCAGCGGCGTGCCCGGCTCGGCAATGCCCTTCCAGCGGTCGGACGGCGGCGTGACATCAGCGGTCGGAGCCAACGGTGCCTGATCGATCACGGTACCGGGCATCGGCACGACGTTGTTGTCCTGCGTACGCTGCACGACGTTCGGCGCGGCGCGATCATAGGGCGGCCGTTCGCTCCCGGTGCGCTGTCCGAGGACGCTGCGCAGGCGCAGGAAGATGAAGACGGCCAGCGCCAGGAAGATGATGGTATAAATGTCCACGTCGTATCGCTTTCTGGTTCTAACGCCGGCAACGGGGTCCGGCGGTCGAGCGTTCCCTGATGACCTTGGGGGAACGGCAGAGATTACGTCACCGATTGAGACTGCAGCATGTAGGCATGAAACTTTGCCCGGCCAATGGCGCGTTTTGGCGCGGGTGAATTGTAGCGCGTTTTGGCCGCGAGGGGAAATCCGATCATGCCCGGAAATCACGCATATTCAAATATTTAGGAAGAACCCAAGGAAACTGGGTGGCACCGGGCGGGACCGGCCGCGGGCTATTAGCCATATCTGCCACAAATGGCGGATTGCCGGACCCGCCTTCCGCCCGTCGTCCTTGTGGAATAAGGCGGTGCTATGATAGCCACTCGCTCGGCAGAGGCATTTCCGGCCTCCGAGCGAATTCAGACAAACCCGGGCTCCGCTCGCCAGCGTTTCAGGAGAGAGTTTCATGACCAACGGTAACGGCGCGCCCACCGAGCAGGCCCCTGCGCAGCTCAACGTATTGGCACAGTATACCAAGGACCTGTCGTTCGAGAATCCGAACGCCCCCGGTTCGCTGGCGCCTCAGCAGCAGCAGCCGGCCATCAACATCCAGATCAACGTCGGCGCCAATAATCTTTCCGAGAGCGAGTTCGAAGTGACGCTTTCGGTCGAGGGCAAGGCGGAAAACGCCGGCAAGGTCATGTTCTCGTTCGACCTTGCCTATGCGGGAGTGTTCCGCATCGTCAACGTGCCGAAGGAAAACCTGCATCCGCTGGTCATGATCGAATGCCCGCGGCTGTTGTTCCCGTTCGCCCGCGAAATCATCGCCACCGCGGTGCGTGACGGCGGGTTCCCGCCGCTGATGCTCGATCCGGTCGATTTCGTCGGCCTGTACCGCCAGAACATGGAGCGGCAGGCGGCGGCGCAGGCCGCTTCGGGCGCGAAACCCAGCTAAGCGTAAAGGCGCGCAGCGGCTAAACGCCGCTATCGCGCTTGGGCGTCCCCGAAAATCGTTGCAGATCGGCTTGTCGCGCAGCGTGGCGACAATGGCGCGGTGCGGTTCGCGTCGGTGATTCGGCGTGCGAGCGGCCTGTCGCGGGACCTCCGGCAGAAGCTCTACATCGATGAATCTTCAAGCGTTCCGCCGCTGTAGCGGCTCGCTTACCGTGACTCAAATCACTTCGCTCGGTGGTAGCGTCAGTAGATTTCCTCCATCAACCCGCTCGCGGTGAGCCGGTTGAAGCATTGGAGAATGAAAATGAACATGCCAATCGCAGAGACGAAGGAAACCAAACTCAGCGTCCTCACCGACAATGAGCTTGATGACGTGAACGGTGGCTTCATCTGGTTCATCGCGGCTGGAGCCTATGTGTTCGGCGTCGGCGCGGTCGCCGGCTACTATACCACCAAGGCGATCATCAAATAAGCTACCGGCTGAGCATCCTGAGCGCCGCTTCCACGTGGAAAGATTCCACCGGAGGCGGCGCTACTCTCTAGGCTGCGCCCAGAAACTCGTTCCAGATCGGCTTGTCGCCCAATGTGGCGACGAAGGCCCGGTGCGCTTCGCGGTCGGCGTCGGTGATTCGCGGCAGGAGCGGCGTCTCGCGCTGCCGCCGCGGCATATCGCCGGTGCGTTCTGCCCGTGACTCGCGGGTCTCCGAAGCCAGGATCAGCTGCGACTGCCGCGCGCCGATCAGGTCGATATAGACTTCGGCCAGAAGTTCGGCGTCGAGCAGCGCGCCATGCTTGGTGCGGCGGGAATTATCGATCGAATAACGCGAACAGAGATCATCGAGCCGATTCGACACGCCCGGGTGCTTGCGGCGCGCCAGCAGCAGCGTATCGACCAGCCGGTCGCGGGAAATCGCCTGCCGCTTGATGCGGTCAAGCTCGGCATTGATGAAGGAGATGTCGAACGAGGCGTTATGGATCACCAGCGGCGCGTCGGCGATGAATTCCAGGAACTCCTCGACCACTTCCGTGAACAGTGGCTTGCTGGACAGGAACTCGGCGGACAGGCCGTGCACCGCGAACGCTTCGGCCGGCATGTCGCGCTCGGGATTGATGTAGCGGTGAAACGTCTGGCCGGTCGGCATGCGGTTGTAGATCTCGATGCAGCCGATCTCGACCAGCCGGTCGCCGCGCAGCGGATCGAGGCCGGTGGTTTCGGTATCGAGAACGATTTCGCGCATGGATTTTCTCTAAAGCGTTTTCGAGCGAAGTGGGTACCGGTTCGCGTAAAGAAAACGCGTCAAACAAAGGACCGGGCCGGGAAGTCAGGCGAATCAGGTCCGCCGCTGCGGCATCTTAACAACCTCGGCCAGAATGTCGCGGATGCGGGCACGTACGGGGTCGAGACCGTGGGAGGTATCCACCACGAAATCCGCGCGCTTGCGCTTTTCGGCATCCGGCAGCTGCCGGGCCAGAATGGCGTCGAGCCTCGCTTCGTCCATCGTGCCCCGCGCCAGCACGCGCTCGCGCTGAATTTCGGGCGTGGTCGTCACCACCACGACGGCATCGACGCGCTTCTCGCCGCCGGTCTCGTAAAGCAGCGGAACGTCCACGACGACAACGGGCGCGCCCGCCGCTTCCGCATCTTCAAAGAACTTTTTTCGCGAGGCGCCGAGCATCGGATGGACGATCTGCTCGAGCTGCTTCATCGCGGCGGGATCGTGCACCACTTGCGCCGACAGCCGCGCGCGGTCGACCTTGCCGTCAACGGTGGTGCCGGGGAACGCCGCTTCGATCGCGGGCGCAGCCTCGCCTTGATAGATTTTGTGAACCTCCGCATCCGCGTCGTAGACGGGAACGCCCGCTTCCGCGAACAATTTGGCGGTGGTGGATTTTCCCATTCCAATCGAGCCGGTCAGTCCAACGATCAGCATTGACGGCGCCGTTTCCTGTTGCGGATATCAAACACAGAGCAACCGCTCGCTGCGCAGAAATGCCAGCAGCGGCAGCAGCGGCAGGCCGAGGATGGTAAAATGGTCGCCTTCGATGCGCTCGAACAAATGCACCCCGAGCCCCTCCAGCTGATAGGCGCCGACGCTGGTCGTCACCGCTGCTCCGGCCTGGTCCAGATAGGCTTCGATCTCGCCCGCGCTCAGGGATCGCATGGTCATACTGGCAATACTGACATCGGCAAACAATATCTTGCCGTCGCGGGCAACGGCAAATGCCGAGTGCAGTTCGTGGCGCTTGCCGGCAAGCATAGTGAGTTGCTCCGTGGCCGCGGCGCGGCCGGCGGGTTTGCTGAAAAGCTGGTTTCCCAGTGCGAGCGTTTGGTCGGCGCCAACGACGTGCCGGCCGGGCTTTTGCCGCGAGACCCGTAACGCCTTTTCCCGTGCCAGCAACTTGCCGATTTCGCCAGGAGCCGAGAGCCCGGAACTCTGCTGCACGGCGCGCTCGTCGATATCGGCCGGGACGGCCTCAAAGGGAATGCCGGCGTTGGCCAACAGCATCTGCCGCGCGCGGCTCTGCGAGGCCAGGATCAACGGGTCTTTTCCAAGCCAGATGCTCATGGCTGAAAGCGTCATTCCGGAAGCCGTTGCCGCTGTCGGTCGGTGAAGAGTTTCAGGATAGCAGCCGCGGTTTCCTCGATCGACCGCCGCGTCACGTCGAGTTGCGCCCAGCCGAACTTGGCGCTGAGCCGCCGCGCATACGCCACTTCGTCGGCGACGGATTGGCGATCGATGTAATCGTCGTTGCCGGACTCGGCGCCCATGCTCAGAAGCCGGTTTTGCCGAACCTGGATCAAGCGCTCCGGCGTCGCGTGGAGGCTGACCACCAGTGGCTTCTTCAGCGTCTCCAGCTGATGCGGCGCCGGAATGCCCGGCACCAGCGGGACATTCGCGGTGCGGATGCCGCGGTTGGCAAGATAGATCGAGGTCGGCGTCTTCGAGGTGCGGGACACACCGACCAATACAATATCGGCGTCTTCGAGGCCTTCCACATGCTGGCCGTCGTCATGGATCATCGTGTAGTTCAGTGCGTCAATGCGCTTGAAATATTCCGCATTGAGCACGTGCTGGGCGCCGACGCGGCCCGTGGTGGCGGCACCGAGATAGGCCTCGAACATCTGCATCACCGGTCCGATGATCGACAGGCTCGGGATGTTGATGTCCTTGCATTTGGTCTCGAGCCGGCCAACCAGATCCTTTTCCAGCAGCGTGAACAGCACGATGCCCGGTGCCTCCTCGATCTCGTCGAGCACACGATCGAGCTGCTTCTGGCTGCGCACCAGCGGATAGACATGTTCGACCGCCGTGACGTTGGCGTATTGCGCGGCGACCGCGCGCGCCACCGTGATCAGCGTCTCGCCGGTCGAATCGGAGACCAGATGAAGGTGAAAATAATTGCCGGTCGTGGGCACCAAAACCCCTGTGTATTCTGTGAATCCCTGTGGACCTTAGCCCACCAAATCGGCCCTGGACCGCCCCGCCCGGGATAACCCGGCTTTTTCTACACAGGGCTCCCGAAAGGATAAGTCAGCGCGCGAAGCGGAACGATAGTGAGAATATGTGGATTTGTCTCTTCATAAGCTGCTGACAAAACGGCGCAAGCGCTTGATGCGAGGGGCGTTATTTTGATCGATCCAATCGTCTCGCGGAGATGGTGATAGATGTGAACAAGCCGGGACAACTGCGGGACGGTTTGTTGTGAGTCCAATTCACCGCTACTTAGACTCAAACCTAAGATTCTAAAATTATTAGTTTAGAGAAGCGGTGCGTTGAGGATATGACTCCGTCCCACGCTGGCAGCGCTTCTCTCGCAACGTTGCGGTGACGCCGTTCCAGCTGCGGGCAGGGCGAAGCGCGATGTACGAGTGGGTCAAGGCACTGCATGTGATTGCGGTCATTTCCTGGATGGCCGGCATGCTCTATCTGCCGCGACTGTTCGTTTATCATTGCGACGCTGAGGTCGGATCAAAGCAGTCCGAGACCTTCAAGCTGATGGAGCGCCGGCTGCTGAAGGCCATCATCAACCCGGCGATGGGCATCACCTGGCTGGCCGGGTTATATCTCGCCTGGAGCGGCCATTGGTACGTGTCCGGCTGGTTTCACGCTAAATTCGCGCTGGTGATCGTCCTGTCGGGCGTTCACGGCTTTTTTTCCCGTTGGGTGAAGGATTTTGCCGTCGACCGGAATACGCGAAGCCAGAAATTCTACCGCATTATCAACGAGGTACCGACTGTTCTGATGATCGGGATCGTGATCCTGGTCGTGGTGAAGCCGTTCTAGCCGGGCTTTCGCCGCGAGAGTCGCGTCGACGCTGCTTGCGAAGCGCCGGGCGATTTTCTATATTAGCCAAATCCCACCCCACGCAGGCGGATGTGGTTGTGCTCCGGTCTCCTTGTCGAGCCGGCCACCGCATCAGGTTTGAAGCCTCACCGGCGCTTTCCTCGCTTAGACCTGCGGACCTTCCGTTTTTCGTGTCCGCTTTTCCTAAAAGCCTAGCACCCCTCCTCTAGTTATTCTCCACAGGACCACCCCAATGCGGGAAATGAAACTCCAAGACCTCAAAGCAAAAACGCCGGCCGAGCTCGTCTCGTTCGCGGAAGAGAACGGGGTCGAAAATGCCAGCACCATGCGCAAGCAGGAGCTGATGTTCGCTATTCTCAAGCAGCTCGCGATCCAGGAAACCGACATTATCGGTGAGGGCGTCGTTGAGGTGCTCTCCGACGGTTTCGGCTTTTTGCGCTCGCCCGACGCCAATTACCTGCCGGGCCCGGACGACATCTACGTCTCGCCCTCGCAGATCCGCCGCTTCGGGCTTCGCACCGGCGACACCATCGAAGGCCATATCCGCAGTCCGAAGGAGGGCGAACGGTACTTTGCCCTTCTGAAGGTCAATACGCTCAACTTCGAAGATCCCGAGAAGTCAAAACACAAGGTCAATTTCGACAATCTGACGCCGCTGTTTCCGGACCAGCGCTTCCGCCTCGAACTCGAGGATCCGACGCGAAAAGACCTTTCTGCAAGGGTTATCGACATCGTCGCCCCGATCGGAAAAGGCCAGCGCGCCCTCATCGTGGCGCCGCCGCGCACCGGCAAAACGGTGCTGATGCAGAACATCGCACACTCGATCACCGCCAATCATCCGGAATGCTATCTGATCGTGCTTCTGATCGACGAACGTCCGGAAGAAGTCACGGACATGCAGCGCTCGGTGAAGGGCGAGGTGGTGTCATCGACCTTCGACGAGCCGGCGGTGCGTCACGTCCAGGTCGCCGAGATGGTGATCGAAAAGGCCAAGCGGCTGGTCGAACACGGTCGCGACGTGGTGATCCTGCTCGACTCGATCACGCGCCTGGGCCGCGCCTACAACACCGTGGTGCCGTCCTCCGGCAAGGTGTTGACCGGCGGTGTCGATGCCAACGCGCTGCAGCGGCCAAAGCGGTTCTTCGGCGCCGCGCGTAACATCGAGGAGGGCGGTTCGCTCACGATCATCGCGACCGCGCTGGTCGATACCGGCAGCCGAATGGACGAAGTCATCTTCGAAGAATTCAAGGGCACCGGTAACTCCGAACTGATCCTGGACCGCAAGGTCTCGGACAAGCGGACCTTCCCGGCGATCGACATCTCGCGCTCAGGTACCCGCAAGGAAGAGCTCATCACCGATCCGCAGCTGCTCAAGAAAATGTACGTGCTGCGCCGGATCCTCAATCCGATGGGCACCATGGATGCGATCGACTTCCTGCTCGACAAGCTCCGCAACACCAAGAACAACTCGGAATTCTTCGATTCGATGAACACCTGATCCGTCAGGCCGGGTTTAGGGAAGGGCGCCTCGTGCAGGCGGGGCGCCTTTTGCGTGGCCGTTATGCTGCAGCAATTGTTGCAGCAAGCTGCAGCATAGGTCAGGGGTTGGCCCAGGCGTCGAGATTTATCAAGTATCTGATATTGCTTTGATATTATAGCGGGCGAGCGGAAAAGACGGCTGATCCGTGGGATTTCGCAGCAAATTTTCTGCACAATTGCTGCAGCAGGCTCGCCCTCGGTAGGTCGTTCAACCCAGATCGGGTGTTGGCTCGTAAGCGCAAATTGCATTGCCTTTCCGAGTTCGCCTGCACAAGTAAGCGAATGTATCCGCGGGATCAGACCATTTTTGCGCTGTCGTCGGGCCGCGCGCCCAGCGCCATCGCCGTTGTGCGGGTGTCGGGTCCGGGAGCCGGCCCGGCGCTGACCGCCTTGGGCGGCAAGATCCCGCCGGCGCGGGCGGCGACCCGGATGCTGCTGCGGGACGCCAGCGGTCAGCCATTGGACGATTCCGTGGTGCTCTGGTTTCCCGGACCGGCCAGCGCCACCGGCGAGGACGTCGCCGAATTTCATGTTCACGGTGGCCGGGCGGTGCTGGCCGCGATATTTGCGGCGCTGGCTGCCCAGGAAAATATGCGGCCCGCCGAGCCTGGTGAATTCACCAGGCGGGCGTTCGAGAACGGCAAGCTCGATCTCACCGAGGCCGAGGGTCTCGACGATCTCATTCACGCCGACACCGATCGGCAACGCCGCCGGGCGCTGCGTCAATTGAAGGGCCTGCTCGGCGACAAGGCGCGCGATTGGCGCGCACGAATCATCGAGGCCTCCGCGCTGATCGAGGCCGGCATCGATTTTTCGGACGAAGGCGACGTGCCCGCGGAATTAATCGCGCCGGCGCTGGCAAAGATCAAAACGCTCCGAGACGAAATCGAAGAAGTCCTTGCGGCACAGGGCCAAAGCGAACGCCTGCGCGACGGCCTCGTGGTGGCGATCGCCGGCCCGCCGAATGTCGGCAAGTCGACTCTGATGAATCAACTGGCGCGGCGCGAGGTTGCGATCGTATCGCCGCATGCCGGCACCACGCGCGACGTCATTGAGGTGCAGCTCGATCTCGACGGCTATCCGGTGACGGTGATCGACACCGCCGGCATTCGCGAGACCGACGACCCCGTGGAGCAGGAGGGTGTGCGGCGTGCACGGGCCCGCGCAGCGGAAGCGGATTTGGTGCTGTGGCTCGCCGACGGCCCGGACGCGAGAATGGGTCACGACGGTAGCGCACCGGTCTGGCGGCTGCGCAACAAGATCGATCTTGATCCGACTGATCGGCCAATGGCCGACGGTCCGGGCGGCGCGACCTTTGCGATTTCGGCCAGGAGTGGTGAGGGACTTCCCGAATTGATCGCGGCCCTGGTCCAATTCGCGCAGGATTATTTCGGGGCCAGCGAGGGCGGGTTGATCAGCCGGACCCGGCAGCGGCAGTTGCTGCAACAAGCGGCGGCCGCGTTGCGGCGCAGTATTGATGTGGTCGGGGACGGGGAGGAGCTGGCAGCCGAAGAACTGCGTGTCGCCGCGCATCACCTTGGGCGCCTGCTGGGGCGTGTCGACGTCGAGGATATTCTTGACGTGATCTTCCGGGAATTCTGTGTAGGAAAGTAATATTTCTTTACTTTAGTTCTTGGTTCATATCTTCGGCAAATTGTTTCACGTGAAACGGTTTCCGATGGATCAGTGGAACCGCTGTTTCACGTGAAACAACCATTGTGGTCAAATTCTCCGCTTCCGAGATTTCCGACTCCGCGATAGAAGTCCGCCATGCTTTCGCGCCAAAATTCCTTCGACGTCATCGTCATCGGCGGCGGCCATGCCGGCTGCGAAGCTGCGAGCGCAGCTGCCCGGATGGGCGCGAAGACCGCGCTGGTCACCCACAGCTTTGCGACTGTCGGCGCCATGTCTTGCAATCCCGCCATCGGCGGCTTGGGCAAGGGCCATCTGGTTCGCGAGGTCGATGCCCTGGACGGTTTGATGGGCCGGGTTGCCGATGCCGGCGGCATTCAATTCCGGATGCTGAACCGCCGCAAAGGTCCGGCCGTCCGTGGACCGCGCGCCCAGGCGGACCGCAAGCTGTACGCCGCGGCGATGCAGGCGGCCATTACCGAGACCGTCAATCTCAGCGTGGTCGAGGGTGAGGCGGACGACCTGATTGTCCAAAACGGCCGCGTCACCGGGATTCGTCTCGGTGACGGCCGCGAACTCGCTTGCGGCGCCGTCGTCATCACCACCGGGACCTTCCTACGTGGGCTCATCCATTTGGGCGAAAAAAACTGGCCTGCGGGTCGGGTCGGCGAGGCGCCGGCGATGGGGCTTTCAGCTTCGTTCGAACGCGCCGGCTTTACGCTTGGCCGTCTCAAGACGGGTACGCCGCCGCGGCTCGATGGCACCACCATCGACTGGTCGGCGGTCGAAATGCAGCCCGGCGACGAACCGCCGGAGCCGTTCTCGGTCATGACTGATCGGATTACGACGCCACAGATCCAGTGCGGGATCACCCGGACGACGCCGGCGACCCACGACGTGATCCGGGCCAACGTGCACCGCTCGCCGATGTATTCCGGCCAGATCAAGAGCAGCGGTCCGCGCTATTGCCCCTCGATCGAAGACAAGATCGTCCGCTTCGGCGACCGCGACGGCCATCAGATCTTCCTGGAGCCGGAGGGCCTGGAAGACCCGACCGTCTATCCCAACGGCATTTCGACCTCGCTGCCGGAGGAGGTTCAGCTCGCCATCCTCGAGACCATTCCAGGTCTCGAGCGGGTCAAGATGGTCCGGCCCGGCTACGCCATCGAATACGATCATGTCGACCCCAGGGAGTTGGAGCCGACGTTGCAGGCCAAGCGGCTGCCGGGACTATTCCTGGCCGGGCAGATCAACGGCACCACGGGGTATGAAGAGGCGGCCGCACAAGGAATTGTTGCGGGTCTCAATGCGGCACTGTCCGCCAGCGACGCTGCGCCGGTCGTTTTCGACCGCGCTGACGGCTATCTCGGCGTGATGATCGACGATCTCGTAACCCGGGGCATCACCGAACCCTATCGCATGTTCACCTCGCGGGCGGAGTATCGTCTAACCCTGCGAGCCGACAATGCCGACCAGCGCCTGACCGATAAGGGGATCGCACTGGGCTGCGTAGGGCAGGCGCGGTCGCTGCGCCACGGGGCCAAGATGGCCGCGCTGGAGGCTGCGAAGTTGTTGGCGAAGTCTCTCACGATCACCCCGAATGAGGCCGGCAAACACGGCCTGGCGCTCAACCGGGACGGTCACCGCCGCTCGGCGTTTGAGCTCCTCGCCTATCCGGAGATCGAGTGGACCGCGCTGCAGGGAATCTGGCCGGAGTTGTCAGCCATCGACCCATCGATCGCCGTCCACCTCGAGATCGACGCCAAATACGACGTCTATCTCAAGCGCCAGACCGCCGATGTTGACGCCTTCCGGCGTGACGAAGGTCTGGTCCTCACCGATATCGATTATTCTGACGTGCCGGGTCTTTCCAATGAGGCCCGCTCCAAGCTTGAGGCGGCGCGGCCGCGCACGGTGGGGCAGGCGGGTCGGCTGGATGGTTTGACCCCGGCCGCGCTCGGTATCCTGGCGGCCTATCTGCGGCGCGAAGCCCGGCGGAAGACTTCGAAGGCGACGGCCTAAAACGTTTCACGTGAAACGGGGCGTCATTGCGAGCCAACGAGTCGCGCGAACGCGCTGCCGCAGATGTTGTCTTAATGGACACTCGTCATTCAGACTTAAGACAGTCTTTTTGGGAGGACTTGGGGGACACTCGGCTTGCCCGGCCTTGGCCGGAGCGGTGGCAGACCGAGGCCGAGTTCCAACAGCATCGCGAGAAGGTGGCAGACTGCCTCCAAGACGACTTCGGTCATCTAAACCCTCGCGAAGGGAGTTACCACGCCTGTAGATAGGTCAATGACCGAGGAGAGGAGCTCAGTCACTTTCAGGAGACGATCCCAACATCCCTGGTCGAGGAGAACCCTACTCATCTACCTGAACGGAAGCGTTCGTTTCTAGTTTGGACACCTCCCCGGATTTTCCAATCGAAGGATAGTCCAACCGCGATGCGAGCCATGGATTGCTTCGCTCCGCTCGCAGTGACAACTTTAGCGCCGACCGGCATCCTTGGCGAATCGGTCAGGTGCCCCAACAACCGCGATCGATGATGACCTCCGACAAAGCCGCCGCCCTCGCCCTCACCCCCGTTTCACGTGAAACAGAGGCCCGGCTGGATCGCTATGTCGAGCTGCTCCGGGAATGGCAGGCCAAGACCAACCTCGTCGCGCCGTCGACGCTTCCAAATCTCTGGACCCGCCACATCTCCGACTCGCTGCAACTTCTCAGCCTGGCCCCAACGGCAACGAGGTGGGTCGATCTCGGCAGCGGCGGCGGTTTTCCGGGGGTGGTGCTGGCTTGTGCTTTGGCGGAAACGCCGGGCGCCAATATCCAGTTGGTCGAACGCAACGCCAAGAAAGCCGCGTTCCTGCGCGAAGCCATTCGTGTGACATCGGCGGCCGGGACCGTGCATCTCGCTGACATCGGGGATATCGTGGATAGAATCACCGGTCCCGTCGATTGCGTCACTGCGCGGGCGCTGGCTCCGTTACATCAGCTCATCGGTTTCGCGGAACCGCTGGTCGGAAAGGGCGCAAAAGCGTTATTTCTCAAGGGCCAAGATGTAGAGGCTGAATTGACCGAAGCCACTAAATATTGGAATATTAGGCCGCAACTCCACTCCAGCCGCACGGGCGGACATGGCTGGATCGTCGAACTCGACCGCATCGAGCGACGCAACGCTTCCGCGATGGGCACCGGGCATGACCGTGATTGATCAAACATATCAAGAGGATAAGGCGCCTGCTCCGGCAGGCCATCCGCGCATATTGTCGCTCGCCAACCAGAAGGGCGGCGTCGGCAAAACTACTACCGCGATCAATCTTGGCACGGCACTCGCTGCGATTGGCGAGCGCGTGTTGATCGTCGACCTCGATCCCCAGGGCAACGCCTCCACCGGCCTCGGCATCGATCGCCGCAGCCGCAACTGCTCGACCTATGACGTGCTGATCGGCGAAGCCCCGCTGCGCGAGGCCGTGGTTGTGACCGCCGTCCCCCGTCTGCATATCGCGGCTTCCACCATGGATTTATCGGGTCTCGAGCTGGAGCTGGGATCGACGCCCGGCCGCGCCTTCCGGCTGCGCGACGCCATCGCCGCGCTGAATAACAACGCGGCGCCCGAATCCGATTACACCTATGTGCTGATCGACTGCCCGCCGTCGCTCAACCTTCTCACCGTCAATGCGATGGCCGCCTCCGACGCGATCCTGGTGCCGCTGCAATGCGAGTTCTTCGCGCTCGAAGGTCTGTCGCAATTGCTGCAGACAGTAGAGCAGGTGCGCTCGACGCTGAATCCCAATCTGTCGATCCACGGTATCGTGCTGACCATGTTCGACTCGCGCAACAATTTGTCGAACCAGGTCGTCGCCGACGTCCGGCAGTTCATGGGCGCCAAGGTCTACAACACCATGATCCCACGCAACGTGCGCATTTCAGAGGCGCCGTCCTACGGCAAGCCGGTCCTGGTTTACGATCTCAAATGCGTCGGCAGCGATGCGTATCTCAAGCTCGCCACCGAAGTGATCCAGCGCGAGCGCGAGCTCAGGACGCATTAGCATTGATTCGTAGGATGGGTAGAGCGCAGCGAAACCCATCGCGGCACGCGATCGAGATGATGGGTTTCGCTGCGCTCTACCCATCCTACAAGAAAAACAGTTTCTGATTTCCGGAGTATGTTGCGTGAATCCAAGGGAGCTGGCGATGGCCGACGAAGCGCGTTCGCGACTGGGCCGCGGTCTTGCAAGTCTGATCGGCGATGTCGGCGGCGAGGCCGCTCATGTCGAACGCCCGCGCAATCAGCGCAAGGTGCCGATCGAATTTTTAAAACCCAATCCGCGCAACCCGCGCCGGACCTTTGCCGATGCCGAACTCGGCGAGTTAGCTGCTTCGGTCAAACAGCATGGCGTGATCCAGCCGATCGTGGTGCGTCCGGTCAAGGGCGTAGCTGATCGCTACGAGATCATCGCCGGTGAACGGCGCTGGCGGGCCTCGCAGCTGGCCGGCCTGCATGAAGTGCCGATCGTGCCGGTCGACGTCAGCGACAGCGACGCGCTCGAGATCATGATCATCGAGAACGTGCAGCGCGAAGACCTCAACGCGATGGAAGAGGCGCAGGGCTATCACGCGCTCGCGGACGAATTCAAACACAGCCAGGAAGACATCGCCAAGATTGTCGGCAAGAGTCGCAGCCACGTCGCCAACATGATGCGACTGACCAAGCTGCCGTCAGAAGTGCAGGCCTATATCGCCAAGGGCGAATTGTCGGCCGGGCATGCGCGTGCACTGATTGGCGTGCCGGATCCACTCACGGCCGCAAAGCGCATCGTCGCCGAAGGCCTCAACGTCCGCCAGGCCGAAGCGCTGGCGCACGACGAAGGCGTGCCGGAGCGCAAGCCGCAGAAGGCCCGCAGCGGCGGCAAGACCAAGGACCCCGATACGCTCGCACTGGAGAAACGCGTTAGCGACGCGTTGGGTCTTGCCGTGACCGTCAACCACCGCGATCCCGGCGGCACCGTCCAGATCAGCTACCGCAACCTCGAACAGCTCGATGAAGTGATGCGGCGGCTGGCGAAGGGGGGGTGAACGTCGCGTTAAAATTTTTTGTCGTCCCTGCGAACGCAGGGACCCATAGCCACCAGCAGTCATTGGTTTGTACGCTGGTTGCTATCCTTCATGTCAAACAACGAAGGCCGCGGCGTATGGGTCCCTGCGTTCGCAGGGACGACGTGAGATTTATCCCCGCCGCTTCGCATTCACCGCGATCGACAGCAGCGCGCGTTGCCCGATCGCTGCGGCCAGCGTGGCCTGTTTGCGCATGTCGAGGGCGGCGGTTGCGAGCTGCTCGATAATCGTGGCAAGCCGCGGGGCACTGAAATTTCGCAACGCGACTTCAACCGCGCCCTTGCGCGAAAAATGCAGCCGCGGATAGCCGCTCTCCAGCAAGGTCGAAACCGGCGTGCCGTCGGCCACCGCGAGCGCCGATTTGTGCAGCCATGCGGCCTGGCGCTGCGCTGCCGAAATGATCACGCCGGGATAGGTGCCGGCGATCATCGCTTTGGCGAATTCGCTTTCGACCAGATCAGGTTTTCCCGCAAACGCGCCGTCGACGATCGGATCGAGCTTCAGCTCGGACGCGTCGGCGACAACCGCCATCACATCGTCGATCGAGACCTCGCCCTTGCCGTGGGCGTAGAGCGCCAGCTTGCGCAATTCGTTGCGCGAGGCCTGGCGGTCGCCGCCGAGCAGGGCGGTCAACACCGCGCGGGCGTCGGGCGCGATCCGCAGGCTGGAAGGCCGCAATTCGTCGTCGATCAGTTTGGCGAGATCGCGCTCGGTGTCGGGATAGCAGGCGATCGCGACCGCGGTCTTCGCGCGTTCGCAGGCCTTGCGCAGCGGCGATTCCGGCCGCAACTCGCCGGCCTCGATCACGATGCGGCAATCCTTCAACGGTATCTCCGCCAGCGTGTCGATACCGCCGGCAAAACTGCGCGAGCCGGCACGCACGCGGATGGCGCGGCGGCCGCCGAACAGCGGCACCGTCATCGCTTCATCGACCAGCCGCGACGGCTCGGCGGACAGTTCGTCGCCGTCCAGCCGCACCATCGAGAACGGATCGTTGGGATCGTCGACCGCGGACGCCAGCAACGCATCGGCGCGCTCACGCACCAGGCCGGCGTCGGGGCCGTACAGCAGGATGATGGGACGGCCGGAATCGGGCCGGGCGAGAAACGCGTCGATTTCTTTTCCGCGAAGCGCGACCATCGAAGTTTGTATCCATCCGAATTGCGTCATCCCTGCGTAACGGCTTACGCCGTTATCGCAGGAGGTGCGAGCCTCTTCGGCGAGCCTCGAAGGATGATTACGGGCGATGATGCGGCGATCCTTCGAGGCGCGCAAGTGCGCGCACCTCAGGATGACGTCGAGCGTATGGTGCGATCAGCTGCCGGCGACGAAGAACGACGCCAGCCGGGTCTGGATATTCTCCGCGATCTCGTTGGCGGAACGGTCCTCGGCGTCGCGGAAGGCGCGGGCGCGGGCGAAACGCTGCATCTGGCCCGGGATGTCGTAGGACACGCGGGAGAAGGTCGAGCCCGTCAGCACGGACTTGTTGGTAGCCAGATCAATCAGATTGTACTGCGCGTCGATGCCGTAATTCTCGCTCGACGGCAGCGCAGTGTTCGGATCGAGCATCAGCGACGAGCGGGTGGTGGAGAACCGCAGCACCAGCCGATGGGTCGGTGGCATGCCGGTCGCATTGCCATAAAGCTTGAACGCCAACGCGTTGCGGATTTCGACCTGGATGCGGGCCTCGCGGGAGGCGTTGTTCTTGTCGACCGGCGGGACTTCCACGCCCATCAGCTTTTCGCGCAGGGCGGGCGAGCCGTCGGCGCGTTCGGCATACATCGGCTGAAAACAGCCGGCCGTCAGCGCCGCCAGAGCGGCGACGGCCAGCAGCCGAGCGGCGATCCGGGTCCTAGCCAACGACATTCACGATCCTCATGGGCACAACGATCACCTTGCGGACGACCTTGCCGCCCAGCGCTAGTTTTACCGCATCAAGGGCCAAAACGGCAGCCTCAATTTCCGGATTTTGGGCGCCCCGTGGCACGGTTACATCACCCCGTTTTTTGCCGTTGACCTGAACCACCAGCGTCACCGTGTCTTCAACCAGCAAATCGCGTTCGATTTGGGGCCAATTGGCCTCCGAAATCAGCCCGGATTGTCCCAATACCGTCCAGCACTCCTCGGCCAAATGGGGCATCATGGGCGCGAACAGTTGAACGAGGATGATCGCAGCCTCGCGGACCGACCAGGCCAGATCCGGCGCCGGCTGTCCCTCGCGCCCGAGCACCTCGGCCAGCGCATTGGTGAATTCGCGGATATGGGCGAGGCAGACGTTGAAATGCAGCCGCTCGATGCCGTTCGACACCTTGTCCAGCGCGCCATGGGCCGCCTTGCGTAAGGCCAGCGCGTCGTCGCTGAACGAGGCCGGCCGGGCGGCCGGCGCCGCTTTGGCGATTTCAGCCGATTCGTTGACCAGCCGCCACAGCCGCTGCACGAAGCGAGAGGCGCCCTGCACGCGCTCGTCGCTCCAGATCACGTCGCGGTCGGGCGGCGAGTCCGACAGCATGAACCAGCGCGCGACGTCGGCGCCATAGGTCGCGATAATGTCGTCGGGGTCGACGGTGTTCTTCTTCGACTTCGACATCTTCTCGATCGCGCCGATCGCGATCTCTTCACCCGTCGTCAGCAGCAGGGCGCGCTTGCCATTACCGCCGGTCTCGACCTTCACTTCGGCGGGCGTGACGAAAGAGCCGTCGGCCTTCTGGTAGGTCTCATGCACCACCATGCCCTGCGTGAACATGCCGGCGAACGGCTCGTCCATGCCGATGTGGCCGGTCGCCTTCATCGCGCGGGTGAAGAAGCGGCTGTACAACAGATGCAGGATCGCGTGTTCGACGCCGCCGATATACTGGTCGATTGGCAGCATGCGATTGACCACGTCGGGTGTGGTCGGCGCTTTCTCGTTCCAGGGATCGGTGAAGCGCGCGAAGTACCAGGACGAGTCGACAAACGTGTCCATGGTGTCGGTTTCGCGCTGCGCCTTGCCGCCGCATTTCGGGCAGGTGACGTGCTTCCAGGTCGGATGGTGGTCGAGCGCATTGCCGGGCTTGTCGAACGTGACGTCCTCCGGCAGCACCACCGGCAGGTCGCTGTCGGGCACCGGCACCACGTCGCATTTCGGACAATGGATCACCGGGATCGGGCAGCCCCAATAGCGCTGGCGCGAAATGCCCCAGTCGCGCAGGCGGAAATTTACTTGCCGCTCGCCGACCGGCAGGTTGCCGCGCAGTTCACCTTCGAGCCGCTTTGCCACCTCTTCCTTGGCCTGCTCGATGGTCATCCCATCGAGGAAGCGGGAATTGATCATGCGGCCGTCACCGTCATAGGCGGTGTCGGTGATGACAAAGCTGTTCGGGTCCTGGCCCTCGGGGCACACGACGGGCGTGTTGCCGAGCGCGTATTTATTCACGAAGTCGAGGTCGCGCTGGTCGTGCGCGGGGCAGCCGAAGATGGCGCCGGTGCCGTATTCCATCAGCACGAAGTTGGCGACATAGACCGGCAGCTTCCAGTCCGGGTCGAACGGATGTAGCGCGCGGATGCCGGTATCAAAACCCTGCTTTTCGGCGGTGTCGATGATTTCCTGCGCGGTGCCGATGCGTTTGACCTCGGCGATGAACTCCGCGAGTTTCGGGTTCTTCGCCGCCGCCGCTGTCGCCAGCGGGTGGTCGGCCGCGATCGCCATGAACCTGGCGCCGAACAGCGTGTCAGGCCGCGTCGTGAAAATCTTCAGCTCGGACTCACCGGCCGGCGTCGAACCTTCAGGCAGGGTTGTGGGATCGAGCGCGAAGCGCACCAGCAGACCTTCGGAGCGGCCGATCCAGTTGCGCTGCATCAGCCGCACCTTGTCGGGCCAGCGGTCCAGCCCGTCCAAGGCGTCCAGCAGTTCCTGCGAGTACTTCGTGATCTTGAAGACCCACTGGTTCATTTCGCGCTGCTCGACCACGGCACCGGAGCGCCAGCCGCGGCCGTCGATCACCTGCTCGTTGGCGAGCACGGTCATGTCGACCGGATCCCAGTTGATCTTGCGCTTCTCGCGTTCGGCCAGACCCGCAGCCAGAAAATCCAGAAACAGCTTCTGCTGGTGCCTGTAATAGGAGGGATCGCAGGTCGCGAATTCGCGTGACCAGTCCAGTGACAGCCCGATCGACTGCAACTGCTTCCGCATCGCGGCGATGTTGTCGTAGGTCCATGCCTTGGGCGCGACCTTGCGCTCGATCGCGGCGTTCTCGGCCGGCAGCCCGAACGCATCCCAGCCCATCGGGTGCAGCACGTTGAAGCCCTTGGCGCGCATGAACCGTGCCAGCACGTCGCCCAGCGTGTAGTTGCGGACATGCCCGATATGGATGCGCCCGGACGGGTAGGGGAACATCTCGAGGACGTAATATTTCGGCCGGGAATCGTCGTTTTTGGAGGCGAAGATCGCCTTCTGGTCCCACTGGCGTTGCCAGCGCGGCTCGGAGTCACGGGCGTTGTAGCGTTCGGAGGTCATGGAATCGCGTGGTTCTTACGGGGTTTTTCGGCCGCTGAGGGACGGCGGACTAGGCCACAGAATCGACTGCGGGGTCAACGGGTTGGAGCGTATTGGCCGAGCCTCCGATAGCGGGCGGAAAGCCCATGTATCCGGATCGGTTGAGGCGGGTTTAACGAATTCATGGGAATCTGCCTGCGAAAAAGACCATCAAATCATAGGGCTGGGAACCAAATAGCGTGACGGCGGCGTTCGACGAGCTGGATTTCGAGTACGCGACGTCCATTGCTGAAAAGGCGATGCAGTCGATGGCCGAGCAGTGCGTGCCGCCGACGCCGAACAATTTCCAGGTCTGGTTCAATTATACGCTTGGCTCGCCGCCGGTGCTGAAGCGGGCGATCGATATCCTGATCGGCAACAAGCGCAAATTCGACGCCCACACCAATCGCGAAATTTACGACAGCTATATGGGGTCCAAAGCCTCCGACGACGCGGTGGCCTATGATGTCTCTCAGCAACTGCATTCGGTGATGGCGTCGGCCAAGCAGTTCCTGACCACGGCGATCGCCGACAACCGCACACAGATGGCCGCCATCAACGACGTCACCGAGCAGACCGAGGCCGGCGTCGACCCCAAGCAGCTGATCGAGAGCCTGATGGGCGAACTCGCCAAGGCGACGACGCGTGCCACCAAGCTCGAAGTCGGCTTTGTCGAGAAATCCCGCGAACTGGCGACGATCCGCGATTCCCTGGTCAAGTCCGAGGAGCGGGCCAAGACGGACACCCTGACCGGCCTGCCGAACCGCCGGGCGCTGGAGGAGTTCTTTCGCAAGGCCCAGGTCGCCGCGATGGAACAGGACGATCCCCTCAGCGCCTTGCTGATCGATATCGATCACTTCAAGCGCTTCAACGACGAGTTCGGCCACGGGGTCGGCGACCAGGTGCTTCGCCTGATGGCGAAGGTGCTGCGCGACGGCGTGCGGGACATCGATCTGCCGGCGCGATACGGCGGCGAGGAGCTGATCGTCATCCTGCCCAACGCGGGGCTGACAACGGCTACCGCGATTGCGGAACGCATCCGGCGTTTGGTTGCGGAGTGCCACATCTCCCGCCGCTCGACCGGAGAAGCGCTTCCCGGCATCACCATTTCCCTCGGGGTGGCGCAATTTCAGGGCGGCGAATCGATGGCCGATCTGATCGAGCGCTGCGACCGCGCGCTCTATCAGGCCAAGAAGACCGGGCGCAACCGTGTCGTCACCGAGACCGATCTCGAGCCTGAGCAGCAGGCGACGGGCTAGAGCGGGACGAGATCAGGTTGGGCCGTGACGCCGGATCCTTTGCGCGCCCAGGCCCAAACAGAAAAACTGCTGCGAATTCAGGCTCATGCTATCTTTGCATGGGGTTGTTTTCGCGATTTTTGTGACCGGGCCCTGCGCTCCACCGGCCGTGGCGCGTCGCCGACGCGCGTGAACGAGCCGGTGGAGGCGCTGGTTGCGTCCGGGACACGCGGCTTACCCCGCCAGCGCCATCCCGGCCTCATCCACGATCAGCGCAAAACCATGCTCGACCACGGTATTGCGGCCGCGATGCTTGGCGGCGTAGAGGGCGGCATCGGCCGCCTCGATCAGGTCGCCCGGGCGCTGCATATCATTCGGCAGCGTGCCGGCGACGCCGATGCTCACGGTGACGATCTGATGGTTGCTGGCGTGGTGGGGTATTCCGAGGTCCTGAACTGCCACGCGCACCATTTCGCCGATCGCCAGCGCCTTCAGCGAGTCGGTGTTCGGCAACAGCAGGCAGAATTCCTCGCCGCCGTAGCGGCCGGCAAAGCCCATGGAGTCGGCGGCGATACCGGCCAGCGCTTCGCCAAGCCTGGTAAGGCAGGCGTCGCCTTCGGGGTGGCCATAGGTGTCGTTATAGAGCTTGAAGTGATCGACATCGATCATCAGCAGCGACAACTCGCTGTTGTATTGCAGCGCCTTCATCCACTCGAAATCCAGACGGCTCTGGAAGCCGCGGCGGTTGCCAAGGCCCGACAGCATGTCGATCGACGCCATCACGGTGAGGCGATCGTTGGTGGCGACGAGTTCGCGCTCGCGCTGGCTGAGCTGGGCGGCCATCGCGTTGAAGGCGCGCGCCAGCGGCATGAATTCCGAAGGCAGCTTGTTGCGCGCGACGCGCGCCGACCAGTCGCCCTCACCGAACCGCTTGGCCATGCCGGTCATCACCTCGATCGGGTTGATGATCAGCTTTTCCGCGCCGATCAGCGCGCCCAGCAGCACGAACAGGCAGACGAATCCCAATTGAAGATAGGCGGTGCGGATCTCGCGATTGATCGCTTCCGTCACCTTGGTTTCGTCGATGCTGACGATCAGGCGGGATTGCGTGCCGGAAATGCGGGAGAAACTGATCGTGCGATTCGAGCCGTCGGAGGCGGTGAACGAAAGCGAGCCGGTCGGTGCGTCGGAACTCAAGGCCCTCTCCGCGGCCGCGGCCATCAGCGGCACGGAATCCAGCGGCTTGCCGATCATGCTGGTCCGATCGGCGGGCGCGGCGAGGACGACGCCGGCGCTGTCGACCAGCAGCGACGAAATTCCCGGCCGCCCGCCGAGATTGGTCATGATCTTCGACAACCAGTCGATATTGATGCCGGCAACGACGACCGCATCTTCCTCGGGATTGATGGCAGACACCGGATAGGCTGCCATCATCATCGGCCGGCCGTTTGTCCTGCCGAACAGATAATCGCTGAAGACGAAGTCGCGACTTGACTGCGCCTTCTTGAAATATTCGCGGTCGCCGATCTGCAGTCCGACCTGAACGTTCAAGGTCGAGCACTGCACCAGGCCGTCCCTGGAAGCGATCATGATGCTGCGGATCCAGGGCAGGTTGCTCGGCAGGCTGGCGCGCAGGATTTCGCAACTACGCCCGATGCCGCTGGAGGCGCGGATGTAGGCCGCCGATTTCAGCATCGTCTCGACGGAGGACACCACTTCGCGCTGGGTATCGGCGCTGTGCTGGGCGATGTTGAGGAATTCTTCGGTGGCAAGGGCGATTTGTCTGGAACGGGTATGTTCGAGCGAACGAACGCGTTCCAGCATCAAGGGTGCCACCAGGATCAACGCCAGCAGCGCCAGCCGCGTGCGGATTCCCAGAAGCTTCTTGAGTTTCACCCTGTTGCGGTTGAAAGTAACGCCAGACATCCTTCTGCCCACCCCGCGTGACAGGGTAAAGCGAAGGGTTCAAAAAGCCTTTCCCGAACTTGGTAAAATTCAAGGAAATCCCGCAAATTTACGAGCTGTGATCGACATGACGCCTCCGACAACCACCTTGCTAACAGAACATTTACCGAGCGGTCTTGCCGCGGTGGAGCAGGACATCGCGCGCGCCTGCAAGGAAGCGCGCCGTGATCGTGCGACGGTACAATTGATCGCGGTGTCCAAGACGTTCGACGCGCCGGCGATTTCACCCATTATCGATGCCGGACAGCGCGTATTCGGCGAGAATCGCGTGCAGGAAGCCAAGGCGAAATGGCCTGGGTTAATGTCCGCTTACCAGGGGCTGGTGCTGCATCTGATCGGGCCGCTGCAATCCAACAAGGCGAAAGAGGCCGTCGCGCTGTTCGACGCCATTCACTCGGTCGACCGCCCGAGCATTTGCGAATCGTTAGCCAAGGAAATCAATTCCCAGAAAAAACAGCCGGAATTGTTCGTCCAGCTCAACACCGGCGAGGAGCCGCAGAAAGCCGGCGTCGCACCCGCCGAGGCCGATGCGTTCATTGCGGGCTGCCGGGAGAAGTATGGGCTTTCGATTTCGGGATTGATGTGCATTCCGCCGGTCAACGAGGCGCCGGCGCCGCATTTCGCACTGACTGCCAAGATCGCCGCGCGCAACGGTCTGAAGAATCTATCGATGGGCATGAGCGCCGATTTTGCGATCGCGATCCAGTTCGGCGCCACGCATATCCGCGTCGGCTCGGCGATTTTCGGGCATCGGTAATTTTGTCGTCCCGGCCAAGCGAAGCGCGAGCCCGGACCCATACGCCCCGGCTTCTCGGTTGTGCACGGTCGGAGTTGATCCTCTTCGTAAGCAATGAATAGCGGTGGCTATGGGTCCCGGCTCAAGGCCGGGACGACACCGAGTGTGGAGCGGCCGCCTACTCGAACCGCACCGACACTTTCCCGAGCACACCGAAATCAACCGCACAGAAATCGCCGGCCTTGATCGGCAGCGGCGGATGGCAGGTGCCTGTGGTGACGACACGGCCCGCCTTTAGTGTCACGCCGAGCTGGCGCAATTCGTTGGCGAGCCAGGTCAGCGCCAGCCGGGGATCGCCCAGCACGTTCTTGCCGTGACCGATGAATTGTTGGCCCCGCAGCGTGGTGACAGGCCGTTCCTCGACCAGATCGCGCGTGCGCCAGTCCGCCGTCGTGGCCGGGCCGAGCACGAACAGATGCGCGCAGGCGTTGTCGGCGATGATCTGGGCGTCGCCGGCGCTGACGAAATCCGAAAAGCGCGAATCCGGAATCTCGATCGCCGGATGCAGCGTGTCGACGGCATCGAGCACCTGGCTCACGGTGTAGGGCGTCGATCGCGACGGCAAATCCGTCCGCATGCGAAACGCGAATTCCGGCTCGGCAACGCGCATCTCGTTGCCGGCCATCGACGCCGTGCCGCCGTCGGCAATCACGGTCTCGGCGAGAATGCGTCCGGCCATCGGACCCTCGACATTGATGTGTTTCTGCCCGGCCTCGCTGGTGGCGGCGATCTTCCAGCCGAACAGGTGGGTCGTCGAAAATCGTTCGATCGCGGCCTGGATCGCATACGCCTCGATGCGGTCCTGTGGCCGCAGCGAGGCCTCGATCGCGTCAAGCTTGGTGCCGGCGCGCCAATGGTCGTGCAACGTCTGCGACGCAGACGCAATCTGATGTCTGTCCAGCATAATCCCCGAATCCCGAAATGAAGTTCATCCGATAATAATTTTGGTTTGTGGCCCCATCCGCCGCAACAAGCGCAGCATCGCAGATTTCGTCATCGAAACGCAGCCTGCTGTCGCGGAGAAATTGGCGCGCGCCAGATGCAGGAACACGGCGCTGCCGCGGCCGGCGATGCGTGGGCCGCTGTTGTGATCGATCTCGACGATGAAGTCGTAGAGGTGATCGTCGCGGGTGAGGCGGTCGCCGGCCTGGTCGCGGGCGAGCCGTATCGGCTGGTTGTAGTGGCGGTCCTTCGGTTCCTCGCACCAGCCGTCCTCGGGCCGGATCGGCCGGACCGGCAGAAAGGTTTGGGGGCGGGTGTGGCGGTCGGCGCGCCACCATAGTTGCAATGGCTGATAGATGCCCCGCGGGGTGCCGCCATCGCCTTCGCGCTTGTTGGCGAGGATGCCGCCGCGGCCAAGTGCCACCGGCACGCTCCAGCCGTCCGCCGTTAGCCAGCCCCGGCGCGGGTCGCCGGCGGCGCGGTGAACCCTGACCGCCGAGAGCGGCCGATCACGCGCTTCTGTCCCATAAGTGATTGAAAAATTGGTGTTTCCCATGCCAAACGCCCGAATCCTGGGGTTGCCTCCCCGGCCGCAATTGCTCTATTTGACGCGCATTACAGGACATTCATCCAACAGCCCCCCGAATATGGGATACACTGCGGTTCGCCTTGTGAAATTGTAACAATCTTCCTACCTGATTCCGGACAACTCCCCCGATGGCCGCGGTTCGCCTGCGAACCAGGCTCATCATCGACCCATTCGACCAAGACCGGCTTGAGACGCTTTCCGCTTGTGTCCGCCGCCTGCCTCAAGAGGATCGTACCTATGGCCACTGCCCGCAAGATCCTGATCGTGGATGACGATACCGATCTGCGCGATACCCTGGTCGAGCAATTGTCGCTGCATGAGGAGTTCGAGGCCTCTGCGGTCGATACCGGCGCCAAGGGCGCCAGCGCCGCCAAGGCCAATTCCCCCGATCTCGTGCTGATGGATGTCGGACTGCCCGATACCGACGGCCGGGAAGTGGTCCGCTCCCTGCGCAAGGGCGGCTTCAAGGCGCCGATCATCATGCTGACCGGCCATGACACCGATTCGGATACCATTTTGGGCCTCGAATCCGGCGCCAATGACTACGTGGCAAAGCCGTTCCGCTTCGCGGTGCTGCTGGCCCGGATCCGGGCGCAACTGCGCCAGCACGAGGCCAGCGAGGACGCGGTGTTCTCCGTCGGCCCCTACAGCTTCCGCCCCGGTTCCAAGATGCTGACCGGCGCCAACGCCCGAAAGGTGCGGCTGACCGAGAAGGAAACCGCGATTCTGCGCTTCCTGTACCGCGCCGGCCAGATGCCGGTCTCGCGCGAGACGCTGTTGCAGGAAGTCTGGGGCTATAATTCCGGCGTCACCACCCACACCCTGGAAACCCACATCTACCGCCTCAGGCAGAAGATCGAAAAAGACGCGGCCAATCCGGAGATCCTGGTGACGGAAGCCGGTGGCTACAAGCTGGTGCCGTGATACGATTCGGCCCACGAATCGTACCTCCTTGGGCATCACCGGTTCCGTATGTCGATCGAAGATGATGTAGCCCTGCTCGAGCGCGTCCCGACACTGCGCCTGTTGGGGACGACGGCGCTGCGCATGCTGGCGATCGGCTCGGAGCAGCGCGAATTCGGCCGCGGCGACCAGTTGTTCAACGCCGGCGACGAGGCGGATGCCGGCTATATCGTGCAGCGCGGCGCGTTCCGGATCGAGGACGGCGGCGCCGAAATCATCGCGGGCCCCGGCGCCCTGATCGGCGAGCTCGCGTTGATCGTGGCGATGAAGCGGCCGTCGAGCGCGATTGCGATCGAAAACTCCACCGTGATCCGTGTGGCGCGCAGCCTGTTTCAGCGCGTGCTCGAAAGCGACCCGGCCGCGGCGCGGGCGCTGCGCGACGAACTCGCCACCCGCACCAGCCAGCTGGCCAGCGATATCCTGATGGCCGGCGCCAAGCTCAGCACCTGATCTCTGGATTATTGTTTGACGCGTTTTCTATCGCAGATAAGTCTACGCAATCTGCGTAAACTTGATTGCTACGCGAACCGGCACCCACTTCGCTCGAAAACGCTCTGACCTCACACCTCCAGCGTCACCGTGACCGGCACGTGATCCGACGGCCGCTCCCAGCCGCGGGCATCGCGGGTGATGCGGAAATCGCTGACGCCGTCCTTCAGCGCGCGCGAAACCCAGATGTGGTCGAGCCGGCGGCCGCGGTCGCCGACGGTCCAGTCGGCGGCGCGATAGCTCCACCACGTATAGACCTTCTCCGACAGTGGAATGCGCATCCGAGCGACGTCGAACCATTCGCCATGGGTCTGCGCTGCCAGCAGCTTCTCGCATTCGATCGGGGTGTGCGAGACCACCTTCAAGAGCTGCTTGTGCGACCACACGTCGTTCTCGTGCGGCGCGACGTTGAGGTCGCCGACCAGGATGTGCCGGTCGTCGCCGCGCGGATGCAGCGGCTCGCAGGCTTTCAGCTCGTCGAGAAATTGCAGCTTGTGATCGAATTTCGGATTGAGCGCCGGATCGGGAATATCCCCGCCGGCGGGCACATAGAAATTATGCAGCACCAGCGGCTTGGCGAGCTGGGCTTTTTCGCCGAAAGCCACCGAGATGTGCCGCGAATCGATCTTGTCGCAGAACGTGCGGATATCCGTGGTCTCGAACGGCAGCTTCGAGACGATGGCGACGCCGTGATAGCCCTTCTGACCATTGAGCGCGACATGCTCGTAGCCGAGGCGCTTGAAGCGCTTCAGCGGAAAGGCGTCGTCGATGCATTTGGTTTCCTGCAGGCAGAGCACGTCCGGCCGCACCGATTTGAGGAATTTGGCGACGATGTCGATGCGCAGGCGCACCGAGTTGATATTCCACGTGGTCAGGGAAAAACGCATGCGAACGGTGTAGCAGTCTTTCCTCTCCGTCATGGCCGGGCTTGTCCCGGCCATCCACGTCTTTCTTCTGCATGAAAGTGGTGGGCGCGGCGCCAAACGCGCCTTTGCCTACCCTGCGCACCACTAGCCGGGCGGGACGGAATAATTAGTGAAATCGATCTTGAACAGGCCGGGATCGACCTTCTTCGAGGTATCGAGATTATAGACCGCGACCGTGGTGTCGTAGCCCTGCGGGTCGGTCACGGTCCATTGTTTGAGCTGGCCGTCCTTGGTGCCGACCATCAGCATCAACCGGCTGGTGCCGATCAGCGCCTGCTTCTCCTCGATGGTGACGCTGATGAAGACGTCATCGGCGGTGACGCTAACGACGTTGGTGTCCTTCAGCAGGTCGATTCGGTCCGACAGCAGGAACCGCAGCGGGGTTTGCGACAGCGGATAGATGTCCTGGGTCGCGAGCTTCTTGTCGCGCACGGCGAGCGAGGATCCGTCGGCGACGATCGCGATCTGGCTCGGCGCGTCATATTCGAAGCGCACCTTGCCCGGTTTCTGGATCACGAAGTCGCCCTTGGTCTTGCTGCCGTCCGGCCCGACCTGGACGAAATTCCCGACCAGCGTCTGCAGCGACGACAGATACGAGCTCACCCTGGCGGCCTGCGCCTTCTGGTTGGCATCGAAGGTGGCGAATATATTGGCAGGCACATTACGGTTCGGATCGGGAATCACCGGGTTCGGCGGCGCCTGGGTCGTCCCTGCCTTCGGTGCTGCCTGGGTCGCCCCTGTCGTCGGCGGACCCCTTTGCACATCCTGCGCGCTCAACTGTACGCCACCGTCGCGGGCCTTGGGTGCGGGCTTGGGAATCGGCACATTCTGCGAAAAGCCTGATGTCGCCGCACCGGCGACGGCGATCACGAGCGCCAGTCCGTAACGGGTGCCGCGATGGATAAAGTGCTGTGTCATCAGATATTTCGAATCTCTATTCAACGCGGGTGACTTAGGGAGGCTTGCCGCTGCCGGTGGTTCTATCGTGCTTTCGGACCAGGGAGATATCGTTTTTCCGTGAGAATTATTACGCTAAATTAAATTCGTCAGCTGTGGCTCTTGTTTGACGCCTGGGCTTCACGCGAAATCGGTTCAGAAACGGCCCTCTTCCTCCTCGACCAGAATTTCGCGTTTGCCGGCGTGGTTGGCCTGGCCGACGATGCCTTCGAGTTCCATGCGCTCCATCAATGAGGCGGCGCGGTTGTAGCCGATTTGCAGCCGGCGTTGAATGTAGGAGGTCGAGGCCTTGCGGTCGCGCTTGACGATCGCCACCGCCTGCGAGAACAAATCGCCGCCGCCGTCGCCGCCCATGCCGGTGGAATCGAATACCGCGCCGTCCTCGTCGGTCGGCTCCTCCGCGGTGACCGCTTCCAGATATTCCGGCTGGCCCTGCGTCTTGAGATGGCGCACCACCTTTTCGACTTCCTCGTCGGAGACGAACGGTCCGTGCACGCGGCTGATACGTCCGCCGCCGGCCATGTAGAGCATGTCGCCCTGGCCGAGCAGTTGCTCGGCACCCATTTCGCCGAGGATGGTGCGGCTGTCGATCTTCGAGGTGACCTGAAACGAAATACGGGTCGGGAAGTTCGCCTTGATGGTGCCGGTGATGACGTCGACCGACGGCCGCTGCGTGGCGAGGATCACGTGCAAGCCGGCCGCGCGCGCCATCTGCGCCAGCCGCTGCACCGCGCCTTCGATGTCCTTGCCGGCGACCATCATCAGGTCGGCCATTTCGTCGACGATGATGACGATGTAGGGCAGCTGCTCGAGGTCGAGCTTTTCTTCCTCGTAGATCGCCTTGCCGGTTTCCTTGTCGAAGCCGGTGTGCACGGTGCGCGAGATTTCCTCGCCCTTGCCCTTGGCTTCCAGCAGGCGCTGGTTGTAGCCGTCGATATTACGGACGCCGAGCTTGGACATTTTCTTGTAGCGCTCTTCCATCTCGCGCACCGCCCATTTCAGTGCGACCACGGCCTTCTTGGGGTCGGTCACGACGGGGGTCAGCAGATGCGGGATGCCGTCATAGACGGACAGTTCGAGCATTTTGGGATCGACCATGATCAGCCGGCACTGATCCGGCCGCAGCCGGTAGACCAGGCTGAGGATCATGGTGTTGATGGCGACCGACTTGCCGGAGCCGGTGGTGCCGGCAATCAGCATGTGCGGCGTACGCGCGAGGTCGATGATGATGGATTCGCCGCCGATATTCTTGCCGAGGCAGAGCGGCAGCTTGGCGTGCGAGTCGTCCTTCAGCGCAAGCAGTTCGCGCAAATAGACCTTTTCGCGATGCGCGTTCGGCAATTCGATGCCGATGGCGTTGCGGCCGGCAACCACGGCGACGCGCGCCGACAGCGCGCTCATCGAGCGGGCGATATCGTCGGCAAGGCCGATGACGCGCGAGGATTTGATGCCGGGCGCGGGTTCCAGTTCGTACAGCGTCACCACCGGACCCGGATTGGCCTTGACGATTTCGCCGCGGACGCCGAAGTCGCCGAGCACGCCTTCCAGCGCGCGCGAATTGGCCTCGAGCTCGCTCTTGCTGAGCGGCTGGCGATCGGACGCCTTCGGCGCGGTCAGCACCGAGACCGACGGCAGTTCGAACTTGTCGGAGGATTTGCGTGGCGATGCCTTTGGCGCGGCCTTCTTGCGCGGGGCGCGGGCGACCGGCGCTTCTTCTTCCTCGTCTTCTTCCTCTTCCTCGTGGCCGTAGTCTTCGTCCGCCTGCGGCGCCAGCGATGGCGCCTGGCGGCCGCCGAGACTGGGCTCCTGCCGTTCGAACGAGGCGGCGCGGGGTTGTGGCGCGCTGGCGACCAGCGAACGATAGGCGGTGCTCAGCAGCCAGCCGAGCCGCGCCTTCGCGCTCATCACGGCATGATAGACCCAGCCGAGCGACACCGAGCTGCGATCGTCCTCTTCGACGAACGGCACGTCATCATCCTCGATCGGCGTCAGCTCTTCGTCGTCGCGCGGACGCGACCCCCAGCCGCTCGCAAACAGGAAGGAGGCGGACATCGCGGCAAACAGGATCAGACCTAGCACCAGCCGATAGATGAAACCGGCGGGGCCGAATATCACGGCCGGCGCGCGCACCAGCGCATCGCCAACGACGCCGCCAAGCCCGGTCGGCAGCGGCCAGGCGCCGCCATGCGGCCAGCAGCTGGCAAAGCCTGCCGCAATGATCGTGCAGAGGATCCAGCAGCCCAGCCGCAACGCTTCGCGGTCGAAGGTGCGATGGGTCAGCATGCGCCAACCCCACACCGCGACGGGCAGGATCAGCATGATGGCGCCGAGCCCGAGGATTTGCATCAGCAGATCGGCGCCGATCGCGCCGGGATAGCCGAGAACATTGCGGATCGCGCGCGAGGTCGCGTGGCTGAGGCTCGGGTCCTGCACTGACCACGTCATCAGCGCGGCGGCAGCGACGCCGGACAGCGCGATCAGGCACAGGCCTGCGACCTCTCGCAGGCGCCGCGCCAGCGCGTCGCGGATCGAGGCCGGCAGATGGCCGACCAGGGGAATGACACGTTCGATCGCTGGCATGCTCATGGGGCCCTGCGATTAAGCCAAAGTTTCGACCAGCCGATGCAATGCCTCGGCCGTTGATTCACTGTCCGATACCAGCGCCAGGCGGATATAGCCGGCGCCGGGATTGCTGCCGTCGTTCTGCGGCCGCGACAAATAAGTTCCGGGGATCACACGCACGCCCGCATCCCTGTAGAGTCGCACCGTTGCGGCCTCGTCGCCGCCACGGTCCGACACATCGAGCCAGACACAAAAGCCGCCGGGGGGCCTGGCGTAGCCGTAGCGGCTGCCGAGGATCTGGTCGGCGAGATCGAACTTGATGCGGTAGAGCCGGCGATTTTCCTCGACATGCGCCTCGTCGCTATAGGCGGCGACCGCGACGTGTTGCAGCGGCACCGGCACCTGCGGAGCCGCGACATTGCGCAGCTCGTGAAACACGCTGAGGAATTTCCTGTCGCCGGCGGCAAAGCCGACGCGCATGCCCGGCAGGTTCGAACGCTTCGACAGCGACTGGAACGCGACGACGTTGGTGAAATCAGGTCCGGCGCATTCCAGCACACTGCCCGGCGCCTGCCTGGTGTAGATTTCCGAATAGCACTCGTCGCTCAGGATCATGAAGCCGAATCGGTCAGCGAGTTGCGTCAAACGGGTGAAGTACTCGCGCGAGGCGACCGCGCCCTGCGGATTGGCCGGCGAGGCAATGAACATCGCCACGGTGCGCGCCAGCGTCGCCTCGTCGAGCGTATCGAGATCCGGCAGGAAGCCGTTGGCGAGCGTGGTCGGCAGGTAGATCGGTTCGCAATTGGCGGCGCGCGCGCCGGCGCCATAGGCCGGATAGAACGGATTGGGCATCAGGATCGCCGGCCTGCCCTTGCGCGGGCCGACATAGCGCGCGGCCGTGATCGCGGCGAAAAACAATCCCTCGCGGCTGCCGTTCAGCACCAGCACTTCGCTCTCGGGATCGACGGCGCGCGGCAGTTGGAACCTGGCCGAGAGCCAGTTCGCGACCGCCCGGCGGAACGGCTCGATGCCCTTGGCGATCGGGTAGCGCCCGAAATCGGCGGTATGCTTGGCCAGCACCGGCCCGACAAAGGTCGGAACCGGGTGCTGCGGTTCGCCTAATGACAGTGCAATCAACGGCTTACCGGGCTGATAGGGCGCCAAAAGCTCGGCCGTCCGCAAAAACGGCGAACGCTCGGCCTGACCGGCAGCGGTGACACTGCCGGCGCCCTGCGCCACGCCGGAAGAGGCGGTCATTGCCATGTCTGAAACGCCAGCACTTTCAATTGCGGTCGGGGACGGATGGATCGACCGGGAACGGATCAAACCACCATAGATACGGCGAGGTTAAGACGCGATTAACCATCGGCGCCAGCGTCGATTTTGAGTGGATTTTGGCTGTGCTCGGCGACGATGCGACTGTCATACCCGCGAAGGCGGGTATCCAGTACGCTGGGGCCCATCGATTCTATCACTGAAGTCTCTCGAATACTGGATCGTCCGCCTTCGCGGACGATGACAGGCAAATGCGTTCTCGCGGCGCATTGCGCCCGAGCTTTGCCTGGAAATTCCTTGCCTCGCATAATAAGGCGCGCCCGTCGGGCCAGTTTGTGGCGCTCAAGCCGTCATTGCGAGCGCAAGCGAAGCAATCCATGCCTCGGCTTGGAGCAAGTTGGATTGCTTCGCGGAGCCTGTCATCGGGCGCGCGTTCGCGCGACCCGTTGGCTCGCGATGACGATTCCCGCGCCTACCGCTGCGGCAGCCGCTCGAAGCTCGGCATGCCCTCAGGCACGTGGTGGTAGGGTTGCTTGTCGACGGTGTAGATCGCGATCTGCGGGCCGCCGAACATTGCGGGATCGTCGAGTGTGCCGACCTTGACGACGACGCCCGGCAAACCCGGCGGCCGTGTCACGACATGGGTGCCGCATTCGGCGCAGAATTCCCGCGTCACGGCGCGTTCCAGATCGGTGCGCTTGAACTGTTTCGGGGTTTCCTTGGTGTATTTGAAACCGGCGATCGGCATCACCAGGAACATGTTGGTCGAGCCGCCGGTGATGTACTGGCATTCGCGGCAATGGCACTGCGCCTTCATCATCGGCTCGCCCTCGGCCTCATAACGCACTTTGCCGCAATAGCATCCGCCTTCGAGTTTCATGACGTTCTCCCGGTTTTCGTTTTGGTCAATTCTGCGCCCCGTGCCGGATTTGGCAATGCTTTTTTAGCCCTGGTTTCTGTTCCATCGTGATTTCAGCCATTCCCGGATTAGTTTGCGCACGAACGCCGGAAGGCGAGCGCTGGCAGGAGCATGTGATGGACGAAGAGGGTTTCTGGAAAGTCGTACAGCGCGCACACGATCTTTCAGGCGGCGATATGGATCAAAAATGCGATGCGCTGCGGCAACTGATCTCGGCGCTATCAAAGGACGAGGCGCTCGAGTTCGCCCAGCATTTCGACGCCATGATGCACGAGGCTTACAACTGGCCTCTGTGGGGCGCAGCTTACGTCATCGATGGCGGGTGCAGCGACGATGCCTTTACCGATTTCCGTACGGCGCTGATTTCCCGCGGGCCCCAGGCATTCGAGCGCGCGCTCGCCGATCCGGACTCGCTGGCGGACGAAGATTTCGAAGAATCGGACTGGTTCTATGAAGGCTATCAATACGCCGTCACCGATGGCGTCGATGCGGTTGCCGGCAGCCTTCCGCAAAGGATCGCGCCGGCTCAACCATCCGGAACCGAGTGGCAGGAGGACAAGGTGTATGACCTGTATCCGAAACTCGCCGCGAAATTTGGGTAAAGCGTACTCGTTTTCCCGAATGGTGCGCGGTCGTCCGCGCCGCACTCTGGCGGTCACAACTAATGCCTACCGCGTCCGCGACAACCTCACTTGGCCGCGGTGCATCTCTTCTCGGCTGCGCTTCTCAAGAATTTCGAGCTGACCGCGCTCTACGAGCAACATCAGGCGTTGCTTCAACCACTCAAAATCAATGTTGACAATTTCGTCGTCGAGTTCGGAAGCCATGGCTGTCCCGATGATCCGCGATACGAGCTGCCAATCGTCGGTTATCAGCTCCATCAGCTGCGAGTCAAAATAAGCGGCTTCCGCCGATACCAGAATGCCATTCTCGATTACACGAAGCGGTGCATTTTCAGAGATCAGCTGCCGCCACACGTCGAGGTACTGCTCGCGCCTGTTGGTCGGCAATGGCATGGCGAGGTCCCAAAGCTTGTTAAGGCGAATGTTATCGTCGCGCAGATAGGCGAGACAGGGGGCCAAGACGGGCAGTCGCGGTGGGCCGCGCTCCGGGGAGGGAGAAATCAATACTTCGCTTAAATCAATGATGTCGAATGGGGCATCACCCCACTGCCATAGCCAATTCAGAAAGCCGCAATATTCATGTGGAGACCGCCGGCTCAGCCATACGATCTTTCGATGGCCGGGAAACAGGGCATCGTCCCAATCTCGTTCAGAGGGGGCGCGGTCTTCAGGCTTGGTCCGACCGAGTTCTTTTTCGAGCCATATCGCGCGCGCTGAGGGATCAGACGGGTCGATCGGACCAAAGTTCAAACCATGCCATGTCGTAACGACCTGATCTTTCCGGCCGGCTTTCCTCAGTGCCCGGACGAGGTTCCCCGCGCCTGAAAGCGTGAAAACGAAATGAACGATGGTCTGCGTCATCATCGATCCTCAACGGGCGGACCGTGATGACACCTTCAAAATCGCGCGTCCAGCCTCGGCATGCATTGCTAGAAAAAAGAAAGGGGCTCCAACTTGCGCTGGAGCCCCTCAACGGTCAGGGCATTGCCGGGTATGTGCCCGAACCGGAGTTGTGGACGCGACCCTGGTGGACCGCGTCCCGGGAGAACTCACATGTTGTAGGCGCGCTCGGTGTGCTCGGTGACGTCGAGGCCTTCACGCTCGGTCTCGACGTTGACGCGCAGGCCGACGATGACATCGACGACCTTGAACAGGATCGCAGAACCGATGCCCGACCACACCAGCGTGGTGCAGACGCCCCAGAGTTGCGAGGTCATCTGGGCTGCGAAGTCGTACTCCGCGATTTTGCCGATGGTGTAGTCCATGACGCCGGTACCGCCGAGCGCCGGGTTCACCAGGATGCCGGTGCCGAGCGCGCCGACGATGCCGCCGACACAGTGGACGCCGAACACATCGAGCGAGTCGTCATAGCCAAGCGCATTCTTCACCACGGTGCAGAAGAACAGGCAGACGATTCCGACCACGAGACCGAGCACGATCGCGCCCATCGGACCGGAGTAACCGGCCGCCGGCGTCACCGCCACCAGGCCCGCCACCGCGCCCGACAACGCGCCGAGCACCGAGGGGTGACCCTTGACGATCCATTCCGCGAACATCCAGGCCATCGCCGCCGCTGCGGTTGCAACGAAGGAGTTGGTCATGGCGAGCGCGGCGCCGCCGGAGGCTTCGAGGTTCGATCCGGCGTTGAAGCCGAACCAGCCGACCCAGAGCAGCGCGGCGCCGATCATGGTCATGGTCAGCGAGTGCGGAGCCATCAGCTCCTTGCCGTAGCCGACCCGCTTGCCGATCAGCAGCGCGCCGACCAGACCGGCGATGCCGGCGTTGATATGCACCACGGTGCCGCCCGCAAAGTCGATCGCGCCCTTCTTGAAGATCCAGCCCTGGTCATCCCCGAACGCGGTCTTCGCCGCATCGAAGGCGGCTTGCGCAGCCGCCTTGTCGGTTGCGGCTTCGAAGGTCTTGAGCGCCGCAGAGATCGCGTCCGGTCCGGCCCAGTACCAAACCATGTGCGCGATCGGCAGATAGATCAGCGTGACCCAGAGCGGCACGAACAGCGCGACGGCCGCGAACTTCATCCGTTCGGCGAACGCGCCGACGATGAGGGCCGGGGTGATGCACGCGAAGGTCATCTGGAAGCAGATATAGATCAGCTCCGTGATGTTGACGTCGGCGGAGAAGGTCGCCACCTGAGCATCGAGAATCGTCTTGCCTTCGGGCGCGATCTTCAGGAACGCCTTGGAGAAGCCGCCGATGAAGTCCGAACCGCCGGTGAAGGCGAGGCTGTAGCCGTAGACCGCCCAGAGCAGGGTGACGATGCAGACGGTGTAGAAAACCTGCATCAATACCGAGAGCATGTTCTTGGAGCGGACCAGACCACCATAGAACAGCGCCAGGCCGGGAATCGTCATCAACAGCACCAGCACCGTCGACGTCAGCATCCAGGCGTTGTCGCCCTTGTTGACAGTAGGCTCCGCGTAAGCGGCGGTCGCGGCCAACAGGCCGACTGCGAGGGCCGTCAATCCCGCGCTATAGGGACGCTTGAACGTCATTTGTTTTACTCCTGAGTGGTATGATTGAGCGCGAAATCAGAGGGCCGCGGCATCCGCCTCACCGGTGCGGATGCGAACCGCATGGTCGAGGTTGATGACGAAGATCTTGCCGTCGCCGATTTGTCCGGTTTTGGCTGCCGTGGTGATGGCGTCGATGGTCTTGTCGACCTGGTCCGAAGCCACAGCGACTTCGATCTTGATCTTGGGCAGGAAGCTCACCGCGTATTCAGCGCCGCGATAGATTTCCGTGTGGCCCTTCTGCCGACCATAGCCTTTGACTTCCGTCACCGTGAGACCGTGAACGCCAATGGCGGTCAGGGCGTCCCGGACTTCTTCGAGTTTGAATGGCTTGATGATCGCCATAACAATTTTCATGGGTCCTATCCCCGCTTGGCCCGGTTCAGACAGACCGGGCGTTCTCGACTGAGGTTCACCACGCGGAGAGGTTCACTTCGCGGGCACAGCCATGACCCCTAGAATCAAATGCCGTGCCAGAACGGTGGAATTCCCTAACGGTTTATGAATCCGGGGCTTTTCGGCGTTTTCCAAGGGGGAACCAAACTGCGCTATTCCGCCGCGCTCAAAACACAGGCAGGCATGCTCAAAACGTGAGCACGCCAGACTCCGGACATAATCCTGCCCAGCGCTAGGGCAGCAGGGCGGTATCGCAGTAGAGGGCAGGAAATCTTATTGCAGCGCCTCGCCATGCTGCGAAATATCGAGGCCTTCGAGCTCCTGCTGCAGTGACACCCGCAGAGGCACGAATGCACTCACCAGCTTGAGCAGCACGTAGGTCACGCCGCCCGACCACACCAGGGTGGCGGCGATGCCGTAGAGCTGGATCAATACCTGTTGCGGGTTGTTTTCGATCAGCCCGGCGGTGCCGCCGATGGCGGAGGTGGCGAACACGCCGGCCAGCAGGGTGCCGGTCATGCCGCCGACGCCGTGGACGCCGAACACGTCGAGTGAGTCGTCGTAATTGAAGCGGTGCTTCAGCCAGGTGCAGGCCCAGAAGCACACCAGACCCGCCACCACGCCGATGACGATGCCGTGCCAGGGCGCGACGAAACCGGAGGCCGGCGTAATCGTGCCGAGGCCGGCGATCGCGCCAGAGATCATGCCGAGCACCGAGGGCTTGCGCCGCGTCGCCCATTCGATCGCGCCCCAGGTCAGCGCGCCGGCGCAGGCCGCCAGATGCGTTGCGGTGATCGCCATCACGGCGCGCGGACTGGCCGCCAGCGCCGAGCCGCCGTTGAAGCCGAACCAGCCAACCCACAACAATCCAGTGCCGATGACGGCGAGCGACAGATCGAACGGGGAAAGATTGTCGCTGCCATAGCCGTGACGCCGTCCCATCACCGTGGCGGCAACCAGGCCGCCGATGCCGGCGGACAGATGCACCACCAGACCACCGGCAAAATCCAGCACGCCCATGGTCGCGAGGAAACCGCCGCCCCACACCCAATGCGCCAGCGGCACATAGACGAACATGAACCAGCCGATCGCGAACAACAGATAGGCCGAGAACCGCATCCGGTCGGCCACCGCGCCCGCCACCAGCGCCACGGTGATGATCGCAAACGTCATCTGGTACAGCATGAACAGCGCTTCCGGAATCGTCTTGGCCGCCGGATTGACGCTGTCCATCGTCACGCCGATGAGAAACCAGCGGTCCAGCGTGCCGATCCAGGGACCGTCGCCGACGAACGCCAGCGAATAGCCGAAACACACCCAGAGTATCGAGATGATCGCGACCGCAGCCAGGCTCTGCGCCATCGTCGCCAGAACATTCTTCTTGCGCACCATGCCGGAATAGAACAGCGCCAGGCCCGGTATCGTCATCATCAGGACGAGCGCGGTGGCGACGATCATCCACGCGGTGTCGGCGGCGTTGATGGTCGATGTCTGCGCAACGGCCGGCGTCGCCGGCGAAAAGCTCATCGCAAGAATGCTGAGCGCAGCGAGCTTCGCTGCACGATACGAATGTGCCCCCATGGAATTTCCCCGGCCTGTTGTCGTTGTGTTGGCTTTTTTGGCTCGCGCGTCAGGCGTCGTTGCCAGCGCGCGTTGAACTGCAATGAAAACTCAGAGCGCGTCGCTGTCGGTCTCGCCGGTGCGAATGCGCAAGGCGTGATCGATCGGCGTCACGAAGATCTTGCCGTCGCCGATCTGTCCGGTGCGCGCATGCGCGGTGATGACCTCGACCGCCTTTTCCGCAATGTCCGAGGCAACCGCGATTTCGATGCGCAGCTTGGGCAGGAAGTTCACGACATATTCGGCGCCGCGATAGATTTCGGTGTGGCCCTTCTGGCGGCCGTAACCCTTGACCTCGGTGACGGTCATGCCGTGGACGCCGATGGCCGTCAGTCCCTGGCGCACCTCGTCAAGCTTGAATGGTTTGATGATCGCGACGACGAGTTTCATGGTCAGGCCTTCATGTCTCTTGGAATGCTCTTTGGATGGTCGTTTTGGACGTTCTTTTAGGCGATCTGTTGGACGGTCTGTTGGCATGTTCGGCAGGCTGGCTGCTCAGCGCTTCGCTGCCAAATCCAAATCTGGCATCTTTCTATGCAAATGGCACAAAAAAGTTGCAGGTTTAAGGGGAAAACATTTCGCACCGGGTGACCTCGGTCACTGTACAGGGAATATGATCCTCCGACAGAATGGGTTTTTCGCCAGCCGCCCCGCCGGCTTCCCCCGTTTCCACGACCAAAGGGATTAAAAATGTCGAACCGATCGTGGTTTTATGCATCGAACGGCCAGCAACAGGGGCCATTTCCGGAAGCCCAGCTGCGAGATCTGATCACAAGGGGGACGGTCCGCGCCGATACGCTGGTCTGGTCCGAAGGCATGTCGGGCTGGCAGCGTGCGGGCGAAATTCCCGGCCTGATGCCGGCGGGCAGCGCGCCGCCCTCGGTGACGCAACCGGGCGGCCCGCCGCCGATGGCCGGCGGCGGTGGCGGTTACGGAGGCGGCTATAGTGGCGGCCCGCTGTCGATCGATTTCGGCATCCTGGAGTTTGTCTGGCGCAGCCTCGTGATGGTGATCGGGATGCTGCTGGTCATCCCCGCGCCGTGGGTCCTGGTCTGGTATCTCAACTGGATCGTGCCGTGCGTAAAGGTGCCGGGCCGGCCGAACCTCAGCTTCACGGGCAACCCGATGACGATCGTTCCCTGGTATTTCGGGATTGTCGTGCTCGCGGTCGCCTTTGCCCTGGTCGGCAATGAGTGGCTCAGCAATCTGGTGAACGTCGTTCAGTTTGTTCTCTACTGGCTTTTCCTGAAATGGTTCATCGCGAACCTTGCGTCCGACGGCGAGCCGCTCGGGCTCAGCTTCTCCGGTTCGATCTGGGCGTTTCTGGGATACTCGATCCTCGGGGTGCTCGCCATCTTCACGATCATCGGCTGGGCGTGGGTTTACGCGGCCATGATGCGATGGGTTTGCCGCAATATCCAGGGCACGCGGCGCGAAGTCGTATTCCTCGGCACTGGCTTGGAGTTCCTGTGGCGCGTGATCGTGGCTGCCATCGCGTCGATCCTCATCATCCCGATTCCATGGGTGTATCGATGGATGTGGCAATGGCTGGCGTCGCAGACCGTGTTGGCCGAGCGCGGCAGCGAGGCCAAAGGGTAAGGCGCAAGGCCTTCGCCCGGAAACGCTATGTCCGGCGCTGGCGTATGGACCCTTCCTGCGCCACTGACGCCACCAGCGTGCCGTCGGGCTTGAAAATGAGGCCGCGGGCCAGCCCGCGGCCGCCCTGTGCGCTCGGTGAATCCTGCGCGTAGAGCAGCCATTCGTCGGCGCGGAACGGCCGGTGAAACCACATCGCATGATCGAGGCTGGCCGGCATCAGATTGCTGTCGAACAGCGTGCGGCCGTAGCGCGCCATCACAGCATCGAGCAGTGAGAAATCTGACGCATAGGCCAGCGCGCACATATGCAGCGCCGGATCGTCGGGGAGTTTTGCCGCGGTTCGGATCCAGACATTGATGCGGCCATCGTCGATGGTCTCGCCGAAATAGCGGCCGAGCTCGACCGGGCGCAGTTCGATCGGCCGGTCCATCTCGTAATAACGCTGGATGAACTCCGGCATCTCCTTGAACACCGGCTGTTTTGCGACTTCTTCGGCGGAGAGTTTTTCCGGCGGCGGCACGTCCGGCATCCTGTCCTGGTGGTTGAACGCACCTTCTTCCTCGGCATGGAACGAGACCATGATCGAGAAGATCGCGTTGCCATGCTGAATGGCGGTGACGCGCCGGGTCGAATAGCTCTTGCCGTCGCGTAAGCGCTCGACCTGGTAGATGATCGGAACATGCGGATCGCCCGGCAGGATGAAATAGCAATGCAGCGAATGCGGCAGCCGGCCCTCGACGGTGCGGCACGCCGCCACCATCGCCTGTCCGATCACCTGGCCGCCGAACACCCGCTGCCAGGCGGTTTTCGGGCTGTTGCCGCGAAACAAATTCACCTCGATCGGTTCGATATCGAGGATCGAAATCAGGTCGGTCACGCTTGCGGACATGGCGGCGCTTTCGGTTGGAGTTTTTGTCATTCCGGGGCACGCGCAGCGTGAACCCGGAATCTCGAGATTCCGGGTTCGATGCTGCGCATCGCCCCGGAATGACGGATAAAGCTCTTGTTTCTCAACTCTGTTTCACCCAGCTATACTCCAGGTGCAAGAGTGTGAATTAAGCAGGTCCCGATGCCGGCACAGCGAAGTATTGTCATCTGCGGCGGCGCCTTTGCGGGGCTGGCGCTGGCGCTGGCGCTGCGTCAGGGCCTCGGCCGCGATATTCCGGTGATCGTGGCCGATCCGGCGCTGGCCTCGCGGCCGAGCCGCGATCCGCGCGCCACTGCGATCGTCGCCGCCTGCCGGCGGCTGTTCGAGGCGCTCGGCGTCTGGGGCCAGATCGCGCCCACCGCGCAGCCCATTCTCGACATGGTCGTCACCGATTCCAAGCTGGAAGACGCCACCCGCCCGGTGTTTTTGACGTTCGCCGGCAATGTCGAGCCCGGCGAGCCGTTCGCGCATATGGTGGAGAACCGCTATCTGATCGATGCACTGGTGACGCGCGCCGAGGCCGAGGGCATCGATTTGCGGGCGACCGCGGTTGCCTCGTTCGATTCCCGCACCGACGGCATCGACGTGACGCTGGCGGACGGCCATCGCATTGACGCGAGCTTGCTGGTCGCCGCCGACGGCGCGCGCTCAAAGCTGCGCGAGCGTGCGGGCATCGCGACCCATGGCTGGGACTATGATCAATCCGGCATCGTCGTCACGGTCGGCCATGAGCGCGATCATCACGGCCGCGCCGAAGAACATTTTCTGCCCGCGGGGCCGTTCGCGATCCTGCCGCTGACCGGAAAGCGCTCGTCGCTGGTGTGGACCGAGAACCGCACTGAAGCTGCGCGCATCACAGCACTCGGCGAAGACGAATTTCACGGCGAACTCGAGCAGCGTTTTGGTCTGCATCTCGGCGAGGTCAAGGCGCTCGACCAGCCGCGCGCGTTTCCGCTCGGCTATTTCGTCGCGCGCTCTTTCATCGCCGAACGGCTGGCGCTGATCGGTGACGCCGCGCATGTGATTCACCCGATCGCGGGCCAGGGCCTCAATATGGGCCTGAAGGATGTCGCCGCCCTGGCCGAAGTCGTGGTCGACGCCGCGCGGCTCGGCATGGATCTCGGCCAGGTCGACGTGCTGGAGCGTTACCAGCGCTGGCGGCGGTTCGACACCATGGCGATGGGGCTTGCCACCAACTCGCTGAACTTCCTGTTCTCCAACGAATCGCAAGTGCTGCGCACCGTGCGCGATATCGGATTGGGCCTGGTCGATCGCGCGCCGCCGCTGAAAAGCCTGTTCATCCGCCAGGCCGCGGGATTGTCAGGCGAAGTACCGCGGCTGTTGAAGGGCGAAGCGCTGTAGACTCTCGCGTCGTCCCTGCGCACGAACGCAGGGACCCATAGCCACCGAACGTGATCATTACAGAAAGTGTCAGCCACCTCGCTCCAACCGATAGCACAACGCGGTATGGGTCCCGGATCGCGCTTCGCTAGTCCGGGACGACAGCGGAGTCAATCGATCTTCCTGGCCTCTTCCGGCAGCATGATCGGGATGCCGTCGCGGATCGGGTAGGCGAGTTTGGCCGAGCGCGAGATCAGTTCCTGCCGGGAGGCGTCGAATTCCAGCGGGCCCTTGGTGATCGGGCACACCAGGATTTCCAGCAATTTCGGATCGACGGTGCTGTCGAGGCGTTCGGTCGAATTCATTTGGTGTCTCCAGTCTGGCCGGTTCCTTAGCACAGCAAAGCTGTCATCGCGAGTTGGCCATCCGCAGCATCTCATCGAGCAGGGCCTGTTGCTGCGCTTTCGGCAGCGGCTGGTCCGACAGCGCAAAACCGAGAAACGCCCAGTACAGGATCTGCGCGCGGGCGCGGGCCACCGCTGCGGGCAGTCCGGACTGCGTCAGTAGGCGCTCGACATAGCCGAGCCTGCGGCGGTCGATCGCCTGCACCGCGGTCCGCGCCGCGGGATCGACGCTGGCCCAGGTGCGGACTGCATTTTCCAGCGCCAGCCTTGCGCCGAATACCCGGCGCAGCAGCACCTCGAGCGGATTTTTGTCGGCCGAGACGGCCTCGACGCCCGCGATGATCTGTTCAGCCGCAATCTCGCGCCATCGCTTGAGGATCGCGGCGTGGAACGCGCTGATATCGGCGAAATGCCAGTAGAAGCTCCCGCGCGACACCCCCATCGCCTTCGCCAGCGGTTCCGCCTTCAGCGCCGTGAAGCCGCTTTTCGCCAGCGTTTTCAGGCCCTGGTCGAGCCAGTCCTGTGCCGAGAGTTGATCGACCATGTTCCTGTCCTGCGCATCCCACCATACACTACTGTATTGACAACCGCCAGGCCGCGGTGCATAACCATACAGTACTGTATGGAGGCTTTTCGATGCGCGATATCATTTTGCAATGCGCCGGGATTGCCGGCATAGCGGTGTCGATCGTTCACGGCGTGCTTGGCGAGACCAAAGTCTTTGCCAAAGCGACGATCCAGCCGGAAAGCCTGCGCACGCTGATCCGGCTGGTGTGGCAGGCCGGCACGGTCGCGTGGATCGGCGGCGCGGTGTTGCTGATCGCAGCGCCATCGATGGGTTCGGAAAGCGCGCGGCACTGGATCGTCGTCACCGTCATCGCGATCTACAGCTTCGCCGCCGTCGCCAACGCATGGTGGTCGCGGGGCCGCGCGATCGGCTGGAAGGCGCTCGGCGTCGTCGTCGTGCTGGCGGTCGCGGGGTATTAGCCGCCGCGCCCAATCGCCGCTGAGTATGCTCGCTGCGAGGTCTACATCGATCCTCGGCTCAGTAAATACGGCCGTTCCAGCTTCGACTGCTGTCGAAGCCATTTCCAACACGTCCATTTTGCGGCGATCATCTCGCGATGCGCGTATAACTACGGAAGCTCGCGTAAAAGTACGGAAGCTATTGTAGGAATCGCATTTACGACCGGATAACCACGCCTTCGGAACCTGCAAAAAAGTTAGCCAGTTAGCAATTCGTATCCGTGTATTCGTGAGCAGAACAACCATGGCGGAATAACATGTTTCGCGTTCTTACTTGCCTTACGGTCGAACACGACTGGCGCTTGGTTTTGCTTGCCGGCATCGTTTGCTTCGTTGCAAGCGTTGTAGCCATCCATATCTTCCATCGCGCAATCTCGTCGCATGCCAGGACGCGGCTGATCTGGATTGCTATCGCCGGCGCCGCGATCGGGTACGGGATTTGGGCGACGCACTTCATCGCGATGCTCGCCTACGAGCCCGGTGTCACGACCGGATACGGCGTGGCCTTGACGGCACTGTCGCTCGCCGCGGCAATGATACTGACGTCCGGCGGGTTCGGTTTCTCCGCCAATGCGCCCGGCCGGTGGCGCGCGCCCATCGGCGGCGGAATTATCGGCGCGGGAATTGCCAGCATGCATTATCTCGGCATGTGGGCGCTTGAAGTCCCCGGCCGCGTCACCTGGTCGCTTGATCTCGTGTTCGCTTCCATCATTATCGGCATGATGTTCGGTTATGCGGCGCTCGCGTTCGCGGTCCGCCACAAGGATATATGGGGAACTCTTGTCGCCGCGCTTTTCCTGACGCTCGCTATTGTCTCGCATCACTTCACGGCCATGGGCGCAGTGGAGATCGTCCCTGATCCGACGCGGGCGCCTGATGCGATGTCACTTTCTCCCGCCTTTCTCGCCGTTGCGATTGCAGGCGTCGCTCTGTCAGTGCTCGGGATGAGCCTGGTCGGCGTGCTGGCGGATCGCCGCCTCGCCAACCGGACGCGCAAATTCGAGGAGATCATCGATCAGCTCTCGCTCGCGCGGCAACAGGTCGAAGGCTCCCAAAGAGATTTGCAGGAGCAGAAGCTCAGGCTGGATTCGGCGATCAATAACATGGGCGAGGGTCTCTGCATGTTCGATGCGGAGAAGCGGCTTGTCGTCTGCAACGATCGATACGCGAAAATGTATCACCTGCCGCCGGAACTGTTGCGGGCGGGAACACCACACCGCGAAATCATCGAGCATCGCGTCAGCAACGGCATCCTCAAGGGTGGCACCAATGACAGCACCGCACAGCAGGTGCTGTCGGCCCTCAATGCGCTGCCGTCCAACGTCCCTGCAAGTCGCATCGACGAGCTTGCCGATGGTCGATTGATCTGCGTTACGAGGCAACCGATGCCTGGCGGCGGCTGGGTGGCGACGCACCAAGACGTCACCGAGCAGCGCCGGTCCGAGGCCAAGATCACGCATATGGCCCATCATGACGCGCTGACCGACCTGCCAAACCGCGTGCTGCTGAGGAAGCGACTGGAACTCGCCCTCTCCATCACGCGCAGGGGAGGCGCCGATCTGGCGGTGCTCATGCTCGATCTCGACCGCTTCAAGGAGGTCAACGACACGCTGGGGCATCCAACGGGAGACGCGCTGTTGCAGGCCGTTGCCGCGCGGCTGCTGGGGTGCGTCAGGGAAACGGCGATGGTCGCGCGGCTGGGCGGCGACGAGTTCGCTGTCATTGAGTGCGTGGAAAATCCGCTGGTGGAGGCCGTAGCGCTCGCCGAACGAATCAAGGCCGCGCTTTGCGAACCTTTCAATCTTGGCGATCATCGGGTCACCGTCGGAACGAGCATCGGCATTGCCGTTGCGCCACGCGACGGAACCGATTCCGATGAGATCCTCAAGAAAGCGGACCTCGCATTGTATTCCGCCAAGAACGGCGGACGCGGCTCCTTCCGTTTCTTCGAGCCGGAACTTGACGAACTCATGCATGCCCGCCGCAACCTCGAACGGGACATGCGCAGCGCGATTACCAATAATGAGTTCGAACTGCGCTACCAGCCGATCGTCAACTTCAAGACCGGCAAGATCAGCGGCTTCGAGGCGCTGTTGCGTTGGCATCATCCCGAGCGCGGCCTGGTCATGCCGGGCGATTTCATCCCGCTCGCGGAAGAAACCGGCTTGATCGTGCCTATCGGAGAGTGGGTCCTGCGGACAGCGTGCGCGGAGGCCGTAAAATGGCCCGCCAATCTCAAGATCGCGGTAAACCTGTCACCCGCTCAGTTCAGAAGCAAAGACCTGGTTCGGATCATTGTCAGCGCCCTGGCGAGTTCGGAAATTGCGCCACAAAGGCTTGAGCTCGAGGTAACCGAAACGGCCATCATGCACGATAGCGAGGCCGTATTCGCTGCCCTGGGTCAACTGCACGAACTGGGCGTGCGGGTTGCGCTGGATGACTTCGGCACGGGTTACTCATCCCTGAGCTTCTTGCAAAAGTTCCCATTCGACAAAATCAAGATCGACCGTTGCTTCGTCAGCGAGCTGACGAGCGCAAAGAAAGAATCCCGGGTCATCGCGCGTGCGGTGGTCCGATTTGCCGTTAGCCTCGGCAAGACCACGACGGCCGAAGGCGTGGAAACCAGGGAACAATGGGGTATCCTCTGCGGCGAGGCCTGCGTCGAATCGCAAGGCTACTATTTCAGTCCGCCGATCACGGGCGCCGAAGCTGCGCAGATGGTGCGCTCGCGGGTCAAAGCGTCCGCGACCGCCGCGTAAGGTTACCCCTGAGTTGGTCGATTAGTCGTGCGCCTTGCATCAAGCGGCAGTCGCTACTGCAATCCCGTATCGCCGCTGGTGCGCTTCTTGGCGAGGTCCATCTCGGTCACCGCGATCAGGATTTCCGCGCGCGTTTTCAGGTCCGGCGCTTCCAGCATCGCCTGCTTTTCAGCGGGGCCATAGGGCGACATCATCGCCAGCGCGTTGACCAGCGCCTCGTTGGGCGCGCTTTCGATGCCTTCCCAATCGACCTTCAGATTATTGGCGTTGAGGAAATCGGTCAGCACCTCCAATAGCGCCTCGCGGTCGACGGCCTCCTCGCCTTTGCGCGCGGTGAAGTCGTCGGTGAAGGGGAAGAAATCCACCTTGCACTGCCGGTAGGCGGTCAGCACCGTCAGTTCCTCGACCACCCGAAAGCGCGCGATGCCGGTGAGTTCGAGGATGTAGCGGCCGTCGCCGGATTCGGCGAGCTGGGTGATGCGGCCGACGCAGCCGACCTTGAACAGCGCCGGCCGGGCCTCGTCCTTGCTGTGGGAAATATCCGGCTGGATCATCCCGATCAGGCGGTGGCCGTCGCGCAAGGCGTCGTCAACCATCGCCAGGTAACGCGGCTCGAAAATATTAAGCGGCATCTGGCCGCGCGGCAGCAGCAGCGCGCCCGGCAGCGGAAACACCGGGATGATCTCGGGAAGCTCGCCGGGTCCGAGGTATTCGGCATTGATCGGCATTTGCGGTCCCGGTTTTATTGCATGGGTTTGCTACGAAAACAGAATGACCGACAACCGCTTGCGTCCGTCGACGGTGGCTTCGTCGGTGCCGCCCCAGGCTTCGAAGAACTGCACCAGCTGCTTGCGCGCACCGTCCTCGTTCCACTTGCGATCGCGCTTGACGATTTCGAGCAACTGATTGGTCGCCTCCGCACGATTGCCCTGTGCGTTGAGCGCGGTCGCCAGATCGAACCGGGCCTGATGATCAAGCGGGTTGGCGGCGACTTTCTGTTCCAGCTCGGTAACCGGGCCGACCGCCTGGGCCTGCTCGGCGAGATCGATCGAGACCTGCACGGCCTTGACCGCCGGGTCGCTGCGCTTGGATTCCGGCACCATGGCAATGGTCTGTTTGGCCTGCTCGATGGCGCCCGATGTCACGTAGCATTTCGCAAGACCCGCCAGGGCTGCGATATTGGTGGAATCGATCGACAGCACCTCGGCATAGATCTGCGCCGCGGCCGCCGCATCGCCTTCCGCCAGCACGGCTTCAGCCTCTTGCAGGATCTCGGCGATGTTCGGCTCGCCCGGTGCGGCCACGCCCTTGGTGAGCTTGTCGATGAAGGCGGTGACCTGGCTCTCCGGCACCGCGCCCATGAAGCCGTCGGCGGGCTGGCCGTTGACGAAGGCGATCACGGCCGGGATCGACTGGATTCCCATCTGGCCGGGGATCTGCGGATGCTGGTCGATGTTCATCTTGACCAGCTTGACCTTGCCCTTGGCGGCGCGGACCGCCTTTTCGATGATCGGCGTCAGCTGCCGGCAGGGGCCGCACCACTCCGCCCAGAAGTCGATCAGCACCGGCTGGCGCTTCGATTCCTCGATGACGTCCTTCACGAAGGTCTGGGTGGTGGTGTCCTTGATCAGATCGGGTACGGGCTGCGGCGCCGGGCTGCCGCCCTGCTCAATTATCGTCACGGTGTATCCTCGCCTGATGTCTTGAGAATTGGTCTTGAAAACTGTCCTGAGATTGAGGCCCTTCTAGCACGGAAGGGGACGAAGTTCTCATCCGCTAGATGGCGGTCTGGCGACAAAATTCAATCGGCCCCGTCAGCTACGAGGCTTGACCCGAGGGGGTGGGCTGCCTCCCATCCCGGGGTCACGGCAGGCGCGACGAATTGACCGGAAGGCGGATCGGCGCGTCCGGGTCAAAATCGCCGCGCGATATCAGGCCATTTGACCCAAAAGTCCGTGCTTTCGAAGCCAGGGAACCGATTAGTGCGGTTTGGGGGTTGTTTCGGACCGATTCGCGGCGATTTGTTCAGAAAATCGGATTATCCGGGTCGTTCAGGCCGTGTGGGACTGTTGCATTCGCCGCCTGCATTTGGCATAGCTCTGCCGTTGCCGGCGAGCGATCGCCGACATCTCGGATGCGGGTGTAGCTCAGTGGTAGAGCACGACCTTGCCAAGGTCGGGGTCGAGGGTTCGAGCCCCTTCGCCCGCTCCAAGATTCTCTTGGCATATGAATAACTTGTGAGAGGCCGCCGCCCGGCGGCTCTTGCAGATTTCGTCTGGGGGAGCGTCGAGCGCTGGGATCTGGGTGGCCGCTATCCGCTTAGGCCGCGTGAAGCCGACGCCTTAGGCCACGTTTGCAGCGACCTCCCCCTTGCATCCAATCAGCTGCACTCAAAACCCGAATTTAGAATGTGAGCTCCTCATCGGATCGCGTTGGAGTCGGACCGGAGGGTAGTGCACAATCCGCTTGATGATTCTGCCGCAATCAGGGGGCGGCGACACCTCATGGAAGCCTTATCTTATGAGCGAGCTTCGATCCGAGACTCATTTGTGTCCGGCACATTTTCTGTCGCAGGCAGCTTTCGCTCAAGATCGAATTGCAGCCGACGCTTCTCATGTCGATTGTTTTAGAATCTGAGCAAAAGGGTCAGTTGGTGAGCTCGTTCGAAATCCCCTCCAATTGGACATTGGTGCAGCTAAGCAGCGTTGTTCAAGCGATAGCAAAGCATGATCCCTCAGAAGAGCCGGATCGAAAGATTACATACTACGATATTGGCTCAATAGACGGGGATAGCGGACGTATAGTTGCCCCGAAAATTCTTCTAGGGGCTCAAGCACCTTCGAGAGCGCGTCAACTGGTAAAAAAGGGTGACATTCTCTTCTCAACAGTACGCCCGTACCTGAAGGCAATTGCCCAAGTGACGGAAGCGACAGCGATCGCGTCCACCGGGTTTTGCGTATTGCGACCGGAAACAATTATTCTATCGGATTATTTATTTTTTCTTGTTCGCAGCAATTTATTTCTCCAAGGGATCCTGCCGCTCCAACGCGGCGTCAGTTATCCGGCCGTTCGATCTAGCGACATACTCGCGCAAACGGTTCCTTTGCCTCCAGTTGCCGAGCAGGCTCGCATCGTTCAAAAACTTACGGAGCTATTTTCAGAACTCGATGTCGCAGCCAGTAGTCTCCGCGCGGCCAACGAGAAACTTAGGGAATATCGGATATCGCTGCTCAACTCGGCCGTCGATGGAACACTGAGTGCGAATTGGAGGGCCGAAAACTCCAAGAAAAACTTGCAGAGCGGAGAATATTTGATCGCCCATATCCTGGGCAACGAACTGACGGCCCCAACAAACGCGAAGCGCGAAGGAAAGCTTGAGGGCGTAGCAGCGCAGGGCACTCCCAATAGCAAACACCTGAGTTCGTTGCCCGACGGTTGGGTGTGGACTCGCGTTGATATCGTCGGCGAGGTCCAGCTAGGGCGTCAGCGTGCGCCCCGTTACCACAGCGGAAGAAATATGGTTCCATATCTGCGGGTAGCAAATGTATTCGAGGGACGCATCGACATTACCGACATTATGAAGATGCATTTCTCGAAGAAGGAGTTTGAGCAGTACAGACTCGCAAGTGGAGACGTTCTCCTAAACGAAGGACAGAGCTTAGAGCTGGTCGGCCGCTCAGCCATTTATAAAGATGAGTTGCCTCAGGCTTGCTTCACCAACACGCTCATTCGGTTCAGACCACGCAAGGGCGTAGAATCGTCTTTTGCTCATATAGTATTTCTTCACTATTTGCATTCGGGTCGCTTCCGTAAAATCGCGAAGATAACTACAAATATTGCGCACCTTGGCGCGACGCGTTTCCGTGAGGTAGAATTTCCTCTGCCCGGCACCGCGGAGCAGAAGCAGATAGCCATCCTGTATGAGCGATCCCTCAAAGAAATTGAGAAGCAGAGCACGCGCATCTGCGCCAGTTTGAAACTTTCTTTCGATCAGAGAGAAGCTATTTTAGCTTCGGCCTTTTCTGGTGAGCTAACTGAACAGATCTCGGAAGATGGTGTAGCAAGCCTCGAATATGATGCATTGGCCAGCGAGCGCAAAACCAGGATTGCCACTCCACGCCGCGTAAAATCTAGTTCAGCAAAAACGAGGCAAACCGCGATGTCTGGAAGAATCGTTGACGTGCTAACGGAAGCGAAAAGCTGGCTTTCCGCACAGGAGGTATTTGATCGATGCGGCGTCAAAGACGGTGTCAAGACGGATGAAATCGAGAAGTTATATCTCGAACTGCGAGGGCTAGAAAAAAGCGGACAGCTACTTGTAGAAGCCGTAGTCGACAAGTCGGGTCGAAAACTTCATGATCGTCTGAGGTTGAAGAGAGATCGTCATGCGGCTGGATAAACTGACCATCGGGAGCGCGATAGACGGCCCGAACCAGCAATTCAAAAACCTTAAGAACGTATCTATTGATTTTGACCAGGACCAATGGGTCACAGTCGTAATAGGTTGGAACGGTACGGGAAAATCGAACGTACTTGAGGCCCTAGCAATCATTTTCCGCGACCTCATTGGCAGGAAACGGGCGCCTGAATTTGCTTATCAACTTTCTTATCGAATTGGCCGCGGCCCTCACACAAGGTGTATCCAAATCGACGCGAACCCCGATCGCGTTAAAGACCCCTACATCATCGATATTTTGTCTGAAGTCACAGGTCCGCAAAAAATTAGCGATGCACCTAATGATACTCAGAGAGTCAAGCTGAACGCATTTCTCGCCGATGATCGAAACTTGCCCCGCTACATATTTTGCTATTATTCTGGCGAAAGCACCCGAATGCAGGAAGTGTTTCGTCCTTATTTAGAAGGCTATGATAGCAAGCTAAGAAATGGTGAAGATCCCGGCCTAAAGCGCCTGTTCTATGCCATGCCCGTTCATAGCCAATTCGTCCTCCTGGCATTTTTGATCCAGCAGACACCTTCGGTTCAGGAGTTTCTTGACCATCATCTTGGTCTCGATCCCGAAGAAGGAATTGAATCTGTCTTGTTTGTTATTCGTCAGCCGCCATGGACCTCAAGAGCGGCGGATGGCGATAGGCGCTTTTGGAATGCGCGAGGTATTGTTCGGGACTTTCTCGCGAAGCTGTTCGACATATCACTAGCGCCTATTCGGGTGAAGCGACGCGTTCCCACGTCGTTGTGGAATGAAAAAGAACTCGAATTTCAATACCTGTATGTCAAGGATCTGCAAGCCTTGCGGAGCTTGGTTGGCGAGTCGTCACCAGCGGAATTCTTCCGCGATTTGGAAAGCACTTATGTCTCCGAGTTGATAGACGAAGTGCGAATTCGCGTGCGTCTTAAGAAGAACGATGGAAGTGTCACGTTTCGCGAGTTAAGCGAAGGTGAACAGCAGTTGCTCACCGTATTGGGTCTTTTGAGGTTCACCGCCGAAAACGAAAGTCTGCTTCTGCTAGATGAGCCCGATACCCATCTTAACCCACGCTGGTGTGTGGACTACCTTAGCTACCTAAAGACGTTCGTTGGCAGCAGCGTTTCGAGTCAGGAGAGCAGTCATATCGTTCTCACGACTCATAATCCGCTTGCTGTCGCAGAGTTGGTAAAGGAACAGGTCCAAATACTTCGGATTGAGGCGAACGAAACGGCGCGTACCGTTGTCGCGTGCTATCCAGAAATGGATCCGCGCGGCATGGGATACGGCGCCATTGTGACCAGTGACATGTTTGGTATTGCCTCGTCGCTAGATAAGCCCACCCAACTGCTCCTAGAGGCGCAACGTTCGCTTGCAGGTAAGGATGCCTTGACTGCCGACGAGCAAGTCAGGTTAGACTCGCTCAATGCTGAATTGGATCGGCTTGGATTTCGCTTCTTTTATCCTGATGACGAATACTCAAGATATCTAAGGCTCCGCAACGAGGCATTGCAGCAGCGCTTTCAAACGGAAATGTCGCAAGATCTTATAGGCAAAGCGGCGGCGATGACTCGTGACGATAAGGAAGAGCTCGCGTCGCGACTGGTTAACTCAATCATCAGAGATGACGACTCAAAAGAATGAGATACATAGATCTCGACAGGCTAGTCTTGCCCGAAAACTGGCTGCAAGAGGCTAGCGATGCCGCAACAGCGGTTTCGGCGGGTGGAAGCGTCGATCAGAACGCTGCTATCTGGCGTAAACTTAAGAATGGCTTGGCTGCTCTATCAAACGATAAATGCTGGTACTGCGAAACACCGGTTGATCGTTCTGACAATGCTGTCGATCATTTCCGTCCTAAGGGCCGAGTAAGAGACGCCGCACAGCCCCACCAGGGATATCGTTGGTTAGCCTACGATCGCTCTAACTATCGTTATGCTTGTACCTTTTGTAATAGTAGGCGCAAGGATATCGCGGCAGGCACAGCTGGCGGAAAGGCTGACCGATTTCCTTTGGTCGACGAAGCTAGGCGCCTTTACGCGCCCGGGCCGTTGCACCAAGAGCACCCACTTTTACTAGACCCTTGCGAGTTATACGATTGGGAACTGATCGGATGCATGCAGGAAAACGGCAAGCCGTTTGCAACAGCAGCCAACGGTCTGTCACGTCAAAGGGCCGAGGCCTCAATTGAGATTTACCATCTTCAGTACGAACCAACCTGCAAACGAAGGCACGGTGCGGCGGTTCAATTGATGGCAGATGTGGATCAGGCCAAGCGGCTATTCGCCCAGTCGCAACTAGATTCTGATTACGAAATCGAATTCAAAGTCATTGGGAAAAAAATAAAGAGGGCTATTTCACGGGATGCAATCTTTAGCGGGGAAATGATCTTTCTGCTAAAGGGGCAGCGCCACTCAGACCACCCTTGGATACAGAATTTGCTCGAAGCATGAAATCAACAACGCTTGTTCAGAAGTTCTGGCGATTCTGTGATACCTTGCGTGACGACGGAGTCGGGCACGGAGATTATCTTGAGCAGCTTACTTTTTTACTGTTTTTGAAGTTGGCGGACGAGTATGCGAATTCTCCGCTCAACCGGAGGACAATTATCCCGCAGGGCTACGATTGGCAAAGTTTGAAGTCGAAATCAGGCGCAGACCTGAAATCGCAGTATGTTTCTACGTTGCAGCGTTTAGCCAAGCAGCCGGGAATGTTGGGTGCAATTTTCTATAGGGCAGAGAATAAAATTCAGGATCCGGCCAAGCTATCGCGACTGGTCGATATGATCGATGCTCAGGAATGGATATCTCTGGACTCGGATCTCAAGGGGGATCTTTATGAGGGGCTTCTGGAGAAGAATTCTGAAGATACCAAAAGCGGTGCTGGACAGTACTTTACACCGCGTCCCTTAATTCAAGCGATCGTTGCATGCGTTCAACCGAGGCCAATGCAGACGGTTGCTGACCCTGCGTGCGGAACTGGAGGGTTTTTCCTTGGTGTTCATGAGTGGCTAACTAGACCAGGCCAACAATTGACGAAAGTACAGCGCAAATTTCTGAGTTATGACACGTTCTTTGGAAACGAGATCGTACCGAGCACACGTCGGCTTTGCCTCATGAATCTATATCTTCATGACATAGGCGATATTGATGGGGAGACAAGCATCGCTAACTCGGACGCGCTGATTCTACCTTCAAAGGTCCAATACGATTATGTCCTTGCGAATCCGCCGTTCGGAAAAAAGAGCAGCATGCTGAGTGTGAAGGAGACGAGCGATAATAATCGAGATACGTTGTCCTATAAGAGGTCAGATTTCTGGGCGTCGACTTCGAACAAGCAATTAAATTTTGTTCAGCACATTTTTTCCATGTTGAAGCCGGGTGGCAAGGCCGCAGTGGTGATACCCGACAACGTCTTGTACGAAGGAGGGGCTGCAGAGGATATTCGACGTTCGCTCCTAAAGAAGGCAGAAGTGCACACCCTGCTTAGACTGCCTACAGGAATTTTCTACGCTAATGGCCTTAAGGCCAACGTACTTTTTTTCGACAAGAGACCCAGAGCAGGATCGGACCGCACGAAAGGCTTGTGGGTTTATGATCTACGCAGCGGAAAGCAATTTACGCTAAAAAATAATCCTATGAAGCGCATCGACTTGAGCGATTTTGTAAAGTGCTATTCTCCGGAGGACCGCGCTAAGCGGAAGGAAAGCGATCTTTTTCGATTCTTCAGTCATGAAAGCTTGATCGCTCGCGAATCTGTAAGCCTTGATGTCTCTTGGGCACGGCAATCCAGCGAGGTGACTCCCCTGAAGACCCCCGACAAGTTAGCCACTGAAATCATTAAACACATCGAAACCGCGCTAAGCTCCTTCAAAAAGCTGTCGGTCGATCTAAAGCCAACGAGAAGACGATCGCGCTAGACGACGATGTTGAGGATCGGTATTGGGCTTCGACCGCGCTGACTACAATCGGTCCTTGCGAGGTCAGGCGTCCTCGACTTCCATGCGACCGCTGGGCGGAGCGGCAGTCTTGTCGTAGCGAAGCCGCTCGACGCCCTGCTGGGTGAACCGTTTACGGTTGAGGCTCTTCTTTCTGCTCCTGGGGGAGTGTAATCCGACGTTTTCCACGCGAACTCGTCCGAACTCCCTAGGACATATCTTCAAGTAGGATCAGAGGCTTGGGAAAGCCTGAGCTTTTCTTATGGTTGCTAACTGGAACCAAAGAGCTTAACCTTGCCAAGGTCGGGGTCGAGGGTTCGAGCCCCTTCGCCCGCTCCAAGATTTTCTGGCACGCCAAAGCAATGATCCAACGACAAGCCGCCGCCAGGCGGCTTTGTCGTTTTTGGCCTCTCGGACGAATTCCGCGGCGCGCTGTTAAATACCGAACCTGAATGCCATGCTCGGTTACCAAGCATAGCCGCGTCATCTTGTGCCGCGCCGCAAGGATCATCTACTGCAAGCGAGGCTGACACTTGTTCGAACGCGGATACCGGCAGCGCCTTGAGGCGGATCTTGTCAAATGGGTCACCGAGGGCGTGATCTCGGGCGACGTCGCGCATTCAATCCGCAAAGCACGCTTTGGCGAGGAGGCGGTGTCGCGCCTGCCCGCCATTTTCGCGATGCTTGGCGCCCTGATGCTGGCGGCCAGCGTCAGCGCCTTTGTCGCGGCGAACTGGCAGGCGATTCCGCGCCTGGTCAGGCTGGGCGGCATTCTCGCGCTGATCGCGGCCTGTTTCCCGATTGCCCTGGTTCTCGGCCGGCGCGCCATACCATGGGGCGACGATGCCGCCGCCACTTTTGGCACGCTTTGTTTTGGCGCGGGCGTCGCCCTTGTCGGCCAGATGTATCATCTGCCGGGCGACTGGCCGGCGGGTGCGATGCTGGTTGCGATCGGCGCCGTGATCGCGGCCGCGCTGACCGGCAAGAGCGGTCCGCTGGTGATTGGCTTTGCGGCGATGGCGGCATGGTCGTTCGGAAGGTTCGAGGAGGAGCACTGGCGCGACATTCATTGGCCGTTTTTCCTGCTGTTCGTTCCGGCATGTGCACTGGCGCTGGGACGCGAAAATCGCCTGGTGGCGCACGCCGCCGTCCTGGCGCTCAGCGTCTGGCTGGGCACACTGATCTCGACGCCGGCGTATCGCCTGGTCGATGGCGGCATTGCGTTCTCGGTGGCCTACTTGGCAATCGGGCTGCTGGCGCTGGACCGGGACTGGCCCGCCGAGTTCCGGGCGCTGTTGCCATGGGGCGCCTGGGCGTTCGGCATCTTGCTCTGCTTTGAAATGGAATTCGTTCTGCGCGAGTCACGCGTTCTCACGCATGTCTTCGATGCCCACATCGGCTTTGCCTATGTCGCGGCGCTGGCCGCACTCGCGGCTCTCGCCGTGCTGCCGCAGAACCGGGACAAGGGACGTCTTATGATCATCGCGGCATGCGCGATTGCCTTGACGATCCCGCCGATGATAATGGGCGGTTCCGCAATTCCCAGCCGCATGCTGGCTCCCGTCGCGGTGCTCGTCAGCGCGGTGACCTTGATCGCAGGCGGCCTTCTGGTCGGCATCAGAACATTTGTGATCGTCGGCTACGCGGTGTTCGGCGTTGCGATCCTGGTGCTGCTGTGGCGCACGGTCGGTACGTTGCTCGACCAATCCCTGTTCTTCCTCGCCGCCGGTGTCGTGTTGCTGGGCCTTGCCCTGGGCGCCCGCCGGTTGGCGGGCTGGACCCGGCGCGCCGATCAGATGTCACCGGGAGGAGCGGTCTGATGGGTACGGTCGACACTCTGATCGCACGCGTGCCGTCGCTTGCGCGCTATATCCTTGCCGCGCTGCTGCTGTGCGGACTGATCCTTGCGATGGTCTATCAACGCGCGGCGATATTGCGAAACGGCCAGGAGGTACGGCTTGAGATCGTGCCCGTCGACCCGCGCGACCTGTTTCGCGGCGATTATGTCGTGCTCGATTATCGAATCTCGTCGATTGACTTGCCGAAGGATGCGACGAGTGAGTTCAGACAGGCACAGAAAGTATTCGTCACCCTGCGGCCCGACGAGACCGGCAAGGCGAGGGCGGTCGCCATCTCAGCCGAACGGCCGGCTATATCGGGAGCTGATATCGTTATTGCGGGCACGGTGACCGCGGCGTCGGTCTGTCCGTTCAATGAGAGCGGGCTGAGGGTTTGCACACCCGGACTCCGCGCCGTGCTCGTGAAATACGGCCTCGAGAAGTATTTCGTGCCGCAGGGCGAGGGCAAGATCATCGAGACTACGGAAAAATCGCGGCTGGAGGTGGTTGCAGCCGTCACGCCGTCCGGACAGTCGGCGATCAAGCGCCTGCTGATCGACGGCAAGCCGGTTCACGACGAGCCGCTGTACTGACGGGCGGCTCGCCGCCCGTGGCAGGCTTTTCTATTCGAAGAGAGCATGCCATGCTCTGACATCTTGGGTTGCGCATTCATTTCATGCCGCGGCGGGCAGTCCTATGGGCCGACGAATCATCCTGCTGTCCGACGGCACCGGCAATTCCTCGGCGAAAGTCTGGCGAACCAATGTCTGGCGCACCTTCGAGGCGCTGGATTTGTCCGGCAACGACCAGGTTGCAATCTACGACGACGGCGTCGGCAGCTCCTCGTTCAAGCCGATGGCGATTCTCGGCGGCGCGTTCGGTCTCGGCCTGCGCCGCAACGTCATCGCGCTGTACAAATTCGCCTGCCGCAACTATCGCGACGAGGACGACGAACTGTTCGGCTTTGGCTTCAGCCGCGGCGCCTTCACGATCCGGATCGTGATGGGGCTGATCGACAACCAGGGGCTGGTCAAGGCCGACAACGAAGCCGAGCTGCATAGCCTGGCGAGCGCGGCCTACCGCGCCTATCGGCGGGATCGCTATCACCATCTGAAATTCGAAGCGCCCTACCAATGGCTCCGCAACAAGTTCGGCCCGCATTACCCTCCCAAAGAGGTTCGCAGGAACGTCAAGATCAGATTCATCGGCGTCTGGGACACCGTGGCCGCCTACGGCATGCCGGTCGATGAAATGACCCGCGGCATTCATCAATACCTTTGGCCGATCGAACTGCCGAACAAGCGGCTTGCCGACAGCGTCATGCGCGCCTGCCAGGCGCTGGCGCTCGACGAGGAACGCACCACCTTCCACCCGCAGCTCTGGGACGAAACCGCCGGCATCCATATTGGCGCAGCGCCGGCCGAGCCCGGCGCGAGGCGCTTCATCAAGGACGAACGCATCAGCCAGGTCTGGTTCTCAGGCGTGCACACCAATGTCGGCGGCGGCTATCCCGACGATGCGCTGGCCTACATCCCGTTCGTCTGGATGATCACCGAAGCGCGGCGCCGCGGGCTCAAATTCAAGTCGGATTACGCGGGCCAGCCGCCCAACCCTGACCAGATGATTGCCGATCCCGACACCTTCAAGAACGCGGTCTCGAAACGCGACAAGGACGGACGGCTGTACGATCCGCGCAAGGGCATTGGCGGCTATTACCGCTACGGCCCGCGCAAACTGGTGCCGGCCTTCTATCCGAAGAAACTGGAAGACGACGAGGTCGATGTCGTCAGGGCCAAGATTCACGAAACCGTCTTCCGGCGCATCGCGAACAACGCCCATGCCTACGCTCCGGTGGGCCTGCCGCCGTATTACGACGTCGTCAAGGACGACGGCGAGATCGTCGCGCCCGACAAGTTCAGCATCGCGCCCGCCACACAACCGTTCGAGACCAGCGCCGCCGCGGCGCAGCGCGCGCTGGCGCAGGAGCATGTCTGGAACGAGGTCTGGAAACGCCGCATCGCCTATTTCGCCACCGTCGGCGCGACGCTGTGGCTGCTGATCTTCCCGCTGGTCTCCAGCGCGCAACGCTACGACGAATTCACCAGTCCGATCCGTTGGGTCTCCGACTTCGTGCGCTTCATCGGCAGCTTTCTGCCAGGCGCCGCATCGACCTGGATCGACGGTTATGCGCGCGCGCCGGTCTGGTTCCTGGTGATGACGGGCCTGGTGACAGGTCTGCTGATTCTATCCCGGCGGATCGCGGGCCGCACCTCGCGCCTGATGGCCTCGATCTGGCGAAAGTCGCCGGAAGCGCCAACGGGCCTTCCGGACAACTGGATCTACGATCTGCGCGACAGCCCGCTTTACATGCGCTTCCACGACGATTTGAAACGCAAGATCGCGCCGGCGTTGTTCGCGGTGGCGTTCGTCTATCTCGGACTGGCGGTTGTCAGCCATCTTGCTTACGACGGTCTCGACGTCGCCGGATACACCTGCGTGCATCGCGACGCCGATCCAAAGCCCGCGGTGCTCGCGGTCAACCAGACCGCGCGCGTCGAATTCAAGACGTCTGAACTATGCAAGGCGACGGGCATCCTGCTGCAGCATCGCGGCCGTTACTATGTGACCATTCAACCGGGCGCCAAAACCGGCGAAAACAAGCAATGGTTCAATGGCATCGCTCGCATCGGCACGCCGGTCGGCGGCTTCTCCGCCAAGGAGCGGCCGCAATGGTACGAGCGCGTCTATCTTTCGCTGTTCCTGCCGCTGCGACGGGAATTGGGCAAGGACTGGTTCCGCATTGTGCTGCGTTTCGGCAATGTCGGCGGCGAAGAAAGTTCCTACGAGCCCGATCCCTACGACGACATCATCCAGTTCAATATCGCGCCGACGATCGCACCCGACGGCAAGGAAGAGTTGTTCGTCTTCGTCAATGACGCCGTGATCGGCATTCCCGGTCTCTATGATCTGCTCTACCGCAACAACCGCGGCACCGCCGTGCTGACCGTGAAGCGCACCCGGTAGGACTTTTAGCCCGCCGCGATCAGCCCTGTCCCACCGAGAACCAACACACGCACGATCTGCCTCTTCTGTGGAAGCCCGCCCACCGGGACGCGCATCGTTCGGTCCAGCGCCGCGGTCGCTTCAAACGAATATTGCGATGCAACGCGCTCTTCAATGACTTTCAGACCAAAGCCGGACGAAGAAGATTTTTTCGCAAACGATTTTCGTCTGGCAGGGTAGCGCAGCCTGCGCTTCTCGCGCACAATGAATGTGCTAGCATTCTACGCTCTGACCTACCTACCTCTTCACCTCACCCGTCCAAGTTCGCCTCTCAAACGCTCAAAATAATAACAGGCGCAGCCGCACATCAAGGCTGCATAGGGAGTGACGCGATGCAATCGGCTTTCAATCGATCCATTCTTGCGCTCACGGCGATCCTCGTTGTCGCGGCGGCCGGCCAGGCCAACGCGCAACAGAAGGCGCTGAAAAAATATGAATCCGGCACCAAGGAATTCTGGACCAACCCGCCGCCGGACTGGTTTCTCGGCGACGAGACCGAGGCGCAGAAGGGTCAGGCGCCGCCTTCCGGCCCGCCGACCGGCGCGACGGACGCCGAACTCGCCAAATTGATTCCGAAGATCAAACTGCCCGCAGGCTTCAAGATCGAGGTCTACGCCTCGGGCGTGCTGGCGGCGCGGCAGATGGCCTGGGGCGACAAGGGCACGCTGTTCGTCGGCTCGTTCGGCCTCGGCAACGTCTATGCGATCAAGGACAATGGCGGCAAGAAAGAGGTCAAGACCATCCTCAAGGGCCTCAACATGCCCACCGGCCTCGCGTTCCTTGACGGTGCGCTCTACGTCATCGCGGTCGACAAGCTGATCCGCTACGACAACGCCGAAGCCAATCTCGACAATCTCGGCAGCGGCAAGGTGGTGTATGATGACATGCCGTCCTACGCCGCGCATGGCTGGAAATATATCGCGGTCGACAAGGAAGGCTGGTTCTACCTGCCGTTCGGACCTCCCTTCAACATCGGCATTCCGCCGACCAGCGTCTCGCAGATCCGCCGCGTCGATCCCAAGACCGGCAACGCGGAAATCTGGGCGCTCGGCGTCCGCAACAGCGTCGGCGGCGACGTCGATCCGCGCACCGGTCGGCTGTGGTTCACGGAAAATGCCCGCGACTGGATCAGCGACGACATGCCGAGCGACAAGCTCAACATGATCTCGAAGATCGGCGAGCATTTCGGCTACCCCTATTGTCACCAGGGCGACATGCCGGACCCGAAATTCGCGATGGGACACAAGTGCTCGGAATTCACCCCGCCGGTGCTCAAGCTCGGCGCGCATGTGGCGCCGCTCGGCATGAAGTTCTACACCGGCGATCAATTTCCGCCTGAGTACAAGAACAACATCTTCATCGCCGAACACGGCTCCTGGAATCGGGCCAAGTACCAGGGCGCCCGGATCAAGCGCGTCACCGTCGATGCCGACGGCAAGAACCCCAAGTCGGAAATCTTTGCCGACGGCTGGCTCGAAGGCGACCAGGGCTATCTCGGCCGTCCAGCCGATATCATCCTGGCCAAGGACGGTTCGATGCTGATCGCCGACGACTGGGCCGGCGCGATCTATCGCATCAGCTACGCGAAGAAGTAAGGCTTGGGTGATCGGAGGCTGCGGCTGCTCGGGAACGAGTGGCCGCAGCTTCGCGTTTTGAGGACTTCGGTCGAATACCCAAACCGTCATTCCGGGATGCGCCCCTTGGCGCAGGCCCGGAATCCATACTCATTATCGTGGTTATGGATTCCGGGTTCGCGTTTCCCGCGCCCTCAGATGCGCAATTGCGCATCGGGGAATGACGACCGAGAATAGGAATGCCGATCATGCGTTGTCGATCCGTTTTCAATGGATTTTGTGGCGCCGTGTTATCCGCACTCGCCGGGATCTCGGCGCACGCCGCCGATATCGCCGCCGGCAAGGCGAAGGCCGAACTGTGCGCCGGCTGTCACGGCGAGAACGGCATTTCGCAGATCGAGAACATTCCTTCGCTGGCGGCGCAGCCGGACATGTTCATCCAGTGGCAATTGGTGTTCTACCGCGCCGGTGCCCGCAAGAACGAGCAGATGCAGCCGATCGTCGAGCAGCTCGACAACGAGGACATCCGCAATCTCGGCGCCTATTTCGCGCAGCTTGCGCCGCCGAAGGCGCCGCCCGACGCCAATCCGGATCTGTCGAAGAAAGGCGCGCAGGCGGCTGCGGGCCGGCGTTGCGCGTCGTGTCATCTCGACGATTACGCCGGCACCAAGGCGGTCGCCCGCGTCGCCGGGCAGCGCCAGGATTATCTCTTGAAGGCGCTGCACGACTACAAATCAGGCGTGCGGTCCGGCGGCGGGATGGCAGCGATGGCCAGTGTCGCCTATTCCCTCAGCGAAGAAGAGATCGAAGCGCTGGCGCATTATCTGGCGCATTTGTAGTTGCTGTCGTCCCGGCCTTGAGCACAGATGCGCAATTGCGCATCGGGGGACCCATAACCACAGGCTTGAGTTAGTGAGAGGTGATTGGCTCCAGCGCAAAATAGCGAGATCACGCGGTATGGGTCCCGGATCGCGCTCGCTGGGCTCGCTTGTCCGGGACGACGCAATATGAACCGCGCCCGCTCGCGAGAGCAATTACTCCCGCTGCTTTTCATAGGCCTTGAGATGGGTATAGGCGATGCGCAGTTTCGGCACCGGGATTTTCGCGGCATCGGCGCGGGCGACGAGATCGCCGATGACGTGATCAGCCTCGACCGGCAGGCCCGCCTTGACGTCGCGGAACATCGACGCCGTCATCGGCGAACCTTCGGCGGTCAACAGACCACGCGTGCGCTGGAAGAACGGTCCGCCCGGCGCAAAGCCTTCCGCGGTCGCGACTGCGCTGCATTCATCGAGCATGCCGAGCAGAAAATCCTTGCCGCCGGTCACCGCCAGGATGTTGCCGACCGACGTGCGCATCAGGCAGGTCGAGGCTGCGAGGGAGGCGAGGAACACCCACTTCTCCCACATGTCCTGCATGATGTGTTCACTGGCGGCAGCGCCAATATTGCCGCTGGTGAAGATTTCCGAGATCGCGCGGACGCGGTCCGACATCGTGCCATCACGTTCGCCGAAATTGAGCGACTGCATCGGCGCCAGCTGCACCACCTCGCGCGCCTCGTTGAGCGTCGCGGCAATCGCACACAGCCCGCCGAGAACCCGTTCGGGCCCAAATCGTTTGTCGAGCACGTTCAGATGCAGCATGCCGTTGAGCAGCGGAATGATCGCGGTATTCGGTCCAACCGCCGGCGCAAACGATTTGATGGCATCCTCGAGGTCGAACGCCTTGCAACTCAGCAGCACAACGTCGAATTTTTCGTGGAGCTTGTCGGCCTGCACCGTCGGCGGGCTCTTCAGCGTGACATCGCCGGCAGGGCTTTTAATGACGAGGCCGGCGGAGGCCAGTTCTGCGGCGCGTTTCGGCCGCACCAGAAACGTCACGTCGCGTCCGGCCTGCAGCAGCCTGCCGCCGAAATATCCGCCGATGGCGCCGGCGCCGACCACGAGAATGCGCATGGTTTGGTCTCCTGTACAGAATTCACTTTGTCATGCCCGGACTTGATCCGAGCAACCACGTCTTTATTCGGATGGCAGCAATGAAGACGTGGATGGCCGGGTTGTCCCGGTCAAGACGCGCTTCGCTATGCGTCATTTCCGGGAAATCATCTCCTCGACGTCGCGCAACTGCTCCTTGCCGAAGAACATCTCGTTGCCGACAAAGAACGTCGGCGCGCCGAACGCGCCGCGCTCGACCGCGCTTTGCGTGTTCTCGATCAGTTTTGCCTTCACATTGACATCCTGCGAGCGGGCCAGAAGCTTGGCTGCATCGAGGCCGGAAGCGGTGAACGCCTTCGCCGCGACTTCCGGATCGTCCATCTTTTTCGGCTCGACCCACATGTGGTGAAACGCGGCCTCGACATATCTTTCAAACACGCCCTCGAACTGCGCGGCGACCGCGGCGCGCATCAGGTTCAGCGTGTTGACGGGAAAGTGCGGATTCCAGGTATACGGCTTGACGCCAAAGCGCTTGATGAAGCGTTCGGTCTCGATCGCGAGGAACTCGCGCTTGTTCTTGACGCCGGCAAGCGTCTCGGCCGGCGACCTGTTGTTGGTGGCCTTGAAGATGCCGCCGAGCAGCACCGGGACATATTCGAATTTCGCGCCGGTGCGCTTTTCGATCGCCGGGATCGCCTCATGGCTGAGGAAGGCGTTGGGGCTGCCGAAATCGAACAGGAACTGCGGATTTGGACTCAACGGCGGTCTCCCTGAATGCTTTCCATATTGTGGCCCAAGCCATGCCGGTCCACAATATTATGATGGCCATAATATTGCGGACCCTGATCTGCGCAGAAGCGTTGCGGCGGGTTCGAGGGTGTCGCGGCTAGGCCGGCTCGGCGCGATCGCTGAAGGCGAGCTCGACGACGTGGTCGCGGATATCGTCGGGCCAGCCGGCGATGAGACCGACGAAGCGCCGCCGATCATCGGCGAACAACGCGCGCGACGCTTCCTCGAAGCCGGCGAGATTGCCGGCCATCACCGACATGAAACGATAGGCGGCATCCCTCGCTGCGCGGGCGCGATCCGCATCGCCATTGGCACGGCGCGCTTGTTCCACCAGCTTGCGCAATGCCACGGATGCGCCGCCAGGCTGCGTGCCAAGCCAATCCCAATGGCGCGGCAACAACGTCACCTCGCGCGCGACGACGCCGAGCTTGGGGCGGCCTCGTCCCCGTGGTCCCGCTGCCGTCTCATCGGTTTCGACATCCGGAGGCGCAGCGGGTTGCGGCAAGCGGGCAATGATGTCGGGCTCGGTCCCGCGCAGATCGAGATCGATCGGGCTGCCGGTCGCGTCGCTGAATATGATGATCGGCGGCGCGGCGGGCCTGCGGGAGGCCTGCATGACCGCGATCGCGACCTCTGCGAGCGGGCCCGTCGCCAGGCGTTGCGGGCCGATGAAGGCGGTGAAGTGGGGGCGGGACGTGTCAGCCATTGGAGAAACTCGGGTTTTCGATAGGTCTATATTTACCCGGATAAATTTGATTGTCAATATCATCCGGGTAAATACCCGCGTCGCTTCCAGGCCATCTCGACTTTCCCGTGCCCGGCTGGCACCAACGCGGCGATAAATTTTGGGGAGCGGCCATGCTGACGGTGCATCATCTCAACAATTCCCGTTCGCAGCGTGTGCTGTGGCTGCTCGAAGAACTCAGCGTGCCCTACGAGATCGTCCGCTATCAGCGCCAGGGCGACATGCGGGCGCCGCCAGAGCTGCGCGCCATTCACCCGCTCGGCAAATCGCCCGTCATCACCGACGACGGCAACACCATCGCGGAATCCGGCGCGATCGCCGAATACATCATCGGCACCTATGGCAATGGCAAACTGATCCCGCCGCCGAATACGCCGGAGCGGCTGCGCTACACCTACTGGCTGCACTATGCGGAGGGCTCGGCGATGTCGCCGCTGCTGCTCAAGCTGTTGTTCACGCTGATGCCGAAGCGCGCACCGGCCCTGTTGCGGCCGCTGGTGCGCAAGGTCAGCAATACGGCGCTGACCACGCTGGTCAATCCGCAGCTCAGGCAGCACATGGATTACTGGGAAGGCGAACTGGCCAAAACCGAATGGTTCGCCGGCAGCGAATTCTCCGGCGCCGACATCCAGATGAGCTTTCCGCTGGAAGCCGCCGCGGCGCGCGGCGGGCTGGAGGTCGGACACCCCAGGGCAATGGCGTTCCTCGAACGCATCCACGCCCGCCCGGCCTATGCCCGCGCGCTGGAGAAGGGCGGGCCGTATGTGGTGGGGCGGTAGCAGTTCTTTTTAACCTCTCCCGCTCTTGCGGGGGTCGAGACGAGCGAAGCTCGCTCTTAGGTCGACGCGCGCGGCAGCGCAATTGCGCGCCAGAGCGCGGCGGGTGGGGGCTCTCTCCAATCGAAGAGTGTTACCCGCGGCGACACCCCCACCCCGCCCTCCCCCGCAAGAGCGGGAGAGGGGGAAGAAATCAAGGCGCCACCGCCGCGATCACTTCCTTCACCAATCGCGCGAGCCCCCTGATATCGCCGGTCGGATCCACGCTGTCGCCGAGGCGCACGATCACCAGGCGTTGCGACGGCATGATCACAATGCGCTGGCCGAGATCGCCTGAGGCAAAGAACGCGTCGCGGGGAATCCCAAGCCGCACGCGTCCTTTGGCGCGTTCATGCTCGCTGCGGTTGGTCCAGAACCCGGCGCCATAGTCGGTGTCGAGCGTGGCCGCGGCCGAGAAATCCACCCAGTCCTCGTGCAGCAGGCGTTTGCCGCCGACAATGCCGTCATTGAGATACAGCAGTCCGAACCGCGCCCAATCCCGTGCGCTCGCCAGCATATAGCTCGATCCCTGCATCGTGCCTGACGCGTCGAATTCGAGCGTCACCTTGCGCATGCCGAGAGGATTGAACAATTCGCGCCATGCAAACGCCAGGCTCTGCTCCGGACCGCCCGTGGCATCGCGGATGATCCGCGCCAACAATTGCGTCGTCGGGCTGGAATAGGCCCAGCGCGTGCCCGGCGGGGCCACGACCGCCGCGTTGACCGCCGCGCCGGCAATATCGTCCTGCAGATAGATCATCTGGCTGGACGGATCGAATCCGCTGTTGGCTTCGTCGAGCGCCAGCCCCGTGGTCATGCGCAGCAGGTGTTCGACCTCGATCTCGCGCCTGAGATCGCCGCGCCATTCCGGTATTGGTGCCGGCATTGACGGCGTCACGAGGCCTTGTTGCGTGAGGATGCCGATCAAGGCATTGACCACCGACTTGGTCAGGGAAAAGCCGAGCAGCGGCGTATCGACTGCAATGCCTGCGGCATAACGTTCGGCGATCACCTTGCCGTCATGTACCACGACCACCGCCTTGGTGCGCCGGAACGGCGGCTCGGCCGGCTCCTCGAAGGCGTGGTCGAGCGCGGCCCTCAGCGCGGGAGTGGCCGGCGCCACGACGTCGGGGCCGGCAATTTCGTCCAGCAGTGGCGGCGTCTTCGGTATCTTCAGCGCGTCCACGTCGCTCTTTGGGATGTAGGGCTCTCTGGCGTGTTTCAGTACACAGCCGAACCCTTCGTGAAACAACGCCCGGCTGCCCAACACACCCGCTACCGACGCATCGACCGTCCGCGCCGCGCGATCGACCTGGAATCGCACCAGCCAGCGCAAGCGCCGCAGGCCGTCGCGCGCGACGGTCTCCGAGAACACGGTTTGTGGATCGAGCCCAGAGACGAAGGTCTTTGAGCAGACATTATGCGCGATCACGCCGGTGGCGACGCGAACGGCGCGATCGGGACGGTAGATGACGCAGGCGCTCACCAATAGGGTCATCAGCACCCCGACAGCAGTCCAACTTCGCCAGCCCACCCGATTCTCCGCAGTCCGCCAAAGGGCAGGCGTTGTTTAGCGCGACGGCTGCGCCGCGCCAACCGAAGGCAGCGCCTGCACCGTGACGCCAGGCGGCGGGACGTCGTCATCGGGCACGAAGAAGTCCGACATCAAAGCCACGGATTTGTCGACGCGGTAGGGCTCGAAGTCGCGCACGCCGCTGGCATAGAGCACCTTGTCGTCGATGCAGAACTGCCCAGTGAATTCCCGCGAGGGTTTGGTGAAGATGACGTAGGCCGCATCGCCCATGATTTCGGGCGTGCGGCTGGCGCGCATCATGGCGTCGCCGCCGAGCAGATTGCCGACCGCGGCGGTCGCGATCGTGGTGCGCGGCCACAGCGCGTTGACGGCGACGCCCGCGGATTTCAATTCACCTGACAGCCCGAGCACGCACATGCTCATGCCGAATTTGGCCATTGTATAGGCGGTGGAATGCTCGAACCATTTCGTCTTCATGTCGAGCGGCGGCGACAGCATCAGGATGTGCGGGTTGGCGGCCTTCTTCAGGTGCGGAATGCAATATTTCGATACCAGGAAGGTGCCTCGGGTATTGATGCCCATCATCAGGTCGAAACGCTTCATGTCGGTCATCTGCGAATTGGTCAGGCTGATGGCGCTGGCATTGTTGACGCAGATGTCGATGCCGCCGAACTCGGCGACGGTCTTGTCGATTGCCGCGATCACCTGGGCCTCGTCGCGGATATCGCACAGCACCGGCAACGCCTTGCCGCCGGCCGCACGCACTTCGTCGGCGGCGGTGTAAATCGTGCCCTTGAGTTTCGGGTGCGGCTCCGCGGTCTTGGCGGCGATCGCGACGTTGGCGCCGTCACGCGCAGCGCGCAGCGCAATCGCAAGCCCGATGCCCCGGCTGCCACCGGATACGAACAGCGTCTTGCCTTTGAGGGATGTCATGATGGAAGGACTCCAGGTTAGGGGCGCGGAGGTAAGGGACGCAATTTCGTTTGGTGCAAACACTTCAGTATCCGAGATACAGAGCGATCCTACGCCGATGGCGTGGTCGTGCAAATCCGCAATCCCGACCTTGAAATCTATTGCCCCGCCGCTTCCGCGCCGCGCGTGCGCGGATCGGGCGCGCCGAGCAGGCCGCTTGGCGTAACCGCGATCGAATTGGCCGAGGTCTGGCCAAGCGGCACGATGACGTGATGCCCCCTGGCCTTCAGCGCGTCGAGCGTCTCCTGCGGAAAGCCGCGTTCCGCCCGCACTTCATCGGGCATCCACTGATGATGCACGCGTGGCGCCGCCACCGCGGCGGCGACATCCATCTTGTAATCAAGCGCGTTCACGACAACCTGCAGCACCGCCGAGATGATGCGGCTGCCGCCCGGCGTTCCCGTCACCAGCACCGGCCTGCCGTCCTTCAGCACGATGGTCGGCGACATCGAGGACAACGGCCGCTTGCCGGGGCCAGGCAGATTGGCCTCGAATCCCACCAGCCCGAAGGCGTTGGAAGCGCCGGGTGCGGCGGTGAAATCGTCGAGCTCGTTGTTGAGCAGTACGCCGGTGCCGTCGGCGACCAGCCCGACGCCATAGGGGAAATTCAGCGTGTAAGTATTGCTGACGGCGTTGCCGCGGGCATCGACCACCGAATAATGCGTGGTGTTGCTGCCTTCGCGTTGTGGCGCAATCTTCACCACATCGGCCGACGGCGTTGCGCGGTCGGGATCGATGCTGGCGCGTTGCCGCGCGGCGTAATCCTTGGCGAGCAGGACCTGCATCGGCGCGTTGACGAAATCCGGATCGCCGAGATAGCGGGCGCGGTCGGCATATGCGCGCTTCATCGCCTCGATCATGACATGCAGCGAGGGGGCTGAGCCCTGCTTCATGTCGGAGATCGGAAAGCCTTCGAGGATGTTCAGCGTTTCCAGCAACACGGTGCCGCCGGACGACGGCAGCGGCATCGAGACGATGTCGTAGCCGCGATAATTGCCGCGCACCGGCGCACGGATCAGCGCCTGGTACGATTTCAGATCGTCCGGCGTCATGATACCGCCGGCGTCGCTGACCGCCTTCGCCAGTTTCGCGGCGACCGGTCCGTCATAGAAGCCGCGCGGGCCCTGCTCGGCGATTGCGGTCAGCGTGGCGGCGAGATCAGCCTGGATCAGCCGGTCGCCGTCACGCAAAGGCGAGCCGTCCGCTTGCGAGAAAGACTTGGCGGAATTCGGCCAGCGCGCCATCCGGCGGTACATATCGGACAGCGTGTCGGCCATGTCGTCGGCGACAATAAAACCGTCGCGCGCCAGATCAATTGACGGTTTGATGATCTGTGCCAGGGTGAATTTGCCGGAGCCGTACTTTTCCAGCGCCAGCGCCAGGCCCGCCACGCTGCCGGGCACGCCGATGCCGAGCGCGGAATTGCGCGATTTGTCGGTGTCGGGCTTGCCGTCGGCGCCGAGATACATGTCGCGCGTGGCAGCCGATGGCGCGGTCTCGCGATAATCGATCGCGATATCCTCGTTGCGCTCGGCGGAATGAATCACCATGAAGCCGCCGCCGCCGATATTCCCGGCACGCGGATAGGTCACGGCCAGCGCAAAGCCGGTTGCGACCGCGGCATCGATTGCATTGCCGCCCTGCCGCAGGATGTCGGCGCCAACGCGGGCTGCGAGTTTTTCCTGCGCCACCACCATGCCGTGTTGGGCGGACACGGCACGGACCGTGGAAAGGTCCGGCGGCGTATAGAGGCGGCGCTCCTGCGCGATGCCCGTTGCGCTGTATACGACGACAAGCGCAGCGGCCACGAATGCCTTGCGCCAACTATTCGAGCAGAAAGTCATCCAAATCCGCCGCAGTTAGAGCCGTGTGTGACGCCTGGCAACCGCACAAGCATGATCGTCGCATGCTATATGGGTTCGGATTCGACGGGCAAAACGCCTTATTGTGATCGATCAAGGAAATTCCTGGCTATGACGGCGATGACACCTGCGGCGGCTGGCGCTGATATCCCGAAGAAATATCCACCTCGCGCCGCTGTCGTCAGCTGGATCTTCTTCGATTGGGCGGCCCAGCCCTATTTCACGCTGATCACGACCTTCGTGTTTGCGCCGTATTTCGCAGGCTTCGTCGCGCCGAATCCGGCGACCGGGCAGGCGCTGTGGGGATTTGCCACCGCGGCCGCCGGGCTGATGATTGCGCTGATGTCGCCGATATTGGGTGCGATTGCCGACGCCAGCGGTCGCCGCAAGCCGTGGATCGCGGGATTTGGCCTGCTCCTGGTAATCGGCTCGAGCCTGATGTGGTTCGGCAAGCCCGGCGATCCCAGCATCATCCCGACGCTGCTGCTTTGTTATGCGATCGCGAGCGTCGGCGTCGAGTTCGCCACCGTCTTCAACAACGCGATGATGCCCACCTTGGTGCCGCCGGACAGGATCGGACGGCTGTCCGGCACCGGCTGGGCCACCGGCTATGTCGGCGGCATCCTCAGCCTGATCCTGGTGCTCGGTTTTCTTGCCGCCAACCCGCAGACCGGACGCACGTTGTTCGGCTTCATGCCGCTGTTCGGCCTCGATCCGGTGACGCATGCGGGCGACCGCATCACCGGGCCGCTAACGGCGCTCTGGTTCATCCTGTTCGCGCTGCCGATGTTCTTGCTGACGCCGGATTATCCGGCAAAACTTCCGGTGCGCGCGGCGTTGCGCGAAGGCTTGACCGAGCTCAAGCAAACGCTCAGCGAGTTGCCGAAGCGCAAATCGCTGGCGACATTTTTGCTCGCCAACATGATCTATACCGATGGCCTGGTGTCGCTGTTTGCCTTCGGTGGCATCTATGCGGCCGGCACCTTCGGCTGGCACACGATCCAGATCGGCACCTTCGGTATTGTCGCGGCGATCGCCGGCGTGTTCGGGGCGTGGCTCGGCGGCAAGCTCGACGACCGGCTGGGGCCGAAGCGCGTGATCGCGACCAGCCTGCTGGTGCTGCTGCTGGCGCTCGCCGCCATCCTGCTGGTCGACAAGGATTCGATCCTGTTTGTGAAGGTCGACCCGCCGGTGCCTGGCGGGCCGCTGTTCTCGGGCGCCGCCGAGCGCGCCTATCTCATCCTCGGATGCCTGATCGGCGGCGCCGGCGGTCCGCTGCAGGCGGCGTCGCGCACGCTCCTCATTCGTCTCGCGCCGCAAGATCGCATCGCGCAATGCTTTGGGCTGTTCGCGCTGACCGGAAAGGTCACCTCGTTCGTCGGCCCGCTCTTGATCGGGATCGTCACGGCCGTGACCGCAAGCCAGAAGGCCGGTATGGCGCTGCTGGTGGTGTTTTTCGTCGCGGGACTGGCGCTGTTGTGGCGGGTGAGGGAGTCGCCCGTCTCCCTCAACACGTCGTCCCGGCCTTGAGCTCAGACGCGCAATTGCGCATCGGGGGACCCATAGCCACAGCTGTTTTTGCTTGCGAAGTATCAACTCCGACCGCTCAAAATCGAGAGGCCGCGGTGTATGGGCCCCGGCTCAAGGCCGGGGCGACAGCGACTAATGCCGGAAATGCCGCACGCCGGTGAACACCATGGCGATGCCGTGATCGTCGGCGGCCTTGATCACTTCGTCGTCGCGCATCGAGCCGCCAGGCTGGATCACCGCGGTAGCACCGGCTTCGATACAGGCCAGCATGCCATCGGCGAACGGGAAGAACGCATCTGACGCCACCACGGAGCCCTTGGTCAGCGGCTCGGCGAGCTTCATTTCCGCGGCGGCATCCAGCGCCTTGCGCGCAGCGATGCGCGCCGAATCCACCCGGCTCATCTGCCCCGCGCCGATGCCGACGGTGGCGAGATCCTTTGCGTAGATAATCGTGTTCGACTTGACGTGCTTGGCGACGCGGAAGGCGAATTTGAGATCGCGCAGTTCGGCGTCCGACGGCGCGCGCCTGGTCGCGACCTTCAGCGCCATGTCCTCGATCACGGCGTTGTCGCGGCTTTGCACCAACAGGCCGCCGGCGACCGTTTTGGCGGTAAGGCCTGGCTTGCGCGGATCGGGCAGTCGGCCGACCAGCAATAGCCGCAGATTCTTCTTTGCGGCGACGACAGCAATGGCTTCTTCGGTAGCGTCGGGTGCGATGATGACCTCGGTGAAGATTTCGGTGATCGCGCGTGCAGCTTCGGCGTCGAGCGTGCGGTTGACCGCGACGATGCCGCCGAAGGCGGAGGTGGAATCGCAGGCCAGCGCCTTCTTGTAAGCACCGAGCAGGTCGGCGCCTTCGGCGACGCCGCAGGGATTGGCGTGCTTGACGATGACGCAGGCCGCGGTACGCTTCGGGTCGAACTCGGCCACGCATTCAAAGGCCGCATCGGTATCGTTGATGTTGTTGTACGACAGCTCCTTGCCCTGGAGCTGGCGCAAGGTCGATACGCCGGGGCGCTTGTCGGGCGTCGCATAGAACGCTGCGGTCTGGTGCGGGTTCTCGCCGTAGCGCAGCGACTGAATCAGCCGGCCGCCGAAGGCGCGGAAATCCGGCGCGTCGTCATTCAGTTGAAGCGCAAACCAGTTCGAGATCGCGGCGTCGTAGGCGGCGGTGCGGGCATAGGCTTTTGCGGCGAGGCGGCGGCGTAACTTCAATGTGGTCGCGCCGTTGTTGGCGGCGAGTTCATCGAGCACGGCCTGATAATCGGAGGCTTCGACCACGACGGCGACGTCGTCATGATTCTTCGCCGCGGCGCGGATCATCGCGGGGCCGCCGATGTCGATGTTCTCGATGCAGTCCTCGTATCCGGCGCCCTTGTCGACGGTCGCCTCGAACGGATAGAGGTTGACCACCAGCAGATCGATCGGCGCGATGCCGTGCGCCTTCATCGCATCAGTGTGTTCCTTGTTGTCGCGGATCGCGAGCAGGCCGCCATGCACCTTCGGATGCAGCGTCTTTACCCGGCCGTCCATCATCTCGGGAAATCCCGTGAGCTCGGAAACGTCGCTGACCTTCAATCCCGCGGCCGCGATCGCTTTTGCCGTGCCGCCGGTGGAGACGAGGTCGACGCCGTGGCCGGCCAGCGCGCGGGCGAATTCAATCAGGCCCGTTTTGTCGGAAACGGACAACAGGGCGCGGGTTACACGGCGCGGATGGTCGGTCATGGTAGGTTTCCTGGCTGGTAAGCCAGCCCGGTAGCATGGTTTTGCCGGTCATGAAACCGCGACCGAAGCCGGGATTCGGGAAATTGCAGGGGATACTGGCATGCCAATAATCCTGCCTGCTTCCTCGTCATTGCGAGCGCAGCGAAGCAATCCATACTTCCTTTGCGGCTCCGTGGATTGCTTCGCGGCGCTCGCAATGACGGTGGTAGATACCCCTACAACGGTAATTCCGGCTCGCGTCTGGCGTTGCGCCTTGCGTTGGTGGCCGCCGCCGAGGTCGAGGACCGCACAAAGCTCCAGCGGATCGAGGTGGCTTGCCGCGAATCCTGCCGGATCACGATCTGGGCGGTGCGGCGGGGGCCGTCATTGCCGGCCAGGAACACGCTGTCCTCGAGGTCGACCTTGTCGTCGAGCGCCTCGAAGGTCCAGACGTCGCGGTTGGGCAGCACCAGCATGACGCCGCGGGCGTCGGAAAGCCGGCTTGCTTTCACCGACGGATGCAAGTGAAACCGCAACGCAAAATCGGTGCCGCTGCCCTTGATGCGCGAGCCGGGTGCCGGCGACAGCGTGTCCTCGCCGTCGAGCCGTGCGCCGTCGGGCGCCATCATCAGGACGCGGCGGTGCACGACGCCAAATCGCGGCAGATAGCCGTCATGCGACGTGGTCAGGAGGTCGCCGTTCTCCACCGCTTCGCGATAGCTCTCCACATTGACCGGGCCGCTGGTCACCGGCGCGCCCTGCAACAGCCGCTTCATCGCCGAGAGTTCGACGAACTGGCACGACGACGTCTCGTGATAGGTCAGCGTCGAATGCGCCGCGGTGCTGCGCGCAAAGGCCCGCCAATTGTCGCGGCCGGTCGAGGGCATCCCGCAATTGATGACGATCCGGCTCGGCCCGGAGGATAATTCGAACGCCAGGCAGCCGGCATGCGCGTCCTGGCTGATATTCGGCGGCGGCGGCGGCCCGGTGTCCATGATCACCGTTGTGGTGCCGGCGTCGAGGCGCTGGAAGCCGGTATGCGGCATGTGCGCCATCGGCACGCCATGGGTGTCGTCATAGGCCAGCAGCGTCGCCACCAGGTCGGATGGCGCGTTGCTCATGCCGTTGAACAGCGCAAAGCTGCCGTCGCCATGGCGGAAGAAGCGCAGCATCGGCATCATGCGGTCGATCGCGTTGAGCAGCGCCGGCGGCGGCGCGATGTTGCGCGCGGCAAAGGTCTGGCGCAGCGGCAGCATGTCGCTAAGCAATTCGACCAGCGCGCCGGGGTTGCGCGAGATGTGCCCGCCGTCGGGCAGGATCTGCCGCGCCAGTTCGTCGGACAGCCGCCGGCTGGCGGAGCGGATATGTTTGGCCTGGTTGGCGAGGCACAGCGAGGCGTAGCAAAGCGCGATCAGGACCTGCACCCGCGGCACGCCGTCGGCGATGTCGAGCATGGTGTAGCGCAGATAGCGGATCTCGCGGGCCAGCCCGCGCAGATATTTGCGATAGAACTTGCCGTCGGTGTCGCCGAGCACCAGCGGCGCCTGCGACAACAGCGAGATGACGCGGCGCGCCAGCACGTCGGCGCGGCGCTCGAGCGGCCGCCGGCGGCCCGGATTCGAAATCCAGTCGTCGACCAGCGAGCGGGCGTTGGCGCGGGTCAGCGCGGTATCGGCGGCGCGCAGATGGCGCAGCCAGCCGAAGCCGAGCAGCGCCACTTCCCAATCTTCCGACGGCGGTTCGAGATCGAAGATCGAGCGGCCGTGGCAGGTCACGATCTTGCCGGCGAACACGAAGCGGCCGGCATAGATTTCGGCGGCGCGGGTGGCGTCGGCGGTGCGCAAATCGTGCGGCGCGATGATCAGGCGGTCGGCGCGGCCCGGCCACAGCCGCGACAGCCCCACGGTACTGCCGCTCGCACGCGCCATCACGCTCCGCGCAAAGCGGCTCGCGACCAGCGTCGTAATACGTCTGCGTTGAGCGACCGACACGCCTGACCTTGATGGGAGGAGATCTTGTGGCGAATCCTTTTAATCCGGAAACGCGCCCAAGACACCATCTTGAAAGCGCGCGAATCAGGCGCGGGTTGAGAAATTCCGGTGCAAAATCAGGATTTAACCAGCCGCGCGGCGTAAAATCCGTCCAGTCCGCCTAGCCGCGGGTCGTCGTGGGGCAGATGGCAGGGCAGGGTGCGCAAATCGCCATCGGCGGTGATGATCTCGGCCAGGCCCGCGACTTCGCCGGCGTCCACCGGCGCGCGGCGCACGCCTGATTCGGTCGCCAGCAGCGCCGCGACGGCCTGCTCGCCCTCTTCCGGTTCCAGCGAACAGGTGCAATAGACCAGCGTCCCGCCCGGCTTGAGCAACGCGACAGCCTTTTTCAGCAACCGGATCTGCAGCGCCGACAGCGCGGCGATGTCGGCTTCCTGGCGCAGCCAGGCCACGTCGGGATGACGGCGGATGGTGCCGGTCGACGTGCAGGGCGCGTCCACCAGCACGCCGTCGAAGGTGCCGTCGCCGCCGGGCCATTCGGCGCCATCGGCCACAACCTCAGTGGCCTGCAACGATAGCCGCGAAAGATTGTCGCGCAACCGCGCCATCCGCGGCGCCGAACGATCGACCGCGGTGACGCGCGCGCCGGCGTGCGCAAGCTGCGCGGTCTTGCCGCCGGGCGCGGCGCAGAGATCGACGATGGCCTTATCCTTGATGTCGCCGAACAGCCGCGCCGGCAGCGCGGCGGCGGCGTCCTGTACCCACCATTGCCCCTCGGTGAAGCCGGGCAGCATCGTCACGGAACCCTGCAACAGCGTGCGCACGGTCCCTGTCGCGAGGGTTTCGCCGTGCAGGCGCGTCGCCCATTGCGGCGCGTCCGACTTCACGGTGATGTCGAGCGAGGGTTCATGGCCGATCGCGAGCGCCATCTGCCGCGCCGTGGTTTCACCGTAGGCTGCGGCCCAGCGCGCCGACAGCCACGCCGGAATGTCCAGCGTCTGCGCCTTGACCTCATCGATCAGCGGCTGGCCTTCGCGCGCGCAACGGCGCAGCACGGCATTGACGAGGCCGGCATATTTCGCGGCGCGTCGGTCGGATTGCACCAGCCGCACCGACAGGTCGACGGCGGCATGATCGGGCACGTCCATCCAGAGGATTTGCGCAGCGCCGATCAGAAGCGCGCTTTGCGCGCGCGGCGCGTCGGTTGGAACGCCGCGATCGAGCAGGCGCGACAGCAAATGACCGAGCGTGCCGAGCCGCCGCAGGATCGTGGCGACCAGCCGGCGCATCAGCGCGCGATCGCGATCGGCGAGCGATTTCAATCCGGGATGGGCGCCGGCGCCGTCGAGTTGCTCGTCGAGGGTGCGGTGCTTGTGCAGCACGCCGTCGAGAATGTCGGCCGCGATGCGCCGCGCCGCGAGACCGGGAACTTCGGCAGGAACTGCAAATCTTGAAGGTGGCATGGCGAAGGAATGTCTCGGAAGGTGCTGAACAGGGTTTCGGCGCATGCCATTGAAGCCAAGAACTTGGAAGCGAAGAACTTGGAAATGAAAAACTCGTTTGGCATGCGAATATGCCAAATGTAAGAATCGCACGGTCGATTTCAGGACTGGATTTCACGATTGTGATGCCAGCGCTGCGTTCATCCCTGTGCTACGAGATCGGCCGCAGGAAAGTTTTGCCGGAAGTTTGTCATGACCGACGATCCCTCATCACCGTCCGCACCACGCAAGCCGTTGACACCGGCCGCCCAACGCGCGCTCGCCGAGGCCGAGGAACGCCGTAAAGCGGCAGAGGCCAACGCGACGCCGGCACAGAAGGAGCTTCAGGGTCCGAAAGGCCCGGAGCCGACCCGGTACGGCGACTGGGAGCGCAAAGGGATTGCTTCAGATTTCTGAGGCCTAATGGCCCCGGAAGGCCGACTCAGCTCAGATTTGGGAATATGTCCCCATACGAGAGAATAAATACTTACAGGGCGCGCCGTGGGCGTGCTCCGAGGAGCCTTTGGCGGCGCTGGTTCTCTGCCGCGTTACCATGGGTATTCGTGATCGGAGTTGCTGCGGGGACGATGCTGCCGGTGCGGCAGTGGGTACACTGGCCGTTTCCGCGTACGGCTGACAGCCAGGCGGCACGCGACGCCGAGACGATCTTGAAGCGCGCTGGAAATCGCGACGTGCGTCATCCCGTCGATGTAATCCGCACCGTCGACGGCGACACGTTCGAGGCGCGGGTGCATCTGGAGCCCGGCCTCGATCTGAACACGCGGGTCCGCCTGCGCGGCATCGATGCGCCGGAGTTGAAGGCGTCCTGTCCGCAGGAATTGCAGATGGCCGAAAAGGCGAGCGACGCGCTGCGCGGCTTGCTCGGCGAAGGCGCGGTCACGATCTCAAATATCGGGCCGGACAAATATAGCGGCCGGGTCGTGGCTGACGTGGCGACCAAAAAGACCGCCAGCGTTTCGACCGCGCTGATCGCGGCCGGCCATGCGCGCAGTTATGGCGGCGGCCACCGCAATAGCTGGTGCGCGGACGCTGCCAAGTAAAAAGAGCCGCGCGGTTGCGCGGCTCTTTTTATCCTGCTTGTCATTCCGGGGCGCGAAGCGAACCCGGAATCTCGAGATTCCCCGATGTGCAATTGCACATCTGAGGTTCGATGCTACGCATCGCCCCGGAATGACGGAGACTGAAATCAGCGCGTGACCGTCACTTGCGTGCCGACCGAAACCCGCTGGTACAAATCAGTGATATCGGCGTTGAGCATGCGGATGCAGCCATACGAGACAAAACCGCCGACCGAGCCCGGCGCGTTGGTGCCGTGGATGGCGTATTCGCCGCCGGCCAGCGTCATTGCCGCGACGCCCATCGGGTTGCTCGGCGAGCCGCCGGGAATGACGTTGGGCATGTTCGGCCGGTCGCGCTTCACCTCGGCAGGCGGTGACCAGGCCGGGTTTTGATACTTGCCGTCGATGCGGGTGGTGCCGGCCCATTGCTTGCCGGCGCGGCCGACGCCGACCGGATAGCGCATGGCGCGGCCCTGTTCGAGAATGAGATAAAGCCGGCGCTCGTTGGTCTTCACCACGATGGTACCCGGCGTGTAATCGCCGCGGACCCCGACCATTTCCGGCCGCGCCTCGGCCGCCGACGACATCAAAACGCCCACCCCGATGGTGGCGGCCAGAGCCACCGCAATCCTCATCGACATCAATTTCTCCCGCCCGCTCGCCCCGTCAGGGGCTCCTCAAATACTTACGCAAACCTCCCAGGGAAAAACCAAGGGAAATGCCGGTTTGCCGTCTCGCCCACGTATTTTTAACCGCGTGTCTTAACCGGATCGTTTCCAGCCCGGCCGTCAGACCCGTTTCGAAGGGAGCACCAAAGGAAATGTTCGAAACAAAGTAAATGACTTGAAAACAACACTCGTCAGGAAACGCCCCCGGCGAGCGGCCGCCGCTCTGACGCTTGGGTGAGGCCGCCAAGGTCCGGGCGGCGGGGAAGTGCCCAAAGGCGCGACAACAGGCTGCCCGACGGTATCGGCCCCCGAACATGACGAAAAATTAAACCGGATAGCCCGAACGCGACGCCGTGACGACGCGGCTACTGACTGTTGGCCCATTCTGGGGTGCAGGAGTTCGTTTCATGCGCGCATTCGCCGAGATTGTTTTGCTGCGCCGAGGCGTTCGCGCCGGTGGCGGTCGCCTCGCAGCGATGCTGGCCGCATTGCTGCTGAGCCTGTTCGCGTTTTCGGCAAGCGCCGTGGCGCAACCCTCCAACGACATCAGGGAGGCCGTTCGCGACGAACCGGTGCAGGCAGAAGTCCGCACCGTGTTGTCGCAGTATGGACGTTTCGTGCAGCACGCTCGCTTTGGCGAGGTGTGGGTGCCGACGGTCACGCCGCAAGGTTGGCATCCCTATCCGCCCTGCCAATGGGTGAAGACAAGGCAGTACGGCTGGTACTACGACGACAAGACGCCGTGGGGCCAGATCGTGCATCATTATGGCCGCTGGTTCTGGGATCAGCAGATCGGTTGGGCCTGGGATCCCGGTTCGGAATTCAGTCCCGGATGGGTGGTGTGGCGGTCGAGCCCCGAATGGACGGGCTGGGCGCCGATGCCGCCGGACCAGGCTTTGCAGACCATTTCGTCCGATCAGTTCGACAACAGCGATCAGTGGATTTTCGTCGAGACCGCGAAGTTCAACGCGGGTTGCAACGCGGCGCAGACCGCTCCGGTCGAACGCATTCCGGTGCTGCTGCGCCAGACCAAATGGATCACCGCGGTGGAATTCGTCGACGGCATCGTCGTCATCGTGCTGCCGCCTTATCTGATCGGGCCGTTCGTCCATGTGCATATCGGCTTCGAGCCATGGCCGGCCTGGTTCATGGTCCAGATGATGAAGAACTCCAATTTCGTGTGGCAAAAGACGTTGAACAATGTCGCGCAGGTCTGCGCGCCCTCGAACGCGAAGTGAGGGAGCGATCATCATGACCATTGCCCGGAAAATCTCGATCGACACCAGAACGATGCTCACGGCGATATTCGCCGCAGGGCTAGCCGCCCTCGTGTTCTCCGCATCGACGCCATCAGCGTTCGCGCAAGGGCCTGCGCAGAACTCTGCCCAAGAATCTGCTCAAGACTCTGCCAACGTCGTGCCGCAGCAAAGCATTGCGAAGGTGCAGGACGATGTTCGCGGCGTGCTCACGCCATACGGCCGCTTCGTCCAGCACGCCAAATACGGAGAGGTGTGGATTCCCACAGTGACGCCGCAGGGATGGCGTCCGTATCCGCCCTGCAACTGGGTCAACACCCGCAAATATGGCTGGTATTACGACGACAAGACGCCGTGGGGCGCGATCGTGCATCACTATGGACGCTGGGTGTCGGACGCCCAGATGGGATGGATATGGACGCCAGGTGCGGAGTTCAGCCCGGGTTGGGTGGTCTGGCGGACGTCGCCGGAATGGGTCGGCTGGGCGCCGAAGCTGCCGGACCAAGACGTGCAGACGGTTTCCGCCGCCGACTTCAACAGCGCCGCCCACTGGACATTTGTCGAGACGCAGAAGTTTGCGCAAGGCTGCAACGGCGCGGCGCCGCCGCAGCAGATTCCGGTGCTGCTGACGCAGACGACCTACGTCACCGACATCCGGCTTGTGTATGGCATCACGGTCATCGTGTTGCCGGGATACGTGGTCGGCCCGTGGATCGACATCGACATCTTCTTCTCGCCGTGGCCGGCCTGGTTTCTGGCGCAGAATTTGATCGATTGGAATTTCATCTGGAACAACCTCGCCGTCATGCCCGCGATGGCCCCGGACTGCCCGCAAGCAGGCCCAAAGCAGGGCGGCGCACCGAAGCCGCTGCCGGTCCACAACCCGGTGTCGCCGTTGCTGCCGCGTCCTGACAAGCCGGTCGACCATGCTCCGCCTGTGGTCGTTGTGGTCCCACCGCCGCCGATATGCCCGCGCGGCACGGTCATGGATCATGGCGTATGCCGGTTGCCGGACTTCTGCCGCCCGGGAATGGTGCGGGTTGGTAATCTGTGCGTCTTTCCGACGAGACCCGATCCGCTGCCGAAGCCGCCGGTGATCGACAATCCCTGCGCCCATCTCAGCGGCATCGAGCTGCGGCGCTGCCTCCACGTCCACCGGCCCCACGGCGCGGGCGGCAAACCGCCGGTGTTGGGTCCGGTTACGGGTACCGGCGACGGCCGGCCGGCGGGCCATCAAACGCCACCGACCGGTGGTCAGCCCGGACACAACCCCAATGTGCGGATCAAGGAGCCGGTGCAGCTGCCGAACCGTCTGCCGCCGACCACTTCAGCGCCGATGCGACCGCACCCCAATCCGGCGGTCATGGCACCAAGCGGTGGCCTCAACAAGACGACCGTCGGCGCTGCGCCGCGGGTGTCGAACATCACCGCGCCCCGCCCGCTGCCGGTCACCGTGCCGGAGAAGAAGATATTCACAAGGTGAGGGTCGCAGAGGAAACAGAAGGGCTCCGGATAGACCGGAGCCCTTCTTATTGACCGCAGCATGAAAGCCTCCCCACAGACGTTATCCTGAGGAGCGAGCGAAGCGAGCCTCGAAGGATGGCCACGGGCCGTCTATCCTTCGAGGCGCGCAAGCCAGCGGCGCAGTTGCGCCGCCGAGCGCACCTACGGGTGAACGCAATTGCGTTCATCCCGGGGATGACGGAGATAGGCGAGTTGGCGCTTCAGCCCAACTCGCCACGCCCTACGCCCCCGCGCCCTTCTTGTTCTGCCGGTTATGCACGAGATCGACGACCACGGCGGGATCGGCCAGTGTCGAGGTATCGCCGAGGCTCGACGGTTCGTCTTCGGCGATCTTGCGCAGGATGCGGCGCATGATCTTGCCGGAGCGGGTCTTGGGCAGGCCCGGCGCGAACTGGATCAGATCCGGCGAGGCGATCGGGCCGATTTCCTTGCGCACCCACGCCACCAGTTCCTTGCGCAGCGCTTCGGTCGGCTCCTTGCCGTTCATCAGCGTCACGTAGGCGTAGATGCCCTGGCCCTTGATGTCGTGGGGATAGCCGACCACGGCGGCTTCCGAGACCGCCTCATGCGCCACCAGCGAGCTTTCGACCTCGGCGGTGCCCATGCGATGGCCGGATACGTTGATGACGTCGTCGACGCGGCCGGTGATCCAGTAATAGCCGTCGGCGTCGCGGCGGCAGCCGTCGCCGGTGAAGTACTTGTTCTTGTAGGTCGAGAAATAGGTCTGCTCGAACCGGGCGTGGTCGCCATAGACCGTGCGCATCATGCCCGGCCAGGATTTGGCGATGCAGAGATTGCCCGAGGTCTCGCCCTCCAGCACCTTGCCGTCGGCATCGACGATCTCGGGCACCACGCCGAAGAACGGCCGCGTCGCCGAGCCCGGCTTGAGTTTGGTCGCGCCCGGCAGCGGCGTGATCAGGATGCCGCCGGTCTCGGTCTGCCACCAGGTATCGACGATCGGGCAGCGCTCGTCGCCGACCACGCGGTAATACCACTCCCAGGCTTCCGGATTGATCGGTTCGCCGACCGAGCCGAGCAAACGCAAACTCTTGCGCGAGGTCTTCTTCACCGGCTCGTCGCCGCCCTGCATCAGCGCCCGGATCGCGGTCGGCGCGGTGTAGAAGATGTTGACCTTGTGCTTGTCGATGACGTTCCAGAACCGCGAATTGTCCGGATAGTTCGGCACGCCCTCGAACATCAGCGTGGTGGCGCCGTTGGCCAGCGGCCCATAGAGGATGTAGCTGTGGCCGGTGACCCAGCCGACGTCGGCGGTGCACCAGTAAATGTCGCCGTCGTGATAGTCGAACACGTATTGATGCGTCATCGACGCGAAGACGAGATAGCCGCCCGAGGTGTGCAGCACGCCCTTGGGCTGGCCGGTGGAGCCGGACGTATAGAGGATGAACAGCGGATCTTCCGCGTGCATCGGTTCGCACGGGCATTCCGTCGTCACCATCGCGGCGGCTTCGTGATACCAGAAGTCGCGCGTCGGGTTCATCTCGACCGCGCCGCCGGTGCGCTTGACCACGACGACCCAGTCGACGCCGCCGCTCTTGGCAATCGCGGCATCGACATTGGCCTTCAGCGGCACCTTCTTGCCGCCGCGCAGGCCCTCGTCGGCGGTAATGACGATCTTGGACTGGCAATCGGTGATGCGCTGGGCGAGGCTGTCAGGCGAGAAACCGCCGAACACCACCGAATGAATGGCGCCGATCCGCGCGCAGGCCAGCATCGCATAGGCGGCTTCCGGGATCATCGGCAGGTAGATGGTGACGCGGTCGCCCTTCCCGACATTCCTGGTGCGCAGGATGTTGGCCATCTTGCAGACTTCGTCGTGCAGCTGGCGGTAGGTGATGTGCTTGGACTCGTTGGGATCGTCGCCTTCCCAGATGATCGCGGTCTGGTCGCCGCGCGTGGCCAGATGCCGGTCGATGCAGTTCCAGGCGACGTTCAGGACGCCGTCCTCGAACCATTTGATCGAAATGTTACCGGGGGCGAAGGAGGCGTTCTCGACCTTGTGGAACGGTTTGATCCAGCCGATCCGCTTGCCCTGTTCCGCCCAGAAGGCGTTGGCGTCGGCGACCGAGCTCGCATACATCTCGCGGTACTTGGCATCGTCGACGAAAGCGCGCTTGGCCCAATCCGCCGACACGTCGTAAATCTTCTCGGACATCTTCCCCTCCACTGATTGCGGGCCCTACCCGTAAGCGGCCGCAAGCCGTCTTGATTGCTAAGATGATTAGGCGTCGCAGGGGGTCCGGACAAGGCGGAACCATCTGCGACCTTGGTCGGTTCCCGCGCCTCCGCCCGCCTTCGCCCGCCTCGGACCGGCCCGTCCAGCCATCACTTTCGCGTTTTGACCCGACCGAAAATCAACGTTATCGCGCGAATGGCTCCCATGACCGGTATCTAATAACCGACAACGGTGGAATCCGGACTCGCAAAGGGGTTCGTTACCCCCTAAATGGCCCTTCCGGGGCGACTGGCCCCGCCGGAACCAAGCCACAACAAGCGGCATTACCGGACAGAACAGGCGGAGCAGGACAACGACGGCCATGATGGATCAGGTGAATTTCGAGGCTACGCGGCCCGGTTCCGCTGATCCTGCCGTCGCATTGGCGGAAGCGCTTGGCCAATTGCCCAAGGTGCCGCTCAAGGCGCCCGCCAAAATCGTTTCCCCAAAGCACAAGCTTTTGCTCAAGACGCTTGAGCCGAGGATTACGGTTGAATCGCTGGCGCAGGAACTCGGCCTCAAGCTCGGCGACCAGAACGAATTGACCATCCGTCGCATCAAGCGCGGCAAGACCTATTCATTTGTTCGTGCCAACGGCACGGCGGTCCGTCACGCCGGCACGATTCGTCGCCTGAATTCGATGGCGGTGCCGCCGGCCTATCAGCAAGTGCGTTATTCGCCCGATCCGACCTCGCATCTGCAGGCCGTCGGCGTCGATGCCGCCGGCCGGCTGCAATACCGCTACCACGCCGATTGGGAAAAGGTCCGCGAGCACCGCAAGGCCCATCGCCTGGCGCGCCTGGTTGCGGCATTGCCAAAAATCCGGCGTAACGTCTCGATGCATCTGTCCGGCGATGCGCCGACGCGCGAGTTCGCGCTCTCGGCTGTCATCGAGCTGATCGCGCGCACCGCGATCCGGCCCGGCAACGAATCCTACGCGCGGCTGAACGGCACCCGCGGCGCCACCACGCTGCTGAAGTCCAACGTCACCCTGGAAGACGACACTCTGGTCCTGACCTTCAAGGCCAAGGGCGGCAAAGCCGTGCGCAAGGAATGCGACGCGGCCAAGCTGGTCCGCGCGATCGGCATCCTGCGCGGCGTGCCGGGCAAGCGCATGTTCCAGTACCGCGACAATTCCGGCACCGTTCGCACCGTCTCGACCACGACGGTGAATGGGTTCCTGCGCGAGATCGCCGGCATCAAGATTTCGCTGAAGGATTTTCGTACCCTGATGGCGTCGGCCGTGGTGCTGGAGTCGCTGTCGCGGATTTCTCCGGCGGCCAGCGCCCGCGGCCGCAAGAAACAGGTGCTGGAGGCGGTTCGGGCCGCCGCCGACGAACTGTCGAACACGCCGGCGATCTGCCGCAAGAGCTACGTCCACGACACCATCGTCACCGCCTTCGAGGACGGCATCCTCGAGCGTTTTGCCGCGACGATGAAGGGCTACCGCTCGCAGTCGAAGCGCGAAGCGCTGCTGGCGCAAGTGGTGACGGCGGCGGCTGCCGCGTAATAGTCCCTCATGCTGAGGAGGCGCTCTTGCGCCGTCTCGAACCATGAGGCCACCGACGGTGCCTGCGGCCATCCTTCGAGACGCGGCCAAGGGGCCGCTCCCTCGGTAAGCGCAAAGCGCTTATCCGGGGATGAGGACTGTTGATTACTGACGGCCCATCTTGGAAGCTATCTTCCGTTCATCCGCGCCGACGGCCTGAGCGTCACGCGCACTTTCGCCGGTCGCATGCGCGTTCGACAGAAACACAATATTCCTTCCGCCGCGCTTGGCGTCGTAGAGCGCGTCGTCAGCCCATTTGGCGACCATCTCCGGGGCGGCGCCTTCATGCGCGAACGCGACGCCGAGGCTGATCGTCACCACGCTGGAAGAATCGCTCGCGGAATGGATTCCGGGATTGACGATGCCGAGCTCTTCCACCGTGCTGCGGATGCGCTGCGCGATGGTCCAGGCCAGGTCGGGTGTGGCATGCGCGAGCACGACGAGGAATTCCTCGCCGCCATAGCGGAACACCGCATCTACGCCCAACCGGACCGATTCCTCGATGGTATCCGCCACCCGCCTGATGCACGCGTCGCCGGCGGCGTGGCCTGCGGTATCGTTCAAGTGCTTGAACAGGTCGATATCGGCCATGATGAAGGCGATACTGGCTTTCGGAACGGTCGGATCGCGCCAGAGCCGGTCGATCAGGTCGGTCGCCGAACGGCGGTTGCCAAGCCCGGTGAGCGGGTCGCGCGTCGCCAGCATTTCCAACTGACGGTTGGCGCGCCTCAGCGCGTCGCTGCGATACTCGTTGCGCAAGGCTAGCAGAAACGCCTTTTTGCCAAGGATCGACTGGGTTTTCCGCGCGATCGTCGCCGCATAGATTCCCATCGCGTAAAACACCGACGTCCCGACAGCTTCCTTGAGTTCGATCGCGGGATTGAAAATCTCAAAGCCGAAGAAGATCACGGTGGAGCAGACCATCAGGGCCAGCGACCATGCATACTCGATATTGAAAACCACGATCGCGATCGTGGTTACGTACATGATGCAGATCAGGAAGCGCTCATAGTTGCTGCCGCCGGCCGCGATGGCGAGGACGCCGTAAGCGATCATGACGCTGCTCATCAGCAGCACGATCGTCAGGCCTTCGATGCCGGCGCTGCGAGGCTTGCGCCACACCAGATAGGCACAGCCGTGCATCGCCGGAACCAGCAGCCCGCTGATAAGGATGGTGAGCAGCAGGAAGTCGGGCGCAAGAAGGTAGCTGATCGGCACGAAGGCCATGCTGATCAGCGCCACCCAGATCATCCAGGCGCGCGCAATCTTGCTGCGCTGGGGCCACTCTTTGTGGCGAAACGCGCGAACCATCTCGGGCGAAAAATGGATGTCGCGGGTGCGCTGTGACAGCAGTCGCTCGGTCTCGGCTTCGAGCGCCGGCGTCACGACCACGTCCGCCGCGTCGACCGACGTCGCGTTCAGGCTGCTGGCACCCGATCTCAAGGCGTAGTTCTCCCGTCCCTTTGCTTGCCGCACGGCCCGGAGTAAGCGCCCCAAATGCTAAATTTCTCCTGCAAAAGGGCGCGGGGAGTAATACGGGGACGGGGGCGATTACGGTATTATATTACTCCAAATCGAGGGTTCCCTTTCTTTGCATGGGGTTGTTTTCGCAATTTTGTGACGGACCCGCGGGTTCCGTCCGAACGCGCCGGCGCCGCGAGGCGCTACAACCCGCCCATCTTGCAGACCATCTTCCATTCGTCCGGGGTGACCGGCTGGACCGATAGGCGCGAATATTTCACCAGCGCCATCGCGGCCAGCTTCTTGTCGGCCTTGATCGCCGCCATCGTCACCGGGGTCTTCAAGGGCTTGTCGGCCTTGATGTCGACGCAGACGAACTTTTCCGTCTTGTCGGTCGGATCGGGATAGGCCTCCTTGATGACCTCCGCGATGCCGACGATCTCCTTGCCCTCGTTGGAGTGATAGAAGAACGCGCGGTCGCCCTTCTTCATCGCCACGAGATTCTGCCGCGCGGTGAAATTGCGCACGCCGGTCCAGGCTTCGCCCTTGGCGCCTTTCGCAACCTGCATATCCCACGACCACACCGAGGGCTCGGACTTCACCAGCCAGTACGCCATCGCTACTCCTCCGCCTTGAACGGCCGCGTCAGCAGGCCTTCGATCGCCGCGTCGATCGTCACCTTGCCGGCCAGGATCGCCGCGACCGCATTTGATACCGGCATATCGACATTTTGCGAAGCCGCCAGTTCGGTCAGCACCGGCGCGGTGAATGCGCCTTCGGCAAGCTTGTCGCGCGCCGGTTGCTCGCCGCGCCCGAGCGCGATGCCGAGCGCGAAATTGCGCGATTGCGGGCTTGAGCAGCTCAGGATCAGATCGCCCAGGCCGGAAAGCCCGGCCAGCGTTTCGGCGCGCGCGCCGCAGGCGCGGCCGAGCCGCGCCAACTCGCTGAAGCCGCGCGTGGTCAAGGCGGCCAACGCCGAGGCGCCGAGCTTGCGCCCCTCCACGATGCCGGCCGCGATCGCCAGCACGTTCTTCGCCGCGCCGCCGATCTCGACGCCGCGAATGTCCGTGGTGTGGTAGGGCCGGAAGGTCGAGGAGCCGAGTGCCTGCACCAGCGCGCTTGCCAGCGCTTCGTCCTTGGCCGCCAGCGTCACCGCGGTCGGCAGCCCGCGCGCCACGTCGTCGGCAAAGCTCGGCCCGGACAGGATCGCCGGTATCGCATCGGGCGCGGCCTCGGCGATCACTTCCGTCATGAATTTATGCGTGCCGCGCTCGATGCCCTTGGCTGCGGCGATAACCGGCGTTGCCTTCTTCAGGTGCGGAGCCAGCGCGGTCGCTGCCTCGCGCAAATTCTGCGCGGGCGTAGCGATCAGGATAATGCGGGCGCCGGCCGCGGCCGCGATCCGGTTGGTGATTTCGATGCGCTGGTCGAGGCGCATGCCCGGCAGCCGCGGATTGGCATGCGCCATCTTCATTTGCGCGGCGTTTTCGGCGTTGCGTGCATAGAGGGTCACATCGCGGCCCGCGCGCGCGGCGACGGCCGCCAGCGCCGTGCCCCAGGCGCCCGCGCCGATCACCGCGACGGTGTTTTCAGACGACATCTTCTAAAATCCCGCCCTGGTGTTGGCGTAGCCCGCGGGCGCCGCGGCGTTGGCGTCGAGCAGCCAGCGCGCGCGGGGCGGCGCATCCATGGTATCGGTCAGCCCGAGCGCCATTCGCTCGGCGCCGGCCCATGCGATCATCGCGCCGTTATCGGTGCAGAGCGCCGGCGGCGGAATGATCAGCGTGGTCTGCGCCTTCGCCGCCACATCCTGCAAGGCGTCGCGGATCGCGTGGTTGGCGGCGACGCCGCCGGCCGCGACCAGCGCGCGGGGCGGCCCGAATTGCTCGTAGAATAACCGAAGACCGACGCTCAATCGGTCGGCGGTGGATTCCAGCACCGCGGCCTGGAAGCTGGCGCAGAGATCGCTGACGTCCTGCGGCTCCAGCGGCGCCATCCGGCTGGCCTCGTTGCGCACCGCGGTCTTCAGTCCCGACAGCGAGAAATTCGCATCCGGCCGCCCCAGCATCGGGCGCGGAAATGCAAACCGCTTTGGATCGCCGCCGGCGGCCGCGCGCTCGACCTCAGGTCCGCCGGGATAGGGCAATGACAACATCTTTGCGACCTTGTCGAACGCCTCGCCCATGGCGTCGTCGACGGTGGTGCCGAGCCGGACATATTTGCCGACGCCGACCACCGCAACGATCTGGGTGTGGCCGCCCGAGGCCAGAAACAGGCAATAGGGAAACGCCAGCGCGCAAGTCAGCCGCGGCGTCAGCGCATGGGCCTCGAGATGGTTGACCGCGATCAGCGGCGTATCGTGCACCATCGCAATTGCCTTGGCCGTGGTGAGGCCGACGATCACCCCGCCGATCAGGCCCGGACCCGCGGCGGCCGCGACCGCGGACAATTGGGCGAAGCCGATGCCGGCTTGCTTCATCGCGCCATCGACGATGCCGTCGAGCAGGTCGACATGGGCGCGCGCCGCGATCTCCGGAACTACGCCGCCGAAACGGGCGTGCTCGTCGGTCTGCGAGCGCACAATGTTGGACAATATCCTGCCGCTGCCGTCGCTCGCCCGCTCGATCACCGCGGCCGCGGTTTCGTCGCAGGTGGTCTCGATACCCAGCACCAGCATCGGCGTGTCGTTATCCAATTTGATCCCTTGCGCGACCGGTCAAAACAACGCTTCCGTAACCCGGTAGCATTACGAGGTCTCTGGGTGCAATCGCCGGTTAAGGCCGAGCCATTTTGCGCCAAGACATTTTTGGAGATCTGAGGCATGGCCGTACTCGTCACGCGCCCGCATCCGGACGACGAGGCGACTGCTGCCGCCCTTCGCGCCAGGGGTTTTGAGGTGCTTCGGGCGCCGATGCTGCGGTTCGAGGCGGTCCCGTTCCATGACGATGCCGATGCCCGTTACGGTGCCATCATCGTCACGTCAGCCAATGCGCTACGCGCTATCGCGCCTCATCTTGCCGGCAGCCGGTTGTTGCAACTGCCGCTGTTCGCGGTCGGCGAACACACCGCCTCCGCCGCCCGTGACGCAGGCTTTGGCGAGGTCATTGCGGCCAGAGGTGACGCCGGTGCCTTGCGCGGTCTGGTGCTGGGAGCTGTGAAATCGAAGCAGCTGAAGAAGGCTAGCACGCTGCTCTATCTGGCCGGTGCCGATCTGGCGCGCGATCTCGCCGGCGAATTGGGCGAGAAGGGTTTTACCGTCGTGACGCACACCACCTACCGGATGATCCCGGCGTCCATCCTGCCGCGGGAGGTATGCGACGCTTTCGTGGCGAACCGGATCGAGGCGGTGTTGCATTACTCACGCCGCAGCGCGCGCGCCTTTCTGGACGCGGCGCGGTCGGGCGGCGTCGAAATATCGGCGCTGGCGCTGCCCCAATGCTGCATTTCCGCTACCGTTGCAGCGGTACTCCGCGATGCCGGCGCGACGCAGGTGACTTCGGCCGCTCAGCCTGATGAAAATGCCTTGTTCGAGGCGTTGAGCCGTGCTTTGCGGACCCGATTGGCCTAAGTGGGCCCGATTCTGATAGGTTCAGGGCAACTCACCGTTAAGGGAACCGCTGCGATGGTCGACGACAAGCCCGAAAATCAGGGATCACTGCCCGAATCGGAGCGGCCCAGGCGCGAGCCGCCGACGATCGACCTCGAGGCCAGCGAAGTGACCAGCGAAACCAAAGCAAGCGATGCCGCGCCGCCCGAACCTTCGCCCGAGTCTGCGGCGTCCGATGCCGCGGCGCCTGAAGCTGCGAGCGAGCCGGCCGCAGCGGAGCCTGTGTCGCAACCGATGCCGGCACCCGCGCCGGTATCTCCCTGGATCGTTGCGCCCGTCTCCGGCGCGGTGGCGGCCGCGCTTGTGATCGGCGTCGGCTGGATGCTGGGTTGGCCCGCGGTCCAGCCGGCGGCCGCGCCTCCCGCCGCGCAACTCAACGCCGCCGCGATCGACGGTCTCACCGGCCGCGTCGCCGGCCTCGAAGCCAAACTCGGCAAGCCCGCCGTGCCCGATCCCGCTTCCCTGGCGCGGATGGATACGCTGGAAAAATCGCTCGCCGCGCTGCGTGGCGAGCTTGCAACCGCGCGCACCCAGAACGAAAAACTTGCTTCCGCCGTCAATGAGGTGAAATCAGCCCCGCGCGCTGACGGCACGCCGGCCCCTGATCTCTCCGGGATCAACGAACAGATCGCGAAGCTTGAGAATGCCGTGCGGGCACAGGCCGCGGAGTTCGCGCAGCAAGTCAGCAAGACTGCCGACGCCAAGCCGGCCGACGCAAAACCTGCCGACGATCTGCCGCTGCGCCGGGTGGTGGCGGCAGCTCTGCTCGATGTCCTCGTTCGAACCGGCGATCCCTATCCGGCGGCGCTGACCACGGCGAAGTCGCTGGCGCCCAACGCCGACGCCCTGAAGCCGCTCGAGCCATTCGCGGCAACCGGCGTGCCGAACCCCGGCAAATTGTCGAGCGAATTGCTGACGCTGGTGCCGAAATTGTCGCCGGCGGTGCCCCAGGACAACGCCACGACCGGCATGGGCATCGTCGAGCGGCTGCAGGCGGGCGCCGCCAAGCTGGTCCGCATCGAACGCGCCGACGCCACCGGCAATGATCGCGGTGCCGTGGTGGCGCGCGCGACCGCGGCGGCGCTGCGCAACGATGTCAATGAAGCGCGGCGCGAATTGAAAGCGCTGACGCCGGCCGATCGCGCGGCGGCGCAAGCCTGGCTCGACAAGGCCGATGCGCGCGATGCGGCGCTGTCGGCTTCCCGTCAGTTCGCAGCTGACGCCATGAACGTGTTGGCCAAACCGGCGCAGTAGGGAATTCGATGGTCCGGATCATTCTGTTTCTGCTGTTGATCGCGCTCGGTGCAGCGGGCGCGGCCTGGGTTGCCGAGCAGACCGGCGAGGTCGTGCTGTCGTCGGGCAATCTGAAGGTCGCGACCACGCTGCCGGTATTCGTGCTGGGACTCGGTATTGTCGTGGTCGCCGCCATGATGATCTGGGCGATCCTGCGCGGTCTGTGGCGCACGCCGGCGCGGCTTCGCAAGAACAGGCGCGAGAAGCGCCAGGCCCGCGGCCGGCACGCCATTACGCAGGGATTGCTGGCCATCGGTCACGGCGATTCGACCAGCGCCCGCGCGCATGCCGAAGTGGCGCGGCGCCATGCGGCGCAGGATCCGCTGGCGCTGTTGCTACACGCGCAATCGGCGCAGCTCGATGGCGATCGCGAAGGCGCGCAGCGCGCCTTCCGCGCCATGGCCGAGCGTGAAGATACGCGGCTGCTCGGCCTGCGCGGCCTGTTCATCGAGGCGCAGCGCGCCGACGATCCCGTTGCGGCCGTGATGGTCGCCGAGGAAGCGCTGAAACTTTCGCCGTCATCGTCATGGGCGTCGCATGCCGTGCTCGGATTCTGCTGCGCCAAGGGCGACTGGAACGGCGCACTCAGCATTCTCGACAACAACCAATCCTCCGGGCTGATCGACAAGGCGACCTATCGCCGTCACCGCGGCGTGCTGCTAACGGCGCGCGCGCTCGAACTGGAGAAGGTCGATCGCGACCTCGCGCGCGAGAGCGCGATGGAAGCGGTCAAGCTGGCGCCGACGCTGGTGCCGGCCGCGGTGCTCGCGAGTAAATTCGAAAGCGAGGCGCATCAGGTGCGGCGTTCGATGCGCCTGGTCGAAACCGCATGGCTGGCGCAGCCGCATCCTGACCTCGCCGATGCCTATGCCCATGTGAAGCTCGGCGATTCCGCGCGCCAGCGGCTGGTGCGGGTCGAAACGCTGGCAGCGAAAGTGCCCGGTCACATCGAGGGTGCGCTGGCGATCGCGCGCGCTGGGATCGACGCCTCCGAATTTGCCAAGGCGCGCGACGCGCTGGCGCCGTTCGTCGCCGCACCGACGCAGCGGGTGGCGCTATTGATGGCGGAGATCGAGCGCACCGAACATGGCGACAGCGGCCGCGCACGGGCGTGGACCCTTCGCGCGGTGCGCGCGCTGCATGATCCGGCCTGGACCGCGGATGGCTATGTCAGCGACCGCTGGCGGCCGGTCTCGCCGGTCACGGGCCGGCTTGACGCCTTCCAGTGGCAGACGCCGGTCGCGGCCTTGCCGTCCGACAAGGGCCCTGCCATCGAATCCTCGCCGTTTGAAGAGGCGATGTTGGCGACGCCGCGCCGGGCCGTCGTGCTCGAACCGCCGACCCCAGTTCTGGTCGAAAGCAAGCCAGCGGAACCGCCCGCTCGTGCCGCGCCTGAGCCTGCTGCCCCGCCCGAACCTGCAGCCGCAGCCGCCCAGGACAACGCGCCGCCGCCTCCGGCCGTCGAGCCGGAACCGGCCCCCGCTGCGGAGCCAGCGCCGCCAGCCCAACAACCCGCGCCGGCCGTTGCCGCGCCGCTGTTCCGCGCCCGCCAGGACATTCCAAAGGCGGTTCCGGCGCCGATCCCGGCCGTGATTCCCATTGTCCGGGCGCCGGATGACCCGGGAACCGACGATGACGGCCCTCCGGACGAATTCGCCCAGCGAATCGCTCCCAAGGCCCAGGCCGGCGGCTGGCGGGGATTTTTGTCACGCTGGGGCGGGGAGTAGGTTCGGGGGGCCGCGTTTTTCTTGCCAAGCCGGGCGCTGCCCGATATCAGGTGGCACGCGTTTTCGGCCCGGTTGCCGAACGCTGCGTCTGGTCCGCCGCAATAGCTCAGTTGGTAGAGCACGTCATTCGTAATGACGGGGTCACAGGTTCGAGTCCTGTTTGCGGCACCAGCACTTTCATAGAAACCAAAACCGGCCAGGGCGAAGCAATCGCCGCGTAGCGGGATATTCCGCGCCAATGCTGCGCCATTAATCCTCCATTAACCATGTCGGCGCAGCATTCGTGCGTCCCTTCTGGAAACGAGTGTGCGGCGAGAAGCCGTTACCGCTGTCCCGGTGACGCTTTTGCCTTTCCCAACCGTGGAGTGGAGCCATGTCTGGACCAGGCAAGGTGCAACTGGGGGTAAATTTGCTTTCCGCATTCACATCGACAATTGCCGTTGCTTTGGTCTTGGGCTTGCCAATGGCGGTAGCTATAATCTGGCTGTGCTCCTGATTTCTTCGCCTGGCCAGAGGGCAAGGGCGTGTTTGACTGGTGGAAATCGACCAGGCCTTCGCCGAAATCCGCCGACAAGGCGCGCGTTGTCGGACCGCACGCCATCCTTGAAGAACTGCGCAGCCGCGTTCCCCGCTATATCGACGATGTCGACAACGGCAGGCTGATCTATCCGGCCTGCAAGCGGGCACTTTCGGATATCGATGGCGACGTCCGCTCGGTCTGGGATCACACCCGGCTGGAAGCGGTGCGATATCTGACGATGGTGCCAAGCCCGCAATTCGAGTTACTGACCAACGCGGACCGCCAGATCGAAATGATGAACGCTTACTTGTTTCAGCGCCCTCACGACGACACCGTGATCGATTTCACCGGAACTGCGACGACCGATTTTGCGATTGCCATTTTGGCCGGTCTCAACTGGCTGACCCATTGCGCCAAATTGTCCGGCGTTGAGGTAGCTAAGCAGTCCGGCACCATTCGCAATTTCAGAAAGGTCGTCACCTTGGCGCACCGCTGGTGGCTGACCGACGGCGCCGGCGAACGCGCCAGCCAATTGCTGGCGAATGGAGAGCAGCCGCCACTGATGTTCTATTTGATATGGAACGACTATACGCAACTCGCCAAACACATCGCGGCAGCGACGGTCTTTGGATCGTCGATCAACCGCGCCGCAAAGCTGGTGGCACTTCCCGCCGACCTCATTCCGCGTTTTGAGGCCGCGCAAGATCCGCTGGAATTGGCCGACGGCGCAGCACGGCGCCGGTAGTGGTTGGGGCGCGCTGTTTGCGTGACCTATCTCACATAACGATCCATGGCCCTCGCCTAGTTTCCCCGCCACCAAAAACGGGAGACACAACATGCGCAAATTCATTCTGACCGCAGGGTTCGTTTTGGCGTCTGCTGCCGCGCAGGCCGGGGATAAGAGAGGCCTTTCGCTGGCTGGCAGCGACGTGCAGGCGACCACCACGGCACCCGCCGTCAAGGCCACGACAAATTCGCAGACCGCCGAAGCCGCGCGCGTTGCGGAAGTCCCGCAAGCGGCCGAAGCGCCAAAGGCGGACGCGCCGAGGACCGAGGCGCCGAAATATGTCGAGCGTCCGGCGATCGTCGAACCCAAGCCCGAACGCAACGAGCCAGGATACAAGGATGGGCCCCGGTATAAAGACGAACCGCGCTATCGGGACGAACCGAAATACAAGGACGAACCCCGATACACGGACCAGCGTCGGTCGTATGCCGATGGGCCGCGGTACGACAAGCCCCGCAAGACGCGCTACTGGACCGAACGGCGCATCATCAACGCGCTGCATCGGCACGGCATCTACTGGTAATCCGAGAAAGCAGGACGCGCCCCTGGAGCGATCCGGGGCGCGTTTTCGATGTCCGGAACGCCGCGCCGGCCGAACCAAAGTCTGCGATCAGGGTTATTTGCTGCGCGGACGTTCGGCCCAATAGGTGCGGCCGTTGGTGTTCGGATCGGTATTGTCGCTCGAAGAAAAGGCGAAGATCGAATAATTGCCTTTCCAGTGCGCGTACCTTCCCATCCCCAGCACCGCGACTTCATAGAGGGAGGTATGTGCGGGGCCGAGCAACTTGCCGTCCTCGTAGAGCAGGACATCGGAACGGGTCTTGTTCTCTTTCGTCTCGTCGGCGACATCGCCGAAGAAATAGTCGGGCGCGATCGCCGCGATTTTGGAGTCGAGCAGCGGCATGAACGGCCGCCGGATTTCCTTCTTGGTCGACCTGCCCGAGATATCGTGGAGAGAGAAAGCCGGATTGTAGCTCACGGACGCCCAATACATCAGCGCAAAATACAGCGCGCTGGCGACCAGAAAGATCCTCACCCACGGCAATCGCGATACCGCTGGATCCTCGTCCGTGGCCGGACCGGCCGGATGACTCAAATGCCTGCGGCCATAGTCGGCGGTAATGACGACCAGGACAGCAAGCGCGGTCAGGAATACGGTCGTGGCCAACAGCATGCGCGTCCTCGCAGAGGCCAATTGTTACCGCCACGGCCATCGCTGGAAAACCCCAAACGGCGCGTTCACGGGCTTTTTCTTTACGGCCGCGCCGCTGCGGCGAGGCGTGGGGTACGCGCCAACGCAAAACGCGCCCGCGGAAAGTATCCGGGGCGCGTTGTTGTTGTTGACTGAGGTCGGCGCCGCGCGTGCCTATTCCTGAAGCGTCTGCACCACGCTGGCGATCGGACGGCTGGCGACTGTCGGGACCTTGAGGTCCTTGACCAGCATCGCATCATACTCGGCCAGGGTCTCGAGCTGCACCTTGGCCTTCATCAGCACGACCTTGTATCCGCCGGCCTTGAGGCGGCGCAGCAGCGTCGGCAAGGCGGTCGCCGTGTGCTTCTGCAGATCGTGCATCAGGACGACGCCCTTGCCCTGCTTGTCCAGCTTGGTCATGACGTTCTGGATCACCTGGTCGGGACCGCTCGATTTGAAGTCGTTGGAATCGACGTCGACCGAGAACATCGAGATGTTTCGCGTGCCGAGATAGGTCAGCGCGGGTTGGGTGTGTCCGAGCCCGGGAAAGCGGAAGAACGGCGCGGGTGCAGCGCCGATCGCCATCTTCACGGCGCTAAAGCCCTTCTCGATCTCCTCCTTGACCTGCGCCTCCGTCATCTTCTTGCTGTCGAGATGCGCGTGCGACCAGGTGTGCGAGCCGACGGTGTGGCCTGCTACGAAAACCTGGCGGAGGATTTCCGGATGATAGGTCGTGTGCTTGCCGACCGGAAAGAAAACCGCCTTGGTGCATTCGTCGGCGAGCGCCTTGAGCACCGCAGGCGTGGTCGGCCACGGACCGTCGTCGAAGGTCAGCACGACCTCCTTCTCGGCGAGGAAATCGAATTGCTTGTATTGCAGGAAGCCAAAACCCGGTCCACCCGTGGTGTCGATGATGACGGTACGGCTGACGCCGAGCGCATCCGGATTGGCGCAAACCGTTTTCGCAGCCACGGGCGCCGGAGGCGGTGTCGGCGCGGCCGGCTTCGCAATCGCAGCCGTGACCTCGACGTCATCCTTCGGCTTGGTCGCTGCGGCCGGCATCGGCTCGGCCTTGCGGGCGGCGACAGTTTGAGGGGCTGCCGCATCGGCACGCGGCGAGGACGTCCAGAACCAAACACCGGCGATCACAACCGCCGAAACAACAGTGGCCAGCATCAGGCCTAACGCATTACGCATCGCTAAACTTTCCACATCACGCAGGGGACACACACGCAACGGGCCATTAATGCGAATAAGGTCTTAACGCCTCCCCAACACGGCGCCGGGAGCCCAAGAAAATTAGAGGCTTATCTCTGTGTGATGAACGTCACAGCGGCGGCGACGGGCGGGGTGCATGGTCGGTCATCAACAACGGGCCCCGCATCCGCGGCGCCAATGGGAGCCGAAAATGACCGCCTGCTTCATCAACACCGTTCGCAACGTCAGCGTCGTGCTGGCCGTTGCCGCCTCGCTTTCCGCCGCTACCTCGACCGCGAGCCATGCCTTCAGCGCCGAAGCCCAGTCGATGTGCTCGGGCGATGCGTTCCGTCTCTGCAGCTCTGAAATTCCGAACATTCCGAAGATCACCGCCTGCATGATCAGCAAGCGCGCCAGCCTTTCCAGCGGCTGCCGTACCGTGATGGATCGCGATCTGGCCGCGCAGCGGTCCAACAAGGTCGCCGCGCAATAATCCCATTCGCCTCGGCTCTCCAAAAGCGCTTGCGTCGATCCGACGCAGGCGTTTTTTTGGTTTCCCGGCCGCCGATTTCGCGCACGAAACCGTTTCTACCCAGATCGGGTCCCGGGCTGGCTTTCGCCTGAAAACGCGATAGAAGGCGTGGACCCGCGTTCATTGCTGCGTGAAGGCAAACCAAGATGACCAGATTTCTATTCGTTATTCCCTTGCTTCTGATGACATCGGCGGCTTCGGCGGAGCAGAAGCAGGGCCATGACGCCTGCGCCCGCGACGTCTCGCGGTTCTGCCGCGCCCAGATGAATGACGGCGACCAGATCGTGCTGGCGTGCCTGCAGCAGAACCGCTCCCGCATCAGCAAGCCCTGTCAGCAAACGCTGGCGGCCCACGGGCGGTAATCTACGCTGTCGTCTTTCCGGGGCATCGCGAAGCGATGAGCCCGGATTCCATAACCACGATCGTGAGTATGGATTCCGGGCCCGCGCCAAGTGGCGCATCCCGGAATGACGAAAGGTGAGACCTACGTACTACTCCCCGCCACGGTCGCGACCGGCAACACCTCGTTGGCCGCGCGATCGGGCGTATCTTCCTTCCAGCGCACCGACCCGAATGGCCGCTCCAGCATGCGGCGCACGCGGATCGGCTCGGGGCCGAGATGGAAGTCGATTGCACGCTGGTGCAGCGCGCGTTCGGATTGGGTCGCGCGGTTGCGCTGGCGCAGATAATCCAGCCAGGTCGGACAGTGATAGCGTTCGGTCCACAATTCGGGATCGGCGATGTCGCGCGCGATCGACCAGCCATAGGCGCCGTTGCGCTGGCGGCTGAGCTGCACTTCCTGCATCACGTTGTGGAACAGGCGGGCGTTGTCCTGCGCCACGCGATATTCGATCTCGACCACCAAGGGGCCGCTGCGCCCGGTCAGCGACAGCCGCACTTCGGGATCGGCCAGCACTTCGGTGGCGGCTTCGTTGCGCGCGCCGACCGGCGGCATCCGCAGCCAAATGCCGAGGATCGGCGAGAGCAGCATCAGGCCCGCGGAAACCAGCAATGCGGCTTCGACGCCGGCGTAGTCGGTGAGGTGCCCCCAGCCCCAGCTGCCGACCGCGATGCCGCCGGCGATCGCGGCCTGGAACGCCGCCAGCGAGCGGCCGGCGACCCAGCGCGGCGCCGAGAGCTGCACGCCGATGTTGAACAAGGCGACCGCCAGCATCCACACCCCGCCGGCGAGCACGAGGGCCGCTGCGGTCAGCACCGCGCTCTTGCTGAACGCCACCGCGGCAATCGCGCCAGCCATCGAGATCGCGCAGGCGCGCACCGCCGCTTCGCCGCTCAGCCGCTTGCGCACTTCGGTGATATTGAGGGCCCCGATCACGGCGCCCATGCCGAAGGCGCCCAACATGATGCCGTAGGTTTGCGCGCCGCCATGCAAGAGATCGCGCGCGACCAGTGGCATCAGCGCCGAGACCGAACCGCCGATCAGGCCGGTGACCAATGTGCGTATCAGCACGATGCGGATTGACGGCGAGTTGGCGATATAGCGCACGCCGGAGACCATGGCGCGGTTGAGACGCTCGCGCGGCAGCCGCGACGGCTCATGAGTCCGGTTCCACAAAAACAGCACGACGATGAGCGGCAGATACAGCACGACGTTGACCGCAAACGCCGCGACCGCACCCGCGGTCGCGACCACGATACCGCCGACCGCCGGTCCAAAGCTTCGTGCGATGTTGTAGCTGATGCCGTTGAGCGCGACTGCCTGCGGCAACGTCTCCGCCGGCACCTGCTCGCTGACCGAGGCCTGCCAGGCCGGTCCGAACAGCGCCATGCCGCTGCCGACGACAAAACACAGCGCCAGCAGCACATTTGGCGTGACGAGGTCGAACCACGCCAGCACCGTCAGTGCGGTGGCGCCGACCAGTGCGATCGACAGCGAGACCAGCGCCACGATGCGCCGGTCGTGCATGTCGGCGATGGCGCCGGCCGGCATCGATATCAACATGATCGGGAGCATCAGCGCGGTCTGCACCAGCGCGACCTTGTCGGCCGAGGACGTCATCTGCGTCATCGCCCAGGCCGCGCCGACGCCCTGGATCAACAGGCCGAGGTTGGAGACCAGGCTCGCGAGCCAGATCCGCCGGAACACCGCGTGCCGCAGCGGCGCCGCAATGCTGTCGGTAGCAAAACGCGAGCGCTTCGGCTGGTCGGTCATGGTCCGTTCCGCCTGGCCTTCTGTCACCGGTTTGATTCCATTTGATTTTAAAGTGATGCCTGCGAAAACCCTGCCCTGTCCAGTAGTTACGCCGTCATCGGGGGTGCTAGGACACAGCTAAAGCATTGAAAAGTAATGAGAGGATACAAAATGACCCTGTCGCGGCGATCGATCCTGAAAAGTGCCGGCGCGCTGCCTTTGCTGGCTGGCCCCTTTGGATTTGAGGCCTTGGCGCAGACCGCGCCGGCCGTGCCTGCCGCCGCGGAGGTTCCGCCGATCCTGTTTGTGCACGGCAATGGCGATCATGCGGCGCTCTGGCTCACCTCGCTGTGGCGGATGGAATCGAACGGCGTGCCGCACGAACGGATGTTCGCAATCAATTTCACCGATCCGCTGGCGCGCAGCGACGACAAGGTGGAACAGCCGAACCGTTCCTCGACCGAGGACCAGCGCCGCGAGCTCGCTGACGCCATCAAGGAATTAAAGCGCCGCACCGGCGCGCCGCGGGTGGCGTTGGTCGGCAATTCGCGCGGCGGCAATTCGATCCGCAACGTCATCAAGAACGGCGGCGGCGGCGATGTCAGCCATGCCGTGCTGTGCGGCGTTCCCAACCACGGCGTCTACGACTGGGACGAAGGCCTCGGCGGCGAGTTCAACGGCCGCGGGCCGTTTCTGCGCGGCCTGAACCAGGGCGAAAGCGAAGTCACGGATGGCACGGCGTTTCTCACGCTGCGCAGCGACGGCATCGACAAGTTTGCGCAAGCCGACGGACGTTTCGTCGGCAAGCCGGGCATGCCGACCGGTGTGACCGCAGAAGGTCCGGCGCTGAAGGGCGCAACCAATCTGGTGCTGGGGGCCCTCGATCATCGCGAGACCGCCTACCATCCGCGCGCGTTCCGCGAGATCTACAAATTCATCGCCGGCCGCGAACCGTCGCGTCTCGACATCGTGCCGCAAGCGCAGGTCAAGCTGAGCGGGCTGGTGACGGGCACGCCGACCGGCGTGCAGACCAATCGTCCGGTATCCGGCGCGTCGGTGGACATCTATCGCGTCTCTGCCGACACCGGCGAGCGCATCGGCGGGCCGGTTCATTCATCGCAGACCGGCGCCGACGGCCGCTGGGGTCCGGCGCAGGTCGATCCCAGCTGGTATCTGGAAATCGTGCTGACCTCGCCGCACTCCACCATCACGCATTTCTACCGCTCGCCGTTCCCGCGCTCCTCCGACATCGTGCATTTGCGCGCCGCGCGGCCGCTCGGGTCGGCTGATGCCGGCGCCGGCGCGGTGGTGCTGATGTCGCGGCCGCGGGGCTATTTCGGCCTGCCGCGCGACGTGGTGCTGCTCGACGGCAAGGAGCCCAAGGACGTCAAACCGGGAGTGCCGACCGATTCGGTCACCACCTTGCGACTGCCGGCCGGGGAGGCCGGCCGCCCCGTGGTGGCGCTGTTCAACCAGGAGCGGATTGTGGCGCGGGCCTGGCCGGCGTCGGAAAACCGGATTGCGGTGGCCGAGCTGACTTATTAGCTGTTGGTGGTGCCGGCGCCTTTGTAGTGCCGGGATCGAAGAGATAGATTGGATCGTAGCCCGCATGAGCGCAGCGATATGCGGGGCTTTGGCACCATCCCGGATATCGCCTCGCTCATCCGGCTATGAAAGTGGCGCCCATGAGCATCGCCGAAGCCTACGACATGCCGGTCGCGCGCCCGCTGGTGCCGCCGAGCCCGCCGCGTGCGCCCGACGACATGACCATGCTGGGGCGGATGAAGGCGATCCGCGAGAACGTGATCGGCAGCTGGGGCCAGCGCGCCTATGAAGAGGATATCGTGTGCGGCCGGTTTTTCCGGCGCAGCACCTTCATTCTCAACACGCCGGATGCCATCCGGCATGTACTGGTCGACAATTACGAGAATTATACCCGCACGCCGGCCAGCTTCCGGGTGCTGCGGCCGCTGGTCGGCAACGGATTGCTGACCGCCGAGGGGCGTGCATGGAAACACCAGCGCCGAACGCTGGCGCCGGCGTTTACGCCGCGCGCGGTGACAACGCTGGTTCCGCACATGCTGGCCGCGACCGACGATACCATCGCCAAGCTCAGGGGCGTCAGCGACGCGCCGGTGGACCTGCGCCAGGTGATGCAGCGGATGACGCTGGAGATTGCCGGGCGCACGATGTTCTCGGTCGGGATGGACCGTCACGGCGCCGCCTTGCGCGATTTCGTGATGGAGTATGGCGAACGGCTGGCCAAGCCGCACTTCCTCGACCTGCTGCTGCCGCTGAACTGGCCGAGCCCGCAGGATTTCGCCCGCGCCCGTTTCCGCAAGCGCTGGACGGCTTTCGTGGCCGTGCTGATGGCCGAGCGCCGCGCCGCCGGCAAGCACGACGGCGCGCCGCGCGACCTGTTCGACCTGATGGGCGCCGCGCGCGATCCGGAAACCGGAGAGGCCTTCACCGATGAGCAGCTCGGCGACCAGATCGCGACCATGATTCTCGCCGGCCACGAGACCACTGCCACCGCGCTGTTCTGGTCGCTCTATCTACTGGCGCTCGACCCCGCGACCCAGGAGCAAGTGGCGGCCGAGGTGCGGGGCGCGAGCGTCAATGGTGCGCTCGCCACCGTAAACGGGGCGGTTGATATCGAGCGGCTGAAATTCACCCGCGCAGTGGTCGACGAAACCATGCGGCTTTATCCGCCGGCGTTCCTGATCATACGCGCAGCCGCTGGGCCGGATACGATCGCCGGCATGCCCGTGAAGAAGAAGGACGTCGTGCTGATCGCGCCGTGGCTGTTGCACCGGCACGAAAAACTCTGGCGCGACCCGAACGCGTTCGTGCCCTCGCGCTTCATGACGCCGACGCCGCCCGATCGCTTCGCCTATCTGCCGTTCGGCGTCGGCGCGCGTGTCTGCGTCGGCGCGCATTTCGCGTTGGTCGAGGCGGTACTGGCGCTGGCGAAGTTGATCGGCGCGTTTCGTGTCAGCTTGGTCGACACGGCGCCGGTGATGCCGGTCGGCGTGGTGACGACGCAGCCGGACCGCTCGCCGCTGTTTGCCATCGCGCCGCGCTAGAGCTGTTTCATGGCCTGCCTTGGAGGCGGGCCCAATCTGCACTAGGCTGGGATCATGAGTGACGTCAAAGCGCAATTTTCCATACTCAACCAGACCGCCGATCCCGCGGTGGCGGATGCGATCCGGCTTGCGGTCGAGAACGGTCAGGATCATGAGCTCAACCGCATCAACGTGCTGGATTTTGCGAAGCGCAATGGACTTGACGAAGAGCGGGTGATTTCGGGCTTTCTGCACGCCGCGCGGCTTGGCTTGTTCGACCTGACCTGGAACGTATTGTGTCCCGGTTGCGGCGGCGTGCTCGGCGCCCACAGCACGTTGAAATCGCTGCGTCCGGATGACTACCATTGTGGTCTTTGCGCCTGCGGGTATGAGGCCTCGGTCGACGAGCAGGTCGAGGTGGCCTTTACCGTCAGCCCGCGCGTTCGGCGCATCGCCGCGCATGATCCCAATACGCTGCCGGTCTGGGAATACTACAAACAGGTGTTCTGGAGTTCGGGCATCGATTTCAATGAGGCCGATATCGCGACGCTGGCCGACGAGGTGACGCTGGATACCCTCGAACTGCCGGCGGGCGAGAAGGCGGTGCTGTCGCTGCAATTGCCGAAAGAATTCGTCATCGTGTTCGAACCGGTGACGCATTCGGCGGAGTTTATCGACGTTCAGGGCGAGCCGACCAAGGAGCGTCAGCAGCTGTCGCTGGTCTACAGCAAGACCCCGACGCCAACCGGTGGAACCAGGACGATGCGTCCGGGCCCGTTGCGGCTGTCGCTTGAAAATCAGGCCGATGTGCGGACGTTGCCTTCGGTCTTTATCGCGGGCGATGTGATGCATCATCTGATCGGCAAGCGGAAGCCGTTTCTCACGGCCAAGCGGATGCTGTCGAACCAGACTTTCCGCGACGTGTTCAAGGCCGACAATCTCAGCGTCGATCAACGCCTCAAGATCACGTCGTTGACCTTCCTGTTCACCGATCTGAAGGGATCGACCGCTCTGTACGAGCGGGTCGGCGATCTCGCCGCGTTTGACCTGGTGCGCGCGCATTTCCACGCGCTGCTGGAAATTATTTCGTCGGAAAAGGGCGCCGTCGTCAAAACCATTGGCGATGCCGTGATGGCAACGTTCATCAAGCCTGAACATGCGATCGTCGCCGGCTTGCGCATGCGCGCCGCGATGGACGCACTCAATGTCGCGCGGGGCACCGAGGACCTCATCGTCAAGATCGGCATTCACGAAGGCCCGTGCCTCGCCGTCATGCTCAACGAGCGGCAGGATTATTTCGGCCAGACCGTCAATATCGCCGCCCGGGTGCAGAGCCTGTCGACCTCGCAGGAGATTCACATCACCGGTCCGGTGATCGATTCGCCGGCGGTTGCCGCCATCCTCGAGCGAGAGGCGATCAAGCCGATTCAGAAACAGGCGGCGCTGCGCGGCATCGCCGACAAGATGGTGGTGTACGAAATACCGTGATGTGACTCCATCATTCCGGGGCGATGCCCAGCATCGAACCCGGAATCTCGAGATTCCCCGATGCGCAATTGCGCATCTGAGGTCTGGTGCTTACGCACCATCCCGGAATGACGGATTCATAATTGATTGCCTAAACGTAATGCTTACCCAGTTCCCCCGCGCATTGCGCAGCCTGATTTTCCACGCCATATAACGGCTATCAAGTTTTCATTCGATAGAGGTGTCGATGCTCGACGGACTTCGCCAATTCATCGCCGACATTGTCTCCCCCGATGCCGACCAGGATCGGGCGTTCGACGATACCGGGTCTCGTCTGGCGGCGACGGCGCTGCTGGTTCATGTCGTCTCGCTCGACGGCGAGCCGACGGCGCTCGAGAAGCGCAGATTGCACAGCCTGATCGAAAGCCGCTTTGGGCTCGATCCCGGCACCGCGGACCGTTTGATCGCGTCGGCGACGCGGGTCGAGGGCGACGCGGTCGATCTCTATCATTTCACCAGCGTCATCATGCGGTCGGTGAATGAAGAGGGCAGGCTCAAGATCGTCGAGATGATGTGGGAAATGGTCTATGCTGACGGCGAGGTCACCGAGTTCGAGGACAACGTGCTGTGGCGCGCCGCGGATTTGCTGGGCATCTCGTCGCGTGACCGGATCGAACTCAAGCACCGTGTCGCGGCGCGGCGAGGCGAGTCTCAAGGCAAGCCTCATAGCGAGCCTCTCACGGACGCATCGAAGCCGGCCAACGCGACGGCGTAAGCTGGCATGCATGACCAATCCCAGATGACGAAATTTTAATGTGGGCTTGGCCCACTCTTCAGGGTGCGATAGACGCTGAATATATTGGATTTCGATTCGCCATGCGCTTGCCCTTGCATGGCGACATGTTCATGGGGTGGCTTGCGCCCCACCATAAGCCTATGCTCTCGTTCTGCCGTTGGGCGGCATTTCCGTAATTCAATTTAAGAGCATTCGATCGTGACTGAGCGTGTGGCGCTGATTACCGGTGCATCGGCTGGCATCGGCACTGAACTGGCGCGCGTTTTTGCTTCCAGGGGTCATCGTGTGGCACTGGTGGCGCGGCGCGAGGATCGGCTAACGGCGTTGGCGGCCGAGATCGTGGCGGGCGGCGGCCCGGCGCCGATCGTGATTCCCTGTGATCTCACCCAAACGGGTGCAGGCGACAAGATCGCCGACGCACTGACGGCGGCCGGCGTCGAAGTGGAGTATGTCGTCAACAATGCGGGCTTCGGTGTGTTCGGCAAGGCGATCCAGCGCGATCGCGCCGATCAGCTCGACATTATCACGGTCAATATCCGCGCGCTCACGGATCTGTCGCTGCGATTTGCCGATCAGCTGATCCGCCATCGCGGCGGCCTGCTCAATATCGGTTCGATCGCGGGCTTTCTGCCGGGCCCGGGCATGGCGGTTTATTACGCATCCAAGGCCTATGTATTGTCGTTCACCGAAGCGATGCGGGCGGAACTGGAGCCGCATGGCGTGCGTGTGACCGTGGTGTGTCCCGGCCCCGTGCCGTCGGAATTTCAGGCGCGCGCCGGCTTCGCGCCCGGATACGATTCGGCGATCCTCAATGTCCTGCCCGCCGATGTCGCCAAACAAGCCTATGACGGATTAATGGCCAACAAGCGCGCGGTGTTGCCCGGTCTTGGCATCAAGATCGTGCCGTTTCTGCTCCGGCTGTTTCCGCGCTCTTTCATCCTGGCGGCGGTTTGCCGTTTCCAGCTGCGCAAGCGCTGAAATGGCGGCGTGATCCGCCTCACAGACGCGCTGGCCCGCGATTTGCTTACAAATATTTGCAAATATCCGCAGGCCCGCATGAACTCACCTGAAATTAATACTCACTTAGGTATGGTTTTGGTTTGAGGCCCCGAGCACGTCGATGTCGTTCCGGTCGCGAAAAGATGGCGTAAGCGTCCTGCCCTTTCCGGGCCGCAGCGCGCTGGCCGCCGTGCAGACCGCCAAACCCCTGCTGCCGGTCCTGATCGTCCTGCACCAGGAGACCTCGACGCCGGGCCGGATCGGCAACGCGCTGCGCGCGCTGGGACACACCCTCGACATTCGTCGCCCGCGGTTTGGCGACCCGTTGCCTGAAACGCTGGATTTGCATGCCGGCGCGGTCATCTTCGGCGGCCCGATGAGCGCCAATGACAGCGATGAATATGTGCGCCGGGAAATCGACTGGATCGCGGTGCCGCTGCGCGAGCAGCGGCCGTTCCTCGGCATCTGCCTCGGCGCCCAGATGCTTGCCAAACAATTGGGCGCGCCGGTGGCACCCCATCCGCAAGGCCATACCCAGATTGGCTATTATCCGATCCGCCCGACCGAAGCCGGCCACGCGGTCTGCCCGAACTGGCCGGATCAGGTTTACCACTGGCACCGCGAGGGGTTCGAACTGCCTGCCGGCGCCGACTTGCTGGCGGAGGGCGACGACTTTCCGGTGCAGGCGTTCCAATCCGGCCACGCCTTCGGCTTCCAGTTTCACCCCGACGTGACCTACGCGATGATGCATCGCTGGACCACGCGCGGTTGCGATAAAATGGATTCGCCCGGCGCGCGGCTGCCGCATCTCCACTTCGCCGATCGCGCGGTGCATGACGTCGCTGAGCGCGCATGGCTGAAGCAGTTCATCGGCAGCTGGCTCAAGCGCATGCCGATGTCGATCATGTCGGAAGCCGCGGAATAGCCGCCACGCGGAATTTCCCCGCGTCTCCGAACCGACTGTCAAAATCATCAGATGTGCTAGTATTGCTTCCCTGAAGTCTGGGTAACGGACGATGGGAGGTCGCGGTGGACTATCAGCATATTCTCTACGAGGTCAGCGACAAGATCGCGACCATCACGCTCAACCGGCCGGACCGCATGAACGCGTGGACCGCGATCATGGAGCGCGACGTGCGCCATGCGATGGAAACCGCTGCCGCCGACGACAATGTGCGCGTCATCGTGCTGACAGGCGCGGGGCGCGCGTTCTGCGCCGGTGCCGATATGGAAGGGTTGAAAGGCATCGATCCCAACGAGGTCAGGCGCGGCGAGAACACGCCGTTCGACATGAACCGGCGCGCCGACTGGCAGACGCGCTACGCCTACTATCCGGCGATTCCAAAGCCCGTGATAGGCATGCTGAACGGCGCCACCGCCGGCATCGGCCTCGTCCACGCGCTGTATTGCGATCTGCGCTTTGCCGCCGACAACACCGTGTTCACGACCGCGTTCTCGCGCCGCGGGCTGATCGCCGAACATGGCATCAGCTGGATGCTGCCGCGAATCGTCGGCCACGCCAACGCGCTCGACTTGCTGATGTCCTCGCGGCGCGTTTCCAGCGAGGAAGCGCTGCGCATCGGCCTCGTCAACCGGCTTTACCCGCCGGATCAGTTGCGTGAGCAGACCTTGGCCTATGCGCGCGATCTGGCCGACTTCGTTTCGCCGAGCGCCATTGCGGTGATCAAGCGCCAGCTCTACGAAGTGCCGTTCCAGACGCTGGCAGAGGCCACCATCGACGCCAACCGGGAAATGCAGATCGCGCTGAGGGGCAGCGACTTCAAAGAGGGCGTGGCGAGCTTTATGGAGAAACGGCCGCCGCGGTTTACGGGGAAGTGAGGTTTTGATCCCGTAGCCCGGATGAGCGCAGCGATATCCGGGTTACACGCAGGTCCCGCATGTCGCTACGCTCATGCGGGCTACGTACTGTTGGAGGGGAAGTTAGATCAGCCCGTCTTCGCCCTTCGGGCTATGCCGGGCACCACGCTTCGCCCTTCAGGCTCCGTCGTGGCTGCGCCACGCGTAGCCCGAAGGGCGAAGCGTGGTGGAGCCAGGCGGGATCGAACCGCCGACCTCGTCATTGCGAACGACGCGCTCTCCCAGCTGAGCTATGGCCCCATCGCGGCCGCCCAAACTGAGAACGGGAGGCCGACAATCGGCGCCATTTACAGTCCGGCCCAAGGTCAAGTCAAGAACGGTTAAAGTGCCGTTCCATAGCGTTTTCGAGCGAAGTGGACGCCGATTCGCGTCAGGGAAACGCGTCAAAACACCGGGCTCTTAGGGTCTTTTTGATGGGAACTTCCCTTGTTTGCGGGGGGATGAACCGATATCTAGCAGGTTACCCCACCTGCGAGCCCCCTCCATCATGCGCGCTATCCTCGACATCATCAACATTGTCCTTGACCTCTACATCTGGCTGTTGATCGCCTCGGCCATCCTGTCCTGGCTGATCGCCTTCAATGTCGTGAACACGCGCAACCAGTTCGTCTCCGCGGTGGCCGAATTCCTGTACCGGATCACCGAACCGGTGCTGGCGCCGATCCGCCGGATGTTGCCCAGTCTGGGCGGCCTCGACATCTCCCCGATCATCCTGATCCTGATCATCCTGTTTATCCAGCGCGTGATCGCCTACTACATCTATCCCAACGTCATCTGATCGAGGGCGGCGCGAATTGATCGATGCTTCGAGGGTTCCTTGGCGTTACTCCACCGAGGGCATCAGTGTCGCGCTGCGGGTCACGCCGCGCGGCGGTCGCGACGACATCGACGGGATTGAGACGCTCGCCAACGGGCGTTCCGTGGTCAAGGTGCGGGTTCGCGCCATTGCCGATGGTGGCGAGGCCAACCGTGCGGTCATGGACCTGCTGGCGAAGGCGCTCGGCGTACCCAAGGCCAGGGTGAAAATCCTGTCCGGCGCGACATCGCGCCTCAAGCAGGTCGCCGTTAGCGGCGATCCCAAATCGCTTGGCGACACTTTGCGCAGACTGACCGCCGCCAAACCAGGTACGAAGGATTGAGATGACCGCCCGCATCATCGATGGAAAGATCATTGCAGCCGAGCTGCGCACCCGCGTCGCCGGCGAGGTCGCACGGATCAGGGCCGAGAGCGGCCTGACGCCGGGGCTCGCGGTAGTGCTGGTCGGCAGCGACCCGGCCAGCCAGGTCTACGTCCGCAGCAAGCACAAGCAGACCCAGGAAGCCGGCATGGCGTCGTTCGAGCATGTGTTGCCCGAAGACGTCGCGCAGACGGATTTGCTGGCGCTGATCACGCAACTCAACCGCGACCCCATGGTGCATGGCATCCTCGTGCAATTACCGCTGCCGAAATCGCTGCACACCGAAACCATCATCAATGCGATCGATCCCGCCAAGGATGTCGACGGGCTGCATCCCAGCAATGCCGGGCGCCTCGCCGGCGGTTTTGCTGCGCTGTCGCCGTGCACGCCGCTCGGCTGCATTATTCTCACCAAGAGCGTGCACGCTTCGCTCGAAGGCATGAACGCCATCGTGATCGGCCGTTCCAACCTGGTCGGCCGTCCCCTGGTGCAATTGCTGCTCAATGAAAATGCCACGGTGACGATCGCCCATTCGCGCTCGCGCGACCTGGCGCAATTATGCGCCCGCGCCGATCTGGTCTACGCGGCCGTCGGAAAACCCGAAATGGTACGCGGCGACTGGATCAAGCCCGGCGCCACCGTGATCGATGTCGGCATCAACCGCCTGCCGGCCGCCGACGGCAAGACCCGTCTGGTCGGCGACGTCGCCTATGCCGAAGCGCTCCATGTCGCCGGCGCGATCACGCCGGTGCCGGGCGGCGTCGGGCAAATGACGGTGGCGTGCCTCCTGGTCAACACGCTGCGCGCGGCCTGCGCGATTCACGGGCTGCCGAAGCCGGCGGTTTAGCTCCTCACTCGCCCCGCGCTTGCGGGGAGAGGGCTGGGTGAGGGGCTCTCTCCACGAGCACTGAAGACATGGTGAGGACGATACCCCCTCACCCGGATCACATCGCAGATGTGATCCGACCTCTCCCGCAAGCGGGGCGAGGTTAAGAAAGAACTGACGGGCCCTCAGATGTGCAGTTGCACATCGGGGAATTATCTCTACGCCGTCACTTCGCCTGCGCCCGCGCGATACCTTCCATGATCAGCTTCTGGGCGTCGTTGGCGTCGCCCCAGCGCAGCACCTTGACCCATTTGCCGGGTTCGAGATCCTTGTAGTGCTCGAAGAAGTGCTGGATCTGCTGCAGCGTGATGTCGGGAAGATCGCTGTAGTTCTTCACCTTGTCGTAGCGCTGGGTCAGTTTCGACGTCGGCACCGCGATGATCTTCTCGTCGCCGCCGGCTTCGTCTTCCATCATGAGCACGCCGACCGGGCGCACGCTCATCACGGCGCCGGGAACGATCGCGCGGGTATTGGCCACCAGCACGTCGCAGGGATCACCATCGCCAGACAGCGTGTGCGGGATGAAGCCGTAATTGCCGGGATAGCGCATCGCCGTATAGAGGAAGCGATCGACCACCAGCGTGCCGGCCTCCTTGTCCATCTCATATTTGATCGGCTCACCGCCAACCGGCACTTCGATGACGACGTTGACATCGTGCGGCGGGTTCTTGCCGATTGAAATGGCGTCGATACGCATGGAGGGCTCCGTGGTTGCTGGCGCAGTCGCGTTCGACTGGCTGGATTGGCATGCCTGGCAAATGCGCCAAACGCGTGTTGCGCGCTGGATGCCCGGCGTATCCATCGCATAAAGGCGGCTTTAGAAATGATGGGTGGCCGGGTCAAGCCATACTGAAGGCGAGTGGAGCCTGTCAGTGATCGGGACGCATTGCGCGGACCTTCGTCGGTCGCGACGATCAAGCCGAAAACGGGCGGTTTCAGGCCGGGCTCAGTTGGTCCAGGCGAAAGCGACCTTGTCGAGCGACTTGGGCCCGAACTTCTCCGAGGAGCGGGCGACCATGCGGCCGCCGAGCGCGCGATAGAACTCCGTCGCCGGATCGTTGTCGGAGAGCGCCCAGATCACCATGCTCTTGAGGCCGCTCTGCAGGAGATCACGGCGGGCAGAGGTGAAGAGGCGGCGGCCGAAGCCGAGGCCCTGGAATTCCGGGCGCAGATAGAGTTCGTAGATTTCGCCTTCGAAATGCAGGCTGCGGGCGCGGTTGCGGCCGTAATTGGCGTAGCCCGCGACCTTGTCGCCGAACACCAGCACGCTGACGCGGCTGCCCTTGCGGATCGCGCTGTCCCACCATTGCGGTCCACGACGGTTGATCAGCTTTTCAAGCTCGGCGCCGGGAATGATGCCCTGATAGGCCGAGCGCCAGGCTTCGTCATGGGTGGACGCCACCGCGGCTGCATCCGCAGCTTTGGCCGGCCGAACCTCGATCAGGGTTGTGCTCATGGTCCTAATCAAAGCAAGTCGCCGCGTCGGCTTCAAGGTCCATCGTTAATTATCGGTTAACCTGTGGATTTTCTGCATCAGTTTACCGCCTGGTTGTACCGAAAGAGGACAGGAAGCTGCCTTTACCGGCACTTAGCTGATGGGAGGCAGGGCAAAACCGTGCTCTGAATGATCCCGAGACCGCTGCCAAGGAATCCGGATCACGGAAAAATGCGCTGGACCTGATTCGCCGCCGGTATTCTGTTGTCGCGTTCAACTCTCCTTCCCTGGGCATCTTCAACGCTGCCTTCCAAGCCTGCGTCTGGCCAATTCATGCATCCGGCTAACGTGTTAATCGCTGCGGTCGTGCTTGCCGCGCTCGGTGCAAGCACCGGCGCGGCGCAACCAGGCCTTGGTGCGCAGCGCGCCGAGGGCGAGCCCAATCGGTTACAGCAATGGCTGGTGCCGTCGCCTGACTTCGGTCCGCCACAGCGCGCGGTGCTGTTTCGCCCGCCGGGTGATGGCCCGTTTCCACTCGCGTTGATTGCGCATGCCACTACCCAGAATGTATTGCGTCGCGCGCAAATGCCGCAGCCGGAATACCGCGCGCTGGCCGCGTGGCTGGTGGCGCGGGGTTTTGCGGTGCTGGTTCCGGAACGCCCGGGCCATGGCGCCACGGGCGGCAAATACCTCGAAGATCAAGGCGGCTGCGACGAGGCTGATTACGCCAAGTCAGGGCGCGCCACCGCGGATGTGATGGCGGCTGCGATGGGTTTTATGCGCAGGCAACCTTTCATTCGCACCGACGGCATGGTCGTCATCGGACACTCGGCAGGCGGTTGGGGCGCACTGGCGCTGGCCGATGAAGACCCGAAGCACATCGCCGCGATCATTACCTTTGCGCCCGGACGTGGCGGCCATGCCAATGATTTTCCCGATCAGGTCTGCGCGCCGCACACGCTGATCGCGGCAGCGGCCGAATTCGGCAAAACCGCGCGCGTCCCTGTCACATGGCTTGTGGCGGCCAATGACAGCTATTTTTCGCCTGCTCTGTCGCGGCGACTGGCGGACGCGTTTCGTAACGCCGGCGGCAAGGCCGATTTTCGTGTGCTGGGGGCCTATGGCAGCGAAGGGCACTGGCTGCCGGAAACCGAAGCTGGTGTAACAAGCGCTGCCGCTGAACTCGATCGCGCCTTGAAGCCCCGCTCGCCCAATCCGGTCAAAAAGCGATGACGCTGTATTTCGCGATCAAATACCTGCACGTGCTGGGCGCGATCGTCATTTTGGGCACCGGCAGCGGCATCGCGTTCTTCATGCTGATGGCGCATCGCAGCGGCGACGCCGCCTTCATCGCGCGCACTGCGGGCACCGTCGTGATCGCCGACATGCTGTTCACGCTGACGGCGGTGCTGCTGCAGCCCATCACCGGCGGCCTTTTGATGATGCTGTCATCGACCGCACTCACTGAGCTTTGGATCTGGGCCTCGCTCGGGCTCTATGCGGTGGCGGGGCTGTTCTGGGTGCCCGTGATCTTCATGCAGATCGAGATGCGCGACCTGGCACGAAGCGCGGTAGCTGAGAATGCGAAACTGCCGCCGCGTTATTTCGCGCTATTCCGCCGCTGGTTTCTGTTCGGTATTCCCGGCTTTGGTTCGGTCATGGCGATCCTGTGGCTGATGATCACGAAGCCGGTTTAGGTGGGAAAATGGATACGGAAGTAGCTCCGCGTAAAATCCTCGTCCTAGGCGCCTCCGGCTTGCTCGGGCGTTTCATTACCGACGATTTGCGCCTGCGCGGGTTTACAGTGATTGGGGTCGCGCGGCATTTCGAACCGTCACAGAAAATCAGCGCGTTCGACCTCGAGCTTCCGATCATGTCGATGGACGCCGCCTTGCTGGCGCGGCTGATCCGCGAGCGCGGGATCGATGTCGTGGTCAACTGCCTTGGCGTGTTGCAGGACGGCCCCGGCAGCGACACCCGTGCCGTGCATCGCGATTTCGTCGAACGGTTGCTGGCCGCGATCCGAGACAGCGGCCGTGCGGTACGCCTTGCCCATATCTCGATTCCCGGGACGGCTGATGAAGACCGCACCGCTTTCAGCACGACCAAGCGCGAGGCGGAGCGGCTGATCGCCGCGTCCGGCATCCCTTACGCGATCCTGCGGCCGGGATTTGTCGTGGCGCCGGCGGCCTATGGCGGCAGCGCCATGCTGCGCGCGCTGGCGGCATTTCCACTGCAATTGCCCGGCGACGAATCGGCGACGCCGTTCCAGCCGGTGGCGGTGGAAGATATCGCCGCGACCATCGCCTGGCTCGTCGCGCGCGACATCGATGACATCTCGGCGAGCGCCGTGATTTGGGACCTAATGCAGCCGCAACCGATCACGCTGGGCAATGTGATCGATCAATTCCGCTGGTCGCTCGGCACTTCGCGCATGCCGCGGATCACGCTGCCCGGCTTCCTGCTCAATCTCGGCGCTAAGGCAGGCGATTTCGCCAACAAACTGGGCTGGATGCCGCCGATGCGCTCCACCGCGATCGCGGAACTGCGCCGCGGCGTCACCGGCGATCCCGCAGGCTGGATGGCGGCAACCGGCATCGTTCCGAAGACGCTGGCGCAAGTGGTAGGCAGACATGCCGCCACCATCCAGGACAAATGGTTTGCACGATTGTTCCTGGTCAAGGCGCCGGTGATCGCGAGCTTGGCGGTATTCTGGATCGTGTCGGGTTTCATCTCGCTGGTGATCTCGTTTTCCGCCGCCGCCGATATTTTGCGCGCGCACGATTTTCCGCCGTGGCTGGTCGCGCCGATGACTGCTATCACCAGCCTGATGGATATGAGTGTCGGCGTGTTGATCGCCTTCCGCCGCACCGCCGCCGTTGGACTGATCGCCGGCATCGCCGTCGCACTGGGCTATATGGTCGGCGCGGCGATCCTGACGCCGTCTCTCTGGATCGAACCGCTCGGTGCGCTGGTCAAGACGGGGCCGGCGATCGTGCTGATGTTTGTCGCATTGCTCACTTTGGATAACAGATGACGGCATGGCCGGACGATGACGTGATCCTCTACGACGGCGTCTGCGTCTTCTGCTCACGCTGGGTCCGCTTCGTTGCCACGCGCGACATCGAGCGCCGCTTTCGCTTCACCCCGATCCAGTCCGGCTACGGCACGCGGCTGGCGCAGGCCTTCGGCATCAACCCGGATGATCCCGATACCAACGCCGTCGTCCACGGCGGCGTGGCATACTTCAAATCCGACGCCGCGCTGACCGTGCTCGGCGCCCTGCCGGGCTGGGGCTGGACGCGCGCGCTGTTTTGGGTGCCGAAGCCGCTACGCGACGCCGTCTATAATCTCGTCGCGCGTCACCGCTACCGGATTTTCGGCAAGTATGAGCAATGTTTTGTGCCCGATGCGGATATGCGCGCACGGGTGATGGAGTAGACCCGCATGACCGGCGCCATTGCACATCCGAAACACCACTTCCCGGTAGGTGAGGATTTTCTGCTGCTGTCGCCGACCGAGCAGGCCTACGCCTATCGCAATGTGGATCGGATGTTCGTCACGCGCGCGATCCGCCGCGGAACGAGCGTTCTTCCACTACAGCGCGGCGAGGAGATCGCACCCCATTATCAAGCGGACGGACAAACGCATGGCGTCGACGCCTATATCGGCCGCGCGAACATCGCCGGATTGCTCGTCATCAAGGATGAAAAAATCGTTCTGGAACGCTATGCGCTCGGGCTGGAGGCGAACGTTCGCTGGTCCTCGATGTCGATGATCAAGTCGCTGACGTCGACCCTGATCGGCGCCGCTTTGCAGCAAGGTGCCGTCGGCAGTCTCGATGATACGGTCTCGAAATATATCCCCGCGTTGCGCGGCTGTGCCTACGACTCCGTCACCGTTCGCCACCTGGTCACGATGTCCTCCGGCGTGCGCTGGACTGAGGATTACACCGACCGGAATTCACACGTGAACCGCTACAGCAAATCGCTCGGCGACAGGGTCCCCGGCGGCGTACTGGCGCTGATGCGCAGGCTGAAAGCCGAACACCGGCCTGGCCATCACTTCAACTACAACAGCGGCGACACCTACCTGCTTGGCAGCCTGTTGTCGGCGGCTACTGGAAAAACGCTGGCCGACTATATGTCGGAGACGATCTGGTCGCGCCTCGGCATGGAGTTCGACGCGTTCTATACGCTGGAGTCCGAAGGCGGCCAGGAGATCGGCGGCAGCCGCGCAGGGATAGCATTGCGGGACTTTGGACGTTTCGGTGTGTTCCTGCTGCGCAACGGCGTAATCGACGGCACATCAGTGCTTCCCGCCGACTGGATCGACGACGCTGGGCAATCCGCGTTCGTCCTCGACCCCGAAACCAATCGCTACGGCGCGCGGGGATACGGCTACAGCTGGTGGATCGATCCCGATGGTTCCATGGTCGCCCTCGGCTTCGCCGGCCAGGCGCTCTACGTCAACCGGAAAGCGGGGGTCGTCATCGTCACCCTGTCATGCCAGCCGCAGCCGCCCTATGCGGCGAGCTATCGGATTGACCTCAAGGCCGAGCAGCATTTGTTCAAGGATGCGGTGCTGGCGGCGTTGCGGTGATTGAACGCGCGTTACACTAGACCAGCGCTCGTTCATCCGTCATTGCGAGCGAAGCGAAGCAATCCATTCTTTCCTTGTCGACGCATGGATTGCTTCGCTGCGCTCGCAATGACGGAGATTGAAAGCTATAGCATGCCTAGAGCGGCCATCACCTCTTTCGCCGCCCGCTCTCCCGAATCCCTCGCCCCATGCGCGGTCGAGAAGAAGTTCGGCGAGGTTGCCTCTCCCGCAAAGAACAAGCGGCCGTCGACGGGGGCTGCCAGCACCGCGCGCTTCCCGGCGTGGCCGGGCAATGCGTGGGAATAGGAGCCGCGCGCGAAGGGGTCGTGGGACCAGCGCGATTCCGCCAGCGGCCGCAGCTTGCGGCGGAAATCATTGCCGAGGAAGCCGGCAATTTCGTCGATCGCCTGGGCGGCCAGCGCTCCGTTGCCGGCCTCTTCCAGCCCAAGCGCAAAGCGTCCGCCGAAGAAACCTTCGATGCAGGCTTGACCGAACGGGCGCAAATGATAGGTCCCCATCGCGCTGCGCATGGTGGGGCCGCGCAAATTGCCGTCCTCCGGCAGCGCCTCAGGCTCGTCGAGCGCCAGCATCACCTTTTCGTCGACGCCGAGCGGCAACCCGCGCGCCGCGTCGACCTTTTCCGGCAATGCAGGAGAAAAGCGGATCGTTTCGTCGGCGATCAGATTGGTCGGCACGGTGACGATCACCTTGCCCGCCTCCAACGTGCCGAGCGAGGTTTCGATGCGCACGCGCCTGGCCGAATGATCGATCAGCGTCACCGCGCAATTCAACGCCAGCGGGCAGGGCGCACCATAGGCCGCCATCAGCGCGCCATAGCCGTGCCGCACCCGCCAATTGACTCCGGTGTCTTCGTAGGCCTGGACGTCGATGACCGAAACGCGGTCGAGCTCGCTTCCGTTGATGTAGGTCGAGATCGCATCGATCATCGGATTCCAGCGATTGCCAGGCTCAAGATAGAGGTTGGCGGCGCTGTCGCGGCCGCTTGTTGCGGCCTCCTCCAGGCGATCGAAGAATGCGTCGAGCGCTTCGATGAACTCAGCGCGCTCGCGCGGCGGGAATATGTCGCCGAAGCTCTGTTCGCGCCAGGGCGGGTGGCTTTTGTCGATTTCAATATTCAGCTGCGCGGCGATGGCGACAAAGGAATTCTTGTCTGCCGAATGCAGCCAGCCGCAACCGACGTCGAACAAGATACCGGGCGCCGGCGCAATGGTGTATCCGCGGCCGCCGATGCGGTCGCGCGCTTCCAGCACGATGCAGGAAAGGTTGAATTGCTTCAGCGCATGGGCGGCGCCGAGGCCAGCAGCGCCGGCGCCGATGATGGCAACATCGACTTCAGAGGGAAGGGTCGTCATGCCCAAGCCTCTAGCACGTTCGCCGAGGGGCCTGAAGCCGGTCCCGCAACGCGGCCGGCCCTTGGAAGGCAGGGGAGGTGTGCGGTTTGCGCATCGATCGCGGCCACGACCGACAAGCGATGCGAAATTCCAGGAAAAGCAAACGCCTTGCGTTTCCTCCTGTGGTTGTATTGAATAGAGCATTCTCCCAGGCGCCATTTATAATATGGATTTCAGCCATGGTCGAATTCGATCCCGCCGCGGGGCAGAAGCGAACTGCGATCCTTGTCGTCCACGGCATCGGCAGCCAGCGTGCGCTGGAAACGGTGCGCGGGGTGATCCGGGGCGTCTGGCTCGACGACAAAAACCCGGCCGACAAAGGCAGGCGGATCTGGTCGCACCCCGAAAAGGACGGTGCCGATATCGACTTGACGGTGATGACGACGAGCGCGGTGCCGGAGTCCGCCGATGGACGCCTGGTCGATTTCCACGAATTGTATTGGGCTCACCTGATGAGTGAGACCAAAGCCGTCGCGGTGCTGCTCTGGCTGTACGAGCTTTGCCGCAAGGGCCCGATCATGAAGTACGGCATGAACGGGCTTTGGTGGGCCGCCGCGATCTTCCTGTGCCTGATGAATCTCTCCTTCGCGGTGCTGGTGTTGAAGGGCATTCTGCTGTTTTCGCAAAATGTCGCGCAGGTCATGCTGGTCGCGCCGTTCCTCCTGCTGTTCGCCAGCCTGCTGTTGGGCCTCGTCGTCGCGGTCAGGTGGAAGGCTTTCCGCCTCATCAGGCTGCTGGCGCTTTTTTGCGTTGTCGGAATTCTCGTCATTGCGAGCTACTTCCTCGTCGAGAAGTTTGCGCCCGGCAATCGCGATGTTCCTGACGGGGCGGAACTCTTCACGCTGGTCGCATTGCCGACGCTGATTGCGTGGCTCGCGAGCTTCATGCTCATGGGCCGTCAGGGGTTGCGTGCATTTTTCCGCGCCATTGCGATTTCGGTGGTCGTGTTTGGCATCTTTGTCTGCACCGACCGGTACTGGCATCCGGACACCCCCTTTGCCGTCACGATGGTCAAATCCTGGGTGTGGGGGCTGAACTCGCCGTGGAGCGTTGCTTCAGCGGCGGCCGTGATCGGGCTTTATCTGATCGTCAATGCCGCGTTCCTGCAGTCCTATCTCGGCGATGCCGCGCGCTATTTCCGGAATTCACCGGGCAACGTCGCGGTGCGCCGGGCGATCAGGAAGGAGGCCGTGGATACGCTGGCGAGTCTCCACGCGTCAGGCCAGTACGACCGCATCGTCATCGTCGCGCACAGTCTTGGAACCGTCGTCGCCTACGACATGCTGCGCGCCTATTTCAGCCGGATCTGCAATGAGCTGCCGCCTGCCGATGAACTGGGCCCGGATTTTGATGCCATCGATGCCGCCAAATGGCAGCCGGAAGACGCCAAGGCGACCATCGCGGACAAGAAGGCGTTGCGCAGAATGGCGCGCGCCACGATCGCCAACATCGCTGCTGCGGCGGCGCAGCACAGCTCCGGGCAGCAAAGACCAAAGACATGGCTGGTCACCGACTTCGTCACGCTGGGAAGCGCGCTGACCCACGCCTATTTCCTGATGTGCCACGGCAAGGCCGAGGCGGACCTGAAGGCAGAAGGGAGGGTGAATACCGAGCACGATTTGAAGGAAGATTTCGCCCGGCGCGTTGGCGAAAGAGAGTTTCCGACCTGTCCGCCGAAACGGCTCGATCGAGACGGCTTGCTCGCCTTCACCAACCCGAAGACGCACAAGAAGCAGATTCACAACGGCGCGCTGTTCGGATTGACCCGGTGGAGCAACATCTATTTTCCCAGGCGTCAGCTGTTCTGGGGCGACGCCATCGGCGGCGCGCTATCGCCGATCTTCGGCTATCATATCGTCGATCTCGCGGTCTCGACCAAAAAGGCCGGGGGTGACGACTTCTTCACCCACACGGCGTATTGGGACGTCCGTCGCGCGCCCGACACTTGTCAGGCGCCGCACATCGTGACGCTGCGCAAGGCGATCGATCTGGCCGATACCGGCGCCGCCATCGACCTGGTCGATGAAGGCGACGATCCGGCCGCACACGACGGGAACTGACGCGGTCGCTGGCGCGACCGGTTTACTCCGCCGCTTAAGCCACCGCTTCCTTGGCCTTTTCCGCGCGCTTGCGGTCGTTGGCGTCGAGGTGGCGCTTGCGCAGGCGAATCGACTTCGGCGTGATCTCGACCAGCTCGTCGTCCTCGATATAGGCCAGCGCCTTTTCCAGCGTCATCCGGATCGGAGGGGTCAGGCGCACCGCCTCGTCCTTCGAGGTGGTACGGATGTTGGTGAGCTGCTTGCCCTTGAGGATGTTGATCTCGAGGTCGTTGTCGCGGGTGTGCTCGCCGACGATCATGCCCTTGTAGACCTTCCAGCCCGGCTCGATCATCATCGGGCCGCGGTCTTCCAGCTTGAACATGGCATAGGCCACCGCCTCGCCCTGATCGTTGGAGATCAAGACGCCGTTACGGCGGCCCTGAATGTCGCCCTTGTAGGGCAGATAATCGTGGAACAGGCGGTTCATGATCGCCGTTCCCTTGGTGTCGGTCATCAACTCGCCCTGGTAGCCGATCAGCCCGCGGGTCGGCGCGTAGAACACCAGGCGCAGACGATTGCCGCCGGAAGGCCGCATCTCGATCATTTCGGCCTTGCGCTCGCTCATCTTCTGCACCACGACGCCGGAGAACTCCTCGTCGACGTCGACGACGACTTCCTCGACCGGCTCCAGCAGCTGGCCGTTCTCGTCCTTGGTCAGCACGACGCGGGGACGCGACACCGACAGCTCAAAGCCTTCGCGGCGCATGGTCTCGATCAGGATCGCGAGCTGCAATTCGCCGCGACCGGAAACTTCCATGGAATCCTTGTCGGCGGCCTCGACCACGCGCAGCGCGACGTTGCCCTCGGCCTCGCGCAACAGGCGGTCGCGGATCAGGCGGCTCGTCACCTTGTCGCCTTCGGTGCCGGCGAGCGGCGAATTGTTGACGATGAACGACATCGACACCGTCGGCGGATCGATCGGCTGCGCCTGGATCGGAGTGTCGACGCTCGGATCGCAGAAGGTATCGGCGACCGTGCCCTTGGGCAGGCCCGCGATCGCGACGATGTCGCCGGCTTCGGCCAGCTCGACCGGCTGCCGTTCGAGACCGCGGAAAGCGAGGATCTTGGTGACGCGGCCGGTTTCCACCAGCTTGCCGTCGCGTGAGATGACCTTCACGGACTGGTTCGGCTTCACCGAGCCCGACGCGATACGCCCGGTGATGATGCGGCCGAGATAGGGGTTGGCTTCGAGAATGGTGCCGAGCAGGCGGAACGGGCCTTCCTCGACCACCGGCGGCGCGACATGCTTGATGACGAGGTCGAACAGCGGCTTCATGCCGACGTCATGGGAGGCGTCCGGGGTGGTGCCCATCCAGCCGTTCTTGCCCGATCCGTACAGGATCGGAAAATCGAGCTGGTCATCGGTGGCGTCGAGCGCTGCGAACAGGTCGAACACTTCGTTGAGGACTTCGGTGATGCGCGCGTCAGGGCGATCGACCTTGTTGATGGCGACGATCGGCTTCAGGCCGAGCTTCAGGGCCTTGCCGACCACGAATTTGGTCTGCGGCATCGGACCTTCGGCGGCGTCCACCAGCACGATCACGCCGTCGACCATCGAGAGGATGCGTTCTACCTCGCCGCCGAAATCGGCGTGGCCCGGGGTGTCGACGATGTTGATCTGGGTGTCTTCCCAATGCACCGACGTGCACTTGGCGAGAATGGTGATGCCGCGCTCGCGCTCGAGATCGTTGGAATCCATCGCGCGCTCGACCTGACGCTGGTTGTCGCGATAGGTGCCGGATTGCTGCAGCAGCTTGTCGACGAGAGTGGTCTTGCCGTGGTCGACGTGGGCGATAATGGCGATATTGCGAAGGTTCATAGCTGTTCTTCTGGTTCGGACAATGGCTGGAGCACGATCTCGCCGGAAAACCGGGACCCACTTTTCCGGATCACGCTCATAAACCTGAAATGCGACAGGGCGACGGCCTGGACCTTGGCCCTAAAAAGGAAGCCCGGCCAAAAGACCGGGCAGTACCTTACGCGTTGCGGCGCAATATATTCAGAAAACGCCAAAAAACAATGGTTTGTTTGGCACTTGGTTAGCCGTTTTTCGGGCTAATTGCCTTGTTCCGGGTCGGGATAGACCCCCGTAAGACGTCCTCAAGATGGTCTTTGACGGCCTCATGGCACAGGCAGGACCGGATTTTCAGCGCCGAGCGGCTGGAGATGCTCATCCGGGATTGGAAGCCTGCGATGGTCGCCCGACCGCCCGGGTGGTTCAGCCCGGAGCCGGTTCTGACGGAATCAGAACCAGCTCCGGCTTCTTGTTTTTGACGTGTTTTCTTCACGCGAACCGGTTCCCACTTCGCTCGAAACGCTACGTCCGTTTCGGATCGAGCGTCGTCGACCAAAGTGCGACGTCGGCGCGGTCGCGCAAGGTCACGATCATCTGTCCGGAGGCGCCGTCGATCTTGACGTGACCGAAGAACTGCATGCCGGCGGATGGCGGCAGGTTCTGTTGGCCCGGCCCCGGCGCCTTGATGAACTTCACCTCCGGGCCAAACGTGTTGTCGAGTTCGTTCGGACCGAACGTGCCGGCATGCAACGGACCGGCGACGAATTCCCAGAACGGATCGAAATCCTGGAATTGGGCCTTGTCGGGATTGTAATAATGCGCAGCGGCGTAGTGGACATCAGCGGTCAGCCATACCGTGTTGACGACGCCAGAGGTCTTGATGAAACGCAGGATGTCGGCGATCTCGAGTTCGCGGCCATGCGGCGGGCCATCGCCTTGCGCGAACGCTTCCGAGCCCTTCTTCTTGGCTGCATCGTCATAGACGATGATGCTGAGCGGCATGTCGGAGGCGATCACCTTCCAGGTGGCGCGCGAATTCAACAGCCCGCGCTTCAGCCAGGCTAATTGATCGGGGCCGAGGAAATAGCTCTCGGGACCGTAGCTGGTTTGCAGGTTGGGCCCATTGGGACTGCGATAGCTGCGTTCGTCCAGCATGAAGACGTCGAGATGCGGGCCGTAATGGAGCGTGCGATAGAGCCGGCCCGGCTCGACGATGCTTTCCCGCATCGGATACATTTCGTGGAACGCACGGCCTGCGCGGGCGGCGAGCAGGCCGATGTCGCGCTCCTTGTAGGCCGCGGGAAGTTGCTTCGACAGCGACCAGTTGTTGGTAACTTCGTGGTCGTCCCATTGCACGAAGACCGGCACCTCGGCGTTGAAGGCGCGGACATGCTCGTCCATGAAATTGTATTTGTGGGCGGCACGGAATTCGTCGAGCGTCTCGGCCACCTTGGCTTTTTCCTCGATGGTGACGTTCTTCCACACCTTGCCATCGGCCAGCTTGACCTCGGACCTGATCGGGCCGTCGGCATAGACGGTATCGCCGGAATGCAGCAGGAAATCCGGGCGGTGCTTGCGCATGGTGGCGAAGGTGACCATGCCGCCGTCGTCGGGGTTGATGCCCCAGCCTTGTCCTGCGACGTCGCCGCCCCAGACGAAGCTGACGTCGCGGCGATCGGCCGGCGCGGTGCGGAAGCGGCCAACGATCGCTTCGCTCTGGATGTCGATATGCGACAGGTCGCGAAACCGCACGCGATAGAAAATCTCCTGACCCGCGGGCAGGTTTTCCAGCAGCATCTTTGCCGTGAAATCGCTCTCGGGAAGCGCTGCGATCGGCGGCAGCGCCCTCGCATGGGCAAACGATTCCGATGTCGCGACCTCGACCAGCATCTGCGAGGGGCGGTCCCCGCGCGCCCACACCACGCCGCCATCGGCGCCGACGTCGCCTGACTGCACGCCATGGGTGATCACCGGGCGGTCGGCGGCGCGGCTGAGATAAGGCATTGCGATGATGCCAAGGCCAGTCGCCGCGGAGCAGGCGAAAAACTTTCGACGGGAAATTCGTGTGGTCACGTGGATCGCCCCCGGTCTGTCGCGAGATAGCCCAAGCAGACCTAGAAAAATTCCATGACGACCGGATTACAGGAATGAATGCCCGCTCAGCCGCCGGCGGCCCGGAACTGCGCGCCCGCCCGAAGCAGGTTCTGCGGCATGCTCATCAGCAGCGCCTTGCGGTCGGCGACGGCGTTGTGGAACTGCTCGAGCGCGATGTTGAAGGTGGTCAACGCGCCTTCCTCGACGGCGCCGTGTTCGAAACACTCCAACATATGGCGCAGGATGGCGTCAGCCTCCGACTGCATCCGGTCGAGTTCCTCCGTCGAATCGCAGTTGCGTGCCGCGGCGAGCATGTCCAGCAGCCGGTCGCGCTGCGAATTGCTGGCAATGCGCTCGTCTTTTTTCAGGTAGCCCGCGAACCAGGCGCCGGCGGAGCCCATCGCCGACAACCCCATCAGGCCCCACCAGATGAAATCGCCGTAGCGTTCGAAGAAGGTTTTTTCCTCGCCGTCGACAAAGGCGGCCGCGCCGGGATGCACGGGGATGGTGGCGTCCTTGTCGGTGTCCGGCGTCTCGATCTTGGCCGCCAGCGGGTATTCGTTCTTCAGCGTCTGCCGGATCGCGAACAACTGCCGGGTAAAGACGGCGATGGTGGAGTCGGATACGCCCTTCCGCGCCACGATGTGATGCGCGAAGCTGATGGTCTTGACTTCCTCTTCCGGCTTGGCCGGCGCGCCGCCAAAAGTGCCGGCGGGAATCTCTGAAGCCTCGTAGGCCGGGTGGTTCTGCGCAATCGCTTCCGCCGAATCGATCGCGAGGAAGGTCGGCGTGCCGCCGTCGCGCATCGAAGCTGCGATCGCATCGGAAGTGATCTTGCTGTTGACCGGACCCGCCGCGAGATAGGCATCCGCCTTCTGGTTGCGGATGGCGTCGACTGCTTCGTTGACCGGGAACTGGATGATCGCGACCTTGCCCGGATCGACGCCATATTGCTGCAGGATCACCTTGAGCAAATTGACATTGGCCTCGGTGCGGCCGACGACGCCGACGCGATGTCCGGCGAGCTGCGTGATTTTGGTGATCCTGGGCGCGGCTTTTTTGCCTTTGGCCTTTCCGGCGGGCGGCACCCAAAGCACCGTGACGTTCTTGCGCAGCGTCGCCACGGCCTGCGCGTTCTTCGGCACGTCGAGGTCGCCCCTGATAATGGCGAGATCGGCCTTGCCGTCGCCGAGCAGCTTGGCGCTCGCCTGCGCGCTGTCGGTCTGCGTCGGGCGCAACCGGACCAGGCTGTGCTGCTGGTTGTTGAAGGCCTGCGCCAGCGCCTGGACCACTTTGAGGTCGTCGCTGCCGGCTGGGCCGACCGCGATCCGCAGCGTCACCGGGCGGGTCGCAATGTGATAACCGGCCGCCAAAACGCCAATGATCGCGAGCACGCCGCCCAGCATGACGAACGCCAGCCGCCGCCGCGCCGAACGGGGCGAGGGATGCAGGGCTTCGGCAGGATGAGGGCCGTCGGTCATCAATTCCTGAACAATCGTTTGCGGTTCGATCTTCGGTGCCAACGCGCTTGCACCGACCACTCTAGCAAATTCCTCGCCGGCCCGTGGTTACATCTCCGTCATGGTTACCGGCGGCCAAGCGGCCATTGGACGCGCCTTTCGGTCTTAATTTGGGCAGGGATCCCGCGGCGGCCATTCGGTGTTAGGGTAAAGTCGGGGCGCAACGCGGAGGCGATCATGGTGGAACGGCTGTCGGCAGAAGCGCGAAAATCGGCGCTGGCGGAACTTTCCGGCTGGTCGGAGACGCCGGGCCGCGAGGCGATCGCCCGAACTTTTACCTTCAGAGATTTCAATGAGGCGTTCGGGTTTATGTCCCGCGCGGCTTTGGTGGCCGAAAAGAATGACCATCACCCGGAATGGCGCAACGTCTACAAGACCGTCGAGGTGGTGCTGGCGACCCATGACGCCGGCGGCGTCACCAAGCTGGACATCCAGCTCGCAAAGGCCATGAACGCGATCGCCAGGCAGTTCGGCCTGGTTTGACCTCATTCGTCTCGGCCACTGCCGGTCTTGCAGCGGCGGCCCGACATCCCCAATTCTGTCCCCGTAGCGTTTTCGAGCGCGAAGAAAACGCGTCAACCAGAAGTCCGGAGCCGCGGCGATCCGCCCCGCCGGACTGGAGGGAGCGCCATCATGACGTCCGACCACAGCGTGGGTTTTGACCCGGCCGACCGGCTGGCGCAGGACCGTGACAGCGTGCGGCGGCGCTTCTGGATCAAGCTAAAACGGGTGGTGGCAAGGCTTCCTTTCGCCGAGGACCTGCTCGCGGCTTATTATTGCGCGTTCGACAAACAGACGCCGCGTCACGTGCAGGCGGCGCTGCTCGGCGCCCTCGCCTATTTCGTCCTGCCGTTCGATTTCGTTTCCGACGTGCTGCCGGTGCTCGGCTTCACCGACGACGCGGCGATACTGGCCGCCGCCATCCGCATGGTTGCCAGCCATATCACGCCGGACCATCGAGACGCCGCGCGCGCCGCGCTGAAGCGTGGCGTGGAGCAGGACGAGGCGGAATAGTCCCGCGTCGCGACGTCCGTCACCGGGTCTCGCCTGCAGCGAGCCCGATGACGGTTCGAGGCTTTATTTCCGGGACCCGGAGCGAACTTGCGCCCGCGCGTTCCGTTCGGTTTCCCAGACCTGGAACTGCTTGAACAATGTCTCGCGGTCGGCATCGGTCTTGATGTTCGCCGCGGTAGTTGGGCTCTGCTTCAGGAATTCATCGAACCGGGTACGCGCGACCGCTTCGACGTTGTGGGATTTGAGCCATTGCTCGGCCACCGGCAGCCGTTGCCAGTCGGGCAGCGGCGCCGACAGCGAGACTTCCTTCCACTTCGGATGAAAGGGCGGGTTCTGGAAGGTGGGAAACTTGGTAAAAAACGCGTCCACGAACTGCGACAGCTTGCGGTAGCGTTCGGTGTTCGGCGCCCAATTATAGGCTGCGAGCACCGCCGGCACCGCGATGGTGTCGACTCGATCGTCGCCCGAAATCAGGTTGGGATAATCCTTCGATGACAGGCTGGCGGGCAGATAATCCTTTTGCAGCGGCTTCTCGTAATTGACGGTCACCAGGTGGAAGCGGTCGTCCTTGAAAGTGCTGACGGACTTGTACGGCTTGCCGCCGCACACGATCACGGCGTCGATTTCGCCGGCCTTCAATTTCTCCAGCGCGATACGTTGCTCGACATAGACCACCTTCGGCTTCATCCCGAGCCGCTCGAACACGGTCAGTGCCGTGATGAAGGTGCCGCCATTGGGAAGGTCGACGCTGACGGTCTTGCCTTCAAGGTCCCTCAAGCTGCGGACCGATTTCGACGCGATCACGTGCATTTCTTCATTGTAGAGCTTGGTCACGTAGGTGAACTGCTTCTTGATATCCTTCGCAAAGCCCTTCCGTTCGAGGTAATCGAGCGTGTCGGAGCGGACGATGCCGAGATCGACGCCCTGCAGGAACAGGATGTCCGCCACACTCTGCACGGAGCCGCGCCCGACGATGGGCAGTACGCGCAACTTGTTGCCATCGTCGAGCACGGAAGCGAGGTCGGCGCCGAACTGCACATAGGTTCCGCCGATCGTCCCCGACATCAGCGTCACGGTGTTCGAGTTCAGGCTCTGCTTGGTGGCAACCGAGCCGAACTGGAAAATAGCCTTCAGGCTTTCGCTGACCTTGGCCGGATCGGATTCGGTTTGCTCGGCGCGGGCCGTCAGGCCACACGCCATCATGATGGCAAAAACTGCCATTCCAAATAGACGTCGCATTTTGTTGTTCCCCTGCGTGATGCCCGATGATGCGTGATGCGTGATCGTGAGTAATGCGGGCCGGTGATGACTGGTTCGAAGATGCCTAGTTCTGGATCTGGCTGAGACGGCGCTTGGCGTCGGACGAGCCGAACTGAGCGGCCTTCTGGTACCAAAGCCGCGCCATCGCCGGATCGGGCGTGATGCTGCGCATGTCCTGTTTGCCCAGCACCTGCGGGTCATAGGTCCCCGCCAGCATCAGCGCGGCGTCGGCCTCCTGCGCATCGGCCGCACGCTCGAGCAACAACCGGGCGGAGGTGATGTCGCCGATCGCAAGCAGGCCCTTCGCGCGCTTCAACAGTGCCGCCAGTTCATCCGGATCGACGCGTCGTGCCGCTTGTGCAGGTTCGGGGGCCGCGGGCTCAATCGCTACAACCCCGGTCTTGATGGCGCTCTGGTAGGCCGCGGCGATTTCTTCGCGTGACGGCAAAGCAGAAGCCAGCGCAACGGGCTGGATAGGGCGGTCGGTTGCCGCTTCCGGCGTTGCCGGCGGTGGTTCGGGAGGCTGGGCCGCGACGCGCGGTGCCGCGGCGTCCTGCAGTGCGGCGCCTGACGGGGCGGGCGCTGTGCTGGCCAACGAAGCCTTGGCGTTGACGATGACAGCGCGTGTCGAATCGAAGGAAAGCAGCGCGACACCGGCGGCCACGATGGACAACGCGAGCGCACCGGTCACGATGCGCGATGCGCGCGCTCTTCGTTTCTTGCCGCCAGCGAAGGAGTACTCGGGCGGTTCTTGATAACCGGAGTGATCTTCGTAGCCCTCTTCTGCTCGATAGCGATCATCCTGTCGGTGGCGCGCATCCTGCTGGCTCGCGAGAAAAAGCGGGACCGGGTCGTCTGCCGGATGATCTTTCTGAACGAGCGGGTCGTGCTTGCGTGCTTCTGGCCGCCGAAATTGATGCGCCTCATACAATCCGGGATCATCGATCGCTTCGTTGAATCGTGCGAACGGATCTGCTGATTGAACCTGCCTTGTACTCTCCACCATGGTGATGCTTCCCCGCTACCAAAACGCAACACGGGTAGCCGGCATCTTTTTCTTGTTGTTATCGGTGTCCGGGAACCCGTTTACTGGGCGGGCAATTCGCATGGCGAATGGGTTGAAAAAACGACGCCGGATCGCTCGAATCGGGAGACATTTTGTTTTGATTGCGGCGACTTGCCGTAATCCAGAGATTTAAAATTGCATATCGTTAACGCGCAATCGCCTTGAACGAAGGCGTTTCGGCATCGCGCGTCGAGCAATCCGCAAGCGCCAATCACAAAAACGGGCCGCGTTGCGTGCGGCCCGTTCGCTGTTCTGCCCGACGATGATCGCTCGAGCAGATGAGGCGTTGAATGAAACGCGATCGCCGTCGCGCAGCATCACGGATGCAGGATCACCTTGCCCATCGCCTTGCGGCCGGCGAGCACTTTCAGCGCTTCGGCGGTTTGCGCCAGCGGGAAGGTGCGGTCGACATGCGAGGAGATCTTGCCTTCCGCGGTCCACTTCACCAGCTTTTCCAGATTGGCGCGGTTCTTCTCCGGGTTGAGCCGGGCCCAGGCGCCCCAGAACACGCCGCGAATATCGCAGCCCTTGAGCAGCGCCAGATTGAGCGGCATCTTTGGTATGTCGCCGGCGGCGAATCCGATCACCAGGAAGCGGCCTTCCCAGGCGATCGAGCGCAGCGAGGCCTCGGCGTAGGTGCCACCAACCGGATCGAAGATGATGTCGACGCCCTTGCCGCCGGTGAGGCGCCGCAAGCCTTCCTTGAGATCCTCCGTGCTGTAATTCAGGCCCAGCTCGGCGCCGTGTTGTTTCGCAAATTCGAGTTTTTCATCCGACGAGGCGCAGGCGATCACCTTCAGGCCCATTAGCTTGCCGAGCTCGCAGGCGGCAAGACCGGTGCCGCCGGCAGCGCCAAGCACGGCCATGGTTTCGCCCGGCTTCAGGCTGGCGCGATCTTCCAGCGCGTGCAGCGCGGTGCCGTAGATGATGAAGATGCCGGCGGCGCGATCGAAATCCAGATCGTCGGGAATTTTCACGATCGAATTGGCCGGCAACGCGATCTTTTCGCGCGCGCCATTGTGACCGCAGGAGGCCGCCACGCGGTCGCCGACCTTCAGGTCAGTGACGCCGGCGCCGACGCTTTCGATCACGCCCGCGACCTCGGCGGCCGGCGAGAACGGGAACGGCGGCTTGATCTGGTACTTGCCCTGGATCATCAGGATGTCGAAGAAATTCAGCGCCGCCGATTTGATCGCGATCACGGCTTCGCCGGGGCCAGCGACCGGATCCGGCACATCGGCCAGCACGAGGTCGTCGGGTTGGCAATATTGCGAGCAGAGAATGGCTTTCATGGACACACCTGATTTTCGGAAGCACAAAGGCTGGAAACGCTAAGTGCTTCTTGCCGGATTTGCACGCGGGCTACAATCCGATTCGGATGCATGAGAGAGCCGTCATTCCGGGGCGCGCGTCAGCGCGAACCCGGAATGACGGCAACTAAATAATGGAGTGAAACAATGTTTGAAAAAGGCCTGCTGGCGGGAAAACGCATTTTGATCACCGGCGGCGGCTCCGGGCTTGGCGCAGCGATGGGGCGGCGCTTTATCGAGCTCGGCGCGGAACTCGTCATCTGCGGCCGCCGGCTCCAATTGCTGGACGCCACAGCGGCACAGATGCGCGGAGAACTCGGCGGCAAGGTCTCGGTGATCGGTTGCGATATCCGCGACGGCGCGGCGGTCGATGCGATGATGGATCAGGTCTGGCGCGAGGCGCCGATCGACGTTCTGGTCAACAATGCTGCCGCGACCTTCCTCGCGCAGACCGAACATTTGTCGTTCCGCGCGGCGGATGCGATCCTGGGGCCCACGCTGCACGGCACGATGTATTGCACGCTCGCGGCCGGCAAGCGCTGGATCGAGGGCAACCATGAAGGCGTGGTGCTGAGCATCCTGTCGACCTCGACCATCACTGGCCGCGCCTTCACCGTGCCGTCGGCGATGGCGAAGTCCGCGGTGCTGGCGATGACCAGGAGTCTGGCGGTGGAGTGGGGGCCGAAGGGCGTTCGCACGGTGGCGATTGCGCCCGGTGCGTTTCCGACGCCGGGCGCGTCGGGTCAGCTTCGCCCTGAGGGCCGCGACGAGGGCTGGGCGCAGCGCAATCCGCTCGGCCGCGCCGGCGAGCACGGCGAACTCGCCAACCTTGCGAGCTTCCTGATCTCCGACCAGGCCGGCTACATCAATGGCGAGATGGTGGTGCAGGATGGCGGCGCGCATTTGCGCAGTTCCGGCGCCGAGGACCTGCTGCAGTGGACCGACGCACAGTGGCAGAAACAGCGCGAGGGCCGTATCAAAGGCTAACCCCGCGCGGCGCGCGGGAGGTGCCAAAAAGGCCGTGGGTGCCACGGCGGCAACGCCCGTAACTGCCTTCCCAAAAAGGCATTTTCCGGCTATCCATCGTTGGCGTCACGACGCGTTGTCGGGCCATCTTCCAGTCACAATGATGAGGGAACCAGTCGTCCGTGCGGCAGATACTGACATCCCTTGTTCTGAGTGCGTTGCTGTGCGGGGCCTCCAGCCTTGCGCAGGCGCAGAGCGCTGCCCCGAAGGGGGCCAAAGAGGCGGCCAAGCCCGCCGCACCGGACAGGCCCGCGGCAACGGAAAAGCCGGCCGCAGCAGCGAAGTCTGCCGCCAAACCGGAGGCTGCCGCGGCGGCCGCCGCCGGCGGCGCGGAGCCGACCCTGATCGGCCAGTTCGGAACCTGGGGCGCCTATACCGCGACGCCGAACGGCAAGAAGGTATGTTTCGCGCTGGCAAAGCCGTCGTCGTCGAAGACCAATCCGCCTAACCGTCCGCGCGATCCGGCCTACGCCTTCGTCTCGACGCGCCCGGCGGAAAAAGTCACCAACGAGGTCTCGATCATGATCGGCTATGCGCTGAAGCCGGGTTCGGAATCCACGCTCGAGGTCGGCGGCGCGTCCTATGCGATGTATACCCAGGGCGACGGGCTCTGGATCAAGAACGCGGCGGAAGAAGATCGGATGGTCGATGCCATGCGCAAGGCGGCGGATGTCACCGTCAAGGGCGTTTCGGCCAAGGGCACCGAGACCACGGACATCTTCTCGCTGAAGGGTCTGTCGCAGGCGCTCGACAAATTGGCGCAGGATTGCCGGCGTTAAGCGGTTTTGAGCCGAAAATGGCGTTGTTTGTGGGCCCCGGAGGGCCTATTTGAGTGCTACTTGTAGGGTGGGCAAAGGCGCATCGCGCCGTGCCCACCATTAACGCTTGCGGTGGGCACGCTTCGCTTTGCCCACCCTACGTACCCCGCTCTCCCCTCATGGTGAGGAGGCGCGTCAGCGCCGTCTCGAACCACGAGGCCCGGCTTTCATCCTTCGAGACGCGGCGAAGACGCCGCTCCTCAGGATGAGGGAGAAATTTTTCGGAACAGAACAAGATGACCGTCGCTTCAATCGGGAGCAGTTCCTCGGCTCAGGCTCCCCTCGAGAAAATTCCGCTCGAAACCTATGTGCCGCCGGCCAAGCCGTCGCTGATCGGGTTGTCGCGTGCGGAAATCGCCGACCGGCTCGGCGAGATCGGTGTGGCGCCTGCGCAGCGCAAGATGCGCACGCAGCAGCTCTGGCACTGGATGTATGTCCGCGGCGCCAAAGACTTCGACGCGATGACCAGCATCTCCAAGGAAATGCGCGCGCAACTGGTGCAGCATTTCACCGTCGACCGTCCGGAAGTGGTCGCCGAGCAGGTCTCCAACGACGGCACCCGCAAATGGCTGCTGCGGCTGCCGAGCGGCAATTCCCTCGAGAAGGCGCATGAAGTTGAGTGCGTCTACATCCCCGAGACCGATCGCGGCACGCTGTGCGTCTCCTCGCAGGTCGGCTGCACGCTGACCTGTTCGTTCTGCCACACCGGCACGCAGCGCTTGGTGCGCAACCTCACCGCCGGTGAAATCGTCGGCCAGATCATGGTGGCGCGCGACCGCCTCAATGACTGGGCCGACCGCGAGACCCCGACCGGCAGCCGCCTCGTCACCAATGTGGTGATGATGGGCATGGGTGAGCCGCTGTATAATTTCGACGCGGTGCGCGATGCGCTCTTGATCGTCGCCGACAATGAAGGCATCGGCATTTCCCGCCGCCGCATCACGCTGTCGACCTCCGGCGTGGTGCCCAACATCGTGCGCGCCGGCGACGAGATGGGCGTCATGCTGGCGATCTCGCTGCATGCGGTGCGCGACGAATTGCGCAACGAATTGGTGCCGCTCAACCGCAAATATCCGATTGCCGAATTGCTGCAGGCCTGCCGCGATTATCCGGGCTCGTCGAATGCGCGGCGCATCACCTTCGAATATGTGATGCTCAAGGGCGTCAACGATTCCATGGATGACGCCAAACTGCTGGTAAAAATGCTCAAGGGCATTCCGGCCAAGATTAACCTCATTCCGTTCAATCCGTGGCCCGGCACCAAGTACGAATGCTCGGACTGGGACCAGATCGAAAAATTCTCCGAGTATATTTTCAACGCCGGCTACTCCTCGCCGGTGCGCACGCCGCGCGGCCGCGACATCCTCGCCGCCTGCGGCCAGTTGAAATCGGAGACCGAAAAATTGTCCGCCCGCGAGCGCCAGGCGCTGCGCGCGATGGCGATGACGGATTAAGGCTGTTGCTAAACCCGTCATTGCCTGCGGCAAACGCAAAGCGTTTGCCGCAAGGGAGCGCGGCGACGAAGCAATCCACACTATTGACGAGGATGCATGGATTGCTTCGCTTCGCTCGCAATGACGACAAGATAGGTTTGATGCAATGGCGCTGATCGGCCGCCTCTTCGTGGTCCTGTTCGCATTCCTGTTCGCCTGTCTGGCGGCGGGGGTGATCGTGGTCGGCGCGGTGCTGTATCCCGAATTCAGCGATCTCGGCGCAGGGCCGATCGATCAGGGCGCGATCAATGTCGTGCTGGGGTTCGGCTTCATCTTCATCTCGGGCTTTGCGCTGCTGCCGGCGCTGATCGTGGTTCTGATCACCGAAGCGTTTTATGTCCGCAGCGTGCTGGCCTATGCGGTCGGCGGCGCGATCGTAGGCTGCGCCTGCTATCTCGGTCTGGTCCCGTTCGATCCCGAGACGATGCGCTTTGATGGCATCATCCGCCGCCATCTCGAAATCATGACCGGGGCCGGCATCGTCGCAGGTCTGGTCTACTGGATGATCGCAGGCCGCACCGCGGGCGCGTGGCGCGAGCCGCCAAAACCCTCGCGGCCGCCACCGCCGCTGCCCGCGCATTCGCGGCCGCATCGTTGAGTCTTCCCATCCGCCATCCCCTCGGCTAAACCCCGCGCCATGAACCGGACCGGACTTCTCATCGCGCTTGGGCTGGCGCTCATCATCGGACTGCTGTTCGGAATTTTCCCCGAACTCGATCTCAAGCTGGCGGCGGTGTTTTACGACCCCGAGACCACGTCGTTTCCGCTGAAGCGCAGCGTGCTCGCCGCCATCGCCCGCGACGCCGCGATGTGGATCGCATGGGCGCTCGCACTGCCGTCGCTTGCGGCGATCGTGGTCAAGCTGGTGCGGCCGGACCGGCCGATGTTCATTCCCGCGCGTGCCGCGGTATTCCTGCTCAGCACCATCCTGCTATCCGCCGTCGTCCTCACCAACCTCACCTTCAAGAGCTATTGGGGCCGGCCGCGGCCGGTGGTGGTGACGCAGTTCAACGGGCCCCAGGAATTCGTGCCGTATTGGGATCCGCGCGGCACGTGCGGGCGCAACTGCTCGTTCTTCTCCGGCGAGGGCGCCACCGCGTTCTGGACCTACGCGCCCGCGGCGCTGGCGCCGCCGGCGTGGCGGCCTTTGGCCTATGCGGCGGCGACCCTGTTCGGGATCGTCACCAGCGTGCTGCGGATGGCATTCGGCGGGCATTTCTTCACCGATGTGGCGGCCGCCGGCCTGGTCAGCTTTCTGGTGATCTGGCTGGCCCATGGCTGGCTGTACCGCTGGCCGTCGACCCGGGTCTCCGATGCGTCGGTCGAGGCCGCGCTGGCACGATGGGCCCGGCCCTGGAACCGCCTGGCGAAGCGCTCGCGCCAGCCGGGTTAATCTGACCCCGGCCGGTTGCCATTTGGGCTATTAAAGGCGTGCCCATCAGCGCAAAGTTTGTTATTCGCGCAGCTAAAGCCGCACACGACATCCGCCATTTCGACCGATTGGAAGCACGATGAGTACGATCCTGAAGAGCCTGCCCAAAGGGGAAAAAGTCGGCATCGCTTTTTCGGGCGGTCTCGACACCTCGGCGGCGCTGGTGTGGATGAAGCAAAAGGGCGCCCGCACCTTTGCCTATACCGCCAATCTCGCGCAGCCGGACGAGGCCGATTACGACGAAATTCCGCGCAAGGCGCTGGAATTCGGCGCCGAGAAAGCCCGGCTGGTGGATTGCCGCACGCAACTGGTCCACGAAGGCATTGCCGCGATCCAGTCCGGCGCCTTCCACGTCTCCACCGGCGGCAACACCTATTTCAACACCACGCCGCTCGGTCGCGCGGTCACCGGCACGATGCTGGTTGCGGCGATGAAGGAGGACGGCGTCAACATCTGGGGCGATGGCTCCACCTACAAGGGCAACGACATCGAGCGGTTCTATCGCTACGGCCTTTTGACCAATCCCAATCTTCGGATTTACAAGCCCTGGCTCGACCAGCAGTTCATCGACGAATTGGGCGGCCGCGCGGAAATGTCGGCGTTCATGACCGCGAATGGATTTGCCTACAAGATGAGCGCCGAAAAGGCCTACTCGACCGACAGCAATATTTTGGGCGCAACCCATGAGGCCAAGGATCTCGAAAGCCTCGACAGCGGCATCAAGATCGTCAATCCGATCATGGGCGTGCCGTTCTGGCGCGACGATTGTATCGTCAAGGCCGAAAAGGTCGTCGTGCGTTTTGCGGAGGGCCAGCCCGTTGCGCTGAACGGCCAGACCTTTGCGGATCCGGTCGCGCTGTTCCTCGAGGCCAACGCCATCGGCGGCCGGCACGGCCTTGGCATGAGCGACCAGATCGAGAACCGGATCATCGAGGCCAAGAGCCGCGGCATCTATGAGGCGCCCGGCATGGCGCTGCTGCACATCGCCTATGAGCGCCTGGTCACCGGCATCCACAACGAAGACATGATCGAGCAGTATCGCATCAGCGGCATACGCCTCGGCCGGTTGCTCTACCAGGGCCGGTGGTTCGATTCGCAGGCGTTGATGCTGCGCGAAACCGCCCAGCGTTGGGTGGCGCGCGCCGTCACCGGCGAGGTGACGCTCGAATTGCGCCGTGGCAACGACTACTCGCTGCTGAACACCGAGAGCCCGAACCTGACTTATAAGCCGGAACGGCTGAGCATGGAGAAGGTGGAGGATGCGGCGTTCACGCCGGCAGACCGCATCGGCCAGTTGACCATGCGCAACCTCGACATCACGGATACCCGCGCCAAGCTGAAGCTTTATTCAGACACCGGCTTGCTATCGAGCGGCGATGGTTCCGAAATCTTCAAGCTCGGTAACGACAAGGACTGAACGGCCGGAGGCCGGGCTCTTTTCGCCACCTCTGCATCGCTGCGGGCGGCCGTTACATAGGTGTCATTCGGGCTGGATAGAATTGATCGCCTTCACTTCTGCGCAAGCAGCGGCTTGTCGCTGTTCCGCAGGCAAGCACGCGCGGAGCCGATTTTGATCAAGCCAATCACCGTCATCACCCTCGCCGTCCTGCTCTCGGCATCGCCGGCTGTTGCCCAAACCGTCTATCCGATCGACCGCGCCGAAATCCTCTCCGGCGCGCAGTTCGATTTCAAGGTTGAATTCCCCGACAGGGTCGACCAGGCGAAACTGAAGGTAACCGTCAACGGCCAGGACTACGCCGCCGTGTTCGGCCGGGCCGCAACGTTCATCGAGCGCGAAGACGGCAGGGACCAATCCGCGCTGCTGCTTCGCGATGTCGAACTGGCAAAGCCCGGGCCGGTCGTCGTCGAGGTCAGTGACGGCACCAAGAGCCGCAAGGTGACGTGGACGGTCTACGACACCGGGCCACGCAAGGCCAAGAACGTCATCCTGTTCATCGGCGATGGGATGTCGCCTGCGCATCGCGTCGCGGCGCGGCTGCTTTCCAAGGGCATTGCGGAGGGCAAGAGCCTCGGCAAGCTTGCGATGGACGACATGCCGCATACGGCGCTGGTGGCGACCGCCGGCTCGGATTCGATCATCACCGATTCGGCAAACTCGGCCAGCGCCTATTCCACCGGCCACAAGAGCGCGGTCAATGCGATGGGCGTCTATGCCGACCGCACCAGAGACGCGCTCGACGATCCCAAGGTCGAGACCATCGCGAGCCTGGCCAAGCGCCGGCTTAAGATGAGCATCGGTATCGTGACCACCACCGAAGTCGAGGACGCCACGCCGGCGGCGATGGTGGCGCATACGCGCCGCCGGGCTGCCTATGACGAGATTGTCGAGCAGCTTTTCGCGGCGAGGCCCGAGGTGTTGCTGGGTGGCGGCAGCGCGAACTTCCTGCCGAAGTCGGCGGCCGGATCCAAGCGCAAGGACGAGATCGACTATATCGCCCGGTTCCGCGACGCCGGCTACGCCATGGCGACGACCGCAGGCGAACTCAATGCGCTGGCGGCCAAACCCGAGACGCGCCAGTTGCTCGGGCTGTTCGCCACGAGAAATATGGACGGGGCGCTGGATCGCAAATTCCTCAAGGGCGGCGGCGTCAAGAAATTTCCCGAGCAGCCAGACCTGACCGAGCAGCTCCAGGCCGCGCTGAACGTGCTGTCGAAAAACGAGGCCGGCTTCTTCCTGATGGTGGAATCCGGATTGATCGACAAATACGCGCATGCCCTCGACTTCGACCGCGCCGTCTACGACACCATCATGCTCGACAATGCGGTGCGCCTCGCCCGCGACTGGGCGAGCAAGCGCGGCGACGACACCCTGATCCTGGTCACACCGGACCATAACCACCCCAACGCTCTTGTCGGCACCATCAATCACGACATGAACACGACGTCGGAGGCGCCGATGCGCGAGCGCGTCGGCGTCTACGACAAGGCCGGCTTCCCGAATTACCCGGCGCCCGATGCCGACGGCTATCCGTCGCGCGTCGACGTCAGCCGGCGGCTCGCCATCTTCTCGGCCAGCCTGCCCGACCATTACGAGACCTTCCGCCCCAAACTCGACGGCCCGAACGACCCGACCATGAAGGGAGACGACGACGGAACCTTCAAGGCCAACGAAAAGTACAAGGGCGTTCCCGGCGCCGTGCTGCGGCCCGGCAATCTGCCGGCGATGATGAACGCCAGCGTGCATTCCGGCGAAGACGTCATCCTGACCGCGACCGGGCCCGGCAGCGAACGGGTCAGGGGTTCGATGGACAATACGGAGGTCTTCCGCGTGATGGTCGACGCGCTGGGGCTCGCCGCGGCGAAATAGATTCTGATGATCGGCGCGCGTCAGGAAGGCGATGGAGCCGAGAAAATCAGCTTCACGCAGCTTCGGAAGATCAGGATCTGGCGTTCCAGCCGGCCCGGATCGTTCAGCGTTTTCGACATGATGATCGCACCGTCGACAATGCAGGACACCATGTCGGCGAGATCGTCGAGATCGACCGGCTCCCTCGGTGGATGGACCGCGGCGATCCCGCCGAGGATGTGGCGGAAGCGCGCGTTCCAGTCGCGCACCGACTGTGCGGTGGGATCGCGCACCTCGCGGTCGAACAGCCGCTCCTGATAACAGATGCTTGCAATCAGGCAGCCGGGATGCCCGTTCGGCAGATCGGCCATCACTTCGGCGAGCAGCTTCAGCGAAATCAGGAACGCTTGCAGCGGATCGTCCGACAGCTGCCGGCCGCGCGCGAAGACGTCGTCGAACAGCTGGTCGTTGGTTTTGACGTAGCGGCGCAGCATTTCGCGCGCGAGCGCATTCTTGTCCTTGAAATGATAGAAGAAGCCGCTCTTGGTGAGGCCGGCCTCCGCGATCACCTCGTCGATCGACGTGGCGCCAAACCCCTTGGCGAGCACGGCGGCTTCAGCAATCTCGAGAATTCGCTCGCGGGTCGCTTCGCCTTTTCCCATTCGGTGTCTCCAAAAACTGTACTCGCGGTACGGTTTGGTCTGCGTGCAGCAGCGCCGCGGATTCGTGTCCGCCGTACAACCCTCTGATTCCGTAGCATTTTACGGCCGGGGATGCAGCTGCACCACGAGCCGTCTAGGAAGCCGCGACACAATGCAGCACCAGTTCGGCCAGACCGAACCGCGCCACGTGAGACCTACCATCAGAGCCATTTGCCGATTACGGAGATATTGCAGTGACAAAATATCGATACGACCTGCCGCAGCGCCGCGGGGGCATTTTCCTCACCGACGGCGGCATGGAAACGACGCTGATCTTCCACGAAGGGATTGAACTGCCGCATTTCGCCGCCTTCGTGCTGCTCGACAGACCGGAAGGCCCGGACTCGCTGAAGCGATACTACCAGGCCTACATGGCGGTCGCACGCGACCATGGCGTTGGCTTTGTGCTGGACAGCCCGACATGGCGCGCCAATCCCGATTGGGGCGCCCTGCTTGGCTACGATGCGGCCGCACTCAGGGCGATCAATATTCGCGCGATCAAGCTGCTCGCGGAGCTGCGCGCCGATTGGGAAAAGCCGACGACGCCTTGCGTCGTCAGCGGCGCCATCGGCCCGCGCGGCGACGGCTACAAGGCCGGCAACATGGATGCGGCCGAAGCCGAGATTTATCACGGCGCGCAGATCGCGGCCTTCGTCGAAGGCGGCGCCGATATGGTGACAGCCTACACGCTCACGAACATCAATGAAGCGATCGGCATCGCGCGCGCTGCCAGAGCGCAACAGATTCCGGCGGTGATTTCGTTCACGGTGGAAACCGACGGCCGTCTGGTCAACGGCGAAACGCTGCGCGAAGCGATCGAGGCGGTGGATCGCGCGACCCAGGCTTCGGTCGAATACTTCCTGGTCAATTGCGCGCATCCGACGCATTTCGAACACGCGCTGAAAGCGGACGAGGCCTGGGTCAAGCGCATCCACGGCATCAGAGCCAACGCGTCGACCAAAAGCCATGCTGAACTGGATGAGTCCACAACGCTCGACGCAGGCGATCCGCAGGATCTCGGCCGGCGCTATCTGAATCTCCGGCGCTCATTTCCGGCGATGCGCATTCTGGGCGGCTGTTGCGGTACCGACCATCGTCATGTGGCGGCGATCTGCGACGCCTGTCTGCCGCCGCGGGCGCTCAGCGCCTGACGCAAAACAAAATGGCCGGGATTGCTCCCGGCCATTTTCTTATCGTGCCGATCGACCTCAGCGCCGCGGCGGCGCGGTGCCGGGCGGCGGCGGCGGCAGCGAGGCCTGGCCGCCGTTGAGCAGCGGCGTGATGTTGCGGATGGTGACGCGCCGGTTGATCTCGCTCGGTCCGTCGACCGGGTCCTTCGGATACTGCTCGCCATAACCCTGCGAGGTCAGGTTCTCCGCCGGCACGTTGAACTGCTGCGTCAGCAGCGTTGCGGCGGATTCCGCGCGGCGGTCAGACAGCGAGAGATTATCGATGTCGGAGCCCACCTTGTCGGTGTGCCCTTCGATCAGGAACACCGCGCGCGGGTTGGCCTGGATCGCCCGATTGAGGCCGTCGGCAATCGCCTGCAGCTTCGCCGCCTGGTCCGGCGGGATCTCCCATGAACCGGTCGCGAAGTTGATGCTGTTGATGTCGATACTCGGCATCTGCATCCGGACATTGGGGCTGTAGCGGATTTCGTCGAGCGAGTAGCGCCGGTCGATCCGTTGCACCGGCGGCGCCACCATCGTGTCATAGATCACTTCCGGAGACGCCTCCTCCGCGCTGACGATGTAGCGGTCGTAGGGCATGCTGACCACTGGCGGCGGCAGGTCGACATAGAAGCCGCCGACCGCGCGCGGATCGCGGTAGCTGTTGTCGATGATGATGACCTCGCGGCCGCGCTCGTCGCGGCGGATCCGGCGCAGCAGTCGCCCGTCATTGCCGACCACGGTGATGATCCGGCTGCCGTCCGGCCGGATTACGACGGTGCGGGTTTCGCCGCCGACGGTCTCGGTCTGGATGTCACGCGCACCATAACGGAAGCGATAGAGATCGTTGCCGCGCACGTATTGCTGCCCGCTCGGGTCGCGGATGATGATCCGGTCCGGCTCGGTGTAGATGGTGCGTCCGCCTTCGATGGTTTCGCGTCGCTGGTTGCGGTAATCGGCGATGGACGCGCCGACCACGGCGCCTGCCACGACGCCCGCGCCAATGGCGCCAATAGCGAGTGGCGTCATGTTTTCCCGCCGTGGCGGTGGCGGTGGCGGCAGTTGCGTTGTGATCGTCGGTGCGGCCCGGAACGCCGGTGCAACCGTCGGCGGCGCGAATTGCGCCCTGTTGGGCGGTGGTGTTGCGGCTGCCGAGCCGGGGACGACACTTGGTGCCGCGGCACCGGCGGGAGGCGCGGGCGGAACGGCCGGGCGTCCCTGCGGGCCGGGCGGCGGAGGCGTAGGCGCGCCAGCCGCCGGCGCTCCGGCTGACGGAGGTGCGCCGGCAGGCGGTGTCCTTCCGGCAGCGGGCGGCGTGCCCGGTGCGGCCGGAGTTGCACCCGGTGTGGCCGGGGGAGTTGTTGGCGTGGCGGCAGCCGGCGGTGCCCCGGGTGGCTGACCAGGGCGCGGTGGCTGGCCACCCGGAGGTGTCGGCGTGGCGCCGCCAGCGGCTGGCGGTGCACCAGGACGCGGCGAAGGCGTTCCGGGTGCTGCGCCAGCAGGCGGTGTCGCAGGCGTTCCAGCAGCCGGAGGCGCGGTCGGCGATGGTGTCGCGGTCGGCGTGGCCGTCGGCCCTGCACCGGGCGTCCCCGGCACACGCTTGGTATCAGCCGGCGGCTGGCCGGCGCGCGGCGGCGCGCCAGGAGTTGTGCCGGCAGGCGGCGGCGATGCGGTCGGCGCCGGCGTGGTGGTTGCCGCCGGTGGGGGCGGTGTGCGGGCGGGCGGAGCTGCCGTCGGCGCTGGCGGAGGTGTCGGACGCGGGGGCGGCGCTGCGGCGGGCGGAGGCGTTTGCTTCGGCGCGGCTGCCGGTGGCGGCGCTGCAGGCGGTGTCGGCCGCGGCGGGGGAGCGGCTGCGGGTGGCGGCGGTGGTGTCGGCCGCGGCGGGGGAGCGGCTGCGGGTGGCGGCGGCGGTGTTGGGCGCGGTGGAGGGGCCGCAGCAGGAGGCGGAGCCGGCGGTGCGGGACGCGGCGGAGGAGCCGCAGCAGGCGGCGGAGCTGGCGGTGGCGTCGGGCGCGGAGGCGGCGCTGCGGCCGGTGGCGGCGTGGGCGGTGCCGGTGGCCTGGCAGCCGGCGGCGGCGCGCCCTTTGGCGGCGCCTTGGGCTTTCCGTCCGGACCGAGCTCTTCCCTCGCCTGTGCGACGACGAGTGGCGCGGTCTGCGCGTGCGAAGCTGATGTCGCGATCTGCGCCACCGTCAGAGCGGTCGTGGCAAGCAGCACGATGCGAAGGTTTGTCATGATGTTCTTGGTCCCTGGAAAGGTTCTGGCGGCAGAGGAAGCCGTTTCGGCGGGTCGATCAACGGCCCATCGTTAGGCCGGATTGTGGCGGGCAGGAAAGCGCGGATGCTTTTTATTTCGAGGACGCAATAGGTTACATGCGCAATTGTTCATTGCGTATTCAGACGACGCTTTCAAATCCAAAGTCAAATTGCTCCCTGTGGCCGATCTGTGGCCGGGTTGGGTGTTGAGGGCCCGTTCGGCCCGCGCACCGGGAATTCGTCGGGCAACTTGCCCGGCAATTCCTGCGGCGGCGACGGAGCACCGGGCTCACGCGCCGGTGGCGGCACCTCGGGGCGGGGACTGCCTGGCGGATATTCGCGGGGCGGCTCGGTTGGCGTTCCCGGTGTCGGGGGCGGGATTTCGGGAGGTTCGATCGGCATCCCGCGATAACGGAACTGGTGCCCGGAGGTTCCCCATGAAACCTGAAGGGGCCGGTCATTCCGGCGCGTGGGAGACCGCCTCGATGTTATGCCCGTCGGGGTCGAGCACGAACGCGCCGTAATAATTCGGATGATAGTGAGCGCGAATTCCAGGCGCGCCATTGTCGCGCCCGCCGGCCGCAATGGCGGCTCTGTAAAAGGCGTCGACGGTGGCGCGGTCCTTGGCGAGGATTGCGACATGCAGCGGCTTGTTCATTCCGCCCTCGCCGCCGATCCAGAAATCCGGCTTGCCATTGGCGCCAAAGCCGGCCGCGGGATCATGGCCGGTCTGCTCCTGCGTCACCTCCATCACCAGCACGTAGTCGAGCGGCGCCAGCGCCTTCACATAGAACGCCTTGGCGCGTTCATAATCCGAAACCGGAAAACCGATATGGTCGATCATCGAACTCTCCCGTCGTGTGAAAAATGGTCGGTTCAGCCTCGCAGCAGCAGCGTATTGCTGCGCGTCTTGCCGGTCTCGGCATAGCCGCACGCACGCATGCCGGCGATGCAGTCATTCTGCCACTCGTTCGATGACAGATGTTCGATCACCACCGCCCGCGGCCACAGCGACTGCGGCGCCTCGTTGAAGAAGCCGGTCAATACCCGGTCCTCAAAGCCTTCGACGTCGATCTTCAGCGCATCGACATGCGAGACGCCGGCTTCATCGAGAATGCGCTGCAGCCGCAGCGACGGCACCTTGATCGCCTTGCTCGAGGCCTGATCCGACACGATGTGGCTGGCGCCGAGATTGTCGCCATCGGTCTCGATCATCAGTTCGCCATCGGCAGGACCGGCAGCGGCGGCGACCAGCCTGGTTTGAGCAAAGCCGGATGCGGCATTGTTGAAGGCGAGCCTCGCATGCGTGACCGGATGCGGCTCGATCGCGATCACCTTGCCGCTGGTGCCGACATGGCGCGCCAACGCCAGGGCGTAGGTCCCGACATTGGCGCCGACATCGACGAACACGCCGCCGGATGGGGTATGCGTGCGCAAAAAATCCAGCTCCTCGATGTTGTAATCGGGATTGAACAGCGCGCCGCGCTCGGTGGCGCTGGCCTGGTGATAGAAGCGAAACGATGCTCCCTGGTATCTCACGTCCACCGGTCCCGCGCGCAGCACATTGACCAGTCGCGACAGCATCGGCCGGAACGCGCCGCGCTTCAGCCGCGAGCGGTGCGCCAGCGCAATGATCGCGGCCTGTGCGGCATTCGGTGCGAACGCGCCGAACGGCGCGGGCGTGGGGTCGTTGTCGGGCTTCAAACGGATATCCTCGGTGGAAAGCGGCGCATGCATAGCGACTTTTAGCGAGGACTCCAACTCTCGTCGTCCCGGCCTTGAGCCGGGACCCATAACCACCAGCGTTCATTTGTTTGCGCGCCGATCGTTATCTTCCTTTTCTAATAACACCGGCCGCGGCGTCTGGGTCCCGGCTCAAGGCCGGGACGACAGCTAGTATCACGCCAGCTATTTCGATGTCCTGCGGCGACGCAGGAAGTGGCTGAGCAGGCGTTTGCCCTTGCGCGGGATCAGGTCGATGTCGCTGACGAGCTTGGCGCCGCCCTTGCGCCGTTCCAGCACGATCTTGCGGCTGTGGAAGGCTTCCAGCTCGGCGCGGTGGCCCACGCTGACGATGGTGGCCTTGGGCAATTCGCGTGTGACCATCTCCATCATCTGGTCCTGGCTCTTTTCGTCGAGCGCGGAGGTCGCCTCGTCCAGCACCACGATGTCGGGGTTGTGCAGCAAGAGCCGCGCGAACGCCAGCCGCTGCTTTTCGCCGCCGGACAGGGTCTGGTCCCAGGGTGCCTCTTCCTCGATCTTGTCCTTGAGATGGCTGAGGCCAACCTTATCCAGCGCTTCGCCGATCGCTTCCACCGTCCAGTCGTCGGCGGCTCCCGGATATGCTACGGCGCGCCGCAGCGTGCCCGACGGCACGTATGGCCTTTGCGGCAGCATGAACAGTCGTCGGTCGGGATGGAAATTGATGCTGCCGTCGCCCCATGGCCACAGCCCCGCGATCGCCCGCACCAATGTGCTCTTGCCGGTGCCGGATTCGCCGGTCACCAGCAACCGTTCGCCCGGTTCGATCACCACTTCGGCCTCGTCAACGACAGCGGTGCCGTCGTCCAGCGTTACCGAAAGGTCGTTGAGGCTGAGCATGGCCTCGCCTTCGGTTTCGCCGCGCTTGATGCGGCCGAAGCCATCGCCGCGCTCGGCGCGCTCCAGGCCGTCGAGCGACATCATCAGCGAGGCGATGCGGCGCGCGCAGGCGTTCCAGTCGGCAAGGCGTGGATAATTGTCGACCAGCCAGCCGAACGCGGTCTGCACGATGGTGAAGGCGGAGGCGGCCTGCATCACCTGCCCAAGCGACATGCTGCCGTCGAGAAATTTCGGCGCACACAACAAGATTGGCACCACAGGCGCAATCAGGCCCGACCCCTGCGACACCACTGTGGTGCGCATGTGCTGGCCCGCAAGCCGCGCCCATTGCCGCAGCACGTTTGTAAAGTTCTTGTCGATGCCGTCGCGTTCTTCCTGCTCGCCGCCCAGCAGCGCGATGCTTTCGCCGTTTTCGCGTACGCGGATGAGAGTGTAGCGAAACTCGGCCTCGGCCTGATTCTTGTCTTCGGAGACCTGCACGAAGCTGCGTCCGATCGTCACGATCGAACCCGAGGCGATCGCGGCATACAGCACCGCGGCAATGACGAGGAAGCCGGGAATGGTGATGGCCGACCCCGCCATCGTCACCGTCAGCGAGCCGCCGATGGTCCAAAGCACCACGATGAAGGTACTCGCCGACAGGAACGCAGCGGTGACGCCGGCGACAAAATCCACCGGCGCATCGGTGGCGATCCGCAGATCTTCGGCCATGCGATGTTCCGGGTTCTTGTGGTCGCCGCTGACGAGATTGAGTTGATAATAGCGGCCGTTGCTCAACCAGCGCGACAGAACACTGTTGGTTACCCAGCCACGCCAGCGGCGCTGGATTCCCATGCGTGTGAAGACTTGCGCCACGCCAAGCAGGACGCTGCCGATCGCCAGCGGGAAAAATACCGCGGTCAGGTAAAATACGCTTGCCGAATCGCGCTGCTCCAGGGCGTCGAAGATGGCTCGGTTCCAGAGATTGATACCGTATTGAAAGCCCACATTGGTGACGATCAGGATCAGGAGCCCGATCGAGAATATCCACGCCAGCCGGTCGCCGCCCTTGCCCCAGAAGCCCTTGGCGCTGATCCAGAACCGCGTCAGCAGATAGTCCTTGCGCGCCTGCTCGGCTTCCTCCGGCGATAATTCCGGATCGGGTTCGACGACCTCCGGCGGCGGTTCGACATGATCGCCACCTTCCGCGACAACGTCGACAATTTCGGACTTTTCTGCCGATTGTTTTTCGGAAATGGATTCTTTGTTGGAAGCGGATTTCTTCGCAGAAGGCCTGGACGTTGCGGCGGCCTTTGTGTCGGACTTGCCACTGGTCTTGCCCATGGCCCGATAACGCGAAGAAAATCAGAAGGTTCCTTGCCGGTCCAACGACGGTGGGATCTCAGGACGCCCGCGTCGCGGTGGCGCGCTTCATCATGCGCCAGCGGGCGACTGCGTGCAGCACGCGCGAGAGCTGCTCAATCGAATACGGCTTCTGCAACAGCTCAAAACCGTCGCTGCCGCTTTCCGACAGGCCATGGCTGTAACCGCTGGTCAACACGACCGGCAGATCGGCATGGTAGCGGCGGATTTCCTGCGCCAGCTCAATGCCGGTCATGCCCGGCATCACCACGTCGGTGAAGACGACGTCGTAGCGGTCGGCGCCTGCAGCCAGTTCTTCCAGCGCGTGGGTGGCATTCTCGACCAGGGTCGTGCCGTAGCCGAGCTCGGCCAGCGCATCGGTGGCGAATTTTCCGACCTCGATATTATCTTCGACCACGAGCACCGACATGCCCCTGCCGTCGAGCGGCGGGGCATCTTCCGCCGATATCTGCTGCGGCCTGACGTCCGCGGCGGCGCGCGGCAGGTACAGCGTGAAAACACTGCCTTTTCCCACTTCGCTGGCCACCGCGACTTCGCCACCGGATTGCTTGGCGAAACCGAACACCTGGGACAGGCCGAGGCCGGTGCCCTGGCCGACTTCCTTGGTGGTGAAGAAGGGCTCGAAGATGCGGCCGAACTGCTCCTGGGGAATGCCGACGCCGGTATCCTCGACCGAGACCGCGACGTAACCGGTCGGCTTCTGGCCAGATGATTTCTGGCCGGCGGAGGCATTGCCCTGGCTGTGAGAATCCTGCGATTGCACGATGGCGCTGGGCAATTCGGTTGCCGCGCGCACCGCGATGGTCAGCTTGCCGCGGCCATCCATGGCGTCGCGGGCGTTGACCGCCATGTTGATCATGGCGGTCTCGAACTGCCCGGCATCGGCATTGACGATGCACGGCTCGCTCGGTCCGTCGATCTCGATCTCGATCCGCGCCCCGACCAGCGTTTTGATCATCTCGCCCAGCGTCTGCACGTTCTGGCCGACGTCGAACAGTTCCGGCTTGAGTGTCTGACGGCGTGCGAATGCCAGCAGCTGGCTGGTCAGGCGTGCCGCGCGCGTCACCGTGTCAGAGATCGCGTCGATGTAGCGCAGGCGGCGCGGCTCCGGCAGGTCCGGCCGCCGCAACAGATCGACGGAGGCGCGGATCACCGTCAGCAGGTTGTTGAAGTCGTGCGCGACGCCGCCGGTGAGTTGCCCCAGCGCCTCGAGCCGCTGGCCATGCTTCAGCGCGTCCTCTGCCTCCTGCCGCCTGGCGGCCTCGGCATACAGATGCCGCGTCCGCCGCAGCGCCAGTGCGAGCAGGGAAAACAGCAGGGCGGTGGCCGGCGCGCCGAAGATCAGGTGCTGGCTCACGGTGGAGAACCAGCGCTCCCGGATCGCCGACGTCTCGAGGCCGGCGCTGATATAGATCGGATATTCGGCGAGCCGCTGGTAGCCCAGTCGTCGCTCAATGCCGTCCGCCGGCGACGTCACGGTGATGAGCCCCGCCCTGGGGTTCGCCGCGATCTGTTGTCCGACCGCGCCCGAGAGGTCGAGGCGAACCTCCTGGTCGGTGGCCGGGAAACGGGCCAGTATCGCGCCATCCTTCAGCCCGAGCGCAAAGAAGCTGCCCGGCTCGCGGCCGATCCGGGCGTAGAAATTCTCGAAATATTCCGGAAGTACCGACGCCTGGATCACGCCGGCGAAGCTGCCGTCCTCGTTTTGCCGCCGCCGGCTGAAGCCGAAGAACGGTGCGCCCTGATAGGGCGGACGCGGCTTCAATGCTTCGCCAATATAGGTTCCGACGTCGCCGGCGACATGCGCCTTGAAGTAATCCCGGTCCGAGAAGTCGATATCGGGCGGCGGCGTGACGAGGCTGTTGACGAGCGCGCGGCCCCTGGCGTCGAAAATCCAGGTCGATTTCACCTGGGGCAGGGATCCCACGAGCTGCTTCAGCCGCTGATGCAGGGTTTCCTCACGCGAGGTGATGCCGGCGTCGGGAATGCCTCTGATGATCTCGGCGATCTCCGACAGGCTGCGGTCGATGGTCTCGAGCACTTTCAGCGCGTGCTCGTGCACGACGTCGAGCGAGCGTTCGATCTCGCGGTCGGCGGTCTGGTTGACCGAGACCCAGGAAACCGCGGATGCAAACACGAACAGCGCCACCGGAAGGGCCAGCGAAGCGGCCATCATCCATTGCAGCAATCTCAGCGAATTGCGTTGTGCGGTCTGCACGGGCGCTCCAGCTCCGGAGCGAATCTTACGTCAATCCGGTATCGGAACAAAGCCGCCGGGTAATAGAAACTTTCTCAGCGCCGGTCCGGCCGTATTTCCGGCGACTTGCGACAAATTAGCTAAATTTGCCGCTCGACCAGCTTCAACTTGAGCTCGGCGATGGCCTCCGACGGGTTGAGGCCCTTCGGACACGCTTTCGCGCAGTTCATGATGGTGTGGCAGCGGTAGAGCCGGAACGGGTCTTCGAGATTGTCGAGCCGCTCGCCGGTGGCTTCATCGCGGGAATCCTTGACCCAGCGCGTCGCCTGCAGCAAGGCGGCCGGACCCAGGAAGCGGTCGCTGTTCCACCAATAGCTCGGGCACGAGGTCGAGCAGCAGGCGCACAGGATGCATTCGTAGAGCCCGTCGAGTTTTTCGCGGTCCTCGTGGCTCTGCTTCCATTCCTTCTGCGGCGTCGGCGTCGTGGTCTTCAGCCACGGCTCGATCGAGGCATATTGAGCGTAGAAGTTGGTCAGATCAGGCACCAGGTCCTTGACGACCGGCTGGTGCGGCAGCGGGTTGACCTTCACCGCGCCGTCTTTGACGTCGTGCATCGACTTGGTGCAGGCCAGCGTGTTCTGGCCGTCAATGTTCATGGCGCAGGAACCGCAGACGCCTTCGCGGCAAGAGCGGCGGAAGGTCAGCGTCGGATCGATGTGGTTCTTGATCCAGATCAGGCCGTCGAGCACCATCGGCCCGCATTCGCTGGTGTCGATGTGATAGCTGTCGACGCTCGGATTTTTGCCGTCGTCCGGATTCCAGCGATACACCCGGAACTCGCGCGTCTCGGTCGCGCCCGCCGGCTTCGGCCAGGCCTTGCCGCCGGTGATCTTTGAGTTTTTCGGAAGCGCGAATTCAACCATTCCTCTAACCTTTCGTCATTCCGGGATGGTCCGAAGGACCAGACCGCAGGTGCGCAATTGCGCACTGGGGAATCTCGAGATTCCGGGTTCGATGCTAACGCATCGCCCCGGAATGACGGCTGCTGTGGTTCGATCAATACACCCGCGCCTTCGGCGGGATATACTGCACGTCGTTGGTCATCGTGTAATCGTGCACCGGGCGGTAATCGATCGCGGTCTTGCCGCGCTCGTCGATCCACGCCAGCGTGTGCTTCATCCAGTTCTTGTCGTCGCGATCGGGGAAATCCTCGCGGGCATGGGCGCCGCGGCTCTCGGAGCGGTTCGCCGCCGAGTCCATCGTCACCACGGCCTGCACGATCAGATTGTCGAATTCCAGGGTCTCGACCAGGTCGGAATTCCAGACCAGCGAACGGTCCGTGGTCGCGACGTCGCCGATGCCGCCATGCACCTTGTGGATCAGGTTCTGGCCTTCGCTCAGGATCTCGCCGGTGCGGAACACCGCGCAATTGCTCTGCATCACATGCTGCATGCTGTCGCGCAGCTTTGCGGTCGGCGTGCCGCCGGAGGCGTAGCGATAATGATCGAGCCGGCCGAGCGCCATGTCGGCGGAATCAGCCGGCAAGTCCGGCTGCTTGCCGTTTGCCGTTAGTTTCTCGGCGCAACGCAGCGCCGCGGAGCGGCCGAACACCACGAGATCGATCAGCGAATTGGAGCCGAGCCGGTTGGCGCCGTGCACGGAGACGCAGGCGGCTTCACCGAGCGCCATCAGGCCGGGCACGGTGGCGTTGTCGTCGCCGTTTCGCTTGGTCAGCACTTCGCCGTGATAATTGGTGGGGATGCCGCCCATGTTGTAGTGCACGGTCGGCGTGATCGGAATCGGCTCGCGGGTGACGTCGACATTGGCGAAGATCTTTGCCGATTCGGAAATGCCCGGCAGCCTTTCCTGCAGCACCTTGGGATCGAGATGATCGAGGTGCAGATAGATGTGGTCCTTTTTCTTGCCGACGCCGCGGCCTTCGCGCATCTCGATGGTCATCGCGCGCGAGACCACGTCGCGGGAAGCAAGATCCTTGGCTGACGGCGCGTAGCGCTCCATGAAGCGCTCGCCTTCGGAATTGACGAGATAGCCGCCTTCGCCGCGGGCGCCTTCGGTGACGAGGCAGCCCGAGCCGTAGATGCCGGTCGGGTGGAACTGGATGAACTCCATGTCCTGGAGCGGCAGGCCGGCGCGCAGCGCCATGGCGCCGCCGTCACCGGTGCAGGTATGCGCCGAGGTGCAGGAGGCGTAGGCGCGGCCGTAGCCGCCGGTGGCCAGAATCGTGGTCTGGGCGCGGAAGCGATGCAGCGTGCCGTCGTCGAGCTTGAGCGCGATGACGCCGCGGCAGACACCCTGGTCGTCCATGATCAGGTCGATAGCGAAGAACTCGATGTAGAACTCCGCGGCGTGGCGCAGCGCCTGGCCGTACATCGTGTGCAGCATGGCGTGACCAGTGCGGTCGGCGGCCGCGCAGGTGCGCTGCGCCTGGCCCTTGCCGAAATCCAGCGTCATGCCGCCGAACGGGCGCTGGTAGATCTTGCCGTCCTCGGTGCGCGAGAACGGCACGCCCCAATGCTCGAGCTCGTAGACCGCCTCGGGCGCGTTGCGCACCATGTATTCGATCGCGTCCTGGTCGCCGAGCCAGTCCGACCCCTTGACGGTGTCGTACATGTGCCAGCGCCAGTCGTCCTGGTGCATGTTGCCGAGCGCCGCCGAAATACCGCCCTGGGCGGCAACCGTGTGCGAGCGGGTCGGAAACACCTTTGTGATGCAGGCGGTGCGCAGGCCGGCCTCGGAGCAGCCGACCACGGCGCGCAAGCCCGCGCCGCCGGCGCCGACCACGACGACGTCGTAGGTGTGGTCTTCGATCGGATAGGCTTTTCCGTTGGTGGCAGGACCACTTCCTGGACCGCTGCTGCCGTTGCTGGCCTTGCCGTTACCTTCAGTAGCCGAATTCTTGGTAGTCATGGGCTAGACTCCCGATGACATTTTGAGGATCGCGTAAATCGAGGCGAGCGCCACCGCGATACAGAAGAAATTGTTAGCCATCACGCTGGCGAGCTTGATCTTTTCATTGTGCACATAGTCTTCGATCACGACCTGCATGCCGATCTTCATGTGCCAGGCACTGGCGACAATGAAGAGCAGCATGATGATCGCGATGGGCAGCGAGCTGAAGATTTGCTTGGCACCCGCCTGGTTGCTGCCGATCAGCATCAGGACCACCACGATGACGGGCACGATCAGCACGGTCATCGCGACAGCGGTAAGCCGCTGCCGCCAGAAATCGGAGGTGCCGGAATGCGAGGAGCCGAGCGCGCGGACACGCGCCAGCGGCGTGCGCATCGAAGTCGATTTGGGCGCGTTCATCGTCCGGCTCCGACGGTGTAGATGATCCACACCAGGATGGTAAGCGAAATGCCGCCGATCAGCGCGCCCCACGTCAGGGCCTCGCGCTCATTGGGCTTGAAGCCGTAGCCGAGATCCCAGACGAAATGCCGGAGGCCCGACACCAGATGGTGCAGCAGCGCCCAGGTGTAACCGAACACGATCAGGCGTCCGATGAAGCTGCCAGTAAAGGCCTGCACATTGGCGTAGGCGCCGGGGCCGGAGGCAGCGGCAATAAGCCACCAAGCCAACAAAAGGGTTCCGAAATACAGCGCAATGCCGGTGGCACGGTGCACGATGGACATCGCCATCGTGAGCGTCCAGCGGTAGGTCTGCATATGGGGAGAAAGCGGTCGTTCGATCCTGGCGGTCATCGGCGGCTTTTGACGGTTGGGGGGGCGTTGTGCGGCCCATTGGGGATCGCGCTAAAGTAATTCTTATTTACGTAGTCGAACCAGCAAGCGCAACGATCAAATGGCGCGAAATCGAACCGATATTCATTACTAGGACAGCGTGGAAACACAGCAATCAGCGGCCTGGTATACCAAGCTGCGGGAGGTCACCGAAGGAACGAATCTTTATTCGGTTATTGTTTCAAACAGCCCGGCCTACACACGTAAGCCCGAGCGGTGCGCATCTTCGCTCGACAAGCCAATCGACAAACATCGTCCCTTTGGTCTGCAGTGTATGGGCTGAATCCCAGATGGACCGGACGTCCTGGCTATTCACTCAGAGCCGACCGGATATGCGAATTCGGCGTCCGCCCTGACGAGGCCTCCTTGGCCACATCAGGCGGCGTGCGTCACGCTGCTTCAGCGATTCAACGCGACTTCCCTGAACGCCTTGACGAGCGGGACTTCCAGTTTGCCGTGCATATTGCCGAGGATTTCAAAAGCCTGCGCGCGCGGCATTGCGGGCCGGTACTGACGGAATTCGATCAGCGCTGCGAAAATATCCGCAATGGTCAGGATCCGGACCAGATCGGAAATGCTCTCGGCGCAAAGCGCATCGGGATATCCGCTGCCGTCGAGATACTCGTGGTGGTGCCTGACCGCGTGCAGGATTTCGGCCGAAATGCCGCGGGTCCCCTTCAAAATCTGGTGCCCGGCCGCCGGATGGGTTTCGATCAGGGCGCGTTCGCCCGGCTCGAGACGGCTGGGCTTGTCGAGCACCGCGACCGGAATCTTGGCCTTGCCGATGTCATGGAACATCGCCGCCGAATACAGCCGTTCGATATCCGCCTCGACCAGCCCCAAATTCAATCCGAAGGCGACGGCGGTTCCGGTCACCAGCAGGCAATGCTGATAGGTGCCCTCATGGTGGCGGCGCACGACTTCCAGCCATTCGGAGAGGCCTTCCTCGGCGACGCACTTGGAAATCCTGCAGGCGGCGGATTTGGCGTCCGCGACATCGATCGGCTGTCCATGCAGCACCGCGGCGAACATCAGCGCCAGCGAGGCGGCGCCTGCGGAGGCCGCCCCGCGCGCGCCCTGGGCGGTCTCGTCGGTGAGTTCGATCGAGTTGGGATCGATCAGCACCGCGAGCAGGGACCGCGCGGTGACCGGATTGAACAGCACGTGGGTGGCGCCGAGCGCATAGGCCTGCGCCGCGAACAGCCGCGCCTTCTGATCGATGATGAAAATCTTTCGCCTGGCGCCTTTGAATTTCGCCGAAAGCTCCTTGAGCGCGACGATGTTGTCGGCGTCTCGAAGATCGGCGCTGACGACGGCCGCATCGCAATCCTTCGGGACGTTGTTTTCCTTGCGGAGCAGGGACGAGCTGACGCGGCACCGCGACCCCAACAGCATGCGGAGCGTCGAGATTCGATCCGGTTGATCCGCGACCACATGCAACAACATCGGTAATCATTAACCCAAGAGGTAGTTCCGCCCGATCGCCAGGACGGCACTTCCGAAAATCACCAGCGCGCTGCTCCAAAAGACCCGTAGGATTACGGGCGTTGCAGCGCGCTATTCGTCACGCTAGGGGCGAAACGGAATTTTTCGGTTAAATCGGTGTGTACAATGTCGCGCACATTGAGATGCGCACGACCTCACCCCTACGGGGATACGCCCTGGCTTCGTGGCGCTGCGCCAGACCGATCGATATACCTATCCGGATATGACGGCGTTCAACCAGGGCTTCGCCGTCCCGGTGCGCCATCGCGCATGGCGGTCCTGGCCCGCAACCACCGTGTCAGTGATCGGAGCAAAAAATATCCGCCGCGGCGTGGGGGTCCGGCGTGCGCCGGAACTACTTCGAATAAATCTTTGAATAAGTATCCCGCAGGACATTCTTCTGCACTTTGCCCATCGCGTTGCGCGGCAGTTCATCGACGACGAAGACCCGCTTCGGCATCTTGAACTTTGCCAGCCGTCCGTCGAGCGCTTTCAGCACCGAGGCTTCGCTCACATCGGCGCCCTTGTTGCAGACCAGGACGGCGGTGACGCCTTCGCCGAAGTCCGCATGCGGCACGCCGATCACGGCGGATTCGATCACGCCCGGCATGGCGTCGATCTCGCTCTCGATTTCCTTCGGATAGACGTTGAAGCCGCCTGAGATCACCAGATCCTTGCCGCGGCCGAGAATGTGCACATAGCCCTTGTCGTCGATCTTGCCGAGGTCGCCGGTAACGAAGAAGCCGTCGTCGCGGAATTCGGCTTTTGTCTTTTCCGGCATCCGCCAATAGCCCTTGAACACGTTGGGGCCCTTGACCTCGATCATCCCGATGCTGTCACGCGCGATCGCCTTGCCGGTCTCAGGGTCGGTGACGCGCACGGAGACGCCGGGCAGCGGCAGGCCGACGGCGCCGGGCACGCGCTCGCCGTCATAGGGGTTGGAGGTGTTCATGTTGGTTTCGGTCATGCCGTAGCGTTCGAGGATGGCAAAACCCGTTCGCGCAGCCCATTCGCGATGGGTGTCGGCGAGCAGCGGCGCCGAACCCGAAATGAACAGCCGCATATGCCTGGTGGATTCTTTGGTCAGTGCCGGACTCTGCAGCAGCCGTGTGTAGAACGTCGGCACGCCCATCATCACGGTGGCGCGGGCCATCAGCTTGATCATCAGTTCGGGATCGAGCTTCGGCAGGAAGATCATCGAGGCGCGCGCGAACAGCGTCACGTTGCTCGCCACGAACAGGCCGTGGGTGTGATAGATCGGCAGCGCGTGGATCAGCACGTCGTCCTTGGTGAAGCGCCAGTAGTCGACCAGCGCGAGCGAGTTGGAGGCGAGATTGTCGTGCGTCAGCATCGCGCCCTTGGAACGGCCAGTCGTGCCCGACGTATAGAGGATCGCGGCGAGGTCATCATTGGCGCGGCTGACCGTTGCAAACGCGGTGTCCGCTTTGGCCGCGGCATCGGTCAGCGAGCCCTTGCCGTCCGCGCCCAGCGTTTCAACCTTGGCGTTGACCTTGGCTGCGATGGCGCCAATGCCCTCGGCCTTGGAGGGATCGCACACCACCAGCGCCGGCTCGGCGTCGGTGATGAAGTACTCAAGTTCGTTCAGCGTATAGGCGGTGTTGAGCGGCAGATACACCGCGCCGGCGCGGACAGTGGCGAGGTAGAGCACCAGCGCCGGCACGGATTTTTCGGTTTGCGCCGCAACGCGGTCGCCCGGCTTGACGCCCCTGGAAATCAGCACATTTGCCATCTGGCCGGCGCGGGCAATCAAATCAGCATAGCTGATGCGTGTGCCGTCGAGCATCTCGATCGCGAGCCGCGAGGGGTCGTCGAGATGGTCGAACAGGCGGGAAAACAGGTTGGCGCTGGCGGTCGTGTTCATGCAACATTCCCTGAGGGGCAATGGCCGGAGTTTTCGCCGGCTGGATTAGCAAAAACGCCCCTCACAAAGCAACGGAGACAGTTTGCATGTCAAATAATGGGAAACGCGTGGCCTGGGTGACCGGTGGCGGCAGCGGAATCGGTGAATCCGGGGCGGAATTCCTTAGCGCCGACGGCTGGACCGTGGTGATTTCGGGCCGCCGCCAGCAAGAGCTGGACCGGGTGGTGGCCAACATCACCAGCAAGGGCGGCAAGGCCGAGGCGATCGCGCTCGACGTCAGCAGCAAGGCCGACGTCAGCAAGGTCGCGGACCAGATCCTGGCGAAGCACGGCAGGATCGACCTGCTGGTCAACAGCGCCGGCCTCAACGTGCCGAAGCGCAGCTGGGCCGACATGGACCTCGAAGGCTGGGACAAGGTGGTCGAGATCAACCTCAACGGCGTGCTGTATTGCATGCGCGCGGTGCTGCCCGCGATGCGCAAGCAACAGGACGGCTGCATCATCAACGTCGCGTCCTGGGCCGGGCGACACGTGTCGAAGATGCCGGGCCCGGCCTACACCACGACCAAGCACGCGGTGCTGGCGCTGACCCATTCCTTCAACATGGACGAATGCGTCAACGGCCTGCGCGCCTGCTGCCTGTCTCCCGGCGAAGTCGCAACCCCGATCCTGAAACTGCGCCCGGCGGTGCCGAGCGAAGCCGAACAGGCCAAAATGCTGCAGCCGGAAGATTGCGGCCGCACCATCGCCTTCGTCGCCAGCATGCCCCCGCGCGTCTGCATGAACGAGATTTTGATAAGCCCGACGCATAACCGCGGGTTCATTCAGACGCCGGGGAGCAGGGATTAGGCGGCCTCCACATCTCGTCGTCATTGCGAGGAGCCACCGGGTCGCGCGAATGCGCGCCCGATGACAGGCTCCGCGACGAAGCAATCCATTCTTCCTTGCGGCACGATGGATTGCTTCGCTTGCGCTCGCAATGATGATGGGTAGGCAGGGAGTACAGATGGGCGACGCGCGAGTTCAGGTCATCGATGAAACGCTTACCGCCTCCAAAGGTGGTCTTGTCACCGGCGTCATATACGTCGACTTCGGCCTATTTCAGTTTCCGGACCCAAATTGGAATGACTTTGTGGTTGTGATCTTGGGCTGGTGGCTCATGGCGCTGATCGATCTAGTGAGCGGGACTACCTCGCAGGTTGAGCTTCGCTTCATGGATGGACCATTGTGGATCTCCACGCAGAACGAAACCACAAATCTCTGCACCATGACATGCCTCAAAGGGCCACCCGACCGCATTCAATACGAGTGCGAGGGGTCTGCGCTCGAACTGTTGAAATCCACTCTGGAAGCTGCGGCGCGGGTGCACGGAGTTTGTGCCCAGCGAGGTTGGGCGTCGCCCGATATTGACTCGCTTGGGCGCAGGATCGCGGCGGGCAGGTTGCTGATTGCGCCACACTGAACGGGCGCCATCCGGACTACGAACGCTCGTCCTGCACTTGAGCCTCGCCAATTGTGCCTGTATACTTACACTCTCGCGCGACTGGCGATCGCAGATGGGGCACCATCGGGAAGCGCGAGATATTCAGCCGCGCGCCTGGGCAATCGGAAAAATCCGATCCACCTTCTCAAGAAGGAGCGCCCATGTTGACGACCATCCAGATCGCGGGATTACAGACCTTCGGATATCACGGCCTGTTCGAGGAGGAACGCCGGCTCGGTCAGAAATTCACCTTCGACATCGACGCGACGTTGAGGGCGGCGCCGACGCACCGGGACGACCAATTGGATGCATCGGTCCGCTATGATGCCGTGGTGGATGCCGCCGTGCGTCTCGCCGGCGAGACGAGCTATCAAACGCTGGAAGCGCTCGGCGAGGCGGTTGCGATCGGCCTGCTGCGGCGCTTTGCGTTGATCGACAGCATCACCGTCGGCGTCGCCAAGTTCAGCCCTCCGATCCCGCATACGCTGAGCAAGGTCGGCATCGCGGTGCGGCTGGACCGCGCCGATCTGGCGGATTGGCCGGAGGAGGAGGCATTGGAAGCGTTTGCCTGAGTAGCCAGCGGCGACGATCTACGCGCTCCGTCATTCCCCGATGCGCAACTGCGCATCTGAGGGCGCGCGTAGCGCGAGCCACGATGTGCAATTGCACATCCGGGAATCCATCTGGTCGCATGCAGTGTCGCTTAATGGATTCCAGGCTCGATGCTGCGCACCGCCCCGGAATGACTGCGACATAGTAGCACGACGGGCAAATCACTTCCGATTTACGGAAACCGTGTCAAGCCCTGAAATAAAAAATATTTCTCTTTTGCGGAAATGAAAATCGGTTTATATCTTCGCCATCCCGTCCCGCCAGAGGGGCGTATCATGATCGTCACGATCGTTGGGACGGGTCGCGGTGGACGCTGGCAGGGCCGATAACGAACGGCGCGAGAGCGTACGGCAAAGACGTGTGGTCCTGACGTCGCGGTGCTGGCGTCAATGCACCTGGAGGCAACAGCTTCCGAGGGCGCAACGGAGGCAAAAGAGCCGTTCTCCGGGGAGAGCACGTTATAAGCCGTAAAGCCATTGCGCAGGGAATGTCGGATGTTCTCCGCTGCCCTGTATGCTCGTGTGCGCACCTTTTTGTGCACATTGCACACGAGATCGCGGGTGCAGCGCGCATCCGGCATTCCCTGCGCCCTCTGAATTTGGGGGCGATGATTTGAAAACTTCGGGCGCATCGCGTCGCGAGATCGCGAACGCGCATCTGCTGTCAGGAATGAGATCACATGAGCCACACATTCATTGTCGTCCCGGCCTTGAGCCGGGACCCATAGCCACAGTCGGCAGTGGTTTCACGAGCTGTCGATTTCGTTCTTTCCAACAACTCTGGCCGCGGAGTATGGGTCCCGGCTCAAGGCCGGGACGACAGTTGTGTGTGGAGCCGCACTTTCGCAGTCACCACCCCCACGATCAGCCCGACCGAAAGTTTCAGCCATCACGATAAATTATCCGCCGAAACCGCTCGAAAAACCTCCCGTAGCTCGGCCCAACGACGACGTCCACAGGGTCAACCGACCAGCGTCGTTGTTCTCAGCCCCGGCGGCCCCCCGCCGGAGACCTCAATCATCGGGAGAAGATCCATGTCGAACCGTATCGCATATCTGACCGCCGCCGCCTTTAGCGTTCTCGCGCTCACCGCCACCGTCACTGCGCCGGCCAGCGCGGAGGAGAAGACCGTGATGGTCGGTGGCGCCGCGATGTTCCCGTCGAAGAACATCGTGCAGAACGCCGTGAACTCCAAGGACCACACCACGCTGGTCGCCGCCGTGAAGGCCGCCGGCCTGGTTCCCACGCTGGAAAGCAAGGGCCCGTTCACGGTGTTCGCGCCGACCAATGCCGCTTTCGGCAAGCTGCCGGCCGGCACCGTCGACACGCTGGTGAAGCCTGAGAACAAGGCGACCCTGACCAAGATCCTGACCTACCATGTCGTGCCCGGCAAGCTCGCCGCGGCCGACCTGAAGGACGGCATGAAGCTCAAGACTGCCGAAGGTGAACAGCTGACGGTGAAGCTCGACGGCAGCAAGGTCTGGATCGTCGACGCCAAGGGCGGAACCTCGATGGTCACGATCTCGAACGTCAACCAGTCGAACGGCGTGATCCATGTGGTCGATACCGTGCTGATGCCGGCTTCCTGACCTCCGCGCGCTCCTGACTAGTCCCAACAGGATGCGTGGACGGGCGAGCCGGGGCGACCCGGCTCGCTTTTTTGTGACCGCGATAGGCCCCAAAGATAGATGCAAAGCATCGATCTGATAGCATCAGGGGCGTAACGAAAATCCGGTTCCCGGCGTATAATCCGGTAACCCATTGCAACGACGGATCAGGCCATGTCGAGCGTCACCGCCAGCGACGAGCAAGCCAGCGCCAAGGCCGCCCCCAAGGCCGCGCCGGCCAAGGTCATTCAGCCGGCCTGGGTGCGGACCCTGCACTGGACCAACGCGTTCGCGATGGTCCTGATGATCATGTCGGGATGGCAGATCTACAACGCCTCCCCGCTGTTCGGCTTTACCTTTTCCAGCAGCATCACACTGGGCGGCTGGCTCGGCGGCGGGCTGCTCTGGCACTTTGCCGCGATGTGGCTGCTGATGGTCAACGGCCTGATCTACCTCGCCTTGGGGCTCGCCACCGGCCGCTTCCGCAAGAAGCTGCTGCCGATCACGCCGGAAGGCGTGCTTGCGGATACCAAGGCGGCGCTGACCGGCAAGCTGTCGCATGACGATCTCTCCAAATACAATTACGTGCAGAAGCTGCTGTATGCCGGCGTGATCGTGGTCGGCATCCTGATCGTGCTGTCGGGGCTGGCGATCTGGAAGCCGGTGCAGCTGCAATATCTGACGGCGGTGTTCGGCGGCTATGAGGCCGCCCGTTACGTCCACTTCTTCTGCATGGCTGCTATCGTCGCCTTCATCGTGGTTCATGTCGTGCTCGCGCTCCTGGTGCCGAAGAGCCTGCGCGCCATGATCATCGGCCGCTAAGAGATCTGGGAGCTTTATCATGGGCCGCTTGCGCAACCTTCTGATCCCCGGCGTCGACAAGACCCTCCTGCTCAAGGACGCCGTCAAGACGATGCCGGACCTGACGCGCAGGCGCTTCATCTCCGGCGGCGCCAGCCTTGGCGCCCTGACGCTGCTCACCGGTTGCGACGTGACGGACCAATTTTCGGCGGAGGAGATGCTGAAACAGGTCTCGAAGTTCAATGACGGCGTGCAGGCCTGGATCTTCAATCCCGACGCGATGGCGCCGACCTTTCCGGAAAGCGCGATCACAAAACCATTTCCGTTCAACGCCTATTACAGCCTCGACGAGGCTCCCGAGATCGAGGCCAAGGATTGGAAGCTCGAAGTGCGCGGCCTCGTCGACAACAAGAAGCCGTGGACGCTGGAAGAGCTCTACAAGCTGCCGCAGGTCAAGCAGGTCACGCGCCATATCTGCGTCGAGGGCTGGAGTGCGATCGGCAGCTGGACCGGCACGCCGCTGCGCGATTTCCTGAAAATCGTCGGCGCCGATACCCGCGCCAAATATGTCTGGTTCCAGTGCGCCGACAAGGACGGCTACAACTCGCCGCTCGACATGCGCAGCGCGCTGCATGCGCAGACCCAGATGACCTTCAAATTCGGCGACGAGCTCCTGCCGCGCGCCTACGGTTTCCCGATGAAGATCCGCGTGCCGACCAAGCTCGGCTTCAAGAATCCGAAATACGTGCTCTCGATGGAGGTCACCAACGACTACAAGGGCGGCTTCTGGGAAGACCAGGGATACAATTCGTTCAGCGGGAGTTGAGCGCCCCAACTCGTCGCCCCTGCGAACGTTCGCAGGGGCCCATACCGCGTGATCTGAATTTTGGGGAAGGCTGGAGCGACAGTCTCCTATAGCCACGAAATCCTGTGGCTATGGGTCCCTGCGTTCGCAGGGACGACGATAGAGTTGAATGCTTGCCTCATGGAGAGATGTCGGTCTTCAACTTCCTCTGAAACGCGCACAGCACCGCCCCGGTCGCCAGCATCGCCGCGGAGACGTTGAGCGCAAACGAAAGACTGCCCACCGCGTCGGTGATCGCGCCGACCACGATCGGCCCCAGCGTCTGGCCGATGCCGAAGGAGATCGTCATCGCTGCGATGCCCGTCGGCCAGGCCGAGGGTGGATAGTTGAAGCGCACGAAGGCGGTGGTCGATCCCACCACCGCGAAGAACGCGACGCCGAACACCAGCGCAGAGATCACCAGCAACAGCGGCGAGTGTCCGAAGATCGGCAGCGCCGCGCCGATTGCGTTGACGCCGAGGATGATCGATGTGGCGAGGCCGCCGCGATCAAGCGCCAGCACGCCCCGCCAGACCCAGGGCGTCACGAACGCGCTGGCGCCGATCAGGCTCCAGAACAGGCTCTGCGCCGCCGCCCCACCGCCGCCATCGCGGACATAGGCGATCATGAAAGTCATGTAGGCGATGTAGCCGGCGCCGAACAGGAAGTAACCGATCAGATAGGCCAGCACCGGCCGCACCGAGAATTTGGCTGGTGTCGCGCCGTCGATATCAGCACCACCGCCGAGTGGCGCGAGCAGCAGCGGCAGGATCAGGATGCTGGAGAGCAGCGTCATCGCCCACCACACGATCCACCACGATCCCGGCCCGAATCCTTGCAGCACGAACGGCGCGATCAGCCCCGACGCGAGGATGCCGAGCCCCGGTCCGGCGTAAAACAGGCTGAGCAGAAAATTGGCGCGCGCGGGGCGCGTCTGCGCGATCGTGGCGGCCAGCGCCGCACCGCCGACGAAGCCGCCCGCGGCGCCGATGCCCGCCAGCAGCCGCGCAAAGCTCAGCACGAAAAAATCACCGGACAGCGCGCATAGCGCCAGCGAGGTGACGGCGGCCATCGTTCCCCAGCGTACCGTTCGCGTCAGCCCAAAGCGCCGGATCATGCGCGAGGCGAGCAGCGCGCCCGCGAGATAGCCGACGGCGTTGATCGTGTTCATGAAGCCGGCCGCGGAATAGGACCATCCCAGCGCATCGCGCATGTCCGGCAGCACCAGCGCATAGGCGAAGCGGCCGATGCCGAGACCGATGGTCGGCGCCAGCGACAAGATCAGGATCAGCCACGCGGGATGCGCGTAGGTTGGCGCTCGGTCAGGGGCGTTCACGCGATGCTCCGGCAGGGCGCGCAGTGTGGCAGGCAGGGGCAGGGTTGCACAGCCGCGCCGGGCGCAATGGTGTGGTGCCGATTGCGCAACGTCATCCGATCAGCACCAGCGCCACGCCGGCCACCGTCAGGACAGCGCCGGCGACGATACGGGGTGTGATCCGTACGTGGCGCAGCACGATCGCGCTGAGCAGCAGGGTGACCAGCGGATAGATCGCGGCGACAGGTGCGACCAACGTGATCGGGCCGGTGCGCAAGGCGGCGAACAGCGACAGCAGACTGAGGCCGTTGCAGATGCCTGTCATGGCGAACCAGAACCGGCCCGGCCATGGCGCTTCCACAACGAAGGTCCCCTTGCGGATGCGCTGCACGGTCAGCACCACGAAGGACGACACCACATAGCCGATCAGGCAGGCCCAGAGCGGGCTCGGCCAGATCTCCAATCCAAGTTTGACGATCGGCGGAACCACGCCGCGCAATAGCGCGCTGGCGAGTGGCAGCAGCAACGCCCAGCTCCGCCAGTCGCCGAGATCGCGCGGCCGGGTCACGGTGATGATCACGGCGCCGGCGACCGCGATCACGAGGCCGGCGAATTGCAGTGCGTGCAGCGGCTCGTGGAGCAGAACGACGGCGAGCGCCACCGCGAACAGCGGCGCCAGATTGCCGAGCGTCGAGGTGACGACCGGGCCCAGCGCGCTGTTGGAGGCAAAGGTCAGCAGGGTCAGCATCGCCGGGAATACCAGCCCGATCGCGGCGAAGATCGGCAGCGCCCGCCAGACCATAGGTTCGCCGGCCAGCAGCAGCGGCGAGGCCAGCAGGAACAATAGCGTGAACGAGGGCACGCTGATGGCAGCGCCCGACAGCGGCTCGACGGTTCGCAGCCCGAACTGCGCCGTCACGACGCCCGCACCCAGCAGGGCGGCCGAGGCGAAGGCGAACAGGATGGCTGGGGTCATGAGATCGTGAGGTCCGTCTTGGGGCGGGCTTGCTCGATCAGCCTTTGTGGCCTGTCCAAGCCGCCTTGCCAATCCGCCCGGAGCGCATTAGCACTCCCGCCCGACCCGTCATTCCGGGGCGTGGCGAAGCCACGAACCCGGAATCTCGCTGTATCCAATCTCGGGATTCCGGGTCCGGCGCGTTGCGCCGTCCCGGAATGACGAACATAGCAAGGACGTTCCATGGCGACCCATAAACTGCTGCTTCTCCCCGGCGACGGCATCGGCCCCGAAGTGATGGGAGAGGTGAAACGCCTGATCGACTGGCTCAGCGCGCAGGGCATTGCGCGTTTCGAGACCGAGCAGGGGCTGGTCGGCGGTTCCGCCTATGACGCCAGCCAGCAGAGCATTACGGACGCGACCATGGCGCTGGCCACGGCGGCCGATGCCGTGATCTTCGGCGCGGTTGGCGGTCCGAAATGGGACGCCGTGCCCTATGACGTGCGGCCCGAGGCCGGCCTGTTGCGGCTGCGCAAGGATCTCGGCCTGTTCGCCAATCTGCGCCCGGCGGTGTGCTATCCGGCGCTGGCGGATGCCTCCAGCCTGAAGCGCGAGATCGTCGAAGGCCTCGACATCATGATCGTGCGCGAACTGACCGGCGGCGTCTATTTCGGCGAGCCGAAGACCATCACCGACCTCGGCAACGGCCAGAAGCGCGCCGTCGATACCCAGGTCTATGACACCTACGAGATCGAGCGGATCGCCCGCGTCGCGTTCGACCTCGCGCGAAAGCGCCGCAACAAGATGACGTCGATGGAAAAGCGCAACGTCATGAAGTCGGGCGTGCTCTGGAACGAGGTGGTGACGCAGGTGCATGCCCGCGAATACAAGGACGTGACGCTGGAGCATCAGCTCGCCGATTCCGGCGGCATGAACCTGGTCAAGGCGCCGAAGCAGTTCGATGTCATCGTCACCGACAATTTGTTCGGCGACATGCTGTCCGATATCGCGGCGATGCTGACGGGGTCGCTCGGCATGCTGCCCTCGGCCTCGCTCGGCGAGATCGACGCCAAAACCAAAAAGCGCCGCTCGCTGTTCGAGCCAGTGCACGGCTCCGCGCCCGATATCGCTGGAAAAGGCCTTGCCAATCCGATCGCGATGATCGCCTCGTTCGGCATGGCGCTGCGCTATTCGTTCGACATGGGCCCGCTCGCCGACAAGGTCGACGCGGCGATCGCAGCCGTGCTCGCCAGCGGGCTTCGTACCGCAGACATCAAGTCCGAAGGAACGACGGCGGTAAGCACCACGCAAATGGGCGATGCGATTTTGAAGGAATTGCAGAAGCTCCACGCGTGAGGATTGTAGGGTGGGGCAAAGCCAACGGGTCGCGCGAACGCGCGCCCGATGACAGGCTCCGCGTGCCCACCAACTACTACGTATGCGGAAAGATGGTGGGCACGGCGCAAGAGCGCCTTTGCCCACCCTACGTTTTCAAATCAATACAGCGGGAATTGCCGTGGAAATCCGCCCATGTCCGATGGCGGGTTGAGCGGCTGACGGTCGATCGGGCGGTTGAGGTTCTCCCGCGCGAATGACGGGTATCCGTAGTCTGACGGAAATGCGTAATCCAGGAACTTGCGGTCGCCCGGCAAAACTTCGGTGCCGGCGTCGAGCCACGAGCGCGTGGTGACGTACACGCGGGTATTTGGCCCCTGCTGGTAAACCCGGTTGGGGCCGCTGCGCCCGTAATAATGGCGGCCGTCCTTGTCGTAGCGGGGCTTGGACTGGGCGCTGGCTTCCGTCGCGCCGACCGCAACGAGGGCGGCTGCAGCAAGCAACACCACGAGCTTGCTCGCAGCAGGGAATTTAGGGGTCATCGCATCCTCGTCAGTGTCAGCCCATTGGGGCCGGCGGATCGCCAAATCGGGTTGGCACTCATTGTAGCCGCGGCGGGTGGGTATTCACTAGGTCAATTGCGCCACACCGGACCAGAATAATGCCGGCGCTCGCGAAAAGTTGCATGAAAACCAGTATCTTGGCGAGGTATGGCAATTAGAAGGCGCCGCGCAATCGCGGGTTGTCAGCCCCGGTCAGCCAATCTGCCGACAGGGCAGGTGCCGCCGAGGTGGCGCGCTCGGCGCGCCTGAGCTCGGTGCGGGCGAACAATTCCGCCGATTTCGGGTTGTTTTCAGTGCTCGGCAGGGTCAGCCGGTTCCGCAAAGCTGGCCAGCGCCGGATGGATTTGGCCGGATCGGCCGAAAACGACTGCATCAAACGCCCAAACGCAATGGTCATACGTTGTATTGAGGGTGTTTCTCGCATAGAAGCGCTGCCTTCTCCCTTTCGCTGCGGCGGGGGATCGGCATTTTTCGTCGGAGAGTGAACGATGGGTTACAAAGTCGCGCTGGTCGGAGCGACCGGCAATGTCGGGCGGGAAATGCTCAACATTCTCGACGAGCGCAAATTCCCCGCGGACGAGGTGGTGGCGCTGGCGTCACGCCGCAGCGTCGGCGTCGAAGTCTCGTATGGCGACCGGACTTTGAAGTGCAAGGCGCTCGAACACTATGACTTCTCCGATATCGATATCTGCCTGATGTCGGCGGGCGGTGCGGTGTCGAAGGAATGGTCGCCGAAGATCGGCGCCGCCGGCGCCGTCGTGATCGACAATTCGTCGGCCTGGCGGATGGATCCGGACGTGCCGCTGATCGTGCCTGAAGTGAACGCGGACGCCGTGACCGGCTTCACCAGGAAGAACATCATCGCCAACCCGAATTGCTCGACCGCGCAGCTCGTGGTGGCGCTGAAGCCGCTGCACGACAAGGCCAGGATCAAGCGCGTCGTGGTCGCGACCTATCAGTCGGTGTCGGGCGCCGGCAAGGATGCGATGGACGAACTGTTCTCGCAGACCAAGGCCGTCTACACCAACAGCGAACTGATCAACAAGAAATTCCCGAAGCGTATCGCCTTCAACGTCATCCCCGAGATCGACGTCTTCATGGAAGACGGCTACACCAAGGAAGAGTGGAAGATGATGATGGAGACCAAGAAGATTCTTGATCCCAAAATCAGGCTGACCGCGACCTGCGTGCGGGTGCCGGTGTTCGTCGGCCATTCGGAAGCCGTCAACATCGAGTTCGAGGATCCGATCTCGGCCGATGAAGCGCGCAACATCCTGCGCAACGCGCCGGGCTGCCTCGTGATCGACAAGCATGAGCCCGGCGGCTACGTCACGCCGTACGAGGCGGCGGGCGAGGACGCGACCTATATCAGCCGCATCCGCGAGGACGCGACCGTCGAGAACGGCCTGTCGCTGTGGTGCGTCTCCGACAATCTGCGCAAAGGCGCGGCGCTGAACGCGGTGCAGATCGCCGAATGCCTGATCAACCGCAAGCTGATCAGCGCCAAGAAGGCGGCGGCGTAGCTTTTAGACGCTGCCCTGCATCTCGCTGACGGCGCGGAATTCCTTCGCCGTCTGGTCGAGCACGAACAGCGATCCCTCGGCGACGCCGAAATAGGCGCCGTGCAGTTCCATCTCGCCGCGCTCGACGCGCGAGCGTACGAACGGAAACGTCATCAGGTTTTCCAGTGAGCGGAAGATCGCGGCCTTCTCGATCCTGACGGTGAAGTCCTGCATCGTCTCGCGCTCGCGCTGCTCGACGACTTCGCCCGGCTTGATGAACATCTGCATCCAGCGCCCGATGAAATCGCCCGGCGACAACGGATCGATTTTGTCGATGAAGGCCCTGATGCCCCCGCACTGGGCGTGGCCGAGCACCACGATATGCTTGATGCGGAGCACGTTGATCGCATATTCCAGCGCCGCGGATACGCCGTGGGCGCCGCCGTCCGGCTGATAGACCGGCACCAGATTGGCGACGTTGCGGACCACGAACAGTTCGCCCGGTCCGGCGTCGAAGATCACCTCCGGCGAGACGCGGGAATCGCAGCAGCCGATCACCATCACCGCGGGCGACTGGCCGCGCTCGGACAATTCCCGGTAGCGTGACTGTTCGGTGGGCAGCCGCTGCGAGGTGAAGGTCCGGTAGCCGTCGAGCAGATGTTGCGGGAATGCGGTCATGGCCCCTGCCTAACCACAAGCCGATGACAGGAACAAGGCTTTCGGCCGGCCGCTTGAAATGATATCGCGTGGGTTCAAGAAGCCCTCGGGGAAGCCAGCCATGATCCGTCCGCGCCGCAGCCTGTTGTTCATGCCGGGATCGAACGCGCGGGCGCTGGAAAAGGCGCGCAACCTGGCCGCTGACGGCATCATCCTCGACCTCGAGGATTCCGTGGCGCCGGACGCCAAGGCGCTGGCCCGCGACCAGATCGCCAAGGCGATCGCGGCCGGCGGGTTCGGCAAGCGCGAGGTGCTGATCCGGGTCAACAGCCTGGATACGCCGTGGTGGATCGACGACGTCACCATGGCCGGCAAGGCGAAGCCCGACGGCATCCTGGTTCCCAAGGTTTCCAGCGTCGCGGATCTCAACGCTATCGCCGACCGCCTCAGCGATATCAACGCGGACACCTCGATCCGGGTCTGGGCCATGATCGAGACGTCGCGCGCGGTGCTGGATGCGGACAAGCTCGCCGCGGCGTCAAAGGATTCGGAGACGCGTCTGGCGGGTTTCGTGTTCGGGCCAAACGACATTTCGCGCGAAACGCGCATCCGCATGCAGCCGGGCCGCGCCGCGATGATCCCGATGATCACGCATTGCATCCTGGCGACCCGCGCGCATGGCCTGGAAATCCTCGACGGCCCCTACAGCGACATCAGCAATGTCGATGGCTTCGCGGTCGAGTGCGCGCAAGGCCGCGATCTCGGTTTCGACGGCAAGACGCTGATCCATCCGAGCCATATCGAGGCCTGCAACGCCATCTTCACCCCGCCGGCGGAAGAAGTCGCCGAGGCGCGCAAGATCATCGCCGCCTTCCAGCAACCCGAAAACGCCTCGCGCGGCGCGATCCAGCTCGACGGCCGCATGGTGGAACGGTTGCACGCTGAGATGGCCAAGCGCACGATTGCGATTGCAGATGCGATCGCCGCGATGGGGCATTAGAGAGTTTCTCAATCCGCGTCGTCCCGGCCAAGCGGAGCGCGAGCTCAGATGCGCAATTGCGCATCGGGGGACCGATAACCACAGGTGCGTATTGTTGAAGCGAGATTAAGCAACGGCTACTTCCTCACATCGCGCGGTCAC
>NZ_CAXUPS020000007.1:0-394409 GCF_964252915.1 Bradyrhizobium sp. LjRoot220
CCAGCAAGACTCGGGCGCAATGCGTCGCGAGATCGCGAGCGTGTATTTCCCCGTCATCCTGAGGTGCGAGCCTTGCGGTGCATTTGCACCGCTGGGCGAGCCTCGAAGGATGAATCGGCCACAGGCGGGCCGTCGTCCTTCGAGGCGCGCAAGAGCGCGCACCTCAGGATGACGGGTCGAAATGCGAAGGCGGATCCAGTAAGCCAGAGGCGCCAATGATAGAACCGACGAGCCGCGGCGTACTGGGTCCCCCGCTTTCGCGGAGGACGACAGCGGTGATGGAGCTCAGCTCGCCGCTTCCAGCCGTTCCTCGGTCAACAGCCGCATCGCGGCGTCGGCGTCCATCGGCTCGCCGAAGGCAAAGCCTTGCGCGTATTCGCAGCCCAGTTGATAGAGTTCGACCGCATCCGAATCCGTTTCGGCGCCCTCGGCGACCACGTCCATGCCGAGATCGTGGGCGAGCGCGATGATCGATTTCAGGATCACCGGGCGGGTGCCGCGGCTGGTAGTCCGAACGAAGGACTGGTCGATCTTGATGGTATCGAACGGAAAGCGCTGCAGATAGGCCAGCGAGGAATGGCCGGTGCCGAAATCGTCCAGCGACAAACCCGTGCCGAGTTCGCGGATCCGCGTCAGCATCTGCGCCGCGTGCTCCGGGTTCTCCATCACCAGCGACTCGGTCAGTTCCAGCTTGAGCGTGCCGCGCGCCACCGAGGAGCGCGACAGCACGGTGCGGATGTCGTGGATCAGGTCGTGGCGCAGCAATTGGCGCGAGGAGACGTTGACGCTGGCGAAGATCGGCTCGCGCGAGCGCATCGCGCGCTGCCAGATCGCGAGCTGCTTGGCCGTCTGGTCCATCACGAACATGCCGAGATCGACGATCAGGCCGATCTCTTCGGCGATCGAGATGAATTCCGATGGCGACATCCGCCCGAGCTTGGGATGATCCCAGCGCGCCAGGGCTTCGAAGCCGGCGATCGAACGATCCTCCAGCCGCACGATCGGCTGGTACAGGATCGTGATTTCCTGGCGCTCGATGGCGCGGCGCAATTCGGACTCCAAGGTCAGCCGGTCGGTCTTGCGGGCGCGCATCGCCGGCTTGTAGACGTCGATGCGGTCGCCGCCGATGCGCTTGGAGTGATACATCGCCAGCTCGGCGTCCTTGATGATCTCGTCGGACAGCTGGGTCTGCGGATCAGAGAGCGCCAAACCGATCGAGGCCGTGAGAAAAATCTCGCGGTCGTTGAAGGCGATCGGGGCGCGGATGGTCTTGCGGATGGTCTCGGCAAACGCGGTGATGCGCGCCGAGTCCTGTTCCGACATCAGGATCAGGCCGAACTGGTCGCCGGCGAGCCGCGCCAGCGTGTCCTGCGGCTTGAGGATCCGGGTCAGCCGCCGCGCCAGCGTCAGCAGGATGGAATCGCCTACCGCGATGCCGACGGAGTCATTGACCTGCTTGAAGCGGTCGAGGTCGATCACCATCAGCGTCGGGCGCAGGTTCGGCATGGTCTTGGCGAAATTCGCCACCGCACCGAGGCGGTCGATGAACAGTTTGCGGTTCGGCAGGCCGGTGAGGTTGTCATGCACGCTGTCATGCAGCATGCGCTCCTCGGCATTCTTCTGCTCGGTGACGTCGGTGAGGGTGCCGACGACTCGGGAAACCTCGCCGTCGGAGCCGACCACCGGGCGCGCTTTCAGCGCGAACCACATGAAGTGGCCGTCGGGGGTGCGCAGCCGGAAATCCTGCACCAGCCGGCCACGGCGTTGGTCGAGCACGCTGTCCAGCGCAGCGCGGAAGCGGTCCTGATCGAGCGGATGCAGCACTTCGAGCCATTTCGCGGCCGGGCCTTCCAGCGTGCCGCGCTTGAGGCCGAGCAGGCTTTCGGTCTCGGGGCTGGTGAACACCTTGTCGGCGGAGACGTCCCAGTCCCAGATCAGGTCGCCCGAGCCGGTCAGCGCCAGCGCGCGGCGCTCGACGTCGGAGACCACGCCGGTGGTGGCGCCGCCGCCGGCGAAGGCGTGCTGCATTACCGTAAATCCGATCAGCATCACGATCAGCACGAGGCCGCCGAGCAGGGCAGGGCCGACGATGTCGTTGGTGACGTTTCCGGCCACCGCCATGCCGGCCGCGACCACCCAGACCACCAGCAGGAACCAGGTCGGGATCAACAGCACCGCGCGGTCAAAACCATGTGTGGAGAGATAGACGATGAGCGCGAAACCGGCGAAGGCGATCATGACCAGCGACATGCGCGCGATGCCGGAAGCGACCGCCGGATCGAACAGCGCCAGCGCCACCAGCGAGCCGAGGAAGGTCAGCCAGCCGACGGTGATGTGGGAATAGCGCACATGCCAGCGGCTGAGATTGAGATAGGCGAACAGGAACACCAGCAGCGTCGCGGCCAGGATCGCTTCACCCGCCGCGCGCCAGACGCGCTCGGCGTTGTTCTGCATGTCGAGGACCTTGCCCCAGAAGCCGAAATCAACGCCGATATAGACCAGCACCGCCCAGGCCAGCGCGGCGGCGGCCGGGAACATGATGCTGCCCTTGACCACGAACAAAATGGTGAGCACCAGCGCCAAAAGGCCGGAGATGCCGATCACGATGCCCTGGTAGAGCGTGAACGAGTTGACCTTGTCCTTGTACGCGTCGGGTTCCCACAGATAGAGCTGTGGCAGCTTGTCGGTGCGCAGTTCGGCGACGAAGGTGACGACGGCGCCGGGATCGAGCGTGATGCGGAAGATGTCGGCGGTGGCGCTTTCCTGGCGCTCGGGCCGGTCGCCGGTCGATGGCGTGATGGTGGCGATGCGCGACAATCCGAGATCCGGCCACAACAGGCCCGACGACACGATGCGGTAATGGGGCGCGACGATCAGGCGGTCGAGCTGGTCGTCGGTGTTGTTGGCGAGCGCGAACACCACCCAGTTCTGGCCGCCTTCACGGGCGCGCACCTCGATGCGGCGGACGATGCCGTCGGTGCCGGGCGCAGTGGAAACCTGGATACGGTCGGCGTCGCTGCGCTGATGATCGAGCACCGCCGTGAGATCGATCGCGGGCGCGTCGCTGCGGACGCTGACCGCGTCAATGGCATGCGCTTGCGGCGCGAACGCAACAATCATGAGGCCCAGCGCGAGCGGCGCAAGGCACCTGATCAGACGCAATGTCAGTACTCCGCGATCAACGAGCTTTACGGGCGCGAACGGCCCGACGTTTCCGCGATAAATGACATGAAAGCGAAGGAAATCAAAGGGTTTCCGCCTTCGCTTCGGTCCGGAGCGTTAAACCGCCAACACAATTTTGCCAATATGTGCGCTGGTCTCCATCCGCCGGTGCGCATCGGCGGCCTTTTCCAGCGGGAATGTGCTGTCCATCAGGGGTTTTACCCGCCCCTCGCGCATCAAGGGCATCACTTTGGCCTCGATCGCGGCAACCATCGCCGCTTTATCCGCATTAGTACGGGGCCGCAGCGTGGAGCCGGTATGGGTCAGCCGCTTCACCATGACCTTGGCGATGTTGACGGTAACCTTGGGTCCATTGAGTGTCGCGATCTGCACGATCCGGCCGTCCACCGCGGCGGCATCGTAATTGCGATCGACGTAGTCGCCGGCGACCATGTCGAGGATGACGTTGGCGCCCGCGCCATCGGTCGCGGCCTTGACCTCGGCGACGAAGTCCTCGGTCTTGTAATTGATGGCGCGGTCGGCGCCGAGCCTGAGACATGCGTCGACCTTGTCCTGGCCGCCGACGGTGACGATTACCTTGGAGCCAAACGCCTTGGCGAGCTGGATCGCCATGGTGCCGATGCCGGAGGAACCGCCATGGATCAACAGCGTTTCGCCGGGCTGCAACGCGCCGCGCTCGAACACATTGTGCCAGACCGTCATCAGCGTTTCCGGAATAGCACCGGCTTCCTGCATCGACAGAACAGGCGGCACGCTGATCGCCTGCGCGTCTTGCGCGATGCAATATTGCGCGTAGCCGCCGCCGGCCACCAGCGACATCACCTTGTCGCCGAGCTTGTGCTTGCTCGCACCCGCGCCGAGCGCGACCACTTCGCCCGCGATTTCGAGGCCCGGCAGATCGCTGGCGCCGGGCGGCGGCGGGTAGGCGCCGGAGCGCTGCGCGACATCGGGACGGTTGACGCCGGCGGCCGCCACCTTGACCAGGATCTCGCCGGGGCCGGGCACCGGAACGCTGCGGATTTCAGGCAACAGCACTTCGGGACCACCGGGCTTGCTGATGCCGATAACGGTCATTTGCGCGGGCAGCTTTTCCATGATTTGTCCTTGCGAAATACGGGAATTCTGAAGGCGGCCCCTGATTAGCCAGCCCTATGGCGGCTGGCAACCGCCGCGAGGCATCGCTGAGCACGGAGGAAACGCATGGCCATCGAGGATGACGACAAACCCCGGAAGAAAGTCACCCACGAGATCGGGCAGGATCTGTCGCTGCTGTCGGTCGAGGAACTGACGGAACGCATCGCGCTGATGAATTCCGAGATCGAGCGGCTGCAGGCGGCGATGGCCAAGAAGCGCGCGTCGAAAGATGCGGCGAACAGCTTTTTCAAGTCGTAGCCAGGATCGGGATGAAAATGAACGTTGGACGTCTCGTCGGCGCGATCGTGGTCGGTGTTGTGCTCGCCGGGATCGTTGCCCCGGCCGGCGCGCGGACGCCGGCGAGCTGCGTGGGCATCGACATGACCTCGGGTGAATGCAAGGCGCAGCGCTGCAGGAAACCGTTCGCGAAAAATCTCGCCGCCTGCGCCGAATTGCCATCCAACAAATCTTGTGCAGTCCTCGCCCGGCAGCAAAAGCGCCAGTGCGACCGAAACTGCGACGAGACCTATATGAAGCGGTTCCCGCCGGGGTTCACCTGCGACGAGCAATAAGCGGCCAGTGGCCTAACGCGGGCGGCGCCTGTCGTTGCATGGCAAGGGGCCTGTCCCAAACTAGGCCAATGGCCGACATGGCAAACAAAGCTTAAAGAAAATCGTTCGTTTACGATCAATTAAGCTTTCTCGTTTATGACTGGCATCGTCCTCGTTTGGACACCGAGTGGCTCCTGTCCACTCTGTTTGACGCCTCCCTGTTATCAACTTCAAAGCCGCCGGAAACGGCGGCTCTTTTTTATGCCCGCACGCGCTGGAAACCATAAATCCGGTTGCGGCTGGACTCTCGCCCGCGCAAGCGCAATGATTTGTTCATCATAAGCCGGCGGTTTTGAAAAGCCGGCAGCGTATCAGTGGCGTGAGGGCGTTAACCATGGCGGACCGTTCGTACAGCGAATCCGCGCTCGTTCAATTCAGCGAGCGGCTGACTAATTCGGCGGCATTCGGAACCCTGTTCCGCGAGGGCATGGATCTCGTCGAGGAGACCGCCGCCTATCTCGACGGTGACGGCCGCACCGAGGCCAAGGCGCTCGAACGTTCCGTCAGTCTTACCTATGCGACCGAAAGCATGCGGCTGACCACCCGCCTGATGCAGCTCGCCTCCTGGCTGTTGCTGCATCGCGCGGTGAAGGAAGGCGAGATGACGCTGACCCAGGCCAACCGCGAAAAGACCAAGGTCAAGCTCTCCGCCGCCGATCCCGGCCCGGACGACATGATCGCCAAGCTGCCGCAGCAATTGCAGGACCTGATCGAGCGTTCGATGAACCTGCAGTCGCGGGTGCGCCGGCTCGACACCTCGATCCACGCCCCGGCAGCCGAACGCGCCCCGATCGGCAATCCCCTGGTGCCGCAGCTCAATCGCCTGAAGGCGGCGTTCGAGCGGTAATTTTCGGGATTCTCTCACCCGTCATTGCGAGCCAACGGGTCGCGCGCATGCGCGCCCGATGACAGGCTCCGCGAAGCAATCCATCTGTCCACACACGGAAGCATTGATTGCTTCGTCGCCTTGCTCCTCGCAATGTCGGGATGGACTGCGTTTCAACAAAAAACGCCCCAGGAAACCGGGGCGTTTTTGCATTCCTGGGCCGAGCAGGAGAGGGTTCCGAAAACCCTCAATCCTTCTTGAGGAAACCCGAAAACTTCTTCTGGAAGCGCGACACGCGGCCGCCGCGGTCGAGCATCTGCTGGGTGCCGCCGGTCCAGGCGGGATGCGACTTGGAGTCGATGTCGAGGTTCAGCTTGTCGCCTTCCTTGCCCCAAGTGGACCGGGTCTGATACTCCGTACCGTCGGTCATAACGACCGTAATCGTATGATAATTCGGGTGAATTTCGGGTTTCATGGCATATCCTTCGGCGCGCCTGCGCCCGTCTCGAAATGTCAGGGGTACGGGATTTGGCGGGTCTATAACGCAAGAACAGCGCCAAAACAACTAGGTATGTCACCTGATTGGGGTTCGCCCGGATTTGCCAGCGCGGCCCATGGGGCCTATCTGGGGGCGTCGAAACCCGGTCCCTTTTCATGAGCGCAGCCGAACAGCTTGAAGACCCTCGCGGAACCGTTCCGCCGCGGCGCGACGCGCTGCTCGAGGAGGAGGCTTTCATCGAAAGCCAGCTGACGCAGTCGCCGGTCAAATCCGGCGCAAAACTGCGCCCGCTGCTGGCGCTGGCGCCCTACGTCGCGCGGTACCGCGGCCGGGCGCTGCTGGCCTTCATCTCGCTGACCGTTGCGGCGGTGACGACCCTCGTCGTCCCGATCGCGGTGCGGCGCATGATCGACTTCGGCTTCACGCCCGAAGGCATCGCGATGATCAACAGCTACTTCAGCGTGATGATCGCGGTGGTCGCCGTGCTGGCCTGCGCCAGCGCGTCGCGGTTCTATCTGGTCATGACGATCGGGGAGCGCATCGTTGCGGATCTGCGGCGCGATGTGTTCGCGCATCTGATTTCGCTGTCGCCGGCATTTTTCGATTCCGCCCGCAGCGGCGAACTGGTGTCGCGGCTCACCGCCGATACCACCCAGATCAAGTCGGCCGTCGGCGCGTCGGTGTCGATCGCGCTGCGCAACCTGATGCTGTTCGTCGGCGCCACCACCATGATGGTGATCACGAGCCCGAAGCTTTCGCTGTTCGTGCTGCTGGCGATCCCGGTGATCGTGATTCCGCTGGTGGCGTTCGGACGCTGGGTGCGGCGGCTGTCGCGCAACGCGCAGGATACGCTGGCGGAAGCCAGCGCCTATGCTTCCGAGCTGGTCGGCGCCATCCGGACGGTGCAGGCCTATACCAGCGAGCGGCTGGCCGCGACGCGCTTCGGCCGCGAGGTCGAACAGGCCTATGACGCCGCGCGCAGTTCGACGCGGGCGCGCGCGGTGCTGACCTTGATCATCATCTTCATCGTGTTTTCCAGTGTCGTCGTGATCCTGTGGGTCGGCTCGCACGATGTGCTGACCGGTTCGATCAGCCCGGGCCGGCTCGGCCAGTTCGTGCTGTACGCGGCGTTCGCCGCGACGGGCCTCGGCCAGCTCAGCGAGGTCTGGGGCGAAGTCTCGGCTGCTTCGGGCGCTGCCGAGCGGCTGTTCGAAATCCTGCGCGTCAAACCGCAGATCACGGCGCCGGCCTCGCCGGTCGCGCTGCCGTCGCCGGCGCGCGGCGATGTCGGCTTTGACAATGTCAGCTTCAACTATCCGACGCGCCCGGATGTGCGGGCGATCGACGGCGTCTCGCTGTCGGTGCGGGCCGGAGAGAAGGTCGCGATCGTCGGCCCGTCGGGCGCCGGCAAGAGCACGCTGTTTCATCTGCTGCTGCGGTTCTACGATCCGGCCAGCGGCACGATTTCGGTCGATGGCGTGCCGATCACAGCGGCCGATCCGCGCGAAGTGCGCGCGCGCATGGCGCTGGTGCCGCAGGACTCGGTGGTGTTCGCAGCTTCGGCGCGCGAAAACATCCGTTTCGGCCGGCCTGATGCCAGCGATGCCGAGGTCGAACGCGCGGCCGATCTGGCGCATGCCAGCGAATTTCTTCGCCGCCTGCCGGACGGTTTCGAGGCGCAGCTGGGCGAGCGCGGCGTGACGCTGTCGGGCGGCCAGCGCCAGCGCATCGCGATTGCCCGCGCCATCCTGCGCGATGCCCCGCTGTTGCTGCTCGATGAAGCAACTTCCGCCCTCGACGCCGAAAGCGAGACGCTGGTGCAGACCGCGCTGGAAGAATTGATGCGCCACCGCACCACGCTTGTCATCGCGCACCGGCTGGCGACCGTTCTGTCCTGCGACCGTATCATGGTGATGGACCAGGGCCGCATCGTCGAACAGGGCACCCATGCCTCGCTGGTTGCGGCGAACGGGCTGTATGCGCGGCTGGCGCGGCTGCAGTTCGAGGGGATTTGAGCGCACGCGGTCGTCACCCGCGAAGGCGGGTGACCCAGTATTCCAGAGACGTCAGTGATTGAATCGAGAGGCCGCGGCGTACTGGATACCCCGCCTTCGCGGGGTATGACGGCTAAGGGCGGGAGCGCGAATATCCTTCCACATCGTCTTCGACACCGCGCGCCCCGATGTCGGATTCAAATCCTACCACTCACCGTTCCGTCAGCTTCAGCTCGATGCGGCGGTTGCGCTTGTAGGCGTCCTCTGATGGCGTCGGGTCGAGCGGCTGGAATTCGGCAAAGCCTGCGGCGACCAGGCGCTGCGCTGGCACCCCGAGCGAGATCAGATATTGCACCACCGAGATCGCGCGCGCCGACGACAGCTCCCAGTTCGACTTGAACACCGGGCTGTTCAAAATCGGCCGCACGTCGGTATGGCCGTCGACCCGCAGCACCCAGGCGATTTCGCTCGGGATCTGCTTGTCGAGATCAACCAATGCGGATGCGAGCTTGTCGAGTTCGGCGCGGCCCTCGGGCAGCAGCAAGGCCTGTCCGGTGTCGAAGAACACTTCGGACTGGAACACAAAGCGGTCGCCGACGATTCGCACATCCGGCCGATTGCCGAGAATGGCGCGCAGCCGACCGAAGAATTCGGAACGGTACCGCGTCAGTTCCTGCACCCGCTGCGCCAGCGCCACGTTGAGGCGTTGCCCGAGATCGGCAATGCGGCCCTGCGATTCCTTGTCGCGCTTTTCGGAGGCGTCGAGCGCTTCTTCAAGCGCGGCCAGCTGCCGGCGCAGCGCGCTGATCTGCTGGTTCAGCACCTCGATCTGCGCCAGCGCGCGCGATGTCACGGCTTTCTCGGAATCGAGCGCCTTGTTGAGTTCGTTGGCGCGGCCCTGGGCGTCGCTGCCGGCGCCGGCGAGACCTTCATAGAGCCCCTTGATGCGGTCGCGCTCGGATTCCGCCGAGGTCAATCCCGCGCGCGCCTGCGAGAGCTGGTCGCTGAGGCTTAATCCGGTGAGTTTCTCCAGCGACAGCAGGTCGTTCAACTGCGCGATCTTGGCGTTGAGCGCCTCCAGCGCCTTGTCCTTGCCGGTGACTTCCTGCGACAGGAAGAACTGCACCACCAGAAACACCGAGAGCAGGAACACGATCGAGAGCACCAGCGTCGACAGCGCGTCGACGAAGCCCGGCCAGTAGTTCATTCCCGATTCGTTGCGGCGTGAACGCGCGAGGGCCATCGGATGAATCCCTTAACTCTTCTCGGGCTGACGCGCGATCCGCTCGAGCAGCTTCTTGATCTCGCGATTCTGCTCGCCCTGGCCGTCGGCCCATTCGCGGATCATCTGCTGCTCGGTGCGCATATGCGCGACCAGGCCCTGAATGGCTTCGGCGAGATTGGCCATCGCCGCCGTGGTGCTGCGGCTGCCGCCGCCTTCCTCGACCACGGCGCGCAGCCGCTCCATCGCGTGCTGCAACTCGCCGGAGACGCCGGTGGTGCCGTCGCCCGAATACTCGCGCACGGTCGAGGCGAGCCAGTCTTCCAGATCGGTATAGAAACGGTTCTGCGCTTGGCTTGATTGCAGGTCGAGAAAGCCCAGGATCAGCGATCCCGCGAGGCCGAACAGCGAGGACGAAAACGAGATGCCCATCCCGCCGAGCGGCGCCGCCAGACCCTCTTTCAGGGTATCGAACAGCGAGCCGGAATCGCCACCGACCTTCAGCCCCTCGATCACCTTGCCGACGGAGCCGACGGTTTCGATCAGGCCCCAGAAGGTGCCGAGCAGGCCGAGAAAGACCAGGAGGCCCGTCATGTAGCGGGAGATGTCGCGCGCTTCGTCGAGCCGGGTGGCGATCGAATCCAGCAAATGCCGCATGGTCTGCTGCGAGATCGACATCCGCCCGGTGCGTTCGCCGCCGAGTATCGCCGCCATCGGCGCCAGCAGCGTGGGACGACGCGCGATGGCGAGGCCGGGATCGGCGATGCGGAAATTGTTGACCCAGGAGACTTCCGGGTAGAGCCGGATCACCTGCCGGAACGACAGGATGATGCCGATCACGAGCACCGCGCCGATCAGGGCATTGAGGCCGGGATTGGCGAAGAAGGCGGTGACGATCTGCTTGTAGAGCACGGTCATGACCAGGCCGCACAGCACCAGGAACACCAGCATCCGCACCAGGAAAATCTGCGGCGAGGACAATTTGGTGAGCTCGATCTCCAGTTCGGAGCGGGCGGTGGGGCCTGAGGGCATTGCGGGGGTCATCCGTTGCGAAAAGCCGCGTTTGGGAGGCCAATATGGCACAGCACGGCTGGGAAAAAAGATCGGAAAAGCGCTGTTTCAGGCAGACCAGGGGGGAACTTCAAGCTGAAACCGGGCTTTGACTGGAGCGTATTTTGGAAACGTTGTTTGTCCAACCGGGATTTTTCATGACGGCCCTGTATCTCGAGGCGCCGGCGGCGCTGGCCGGTTCGCTCCTCTCGGTCCTGATGACAAGGGCGCCTGGCTGTGCAGGACCGCGCCGGCATTCCGGCTGGACGGATACGATCCGGACCGTTTCGCGACATCAGTCCGTATCAGTCCGTTCTTTCCGCTGCCGCCGCAAGCATGATCCCGATCCGGAGGGCCCGCATTAGCGCAACGTAGAAGCCGCCTTCCGGAAAAGATCATGGTCAAGATGAAGGGAGTGGTCACATGAGCTTCGTTTCCACGATCATCGGCACCGCCGAGCGGGTGCCGCTGCCTGATGTTATCATCCGCGCCGCGATCCACCGGCTGTGTTCGCGCACCGCGACGCGGCTCGCCACCGGCAACGCCGAAAGCGACGCCTGGTTTGCCGACGAGATGGCCGCACGTGCCATCGCCGAATACACCGACGAGGCCAGCGCGCCGCATCCCGAGGAGCCGGCGGCGTTCTTCGCGCTCGTCCTGGGGCCGCACCGCAAATTTTCCTCGTGCTTCTACCGCGAGCCGGCCACGACATTGCAGGAGGCCGAAGAGGAGGCGCTGCGCCAGACCGTCGAGCATGCGGATATCGCCGACGGCCAATCGATCCTCGAACTCGGCTGCGGCTGGGGGTCGCTGTCGCTGTGGATGGCGCGGCAATTCCCGCATTCGGAAGTGACCGCGGTGTCGAATTCCGCCTCGCAGCGCGAATTCGTCGAGGGCGAGGCCGGCAAGCGCGGATTGAAGAATCTGCGTGTGGTCGCCTCGGCGATCAACGTGTTTGACCCGCGGATGCAATTCGATCGCATCGTCTCCGTCGAGATGTTCGAGCACGTATTGAACTGGCGCGAATCGATGTCGCGGATCCGTTCGTGGCTGAAGCCCGACGGCCGCTTCCTCATGCACATCTTCACCCATCGCTCGGGCGCCTATCTGTTCGACCGCGCCGGCGGCGAGGACTGGATCGCGCAGCATTTCTTCACCGGCGGCATGATGCCGAGCCACCATCTGGTCCGGCAGTATGCCGATCTGCTCGAAGTCGAAAAAGAATGGCGCTGGAGCGGGCTGCATTATCACCGCACCGCGGAGGATTGGCTGGCCAATTTCGATCTGCGCCGCGAGGAGATCGAAGAGCTGTTGCGCTACGTTCATGGCGGCGAGACCGCGTTGTGGATGCGGCGCTGGCGCTGGTTCTTGCTCGCGACATCAGGCCTGTTCGGCTACGCCGACGGCAGCGAATGGGGTGTCAGCCACTACCGGATGAAGACCGCCGGTTAACGAAACACCAGCTGATTCGCGCCAGTTTTCGACAAACTCGCGCCGTGCCGCTTTCCTGGGTGCTCAACCCTGCGTTCCATTCCGGCGCGCTGAAGCAAGGCTTTGTCACAATCCGGTGAGACGGAAAAATCGCCGTTTATTCAGGGCGATAGCGTCTGTGACATTGGGCCGCCGCGATCGTGCATTGCATCGCAGCAAAGTCGTTCTATCCTTCTCTCAACAAGAACGCGATGTCTTCGCGACATATCGCGCAAACCTCCGTTTGCGCGTTAACTCGACTAAAGGGGCGATATTTTCGATGTCTGGAATTCGTGCGCAATCATGCATCGCGCTGATGCTCCTTGCGATGGCTCCGTTGTTGGCTGGATGCAACGAGCCAACGTCTGCAACGGCCGCAGTGCAGCCTTCCGAACCAGATGTCAGTGTCGTCACCGTGAGGCCGCAGGCACGCGCGATCATCCGCGAACTGCCGGGACGAATTGCACCGACGCGCGTTTCTGAAGTGCGACCGCGGGTGTCCGGCATCGTGGTCGAGCGCCTGTTCCACCAGGGCAGCGAGGTCAAAGCCGGCGACGCCCTCTACCGGATCGATCCGCGGCCGTTCGAGGTCGAGGTGCTATCGACCGAAGCGGCGCTGGCGCGCGCCCAGGCCACGCACGATCAGGCCGCTTCGCACGCGCGCCGCATCGCGACGCTGGCCAGCCAGCGCGCAGCTCCCGAGGCCGAGAACGAAAAAGCCGCCTCGGCGGAGCGGCAGGCCGCCGCCGACGTCGAGGGCCGCAAGGCCGACGTCGCCCGCGCCAAGCTCAATCTCGACTATGCGACCATCCGCGCCCCGATCGACGGCGTCGTCGGCGCCGCGCTGGTGAGCGAAGGCGCGCTCGTCGTGCAAAACGAGACCACGAGCCTTGCGACCATCCAGCAGCTCGATCCGATCTATGCCGATTTCACCCAATCGGTGAACGAACTCAACCAACTGCGCCGGGCGGTGGAGAGCGGCGATCTCGACCGTATCGCGCCTGACGCCATGAAGGTCCGCCTGGTGCTGGACGATGGCTCGGTCTATCCGATTGCCGGCCGGTTGCTGTTCTCGGATGCCAAGGTCGACGCCCATACCGGGCAGGTGACGTTGCGCGGCGAGTTTCCCAATCCGAGGCGCGAATTGCTGCCGGGCATGTATGTCCGCGTGCTGATCGAGCAGGGCATCGATACCGACGCCATCGCGGTGCCGCAGCAGGCGATCCAGCGCAATGGCGGCGGCGGCAGCGAAGTGTTCGTGGTCAAGAACGACAACCTGGTCGCCGTCCAGCCGGTACGCACCGGCTCGCTGCAGGGCGGCCAATGGTTCGTCACCGAGGGCTTGAAGGCCGGTGACAGGGTCGTCGTCGAGGGCTTCCAGAAGTTTGCCGCCGGCGACAAGGTCCGGCCGCAGCTGATGACCGAAGCCGACGCATCCGCCGACTTCGCCGGGGCCAAGCCGACCGCGCAAGCGACACGGTAGATTCCATGCCGAGTTTCTTCATCGACAGGCCCATCTTCGCCTGGGTCGTCGCGCTTTTCATTTGCCTGATCGGCGCGATCTCGATTCCGCTGCTGGCGGTCGCGCAATATCCGATCATCGCGCCGCCCTCGATCTCGATCTCGACCAGCTATCCCGGCGCGTCGCCGGAAAACCTCTACAACAGCGTCACGCGGCTGATCGAGGAAGAGCTCAACGGCGCCAACGGTATCCTGAACTTCGAATCCACCAGCGACTCGCTGGGCCAGGTCGAGATCATCGCCAATTTCGTGCCGGGCACCGAAACCAGCACGGCGTCGGTGGAAGTGCAGAACCGCATCAAGCGAGTCGAGGCACGGCTGCCGCGCGCGGTGATCCAGCAAGGCATCCTGATCGAGGAAGCCTCCAGCGCCGTGCTGCAGATCATCACGCTGCGTTCGACCGACGGCAGCCTCGACGAAATCGGCCTTGGCGATTTCATGATCCGCAGCGTGCTCGGCGAAATCAGGCGCATTCCCGGCGTCGGCCGCGCCACGCTCTATTCCACCGAACGGTCTTTACGGATCTGGGTCGATCCCGCCAAGCTGGTTGGCTATGGCCTGACCGCCGACGACGTCAACAAGGCGATCACGGCGCAGAACGCGCAGGTCGCCTCGGGCAGCGTCGGCGCCGAGCCGAGCACGGCCGACCAGAAGATTTCGGCACTGGTGCTGGTCAAGGGGCAACTCACGACGCCGGATGAATTCGGCGCGATCATCCTGCGCGCCAATGCGGACGGATCGACGGTGCGGCTGCGCGACGTCGCCCGGATCGAGATCGGCGGGCTAAGTTATCAGTTCAACACGCGGCTGGATGGCAAGCCCACCGCCGGCCTCTCGGTGCTGCTGTCGCCGACCGGTAACGCGCTGGCGACCGCGAGCGCGGTCGAAGCCAAGATGAAGGAGCTGTCGCGCTTCTTCCCGGCCAACATCGCCTATGAAATTCCCTACAACATCACGCCTGTCGTGAAGGCCTCGATCGAGAAGGTGCTGTCGACGCTGGTCGAAGCCATCGTGCTGGTCTTCATCGTGATGTTCCTGTTCCTGCAGAACATCCGCTACACCATTATCCCGACCATCGTGGTGCCGGTGGCGCTGCTCGGCACCTGCGCGATACTGCTGGCGGCCGGCTACTCCATCAACATGCTGACGATGTTCGGCATGGTGCTGGCGGTCGGCATTCTCGTCGACGACGCCATCGTGGTGGTCGAAAACGTCGAGCGCATCATGGCCGAGGAAGGCTTGCCGCCGAAGGAAGCCACCCGCAAGGCGATGTCGCAGATCACCGGCGCCATCATCGGCATCACGCTGGTGCTGATCGCGGTGTTCGTGCCAATGGCGTTCTTTCCGGGATCGGTCGGCGTCATCTATCGGCAGTTCTCGGTGACCATGGTCGCCGCGATCGCGTTCTCCGCGCTGCTGGCGATGTCGCTGACGCCGGCGTTGTGCGCGACCTTGCTCAAGCCGGTCACGGCCGGCCACGGCCATGCGAAGAAGGGTGTGTTCGGCTGGTTCAACCGCGCGCTTGACGGCACCAAGGACGGTTATTCGCGCGTCGTCGGGCATTCCCTGAAGCGCACCGGCCGCCTGATGCTGATCTATGCGGCGCTGATCGTCGGGCTGAGCTGGGCCTTTATTCGCCTGCCCGGCGGCTTCCTGCCGGTCGATGACCAGGGTTTTATCACCACCGACGTGCAGACGCCGGCTGACTCGTCCTACGCCCGTACCGAGGCAGCGGTCGAGAAGGTCGAGCAATATCTGGCCAAGCGCGAAGGCGTCGAGAACGTCACGTTCCTCACCGGCTTCAGCTTCCTCGGCCAGGGCATCAACACCGCGCAGGCCTTCATCACGCTGAAGGATTGGTCGGAGCGTGGCCCGAAGGATTCGGCGGCCGCGATCGTCAACGACATCAACCGCGATTTGTCGTCGATCCGCGACGCCCGGATCTCCGCGCTGCAGCCGCCGCCGATCGACAATCTCGGCAACTCCTCGGGCTTCTCGTTCCGCCTGCAGGACCGCGGCCAGAAGGGTTATCCGGCGCTGGTCAGCGCGGCCGAACGCCTGATCGCCGAAGCCAATGCCAGCCGTGTGCTGCAAAAGGTCTATGTCGAAGGGCTGCCGTCGGGTCCGCAGGTCAATCTCATGATCGACCGCGAAAAGGCTGGCGCGTTCGGCGTCACCTTCGAGGACATCAACAACACCATCTCGACCAATCTCGGATCGAACTACATCAACGACTTCCCGAACCGGGGCCGGATGCAGCGCGTGATCGTGCAGGCCGACCGCGGCAACCGCATGAACGCCGACGACATCCTGAACTACAACGTCAAGAACAGCCGCGGCCAGCTGGTGCCGCTGTCTTCCTTCGCCTCCGTCGAATGGTCGCGGGGGCCGACGCAGATCGCCGGCTTCAACTACTATCCCGCGGTGCGCATCAGCGGCGAAGCAAAACCCGGCTTCACCTCGGGCGATGCCATCGCCGAGATGGAGCGGCTCGCCGGCAGGCTGCCGCGCGGCTTCGGTTATGAATGGACCGGGCAGTCGCTCCAAGAAAAGCTGTCGGGCTCACAGGCGCCGTTCCTGCTCGGGCTGTCGGCGCTGGTGGTGTTTCTGTGTCTGGCGGCGCTGTATGAGAGCTGGACCATTCCACTCGCGGTGCTGCTCACGGTGCCGCTCGGGATTTGCGGCGCGGTGCTGGCGGCGACCATGCGCGGCCTCCCCAACGACGTCTATTTCACCGTCGGCCTGATCACGATCATCGGGCTCGCGGCCAAGGATGCCATTCTCATCATCGAATTCGCCAAGGATCTGCGCGCGCAGGGCAAGCCCTTGATCGAGGCGACGATCGAAGCCTGCACCTTGCGTTTCCGCCCGATCCTGATGACTGGTCTCGCCTTCGTCTGCGGCGTGCTGCCGATGGTGATCGCGACCGGCGCCGGCGGCGCCAGCCAGCAGGCGCTCGGCACCAGCGTGATGGGCGGCATGATCGCGGTGGTGATCCTGGCGCTGTTGATGGTGCCGGTGTTCTTCGTCACCGTGCAAAGGTTCTTTGCCGGCGATCGGGAAGTCGTGGAGGAAGAGAAGCAGCCGCACGCGGCGCCGACGCCGCAGAAATCCTAGGACGCAATCGATCCTCGATCGTCATGGCCTGCGAAGGCGGCCATCCAGTCCTGCGCGGCAGTGAGATTGACGACTGACGCCTCGGCGTTCTGGATCATCCGCTTTGGCGGAGATGACGGTGAACTAGCCGGACGAATTTAGGGTCCTAATTCACAGCGGCTTGAGAATCTTCACCAGTTCTTTGTGCACGAATTCGTTGCCGCAGATCACGTGCCCGGTTTTCAGCGGATCGTCATCACCCTCGATGCCCGAGATCACGCCGCCGGCTTCGCGGATCATGATCTGGCCGGCTGCGATGTCCCAGGGCTGCAAATTGCGTTCCCAGTAGCCGTCGAGGCGGCCGGCGGCGATGAAGGCGAGATCGAGCGAGGCGGCGCCGAACCTTCGAAGGCCAGCGACCTTTTGCTGGATCGCGGTCAACTCCCGCCGCGACTGCTCATGATCGCCGCGCCCGATATGCGGCAGGCCGCAGCCGATCACGCATTCGTCGAGCTTGCGGCGGCCGGCGACGCGCAGCCGCTGGTCGTTGAGGAACGCGCCCTTGCCGCGCTCGGCGATGTAGAGCTCGTCATTGGCGGGATTGTAGATCACGCCGGCGATGATGACGCCGTCGCGCTGCAGGCCGATCGAGATCGCAAATTGCGGAATGCCGTGCAGGAAGTTGGTGGTTCCGTCCAGGGGATCGACGATCCAGGTGTGGCTCTTGTCGGCGCCTTCGCGGGTGCCGCCTTCCTCGCCGATGAAGCCGTAGCCCGGCCGCGACTTGGTCAGATCCGCATAGAGCAGTTCCTCGGCGCGCTGGTCGGCTTTGGTGACGAAATTGGCCGGCCCCTTCAGCGACACCTGCAGATGCTCGATCTCGCCGAGGTCGCGCTTGAGGCTGCGGCCGGCGTTGCGCGCGGCTTTTACCATGACGTTGATAAGGGCTGAGTGCAGCATGATGTGAGGCTTATGGGTTAGGAGGGAAAACGGCAATGCCGCCCAAGGATTGAGGGACTGGGTGCCCTGACGATGTGTCGCCGTCAAGGCGTCATTTTCTTGTCGTTACCGATCCATTTGCGGGCGGCCTCCTGGGCCTTGGCGCGGTCCTCGGGACTGAGGCCTGCCAGCGCGTCATCCAGCCCGGGATCGCCCTTGCCCGCGGTTTTGGCGACAATGTGCCATTTCAGGGCTTCGACCTTGTCCACCGGCACGCCCTGTCCACTGACCAGCACGCGGGCGAGGCGGTTCTGCGCGATCGGGCTGTTCTGCCGGGCGGCCTTGCGCAACAGCGCGACGCCGGCGGCTTCGTTCTTTGGCGTGCCGGTGCCGTTATAGAGCGCGATCGCGTATTCGACCTCGGCATCGACATTGTCGGCCAGCGACGCGGCCTGCAGCAAGCGCACCGCCTTGTCGATGTCCTTGGGCACGCCGGTGCCTTCCTTGTAGAAGGTCGCGAGCGCGTATTGCGCTTCCGGATTGCCGGCATCGGCCGCGATCCGCAGCAATTCGGCGGAACGTTTCACATCCTGCGGCAGGGTCTGCCCGTCGAGATACAGCAGCGCGAGGTTATACGCCGCCTTGGGGTTGCCGAGCTTGGCGGCGGAGGCCAGCAGCTTGACCGCCTGCTCGCGGTCGACCGGGCCGCCGCGTCCGGCAAGCTTCATCATTGCCAGCGCAAACATGCCCTCGCGGTCGCCGGCGTCGGCGGCGCGCTGGTACCATTCGGCGGCTTTCGCATAGTCGCGCTTGACGCCCAGCGCGCCGGAGTAGAGCTCGCCGATCATCGTCATCGCCTTGGCGTCGCCGGCGTATTGCGCCCGCGTCAGCGCAAGATCGAGCGCGGTCTTGTAGAGACCGCGCTGATAGGCGCCATAGACGAGATCGACATTGGGATCGTCAAATGAGGGTGTGGGTGAAGCCGTTGGCGTCGGCGTCGTGGCGGGTTTGGGCGAAGCGGCAGGCTTCCTGGCGACAGCAGGCGCCTTCGGTTTCGGGGCGTCTTTGGTCGTTTCTCGGGGGGCCGCTTTGGGCGCCTCTTTCTTCGCGGCCGGCTTGCTCGCCGGCGCCTGGGCGGCTGGCGGCGTCAGCGTGATCTGCGCCGACGCGCCGGCCGCCGCCATCAGGCAGCAGCCGAGGATCGATATCGGACGCAGCAGTCTCATGCCCGGCACTATCCCTGTCCGGTCGTCCGCTCAGTGGTGTTGGCTTTTCCAAACGCTGCGGCGTGCGCTTGCGTGATCGCCTGGGCGACATCGATCAGCGCCGCCTCAGGCCCGCGCGGATCGGCCCAGATGAAATCGCCGACCAGGACGAAATCCGCACCCGCGGCGGCAAATTCGCTGGCCTCCTCGCGCGAGGCCGCAAAGCCGACGCAGGGCGGTTCGAACAATTCATCCCACCATTGCAGGCGCTCGGCAATCGCTTCCGCCGACGGCCGCTCGCCGCTGGCGTCGGGCTCGCCGAACAGCACGTAGTCCGCACCGGCTTCGCCCGCGGCCATCGAATCGTGCCGGGTGGCGAGGCCGCCGACGCCGGCGATGCGATCGGGCTTCAGGGACGGGAAGGCGTCTTCGATGGCCGCGATCCCGGTCAGATGCGCGCCGTCGGCGCCGCCGCGCGCCACCAGCTCGACATGGCCATCCAGCAGCAGCGCCGCGCCGCCGTCCTGAACGACGGGCGCCAGCGCCTTGATGCGCGAGATCATGGTGCGCTGGTCGGTCTCGCGCAGCCGCAGCAGCACCGCGGCGACGTCGGCGGCGGCGAGCAGGCCGGCGAGGCTGGCCGCAAGCTGCGACGGATCGTCCACGACCGGTGTCGCGAGATAGAGGCGCGGCACCGGGCGCTGCGGAACGGGTTTAGTGGACAATGCTATGCCACCTTCTTTTCCAGGCCGGCTTCCCACTCGCCCTTGGTGGCGAGCGCATTCATCCGTGCCCGGTGCGTGAAGGCGCGCTGGCCGGCCGCGACATTCTCGGCCTTGCCCGACCACGCCTTTTGCGGCGCCGCCTGCAGCGCGCGACCGTAGGAGAAGGTTAGCTTCCAGGGCAGGCCGCCGATCCGGTTCATGGCATTGAGATGCGCGGTCGCATCCTCGTCGGATTGTCCGCCGGAGAGGAAGGCGATGCCGGGCACGGCGGCGGGAACGCACGCCTTCAGCAGCCGGATGGTCTTCTCCGCGACTTCCTCGACGGGCGACGGCCTTGGGCTTTTCTTGCCTGATATCGCCATGTTGGGTTTCAGGATCATGCCCTCCAGCGCGACGCGCTGGATCCGCAATTCCTGGAACGTCTGGCTCAGGACACGCTCGCTCACTTCGTAACAGCGGTCGATGTCATGATCGCCATCCATCAATACCTCCGGCTCGACGATCGGCACGATCTGCGCCTGCTGGCACAGCGCGGCGTAACGGGCCAGCGCATGCGCATTGACATGGATCGCGGTCATTGAGGGGATATTGTTTCCGATGTCGATCACCGCCCGCCATTTGGCGAACCGCGCGCCGCGCTCGTAATATTTCTTCAGGCGCTCGGCGAGCTTGTCGAGCCCGGCGGTGATCAATTCGCCGGGGCAGTTCGGCAAGCCCTGGGTTCCCTCATCGACCTTGATGCCGGGGATGGCGCCTGACTGCTCGATCAGCTTGACCAGCGGGGTGCCGTCCCTGGCATTCTGCCAGATGGTTTCGTCATAGAGGATGACGCCCGAGATGCATTTGCTCATCGCCTCCTGCGAGCGAAACAGCATTTCCCGGTAGTCGCGGCGCGTCTCCTCGGTCGATTCGACGCTGATGGCGTCGAAGCGCTTCTTGATCGTGCCTGAGGATTCGTCGGCGGCGAGTACGCCCTTGCCCGGCGTGACCATGGCGAGGGCGACCTTGTTGAGGTCAGCAAGATTCATTGATCCGTTCTCCAGACACCTGCCTTGCAAACCAAAATAGGCGGTTCTCGGGCAATTGCCTAGAAAACGTTCGTCGCGGCCGGCAGCTTCCGCGGCGCGATGGCGCAGGGTCAGGCAAACCTCACGCGACCCTGGGATCGAGCTCGCCCTTGCTGTAGCGCTTGGCCATTTCGGCCGTGGTCAGCACCTTCTTGATCTTGCTGGCCTGGCCCGCGGTGTTGAATTCCTGCAGCCGCTGCTTGCACAGCTTGGTCATCGCTTCCATCGCCGGCTTGAGATATTTGCGCGGATCGAACTCTTCCGGATTGTCCTTCAGAACCTTGCGGATCTGCCCGGTCATCGCCATGCGGTTGTCGGTGTCGATGTTGATCTTGCGGACGCCGTGCTTGATGCCGCGCTGGATCTCGGAAACCGGCACGCCCCAGGTCGGCTTCATCTTGCCGCCATTGGCGTTGATGATTTCCTGCAGGTCCTGCGGCACCGAGGACGAACCATGCATCACCAGATGCGTGTTCGGCAGCTTGCGGTGGATCTCCTCGATCACTTTCATGGCGAGGATGTCGCCATCGGGCTTGCGGGTGAACTTGTAGGCGCCATGCGAGGTGCCCATCGCGATCGCCAGCGCGTCGACCTTGGTCTCCTGGACGAATTTTACGGCCTCGTCGGGGTTGGTCAGCAGCTGGTCGTGCGACAGCTTGCCCTCGGCGCCGTGGCCGTCTTCCTTGTCACCCATGCCGGTTTCGAGCGAGCCGAGCACGCCGAGTTCGCCTTCCACCGAGATGCCGCCGAGATGGGCCATGTCGGTGACGGTCTTGGTGACGCCGACATTGTAAGTCCAGTCGGCCGGGCTCTTGCCGTCGGCCTTCAGCGAGCCGTCCATCATGACGGAGGTAAAGCCGGCCTGGATCGCCGTCATGCAGGTGTCGGGACCATTGCCGTGATCGAGGTGCACGCAGACCGGGATCTGCGGATAGATTTCGGTGACGGCGTCCATCATGTGCTTGAGCATGATGTCGTTGGCGTAGGAACGCGCGCCGCGCGAGGCCTGGATGATGACGGGCGCATCGAGGCTGGAGGCGGCCTCCATGATCGCCAGCGCCTGCTCCATATTGTTGATGTTGAAGGCCGGCACGCCGTAATCATGCTCCGCCGCGTGGTCGAGCAACTGGCGCAACGTAATCCGAGCCATCCGAATTCTCCCTGTCTTTACAGCGCCCTAAGCGCTCGATCTGCTCTCGATTTGACGTACTAGCGAACTTTTAGAACCTCGACACCGGGCAGAGGTTTTCCCTCCATCCATTCAAGAAACGCGCCGCCCGCGGTCGATACATAGGAAAAATCGCCGGCCACGCCGGCCTGGTTCAGGGCCGCGACGGTGTCGCCGCCGCCGGCGACCGAGATCAGCTTTTTGGCTTTGGTGCGCTCGGCGGCGTGCCTGGCCGATACCATGGTGCCGCGGTCGAATGGCGTCATTTCGAAGGCGCCGAGCGGGCCATTCCAGACCAGCGTTGCAGCGTCGTCGATCGCGGCATGGATCCGCGCGATCGATTGCGGGCCGACGTCGAGGATCATGCCGTCGGCCGGAATGGCGTCGAGGCCATAGGCATGCGAGGGCGAATTGGCCGCGAAATGATAGGCGACAACGGCGTCCACGGGCAGGATGATGGCGCAATTGGCGGCCGTGGCCTTTTCCGTAATCCGCAGCACGGTGGCCGCCAGATCCTTCTCCGCCAGCGACTTGCCGATCCCGACGCCGAGCGCATGCAGGAACGTGTTGGCCATGCCGCCGCCGATCACCAGCGCATCGACCTTGCTGACGAGATTTTCCAGAAGATCGATCTTGGTCGAAACCTTGGCCCCGCCGATGATCGCGATCACCGGCTTGGTCGGCGCCTCCAGCGCCTTGCCGAGCGCGTCGAGTTCGGCCTGCATGGTGCGGCCGGCATAGGCCGGCAGCCTGTGGCCGAGGCCTTCGGTCGAGGCGTGGGCGCGGTGCGCGGCCGAGAACGCGTCGTTGACCCAGATGTCGCCAAGTTTTGCCAACTCGCCGACAAACGCCGGATCGTTCTTTTCTTCCTCTTTGTGGAAGCGCGTGTTTTCCAGGCAGAGGATGTCGCCATCCTTCATCGCGGCGACCGCGCTCGCAGCGGCTTCGCCAATGCAGTCATCGGCAAAACCAACCGGCTTCTTGATGACCTGCGACAGTGCGGCCGCAACCGGCTTCAGCGATTCCTTGGCGTCGCGTCCCTTCGGCCTGCCGAAATGCGCCAGCAGCACGACCTTGCCGCCCTTGCTGGAGATCTCGATGATCGTAGGGGCGACGCGCTCCAGGCGGGTGGCGTCGGTGACGCGGCCGTTTTCCATGGGCACGTTGAGGTCGACGCGCAGCAGCACGCCTTTGCCCTTCACGTCGACGTCATCGAGGGTGCGGAATGATTTTGTCATGGGGACCGTCTCTTGTCCCGGGCGCACTGCGGCGCGAAGTGCCGCTGTGCAGAACCGGGACTCATGGTGGGCTGATCGCGGTACAAGTGGGTCCCGGCTCTGCGGAGCAGCGTGAAGACACGCCGCACCGCGTCCGGGACACGAGACTTAAGCTTACAGCAGCTTGCCCATCGCCACGGCGGTGTCGCCCATGCGATTGGAAAAACCCCATTCATTGTCGTACCAGGCCATCACCCGCACCAGCGTGCCGTTCTGCACCTTGGTCTGGTCCATGTGGAACGTGGCCGAGTGGGGGTCGTGGTTGAAGTCGATTGAGACGTTGGGCGCGGTGGTATAGCCGAGGATACCCTTGAGCTGCTGCTCGGAGGCGCGCTTCATCGCCTCGTTGATCTCCTTGGCGTCGGTGGCACGCTTGGCGACGATCTTGAGGTCGATCACCGAGACGTTCGGCGTCGGCACGCGGATCGAGACGCCGTCGAGCTTGCCCTTCAGTTCCGGCAGCACCAGGCCGATCGCCTTGGCCGCACCGGTGGAGGTCGGGATCATCGACATCGCTGCCGCGCGGCCGCGATAGAGATCCTTGTGCATGGTATCCAGCGTCGGCTGGTCGCCGGTATAGGCATGGATCGTGGTCATGAAGCCGGTCTCGATGCCCACGGTCTCGTTCAGCACCTTGACGACCGGAGCCAGGCAATTGGTGGTGCAGGAGCCGTTGGAAACGACCAGATGATCCCTGGTCAGCACGTCATGATTGACGCCATAGACGATCGTCGCGTCGGCATTGTCCGCGGGCGCCGAGACCAGCACGCGCTTGGCGCCGGCGGTCAGATGGGCTGACGCCTTGTCCTTGGCGGTGAAGATGCCGGTGCACTCCATCGCGATGTCGACGCCGAGTTCCTTCCACGGCAGTTTGGACGGATCGCGCTCGGCGGAAACCTTGATCTTGCCATTGCCGAGGCTGATCGAATCGCCGTCGACGGTCACGGTGCCGGGGAAGCGGCCATGCACGGAATCGAAACGCAGCAGATGGGCGTTGGTCTCGACCGGGCCGAGATCGTTGATCCCGACGACTTCGATATCCTTGCGGCCGGATTCCGCAATCGCCCGCAAGATATTGCGGCCGATACGGCCAAATCCGTTGATCGCGACCCGGATTGCCATGCTCGTTTCTCCTTTAATAGCTGGCGCGACCCCCGCGGAATGGTTCCACGGCGGTGCTTACGGCGGATCGCCCGGTTCGGCCGGGCGAGAACGGTCAAGATAGGAGTTACCTAGTCCTTTTTCGGGGCAACCTCAACATCAGCCCAAGCGTTTCAGGGCCGCGTTAACCGCAGCCTCGGCGGTAATGCCGAAGTGCTTGAAAAGGTCCTTGGCGGGCGCGCTGGCACCGAAACCGTGCATGCCTATGAATTCACCATCCTGGCCGATCACGGCGTCCCAGCCCCAGCGCACCGCGGCCTCGATCGCGACCTTGACCGGAGCATTGCCGATCACAGCCTTCTGGCGGTCCGCCGGTTGCGCCAGCAGCAATTCGAGCGAGGGCACCGACACCACCCGTGACGGGATGCCGCGTTCCGCCAGCTGCTTCTGGGCGGCGACCGCGATCTCGACCTCGGAGCCGGAGGCGAACAATGACACTTTTGCGTCACCCTGGGCGGCGACCAGTTCATAGGCGCCGTGGCTGCACGGATTGTCTGATGGCGCCGAGGTGCGCAATTGCGGCAGGTTCTGGCGGGTCAGCGCCAGCACCGTCGGGCCGTCGATGCGGTTGAGCGCCAGCTCCCAGCATTCAGCGACCTCGACGGCGTCGCAGGGCCGGAACACGCGCATGTTGGGAATGGCGCGCAGCGCCGCCAAATGCTCGACCGGCTGATGCGTCGGTCCGTCTTCGCCAAGCCCGATCGAATCATGGGTCATGACATAGACGACGCCCGCGCCCATCAGCGCGGCAAGCCGCATCGCCGGCCGCGCGTAATCGGTGAACACCAGGAAGGTCGCGCCATTGGGCGCAAAGCCGCCATGCAGGAAGATGCCGTTCATGGCCGCCGCCATGCCGTGCTCGCGGATGCCGTAATGGATGAAGCGGCCCTTCGGCATCTTGGCGGAAAACGCCACAGCCGATTTCGCTTTGTTGTTGTTGGAGCCGGTCAGATCGGCCGAGCCGGCGAGGAATTCCATCGGCATCGCGGCTGCAATCGCCTCGATCGCCGATTCCGAGGATTTCCTTGTCGCGACATTCTGTGGCGTCTCGAGCAACTTCTTCTTGTGATCGCGCAGCGCCTTGGCGAGCGAGGCCGGGCGTTCATGGCGCAGCCGGCGCTCGAATTCGGCGCGCTTGCGCGGACCCAGTTCACCGAAGACGCCTTCCCATTCCTGGCGCGCGGCAGCGCCGCGGCTGCCGGCGGCGCGCCACGCCTTCAGGACATCGTCAGGCACCGAGAACGGCTCCAGCGAAATGCCGAGTTTTTCCTTGGCGCCCTTCAGTTCTTCAGCGCCGAGCGCCTCGCCATGGGCTTTGGCGGTGCCGGCGCGGGTCGGCGCGCCGAAGCCGATGGTGGTCTTGCAGGCGATCAGCGACGGCTTGTTGGATTTCTGCGCGCGGGTGATGGCGGCCGCGATCGCCTTCGGGTCATGGCCGTCGATCAATTCGGCGGCCCAGCCGGCCGACTTGAAGCGCTTCACCTGGTCGACGGAATCGGCGAGCGAGGTCGGGCCGTCGATCGAAATCCCGTTGCTGTCATACAGCACGATCAGCTTGTTGAGCTTCCAGTGCCCGGCCATCGCGATCGCTTCCTGCGACACGCCCTCCATCAGGTCGCCGTCGGAAGCGAGCACATAGGTGTGATGGCCGACTACCTTCTTGCCGAACTCGGCGCTAAGCATCTTCTCCGCCAGCGCCATGCCGATGGAAGTTGCAATGCCCTGTCCGAGCGGACCGGTCGTGGTTTCGATGCCCTTGGTGTGGAAGTTCTCGGGGTGACCCGGCGTCAGCGATCCCAAGGACCGGAAATTCCTGATCTGGTCGAGCGTCATGTCCTTGTTGCCGGTCAGGTACAGCAGCGCGTACAGCAGCATCGAGCCGTGCCCGGCCGACAGCACAAAACGGTCGCGGTCCGGCCAGTTCGGCTCGGCGGCGTCGAATTTCAGGAACTGGGTGAACAGCACGGTCGCGATGTCGGCGGCGCCCATCGGCAGCCCGGGATGGCCGGATTTCGCCTTCTCGACGGCATCCATGGCAAGGCCACGGATCGCATTGGCCATACGGGAGTGATCGACCTGCGTCATGATGGGAATCCGCCTGAAATGAGATGCTTGGTTGCGGGGGGTACCGGGCGCGGGGCCGCAATACTACGGGGGGTGGTAAGGGAGTCAGGGGGTGATTAGCACCTCAATTCCCCGAGTCCAAGGCAAGGAAACACCGTTCCGGTGCGAAAGGTCGCTTAATGCCTGACCCCGACCCGCAGGGCCGCGTAGCGCAAAGTGGGTACCGTTTTTCCCTCGACAAAGGCGAAGCGTTAGCTCGGGGGGCATGCTCCAGGAAGACCGGTCGGTCGGGATGACCGGTCATCCCGATCTAGCGGTGCATAGTTTCGCGCCGGCGTTGCACTGTCCTCGCTTGCCACGTAAATTTAGCGGCCTAACCGCTTGCCGAACCGCAGATTTTGCTGAGCGGCAGGCTTAACCGAAGGTGCGCGCTGTCTCTCATGAGCGATCGTCCCGCCAACGGGGCCGGCAACCCCGAGTTCGCCTTTGCCGACGTCGACGCCGCAACCCGGCGGCTGATGGCGGCGCTGGACGCGCTGGAAGCCGCGGCCGAGCGGCGCCGCGATGCCGACCGCGACGAGAACGAACTGGCGAGCCGGATCCAGGCACTCGGCGCCGACCGGTCGCGGCTCGCCGACGAACTCGACGGCTCGCTGGTGAAGACGCGGCGGCTGGAGCGCACCAACCGCGAGATATCGGAAAAACTCGACGCCGCGATCGGCACCATCCGCGCCGTGCTCACTGCCGGAGAAGGTTCATGAGCCACATCAACGTCACCATCAACGGCCGGCAGTACCGCATGGCCTGCGAGGAAGGCCAGGAGGTGCGGCTGCTCAAGCTCGCCGAGAACCTGGAAGCGCGCGTCGAATCGCTGCGCGGCAAGTTCGGCGAGATCGGCGATGCACGGCTCACCGTGATGGCGGCACTGACGGTGTGCGACGAATTGCTCGACGCCAACCACCGCATCCGTGCGCTCGAGGAAGAACTCGACGCCCTGCGTAACGTTCGCGTCGCGGCCACCGATCGCGCCCGGGCGACGCAGACCGCGGTCGCCAACGCGCTCAATGCCGCGGCCGACCGCATCGAAAAGACCACGCAAATGCTGAACCGCACCATCGGCGGCGGCGTCGCGATCGGTTGACCATCGTAAGGTTAGTGCTGGCGGATTGGACCTTTAGCCCCTACATTGGGTGGGCGAAGCTGCGTCGCGCGTCAGGAGCCATATATCCCCGGGGCCTTATCGATCCTTCAGGGAACTGTCCCTGACCGGGTCCGTGGATCCGGTCATATGGTGCCCACCTACTTTCGTAGGTGCTCCGGGATCGAGTGCTTCAACGGCCTCTGCGGCTTCGCACTTTTGTTCTGTAGATTTCTTGTTTCTGTTGATTCTGAGTCGAGCCAAAACATCACGGCTCCACAATCCGGATACAAACGGCCCTGCAACTGGATCGCTCACCTTCGTGGGCGATGACGGCGGAACAGAACGCTGCATGTCGGGAAGTGCATCAAAGGCAGAGCTTCGCGCCAGTGCGCTGGCAAAGCGCGATGCATTGAGCGAGGAGCAGCGCGCGGCGGCCGCACAAGCTCTCGCCAGGCGCAAGCTGCCGTTCGAGGTCATGCCCGGCATGGTTGTGTCAGGCTATTCGCCGATCCGCAGCGAGATCGACCCGGCGCCGTTGATGCGCGCGCTCGCGGAAGCGGGCGCCAGGCTGGCGCTGCCGGCGGTGATGGCGCGCGGCAAGTCGCTGGCGTTCCGCGCCTGGTTTCCGAACGATCGGCTGATGCTCGGCCCGCTCGGCATCCTCGAGCCGTCGCCGGCGGCCGCTGAACTCATTCCCGACATCATGCTGGTGCCGCTGGCGGCATTCGACCCCGAGGGGCACCGGATCGGCTATGGCGCCGGACATTACGATTTCACGCTGGAGCATTTGCGCAAGACGAAAGCCATTACCGCCGTCGGCACTGCGTTTGCCGTGCAGCAAATAAAGGCGGTTCCGGCCCAGCCGCACGACGTGGCGCTGGATTATGTGCTAACGGAAAAGAAAGTGTTCGATTTCCGGAGCTGAATTTTGCGCATCCTCTTCATCGGTGACGTCGTCGGCAAGACCGGCCGCACCGCTATTTCCGAGCATCTTCCCGGCATGGTCAGAGACTGGTCGCTCGATCTCGTCGTCGTCAACGGCGAGAATTCCGCCGGTGGCTTCGGCATCACCGAGGCGATCTATCAGGATTTCCTCGACGCCGGTGCTGATGCGGTGACGCTCGGCAACCACGCCTGGAATCAGAAGGAAGCGCTGGTGTTCATCGAGCGCGCGCCGCGCCTGATCCGCCCCTTGAACTTCCCGCGCCATACGCCGGGCCGCGGTGCCGCGCTGATCGACACCAAGAACGGCAAGCGCGCGCTGGTCATCAACGCCATGGGCCGCGTCTTCATGGAGCCGCTGAACGATCCCTTCAACGCGGTCGGCAAGGAGCTCGATGCCTGTCCGCTGCGCGAAGCGGTCGATGCCATCGTGGTCGATTTCCATGGCGAGGCGACCAGCGAGAAACAGGGCATGGGATTTTTCTGCGACGGCCGCGCCAGCCTCGTGGTCGGTACCCACACCCATGTGCCCACCGCCGATCACCAGGTGCTGTCCGGCGGCACCGCCTATATGAGCGACGCCGGCATGACCGGCGACTATGATTCGATCATCGGCATGCAGAAGGAAGAGCCGCTGCATCGCTTCGTGACCGGCATTCCCTCGGGCCGTTTCGAACCGGCGTTCGGCGTGGCGACACTAAGCGGCGTCGCGGTCGAAACCGACGACGCGACCGGGCTGGCGCTGCGCATAGCGCCGGTGCGGGCCGGCGGCCGGCTGGAGCCGGCGGTGCCGGGATTTTGGACCGGTCGCTGAACTGGCGTGCGAGAAGGCGTGATGCAAAGGTTTTTGATCGTCCTGCTGGCGTTGCTGCTGTCGCAGCCGGCGTGCGCGCAAAAGCTTACCCAGCGGCCGGTCTCGCAGAATCCGGTATCGCCCGAAGACATGACCGGGCGGCTGGAGAAGTCCGCGATCGACACGGCGAAGATCGCGCCGAAAGGCGCGGCAAGAGGATCCTCGGTGGATTTCTGCTGGGCGTCGAGCCCTGAGGAATACCGCGCGCTCGCCAAGCATGTACTCGTGCTGGTCAGCGTGGTGACGCAGGATTCTGCCGAACTGCCGTTGCGCCGCGTCTACGCGAACATCGACGGCCGCGAAACCGAGTTGATCAAACTGAGCAGCCAGCTCGGCGGCGTTCGCAAAGGCTCGAAGACCTATTCGATGCTCGGGCCCTATCGCGAGGACGGCTTCTACCTTGCGCCCGCCGGCAGCATGATGGCGGACGGCTACCTGCAGGCCGACTTCGCCGTACGGCGGAACGGCTTCAATCTCTATAAATTGCCTGGGACGCCGCCGGACTTCGTCAAGGCGGACAGCAATCCGATGCCCGCGCCTGACGCCAGGCCGGAAACGCCGGCGCTGAAAGCGCTGCTGCAGCGCGAATACAAGGGCTTCGAATTGCCCGCAAGCCTGCGCTGAGACGCCGTTCGGTTTCGTTCGAGCCCGCCACCGCAGTTACATACACTCAGTGCCGGCCCTTCGCTCAGTAGCGCTCCGGCACGTACATCTCCGGCGGGACCGGGCCGCGCTGGTAATCCGGATTGCGCACCCGAGGCGGCAGGATGACCGGGGCCTGCGGGACCTCCTTGTAGGGAATCTGATCAAGCAGATGCGCGATGCAGTTCAGCCGCGCCCTCTTCTTGTCGACGGCCTCGACCACATGCCACGGCGCTTCCGGAATATGGGTGCGCTCCAGCATTGCTTCCTTGGCCTTGGTGTATTGCTCCCAGCGGCTGCGCGCCTCCACGTCCATCGGGCTCAGCTTCCACTGCTTCAGCGGATCGTGGATCCGCATCGTGAAACGCAAATGCTGCTCCTCGTCGGTGATCGAGAACCAGTATTTGATCAGGATGATGCCGGAACGCACCAGCATGCGTTCGAATTCCGGCACCGAGCGGAAGAATTCCTCGACCTCGGCTTCGCTGCAAAATCCCATCACGCGCTCGACGCCGGCGCGGTTGTACCAGCTGCGGTCGAACAGCACGATCTCGCCTCCGGCCGGCAGATGCGACACATAACGCTGGAAATACCACTGCGTGCGTTCGCGCTCGTTCGGCGCCGGCAGCGCGGCGACCCGGCAGACCCGCGGATTCAGCCGCTGCGTGATGCGCTTGATGACGCCGCCCTTGCCGGCGGAATCGCGTCCCTCGAAGATCACGACCACCTTCAGCTTCTGGTGCTGCACCCAGCTTTGCAGTTTCACCAGTTCGCCCTGCAGGCGGAACAGCTCCTTGAAATAGAGCCGGCGGTCGACGGTTTCCTCGGCGCTATGCCCGGCAAATTCGTTGGTCAACGCATCGAGGCGGTCGTCGTCGATCTCGAGTTCCAGTTCCTCGTCGAAACTGTCGAGCATTTCCGCCTGGATGCGATCATGGATCGAGCCATTGAGTGGTTTTTCGGTCATCGAGGTACTCCGCCCAAGGAAACGCAGGGATCACCTGTTAGTTTCAAATGCGCATGTCAGGGGTGTGACACGCACGCCGGACGTGAAGCATGAAGAATGCGCCGTTCAGAATTTTCGCAACGCAATTTGAGCTATTTTGCTCGTCGCCATTTGCTGTCGTAATGGCCTAATCTGGTTGCGAAGATTGGCCTGGTCCCGAGCCAATGGAGGCAAGTTTCATGAGCGATGCAACTTCACAGACCCTCTATTTCTATAATCGTCATCCCATCTCCTGCGAAATCATCCTTGCGAAACTGCGCGCAAGCCGTGGCCATCTCGACGGCTTGCGTCCTGACGAGCTGTTTCCCCATGACCAGGATCATTATGGTGGCCTTGCCGCTACGGATGAATTGGCGCGAGGCGCGCAGGTCAGCCATGGATCGCGGGTAGCCGATTTCTGTGCGGGGCTTGGCGGCTCGGTGCGTTATCTGGCTCACAAATATGGGGCCGACGTCACTGGTATCGAATTGACGCCAGCGCGCGTCTCGGGCGCGCAGGAGTTAACCAGACGCGTTGGCCTTGACGGTTCTGCACGGATTGTCGAGGGCAACGTGATGGACGTTCCGCTTCCTGACGCGAGCATCGACGCTGTCGTCAGCCAGGAAGCATTTTGTCACGTTCCTGATGTGAAGAGAGCAGTTGCCGAAGCTTTTCGTATTCTGCGGACAGGCGGCCGATTGGCATTCACGGATTGGATAGTCAATCAGCCGCTTAGCGCTGCCGATGCGCAATTGATGTGGGAAGGAATGGCTATTCAGCCCCTTCGGTCGATCCCCGAATACCTCAGCCTGGTCGGAAGCGTTGGCTTTGGAGTGATTTCGACAACGGATTTGACGGAGGAATGGGGACCGATTCTGAAGGAACGACTGGCAATGTACCAACGGCTGCGTGAGGAAGCCCGACAGGCCGGCACCCCCATGGGGCACGATGCATTCCACAAGTCCTACATCCGGTTTGTTGACCTCATCCAGGAGCGCAAGATGGGCGGCGTCAGGATGGTGGCTACCAGGTAGCAAGCGTTCCGAAGCGGCCACTTGCGATATATAGACCAATTGGTCTATATATTAGCCATGCGCCGCCAAACCCCAGTGCCATTGCCCCGTGGCCGCCCCCGAGGTTTCGACGTGGAAGCCGCCGTCGAACGCGCTATGGAGGTGTTCTGGTCGCGCGGCTATCACGCCACGGCGCTGCCGGACCTTCTTCGCGCGACGAAGTTGTCGCGTGGCAGTCTTTACGCCGCTTTCGGCGACAAGCACTCGCTCTTCCTGCGGGCGGTCGATCGCTACATTGCCGATGCCCTGGCGCGGATGGATGTCGAACTTGACCCCCGCAGAGAGCCGATCGATGGCCTGCGGGCTTACCTTGCCGGCTACGTTGACCGCACCACCGGCGCCAAGGGCCGGCGCGGATGCCTGCTGGTGGCCACGGCCATGGAACTGGCCGGCGAGGATGCCGAAGTGGGTCGCCGCGTCGCAGGCTTTTTCAAAGCCATGGAGGCCAGGGTGGCCCATGCGCTTTCGTGCGCGAAGACGGCCGGCAAGTTGGCCAATGGCGTCGAGCCTTCAAGTGCGGCTCGAATTCTCGTCTGTTTCGTCGAGGGGCTGCGCGTGGTCGGTAAAACGGCGCCGCCACGGATCTCCTCGCAAGCCACCGCTGACGCTCTGCTCGACCGCTTCATCAGGTAGCCAACCCATGGACGCCTCGTTTTGCCGGCGCACTGATATCTGAACCGATCGGTCTTGAAAGGAAGAATGCCATGTCTGCCATCCAGATCGTCTGCGCGGTGGCGGTTCCCTTGCTCTGGGGTTATCAATTCGTGGCCATCAAAGTGGGCGTAACGGAGTTTCCGCCGCTCTTCTTTCTCGCACTGCGCTTCCTGGCCATCGCGTTGCTGCTGGTTCCGTTCGTGAAAAGGCCCACGCGTCAACAGCTAGGCCCTGTCGCAGCGATCTCGATTTTCCTTGGCGGGCTGAACTTCGGGCTGTTCTATGTTGGCCTTGGGCTCGGCTCGGGAAGCATGTCGGCCGTCGCATATCAACTCGCGACGCCCTTCACCATCCTGTTGGCCTGGCCGCTGCTCGCGGAGAGACCGTCTCTCACCACGTCCGCCGGCGTGCTGCTCGCATTCATCGGCGTGGTCGTGCTGGCGGCCGAGCCCGGCCTGTCGGCGAACACGCTTCCGCTGCTGCTGGTGGTCGGGGCAGCCTTCGCTTTCGCGGTGTCCAACGTCCTGACGAAACGCCACGGCCCTTTCGATCCCTTGATGTTGATGGGGTGGTCGTCGCTGCTCACGGTGCCGCAGGTCATGCTGATGTCGCTGCTCCTTGAACACGGACAACTGGCAAGCCTTGTCACGGCGGACGAACGTGGCTGGCTGGCGCTCGCCTACACCATCTTCATCGGCGGAATTGTCGGGTTCGGACTTTGGTTCTGGCTGATTGCCCGATGCTCGATGGGCCGCGTCGCGCCTTTCGGTCTGCTGCTTCCGGTGTTCGCCCTGATTTCGAGCGTGTTGTTCCTCGGCGAGCGCATGACCCCGAAGTTGATTGTCGGCGGGCTGCTCGCGATCTCCGGCGTCGCCATTACGCAAGTACGACCCAGCGCTCGACCAATTTGAAGGCGGAAGTTGCGGCGTGGCGACTTACGGGCCGCGAGCCCGTGCCGCGTCCTATCTTTGCATGGGGTTGTTTTCGCGATTTTGTGTCGGCGCCCTCTAGCTCTGCCGAAAACCCATGCGGAAGGCGCCCCAGTGGCGGCCGTGCACGTGGATGGGCGAGGAGAGGTCTTTCATCAGCACGAAATTGCCGCCGCCCATGTCGCGGCGGTAGGTCTGCAGCAGGAACGGTTTTGAGTTCGCCGCCACCTTCTTCACCGCGCGGTCGCTGAACAGGCGGCGGTTGCGGCAATTGGCGTTGTTCCAGACGGGATCGGGGCCCTGCGGATGACAATAGTTCGGATTGTGAGTCGGAAGGTATCCGCCCTTGGCCCAGGCGACGCAGAACACGATGCGCGGATCGCATTTCTGAACGGGGTCCTGGATCTCAGGCAGGACGCGGTCGGTGAAGGCGACATAGTCGGTCATAAATTGCTTCGGATCGGTGCCGGCGATTTCGCGGTATTTCTCGTCCATCAGTTGGTCGATGCTGATTTCGCCGCGCGCGACCGCGGCATCGAAGGCCTCCGAGATTTGCCGGGCGGTATCGATCACGATGCGGATCAGCGGTGCGTCCGAAGTCTCCACGCCGCTGTCGGCAATCAGCGCGATCAGCCCCTCGGAGATTTCGAGCAGCTTCGCCACCCGTCCGTCGGCCTGCTTCAGCTCGCTGGAAGACAAATCGACGCCTTGGGCGAGCTGGCCGAGTTCCTCGATCACGCGGTCGCAATGGCCGAGATTGGATGTTGCGGCCCTGGCGACGCCATCGATCTCGTGGCCGACGGATGCGATGCCCTGGTGCACGCGCGCGATGATGCCGCTGATCTGCTGTGCGCCTTCACCGGCGTTTTTGGCGCGGAGCGAGGCGTCGCTGCTCTCGCCGATCAGGCTGCCGATCTGGCCGTCGAGATCGCGCATGGTATCGGAAATCTGCTGCGTGGCCTGGCGCGTCCCCTCCGCGAGGCTCTTCACTTCGTTCGCGACCACGGCAAAGCCGCGGCCGGCGGTTCCGGCGCGCGCCGCCTCGATCGTGGCATTGAGCGCCAAAAGGTTGGTCTGCTTTGCAATCGCCTCGATCGAGCCGGAAACCTTTGCCACCTGCGACAGCGCCGAGCCGACGGCGCTGAGCCGGGCCTCGATGCGGCCGACGGCTTCGACGAGTTCGGCGATGTGCTTGACGGCCGCATCCACCGCGCTGCGCGACTGAACGATCTCACCGACGGCGGCCGACGTGGTCGATTGCACCGCCTGCGATGCATCAGCGATCTCGCGGTTGGCCGAGACCATCGTCTGGGCCGTATTCTGCAAGTGGTGGAACCGCTCCGACTGGTTCGCGACGCGGCTGGCGACCTCCTGGACGTTGCCGGCGATATCGGCAAGCTCGACGCCGAGCCCGCCGATGCGGTCGGCAAGCTGGTCAATCAGTCGTTCGCCGAGGGTCTGGTTGGATTGAGTGTCCAGGACTGCAAACTGCACAGAGGACATGCTCGGGCTTTCTCCAGTCAGAGCCGGTGATCGGCCCACCGCGGCGAGCGCATTCCAATTCCAACGGTAGAGCGCGATTCGCGCCTGGAGTCTTGCCTGAGAGCGAACTACAGCCGGTAGGCGGTACGGAACCCGCCCCAATGTCGGCCCCTGACGCGGATCGGCACGTCGATCTCGCGCATCATCACGGTGTTGCCGTTGCCCATGTCGCGGGCGTAGCTCTGCACCAGATAGGCGCGCTGGTTGCGGCCGGCGGCAAGGCCTGCGGGATCGTTGAAGATGCGGCGGTTGCGGCTGTTGGCGGTGTTCCAGGCGACATCGCCCGGCCGCTGCGGACGTGAATAGATCTTGTTGTGAACCGGCAAATAGCCGTTGGTGTCGATCATCGCGCAGAACGCCATGCGCTTGTCCTTGGCGAGGAAGGCTTCCTGAAACGGCGGCAGCGCGCGGTCTGCCCAGTCCAGAATCCTGGTGCGGTACTGCACCGGGTTGCTGCCGGATATCTCGACATAGTCGGTGTCGAACATGTCTTCCATCGAGATCGCGCCACTGGCGACGCCCTGCTCGAAGATCTTCGTCAGCGCAGCGCCGGCTTCCATGGCGCGGGTGACGAACTCGGTGTTCTCGTCGTGGATTGCCCACAGTTTGTCTTCGATCGCCTCGCGTAGCGCCGCATCCGGTCGCTCGAACACCGCCTGCGTGCCCGCCTTTGAACGCTCGCCGATGCGAACTCTGCAGGTGCCGATGTCCTGCAGCGTGGCACTGAGGCTCTGGTTTGGCGTCAGCATCTCGGCGTCGGAGCCACTGATCAGAATGCCGTCGACTGAGATCTCATAGACCGGGGCGGTGATCAGGCCGCGCGGGGTCTGGATTTCGATTTTGAGGCTGCAGGGCAATTTTTCCTGTTTGCGCTGGGTTTGCCGCTCGCCTTGGCCCAGCAGCACCGCGCAGCGCGATTTGAGCTTCTGCGCAAAGGTCGTGACCGCCCGGCCGGCCTTGGCGACGCTTTCGCCATGCGCTTCGGCCTCCTTGGTCGCGACATCGATCTCGGTGGCGCTTTCACCGACCGAGACGATGAAGCGCGAGGCGGAATCGGCATTGTCGGACATCTCGCCGGTGGTCTGGCTTTGTTCGGCGACCGCGCCGTTGACGTTGTCGAACACCGGCCGGATCAATTCGATCGCCTGCGAAATCCGATGCACGGCATCGACCGAGCCGGCGGCGTCGCGCTGCAGCGCTTCGATCTTTTTGCTGATTTCCTCGGTGGCGTTCTGGGTCTGCACCGCGAGCGCCTTCACCTCGGTGGCGACGACGGCAAAGCCGCGTCCGGCCTCGCCGGCGCGCGCGGCCTCGATCGTGGAATTGAGCGCCAGCAAGGTGGTCTGCCGCGCGATCTGCGCGATCAGGTTGACGACATTGCCGATCGCCGCCGAAGACTCGCGCAGGCGGTCCACATTGGCGCTGGCTTCGCGGGCGGCCGCGCTGGCCTGGTCGGCGAGCTTGCCGGCATCGCGCACTTGTTCGCCGATGCCTTGCGCCGAATGGGTGAATTTATCGGCAGCCTGCGAGAAGGTGGTCGCGGTGGTCTGGGCGGCGGTGGTGCGGCCGGTCAGGGCGTCGGTGCGCTGGCGGATAGTGGTCAGCGTCGCTGCGGTCGCCTCGGCGCCGCCGGCGACCGAATTGGCCGCGCGCTCGAGCTGGCGGATCATGCCGCCGAGCTCGAGTTCGAGCAGCTCGAGGATTTCCTTGGCCGAATCGCCTTCCGCGCCGGCGACATCCGCCGCGGCTACCGCTACCGGATTCTTGTGCTCGGCTGCAGGCGCGGTCGCTTCCGGCACTCGCTTTCGAAACAAACCGAAGGCCATGGTGTCTCTTATAAGTTGAATTTGGGTGGCTCATCCTCTCATCCGGGCATGAAGTCATGGTTAACAACTGCCTCATATTCCGGCATACGGGCACTACTTAAGTACCAAAACGGCCGTGAATCTTTGATTTTGGCCCGCCACCGGCCTATAAGGCCGCGTTTTCATCCAAAATCCGCTCCCGAACGAATCCAAGAGACCCCGCATGGCCGGCCATTCCCAATTCAAGAACATCATGCACCGCAAGGGGCGGCAGGATGCCCAGAAGTCGAAACTGTTCGGCAAGCTGGCGCGCGAAATCACGGTCGCGGCCAAGATGGGCCAGCCCGATCCGGCGATGAACGCGCGGCTGCGCGCGGCGATCATTTCCGCCCGCCAGGAAAACATGTCGAAGGATTCGATCGAGCGCGCCGTGAAGAAGGCGACCGGCGGCGACGGCGAGAATTACGAGGAGATTCGCTACGAAGGCTATGGCCCCGGCGGCGTCGCCGTGATCGTCGAGGCGTTGACCGACAACCGTAACCGCGCGGCCTCCGACATCCGCTCCTACTTCACGAAATCCGGCGGCAACCTCGGCGAAACCGGATCGGTCGCCTTCATGTTCGATCACACCGGCATCATCGAATATGACGCCAAGGTCGCCTCCGACGACGCGATGCTGGAAGCCGCGATCGAAGCCGGCGCCGATGACGTGATTTCGAGCGAGAACGGCCACGAAATCTACGCCTCGCAGGAAACCTTTCGCGAGGTCGCCAAGGCGCTGGAAGCGAAATTCGGCGAAGCCCGCAAGGCGGCGCTGACCTGGAAGCCGCAGAACACGGTTCCGGTGGATGACGAGACCGGCGAGAAGCTGTTGAAGCTGATCGACCATTTGAACGAGCACGACGACGTGCAGAACGTCTACGCCAATTTCGAGGTGTCCGACGCGCTGATGGCGAAGATGGGCGGGTGAACTGGGCTTCGCTACGCTGCTCCACCCACTGCTGTCGTCGCCCGGCTTGACCGGGCGATCCAGTACTCCGGCCTGTTGCGATTCATCACAGGTTTCCCGGCGTACTGGATCCCCGCCGTCGCGGGGATGACAATCGGGTTTTGTCACCAGGGCAGGGGATGACCGTTCTCTTTATGTTTCGTTCACTCCGCTCTGGCGTTATCACTACGCCATGACATCTCCCCCGATTCGCCAACCCGTCCGGATCATCGGCATCGACCCCGGCCTGCGCCGCACCGGCTGGGGCGTGATCGAGACCGAGGGTAACCGGCTGGTCTTCGTCGGCTGCGGTTCGGTGGAGCCGCCGGACGACCTGCCGCTGGCGAGCCGGCTCTTGGCGATCCATGAAGGGCTCGCCGCCGTGCTCGGCGATTTCCGCCCCGTGGAGGCCGCGGTCGAACAGACCTTTGTCAACAAGGACGGCGTCGCGACGCTGAAACTCGGCCAGGCGCGCGGCGTCGCCATGCTGGCACCGGCAATGTTCGGCATATCCGTCGCCGAATATGCGCCGAACCAGGTCAAGAAGACCGTGGTCGGTGCCGGACATGCCGACAAGAACCAGATCGCGGTGATGCTCAAGATTCTGCTGCCGAAGGCCGAACCAAGATCCGCCGACGCCGCCGACGCGCTGGCGATCGCGATCACGCACGCCCATCACCGCGCCAGCACGGCGCTGCGCCTGAAGGTGGCGGGCGGATGACAAACTATTTCGGTGGAATGCGAAGTGAGGTGGGCACGCTCGCCAGGCTCCCTCCCCCCTTGCGGGGGAGGGTTGGGGAGAGGGGTAAGCCGCGGGCTCCGGCCGACGATATCCGGCGACAATGTCTCAACGGAACGATGGATGAGGATGCCCGTCCTGTCTTCGCGATGCGTCAGGCAATCGAACAAGCGGCACCCCTCTCCCTAACCCTCCCTCGCAAGGGGGGAGGGAACCCATCTGCCGGCGTGTCCCTCACTATTGGTGCCGCCAGCGGATTCAGGTGGCCGAGATGATCGGCAAACTCAAAGGCCTGATCGATTCCTACGGCGAGGATTACGTGATCCTCGACGTCGGCGGCGTCGGCTATCAGGTGCATTGCTCGTCGCGCACGCTGCAGGCGCTGCCCGCGCCCGGCGAGGCGGCGGTGCTGTCGATCGAAACCTACGTGCGCGAGGATCAAATAAAACTGTTTGGCTTCCGCGGCGACATCGAACGCGAATGGTTTCGCCTGCTGCAGACCGTGCAGGGCGTCGGCGCCAAGGTGGCCTTGGCGGTGCTCTCGACCTTGCCGCCGGCCGAGCTTGCGAATGCGATCGCGCTGCGCGACAAGGCCGCAGTGACCCGCACGCCAGGCGTTGGCCCCAAAGTCGCCGAACGGATCGTCACCGAATTGAAGGACAAGGCGCCGGCCTTCGCCAACGTCGATCCGGCGCTGGTGCATCTTTCAGGGGCGATCGACAGCGACCGCGCGCCGCGCCCGGTCACGGATGCTATCTCGGCACTGGTCAATCTCGGCTATGGCCAGCCGCAGGCGGCGGCCGCCATCGCGTCGGCCTCGCGCAGCGCCGGCGAGAACGCCGAGACCGCGCAGCTGATCCGGCTGGGGCTGAAGGAACTGGCAAAATGAACACGGCCCGCGATTATTCGGCAGGCGCCGTCGCCGGGCGTTTCGCGCGCGCGATCGGCATCGTCCTGATTTTCTCCGTTGCCGGACCGCTGACGATCGCAGCGCTGATTTCGCTGATCGTGGTCGGTTTCGGCGCCGCGCTGCTGCAAATGTTTCTCGCACTTCTCGAACTCGAAGCGCTGCGCACCCTGCTCTCCGTCGCGATCGTGCTGCTTGCGCTTGTGACTGTTCTTGCGGCGTTCCTGCCTTCGCTCGCGGCCGGCCTGATATTCGCATTGGCGGCGGTCTATGGCGGCTTCAACATGATCTGGATGGCGTGGCTCGCCGCCGCCATTGCCGTCGCCGGCTTCGTCGTGTTCGGAATGTTCGTCGTGCCCTCGGAATCATCGGCCGTGGTGTTGCCGGATGTCCGGTCTGCACGACAGGCGCTGACGCTGTCGGCGATCCTCACCGTGCTGGCGGTCATTCCGGCCAGCCTGTGCTGGTGGCTCGCGAAACCCCTGCACCGTGCTAGAATTGCCGCATGAACACGCCCTCCCGCATCGTCACCCCCGAGCGCTACAGCGACAATGCTGGCGATACCTCGCTGCGCCTGGTGGGCAACCTGTCCGAAGCGGAAGGGGCTACTCCGAAAACGGCGCTGGTGTTTCTGATCTTCCTGGTGGCGGGTCCGCCGCTTGGTGCCCTGTTGATTTGGGCCGTTCTTCTAATATGGGCCATCATCAGCCACAATCCGCCGTCGGTGCACCATTATCATCTGCAAATGGTAGGGATTTCCGTGCTGGCTTCGTACGCTGTTGGCGGCCTGCAGTCGCTATTTGTCGGCGGCGTTGCCGCGATCGTTCAAAGCATGTCGCGTGCGGGTCTGGTGCCGTTTCGGCCGGTTCTCGTGGCTTGTCTGCTGGCGGGCGCGGCCTATCCGGTCTTCACGATCCTGAAAAACCAGAGTTTGCCGTACTGGGAAATGTTGCTTCTGTTTTTTGGCCTGAGTGTCGGCAGCGGGATACTGTGCTGGCTGATCTGCAACGCCGTGCTGTGGCCATTCCGTCGCCGCTCCGCTAATCAGGCCATGGCATGAACACGCCCTCCCGCATCGTGACCCCCGAGCGCCGCAGCGACGATGTCGGCGACACCGCGCTGCGTCCGCAATTGCTGTCCGAGTTCGTCGGCCAGGCGCAGGCGCGCAAGAATCTGTCGATCTTCATCGAGGCGGCGCGCAAACGCGGCGAGGCGCTCGATCACGTGCTGTTCGTCGGCCCCCCCGGTCTCGGCAAGACCACGCTGGCGCAGATCGTGGCGCGCGAACTCGGCGTCGGCTTTCGCGCCACCTCTGGTCCCGTCATCGCCAAGGCCGGCGACCTTGCGGCGCTCTTGACCAATCTCGAAGAGCGCGACGTGCTGTTCATCGACGAAATCCACCGCCTCAGCCCGGCGGTGGAGGAAGTGCTCTATCCCGCGATGGAGGATTTTCAGCTCGATCTCATCATCGGCGAGGGGCCGGCGGCGCGCTCGGTAAAAATCGAGTTGGCGAAATTCACCCTAGTCGGCGCCACGACGCGCGCGGGCCTGCTGACCAATCCGCTGCGCGATCGTTTCGGCATTCCGGTGCGGCTGAATTTCTACACCGTGGAAGAGCTGGAGAGGATCGTCACCCGCGGCGCCCGCGTGCTCAGCATCGGCATGACGCCTGATGGCGCCAACGAGATCGCGCGCCGCGCCCGCGGCACGCCGCGCATCGCCGGCCGCCTGCTGCGCCGGGTGCGGGATTTTGCGTCGGCGGCGGATGCGAGCTCGATCGACCGTGCCATCGCCGACCACGCGCTGAGCGCGCTGGAGGTCGATGCCGCCGGCCTCGATGCGATGGACCGGCGTTATCTCTCGACCATCGCGCTGAACTACGGCGGCGGTCCGGTCGGCGTCGAGACCATGGCGGCGGCGCTGTCGGAGCCGCGCGACGCGATCGAGGACATCATCGAGCCGTTCCTGATCCAGTGCGGCTACCTGCAGCGCACCCCGCGCGGCCGGCTGCTGACCTCGCACGCGTTCAAGCATCTCGGCCTCGCCGAGCCCGCGCGCGACCCGGCGCAGTTCGGATTGTTTGGTAACGGCGACAGCGACGATTAGCTGTCGAACCGGATCGGCCTAACCATGCACTAACGGAATATATCCGTAAGCCGCCTGCGCCCTCGCGCCGGACCGGCTGATCCTTCCGTGGAGTGCCAGATGAAACCGACAGATGACGCAGCGGCGCTTGCTCCCATCGCAGCATTGCCGGAACAAGGCTCGCCCGACGAAACCGCGCGTCTGCTCGATGCAATGCCGGTCAATGAACTGGCCTCGACATGGGCTGCGCTGCAGCGGCTGAGCCGGCGCGACCAGACATCAGGCATCTGGGAGGCCATCATGTATTTTGATCGCCTGCCGCACGACAACCCGAATCGCGCGCTCGATCTTGCGCTGGAAGTGCTACGCAGCGAATCCGACAAGCCGACCGTCATGCAGCTCAACGGCAAATTCATGATGTCGCTGACCTATGCGCACGGCGCTGATATTATCGACCGCATCGAGTCGGAGGCCAGGGATAACGCCAGGCTGCGCTGGCTGCTCGGCGGCATTCTGTTCGGCCCGGATAAACTATTCAAGCAGCGCATCCTGGCAATCGCCGACCCGGAAGCTTGGAAAGCCGACGAGATCGCGCGACGCACGCCAAAACAACCGCTCGATTGCGCAGCGATGTCGGTGCAAGAGCTGGCGCGCGCGTGGGTTGAGCAGCATTCGAAATCGGATCGCGATCGCGATGATAATTTCTTCGCGATGATGGATTATGAGGGCGAACTGCGCGGGGAGAATCCCGACAAGGCGATCGATCTGATCGTCGCAATCCTGGCGATCGAGACTAACCCGGCGCTGCTGTCGCTGCTATCAGCCGGTCCGCTCGAGGATGTCATCAGCATGGAGACCATCGACCGCATCGAGCGCGAGGCGCAGGCCAACAAACGTTTTCATGATCTTTTAGGTGGCGTCTGGTACTATCGCGCCTCCGACGAACTGAAGGCCCGGCTCGACGCGCTGGTAGGACAGGTCAGTCGGTAACCCTAATTGCAACTGCTGACGATCTGCACAAACGCACCCCAATTCCGCTCCAATGCCCGCCCATGTTTGCGATGCATCACGAATTGAACAGTCATGATTTCACGCCGACATTTCCTTAAACTTTTTGGTGGCCTGGGCGCGCTTGGCGTCACGACCACGGCATACGGGTTCTCCGAACCCGCGATGCAGCTTCGCGTCACACAGTATAACCTTGCGCCGCCGCAATGGCCCGCCGGCTTCAAGCTCAAGATCGCCGTCATCACGGACCTGCACGCCTGCGATCCCTGGATGTCGCTCGACCGCATCCAGGGAATCGTCGAGCGAACCAACGCACTGAATGCCGACGTCATCGTCATGCTCGGCGACTATGTGGCCGGGCACCGCAAGGTGACGCGCTTCATCCCGGCCGATGAATGGGCGCTGGTGCTGGCGGGCTTGAAGGCCCCGCTCGGCGTGCACGCCATTCTCGGCAATCACGACTGGTGGGAAGACAAGGAAGTGCAGCGCGAAGGCAAGGGGCACACCATCGCTCGCCGCGCGCTGGAGGCATCAGGCATTCCGGTTTACGACAATGACGCTCAGCGTCTGACCAAGGACGGGCGTTCGTTCTGGCTGGCGGGGCTCGGCGATCAGCTGGCTTATTTTCCGGCGCGCCGCTTCCGGCCGGTGCGGCGCATCGGCGTCGATGACCTCGGGTCCACGCTGGCGAAGGTCACCGATGACGCGCCGATCATTCTGCTGGCGCATGAGCCTGATATCGCCAAGCGCGTGCCGTCGCGGGTGTCGCTGCAGCTTTCCGGCCATACCCATGGCGGTCAGGTGCGGTTGTTCGGCTGGTCGCCGGTGTCGCCATCGGGGCAGAAACTGGCCTATGGCCACATCCGCATGAAGCACGACATCGTCGTCTCCGGCGGCCTCGGCTGCAGCATCATGCCGTTCCGCATCGGCGTGCCGCCCGAGATCGTGCTGGTGACGCTGGGCGGGCAGGATCCGGTGGTGGCGTAGCGGTCGCGGCCGCCACTACGCTTGCGCGGCACGCGGATTTTGCGCAAACCATGGCTTTCCGGGCGATCGAGGGCCGCAATTGACCTTACCCCACATCGACGGCGCGGTCCGCGACGGCCGCCATCACATGCAGGTCCGCGTCTACTACGAGGACACGGATTTCTCCGGCATCGTCTATCACGCCAATTACCTGCGCTTCATGGAGCGCGGCCGCACCAACCATCTGCGGCTGATGGGCGCCGACCAGCATGCACTGTTCGAACAGGCGCAGGCGGAAACCCCGGGTTTTGCGTTCGTGGTCCGCTCGATGGAGATCGATTTCCTGCGGCCGGCGCGGATGGACGATCTGCTTGACGTCGTGACCTGGCCGGTCGCGGTCAAGGGCGCCTCGATCACGCTGGCACAGGAAGTGCGGCGCGGCGCGGACGTGCTGGTGAAAGCGCAGGTGCGCGTCGCCTTCATCTGCGAGGGGCGGGCCAAGCCGATCCCGAAATCGCTGCGGCAGCTGATGAAGGCCGATCTGGATTGATTTTTCCGAATCCTTGACTCTCTGTACCAATCGGTACAATCTCCGGCTCCGTTCAGAAGCTGGAGATGCCCGATGTCGCGCCCGCCCTTGCCGCCGTTCACGCGAGAGTCCGCCACCCAAAAAGCCCGCATGGCGGAGGACGCCTGGAATTCGCGCGATCCGGTGCGCGTCTCGCTGGCCTACACCGAGGACAGCCGCTGGCGTAACCGCTCCGAATTCTTTGAAGGCCGCGCCGCGATCGTTGAATTCCTCACCCGCAAATGGGCGAAGGAGCACGAATACCGCCTGATCAAGGATCTCTGGGCCTTCGACGCCAACCGCATCGCGGTACGCTTCCAATATGAATGGCACGACGCTGCCGGGCAGTGGCATCGCTCCTACGGCAACGAGCAATGGGAGTTCGACGAACACGGCCTGATGCGCCGGCGCGAAGCCAGCATCAACGATCACGCGATCGCCGAGAAGGACCGGCGCTTCCACTGGCCCGCGCCGGGACCGCGCCCGGCGGACGTGCCGGGGTTGAGCGAGAGTCCGTTCTGACGGCGCGATGGCAAAGCCCATTTCCGAACGCGCCGATCTGTTGCCGCTGATCTCAGAGGTGTTCCGCAGCCACGGTTATGAAGGCGCGACGCTGGCGCTGATCGGCAAGGCCACCGGTCTCGGCAAGGGCAGCCTCTATCACTTTTTCCCCGACGGCAAAGCGCAAATGGCCGCCGAAGTCCTGGCCGAGATCGATCACTGGTTCGAGGTCAACATCTTCGCAGCCCTGCGCAAGTCGGATGATCCCGCACGGGCGATTGCCGAAATGACTGATGGCGTCGACCGCTATTTCCGCTCGGGCCATCGCGTCTGCCTGGTCGGCGTGATCGCGCTGGGGGCATCGCGGGATATTTTTGCGGCGCAGGTGCAGGATTATTTCAGCCGCTGGAACGATGCGCTGGCGCTAACGCTGCGGCGTGCCGGCTTCAGTACAAGCGTGGCGCGGCGGCGCGCCGCGGATGCGCTGCTGACCATTCAGGGCGCGCTCGTGCTGGCGCGGGCACTCGACGACGTCAAGGTGTTCGGGCAGGCGATGGTGGATATGAAGGCGCGCCTGCTGGCGAAATGAGATTGGCGCCGTCCTCCACACTCGTCGTCCCGGCCTTGAGCTCAGATGTGCAATTGCACATCGGGGGACCCATAACCACAGGGAGCAGTTTTGCGAAGGGCATCGACCAAAACTGCCCCAATGAAAGATTCCGCGGTATGTGTCCCGGCGTTCGCCGGGACGACGTGTAGATAGATAGCGCGCCTTACGCCGCCGCCTTGTGCCGGGCGATTTCGGCCTGGTACAGCACGAACTCTTCGGCCAGTGCCTTGGCCACGCTCGGCCGCTTCTTCATCCGCTCGAGATAATCCTTCACCGCCGGATATTTCGAAAAGTCGATCATCGGCGTCGCGACGCTCCAGTTCAGCACGGTGGTGAGATAGGCGTCCGCCACGCTGAAATGGTCGAGCAGGAACTCGCGGCCCTCCAGAGACTTGTTGAGGTAATCGAGGCGCGAGAGATACCGCTCCAGCGTATAGGCCTTGACCTCCGCCGGCACGGTCTTGCCGAGCAGCGGCGTGAACAGGCCCTTGTGAAGTTCGGTGCCGATGAAGCACAGCCATTGCTGTAGCCGGGAGCGTTCGATGCCGGGCTTGGCGCCGATACCGGACTCGGACAACCGCTCGGCGATGTGCTGCAGGATCGCGGCGTTCTCGGTCAGCGTGACGCCGTCGTCGGTCCGCACCACGGGCACGAGGCCGAGCGGATTGACCGCGTAGAAATCCGAATCGTCCTTCAACACGCGCTTGGTCTTGGGATCGACCTCGATGAAGTTGGCCTGGCTGCCGGCCTCATACAGCGCGATCCTGGTTGCCATCGAGCAGGCGAGGGGCGAGAAATAAAGGTCCATGTACGAATCTCCCTTGGGTTTCGGTCTTAGGCTCAAGCGGGTCGCGACGGCTGAGCTTGATTTATGTACCGCTTCGTATAAATAAGCGTCAAGGATTATTTGCAAGATGGTACAAAAAAGAAATCCACCGGCGCCGGGCGCCCGGCCGAAACCTGCAGGGCGCAAGCCCGCGCAGCCGCAGCTTCCCGCCGCCGGCGTCCCGCCGAAGCGCCGCGGCCGGCCGCGCGCTTATGAGCCCGACGTGGCGCTATCCCGCGCGCTCGATGTGTTCTGGAAGGACGGTTTTGCCGCCACCTCGCTCGACGATCTCAGCGCCGCCACCGGCATGAACCGGCCGAGCCTCTATGGCGCGTTCGGCGACAAGCGCGAACTCTACAAGAAGACGTATGAGAGCTATCGCAATCGCGCCCGCGCCCGCTGGGGCGAAGTCTTCGCGGCCGACCTGCCGCTGCGGGCGATGCTGCTTCGGATTTATGGCATCGCGCTCGACCTTTATCTGTCGGGCGAGAACGGCCCGCGCGGCTGCTTCACGGTCATGACGGCGGCCTCGGAAGCGGTGTTCGATCCTGATATCCGCGCCATGGCGGCCAGCGGCCTCGTCGAGATGGACCGCACCTTTGCCCGGCTGTTCAAGATCGCACAGGAGCGCGGCGAGATTTCTGCCTCAGCCGATCCGCACGTGCTGGCGAACCTGGCGTCGGCGACGCTCCACAGCATTGCAATCCGCGCCCGCACCCAGGTTCCGCGCGCGGAGCTCGAGGCTATCGTCAACGGCGCGGTCGACGTGATGCTGCGGGGGTAGCTCTGGGGATAACTCTACCGTCGTCCCTGCGAACGTGTTCGCAGGGACGACATCGTGTTGTACGTCGGCGCTAATACCCCCGCCCGCGATCGACGACATTGTCCAGCGCGCCGCCGGCCTCGAAGCGTTCGATCTGGCGCGCGACGTATTTCGAGATTTCGTCGGGATCGGTGTCGGCGGCGTTGTGCGGGGTCAGCACCACCTTCGGATGGGTCCAGAACGGGCTGTCCGCCGGCAGCGGTTCCGTCACATAGACGTCGAGCGAGGCGCCGCCGAGCGTGCCGTCTTCCAGACAGCTCAAAATGTCCGCTTCGTTCTGCAGCGCGCCGCGGCCGGCATTGATCAGCACCGGCGCGCCCATCGGGCTGCTGCGGTTGAGTTTTTCAAACATCCCGCGGTTGAGGATGCTGCGCGTATCCGCCGTCAGCGGCAGCAGGCAGACCAGGATGTCGGTCTGGCGCAGGAACGCCTCCAGTTGCTGTTCGCCGTGGAAGCACGGCACGCCGGCGATCTCCTTGGGGCTCCGGCTCCAGCCCGCCACGCGAAAGCCGACATGCCTCAGCACCCCGGCGGCATGGGCGCCCAGCGCGCCCAGCCCCATGATGCCGACCGAAATCGCGCCCGCCGCCCATTGCGGCTGCGGTGACCAGCGCTTTACGCGCTGGCTCTCGCGCAGATAAAGCTCCTGCCGGTGATGCATCAAGGCGTGCAGCACGACATATTCGGTCATTCGCTCGGTGAGGTCGGAGACCGCGACCCGCACCAGCGGCACGCCGGGCAGGGTGGAATCCGCCATCAGCGCATCGACGCCGGCGCCGAGATTGAAGATGACGCGCAGGTGAGGGAATGCGACGAGGTCCCCGGGCTTCGGCTTCCACACCGCGGCGTAATGCACCTCGGCCGGATCGAACGACGCATCCGGCATCTGGACGACAGCGCGGTCCGGGCAGACGTCGCCAAATCGCTTCATCCACCGCGCCGGCGACCAATTATCGGTCCCGCCATGCACCAGCAGCGCGAGCGCACCCTTTTTCATTGCATTTTCCTTCGTATCGCCACGCGGCGTGACCTGTAACACGTCATGGATCGAACCATTGCTCTAGCCTCCTTTCACCAAGCAAGGGAGATACCAGATGCGCAAATTCACCCCGATTTCGGCGTTCGTTTACCCGTGATGCCCAATTTCATCATGGCGGCAGTGTTCAGGCTGGCGCAAGGCTGGCAAAACCATCACCGCGTTCTCGGCTCGGCCAGCGGCCGCGGCCGGATCAGCACGATCACGAGCGTGATCTTCATCCTCTGTGTGTGCGGCCTTTGTTCCAAGGCCGCCGTCAACACTTATCGGCATTTCAATCCGCCGCCGGCACCGATCATCGGGCCCTGACCGGCCACGGAACACACGAAAATTTCCTTCGCTCCCCTGTCGGCTGCGGGCATAATCGTTCGTCATAACAAGAGAACGGAGATGCCGGTCGCATGCTGTACGCTATCCTTTGCTATCACGACGAAGACATTGTCGGTTCCTGGTCCAAGGAACAGGACGCCGCGGTCATGACCAAACTGGCCGTCGTGCACGACAAGCTCGCAAAACAAGGCCGGCTCGGCCCGGTCGCCCGCCTGCTGCCGACCACGGCGGCGACCACGCTGCGCAAGGACGATCCGCCGCTCGTGCTCGACGGTCCCTTTGCCGAGACCAAGGAGCAATTGCTCGGCTTCTATGTCGTCGATTGCGAGAATCTCGACGAGGCGCTCGATGTCGCGCGCGATCTCGGCAAGGCCAATCCCGGCGGCGCCTATGAGATCCGCCCGGTCGGCGTGTTCACGCCCGGGAGTGTGGCGAAATGACCGATACCGCCTGGATCGATAACGCGCTGACCTCGGCGCGGCCCCAGGCGGTCGGCGCGCTGCTGCGCTATTTCCGCAATCTCGACACCGCCGAGGAAGCCTTCCAGAACGCCTGCCTGCGCGCGTTGAAGAGCTGGCCGCAGAACGGCCCGCCGCGCGACCCCGCGGCGTGGCTGATCATGGTCGGGCGCAACGTCGCGATCGACGACATCAGGCGGGGTCGCAAGCAGGAACCGCTGCCCGAGGACGACCACGCGATCTCGGATACCGACGACGCCGAGGAGCAGCTTGCCGAGCGGCTCGAAGGCTCGCATTACCGCGACGATATCCTGCGCCTGCTGTTCATCTGCTGCCATCCGGATTTGCCGGCGACGCAGCAGATCGCGCTGGCGCTGCGTATCGTGTCGGGCCTCTCGGTCAAGCAGATCGCGCGCGCCTTTCTGGTCTCGGAAGCCGCGATGGAGCAGCGCATCACCCGCGCCAAGGCCCGCGTCGCGGACGCCGATGTGCCCTTTGAGACCCCGGGCGCGGTGGAGCGCAGCGAACGGCTGGCGGCGGTAGCCGCGATGATCTACCTGATCTTCAACGAGGGCTATTCGGCGAGCGGCGATACCGCCGAGATCCGCAGCCCGCTGTGCGAGGAAGCGATCCGCCTGGCGCGGCTGTTGCTGCGGCTGTTCCAGAGCGAGCCCGAGATCATGGGGCTGACGGCGCTATTGTTGCTGCAGCACGCGCGCGCGGCGGCGCGGTTCGATGCCGACGGTGCGGTGATCCTGCTCGACGATCAGGATCGTTCGCGGTGGAATAGCAAGATGATCGCCGAGGGACTGGCGCTGATCGACAAGGCGATGCGCCATCGCCGCAGCGGTCCCTATCAAATTCAGGCAGCGATCTCCGCCCTGCATGCCCGCGCCGAAAAGCCCGAGGATACCGACTGGACCCAGATCGATCTGCTATACGGCGCGCTCGAGATCATGCAGCCGTCGCCGGTGGTCACGCTCAACCGCGCGGTCGCGGTGTCCAAGGTGAAGGGGCCCGAGGCCGGGCTCGAGATGATCGAGCCCCTGGCGGCGCGGCTATCGAATTATTTTCACTATTTCGGCGTGCGTGGCGCCTTCCTGATGCAACTCGGTCGCAACGACGAAGCCCGTGTCGCGTTCGACCGCGCCATCGCGCTGGCCAACACCTCGGCCGAAGCCGCCCACATCCGCATGCACCTCGACCGCCTGATGCGCGACAGCAAGCCGCGCGGCGCCAAGGCGGGGAAGTAGGCCCGCTGCTCGCGCTGTAATTGGCGCCCGGCCCCTCGCATTGAACCCCGCCCAACCGCCCGCGACTAAGGGGTGAATGAAGGGGTTGTCATGATCGGTACCTTGCGAAAAGTCGCGTTCGGCGAGCCTGCCAGCGCGAGATTTTTCTGCCTGCGCTGGATCGCGCGGCCGATCCTGTTCGCCCTGCCCATTCCGTTCGTGGCGGCGTGGTGCGACATCCAGCCAAGCTGGAATCTGTTCGTGTGGACGGTGTTCTGCATGGCCTGGTCCGGTTGCGTGGATGGAATCGGCAAGCAGGATAGCTAGCGCTTGGAGGACGGTTTCCGCTTCGGTTGAAGTGCCGCCGGAAATGGTGCGCTCACCACCGAATCGATCTTGTCGCAAATATCCTTTCCAAGGCCGCAATAATACCGCGAGGCGGCGAGCGCGCACCTGACCCGGTTATCCCGCCGCGCCATCTTGATGATCTTGTCAACCAGTTGCGGCGGCGCGACATGAAGCAAAGACGCCAGATCCCCTCGGCCGATCTCCGCCTGCTCCTCGAGGCTTGCCCCGCGCAAGGCGATCAGGATTATCTCAAGATCCAATTCCCGATTCATGGCCTTCGGCTCTCGTGTTTCGAGATTTGCTTGAACTTGATCTATGTCGCCCGAACCGTGTTCGGGGTTCGATAGGGGCAGTCTGCCTTCAGACCGAGCGAACATTTACTTGTTCGTCTTGCCCCACTATGCTCAGGCCATGCCTCCGACTTGCTCGGTTCTTCTCGATCTCGACGGCACCTTGATCGATTCTCAGCCCGGCATTTTGGCAAGCTGCGTGGTGGCGCTGCGCAGCCTTGGGCATGAGCTGGACGAAGTTCGCGACATCAAGCGAGTGATCGGGCCGCCGCTCGAAGACGTGATGCAGTTCTTGCTGCAGCCGTATGGAGACGAACGGATCGGCGAGGCCGTATTGGCCTTTCGGCAGCACTACGGCGAAATCGGCCTGCTCGGGAGCGAGCCCTATCCGGGAATTGGCGACGCGCTGAAAGCGATGCAGCAAGCCGGAATGCGAATCTATCTGGCAACGTCGAAGCGGGCGGCGTTCGCGCGCCGCATTCTGGAGCATCTGGCGCTGACGCCGTATTTCGATGGTATCCATGGATCGGTGCCAAGCGGAGAGCTGGATCACAAGCCAGAGCTGCTTGCGCATATCCTGGCGGAGCACGGCATGTCACCCGCGCATAGTCTGATGGTCGGCGACCGTCGCTATGACATCTCTGGCGCCCATGCGGTTGGAATGCGCGGCCTTGGCGTGCTCTGGGGCTATGGCACAAGGGATGAGCTTGAAACGGCCGGCGCAGATCAGTTGGTGCAATCAACGGCTGATCTCGCCCGCACGGTCCTTTCGATGGTCGGTGGCCGGGAATAGCCGTCCGTAGGACGCGTCCCTCACGCTCGCCTGTGTCCCGCTCATCCAAGTCTTCAGCGCCGTCAGGAGAATGACGGAGAACCTCCAGAGTCGAGGCGCGCGTCGCGATTCTGCTCGGGCGTGACGAGCCGAAAAAATTTCTGCCTCCCTGTCGGCCTGCGCCTGCCCCGTTCGTCTTTGAATTGTGCAGCCATTCAAGACGACACGACAGGAGAAAGCCATGACCACCATGCCTGCGATTGCCCAGACCGCGCCGGTCGCCAAGACCGCCCGCTGGACCGGCCGCGTCCTCTCAGGCCTGGTGATCGTGTTCATGCTGTTCGACGGCGCCATCAAGCTGGTGCCGTGGCCGGTCGTCACCGAAACGATGGACAGGATGGGCTATGGTTCGAGCGAAACGCTGGCGCGCAGCCTCGGCATCATCACGATCGTCTGCACCGTGCTGTATTCGGTGCCGCCAACCTCGATCCTCGGCGCCATCCTGCTCACCGGTTATCTCGGCGGCGCGATGGCGTCCCATGTCCGGATTGACAGTCCGCTTTTCACCCACACGCTGTTCGGACTTTATCTCGGCCTGATGGTTTGGGGCGGGCTGTGGCTGCGCGATCCGACCTTGCGCAATTTCATTCCGTTCCGCCGCTGATTTTCATCGTAATCACGAACCTATTCGGAGCCAGACATGCTCGAAATCATTGCCATCATCGCCGTCGTGCTGGCGGTCGCCATCGCCGCGGTGCTGATAACAGCCGCGACCAAGCCAAATAGTTTTCGGGTGCAGCGGGCCATCAGCATCAAGGCGCCGGCGGACCGAATATTTCCGCTGATCAACGATTTTCGCCAATGGCGCAGCTGGTCGCCCTATGAGGACAGGGATCCCGCGCTGAAGCGCACCTATGGCGGCGCCGACAGTGGCAAGGGCGCGGTCTATGCCTGGGACGGCAACAAGAATGTCGGCTCCGGCCGCATGGAAATCCTGGAGACGTCAGCGCCCGCAAAGATCGTCATCAAGCTTGATTTCTTCAAGCCGTTCGAAGGCCACAACACCGCCGAATTCACAATGCTGCCGCAGGGCGATGCTACCCGTCTGACCTGGACGATGACCGGGCCCGCCGTGTTCCTGACCAAGCTGATGCAGGTGTTCATGAACCTGGACCGCATGATCGGCAAGGATTTTGAGACCGGTCTCGCCAATTTGAAGAATCTCACCGAAAAATAATCGTACACTCACTGCAAATTCGTTCACCCAAATAAATCCGTGCACCCAAGGAGCCAACGATGCAGGTCAATCCCTATCTGTTCTTCAACGGAAATTGCGAGGAAGCACTGAAGTACTATGAAAAAGTGCTCGGCGCCAAGATTGACGCGATGATGCCTTATGAAAGCGGGCCGGCCGACATGCCGACCCCGGCGGAATGGAAGAAGAAAATCATGCACGCCAGTTTCACCATCGACGGTGAGGTGGTGATGGCCTCCGACGCATTTCCCGGCGACTTCCATCAGCCGCAGGGCTTTGCGGTCGCGCTCCAGGTCGAGAATCCCGCCGACGCCGAGCGCCGCTTCAACGCACTGGCCGATGGCGGCACCGTGAAGATGCCGTTCGCCAAGACCTTCTTCTCCAACGGTTTCGGCATGTGCGTCGACAAGTTCGGCACGCCGTGGATGGTCAACTGCCCGGCGGAAGGCATGTGATCGTGTGAGTTCGTAGGGTGGGCAAAGGCGCTCTTGCGCCGTGCCCACCATCTTCATCGAGCAAGGAATGGTGGGCACGCTGGAGCCTGTCATCGGGCGCGCATTCGCGCGACCCGGTGGCTTTGCCCACCTAGAAAATCTTCACCGGCACGACGGATAAATCGCGGCGAGGTCGCGCCCGCGCAACAGCAGCATCCGCGACGACAATCCGCCGCGGCGGCTGATCCAGCCGCGGACCGGCGCCGGATAGGCTTCCAGCACGGCCTGCGAGGCCTCCGGTTCGGCATACAACCGGCCGCGCCCGTCGATCGACCGTGCACCGTGAAACCCGAGCACGGCGCGGCGCGTCACGCAGATCCGATCGTTCGGCACCGTGCTCAGCACCAGCGTACACGCTGACAGGCAGGGCCCGTCGATTACGACGCGTTCTCCGGATGCGCGCACGCGCTCGAACAGGTCGAGAAACGGGCCGACTTGTCCGCCGGGGCTGGCGAGAATGCGCACCTCGGCCCGCACGGGTAATACCGCTGCGTACAACGTCGCCGTTGCAACGATTGCTTTGATCACCGCCATTCGCATGCGCGGCTCCTTGGGTTCCCAGCGCCCTTGAATTTATCAACGCCGGCGCAGCAGGCAAGGCTAGTCATCCGCGCCGGAAACCCCGGCTTCCGCGAATGTCGCCATCCCGGTGTGGCAGGCCAGCGCCGCGCGCATCAGCAGGATCGCGACGCCGGCGCCGGAGGCTTCGCCCAGCCGCATGTCGAGATCGAGCAGCGGCGTCAGTCCGAGTTCACGCAGCAGGTCGCGATGCCCTGATTCGGCAGAGACATGCCCGGCGTGGCAGTGATCCAGCACGCCGGCGTCAAGACGCGCCAGCGGCAGTACGGCAGATGTCGCCACGAAGCCGTCGAGCAGCACCGGTATGCCGTGACGTCGTGCCGCCAGCACCGCGCCGGCGACGGCTGCCAGTTCGCGGCCGCCGAGCGCCGCCGCCACGGCCAGGGGATCGCGGAGAATATCGCGGTGAAAATCCAGGCCGGCATCGATCGCGGCGCGCTTGCGCGCCAGACCGCCATCATCGATGCCGGTGCCGCGGCCGGCCCAGCGCGCCGCGCTACCACCTATCAATGCCGCGCACAGCATCGCCGCTGACGTGGTGTTCGCGATGCCCATCTCGCCGACCGCCAGCAAGTCGCAATCGTCAGGCACGGCGCGGTAGCCGATGTCGACCGCGCCCAAAAATTCATCGGTATCCATCGCGGCGGCCATGGTGGAGTCGCGCGTCGGCCGCTCGAGCTCGATCGGCACCACGCGCAGATCGGCGCCGGCCAGTTTCGCGATCTGGTTGATGGCCGCACCTCCGGCGGTAAAATTCGCCACCATCTGCGCGGTGACTTCGGGCGGATAGGCCGAGACGCCGCGGGAAGCTACGCCATGATTGCCGGCGAACACGGCGATCGTGACCCGATCGAGCCGCGGCGATTCGCGGCCCTGCCATTGCGCCAGCCAGATCGCAAGCTCTTCGAGCCGGCCGAGGCTGCCCGGCGGCTTGGTCAGGCTCTGCTGGCGGCGCACGGCGGCTTCCGCGAATCGCACGTCGCCTTTGGGCAAGTCGCGACAGAAGGCGCGGATGTCGTCTAGACTGCCAAACTGCATGCGATTCCCCTGCGCGCGCTTCCACCAGGTCATGCCGGAAAAATTCGGGCGGATCGCAAGCTAAGACGATTCTTCAGGCTGCACCATGAATGAATGGCTCGACGATTTCAAAACCGCGGTCGCGTTCCTGACGCGGTTGCCGATGCCGCATCCGCACGGCCCGATGCCGGCCAATTTCGTGCGCGCGCACCGGATGTTTCCGGTCGTCGGCGCCCTGATCGGCGCGGCGGTGGGATTGATCTGTCTCGGCTTGCGTCATGTCGGCGTGCCTGATCTGGCCGCGGCCGCACTTGCGCTTGGCGCCAGCGCGATTCTCACCGGTGCGCTGCATGAGGACGGGCTCGCCGACGTCGCCGACGGTTTCGGCGGCGGCCGCGATCGCGCGGCCAAGCTCGAGATCATGCGCGACAGCCGGCTCGGCACTTACGGCGCACTGATCCTGCTGGTGAGTTTTGCCGCGAAACTTTCCGCGCTGGCGGCAATTCCGGACGGCGATGTCGTGCCAAGCCTGATCGCTGCGCACGCGCTCGGCCGCGGCATCCTGCCCTGGATGTCGGTGAAATTGCCTTATGCGCGCAATGACGGTCTCGCCCGCAATGCCGGGCAGCCCGATGCGGCGACGGCGACGATATCAGTCGTGCTGGCGCTGATCCTTGCGCTGCTGGCGCTGTCATGGGGCAACGCGCTGTTCGCGGCGCTGCTGGCCGGCTTGAGTGGCCTCGGCATGGCGTGGCTGGCGCGGTGGCAGATCGGCGGCCAGACCGGCGACGTGCTGGGAGGCGCCGAGCAGGTGGCCGAGACCGCCATCCTCGTGCTGCTGGCGGCGCGGCTCGCATGAGCAGCGAAACGCAGCTCTGGCTGATCCGGCACGCGCCGGTCGACGGACCGCGCGGCGTGATACATGGCCCCGATGCGCCGGCCGATGTCAGCAATGCCGCGGCCTTTGCGGCGCTGAAAGCAAGATTGCCGCCCGGCGCGCCTGCGGTCTGCAGCCCGGCGCGGCGGACGCGGGAGACCGCGCTTGCGCTCGGGCTCGACCCGGTTGAGCAGGCTTGTTTCCGCGAACAGGATTTTGGCGCCTGGACCGGGCGGCGGCACGATGATCTCACCACCGAACTCGGCGCCGCCTATCAGGCGTTCTGGAAATCGCCCGCCAGCAATCGTCCGCCCGGCGGCGAAAGCTTTGTCGATCAGATCGATCGCGCGCGGGATGGACTCTCGCGTTTGCCCGCGGGCGAGGTGGTGCTGGTGGTGCATTCCGGCACCATCCGCGCGGTGCTCGCCATCGCATTGGATCTCACACCCGACAGCGCGCTGCGCTTTGTGATCGATCCGCTGTCGTTGACCAGGATCGATCGCCTCGACGGCGGCTGGCGCGTGGTCGCGGTCAACCAGCGGTGATCTTCTTAACCTCGCCCCGCTTGCGGGGAGAGGTCGGATCGCACTTAGCGATCCGGGTGAGGGGGTACAGGTCTATCAACTGGCATCAGCGTTCGCGGAGAGAGCCCCTCACCCGACCCTCTCCCCGCAAAAGAGCGGGGAGAGGGAGAAGGAGCACTAGCCATTGCGCCGCTCGCCGCGCAGCGTCGGCAGGCCGATGCCGGCGGCGTCGAAGCCGCCGTCGACGGCGAGGATCTGCCCGGTGATGTAGCTGGCACGGTCGCTGCACAGGAAGAAAATCGCTTCCGCCAATTCCTCTTCCAGGCCGTAACGGTTGAGCGGAATGGCGCCGTGGTAATCGGCGCGGATTTCCGGCGTGTGGACCGCCTTCGCCATCGCGGTCTCGACCGGGCCGGGCGCCACACCATTGACGCGAATGCCGAGCGAGGCCAGTTCGACCGCGAGCTGCTTTGTCAAATGCGCAAGCCCGGCCTTGCTGGTGCCGTAGGCCGAGCGCAGCGTCGAGGCGCGCACCGCCGAAATGGACGTGATGTTGACGATCGCGCCGCCGCCATGCTCGCGCATCAAGGGCGCTGCCGCCTTGGTGCAGATGAACGGTCCGGTGAGATTGACCGCCAGCACCCGGTTCCAGTCGGCGTCCGACGTCTCGAGCAGCGGTGCGAACACCGCGACGCCGGCATTGTTGACCAGCGCGTCGAGCCGACCGAAACGCTGGCTCACGCCTGCCATCGCCACCGCCACCGCGCCGGCATCGCTGACGTCGCAATGCAGCGCCAGCGTCGTGTCAGGACTGGCCAGCGCCGTGACTGCGCCATCCAGCAATTGCCCCTCGATATCGAGCAGCGCCACCCGCCAGCCGTCGGCGAGAAAGCGTTTTGCGGTCGCAAGCCCGATGCCGCGCGCGGCGCCGGTGACGAGTGCGACTTTTTGCGAGGAAGGGGGCATGGGCAGGATCCGTTGCTGATTGATTCGTTCGCTCTATACCCGACGCGGTTCCGTGTGTCTCGAACCTGCAGCCGGCGCTTGCATGCTGCGCCGCATCCGGCGCACGCTGTGAAACCACGCGAGGTCTCGGCAAGCGAAAGGGCCCGGCAATGATGGTGGTCGATGTCAGGGATATGCCGCCGGAGCAGTGGCGGCTCGGCGTGGAAACCCGCATGCTGGTTTCAGCGCGCAACGGCGCCAGGCATTTGTGCATCTTTGAGCAATGGATCGCGCCCGGCGCCGGCGCGCCGACGCATTCGCACCCCGTAGAGGAGGTGCTCACGGTGCGCGAGGGCGAAGCCGAGATGTGGATCGGCGAGGAACGCGGCATCGTCACATCGGGGCAATCCCTGATCGTGCCGGCCGGGCGCATGCATGGCTTTCGCAATTCCGGCACGGCAACGCTTCACATCAATGCCGTGCTGGCGTCACCGGTGTTCGAGGCCACGGTGGAGGGTGCAACGGAAGTGACGCGGCGGTGGGGCGAGAGTGGATGAGCCCGATCAGTTAGCCGGATTCCTGGCAACGACCTTCTCATACGCCGCCTGCAACCGTTCACCGACCGACGGTCCCTTCTTGCGCCGGATCTGGCCCAGATGCGTCTCGCGCAATTCGTCCATGAACTCCGCCCACATTTTTGGGCCGCCTTCGCTCAGCAGCCTGGCGCGGATGCCGAGTTCTGCGGTAACCGGCAGATATTTGTAACCCCACGCCGCCATCTGCGCGAGGATCGGCAGCAGTTCGATGCCCTGTTCCGTCAGCGAGTAGATTCCCTTCTGCTTGTGGCTGGGATCGTCCTCGCGCCGGATGATGTCAGCGTCGAGCAGCGTCTTCAGCCGGTCGGCGAGGATGTTGGAGGAGATGCCTTCCTCGGATTTGGTCAGCAGTTCGCGAAAATGCCGCCGGTTGCCAAACATCATGTCGCGGATGATGAGCAGGCTCCATTTGTCGCCGACCACTTCCAGCGTGAGGTTGATCGGGCAACCGGAGCGTGGGTCGTCGGTCATGGAAGCATCCTCAAAAAACTACTTGCAATATTGCACCGGTTCGTCCAAGTTACAACCAGTTGCAAAACGCAATCAGTTTGAAGGATCTTTGAGATGGCAAAACTGATCATGTGGAACCTGATGACGCTGGACGGCTTCGTCGAAGGGCCGAACCGCGACATCTCCTGGCACGAAGACGTCTGGGGCGAGGAACTGGACCGGCTATCGACCGAGCAGCTGAACGCCGCCGGCGGCCTGCTGTTCGGCCGCGTCACCTATGAGCTGATGGCGGGCCATTGGCCGAATGCCACCGGCGCGGTCGCCGACTTCATGAATGCAGCGCCGAAATACGTGTTCTCGCGCACGCTGAAGCAATCCGGCTGGAACAACACGCGGATGTTCAGTGCCGATGTGGTTGAAACCGTCACACAATTGAAGCGCGATGCGCCGAAGGACCTTTTTCTGTTCGGCAGCGCCGATCTGGCGTCGCACCTGATCCCGCACGGCCTGATCGACGAATTCCGCATCGCGGTGAACCCGATCCTCCTCGGCGGCGGAACGCCGTTATTCAAGCCGGGCGAGCGGACCAAGCTGAAGCTGCTGGACAGCCGGGCGTTGTCGACCGGGATCGTGATCCTGCGCTACGCGCCGGCAGCCACGAAATAATTCGCAGCAAAATGCCGGTTGGTCAGAACCTCGTTCCGCCTCACCGGCGTGCCACCAACCACCCCTGGAGTCTCCGATGTCGCTGACGCTGTATTTTCACCCGCTCGCGTCGTTCTGCTGGAAGGCGCTGATCGCGCTCTATGAGAACGACACCCCGTTCACGCCGAAGCTGGTCGATCTCGGCAACCCGGCCGAGCGTGCCGCACTGCTGAAACTGTGGCCGATCGGAAAATTTCCGGTGCTGCAGGACGATGCCAGGGGCGAGATCGTCCCGGAATCGACCATCGTGATCGAATATCTCGACCGCCATTATCCCGGACATCAGCGATTGATCCCTGGTGACGCCGACAGGGCCCTGCAGACCCGGCTGCGCGAGCGCTTCTACGATCTCTATGTGCATCTGCCGATGCAGAAGATCATGCTCGACCGGCTTCGCCCTGATGGAAAGCAGGACCCGCACGGCGTCGAGGACGCGCGGACGCAGTTGCGCACGTCATACGTGGTGATCGAACAGCAGATGACCGGCAGACCCTGGGCGATGGGCGATGATTTCAGCCTCGCCGACTGCGCCGCGGCGCCGTCGCTGTTCTACGGCAGCATGGCGCTGCCGTTCGGCGACCACGAGAAAAACCTCGCCGCCTATTTCGAACGCCTGAAAGCCCGGCCGTCGTTCGCGCGCGTGCTGAAGGAGGCCGAGCCCTATTTCAACATGGTACCGAAGGAGCGCTGAGATGGCGTCCGCAACCAAGGCCGCAATCATCCGCAAGCTGTTTGCCGCCTATTTGTCGAACGACCGTGAGGCGATCGAGGCCGCCTTCACCGATGATTTCCGCTTCACCAGTCCCTATGACGACGAAATCGACAAGGCGACCTATTTCGCGCGGTGCTGGACCAACAGCGACTGGATCGAACGGCAGGATCTCGAGCGGATCATGGTCGAGGGCGAAGCGGCATTTGTGACCTATCGCTGTGTCACCAAAGAAGGGAAGAGTTTCCGCAATACGGAGGCCTACACCTTCGCGGGCGACCGGATTCGGCGCATCGACGTCTATTTCGGCGCGACTTATGAAAACGGGGTTTTCGTCAAGCAGCAAGGGTAGGGGCGCGCGCCGCATAGGTCCCCCTCATGGTGAGGAGCGCGTCTTCGCGCGTCTCGAACCACGCTTTGCCCTTCGGTCTACGCGTGGCGCAGCCACTCACCAAACGGCAAAGCGTGCCCGGCGAAGCCCAGCGGGCGAAGACGGGCTCCTCCAGCGACAACGGCGAAGCCGTTGCGCGGGGATGAGGGCTGAAACAATTTCCTCCAAATTTATTTCTCCGGCCATGTCGGTGCCGCAAAACCCGGTTCGTCATGTTGACGAGCGATGGTTCGGCGGACCAGCCGACCGGCCAGACAAAACGGAGCGAAACGATGCGATTCATGGTGATTGTGAAGGCCAGCAAGGATACCGAAGCCGGGGTCATGCCGAGCACGGAACTCTTGGCCGCGATGGGCAAGTTCAACGAGGAACTGGTGAAGGCCGGCATGATGGAAGCGGGCGAGGGCCTGCATCCGAGCTCGAAAGGCGCGCGGATCAAGTACCAGGGCGGGCAGGGCAGTGCGACCCGTGGACCGTTTCCTCTGACCAGCGATCTCGTCTGCGGCTTCTGGCTGATCAATGCCAAATCGCTCGATGAGGCGATCGAATGGATGAAGCGCGCGCCGTTCGATGCCGGCGCCGAGATCGAAATCCGCCAGGTGTTTGCGGCCGAGGATTTTGGCGAGGCCTTCACCCCCGAACTGCGCGAGCAGGAAGAGCTCCTGCGCGCCCAGGCTGGAAAGAAGTAATTTTTCCACCGTCATTCCGGGGCGGCTCAAAGAGCCGAACCCGGAATCCCGAGATTATGATGTCGAGATTCCGGGTTCAGCCCTGCGGGCTGCTCCGGAATGACATCAAACCCAACAAGGAAAACCCACCATGCGATTCATGATGCTGATGATCCCTCTTGGCTATGAGACCGCGGCGCCGGACGTGCAGCTCGATCCCGAGCGTGTCAAGGCGATGATGAAATACAATGAGGCGCTCAGTGAAGCGGGCGTCCTGATCGCGCTCGACGGGTTGCACCCGCCGTCGATGGGCGCGCGGGTTTCTTTCGCCACCGGCAAGCCCATCGTCACCGACGGTCCGTTCACCGAGGCCAAGGAAGTGCTCGGCGGCTACTGGATGATCGACGTCAAGTCGCGCGAGGAGGCGATCGCCTGGGCCAAAAAGTGCCCGGCTTCCGAGAACGAGATCATCGAAATCCGCCAGGTCCAGGAGATGGCCGATTGGTCGGAGGAAGTGCAGCAGGCGGCCAAGGGTTTCGAGGAACTGCAGGAGGCAAATGCGAACAAGGCGCGAAGCCGCTAGGGGCGCCTTCCTCAACCCAAAACGAGAGTGAGAACAACCATGAGCAGCAACGATACTTTCCTCGCGGTTTTCCTCGGCAGCAAGACGAGTGCGAAAGCGGTGGCGTGGAACGCGCTGCCGGAGCCGGAGCGGCGCGCGCGGGAGCAGCAGGGGATGGCGGCATGGAAGGCCTGGGCCGAAAAGCATCAGGCCGCGCTCGTCGACATCGGCGGCCCGCTCGGCAAGACCAAGAAGGTCGATTCAGCGGGGATCACCGACATCTCCAACGCGATGGGGGCTTTTGCAGTCGTGCGCGCCGGCTCGCATGAGGCGGCCGCGAAAATGTTCGAGAACCACCCGCATTTCACGATCTTTCCGGGCGAAACCATCGAGATCATGCCGGTCCTGCCGATCCCGGCCGGTTAACGGGTTATCGCGATTTAACCCGCATCGGGCAGCGGGCCACTGGTGACTTGCCGCCAGCTCATGTAAAAGTCTTTCACATGAGCTGGCGCAAGGAAACCCGCCGCGCCGAGCGCGGCTATCATCACGGCAATCTGAAAGAGGCGTTGCTGCAGGCGGCGCTCGGCCTGATCGCCGAGAAAGGCGCGGCCGGTTTCACCTTTGCCGACGCCGCGCGGATGGCCGGCGTCAGCCCGGCCGCACCGTACCGGCATTTTCGCGACCGCGATGAATTGCTGTCCTCGATCGCGCAGCGCGGCTTCGAGCAATTCGAGGCGCTGTTGCTGCAGGCCTGGGACGACGGCCGTCCGGACACCGTCACGGCATTCGAGCGGCTCGGTAAAGCCTATCTCGCCTTTGCCCGCAACGAGCCGGCGTTCTACTCGGCGATGTTCGAGTCCGGCCTTCCGATCGATCTCAGCCCCACATTGCAGGCCGCAAGCGAGCGCGCCTTCGCCGTGATCAGGGCGGCAGCCGAGCGTCTCGCCGCGCTGGTGCCGCCGGGCATGCCGCGGCCGCCGGCGATGATGATGGCGCTGCACATCTGGTCGATGTCGCATGGCGTGGCGTCGCTGTTCGCGCGGGGCGATGCGGCGCGCCGCAAGCTGCCGATGTCAGCCGAGGATCTCCTGGAAGCCGAGGTGCTGATTTATCTCCGCGGGCTCGGCTTCCCGACCGACCGCAGACCTTCCGCGAACGAGAAGCCCTCAGGCCCGCCGCCGGTGCCGCCGGCCGGCCCCTGGGGCTCTCCAAAATAATTTACCGGCGGCCGGCTGCCGCCCGCTTGACAAAAAACGTGGATGGTTTAGGTATGTAAATGTTATTTACATTCACAACGGCGTGATCGCCGTCATGGAGAGGGAAATGGCCTACACCGCAGATGTCAATCGATGGCGCGGCCCCGCTGAAGAAACCCATCGGCCTCCGCATATGCTGGACAGCCCCTGGCATCCAGGCTGGATCGCCGTCACCATCCTCGGCTTCATCATCTGGTGGCCGATCGGGCTTGCCCTTCTCTTTTTCACACTCGGGAGCAGAAAAATGGGTTGCTGGAGTCATCAGGATCGCTGGCAGAACAAGATGGAGCGGATGCAGTACAAGATGGACCGGATGCGCGGCCGCATGGAGAGCCGTGGCTTCGGCTTCGGCGGCTTCGGGACGCCCTCGAGCGGCAACCGCGCCTTCGACGAATACCGCACCGAAACGCTGCGGCGCCTCGAGGAAGAGCAGGTCGAATTCCGCAACTTCCTCGACCGCCTGCGCCACGCCAAGGACAAGGAAGAGTTCGACCAGTTCATGGCGCAGCACAAGCCGCGTCCGACCCCGCCGAACGATCAGCCGCAAGGCTGAACTTCAAAAGGCTGAACTCAGGATAGAGCTAACGCCTCGGGCGATGTGCCCCCATAGCGCCTGAAGGCTAACGAGCCGCCCGTTTGTGATCAGCACAGACGGGCGGTTTGCTTTATTGGGCGGCCGTGCCCTCGTGCAGTCGCCGTCGTCCCGGCGCCAGATTGGGATTGTCACCAAATTGGTGACATGATAACATTTTGTGATGCAGGTGATCGCCCGTCGGACGCTGAGGGAGTTTTGGGCGCGTTACCCGCATGCAGAGGGGCCGATCCGGGCGTGGTTCGCGATTGCCGCCAATGCGCAATGGAAGGGGCCAGCCGAGATAAAGCGGCAGTTTGGCGCCACCGTTGATTGCGTGGGCGACAACCGGGTCATCTTCGATCTCGGCGGCAATAAATACCGCTTGATCGTTCACGTCTCGTTTGCGTTCGGACGCGTGCTCGTGAAGTTCATCGGTACTCATGCTGAATATGATCGTATCGATCCGGAGACTGTGTCATGGCGAAAAAAATGATCCGTCCGATTCGTACCGAAACCGAATACGACGAGGCGCTCGAACAGATCGAGCAGTACTTCGAAAACGAACCGAAACCGGGTACGCCCGAAGCGGATCGCTTCGATCTTCTCGCCTTGATCGTTGAGGATTACGAACGCAAGCGCTGGTCGATTGACCCGCCCGGGACGATCGAGGCGATCCGCTACCGCATGGAAACGGGCGGCTATACCCAGGCCGATCTCGGACGTCTGCTCGGCTCACGGCAGCGCGCATCGGACATCCTGAGCAGAAAGCGTGCGCTCACGATGCGGATGGCCTGGAAACTGCATCGCGAGTGGAATATTCCAGCAGAAGCCCTGATTGCGCCACCGCAAACGCGTGCACGAAAGTCAGTGGCGTAGGCGCCGGGGCCCGGCGCAACGAACTGCTGGCGACATGGGCTTTGTGCTAGCGCGCTTCCTCGGACGGCCTATATTTCGAACGCGCATACTTCGGGACGAACAGCCATGACGCTGCATGCAATCGTACCAGTTGATCGGCTTTGGCTGTCCATTCGCCGCGAGGCCGAAAACGCGCTCGCCAGCGATCCCTTGTTCGGCGCCTCGCTGACATCCGCCATCCTCGATCATGGCGATTTCGCCAGCGCTCTTGCCCATCAGATCGGCGAACGTCTTGGCAAAGGCACGGATGACCGCGAGCTGTTCGCCCGCGTCGCCCGCGAGGCCTTTCACGCCGCGCCGGACCTGATCGACGCCGCAAGCCTCGATCTGCAAAGCATTGCCGTTCACGATCCCGCGACCAAAGCGCTGCTGCCGCCGCTGCTCAACTTCAAGGGTTACGTCGCGCTGCAGGCCTGGCGCGTGTCCAACTGGCTCTGGCGTCACGAACGCACCGATCTCGCCCTGTTGCTGCAAAGCCTGTCGTCGGATTCGCTTCAGGTCAGCATTCATCCCTCCGCCTCGATCGGCACGCAGGTGTTCCTCGACCATGCGACGGGCATCATCGTGGGTGCCTTCGCCGTCATCGGCGATGAGGTGACGATATTGCAGAACGTCACCATCGGCCGGAAGCAGGCGCTGCCGGGCCGCGCGCCCAGGATCGGCCGCGGCGTGCTGCTCAGCACCGGCGCGACTATTCTGGGCGACGTCAGCATCGGCGACTTCGCCAAAATCGGCGCCGGCGCGCTGGTCGAGCACGACGTGCCGGCCGGATGCACCGCCGTCGGCGTGCCGGCGCGATTGACCAATTGCGCGGAGGCGGGATTACCGGCGTGAGCGTCCCGGAAATGACCGAGACAATATCCGTCGCTCGCTCCCCGCTTTCAGGATTTTCCGACGCAAGTAGCCTGGGCTGAATAGTCCCTTGCCAGGAAGCCAAGGGGGCGTGATAGGCTGGCTGGGCGGGTCGAAGCGCCTGCCTGCGTGCCTGATTGATTGATCTGATTTTTTAAACCACGTGCGTGTTGCCTGTTTTGGATTTGCACGATGAGAACATTATGTCTGGCGTTGCTGTGGCTGGGATTGATCGCAGCTACCGGCGAAGCAAACGCAGCGGCCCGGGTGGCGCTGGTGATCGGAAACGGCGCCTATCAGAACGCTCCGGCATTGCCGAACCCGCTGAACGACGCGACGGATTTTTCGGCTTCGCTGCAGCGCCTCGGCTTCGAGGTGAGGACGCTGCAAAATGCATCGTTCGATGAGATGCGCCGTGCCCTGATAAGTTTTAGTCAGGGCGCCCGCGGTGCCGAATTTGCCATCATCTTTTTCGCCGGACATGGCATGGAGTTGAACGGCGAAAATTGGCTGGTGCCGGTTGACGGACAGTTGGTCAGCGACCGCGACGTTGAAAACGAGACCATCAGCCTGCAGCAGTTGATGCGGGCGGTATCCGATACCAGCCGTCTCGGGCTGGTCATTCTGGATGCCTGCCGTAACAATCCTTTCTTGAACAGGATGCAGGGAAGCAAGCGGGACAGCAGCCGCGGTCTGGGACGCGTCGAGCCCTCCGGCAATGTCCTGGTGGCATATTCCGCTCGCGCCGGAACGACCGCGAGCGACGGCCCCTCAAATGGCCGCAATAGTCCGTTTACGGCTTCGCTGCTCAGGAATATCGAGACCCCCGGCATCGAAATTCGCATGTTGTTTGGCGTTATTCGCGATGACGTGATGAAGGCAACAGGCCGCGACCAGCAGCCCTTTGACTACGGCTCGCTCGGGGGCAACGCTATTTATCTCAAGCCGCCGGCGGCAGCAGCCGGCGGCAACGTCCCAAGGCCACCGGCAGTGCCGCCGCCCGTCCCGAGCGGCACCAATCCCACTGTTGTCGCAACATTGCAGCCAAACCCCTCGCTTGCGTTGCCGATCCCACGATTCCGGGTTGTCGGGGTCGCCTCGGACGACGTGCTGAACGTCAGGTCGGACGGAGACCATGCGCAAATCGTCGGCAGGCTTTCTCCGGGCGAACGCGGCATCACCGTGGTCGCGAGGTCGGGCGACTGGTGGCAAATTCAGGCCGGCACCACCACGGGCTGGGTCGCGAGCCGCTTTCTGGAGCCTGATGCCGGGGGCAGCATCCGCAACACGCAATTCAACGGCTTTGCTTTTCAGTATACCAACGAAGTGGCGAGCACGGTTTCCGATGTTTCCGCATGCGTTGCGATGTGCAGCTCGGCTCAAAACTGCCTCGCCTACACATTCTTCGTTTCGCAGAAACTGTGCCGATTGATGGCGAAGAACGACGCCATCCGCGTGCCGAATGCCGACGCCGTCAGCGGTTTGGTGGAGGCCAGGAGGTAGACTGGTCCCCAGGTTTCATCTCTTTTTCGTCGTCGAGGACGGATGCGCGCCTGCGGCGGCGTTGCGCCCAAAACCGAAATGAAGCTGTTTTTGCCCGACGGGCAAATCAATTCTGATTTGCGGAAGTCGTGTCAAGTCCCAAAATAAAAAATATTTCGCTTTTCCAGAATTCTAAATCGGGGTATATCCTTGGCCATCCCGTCCTACTGAGAAGGGCGTCGGCCGTCGTCACGGACGTTGGGCGGGTTGCGGTGGACGCCGATGCTTGCGATTGACGATCGCGGCAAAGGCGTACGGCAAAGTCGTGTGGTCCTGACGTCGCGGTGCTGGCGTCAATGCACCTGGAGGCAATGCTTCTCAGGGCGCAACGGAGGCAAAAGAGCCGTTCTCCGGGGAGAGCACGTTATAAGCCGTAAAGCCATTGCGCAGGGAAGGCCGGGTGTTCACCGCTGCCCTGTATGCTCGTGTGCATTTTGTTTTGTGCATATCGCACACGAGACCGCGGGTGCAGCGCGCACCCGGTCTTCCCTGCGCCCTCTATGAAAGAGGGCGAGGAATTTCAAGCAAGACTCGGGCGCAATGCGTCGCGAGAAGGCAAACGTGTGTGTTAGCCGGCATCCAGAGGCGCGAGCCTTGCGGTGCACTTGCACCGCTGGGCGAGCCTCGAAGGATGAATCGGCCCGGCTGGCGGCCGTCGTCCTTCGAGGCGCGCAAGTGCGCGCACCTCAGGACGACGGGTTAGGCTGGGAACCTGAGGGAACTTAACTGGGCCCCCGTAACTGCCCGGCCTGCCTCGATTTCCGGCAGTCAAATTCTCCTTTGGTAACCTCGCGTTAACTAAGATTAGCGTCTGGTTAGGGACGTAAAGACGCGCGAATAGCCCTCGTTTTGACACGTTGGCAGGGGAAGCAGGGCCCGGCTTTGGACGGGCCCCCCATGCGACACCAATGAGGCTCTCGCGCTGGCGCATTTTCGCCGCGCCGGATGTGCGGCTGTGGAACCGGCAGCCAGTCGCTCCCGGATAGTCTGGGGATACGGCATGATCCGGAAAAGTGGAGGCCGGTTTTCCGGAGAGATCATGCCCAAACAAGCGGGCATGATCCGGAAAAGCGGAGACCGGTTTTCCGAAGAGGATCATGCTCACATGAGAGCATTGAGAGGATACGATCTGGTGGTCCGGAAATTCCTTCAGTTCGCGGTGCTGGCCGGCTTTTTGGCCACGGCTTCGGCCGCCTCCGCCCAGCAGGTCGAAACGCAGTCGCTGTCGCTGGCCGCGTCCGACGTGTCGCTAATCGCGCTGTTCCTGCAGGCGCACTGGGTCGTCAAATCGGTGATGATGGGCTTGCTGGCCTGTTCGGTCTGGGTCTGGGCGATCGCCATCGACAAGATCTTCCTCTATGCGCGCACCAAGCGCGCGATGGACCGCTTCGAACAGGCGTTCTGGTCCGGGCAGTCGATCGAGGAGCTTTACCGCTCGCTTTCCGCCAAGCCGACGCAGTCGATGGCGGCGTGCTTCGTCGCCGCGATGCGCGAATGGAAGCGCTCGTTCGAAAGCCAGACCCGCTCCTTTGCCGGCCTGCAGATGCGGATCGAGAAGGTGATGAACGTCTCGATCGCCCGCGAAGTCGAGCGGCTGGAACGGCGGCTTCTGGTGCTGGCGACGGTCGGCTCGGCCGGCCCGTTCGTCGGCCTGTTCGGAACCGTCTGGGGCATCATGTCGAGCTTCCAGTCGATCGCGGCCTCGAAGAACACCTCGCTGGCGGTGGTGGCGCCGGGCATCGCGGAGGCGCTGTTTGCCACCGCCATCGGCCTTATCGCTGCCATTCCGGCGACTATTTTCTACAATAAGTTCATTTCCGAGGTGAACCGGCAGGCCCAGCGGCTGGAGGGGTTCGCCGACGAATTTTCAGCGATCCTGTCGCGCCAGATCGACGAGCGGGCGTAAGGGGCAGCCAATTGTGAATAAAGCGGGCATCAGATCATGGCGATGAACATGGCAGGCTCGGCCAGTGGCGGTGGACGCCGCGGCCGGCGGCGCGCCGCCGTGATGGCGGAGATCAACGTCACGCCGATGGTGGACGTGATGCTGGTGCTGCTCATCATCTTCATGGTGGCGGCGCCGCTGATGACGTCGACCATCGATATCGATCTGCCGGTCGCCAGCGGCGGCAAGTCGCTGGCGTCGAACGCCCCGCCGTTGACGCTGTCGGTCAAGCGCACCGGCGGCGCCTGCAATTCGAATGTCGAATTATATCTGGGCGATACCCTGATCCCGGCCGCCGAGTTGCTGCCCAAAATCAAGGCGATAAAGGAGACCCGCTCGGAGGCCGAAAGCGTGGTCTATCTGCGCGGCGATAAGGACGTCTGTTACACGGATATGATGAAATTGCTTGGAAATATCAAAGCGTCGGGATTCAAAGCGAGTATTGTCATCGTCCCGGAGCAGGGCTCTTAGGCGATGGCTGACGGAGCGGGAAAGCCCTAAGTGAAGATCAAGGTCGACAAGACACTGGCCGCGTCGGTCGCCCTGCACGTCCTCGTGCTGGGGTACGGACTGGTGTCGTTCTCGACCAAGGCTTTCGAAATGACGCCGCAGGACTCGGTCGCCGTTGACGTCGTTTCAGATGACCAACTCGCCCATGTCATGGCCGGCATGAAGACCGGCAAGAAGGAAAATCCCAAGCCGCTGGTGGATAAAGTCGCCGAGGCCAAGCCCGTCGACGAAGCGGTCGGTAAGGTGACCCCGAAGGCACCGGTCGTGACCGATACGTCGCCGCCGCCGGAGCCGAAGGTGGAAGAAAAGCAGGTCGAGAAAAAACCCGATCCGCCGAAGATCGCCGAAAAGCCGAAGGAAGAGCCGAAGCCGGAGAAGAAGGTCGATCCGATCGCGGAAGCCATCAAGAAAGAAGAGAAGAAGCCGCCGCCGAAGCCGGTAGCCCAGGCCGCGAAGCCGCCGGAGCCCGTCAAGCCGAAGACGGAGCGGACCTACGACCAGTCAAAGATCGCAGCCTTGCTCGACAAGCGCGACCCGTCGCGCGCGGCCGTAACCGGCGAAACGCTGAATTCCAACGCTGCGCTTGGCCTCGCGAAGGGCAAGTCCGCGGACAATTCCGCGAGTTGGGGCGCGATGTTCAAGAGGCAGGTCGATCGCTGCTGGAAACCACCCTATGGTGGAATCGAAAGTCAGAATCCCCAAGCTGTTATCTATGTCAAGCTGAAGCGCGATGGCATGCTGGAAGTGGGGCCGGTGCCGGAAACACCACCGGCAACCCCGTATCTTCGTGCTTATCAGGAGAGCGCATTACGCGCGATCATCGAATGTCAGCCGTACAATCTGCCCGCAACATTTTACGATGAATGGAAATATTTCGCGCCGGTATTCTCACCTGACGGAAGAACCTGAGCGGAATTTGATTGGCTATGAACCAGAGCCGGCGAACAATAACCGAGAGATGGATTGCGTGAGATGTCATTTCGTTTGAATCGCAGGCAGTTGATCACTGGTGCGGCGGCCCTCAGTTCGCTCGCGGCCGCTCCGTTTGGCAGCGCATTGGCGCAAGGGCCGAAGAAGATCCTCATTCCGGAGGGCGAATTCACGCCGCTGCCGATCGCGATCCCGAATTTCACCGCGGGCACGCCGGCTGACGCCGAAGTCGGCGTCGGCGCGACGCAAGTCATCACCAATAACTTGAAGCGTAGCGGACTGTTCGCGCCGATCGACCAGGCGGCCTACATCGAAAAGACCATCAACATCGACGCGGCGCCGAATTTCCAGAACTGGAAAACCATCAACGCGCAGGCGCTGGTGACCGGCCGCATGACGCGGCAGGGCGACGGCCGCCTCAAGGCCGAATTCCGGCTCTGGGACGTCAACACCGGCCAGCAGCTCACCGGCCAGCAATATTTCACCTCGCCGGAATACTGGCGGCGGATCGCGCACATCATCTCCGACCAGATCTACGAGCGCCTGACCGGCGAAAAAGGCTATTTCGACAGCCGCGTGGTGTTCGTCGACGAGACCGGCTCCAAGGAACGCCGCGTCAAGCGGCTGGCCATGATGGATCAGGACGGCGCCAACGTCAGGTATCTGACCAAGGGCTCCGATCTCGTGTTGACGCCGCGGTTCTCGCCGTCGACCCAGGAAATCACCTACATGGAGTTCGGGCAGGGCGACCCGCGCGTCTATCTGTTCAACATCGAGACCGGGCAGCGCGAGATCGTCGGCAACTTCCCCGGCATGTCGTTCGCGCCGCGCTTCTCGCCGGACGGCCAGCGCGTCATCATGAGCCTGCAGCAGGGCGGCAATTCGAACCTGTTCGTGATGGACCTGCGCTCGAAATCGACCACGCGCCTGACCGATACGCCGGCGATCGACACCTCGCCGTCCTATTCGCCTGACGGCGCCCGGATCTGCTTTGAGTCCGATCGCGGCGGCAAGCCGCAGATCTATATCATGCCGGCGACCGGCGGACCGGCGCAGCGCATCTCCTTTAGCGAGGGCAGCTATTCGACGCCGGTGTGGTCGCCGCGCGGCGACTACATCGCTTTCACCAAGCAAGGCGGCGGCCAGTTCGCGATCGGCATCATGAAGCCGGACGGTTCGGGCGAACGCATCCTCACCTCGGGCTTCCACAACGAAGGCCCGACGTTTGCGCCGAATGGCCGGGTGCTGATGTTCTTCCGCGAGCCCGGCGGCAACAGCGGTCCGTCATTGTTCACCGTCGATATCTCCGGCCGTAACGAGTTGCGGGTTCCAACTCCTGGCTTCGCCTCCGATCCGGCATGGTCTCCGCTGTTGTCCTGAGAGTTCCACGGAAGCGGCGTTAATCGGCAAACATTGCCTAGCATGCTGATTTATCAGGCAGATTTCTGCAACTGGATAGTAAAAGCAACATCTTGGTAACGATGTTCCCTCAGAAAGACTTCATCTCCAGAGGGTAAGACTACGCATCCGAACAGGACGCCAGTAAACCTCAGATGCAACTCGCAAATCAGAGCGGAGAGCCCGATAAGCAGACCTCGCCGTATCTTCGCGCGGCGTTGATCGATTCGCTTTTCGAAACGTCCGCTCCGATGCTGACGGGCCTCGTCTTCGGAGCCGGCGCGGCCGCGATGACCGCGCTGAAGACCGGAGAGCCCCTGATCTGGACGTGTGTCGCGCTGCTCGTCTTCGCCGGCATGGTCCGCGCGATCGTCCTGCAGCGCTATCACGCGCGCAAATCGATCCCGACCGTCAAGGAAGCCGCACTATGGAAGACGCGCCATCAGATTGGTGCAATGATCCAGGCTGCTGCGCTCGGCATATGGTGCTCCGCCACGCTGCTGGTCACCGACGATGCCGTCGCCCATATGATTTGCCTGTCCGTCACGACAGGGATTCTGGCCTTGGGTGCGGGCCGGGCCTATGGACGGCAGTGGATATTCCAGCTGCAGGCTGCGCTCATCTTCGGTCCGACCGTGATTGCGGCGGCGCTGCGTGGCACGCCCTATTACATGGCCATGTCAGTGGTGTGCGCCGCATTCCTCGTGGCGGTTCTGCAGATTTCGGCCAATCTGCACCGAATATTCATGCAGGCGCTGGTGGCCCGCGAGCGCGAGGCGGCGCTGGCCGGCCAGTTCGATACGGCATTGAACAACATGCCGCACGGGCTGTGCATGTTCGGCGCCGACGGCCGCCTGGCCGTGATGAATCACCGGTTCAGCAAGATGATGGACCTGTCCGACGATTCCGTGCAGGGCGGCGTCAGTGCGTACGACATCATCGCTGCCTGCGTCGCCTCTGGTTCGATTTCAAACGCGAGCGGCAGCATGATCCTGTCGGAAATCGAGAGTTCGCAGGCGCGGGACATGATCACGACCGATCCCGACGCCACGCGCAACCGGTCGCTGTCATGGACGTTCCAGCCGATGGAGGGCGGCGGCGCGGTCGTCCTGCTCGAGGACATCACCGAGCGGCGCGACGCAGAAGCCAAGATCAGCCATCTGGCGCGTTACGACGAACTCACCGAGCTTCCCAACCGGGTCAATTTCCGCGACGAGATCGAGCGCCTGCTGGCGATCCAGCAGGGCGCCGACAGATTGTCGGCGCTGCTGTTCGTCGATCTCGATCAGTTCAAGCAGGTCAACGACACGCTGGGCCATCCCTGCGGCGATCAGTTGCTGTGCGCGGTCGCCGGGCGGTTGCGCGAGATGTTGCGGCCCGAGGACTTCGTGGCGCGGTTTGGCGGCGACGAATTCGTCGTGTTCCAGCAGGACATTCACTCCAGCGAGGACGCGGCGGGCCTTGCCCGGCGCATCGTCGACCGGCTGAGCGAGCGCTACAAGGTCGACAATCATCTGGTCGAGATCGGCGCCAGCGTCGGCATCGCCATGACTTCTCCCGGCGTCAGCGCCGACACGCTGCTCAAGAACGCCGACATGGCGCTGTACCGCGCCAAGGCGGACGGCCGCGGCACCTTCTGCTTCTTCCGCGACGAGATGGCGCAAACCGTCGAAGCGCGCCGCATCCTGGAGCTCGACCTGCGCAAGGCGCTGGCGAACGAGGAGTTCGAGCTGTACTATCAGCCGCTGGTCAATCTCAAGTCCGGCAAGATCTCGACCTGCGAAGCGCTGCTGCGCTGGAATCATCCGGTCCGCGGCACGGTGTCGCCGATCGACATCATTCCGGTCGCCGAGGATATGGGCCTGATCGTCGATCTCGGGCGCTGGATTTTGCGCAAGTCCTGCATGGAATGCATGAAGTGGCCCGAGGCGGTCAGCGTCGCGGTCAACTTCTCGCCGCAGCAATTCCATCAGCGCGATGTGCTGAACGAAGTTCGCTACGCGCTCGAGGTCTCCGGCCTGCCGGCGCACCGCCTCGAAATCGAGATCACCGAATCCTCGCTGCTGCGCAACACGCAGCTGACCCACGACGTGCTGTCGCAACTGCATTCGCTCGGCGTGCGGATCTCGCTGGACGATTTCGGCACCGGCTATTCGAGCCTGAGCTATCTGCACAACTTCCCATTGCAGAAGGTGAAGATCGACCGCTCCTTCCTCGAAGGCATCGATACCGATCGCCCGCTGACGCTGCTGCGCGGCGTGGCGCGGCTCTCGGCCGATCTTGGCATGTCGGTCGTGGTCGAGGGCATCGAGACCAACCAGCAATTGGAGCTGGTCAGCGCCGATGGCGCGGTAACCGAGGCGCAGGGCTATCTGTTCAGCCGGCCGGTTCCGGCGGTGCGCATCCGCCAGTTGCTGAACGCTTCCCACGGTCGCCGTTCGCCGGACGAGCCGCTCGTCGTGGTGCCTTCGCGCTCGATCGCCTGACGCAACTTCCCGGAAGCATCGCTTGACGTAACTACCCGTAATCTTACGGGTTTAAGCGCGTCCCGACGGTAACCCTAACATCTCGATAGCTTTGCAATTTTATTAAGGAGCTGTTAAGCTTTTTCGCACTCGCACAAGTTGTTTGGTCGTTGAAGTGATGGAGTACCAGATGAAGTCCGGAGCCGTACCGCGCACGACGCTCTTTGTGCCGGAATCAGGACTTTCAGATCGAGTCGATTGCCGGTTGATGGAAACTCCCGAGGAAAAAGATTCCATCTATTTGCTGCGTTACAAAGCCTACCTGCATGGTGGCGTGACCGCTCCGTGCGAGACGCAGCGCGTCTGCGATCATTACGACGATGCGCCGAATGCCTACATTATGGCTGTCTACGTTGACGGAGAACTCTGCAGTTCGATCCGCCTCAACGTCGTGACGCCGGACTGCCGGATTTCCGGTTCAGCCGACCTGTTCGGCGATATCCTTCACCCGCGCCTTGATCGAGGCGAGGTTTTCATCGATCCGCTTCGTTTTGCTGCGCTTCCCGAGAAAGCCAGACAGTTCCCCGACCTTGCCTATCTGACGGTGCGCCTGGGCTATATGGCGTGCGAGCATTTCAACGCGGATACCGGGCTCGCGCTGGTTCGTGCGGAGCACCAGGCGTTCTATCGCCGCGTTTTCCTGTCCGAGGTCATCGCCGAGCCACGTTCGTTTCCGGGCTTTTTGCCAAAGGTGGCATTGACGGCGTCCGATTACCGGGCCGTGCGGGAAAAGGTCATGACCCGTTTCCCGATCATGCGCTCGACTGCCTACGAACGGCAAATGCTGTTCCAGCGCGGCGGCGAGCGCCAGTTCTCCCCGCAGGGCGTGGTCACCCCGTTCGATTGCGCCTCGATCGTCCCGAACGCCTGATTCAGCCGGCGTCCGGGCCGATCTGAGCCCGCCGTCGGACTTGGCGAACTTTCTGAGTCCTTGGCAAGCCTCCTTGCCTGCACGCCCTGCTGTGCCTTCAACCAGCACATTTCGCGATGCCAATGCCCAACAGGGCCGATTTCGGCCCTGTCTGCGCTTGCCTTCACCGTCGCGCCACATTTACAAACCATTAACCATCGTGGTCGCTTTTCACGGTTTGTCGGCATTTGATCGGGTCTGGCAAGGTTCCGTCAAGGTTGACGGAACGTTCGCTTAACCATCGCCCTGTAGACCGGATAACAGTCGAAAAACGTGAGCGTGGAGGCTCCGGAATGAAACATCAGATGCGTACCCTCCAGGGTTTGAAGCTGGCCGCGATCCTCGCGGTGGCCCTGTCGATGGGCGCTTGCGCCAACAAGAACGTCGGCGCCGATGGCGCCATGGCGAGCGCAGCAACCCCGGGCAGCCAGCAGGACTTCGTGGTCAACGTCGGCGACCGCGTGTTCTTCGAGAGCGACCAGACCGAACTCAGCCCGCAGGCGATCGCGACCCTGGAAAAGCAGGCGCAGTGGCTGCAGACCTACAACCGCTATGCCTTCACCATCGAAGGCCATGCGGACGAGCGCGGCACCCGCGAATACAACATCGCGCTCGGTGCGCGGCGCGCCCAGTCAGTACGGAGCTATCTGGCTTCGCGCGGCGTCGATCCGAACCGGATGCGCACGATTTCCTACGGCAAGGAGCGCCCGGTCGCCGTGTGTAACGACATCTCATGCTGGTCGCAGAACCGCCGCGCCGTCACGGTGCTGAACGCCGGCGCCTGAGCGATCAGGACTTCCGAATTTCAAAACCGGCGCCCGAGGGCGCCGGTTTTATTTTGCGTAGCGTTCAAGCGAAGCGCTCCCGGAAGGGTGGGCGGGAGGCGCATCGTGTAGGGCAGCGCGACCATGCCGCCGAATGAGGCGCCCGGCACGACCGACCGGTCGACAGTGCCGGCCGCATCGCAGAACGTGCGGACGTCACCCCATTGCGCCAGGTTCCCCTCGCGGGCGGTCCTCGCTGCGGCCATTGCCGCGATGGCGAAATAGACGGTCTGGAACGATATCAGCCAACGCAGAGGAGGGATGAACGGCCCGTCCGACCAAGCCGCTTGCTTGTTCTGGAACTGGTACTAAACCATATCGAAATCCGGCTTCCGGATTCGGAAACGCCAGTCACAATTCTGGCGTACTCCGTCTCTCAATGTGTTCGGCTTTCGATGTCACGCCGAATTTTCGTCGTCAGGACAAAATGTCATTCAGGTTTTTCAACGCGATCAGCGCTGCGGTGATTGCCGCGATGCTCTTCTGGTCTTCGCAGGCCGCCTTCGCGCAGATCTCGTTCCCGTGGTCCTCCTCCCCGCAAGGCGCCCCGCCGGTTCAGGCGCAATCCGACGACGCCGACGCGGATATGCGGATCCAGCGGCTCGAGAACCAGCTGCGGCAGCTCACCGGCCAGAACGAGGAACTGCAATATCGCAACCGCCAGCTCGAGGAGCGCCTGAGGCAACTCGGCGGCGGTGCGGCGGTAGCCCCTGCCGGCCAGCCGCCGGCGGCCCCGCCCAGCGTCGCCGCGGCGCCGCCCCCGGCTCAAGCCTATCCGCCGGTGCGCCAGCCCCAGGCGCAGCCCGGCTATCCGCAAGGTCAGCCGAGCTATCCGCAAGGACAGCAGGGCTATCCGCAGGCGCAGCCGACCTATGAGCAGCCGCAGATCGCGGCACCGCCGCCGATCATGCAGGAGCAGGCCGCCGCACCGGCGCCCGGCCGCCGCCGCGGCGACGCCTTCGATCCGAACCAGAATCCGAACGCCCCCGGCGCGCCGCGCGCGCTCGGCGGTGGTCAGTTGCCCATTGCCAATGACGCGGTCGGAGCCCCCGGCGGCCGCGGACGGGGCGAGCCGCTCGACCTCGGAGCGACCAGCCCGCGCGATCCCGGCGGCACGCTGCCGCCCGGCGCTGCGCCACCGCCCGTGCGGGCGCCCGGCGCCAGCGCCGCGCTGACGACGCTGCCGCCCTCGGCGACGTCCAAGGACGAGTTCGATCTCGGCATCGGCTACATGCAGCGCAAGGACTATGCGCTCGCCGAAGAGACCATGAAGAACTTCGCGCAGAAATATCCGGCCGATCCGCTGATCGCGGATTCGCAATACTGGCTCGGCGAAAGCTACCTCCAGCGCCAGCAATATCGCGACGCTGCGGAGGCCTTTCTCGGCGTGACCACCAAATTCGACAAATCGGCCAAGGCGCCGGATTCGCTGCTGCGGCTCGGCCAGTCGCTGGCGGCGCTGAAGGAAAAGGAAGCTGCCTGCGCAGCCCTCGGCGAAGTGACGCGGAAATATCCGCGCGCTTCGGCCGGCGTGAAGGCCGCCGTGGACCGCGAGCAGAAGCGGGTGAAGTGCTAGGATGAGTTCTAATTATCGGATTGCGTCCGGCCGCGCCACGCTGGCTGCGGAAGTCGTCGGCAGTGGTGATCCTGTCGTCTTTCTGCACGCCGCCGTCTGCGATAGCCGCATGTGGCGCGCGCAACTGGATGGCGTTGGCACTACCCATAAGGCTATCGCCTACGATCAACGGGGCTTTGGCGAGACCCGCGCCGAAAAGCAGGACTTTTCTGCAGTCGCGGATTTGATGGCGGTGATTGACGCGATGGGGAACGGCGCGCCTGCGATCCTTGTTGGATGCTCGCGGGGCGGAGGAATCGTGATCGACGCCGCCCTTCGGCACCCATCACATGTCCGCGCCCTCGTTCTCATCGCGCCCAATGTGACCGGCGCGCCCGAGCCGATCTATCCGCCGGAAATCAAGGGCGTGATGACCAAGCTGAAGGAAGCCCAAGAGGTCGGAGATTTGGATCAGGTGAACGCGATTAAAGCTCGCCTTTGGCTGGACGGTCCACTGGCGCCCGAGGGGCGTGTCATGGGCCAGGCTCGCCGGCTGTTCCACGACATGCACGGCATTGCGCTCCGGTCGCCGCCGACCGGGTCGAACCTTGATGTCGCGCCCGCCTTCCATCGTCTGGACGAGATCTCGGCGCCATCGCTTGTGATCTGGGGTGACCTCGACTTTCCCTTCGTTCAAGACCGGTCCCGTCATGTTGCAACGACGATGTTGAACGGGTCGCGCCAGGAGTTGACCGGCGCCGCCCATCTGCCAAGCTTGGAGCGACCGGCGGAAATCACGGGCCTGCTCACAGAGTTCATCAATCGCTGCTCGGGCCGTCCGGGATAGGCCATCCCATATCAAGTACGCGACAGGCTTCGCCCGAAAACGCTATGGTCGGGCCCATGGCAGAGGACGACCATTCCGCGATCACGGTGAGCCAGGCGAAACTTCTGTTCGCCGACTGGAAGGCCGCGCCCGCGATCGTGCTCGCCGTTTCCGGCGGACCTGATTCCATCGCCCTGATGTGGCTCGCCGCGCGCTGGCGTCGCGGCTTGAGGCGCGGGCCGCGCTTGGTCGCGGTGACCATCGACCACGGCTTGCGGCCTGAAGCCGCGCGCGAGGCGCGTGACGTCAAAACGCTCGCCGGGCATCTCGACCTGCCGCATCGCACGCTGCGCTGGCGCGGCGCCAAGCCGACGACGGGCGTGCCGGCCGCGGCGCGCGCGGCGCGCTACCGCCTGCTGGTGCAGGCCGCGCGCGCTGATGGCGCGACCCATATCCTCACCGCGCATACCCGCGACGACCAGGCCGAGACCTTGTTGATGCGGATGCTGCGCGGCAGCGGCATTGCCGGCCTGGCGGCGATGGCGCGCCAGAGCGAACGCGACGGCGTGTGGCTGGCGCGCCCGCTGCTGGATGTTCCGAAATCGCAACTGATTGCGACGTTGAACAAGGCCAGGATCGCCTTTGCCGATGATCCGACCAACCGCGACGCCAATTACACGCGGCCTCGTTTACGCGCGCTGATGCCGGCGCTGGCTGAAGAGGGCGGCGATACCAGAAATCTGGCGCGGCTGGCGTCGCGGCTGGCGCGGGCCAATGCCGCGCTGGAAGTGCTGGTCGATGGCGCCGAGCGCTATCTGACGCTGAGGGACCGCAATGACGCTGCGCGTTTTGGATTCGAAGCCACGGCGTTTGCCGGTTTGCCCGAGGAAATCCGGCTTCGGCTGCTGATGCGGGCCATCGACCGCATCGGCCACGAGGGGCCTGCGGAACTCGGCAAGGTCGAGGCCCTGCTGTCAGTACTGGATCGGGCGGTAGCGGAAGGCCAGCCGAAGCTGAAACAGACCCTCGCCGGCGCCGCAATCAGCCTGATTGGAGGCCGGATTCACGTCGAGCCGGCGCCGCCGCGTCGTCGCAGGCCGGGATGAGAGCCATCCTTAAACCTCAATATTCGCCATAAACCGGCGGGGAGCCTTAACCACCCCGGAAAAACGCTGTTTTTCGCGCCATTATTTGACCGGGGAATCGCGCTAGCATGCGTTAAATAGTCCTGCGTGGTTCTCTTGGCATCGACCTGGGCGCCACCTAGATTGTATGCAGTGCTCCGGGGTTACTCGCCTGACGACCCAAGGTTTACTGGCCCAAGGTTTGCGGGCCCAAGGTTTACTGCCCAAGGACATACGGCCGCGATCCGCGCGACCACGAAGGAAGATCGATGAACGCCAATCTGCGCAATTTCGCCCTCTGGGTCATCATAGTTTTGTTGCTGTTGGCACTCTTCACGCTTTTCCAGAATCCGGGACAGCGCGCGTCCTCGCAGGACATTTCGTTTTCGCAGCTGCTGAGCGAGGTCGATAAGGGCACCGTTCGTGACGTCGTGATCCAAGGGCCGGAAATCCACGGCACCTTTACCAACGGCTCCAGCTTCCAGACCTATGCGCCCAACGATCCGACGCTGGTCAAGCGCCTCTATGACGGCAAGGTAGCGATCACCGCAAAGCCGCCCGGCGACAACGTGCCGTGGTTCGTGTCGCTGCTCGTCTCCTGGCTGCCCTTCATCGCGCTGATCGGCGTGTGGATCTTCCTGTCCCGCCAGATGCAGGGCGGCGCCGGCAAGGCGATGGGCTTCGGCAAGTCGCGCGCCAAGATGCTGACCGAGGCGCATGGCCGCGTCACCTTCGAGGACGTCGCAGGTGTCGACGAGGCCAAGCAGGATTTGCAGGAGATCGTCGAGTTCCTGCGCGACCCCGGAAAATTCCAGCGCCTCGGCGGACGGATTCCGCGCGGCGTGCTGCTAGTCGGCCCTCCCGGCACCGGCAAAACCCTGATCGCGCGTGCGGTCGCGGGCGAAGCCAACGTGCCGTTCTTCACCATCTCGGGCTCCGACTTCGTTGAAATGTTCGTCGGCGTCGGCGCCAGCCGCGTCCGCGACATGTTCGAACAGGCCAAGAAGAACGCGCCGTGCATCATCTTCATCGACGAAATCGACGCGGTCGGCCGCCATCGTGGCGCCGGTCTCGGCGGCGGCAATGACGAGCGCGAACAGACCCTCAACCAGTTGCTGGTCGAGATGGACGGCTTCGAGGCCAATGAAGGCGTCATCCTGATCGCGGCGACCAACCGTCCCGACGTGCTCGATCCCGCGCTGCTGCGCCCGGGCCGTTTCGACCGCCAGGTGGTGGTGCCTAACCCGGACGTTGTCGGCCGCGAGCAGATCCTCAAGGTCCACGTCCGCAAGGTGCCGCTGGCGCCGGATATCAACCTCAAGACCATCGCGCGCGGCACGCCGGGCTTCTCCGGCGCCGACCTGATGAACCTCGTCAACGAAGCTGCCTTGACCGCGGCACGCCGCAACAAGCGCATGGTGACCCAGGCCGAGTTCGAGGAAGCCAAAGACAAGGTGATGATGGGCGCCGAGCGCAAGTCGCTCGTCATGACCGAGGAAGAGAAATTGCTGACGGCCTATCACGAGGGCGGTCACGCCATCGTCGGCCTCAACGTCGTCGCGACCGATCCGATCCACAAGGCCACGATCATTCCGCGCGGCCGTGCCCTCGGCATGGTGATGCAGCTGCCCGAGCGCGACAAGCTGTCGATGTCGCTTGAGCAGATGACCTCGCGGCTCGCGATCATGATGGGCGGCCGGGTTGCCGAAGAACTGATCTTCGGCCGCGACAAGGTCACCTCGGGCGCGTCGTCCGACATCGAGCAGGCGACCCGTCTGGCGCGCATGATGGTGACGCGCTGGGGCCTCTCCGAAGCGCTCGGCACCGTGTCCTACGGCGAAAACCAGGACGAGGTCTTCCTCGGCATGTCGGTGTCGCGGACCCAGAACGCATCGGAAGCCACGGTTCAGAAGATCGACACCGAGATCCGGCGTTTTGTCGAAAACGGCTACAACGAAGCGACGCGCATTCTCACCGAAAAGCGCGCCGACCTCGAAGCGCTCGCCAAGGGTCTGCTCGAGTTCGAGACGCTTTCCGGCGACGAGATCATCGACCTGCTCAATGGCAAGAAGCCGAACCGCGAGTCGGTGCTGGAGCCGACCACGCCGCGGGCCTCGGCAGTGCCGCCCGCCGGCAAGCCGCGTCCGCGGCCCGATCCGGATCCCGGCCTGGAGCCGCAGCCGCAGGCCTGAAGCCGGTTTGCACCTTGAATTGAAAACGCGGCGGTGACGCCGCGTTTTTTTATGTCCGTTTTTTCGTCGGTGTCTTGGCCTGCCGTGCGCTGGCCGTTACGCCTTCGCCAGCGGCCCGAGATGCAGCGCCATGATCTGCTCCGGCGTTTCGGCGACCTCGATGCGCTGGCCGTCGCCGCCGACGAAGGCGAGCACGGTGCGCTCGCCGTCGCGCCACATGCTGCCGACCAGCGCGATATTGATATGGGTGCTGCGCGACGAATCCATTCACCTCAATTTCGGCATCGACGTCATCAACCAGATCAAGATCGAGAATCCGCAGCTGTGGACCAAGTCGTTCCAGGATGAGGTCCGCGACATGGTGCGGACCGCGGCGGAGCTGGAAGCGGCATATGGTCGGGACACGATGCCCCGCGGCTTTCTCGGGCTCAACGCGGCCTTGTGCGAAACCTACATGCACTTCATCGCCAACCGCCGCTGCGCCCAGCTTGGGCTGGCGCGGGTGTTCGATGAAACCGAAAACCCGTTCCCATGGATGTCGGAGGCGATGGACCTGAAGAAGGAAAAGAACTTCTTCGAGACCCGCGTGATCGAATATCAGAACGGCGGCGCGCTCACTTGGGAATGAGGGGCGCAGTAGAAGCTATTTTTGTGCTTCCGGCGCGGCGGACAGATTTGCCTTCCGCTCGTCGCGGACGTGGATGACGGCGATGTCATCCGCGTAAACCCGTTTCCAGCCCGCGATATGATCGAGCACTTTTGTGGCGGGCAGGGTCGGGGTCAGCAAGGTGGCGTCGATCTTGTAGGTATCGAGCAGGTTCAGCAGGGTGTCGACGTCCTTGGCCGTGACGGCGTCGAAGTAATCGATCACGAATTTTTCGCCATAGAGTTCGGCGCGGCCGTCGATGAAGGCCTTGATGTCGCGGGACAGGAGATAGCCGCCAAATGGCGAGGTGCTGAAGATCCGCTCGGCCTTGCGCTGCTGCAGCACGTCGACCGCCGCGACCGGCATCTGGGAGGGCAGGAACGCGAAGGGGTGGTACGCCACGAACGCCTTGGTGGTGGCCCATCCCGCGACGGTCACCGTGAGCGCGGCGAGCATCATGACATGGGCCCGCGACTGGCTGTCCCGCAGCGAAGCCAGCGGCGTCCGCAGGGTGCCGAGCTGCTCGGCGAACGGCTTGGCCAGCACCAGCGGCGCCATGAACGCGAAGATTTCGATGTTGCGGGCATGCGACAGCGCCATCCAGAGCAGGCCCAGCAGCAGGATGATCCGCGGCACCGACAGCGTTAGCCCGCGATAGAAGGCAAGGCCGATCAGCCCGAGCAGGGTGAATTCGAAGAAGCTCCAGGTGCCGAAATTGGCCGGCATCCACTCCCAGATCATGGTCAGGAGCTTGCCGAGGCCGAGAATTTTCGCTGCACCCAACAGCGTGTTCCAGCCATAGGGGGTGACGCAGCATGCCGCCACCGCGGCAACGCCGAACAGCGCCCATCGCAGGGCCAGCGTCACGCGATCCTTGCGCTCGCAGCACCAGATGGCCTCGAGACCAATCGGCCCGATCAGCGCCACTCCCAGCACGAAGCCGCCGTGCAGATTGGCCCACAGCGCCAGCAGCGGCAGCAGCAGCCACGACGGCGCGCTGCGGCGATCGGCGGCCGCCATCAGTCCGCCGAGAAACGCCACCATCACCGGGAATGCCAGCATGTGGGGACGCGCGAGGAAATGCGTGGCGGATTCCAGCACCGCCAGCGTCACCAGAAAGATCGAGCGCGCCGCGTCGAGATAGCCGTCCATCAAGTGCATGAAGATCGCAACCGTCGCGCCGATGGCGAGCGAGGTCAGGATCACCGGGCCGGCCCAGCCCAGCCATCCGTAGGAGACGGCAAAGAGCACTTGCGAGAGCCAGGAGCTCGACATCCAGGGTTCACCCAGCCGGGTAAAGGAATGAACGTCGGTGTAGGGCATGGCGCCGTGCTCGACGATCCACTGCCCGATCCTGATCTGCCAGAGCGTGTCGGAATCCCGCAGCAGGATTTCGCCGACCGACAGGAAGATCAGATAGGCGGCCGCACCGGCAAACAGCGGCACGGCCGCGCGCAGCATGTTGCGGATAGTTTCACCACGGGCGATCGGGTTGGCGAAGGAAATGGACATCGGCTTCTTGCGTTGGTGTGACCGGATTTTTCGCAACCTGATCATGGCCGCGATAGTTTTGCGTGAATTGCAGCCCTCGCGGACTGGACAATGACGATGTTTGGCGAAGGAGCCGTTAACCGGGCGGACCAGCGTTTTAGTCAGAATTTACCATCGCGATGAAGCGATAGCCGTCTAATCCAGTGCCGGAACCAGGGCTGCTTGCGGGGCCGTCGACGGCAAAGGCAGTGCGACGTTCAGAGCGTATTTGGCAAGGCAGATGCCGACCACGGCCAGCGCGACGCCGCCGAACAAGTCGATCATGTAATGCGCGCCGATCACCGGCGTCGAGGCGACCATCAGGAGATTGAGTACGACGGCGGCCCCGCCAACATAGCGCACGGGCCAAAGCGCCCAGGCATAGAGCACCGCCGATGCCGCATGAAAACTCGGGAAGGATACGATGCCGGTGATCTTGAACAATTCGAGATGCCGCAGCGAGCCGTCGCGCAGCGCCAGGATGTCGCGCAGCTGCGCGGAATACATCGAGGCATCCAGTGAGGTGAATTGCGCGGGGTCGATGTTGAGGCCGTAATAGGTTCCGACCGCCGGCGTGAACGTTGAAATCACCAGCGTCATGATCAGCGTCAGGCTGAACGCAAACACGAACACCTGCAGCCGCACAAATCGCGATGTCAGGGCAAGGACGACCGGGATCGCGAGCAGGATGATCTTGATCAGGGTGTAGCTGCGCACCAGCAAACCGCCCAGCCAGTCGTGATCGTTGACGTATCGCGCGATCATTTCCGGATCCATGCCCAGGGCGCGATCGATCGCCAGCAACGCGCGGTCCTGCAGCGGCCAATTGGTCACGCTGGCGACATAGGTCAGCGGTCCCATGATCGTCGCGATCAGCAGCAGTTGCGAAATCGCTCCGAGCGGAAAGATCAGCTTGGGGTCGGCCTGGTCGCCCTTGGCGAACGCATGGAGGTAGGCGATCAGCGCCAGCGCCGCGGATATCCCCAGGGTGATGGCCAGCGCGAAGGGCTCGATCGTGAAGCCGCAGAGCGCGCCCCCGAGCAGCACCACGATCCCCATGGCGGCAATCGGAATCCAGTTCAGCTGAAACAGCCGCCAGGCCGTGAAAGCGTTCGAATTGACCATGCCGCACCTTGCGAGGTTGTGCGGCACAGTTGCGCGGGAAGGCTTAATATTCGGGAAACGGCTATGGTTATCGCCGCATCAATTGGATGCCGCGTTCAGCTGCCGGGTGCGCCCCGGACCGTCATATTTGCTTCTTGTCATCCGGCCTGAATAGTTGTTCAGTTCTTCAAAGCGATTGGGGACAATCGCTTAAAACATTGAAGAGTTGCGCGCTCTGCGTCCCCTTCAGGGGTGCGGACGTGCCGGGGACGGGGGAAGCGCGCCATGGTGTATCGGCGAACCCATCAGGTGGTGAAACGGCTGGCGGCGCGGCGCAGCGCTATTCTGGCGGCGGCGCGGGATGCCGCGGCTGACGGCGGCATGGCGGCGGTGCAGATTGCCCCAGTGGCGGTCCGCGCCAATGTCGCGGCGGGCACCGTCTACCGCTACTTCCCCTCCAAGGCCGAGCTGATTTCCGAATTGATCGCCGAGGTCTCGCGCGACGAACTGGCCGCGATCCGCCGCGCGGCGGAGGCGGCGCCGGGGCCGTCCTCGGCATTGGCCGCGGCGGTCACGACGGTCGCCGTCCACGTGTTGTCGCAGCGCAGGCTCGCCTGGGGCATTCTGGCGGAACCGGTCGATGTCGATGTGTCGGCGTCCCGGCTCGCCAGTCGCCGCGAAATCTCCGGCGAGATTGCCGCGCGGATCGATGCCGCCGTGCGTGCCGGACATCTGCCGGCACAGGATACCGCGCTCGCCGCCACCGCGCTGCTCGGCGCGCTGCACGAGGCGCTGGTCGGCCCGCTGGCCCCGGACAACATGGACGATCCCGCAAAGCTGCGCGACGCCGTGCAGACCGTGACCTTGCTGGCGCTGCGCGCGGTCGGCGTCATGGACGCCCGCGCCCGCGGCCTCGTGGTGCAGGCGGTGCTGCCGGCCAAGGCATTGGTGGGCGCTTAAGGTCGCGAGCCGAAACCGTCTATTTTGCAATGGGTTGGTATCTTTGCATGGGGTTGTTTTCGCAATTCTGTGTCCAGGGCCGACGCGCATATGGCGATCACCGGCAATTGACATCGCTCTGACGCAACCATCGGCCAGATTGGGCGTGATCGGTCACTCACCGGTGAAGGAGCATTCCATGACGACGACATCAGGCTCGGCCAAATGGCAGGGCGGTATCAAGGACGGCAAGGGCGCGATCTCGACCAAGAGCGGCGCGCTGAATGACTATCCCTACGGGTTCGCCAGCCGCTTCGAGGGCAAGCAAGGCTCGAATCCGGAAGAATTGATCGGCGCCGCGCACGCCGCCTGTTTCACCATGGCGCTGTCGCTGATCCTCGGCGAGGCCAAGCTCACCGCCGAGCATATGGAAACCAAGGCTGACGTCACGCTGGAAAAGCAGGGCGAAGGCTTTGCGATCACCTCCGTGCATCTGACGTTGAATGCGAAGATTCCCGGCGCCGACAAGGCGAAGTTCGAGGAACTCGCGGACAAAGCAAAAGCCGGCTGTCCGGTATCGAAGCTGCTAAACACTAAGATCACGCTCGATGCGACACTTGCGTAGCAGTCCGTAACCGTAGGGCAAAGCCACCGGGTCGCGCGAATGCGCCCGATGACAGGCTCCGCGTGCCCACCGGCTAATTGCGCGGGATAGATGGTGGGCACGGCGCAAGAGCGCCTTTGCCCACCCTTCGAACGCTCACTTATCCGCTTTGCCTTCCGGGCCGACATTGGCGATGCGCACCATGTTGGTGGTGCCGGCGATGCCTAGCGGCACGCCGGCGACGATGATCACGCGCTGGCCCGCCTTGGAGAAGCCGTCGCGATAGGCAATCGAGCCGGCGCGATCGACCATGTCGTCCTGATTTTGCGCGTCTTCGGCGACCACGCAATGCACGCCCCACACCACGGACAATTTACGGCCCGTCGCAAGGTTCGGCGTGATCGCCACCACCGGCGGTTTCGGGCGCTCACGTGCCACGCGGATTGCGGTCGAGCCCGAACTGGTCCAGCAGATGATCGCGGACAGTTCCAGCGTCTCGGCGATCTGCCGCGCGGCGTCCGCGATGGCGTCGCCAACGGTCTGCTCAGGCTCGGGCCGCTGCGCCGTCAATACCGATCGATAGATCGGATCGCGCTCCACTTCCTCGCCGATGCGGTTCATGGTCGAGACTGCCTCGACCGGGAATTTGCCGGCGGCGGATTCTGCCGACAGCATGATGGCGTCGGCGCCCTCATAAACCGCGGTCGCGACGTCGGAGACTTCGGCGCGCGTCGGCACCGGCGCCTGGATCATCGATTCCAGCATTTGCGTTGCAACCACCACCGGCTTGCCGGCGCGGCGCGCCATCCGCGTCATTTGCTTCTGAAGGCTCGGCACCCGCTCCAGCGGCAACTCGACGCCGAGATCGCCGCGCGCCACCATCAGCGCGTCGGAGGCGTCGATGATCTCGGCCAGGCGGTCGATCGCCTGCGGCTTTTCGATCTTGGCCATCACGGCAGCCCGGCCGCGGATCAGCTTCTTGGCCTCGTTGACGTCCTCGGCGCGTTGCACGAATGACAATGCGATCCAATCGACGCCGGTGACGAGCGCGGCTTCCAGATCGGCGCGATCCTTCGGCGTCATCGCCGAGACCGGCAGGTCGGTATCGGGCAGGCTGACGCCCTTGCGATCCGACATCTTGCCGCCGATCACCACCCGCGTTACCGCGCGATCGGGCGAGGTTTCCTCGGCGATCAGCCGTACCTTGCCGTCGTCGAGCAGCAATGCGTGACCCGGCCGCAGCGCGGCCAGGATTTCCGGATGCGGAAGCTGGACGCGGCTGTTGTCGCCCGGTGCCTTGTCGGAATCCAGAATAAAGCTCTGACCGTTCTTGAGCTGGGTGGCGCCTTCATTGAACGAGCCAAGACGCAGCTTCGGTCCCTGCAGGTCGACCAGGATGCCGATTGGCCGGCCGTAGCTGCTCTCGACATTGCGGATGGTCGCGACCAGTTCGCGCATCTTGTCGTGCGAGGTGTGGCTCATGTTGATGCGGAACACATCGGCGCCGGCCTCGAACAGCTTGCGAATCATCGGGGCGTCCGACGATGCCGGGCCGAGGGTGGCGAGGATCTTGATACGACGGAGGCGCCTCATTGCTTGGGCGCCGACGCTGGCGGTTGGCCGGATCCGCCTCCAGGTCCGCCTTGGGGCGGTCCACCCGGCGACAGGCCCGGCACGCCGCCGGGGCCGACCGTTCCCGGAATCCCCGGCACGCGCTGCTGCGCGGGTTGTTCATTGGCTTCGGTCAATTGCACGGTCCATGCTCTCTGTTCGCCGGTGTCGACCTCGAAGAACCCGGTGCGGTCAAAACCGCGCGCCAGGCAATTCTCGGTACCCTTGATGGTGAATTCCTTGTCACGCGAACACATGAAGGCCTGTCCCGACCACTCACCGCCACGGTCGTAGTCGAGGGCGTAGATGTAATAGAATCGCGCGACAAGGGTTCCGCGCAGCAGCGTCTCGCAGCTGCGCGAGGACACGTTCCACCAGCCTTCGGTGGTCCAGCCCTCGGCGTCCTTGTAGCCGAGCGCGATGCCGACCCGGCTCGACGTGTTGTTGCACAGACGAAAGTCAGCCGCCGCCGAACTGCTCCACAGGCCCATCACCGCAAACGCCAGCGCCGCCGGCAGGAGGCCGGTGGTCAGGCGCGCGCGGAAGGGGGGCGAGGGCAGAGAATCTGTTCCAGTCATATGGCGAAGCTATATCAAATCATTGACGATTTCGCGTGCCCGGCGGGAGCTGTCAACGCCCGGCAGTTGCGTTTCCCACGATGCGGGACGGCCGGATTCAACCCGATTACGTGCTGGTTTGCGCGCCGATATGGCAAAATCTGTGACAATTCCCACCTGATATCAATATGCTCAGGAACAACCCTGCGGGACCAAGCCATGACAATTGACGACAAAACCAGAACAGAACTGGAAGCCGCCGTTTTCCGGCGCCTGGTCGACCACCTGCGTACCCGAACCGACGTCCAGAACATCGACCTGATGAATCTGGCCGGCTTCTGCCGCAACTGCCTGTCGAACTGGATGAAGGAAGCGGCCGACGGCAAGGGCGTGCCGATCAGCAAGGACGAGAGCCGCGAGGCGGTCTACGGCATGCCCTATGAGACCTGGAAGTCGAAGTTTCAGGGCAGCGCCAGCCCCGAGCAGCTCGAGGCGATGAAGAAGACCCATAGCGGGCATTAGGATTTCGACCTGTCGTCTTCGTTCCTCATTTCTTCGTCATGGCCGGGCCTGTCCGGCCATCCACGTCTTTCGTGCGGCTAGACTGTTAAGACGTGGATGCCCGGGTCAAGCCCGGGCATGACGAGTCTCCTGTGGGCGCGCTGTGGATGAGCGCGATGGTGCCTTGACGCAAGGCACCGCACTCTTGAGGGTCAACCTGCAAAAGCGCCGCGCGGGAAAGCGTGCGGCGCTTGATCTTTCAGTCCTACCATTCAGTTCCATTCAGGAGTACCCGATGGCCACCTCTGCCGCCGCCGTCCAGGAAGAACCCGCGACGAAATTCGCAAAAGACCAGCTCAAGGCCATCGTCGAGCGCATCGAGCGGCTGGAAGAGGAAAAGAAGACGATCTCGGACGATATCCGCGACGTCTATGCCGAAGCCAAGGGCAACGGCTACGACGTCAAGGCGTTGCGCACCATCGTGCGCCTGCGCAAGCAGGACGCCAACGAGCGCGCCGAGCAGGAGACCATCCTGGAGACGTACATGCAGGCGCTCGGAATGCTGTGAGGCGTCAGCCGGCAGGCATTTCCGGCGCAAACAAGCTTGGGCGACGGCCCCGCGTCTGTTAGGCTACCCGCCAGGGAGCCCCAGAAATGGACGTGCCTGGACCAGAGCGGAGGCTCGCAGCGGTCCTTGCCGCCGACATGGTCGGCTATAGTCGGCTCATGGAGGTTGACGAGACGGGGACACTTGCGCGCCTCAAGACCCACCGGATCGAACTTATCGATCCGGCCATCACGAAGAACCATGGCCGCATCATCAAGACCACGGGCGACGGCATGCTGGTCGAATTCCGCAGCGTCGCCGACGCCGTGCTGTGTGCTGCCGAGATTCAGCGCCGGATGGCGCGGCGCAACGCCGACGTCTCGCCGGCGCGCTGGATACAGTTCCGGATCGGCATCAATCTGGGCGACGTAATCGTCGAGGACAACGACATCTTTGGCGACGGCGTCAACGTGGCCGCGCGCCTCGAAATGCTCGCCGAGCCCGGCGGCATCTGTGTCTCGGGCGCAGTGCGCGATCAGGTCGGCCAACGACTGGATGACGTCGCATTCGAGGATCTCGGCGAGCAGAGAGTCAAGAATATTGCCCGTCCGATTCGCGTCTTCCGGGTTCGACTCGAGGCCAATTCAGAAGCCACACCAGAAGCCGCGAAGGACGCTGCGGTCGCGGCGCCGGTCTCCAGGAAGCCGTCGATCGCCGTGCTGCCGCTCGCCAACATGAGCGGCGATCCGGAGCAGGAATTCTTCGCGGACGGCCTCACCGAGGACATCATTACCGAGCTGTCACGCTTTCGCGATTTGCTCGTCATCTCGCGCAACTCGACGTTCGTGCACAAGGGTAAGGCGGTGAACGTGCGGGAGATCGCGCGAGAGTTTGGCGTCGATTACGTCCTCGAGGGGAGCGTGCGCAAGGCGCGCGATCGCGTCCGCGTCACGGTACAGCTGATCGATGCGGAAACTGACCAGCACGTCTGGGCCGAACGTTACGACCGCGAGCTTGAGGATATATTCGCCATCCAGGACGAGATCACGCACGCGATCGTCGCGACGCTCCCCGGCAGGGTCGAGGCCGCCACGCACGACCGCGCGAAACGCAAGCCGACCGATAGCATGGCGGCTTATGAGTGCGTGCTGGCTGCCAAGGTGCGGCACCACCGCTCGACGCGGGACGACAACGCCGAAGCGCAGCGCCTGCTTGACCGCGCGCTTGCGCTCGACCCGAACTATGCGCATGCCCACGCCTGGAAAGCATGCGTCCTGGGCCAGACGTGGGTCTATGGCTGGTGTGCCGATCGCGATGCCACCTTCGAGCAGGTGGCCGCGGAGCTGGAGGTCACACTCGCGCTCGACGACAATGATAGCGACGTGCACCGGATTCTCGCCGCGCTGAACCTGAACCGTGACGACCACGACAAGGCTGCGTATCACCAGGAGCGGGCGCTCGCGCTGAACCCCAACTACGACCTTGTCGTGGTGCAGCAGGGCGAGCTTCTAACCTGGCTCGGGCGGCCGGAGGAAGGCATCGACTGGATCAGGAAGGCGATGCGCCTCAACCCGTACCACCCGGAGCGCTTCTGGAGCCACCTCGGGCGCGCCTGCTATTGCGCCGAGAAATATGCCGAAGCCATCGAGGCCTTCTCGCGGATCACGCGGCCCGACTACACCCATCATGCCTTCCTCGCAGCCACGTTTGCGCAAATGGGCAACGCGGTCGCGGCCGCCGCGCACGCGGCAGAGGTTCTGAAGTTTGAGTCGAACTTCTCGGTGGCCGCTTACCTCGCCACCCAGCACTACAAGCACGCCATCGACCGCGAGCGTCACGAGGCTGGCCTGCTCAAGGCAGGCTTGCCGGCCTGATGCAGCGAAGCGCAACCACGCGGTCGGTAAGGCCACGTGGAGGAGGCCGCGCGCTCGCGAGGCCGATATCCAGACTAATGGAAGTTGTGCGCGCTTAGCGCAGTGACGCCGTGCGCACCACGAAGGACTGCGTGGCGAGCCTGGCGGTCGCCGATCCGGTAAACTGGTCGGTGGTCATCCCCAGCATCGGATCTTCCGAGAAGCCCATCGTGATCGCGAAGTGCGGCTTGATGAAATAGCTGCGCATCAGCGTCATGTCGGTATCGCCGAGCACGGTCGTCGACATCGCGTTGCTCGCGCTCGGCGCCAGCATCACGACCCGCATCCAGACATCGTTGCCCTTGGCGGCGGCAAGCCGCGTCGAGGTCGAGATCACGCTGCCTTGACCCTGCGATCCCCCCTGTGATCCCTTGGCGACGACAGTGTTGATCTCGGTGCCGGCAACGGCGCCATTGCGCGCCGGGCGCACGGTGCGCGGGATCGGCGCGGAGGCGGCGACCACGTTGGCGCGGTCAACCGGCGAGGATGCCGCCGGTGCGTAGGCCAGTGCCTTGTTGAAAGCCTCGGTAACGCTGGCGGTCGGCTGCGGATCAGCGGCGCCGACGGCCTGACGTGCCCTGAGGGCCGCGACCTGCGCGGGCGTGGCTTGGTTGGCCGTCGTCGGCGCATCGCCCCAGAAGCCGCGGGCGTTGATGATGTCGGCGGGTGTCTGCGGTTTCGGCTCAGCCTTGTCCGTGGAAGGCTTGTCGGCGGAAGCCTGTACGGCCGGCTTGGACTCCGGCTTGGATTTGGGCGCCGGAACGATCTGCGCATCCGCCGAGGCCAGCTGAATCGTTGCCGCAACCGGCGGCTTAGCGCGCGGTATCGGGACGATGTCGGCAGCTTTCGGGGCCGCTGCTGCGACCACGACGGAAGGAGCCGGCTTCTCGTTCTTGGCGGCGACGGGAGCGCTGCCCTCATCCTCTTCTTCGCTGGACTTGCCGCCTCTGAACAGCGAGGCGAACAGGCCCGGCTTCTTGCCGACGGTTGCGGCGTCGTCGCCGCTTCCGCGCTTCTCGATGTCGGCGCGGGCCAGCTCATAACCCTTCAGCGGACCGCCATTCGAGGGCAGATGGACGGTACGGCCATTGGGGAACACCCTAGCCAGCTGATCATGGGTCATGCGCGGCCAGTGACGGACGCTGCCGGTATCGAGATGAACGAACGGTGATCCCGAGGTCGGATAGAAACCGACGCCGCCGCGCTGCAGGCGAAGTCCGGCGGCGCGGATCTGCTCGAGCGGAATGCCTGGAATGAAGAAGTCCATCGCGTGGCCGAGCGTGTGCTGGCTGAAGCGGGCCACGCCGGAAGAGCGGCGGCGGAGCATGGAATTGGTGGCGGGGGAGCGGTAGGCGGAGATGATCTGGATTGGCTGCTTGCCGTCGACGTCGCGGTAGACTTCCCAGAGGATGTCGAAGAGGTGACGATCCATCGTGGTTTGGTCCTGGCTGCGCCAGTCGCGGAGGAAGTGATTGAGTTTCTTCAGCGCCTCTTCGTCGTAGCGCCCATCGCGCTTGAAGGTGACGGTGAGGTCTTCGTTGGAATGGGTATGGTGGAAGGAAAGCGTGCGGGTTTCGTTCAGCGCGGTCGCATCGTGCACCGACCCGGCCCCAGCGAGGAGCAACAGGGAAGTCAGGCCGATTTGATACCCGGCCTTCGGCAGACACAGCGAATTGAATTGGCGCGCGAAACCAGCCAGCACGTATGAGCCCACCCAGTCGACCAGCGGTCACGAAGCTCTCTTTCGCAGACCCCGGCGAAAGAGGGTGAACGCTTTATTAAAGCGGGAGGGTTAACCGAAGTTTACCGACCCGCCCCCAAGTTAGGCTTAACCTAACCCGTCGACTGTGGCGAAAAAGTGCCCAGTGCTAAAACCGGGATGGATAATGGTTAACGTAAACGATCTCGCCAAAGTCGGGAGATCGTTGATTTTACTTAAAAATTTCGACAGACGCGCGAGCGCGGTGAATTAAGACCCCGGGGATTAACGGGTAATCACCCGACGCTGCGGTTGCTGTTGCGACCGGCGGCCGACCGGAGCCGGGGGCGTGACGGACGGTCCGCCGCCGAACAGCCGTTCGAAGAACGAAGGGCCAGAGCTGCCGCTGAAATCGCTGTTGAAGGCGACGTTGGAGGGCAGCGACGCCCCGCTCGGCCGGGCGTAGCTCGGATTGGCATGAGCGACGACGTTCTCGAGATCCCTGGAGCCGGAGTTCTTGAGCAGCGGCAGCATCCTGGCGTCGCGGCCGTAGACGTCCTTGCGCAACTGCAGCTTGCCGGCATCATCGACAAACGCGGTCTGATAGGTGATGTGGACCGGGATCGGCGTCGGGAATCTCAGGTCGATCTCGCTGCGGCCATACATGCTGCGGATTTTTTCCGGCGTGTATTTGTCGTTCGGCATGACGATGTTGAGCAGCGTCGAGGCGTATTGATCCGGATTCTGCACCCGCATGCAGCCATGGCTGAAGGCGCGCTCTTCCTTGGCAAACAGGTTCTTGTCCGGGGTGTCGTGCTGATAGACCAGGAACTTGTTCGGGAAGTTGAAGCGGATCCGGCCGAGCGCATTGGCTTCGCCCGGCGGTTGCGAGATGTGGATCGAGCCGTCGCGGTTGCGTTCGAGCTTCAGTCCCATGCGTTGCAACACGGTCGGATCCTGCTGCAGCGCCGGCAGATATTCGTTGTAGATGATCGAAGGCGGCACATTCCAGGTCGGATTGACGGTGATGAACTTCATGGTCTCGGTCAGCATCGGCGTGGCGTGGTTTCCCGGCTTTCCGGTCACCACGCGGGTGGTCCAGACCTGGGCGCCGTTCTGCATCACCTTGAGCGTGAAGTCAGGGACGTTGAGAATGACATAGGCGTTGCCAAGCGACGACGCCCCGAGCTGGCGCGGCAGCCAGCGCAAGCGCTCCATGTTGACGATCACGGTGTCGATCTGGCGGTCGCGCTTCGGGCTGTTGATCGCCTTGACGGTCTTGTCGTCGAGCACGCCGGTCGGCTTGAGGTCGGCGCTTTCCTGGAATTTTCGTACGGCTGCGGCGACTTTGGCGTCGTATTTCGTGTCGTCAGGATTTTCCGTGACGCCGAGCTTGGCGCGCAGTTGCGGCACGCGCGGATCGTCGGGCGCCACCTCCGGCTGCTTCTTGGTGGCGGCCTTGAATGCGAGCGGAACGCCTTCGGCGATCTGCACCACCGGTCCGTCGCCCTGACCGCGCAGTTCGGCAAGCTTGGCCTTCAGATCCTTATAGAGCTTGAATGGCGGGTTGTAGCCCTCGAGCGCCGCGGAAGCATCCTTGGCGGTGGAGATATTGGCCAGCACTTCGGCCGGATCGGTCGGATGCTCGGGATAGAGGATGTCGGACGCGAGCTGCGACCAGTGCATCCGGCTGCTCTGCGCCTGGCGTGCATAATCGAGCATGCTGGCGGTGAGCTTCAGTTCGGCATCGGCCAGCTGGTCGGGCGAGGTGGCGGCGGCGAAGTCCGGGACCGGATAGTCGGCGGGATTGAGGCCGTCCGCAGCTGCATCCTTCAGGCGCGCGACGACGCCCTTGGCACTGGCGGTCAGCTTGCCGGCCTGGGTCCACTGCGGCGCATATTCGCGGGCGCTGTAGAATTTCTCGACCGCGGCGCGCTCGCCCTTGCGGTCGAAGGTGCGCAGCGTCTTGCTGGCAAGCAAGTCGCGCAATTTGTCGGCGACCGGCTGATCAGCCGGCGCGACATTGCTCGCCGCCTTCACCGGCTCCGTGGCGGGGGCCGCAGCGGTTGCGGGCGCAGGCGTTGCCGGCGCCGTCGTTGCCGGCGTCGTGGCTGCGGTGTCGCTCTTGGGCTTGTCGGCTGCGGGCGCGGTGACGGTTTCGGCCGGCTTCGGATCGGGAGCGGTTGCCGTCGTGCCGGGTGCGGGCGCCGCCGCCTTGGCCGGATCGGGCACCGACGCGGTGGCGTCGATCTTGAAATCGCCGATGGTCGGGGGTGGCACGTTGGCCGGTTCGGGACGCGGGACCGCGGCGTCGATCGCGAGCTCTGCAGCACTGGTCCGGGGCGTATCGCTCTGAGCGGCCAGTGCAGAGGTCGCGGATACCGCGAGGAAGGTTGCCGCGACAGCGATCAGTACGCGGTCAAATCCAGCACGGTTAGTCGAACAGTCACGCATCGTCACACCCCCTTGGGCGGAACTACCCCGGCATGGAGCAGTCCTTTAGGTATCGTTCGTCACAGCTTGCGCGAAAGCGCCGGCCTCGATCGCTTTAAGTCGGTACGCCTGCACGCAACGATTCAAACGCAGACGATACATGCGCCCCTTTCATGCAGCCAGCGCCACACGGGGGCAAGTCACGACAAACTGACCTCGAACGATTCAAATCAATTGCATTCGGGTGGCGTGGTTTTGCCACGCCACCCGGCGTTTGTCTGTCACCGCCAAGCCACGGTCCAAAGGTTCCCGAATCGCCGGCGGCGCTCACGCCTTGCCACCGCAGCGCCACAATCGCTCCATCGGGGGTCAGGCTGGCTCAATTGGTATCTTGCGCGCCGTCGGCGGGATCGTTGGCGGCGGCCTCATCGAGTTTGCGGTAGAGCGTGGAGCGGCCGATTTTAAGCCGGCGCGCCACTTCCGACATCTGCCCGCGGTAATGCGAGATCGCGAAGCGGATGATCTCGTTTTCCATTTCTTCGAGCGGCCGCACCTCGCCGCCGGGTGTCAGCATTGCGAGACTGCCGGCATTGCTCAACGGGGCAATCGGTATCTCACTACCCGACACCATCGCAGGCGCCGTCGACGGGGCGACGATCAGCGGTTCGCTGTGCAGCGCTTGGGTGTGCGGGGACTGGGTGTCCGGGACGATATGATGGGCGGCGGCATGCGGGAAGTCCGACAGGCCGAGCTGGTCGCTCTCGCTCAGCACCACGGCGCGGTACACGGTGTTTTCCAGCTGGCGGATATTGCCGGGCCAATCGAGCTGCGCCAGATGCGCCATGGCCTCGCCGCTGATGCCGGTGATGGTGCGGTTTTCTTCGGCGCTGAACCGCGCCAGGAAATGCCGCAACAGATGCGGGATGTCTTCGCGCCGCGAGCGAAGCGGCGGAATGGTCAGCGGCAGCACGTGCAGGCGATAGAACAGGTCCTCGCGGAACGCGCCGTTCTTGACGAGGTCGAGCAATTTGCGATTGGTCGCCGAAATGATGCGGACGTCGACCTTCACCGGCTTGCGGCCGCCGACGGCCTCAACCATGCCTTCCTGCAATGCGCGAAGCAGTTTCACCTGGGCCGCCAGCGGCAGTTCGCCGACCTCGTCGAGGAACAGCGTGCCGCCGGAAGCTTCGACGAACTTGCCCATGTGGCGTTCGGTGGCGCCGGTGAAGGCGCCTTTCTCGTGACCGAACAGGATCGATTCCACCAGATTGTCGGGGATCGCGCCGCAATTGACGGCGACGAACGGTTTGGCCTTGCGCTCGCTGCTGCCGTGGATCGCGCGGGCGAACAATTCCTTGCCGACGCCGGACTCGCCTTCGATCAGCACCGGAATGCCCGACGAGGCGGCCTTCTGCGCGGTGCGCAGCACGCCTGCCATGGTTTCGCTGCGGGTAATGATATCGGCAAACGTCAGGCGGCCTTCGCGGCTGTGACGGATGCGCTGCAATTCGCCCTTCAAGGCCTGCGTGTTGAGCGCATTGCGCAGCGATACCTGCAGCCGCTCGAAGCCGACCGGTTTGACGACGAAATCCTGCGCGCCGGCGCGCATCGCCGAAACCACATTGTCGATGCCGCCATGGGCGGTCTGCACGATGACGGGGACGGTCAATCCTGCATCACGAATTTTTGCGAGCACGCCGAGGCCGTCGAGGCCGGGCATCACGAGATCGAGAACGACCGCATCGATCGTCTGCGCATCGGGAGCGGTCAGCAAGGCCACGGCGGCGTCGCCGCTGTCGACGACGAGGGACTCATAACCGCACTTCTGCACCATGTTTTCAACGAGACGGCGCTGCACCGCGTCGTCATCGGCAATCAGAATGGTAGCAGCCATGGTTTACCCCGCACGTTACGCTAACTGTATCGAATCGGGGCACTCTCGCCTATGGCGATTAACACACACTTAATTGTTGGAGGGCGGCTGTGTGGCGAGCCGCTAAGCGTTGAGGTGCGGCCAAACCTCCAGAACGCCGCGATAGCACATGTCGAAAGCCACATAGAGTATGATCGCGAGGCCGACATAAGCGATCCAGCGATGCTTTTCCAGCAGGCGCGCAATGAAGTTGGCGGCGAGCCCCATCAGCGCAATGGAAAGTGTCAGACCGAATATCAGGATCATGGGATGCTCGCGCGCCGCACCGGCGACGGCGAGCACATTGTCGAGCGACATCGACACGTCGGCGAGCGTGATCTGCCAGACGGCCTGGCCAAGCGTCTTCTGGCGGCCCGCACCGGGTGATGTATCGATCGTGCTTGCGGACGACAAACTCTGAAACGTCGGGTGATGCGACGTATGCAGCTCGCGCCACATCTTCCAGCATACCCAAAGCAGAAGGACGCCGCCCGCGAGCAGCAGTCCAATGATTTGCAGCAACTGAACCGTGACGGAAGCGAAGCCGATGCGCAGCAGCGTGGCGGCCAGGATGCCGATCAAAATCGCCTTCTTGCGCTGACCCTCGGGTAGCCCGGCGGCTGCGAGCCCGATGACGATCGCATTGTCGCCAGCGAGCACCAGATCGATCATCACGACCTGGAAAAGTGCTGCCATGGATTGTGAGGAGATTATCTCTAGCATGCGGGCCTCTCCGTAAAAGGTCCAATCCGACATCGCAGTTCGCTAGAAACTGCCAGAGGGGCCCGGGCTTGGACGTGCAGACAAAAACGCAGTCAGACTGCGGAAAACGCTTCTGGTTACTGAGGTTGATCCGAAAGGGCGAAGAGCCTGATCATCTGGTCCGGCTCGATCAGAACGGACAGCACGACGCCGATGAAAGTCAGGCCGCCGGCGAGGTCGAGCCACATGACGCGGAAACGGTCGCTCCGGCACAGCAGTGCGAATCCTGCCGTCGTCGCGCCGATCGCAAACAGCAGGGTGACAATCGCAGGCGCCAGCGCATCGACAGGCACGAGGTTGCGGATTCCGAGAGCCGCGACCAGCGCCACCAGCAGGATGCCGGCCATCAGTTCCTTGCCGCGGGCGGTGTTTTCCTGGCCCTTGGTTCGGACAATCCGACTGCGATCTGCGATAGCCATAGATTATTGTCCTCCCCGAACTGAGGGAAACCGCGAAACTGTGGTAGGGAACACTACCTGTCGCGGAATTCAATCTAGGTAGTTAAGTAATCATGAAACAAGCAAAACATCAAGATGTTTTAGCTGGACGGCTGCCGGGCAAGGTCGCCACGGAAGCCCGGCAATTGCGGAAACAGGCGGGGGATTGGCTGAAGCTGCACCGGGCCGATGCCGGATTGTCGCAGGCTGACTTGGCCGCGCGGCTCGGTCTCAAATATTATACGTTCATCTCACAGGTCGAGAACGGGTTCAGCCGCGTTCCGACTGAAATTATGGGCGCGTGGGCCAGCGAGCTGGGTCTTGAACAGGCGGCGTTCGCTAGGCATCTATTAATGTACTACGAGCCGGAACTGCACCGGCTGCTGTTCGGAGCGGAGAGCAAATGAGCGTGGTTGCGTTCGAGCGCGCACAGGAAACCGGGGTCTGGAGCGAACGGGAACTCAACATCATCGTCGCGGCATTGCAGGCTGCGCTGGCGCCGTCGACCGGCCGCGGATGGGAAACCGGCACGACCGAACGAGGCGATGCCCAGTTCTATCTGTTGGGCCCGCTTCCGGATCAGGCCTGCGAGCTGTGTGTGTCGCGGATCGGGGCGCGCTATATTCTGGAAGACGGATCGGGCCGGCTGCTGTTCGAGCATCGAAACCTCGATATCGTCGCGCTGCACGCCAGGGCGGCGGTCTCGTCCACGTCGTGGCTGATGGTTCGCGCGATCGTGCTGTGGTGTGCGATTCGGAACAGCGTTGACGAAAAGCTCGAGCCGATGATCGCAGAAACCGAAGAGCTGCTGGTGCAACTCGCCCCCCAGCTTGCGGCGTTCGCCTGATCGCCTCGTCAATTCAATCATCACGTTGATCATCCCGCCAATTTGAAAGTTTTCATGACCGCGAAATCTGCGTCCGCCCGCGCCCGCAAGCCATCTCGCAAAGCCGCAATGAGCAAGGGATCTGCCGTCAGCAAGGCCGCCGCAGCCAAACCAAAAGCCGGAAAACTGCCGGAATGGAATCTGTCCGACCTCTATTCCGGCATCGACGCCCCCGAAGTCGCGCAAGACTTGCAAAAGATGGACGCCGAATGCATCGCGTTCGAAACGGACTACAAAGGCAAACTGGCCGAAAACGCTGCAAAGGATAATGGCGGGCACTGGCTCGCCGAAGCGGTCAAGCGCTACGAGGCGATCGACGACCTCGCCGGCCGCCTTGGCTCCTACGCCGGCCTGGTTCACGCCGGTGACAGCCTCGATCCCGCAATCTCCAAATTCTATGGCGACGTTTCGGAGCGGCTAACGGCCGCGTCGGTGCATCTGCTGTTCTTCGGGCTCGAACTCAACCGCGTTGACGATGCCGTGATTGAGAGCGCCTTGCAGACGCCCGAACTCGCCTATTATCGCCCGTGGATCGAGGATCTGCGCAAGGACAAGCCGTATCAGCTCGAGGATCGCGTCGAGCAATTGTTTCACGAAAAATCCCAAAGCGGCTATGCCGCCTGGAACCGGCTGTTCGACCAGACCATCTCCGGCCTGCGCTTCAAAGTCGGCGGCAAAGAACTGGCGATTGAGCCGACGCTCAATTTCCTGCAGGACCGCGCGCCGGAAAAGCGTAAAGCCGCAGGCCAGGCGCTGGCGAAAACCTTCAAGGACAATGAGCGCACTTTTGCGCTCGTCACCAACACGCTCGCCAAAGACAAGGAAATTTCCGATCGCTGGCGCGGCTTTGCGGATGTCGCGGATTCCCGGCATCTCAACAACCGCGTCGAGCGCGAGGTGGTCGATGCGCTGGTCGGATCGGTGCGCGCGGCCTATCCACGGCTGTCGCACCGTTATTACGCGCTCAAGGCCGGCTGGTTCAAAAAGAAGAAGCTCGCGCATTGGGACCGCAACGCGCCGCTGCCGTTCGCCGCGACCGGCACGATCGCCTGGCCCGAGGCCCGCAGCATGGTGCTGACCGCCTATCGCGGCTTCTCGGGCGAGATGGCCGATATTGCCGAGCGTTTCTTCACAGACCGCTGGATCGACGCGCCGGTGCGGCCGGGCAAGGCGCCCGGCGCGTTCTCGCATCCGACCACGCCGTCGGCGCATCCCTATGTGCTGATGAACTACCAGGGCAAGCCGCGCGATGTGATGACGCTGGCGCATGAGCTCGGCCATGGCGTGCACCAGGTGCTGGCCGCCAAGAACGGTGCGCTGATGGCGCCGACGCCGCTGACGCTCGCCGAGACCGCCAGCGTGTTCGGCGAAATGCTGACCTTCAAGCGCCTGTTGGGGCAGACCAGAAACGCCAGGCAGCGCCAGGCGCTGCTCGCCGGCAAGGTCGAGGACATGATCAACACCGTGGTGCGGCAGGTCGCGTTCTATTCGTTCGAGCGCGCCATCCACACCGAACGCAAGAACGGCGAATTGACCGCCCAGCGCATCGGCGAGATCTGGCTCAGCGTGCAGGGCGAAAGCCTCGGGCCGGCCATCGACATCCGCCCGGGCTACGAGAATTTCTGGATGTATATCCCGCACTTCATCCATTCGCCATTCTACGTCTATGCGTATGCGTTCGGCGATTGCCTGGTGAACTCGCTCTACGCGGTCTACGAGACCGCCTCCGACGGCTTTGCCGACCGCTATCTCGCGATGCTCGCGGCCGGCGGCACCAAGCATTATTCCGAGCTGCTGAAGCCGTTCGGGCTCGACGCCAGGGATGCCAAATTCTGGGACGGCGGGCTGTCGGTCATCGCAGGCATGATCGACGAACTGGAAACGATGGGCTGACGGAAGGCGCCGCGGCGACAAACTTCGGCCGCCGTCGCATCCCATCATGATGGCGACGTCAGGAGTGGAGGTGGCTCATGGTCGACACGCCGACACGACGCGCAGTGCTTGGAGCGGGCGCTTTCGCGGCCGGTTCGCTGTTCGGGATCGAAAGCCCTGTTGCCCAGGCGCCGCTTCCGCCCACCCCCGCCTGCCACGACGGCGACGCGGCAACCTTGGCGCAGACCGAAGGGCCGTTCTTCAAGCCGTCCTCGCCCGAGCGGGTTGAACTGTTTGAGGAGGGGATGGCGGGGCAGCCGATCGAACTGATCGGGTTGGTGCTCACCCGCGACTGCAAGCCGATCTCCGGTGCATTGCTGGATTTCTGGCAGGCCGATGCCAAGGGCCAATACGACGATTCGGGCTTCCGGCTGCGCGGCCATCAATTCACCGATACGGAAGGGCGCTATCGATTGCGCAGTGTGGTGCCCGGCGTCTATCCCGGCCGCACCCGCCACATCCACGTGAAGGTGCAGCCGCGCGGCGGAAAGCTGCTGACGACCCAGCTCTATTTCCCCGGCGAGTCGCAAAACCGTTCCGATGGCCTGTTCCGTAAGGAACTGCTGGTGCGAACCGCCAAGAATGCCGGGTGGCTCGCCGGGCGGTTCGATTTCGTGGTTGGCTAGGATATTCGGAAGACGCTCCGACGATGGAAGGTAAGGAAGGCGGCCGGAAGGGCTATCGGAGTTTTGTAAAACATTTGTTGAACGGCTGTGATCGGCGTGTTATACATTCCGTATAACGGAGCCGATGCCATGACCAAAACCCCTCGCGGCCTGAACGAGGCCCCTCGTGAGTACAAGCTCGAGGACACCGCCCTTCAAATTCGGAAGATTGGCAATTCGGTCGGCGTGATCCTGCCGAAAGAACTCCTTGCCCGGCTGAATCTCAAGGAGGGCGATAAGTTCTATCCGGTCGAGCAACCCGATGGCAGCCTGCGGCTTTCGCCATACAACCCCAAGCACGCGCGGACGATGGAAATCGCCCGCAAGGTCATGCACGAATATCGCGATACGTTTGCCGCGCTTGCAAAATGAGTGAGCCGATTTGGCTCGATGTCGACGAGGTCATCGACATGCATGCCGAGCAACTGGCGATATTCGGCGGACCGGAGGGCCTCCGGGATCATGGCCTGCTGGAGTCGGCGGTGATGCGGCCGGTCAACCAGTGGAGTTACGGGCAGACCGATATGGCCGGGCTCGCCGCTGCCTACGCGTTCGGACTTGCCCGCAACCACGCCTTTGTGGACGGCAACAAGCGCACCGCGTTCCACGCCATGATGGTCTTTTTGCGGGTCAACGACATCCCGTTTGCGCCCGACCCGGCGCACGCCACCGCCATCATCCTTTCGCTGGCCGCGGGCGAGGTCAGCGAGCAAAGCCTGACCCGCTGGATCCGGGATAATTGGCCTTCCGAATGACCCGATAGGCTTTGTCCCGTTGCCCTGCCTGCGGCTTTGCGGTAATTGCACGCCAGATCGAAGGATTGACCGGGGATACCGATGGCAGACCATAGCGAAGTGGCTTACACGACCGCTGACGGCAATGATTATCCGGCCCATGAGCAGACCTATGAAGGGTTCATCATGCTGGTCAAATACGGCACCGCGGCCGTCGTCGTGATCGTCGCGCTGATGGGCTACTTCCTGACCTGATGCGTCGCCGGCTGCACCGCCAAGGCGGCGGTGGCCAGAAATATTTGCGCGTCGCCCGGTTATGAAACCGGTATCCAACTAAGCGGAAATAACGCTAGTTTGCTTGCGCGCGCGCCCCTCGCGCCGCCGGAGGCCCCATGAAGATTGCCGTTGCCAAGGAAATCGATCCGTCCGAACCGCGGGTAGCCGCTTCCCCGGACACCGTGAAGAAATTCAAGGCGTTAGGCATTGATATCGCGGTCGAGCCGGGCGCGGGCATCAAGTCGGGCCTGCCGGATTCCGAGTTTACTGCGGCCGGCGCCACCGTCGATGCGGACGCATTGAAGGATGCCGATATCATCATCAAGGTGAAGCGGCCGGAGGCTTCTGAACTCGGCCAATACAAGCGCGGCGCGCTGGTGATCGCCATCATGGACCCCTACGGCAACGAGGCCGCGCTGAAGACAATCGCCGACGCCGGCGTCGCGGCATTCGCGATGGAATTGATGCCGCGCATCACCCGCGCGCAGGTGATGGACGTGTTGTCTTCGCAGGCCAATCTCGCCGGCTACCGCGCCGTGATCGAGGCCGCCGAGGCCTTCGGCCGCGCCTTCCCGATGATGATGACCGCAGCGGGCACAGTTCCCGCGGCAAAGGTGTTCGTGATGGGCGTCGGCGTTGCCGGCCTGCAGGCGATCGCGACCGCGCGCCGGCTCGGCGCCGTCGTCACCGCGACCGACGTGCGGCCCGCCACCAAGGAACAGGTCGAAAGTCTCGGCGCCAAATTCCTCGCGGTCGAGGACGAGGAATTCAAGAACGCCCAGACCGCCGGCGGCTACGCCAAGGAAATGTCGAAAGAGTATCAGGCCAAGCAGGCCGCGCTGACCGCCGAACACATCAAGAAGCAGGACATCATCATCACGACCGCGCTGATCCCGGGCCGCCCGGCGCCGAGGCTTGTCAGCGCCGACATGGTGAAATCGATGAAGCCCGGCTCGGTCCTGATCGATCTGGCGATCGAGCGCGGCGGCAATGTCGAGGGCGCCAAGCCCGGCGTGATCGTCGATGCCGATGGCGTCAAGATCGTCGGCTACACCAATGTCGCCGGCCGCGTCGCGCAGTCCGCCTCGAGTCTGTACGCCCGCAATTTGTTCTCGTTCATCGAGACCATGATCGACAAGCCGAACAAGGCGCTCGCGGTCAATTGGGACGATGAACTGGTGAAGGCGACCGCGCTGACCAAAGACGGCGCCGTCATCCATCCGAACTTCCAGCCCAAATAGACAGCGTAGGAGAGCCGCCATGGATCATGTTGCGCAGGCCGTCAGTCCATTCGTGTTCCAGCTCTCGATCTTCGTGCTTGCCGTGTTCGTCGGCTATTTCGTGGTCTGGTCGGTGACACCGGCGCTGCATACGCCGCTGATGTCGGTGACCAATGCGATCTCCTCGGTGATCGTGGTCGGCGCATTGCTCTCGGTCGGCGTTCCCATGATCTCGAGCGGCTCGGGCTGGGCGCGCGGTTTCGGTTTCGTCGCGCTGATCTTCGCCTGCGTGAATATCTTCGGCGGCTTCCTTGTCACCCAGCGCATGCTGGCGATGTACAAGAAAAAGGTAAAGTGAGCGGCGTGCACCTCGGTGTGACGAAGGAAAATGGGGACCTGAGATGAACGCCAATCTGGCTGCAGCGCTGTATCTCGTGGCGGGTGTGCTCTTCATCCTGTCGCTGCGGGGACTGTCCAGTCCCGCCTCATCGCGCCAAGGCAATTTCTTCGGCATGATCGGCATGGGAATCGCGGTTGCGACCACGCTCGCCAGTCATCCGCCGGCTGACGGCTTGGCCTGGCTCCTGGTGATATCAGGCATCGCCATCGGCGGCGGCATCGGCGCCGTCATCGCCCGACGGGTGCCGATGACGTCGATGCCTGAACTGGTCGCGGCCTTCCACTCGCTGGTCGGCATGGCCGCGGTGCTGGTGGCGGCCGGCGCGTTCTACGCGCCCGAGGCCTTTGGCATCGGCACCCCCGGAAACATCCACGGCGCGAGCCTCGTTGAGATGTCGCTCGGCGTCGCCATCGGTGCGCTGACCTTCACCGGCTCCGTCATCGCGTTTGCAAAGCTGTCGGGGCGCATGAGCGGCGCGCCGATCATCCTGCCTGCGCGGCACATCATCAACGTCGCGCTCGGCGTGGCGCTCCTCTTCTTCATTTTCGGCCTGGTGCGATCCGGCAGCGCGCTCGATTTCTGGCTGATCACGATCATCGCGCTGGTGCTCGGCGCGCTCCTGATCATCCCGATCGGCGGCGCCGACATGCCGGTCGTGATCTCGATGCTGAACTCCTATTCCGGCTGGGCCGCCGCCGGCATAGGCTTCACGCTCGGCAATTCCGCGCTGATCATCACCGGCGCGCTGGTCGGATCAAGCGGCGCGATCCTGTCCTACATCATGTGCCATGCGATGAACCGTTCCTTCATCTCGGTCATCCTCGGCGGCTTCGGCGGCGAGACCGCCGCGGCCGGCGGCGCGGCCGGCGAACAGAAGCCCGCAAAGCTCGGCTCGGCCGATGACGCGGCCTTCATCATGAAGAACGCGCAGAAGGTGATCATCGTGCCCGGCTACGGCATGGCGGTGGCGCAGGCCCAGCACGCGCTGCGCGAAATGGGCGACATCCTGAAGAAGGAAGGCGTCGAGGTGAAGTACGCCATCCACCCGGTCGCAGGCCGCATGCCCGGCCATATGAACGTGCTGCTGGCGGAAGCCAACGTGCCCTATGACGAGGTGTTCGAACTCGAGGACATCAACTCCGAATTCGCCCAGGCCGACATCGCCTTCGTGATCGGCGCCAACGACGTCACCAATCCGGCCGCCGAGGACGACAAGACCTCGCCGATCTACGGCATGCCGGTGTTGCAGGTCTGGAAGGCCGGCACCGTGATGTTCATCAAGCGCTCGCTGGCGTCGGGCTATGCCGGCATCGACAATCCGTTGTTCTACCGCGACAACACCATGATGCTGCTCGGCGACGCCAAGAAGGTCACCGAGAACATCGTCAAGGCGATGTAACCCGCTGCTGGAAAGCATGACCGTCCTGAAATGGCTCCTGATCGTGGTTTCGGTCGGCTATGCCTGCGGCCTGGCCGTGCTGTTCCTGGTGCAGCGCTCGTTCCTGTTTCCGATACCCACCACCGAGCGCACGTCGCCGCAGGCGGCCGGTTCGCCGGAAGCCGAAGAGCACATGCTGGCTACCGCGGACGGTGAAAAAGTCATCGTCTGGCATGTTCCGGCCAGGCCCGGTCGTCCCGTCATTCTCTACTTCCACGGCAACGGGGATTTCCTCGCCGGCTTTTTTGGCCGTTTTCGTCAGCTGATCGCCGACGGCACCGGCGTCGTCGCGCTGTCCTATCGCGGCTATGCGGGTTCGAGCGGGCACCCGAGCGAGCACGGATTGCTGCAGGATGCAGCTACGGCCTACGCCTTCACGACGGAGCGATACAGCGCCAACAGGATCGTGGTCTGGGGCTTTTCGCTCGGCACCGGCGTCGCGGTCGCTCTTGCTGCGGAGCAGCCCGTCGGCAGGCTGATCCTGGAAGCACCCTACACCTCGACCGCTGACCTAGCCGCATCGATGTTCTGGTTCATGCCGGTGCGCCTTGTGATGCGGGATCAGTTTCGGTCTGACGAGCGCATCGCGCGCGTGAGGATGCCGCTACTGGTCATGCACGGCAGCAACGATCAGGCAATTCCGGTCGTCTTTGGCGAACGGCTGTTTGCACTAGCCCATGAACCAAAGCAGTTCGTGCGGTTTCCCGGCGGTGGTCACGAAAATCTCGGCAATTTCGGCGCGATCGAAACCGCGCGGCAATTCATCGACGCCGCAAAGGGCTGACGGCGGCGATTGTTTACTGCATAGTCGGAACGCAGTGACTTTAAGGATCTGATCGCATGAGCGTGCACGGCCCGATGCCGAAATCGTCATGGATTTTCCCCGCATTGGCGATCGCGCTCTTTGCGGTCGGGACCGCACTCGGGCTGACGTTCACGCCCTCGGCCGGCGGATTGCTGTTTGCGGTACTGCTGCTGACAATCCTGTTCGGCACCGTTTTTGCGGCCGTGCATCACGCGGAGGTGATCGCGGAGCGGATCGGCGAGCCCTACGGCACGCTGCTGCTGACACTGGCGGTAACCATCATCGAGGTCGCGCTGATCGCGACTATCATGCTCGGTGACAAGCCGGTGCCCGCGCTGGCGCGCGACACCGTGTTCGCGGTGGTGATGATCGTATGCAACGGCCTGGTCGGTCTCTGCATCTTCATTGGCGGGCTGCGCTACCGCGAACAGGATTTTCAGGTCGCGGGCGCCAACCTCTATCTCAGCGTGCTGTTCGTGATGGCGACCATCACCCTGATCATGCCGAATTATACGCTGACGGCGCTGGGGCCGGTCTATTCTGCGGCGCAGCTTGGCTTTGTCAGCGTCGTCACCATCCTGCTTTACGGCGTGTTCCTCTACACCCAGACCATTCGGCACCGCGACTATTTCGTCGGCGGTGCTACGGGCGACGTGGCCGACGGATCGCTATTGTCGAACCGGATGCTGGCGCTGAGCATTGCGCTGCTGCTGCTGTCGCTTCTGGCGGTGGTGTTGCTGGCCAAGAAATTCTCCGCGGTGGTCGATATCGCCATTGCCAGCATCGGCGCGCCGCCGGCCTTCGCGGGCGTACTGGTGGCGCTGTTGATCCTGCTGCCGGAAAGCGTCGCCGCGATTTCCGCCGCGCGCAAGAACGACTTGCAGAAGAGCATCAACCTGGCGCTCGGCTCGTCGCTTGCGACCATCGGGCTGACGGTTCCCGCGGTGGCGGTCGCCGCCTACACGCTCGACAGGCAATTGGTGCTCGGCCTCAATATGCAGGAAATGGTGCTGCTGGTGCTGACCTTCGTGCTCAGCATGCTCACCTTCGGCAGCGGGCGCACCAACATCCTGTTCGGGCTGGTGCACATGGTGGTGTTTGCGATCTTTGTGTTCCTCGTGTTCGTGCCGTAAGTCCGGGCCCAAACCCGATATCAATCGAGGCCCGGTCGCATGTTCTCACTGGTGTTTTCGTTTTCAGTGACCTTCAGGAGGTCCTCGGCATTGGCGCTCGCCGCGCTGTTGCTGGCCGTCCTGCCGCACTCTGCACATGCAGCCACGCTCGACGGTACGGCGCTGAACTGGCCGTTCGCGCTTCCTTTCACGGGTTTGTTGTTCTCGATTGCGATCTGGCCGCTGCTGTTTCCGAAGTTCTGGCATTCGCATTACGGAAAGATCGCCGCGGCCTGGTCCCTGGTGACGCTGGCGTCGATTGCCTGGCTTGCGGGCGGCTCGGTGATGCTTGCGGCATTCGTGCATGCCATGCTGGGTGAATATCTAAGCTTCATCATCCTGCTTTTCGCGCTCTACACCGTCGCCGGCGGCATCCTTGTGACCGGCCACATCAGGGGCACACCGGGGAACAACGCGGTCATTCTCGCGATCGGTACCGCGATGGCCAGCATCGTCGGCACCACCGGTGCTGCCATGATTCTGGTCCGGCCGCTGATCCGCGCCAACATCTCACGCCCGCACAACACGCATGTCGTGATTTTCTTCATCATTCTCGTCGCCAATGTTGGCGGCGCCCTGAGCCCGCTGGGTGACCCGCCATTATTCGTCGGCTTTCTGCAGGGCGTTGATTTTTTCTGGACGACGCGGAATCTGTGGATCCAGACGATTGTCGTTGCCGGATTATTGCTCGCGATTTTCATCGTCGTCGATCTCTGGCGCTTTCGCGGCGAACCGGTTGCAGTACAGGTTGAAGCGCCGGATCCGGTTCGAATTCGTGGCCTGGTCAATCTCGTTCTGATCGCAGCCATCATCGCCAGCATCCTGATGTCGGCGAGCTGGCGGCCGGGCGTCGCCGTCGATGTTCTGGGCACCCGACTGGAGCTGCAGAACCTGGTTCGCGATGGACTGTTGGTGGTTATCGCTTTCCTGTCGCTGTGGCTGACTCGGGACGAACATCGTGAGGCGAACGGATTTAGCTGGGAGCCAATTCGAGAGGTTGCCAAGCTGTTTGCCGCCATATTCACCGCCATCATTCCTGTTCTGGCGATGCTTGACGCGGGCAAGGACGGCACGTTCGCATGGTTGCTGTCGGCGGTAACGGAGCGTGACGGCAGCCCGCATCAGGTTGCCTACTTCTGGTACACTGGGTTGATGTCGGCTTTCCTCGACAATGCGCCAACCTATTTGCTGTTTTTCAAGCTCGCCGGGGGCGATGCGACGGTCCTGATGGGGGAATTGTCCGGAACGTTGGCGGCGATTTCGATGGGCGCGGTCTATATGGGGGCGCTCACCTACATCGGAAACGCGCCCAATTTCATGGTCGCTGCTATCGCAATCGAAAGCGGCATCAAGATGCCGAGTTTCTTCGGGTACCTGTTCTGGGCCGCGGCAATTTTGATCCCCATGTTCCTGCTGCTTACCTTCCTGCCGGTTGCGCCTGTTCTCAGCTGACGGCAAACGCGTTATCGGTGTCCCAAGCGATCGAAATTGCAGCCATTGGAGAGTGGGGCCATGCTCAGCGCCACGTCAGACGTTCAGGTCGACACATCGGAAGTTCGCGTCACCGAATGGCGGCTGGCGCCGGGCAGCGCCACCGGTCACCACACCCATGGGATGGACTACGTGATCGTGCCGGTGACATCGGGCGAAATGACCATCGTGGCGCCGAACGGCGAGCGCTCCAAGGCGCAACTCGCCGCCGGCAAATCCTATTTCCGCAAGGCGGGTGTCCAGCACGACGTGCTCAACGAAACGGCCAGCGAGATCGTGTTCCTGGAAGTTGAGCTGAAGCCCTGACCGCCAGTGTCGCTCAGGCGCCGGAACCGGCCAATTTCGGCCGCAGGACCTGACGAACTGTTAATGGGACAGATTGGGAACTGCCCTGCAACCGGGCGTTTGGCGTTCGGATGCGACACGAAACGTCGCGTGGCCTAGTCAATTGCCACCGATCCGTCGCAGTTGATCCCTCAATATGCCCAGAAGTTCCCGCATCAAACTCGCCGCGGGGAGTGGCCGGCATGCTAAAAAAGTATCTTACTAAATTCACGATCGACATCCTACCTTCGGTGGCAGCGACCGTCATCGGGGCTTACATCGTCAACCATTACATCGTGACCAGGCCGGGCACAGACGCTCCTGTCGCCGCCGCGGTATCGGCCGCCGACCCCAAAGCTGCAGCCAAGACTGCGGAAACCAAGGCCCCGGATACCAAGGCCCCGGATACCAAGACCCCCGAAGCCAAGACCCCCGAAGCCAAGGCTACCGAAGCCAAGGCAACGGAAACCAGGACTCCGGAAACCAAGACGGATTCCAGGACCACTGAATCCGGCAATCCGCCGGCGGCGGGCGTCAGGGCAAAGGGCATTTCCGAAAAAGCCATGCTTGAGAGGAACGCAGCCGAACGGCGGCCCGCGGTGGCCGAGAAGCCTGAAGCCAAAGCGGACGGCAAGGCCGATGTGAAGGCTGACGCGAAGCCCGCCGATGCGCCGGCCGAGACCGCGAGCGTTCCGGCCGAGCCGCGCCCCGCGCGCCCGGCGCCCCGTGAGAAGGTGAGGGTGGTGCTGCCGTCGCCAGTGCAGCCCGTGGCGCCCACCGCCGCGCCGTCAGCCGTGCCTGCTGCTGCGCCGCCGGTCGAAACTGCGTCCGTGCCCGATGACCGCCGCGACGCCAACGATCTTGCGCGCGCTGCGATCGAGCGTCTGCGGGTCAACAATGACGCTTCGCCGCGTGCACCGGAAGCGGTGCGTCCCTTCGAATCTCAGCGAGTCGAGACCCCACGTATCGAGACACCACGTATCGAGACACCACGTAACGAGATATCGCGGATCGCAACCGCGCCGGCGCTTCGCCCGCTGCCGCCGCCGATCACGGTCTCGACGCCGTCAGGAGGAGAGACCTCCGATCCGGCAAGGGATCAGGCAAGGCCGCCTTACGCGGCCAATGCGTCCGTCGATCCGCGCCGTCCGACGCCGCCGGCCGAGATTCCGGTCTCGCGCCCGCTCGATCTGCGGGCCGATGTGGCGGAGCCGTCAGTGCGCGAGCGGACCTCGGTGGCCGAAGACGTGCTGTCGGCGGCGAAGTCGGTGTTTCACGCCGTCGTGCCGAAGTAATCCATAGATCGAGTTTCCTCGCACCCCGGACGCAGGCACTTCTGCGACCGGGGCTCTTCTATCTTTGCATGGGGTTGTTTTCGAGATTTTTGCCTCCAGGGCCCCGTTTCGATCGAATCGGAGCGGGGCTCTAGATTTTTTTCCTTGACGCGAACCGGTATCCACTTCGCTGGAACCCACTACCCGCCGGTACGGGCGAGGCCGCTGCGCGCGGCGTCGTCCCTGGGACGGATCGCAATGGCGCGGCCATAGGATGCGGCGGCCTTGGCCTTGTCGCCGAGCCGTTCATAGGCCTGCCCGCGGGCTGACCACGCCGGTGCGCTGTTGGGGTCGGCCTGCACCGCCTCGTCGAGGTCGGCGGCCGCTTCCCTGGCCTTGTCGATTGCGAGGTAGCTCGTGGCACGGCCGAGCAACGGCTCGACCTTTTGCGGGGTCAGGCCGTTGGCGGCGGTGAAATCCTCGATCGCCTGCTGGTACTGTTTTTCGCCTTGGTAGATCAACCCGCGGCCGTAGAGCGCTTGCACGTTGTATGGATCGAGCGCGAGGGCGCGATCGAATTCCGCCAGCGCCTCTTCGTTCTTGCCGGATCTGGCGAGCGCCTGGCCGCGCGCGGCAGAGCCCTGCGAATCAGTGGAGTTGCGGGCGCTGACATTGTCGGCCGGTTTCTGCGCGACGGGTGGCGGTTTCTGGCTGTCCGCGCCCCACGACCCCAGATCGAACGAACAGCCGCCAAGCGGCGTCGCGAGCAGCGCGACAAGCGCGACCGAACGGCGCACGCTACGGAAGATCGAACAGGAGGCCGGAATGGCCCTATGGCGGAATGCGCGTGCGTCCATGGCGCATAGGTAGCCCGGCACGCCGCGAAATGCATCGGTCAAAATAGCCGCAACCGGCGGACCGAACCCTTCAGGCCCTCGGACCGACAAACAAAAAAGCCCAAAGAAAAAGCGCGAGCCGAGGCCCGCGCTTTCGAATCTGGATATGTTGGGTCGTTCAGCGCGGTCCGCGCGGACCAGCACCCGGGCCGCCACGACCGCCGCCGGGACCGCCACGGTCGCCACCAGGCCCAGCGCCGAACACCGGCTTCGGCTTCATCGGCAGCAGGCCTTCGCGCTGCAGCTTCTTGCGGGCCAGCTTGCGCGCGCGGCGCACAGCTTCGGCCTTTTCACGGGCCTTCTTCTCGGAGGGCTTTTCGTAATGGCCGCGGAGTTTCATCTCGCGGAAAATACCCTCGCGCTGCATCTTCTTCTTCAGCGCCTTGAGGGCTTGATCGACATTGTTATCGCGGACGAGAACCTGCACGCGGCATCCTCTTTCAATTGATCGGATAGGAATTCTGGTAAAGCGAAGAGCTGGCGAAAGGCCTGGCCCTTAACCTGAAGGCGGGCATTTACCAGACAAAACTCGGTATGTCCACCTGTGAAGCGAACCGTCGGGCCAAGTTAAGCCATGAAATGCGGCAAATCTGACGCTGTTCGGCCTCGATTTGGGAAGTTGTGTGCCCAGACCGAGGCTGTTCCCGGAGTTTTGAGCAACCCGGCAACAACAAACTGGGGAGATACCCTATGGATACGAAGAAATATGCCGCCGAGGCCATCGGCACGTTCTGGCTGACATTTGCGGGATGCGGGAGCGCCGTCATCGCCGCCGGCTTTCCGCAAGTGGGTATCGGGCTGGTCGGGGTGTCCTTTGCGTTCGGGCTGAGCGTCGTCACCATGGCCTATGCGATCGGCCATATCTCCGGCTGCCATCTCAATCCAGCCGTCACGGTGGGGCTTGCGGCCGGCGGGCGCTTTCCGGCCGGGCAGATCGCGCCTTACGTCATCGCGCAGGTGATCGGCGCCGTTGCGGCGGCGGCGCTGCTTTACGTGATCGCAAGCGGCGCTGCCGGTTTCGACGTCAGCAAGGGGTTTGCGTCGAATGGCTATGACGCGCATTCGCCCGGCAAGTACAGCCTCGTTGCCTGCTTCATCACCGAGGTGGTGATGACCATGATGTTCCTGTTCATCATCATGGGCGCGACGCATGGCAAGGCGCCGGCGGGTTTTGCACCGCTGGCGATCGGATTGGCGCTTGTCATGATCCACCTCGTCAGCATCCCCGTCACCAACACATCGGTCAATCCGGCGCGCAGCACCGGGCCTGCGCTGTTCGTTGGCGGCTGGGCGCTGGCGCAGCTTTGGCTGTTCTGGCTGGCGCCGCTGATCGGCGGTGTGCTGGGCGGGGTGATCTATCGCTGGCTCAGCGAGGAGCCGAGCGGTGTCGTCGAGGGCACCAGGCCTGCCTGACGCGAGCCTCCTGACAGTAAGCCTTCCTGACAGTAAGCCTGCGTGACGCAGGCTTGCTGTTATTTCTTGCGCGGCGACACTTCGGTGACGTGACCCATCTTGCGGCCCGGCTTCGGCGTGCCCTTGCCGTAAAGGTGCACGGTGGCACCGGGAACGGTCAGCCACTGCTCGTAGCCGAGGATGTCGTCGCCGATCAGGTTCGTCATGGTCACCTCGCCATGACGGACCGGTTTGCCGAGCGGCCAGCCGGCGATGGCACGGATGTGCTGTTCGAATTGCGAGATCGAGGCGCCGTCCAGCGTCCAATGTCCGGAATTATGCACCCGCGGCGCGATCTCGTTGACCAGCACTTTCGGGCCACCCTTTTCTTGCACCACGAACATTTCGACCGTGAGCACGCCGACATAGTTCAGCGCGGTTGCGATCTGCCCGGCGATGCCGCGCGCCTGCGCCGCCAGCGCATCCGATATTGCGGCCGGCGCGCGCGAGATTTTCAGGATGTGGTCGCGGTGCTCGTTTTCGGTGACGTCGAAACTCTCGACCTGGCCGTCGGCGGAGCGAGCGGCGATCACCGAGATCTCGCGCTCGAACGGAATGAAGGCCTCGAGAATCGCCGATTTGGTGCCGAGGTCTTCCCAGATCTGGGTGAAGTCGTCGCCGTCGCGGATGATCGCCTGGCCCTTGCCGTCATAGCCGAAGCGGCGGGTCTTGATCACGGCGGGCAGGCCGATCTTCGCAGCCGCCGCCCGCAGGGTCTCCACCGACGACACGTCGGCATAGTCGGCGGTGCCGATACCGAGGCGCTTGATGAAATCCTTTTCGACCAGCCGGTCCTGCGTGGTCTCCAGGATCTTCTGGGCCGGCAGCACAGGCCGGCGCGCCGCCAGCACCATGGCGGTGGCGGCCGGCACATTCTCGAATTCATAGGTGATGACGTTGACGTCGTTGGCAAACAGTTCGAGCGCCTCGACATCGGCATATTCCGCGCAGGTCGCGTTCAGTACCACGTCGAAGGCGGGCGAATCCGGATCCGGCGAAAACACCTGGCAGCGAAGGCCAAGGCGCGCCGCGGCCATCGCCAGCATCCGGCCCAACTGCCCGCCGCCGAGAATTCCGATGGTGTCGCCGGGCCTCAGCTTCACATTGTTGGAAGCCGTCACGCCAAGCCCTCCGGGCGCTCTTTGACCGCATCGGTCTGCTGCTGACGCCAGGTGGCCAGGCGCGTCGCCAGCGCCGGGTCGTTCAGCGCCAATACGCTGGCGGCGAGCAGGGCGGCGTTGATGGCGCCGGCCTTGCCGATCGCAAGTGTGCCGACGGGGACGCCGGCGGGCATCTGCACGATCGAATAGAGCGAATCGACGCCGGACAGCGCCTTGGAATCGATGGGTACCCCGAATACCGGGAGTTCGGTCAGCGCCGCCGCCATGCCCGGCAGATGCGCCGCACCCCCGGCGCCGGCGATGATAATCTTGAAGCCGGCCGCCTTGGCGCCCTTGGCGAAAGCAAACAGCCGGTCCGGGGTGCGATGGGCCGAGACGATGCGTTTTTCGCAGTCGACCCCGAGCGCCGCCAGCGTGTCGGCGGCGTGGCGCATGGTCTCCCAGTCCGACTGGCTTCCCATAATGATGGCGATCGGTGAGGTCATCTCGTCAATTCTATTCAGGAATCCAGAAACATAGGCCAATTATAGGGGCGGCCCGGGCGTCATCCAAGGCATGGCAAGGGATTACGAATGGACTATCCTGACTTGGTGAATCCGGGCAAGCCTTGATACGCACGCCTGCACAGGGAAGGCTATGAAGAAGAAAACCAGGACGGCGGCTGCGGGAACCGCAAAACGCCGTAAAACGACCCCGGCGGTGCGAAAAGCCGCGCCACGCGGGGTCCGTAAGTCCGAAAGCCGATCCCTGGCTGCAGCCAGCGACCCAAAAGCGACGATCCGCCGGCTCAAGACGCAATTGGCGCGGGCTTTGGCGAGGATAGAGGAGCTGCAGGCCTCGGCCGATACCGACTTCCTGCTGGATATTCCGAACCGGCGCGGTTTTGAGCGCGAACTGCACCGCGCGATCGCCTTCATCAAGCGTTACCACGCCAGCGGCGCTCTGATCGTGCTCGACGTCGATCGCCTGAAGCCGATCAACGACGCTTTTGGTCATGCCGCCGGCGACGAGGTGCTCAAGGCCATCGTGAAGACGCTGCTGGCCCATGTGCGCGCATCGGACGTGGTCGGCCGGCTCGGCGGCGACGAGTTCGCGCTGCTGTTGTGGAATCTCAGCGCGACCGATGCCAGGGCCAAGGCGGCATTGCTGGAGGAGGCGATCGATCGCCTCACCTTCGTGTTTCGTGGCCGCACCGTCACCGCGGGCGCCTCGGCGGGCGTCGCGATCCTCGGTCCACATGCGGAATTGGGCCGTGCCTTGGAAGAGGCCGACAGCGCGATGTACGTGCGCAAGGCGCAACGGCGGCATGAGGCGGACAGCTGAAGCACGGCAGTGACGATCAGAGCCCGCTCAGATCGTCCGGCACGTTGCCGAATTTCCGCAGCAATTGCGCGTCGCCGAATTCGCCCATCATGGGATCGCCGCTGCGGCTGAACGCGACGGCTCCGATGCTGCCGGGGGATCGCGACAGGATCTCGGCGCGGCGCAGCGCCGTGGTCGGACTCTGGCACTCCTCAGCGGCGCCGGCGACCGGCGAGCCGTCATCGTCCTGCAGGAATGGCAATGCAACGTAATAAGTGACATCGGCCATGGTGGTCGCTCCGGCTTCGCTGGTCAGGCAGCGGTACTGCTGCTGCGTAAGGGCTGGGTTGGCACGCAGCCGGCGGAGATCGCCGCCTGCAATTCCTCCAGCTCGGCTTCCAGATATTCGTTGGCCATGATCAGCGCCTTGATGGTCGAGCGCAGATTGCCGTCGCACATCGCGATCGCCTGATCGCAGGCTTGCTCGTAGCGGCTGTTGTCGGACAGGGACGGCGGTGCGGACATGGCGGGACTCCCCTTTGGCTGACGGCAGGAGTTTATGTTCCTCTTTTGTTCTTGAGGAGTCAAGCAAAGAGGGAGAGCGAAAATTGTTTTCCCCGCGCTAGCGGGCCAGGTGCCGGCGATACGCTCGAGACGCCGGAAGTCCATCGCAACCGGGCCTTGTGGATGTCGGGGAAAAGGACCGGCTGCGGGGCGGCGGTATTTAAGCCAAGCCTTCCGCTTCCGAAGAACGCGCGGTCGCGCTGGGCGGACCGATCGGCGGCAACCGGGTTTGAAGGCTGTTCATCGTGACGCGGCTTGTCCACCCGCGGCATCCGGTGCATCGCGGTCCGGCAGCACGATCAGGCAATAATATCAGGCGTGATCTGGTCTTCGATGAAGGCGATGCGGTCGCGCAGTTGCAGTTTGCGCTTCTTCAGCCGCTGCAGCCGCAGCAGATCCGGCGCCGGCGACTGATGCAGCGCGTCGATCGCTGCATCGAGATCGCGGTGCTCCTGCTGCAGCCGGGCAAGCTCGTTTTCGAGCTCGCGCTCATCTTCGTCGGTCATGGCGTACGCTAACTGCAAAAGCACGATGAGGTTGTAAACGGCTTGCGAGGCCGCCAGCGAAATATCGTCCCTGCGGGCCCGGTCCGCAAGCTGACCGGGTTCCATAGTCACGATTGGTTACAGATAAATCCGAAAATATGAGAGCCCCGATTCTGGATACCCATCGACAGATTCGGCGACTGGTGTACACTCCTTCGTCTTCGTCCAGATCGAATCTGAGGTTTCACCCACCGAGGAGATTTCGTATGGCTCTACAGGCGCATCTTGTTGAACTTGAACGTAAACACAAGATACTCGAAAACGAATTGCACGAAGCGCTCGTGCATCTTTCCACAGACGACCTGCAAATTGTCGAGTTGAAGCGCCGCAAGTTGATGGTCAAGGACGAGATCGAGCGGTTGAAGTATACCGCCGGCGAGACTGTCCACTAGGACTTCCCACAGCAGGCTTTCCAGCAGAGTAGGCTTTCCAGCAGAATAGCAAAACGCCAGTTCACCGCGGATGGGCACCGATGTGCTCACCCGCGTGGATGGCGTTGGCGCTGCTTGCTGACATTTTGCAGTTCACCGCTCTGCCAATCCGCCGACATGATCCGCGATCGCCAGCGACGACGTCAGTCCGGGCGACTCGATTCCGAACAGGTTGATCAGTCCAGAGACGCCGTGCTCGCGCGGTCCCTGGATCAGGAAATCCTGCGTGGCAACCGCAGGTGGCACGATCTTCGGCCGGATTCCGCTATAGCTTGGCATCAGCGCACCGTCCGGCAGCGTCGGCCAATAGCGCCGGATCGCGGGATAGAACCTGTCGGCGCGGGCTGGATCGACGGCGTAGTCGATGCTCTCGACCCATTCCACGTCCGGACCGAAGCGCGCCTGTCCGGCCATGTCGAGGGTCAGGTGCACGCCAAGCCCGCCGGGCTCCGGCACCGGATATATCAGCCGTGAAAACGGCGCCCGCGCGCTGCAACTGAAATAATTGCCCTTGGCCAGATAGGCTGGCGGGATCAACTCGATCGGCATGCCCTCGATGGCGCGCGCGACTGAAGGCGCGCCCAATCCCGCCGCATTGACCAACAGATTGCATTCCAATGTTATCGGCGTGTCGCCGCCCGCCTCGATTTCAATCCTGCCCGCGGTCGCCCTGGCGCGCAGCAGCGGCGTGTAAAACGCGTAGGCCGCGCCGGCCTCCTCGGCATCGCCGCGCAGCGCCAGCATGAAGGCGTGGCTGTCGATGATGCCGGTCGACGGCGAGAGCAGGGCCGCAGCGCAATTGAGCGCCGGCTCCAGCGCGCGCGCCGCTTCGCCGGTCAGAAGCTGCATGTCGTCGACGCCATTGGCTTCGGCGTGGGCGCGGATCGATTGCAGTTTCTCGGTCTCCGCAGGGGTCGTCGCGACGATCAGCTTGCCGCAATTTCGATGCGGGATGCCGTGGTCACGGCAGTATGCGTAGAGCGCCCGCTTGCCGCTGACGCACATCTGCGCCATCAGGCTGCCGGCGCGGTAGTAGATGCCGGCGTGGATCACTTCGCTGTTGCGCGAGGAGGTCACGGTGCCGATGCCCTCGGCCCCCTCCAGCACGATCACCTCGCGGCCCGACAGGGCCAGCCGCCGCGCGACCGCGAGCCCGATCACTCCCGCTCCGATGACGACGCAATCAACCTTGTCCATGTCCGCTTCAGGTCCGGGCGTTCGGCGCGAGGTCAGGCATGCCGCGCGCTCCATTCATTGTTCTTCCAGCCAGGCGGCGTGCGAACAACCCTTTGGATTGCTTCGACATACGCGTCTGGTCCGTTCTGTTAGTGAAGCATTAATCATGTCAGGGCAATTGCCGTAATTTGAGTCGCATTTTCCGGTTGCAAGGGTAGGCGTTTACCCGATCAAAACCCGTCAAGCCAGACACTCGCCTGGAAACCGCGGGTGAATGATGGCTGGCAAGAAGTGGCAGGCAGGCGGGGGGAATTCGATTCCGGCGCTGGCCTTCGTGTATCTGCTCGCCACCGCAGCATCTTGCGGATTGGCGTCGGCGGCGCCGTCCGCTTCCGGCGGCCTTGCGCCGTCGCGCTATGCCGGCGAACTCGACCCCAACACGATCTGGGAACTGCTGATCGGCGGCGTCGTGGCCTTATCCTTTCTGGCCGCGGCCGGGCTATGGGTGCTGTCGGCGCTGCGCCGGGTCAAGCGCTCGCAACTGCGGCGCAGTGCCTTCGTCAGTTCAGCCCTGAACAATCTCAGTCAGGGCGTGGTGATGACGGACACCCGTCAGCGCATCATCTTCTGCAACGACCGCTATCTCGAAATCTACGGCCTGGTCCGCTCGGATGTTCCCCGCAACATGACCGGGCCGGAACTGCTGGAGGAGCGTCGCAAGCGCGGCGCGCTGGATGTCAGCGTCGACGAATTCTATGCCCAGGCCGCCACCGCGGATGGCCTGATCACCGAACTGCCAAACGGCAAATCGGTTCTGGTCAAGTATTTCCGCTTGCCGAACGGCGGGTCGGTCGCGACCCATGAGGACTGCACCGCGCAGCGCAAACTCTCGCGCAAGCTGGCATCGACCACCCAGTTCCTGGAATCGGTGCTCGACAACGTTCCGGTCTGCGTCGCCGCCAAGAACATCGAGGACGGCCGTTATATTTTCGCCAACCGCGCGTTCGAGCGTTTCTCACGCTTCTCGCGTGACCATATCGTCGGCAAGCGCGCCGACGAGATCTTCCGTCCCGAAACCGCACGCAGCATCGACACGGCGGACCAGTCGGCGCTGCAGGCGCCGGAAGGTTATCACCGCAGCGAGTTCGAGGTCGAGCGCGGCAACGAGAAGCGCGTCCTTGCCTCCAACCGCGTGATCGCGCGAAACGAGAAGAACGAGCCGGAATTCCTGATCGCGCTGTTTGACGACGTCACCGACCGTCGCTCGTTGTCGCTTGAACTGGAGAGCACCAAGAAATTCCTCGAACTCGTGGTCGACAACATTCCGGTCTCGCTGATCGTCGAGCGCGTCTCGGACGGAAAATACCTGCTCGCCAACCGCAGCGCCGAAACCATCCTCAACCGCCGCCGCGAGGACGCCACCGGATTGACGGCTGCCGATATCTTCAACCCGCGCGAAGCCAAGCTGATCATCGCGCGCGACGAGGCGGCGATCAAGAAGCGTGGCCTTCTGACCGAGGAACATCCGATCTCCACCAAGGACGGCCTGCGGCTATTCCTGACCCGCCGGATGACGGTGCTCGATGAATCCGGTGAGCCGCAATATCTGATCAAGACCCATGAGGACGTCACCGATCGCCGCCAGACCGAGTCGCGGATGGCACACATGGCCTATCATGACGGCCTGACCGATCTGCCGAACCGCGCCGCCTTCCTGCAGGCGCTGACCCAGATGATCGAGGCCTGCGAGGGTACCGAAGAGGAATTCGCGGTCCTCTGCATCGATCTCGATGGCCTCAAAGAAGTGAACGACGTGTTCGGTCACGCGATGGGCGACAAGGTGCTGACCGAGGTCGCCCAGCGCCTGCAGGACTGCGCCCGCGGCGGCGTGGTGGCCCGGCTCGGCGGCGACGAATTCGGATTGATCATCGACGGCAAGCAGCCCTCCGCTGGCATCGCGCTGGCCGAGCAGGTCGTGACCGCGCTGGCGAAGGATTTCCAGATCGACGGCAAGTCGGTCCGGGCCGGCGCCACCACCGGGATCTCGGTATTTCCGCACAACGGCTCGGACGCGGCAGCCCTGCTCGCCAATTCCGGCGCGGCGCTGTTCCGGGCCAAGGCAAAATCGCGCGGCTCGATCAGCGTCTTCGAGCCCGAGATGGACCAGCAGATCCGCGATCGCCGCGTGCTGCACCAGGACCTCTCGGTCGCGATCAAGAACGGCGAATTGTCGCTGCACTACCAGCCGCAGGCCGCCTCGGGCCCGACGGTTGCCACCAGCGAGGTGATCGGGTTCGAGGCGCTGGCGCGCTGGATGCATCCGGTACGCGGCTTCGTGTCGCCGGGCGATTTCATTCCGCTGGCGGAAGAAAGCGGCCTGATCGTCGAGATGGGCGAATGGATCCTGCGCGAAGCTTGCCGTGAAGCGGCCTCCTGGCCGCTGCCGCTGCAGATCGCGGTCAATTTGTCGCCGGCGCAGTTCATGCACGGCGATGTGGTCAGTCTGGTGCATTCGATTCTGCTCGAAACCGGGCTGGCGCCGGACCGGCTCGAGCTCGAGATCACCGAGGGCGTGCTGATCGAGGACTTCGATCGCGGCCTGGCGCTGCTGCGGCGGCTCAAGGCGCTCGGCGTGCGCATCTCGATGGACGATTTCGGCAGCGGCTACTCCTCCCTGAGCTACCTGCAGGCTTTCCCGTTCGACAAGATCAAGATCGACCGCGCCTTCGTCATGCATCTCGGGCGCAATCCGCAATCGGCCGCCATCGTGCGCGCCGTCATCGACCTCGGCCACGGCCTCGAAATGTCGATCGTCGCCGAGGGCGTCGAGACCCAGGAACAACTCGGCTTCCTGTCGGAAGAGGGCTGCGACGCGGTGCAGGGCTATTTCATCGGCAAGCCCCTGCCGATCGGGCAATACGCCGCGCTGGTCGGCCGCAGCGTCATCAACGCTATCGAGTCCGCGCGCAAGACCGGGTAGGTGTAAGGCACTCCTCGGTTCTCGGCTGTAAGCGTTGCATGGCGGACTACGATCTGGCGATCATCGGCGGCGGGTTGAACGGCGTTGGCATCGCGCGCGATGCCGCCGGCCGCGGCCTGCGCGTGATTCTGCTGGAGCAGGGCGATCTCGGTGCCGGCGCCTCCTCGGCCTCGCCGCGGCTCGTTCATGGCGATCTGGCGGGGCTGGAGCGGCGTCGCTTCCTTCGCGTCCGTGCCGCCCTGGCCGAACGCGACATCTGGCTGCGGATCGCGCCGCATCTGGTGCGCCCGATGCGCTTTGCCATTCCGGCCCACGCCGACGAACGCCCGGCCTGGCAGCTGCGGACGTGGCTATTGCTGTATGACCGGCTGGCCTCGCGCACGCATCTGCCGGCCTCTGCCACCGTCGACGTCACCCACCATCCGGTCGGCGATCCGCTGAAGCGGCCGTTCGGAACCGCGTTCGAATATTCCGACTGCGTCGTCGACGATTCCCGCCTGGTGGTACTGACCGCCGTCGATGCCGCGGCGCGGGGGGCTGTGATCCGCACCGGTGCACGCTGCACCCGCGCCGAACGGGGCGAGACCTGGCGGCTGGTGACGATCGATCGCGGCCATCGTCAGGTCGTGACCGCGCGGGCGCTGGTCAACGCCACCGGGGCCTGGACAGCGAGCGTCGCCGAGACGGTGCTGCGCCAGCCGCCGCCCAAGCTTGGCACCGTTCAGATCAGCCAGATCGTGGTCCGCCGGCTGTTCGACACCGACAACGTCTATGTGTTCCAGAACCACGACCGCCGGCTGATTTTCGCCAGCCCCTATGAGCGCGATTTCACCCTGATCGGCACGGTTGGCCATCCCTTCAAGGGTGATCCCGCCATTGTCGCGATGGCGGCCAACGACGTGGCTTATCTTTGCGACGCCGCGAACCGGTATTTTCGCGAGCGGATCGAGGCGGTCGACGTGGTGAGGACGGTTTGCGGCGTCAACCTGGTGATGAACCCCGCGAACAACCGGGCAGCGTGGGATGGCGCGATGAGTTTCGACCACGGTCGCCGCAAGGCGCCGCTGATCACGATCTTCGGCGGCGATGTCACCACCTCGCGCCTGCGCGCCGAAAAGGCGGTCTCGAAGCTGACGCCGTTTTATCCGATGTCGCCGCGCTGGACCGCGAAGGCGCCGCTGCCCGGCGGCGATTTTCCCTGGAGCCGGTTCGAGAACGAGGTCGACGAGGCCCGCGCGCACTGGCGGTTTCTCAGCGAGGATCAGGCGCGGCGCCTGGTCGCCGCCTATGGGTTGAACGTCAAGGCGATCCTTGGCGAGGCCAGGGACCGCGGTGATCTCGGCCCGGCGTTTGGGCCTGAACTGACGGGCGCGGAAGTGCGCTATCTCATGAGCCACGAATGGGCGCGTTTCCCCGACGACATTTTGTGGCGGCGCTCGAAGCTTGGTTTGACCATGGAGCCCTCGGACCGCGAGGCGCTGGCGGCGTTCATGGCCGCGGCGACACCGGAGCTGACATGCGGCGCGCGATAAATCCAACGATCGTTCTGGCCGTGATCGGCTTCCTTTCCGGGCTCGGCTATCGCTTTTTGTTCGACCTTCCGATCGAATCCTCGGTGCCGAACTATCTCCGCAGCGGCCTTCACGCGATGGGCATCACGCTGGCCGGCTGGGGCGTTCATCGCTACTTCACGTCGCGCCGCAGTGCGTGGGTCTCCAGATGGCCGCTGTTGGCGGATCTGGCTTTGCGGTCCGCAACGATGGCGATTGCCGTGGCCGTAGCGATCCTGGCCTTGCAGGTCGTGCTTTACGGAGAGTGGATCGAGGCCCACTGGCTGATCAACGAATTTCCGTGGGTCGTAACGCTCAGTTTTTTCTCTTCGCTGTTGGTCGTGACGGTCTTCGAACTGACGCGGCTTGTCGGCAGCCGGGTGCTTTTCAACGTCGCCCTCGGGCGATATCGACACCCGGTACGTGAAGAACGCGTATTGATGTTCCTCGACCTCGCAGGTTCCACCTCGCTCGCCGAGGCGATGGGCGAGCTGCGCGTGCAGAGCCTTCTCACCCGCTTCTTCTTTGACATCGATGCCGCGATCGTCGCGCATGGCGGCGAGGTTCACGCCTATGTCGGCGACGAGGTCATCGTCACGTGGCGGCTCGACGAACGGTCGTCAGGCGCAAAATGCATCGATTGCTTTTTCGCGATCGAAGACACCGTTGCGGAGAAAGCGGATTCGTACCGGCAGGAATTTGGCATGGTGCCGGGCTTCCGCGCCAGTCTGCACGCCGGCCCGGTGGTGATCAGCGAATGCGGCAGTTCGCGGCGTCAATTGGCCTATTTCGGCGATACCGTGAACGTGACGGCGCGGCTGCAGGAATATTGCAAGGAGGCCGGCCGCAATCTGCTGGTCTCCGCCGATCTGCTCGGCCACATACGGCCCAATTCAGATATTCTCGTTGAACCGCTCGGCCATGCCCAATTGCGCGGCCGCGCCGCGGCGATCGAAGTGTTTGCCGTTCAGCGCCGCGCTTGAATCTCCCGCGACCAGGCCGCGTCACGCGCGGACGGCCTGCGTTCGAGCCGGCCGGAGATCAGCCCGGCGGCCCTTTCGCGGTATCCGCCGCGCAAATACGCCACGATCAGGGTGTCCTCCCACAATTCGCGCTGGGCGTGGCTGCCGCCGATCCGGACCAACTCGGTCATCGCGGGCTCGAGCAGGCGGATCGCGCCGTCATGATCGCCGTCGGCGAAGGCCCGCATGCCGCGGCAGAGGTCGATCGCCGCGCGGCCCGGCGCCAGTTTACCGTCGGCGGCGCGGGCTTCCAGCTGCGCCAAGCGCGCTTCCAATGCCTCGCCGCCGGTTGCCGCCGCTGATAGCGCGTGATGGACGTCGGCGAAATGTGCGCCGGCCTGGGGGAAATATTTTTCGCCATAGGCGGCGACGTCGCGCCAATGCGGCTCCAGACCATCCTTGCCCGCCAGCGACAACCGCCACAGCAGCGAAGCGCCATCGGTGAAGATATTCAGCGGCGGATAGGGGCGGTCGGCCGGCTTGATTTGCTGTTCGTAGATCGCAAGCGCGCCTTCGAGGTCGCCTTCGTCGAGCGCGGTCAGGGCGATGTGCCACCACAGATGCCCGTGCAGAAAGCTCTTGCGGTCGTGCGCGGGCAGCCATCCCCCGAGAAACCGGCGGCCCGCCGCCATGTCGCCCTGCTCGAACATCGCGTGCGACAGGCCGTGCGCGGCATTGGCGTTTTCAGCCCGCAATCCCATCGCGCGTTCGCTTAAAGCACGCCCGGTTGAGAGGTTGCCGGCTTCGGTGTGCGACCAGCCGAGATAGCTCAGGAACCACCAATCCTCGCCATAATGCTTGGCGGCGCGTTGGCATACCGCAAGTTTGGCGGCATCATGATCGGCGCGGCCTGAAAACGCGTAGAGGCCGAACGCGCCGAGCAGCATCGACAGCACCAGCGCATCGCGGGGGTATTGCTCAAGATGCGCTTCGGCGCCGCTGACGGCGACTTTCGGATTGCCCTCGATCACCGCGGCCATGACCTCGACGTGCTGGCGTTCGCGTGGGTCGGCGCCGGCGGCCAATTGCCGTGCATGTGCGGCCATCGCGCGCGCTTCGTTTGCCTGCATATCGAGCTGATGCAGGCGGGCACGCGCGATATGCGCCAGCGCGAAGTCACCATCCTCCTGGATCGCACGGTCGAAGGCGTCCTCGGCGCCGTGCCAGGCCGACAGCATGCAATCCATGCCGTCCCGGTAATGCGCCGCGGCCCGGTCTGAGGTTGTCGTCAGCGGCAGGTCATATCGGTCCCGGTTCATTTTCTTGTTCCATGGCGCGCGCGGTGAATGCCAAGCCTAGCAGAGACATGACCGCCGACAGCGATAATATTGTGGCTGTGCGCCGCGAAGCGGTTGAGCCGATGCCGATCCGCCGCTAGCGTGCGGCAGCGAGGGTTGGCAGGGGACATGAGCGAAGAATCGCCGGAAATGATGCCGAAAGCCGACGCGGCCGCGGAGCCTGCAACGCCGGAGCGGCCGCCACCGGAAGCGACCGCAGCGCCTGCAAGCCTCGCGCCGCAGCCCGAAGCGGTCGCCGACATGCCGTTGCTGCGCATCGACGGCGTCGGCAAGACGTTCGGTAATTTCCGCGCGGTGGACGGGCTGTCGCTGGATATCCGCGCCGGGGAGTTTTTTGCGCTGCTGGGTCCGAGCGGCTGCGGCAAGACCACGCTGCTGCGCATGCTCGCCGGATTCGAGACGCCGGACGAGGGTCGCATTCTGCTCGGCGGAAAGGACATCGCGCAGGTGCCGCCGCATCTGCGCCCGGTCAACATGATGTTCCAGAACTACGCGCTGTTTCCGCATCTGTCGGTGCTGGACAACATCGCGTTCGGCCTGAAGCGCGCCGGCATGGCGCGCGACAAGATTGCCAACCGCGTTGCCGAGATGGTTGCGCTGGTCAAGCTCAACGGCATGGAGAAGCGCAAGCCCGATCAGCTCTCCGGCGGCCAGAAGCAGCGCGTGGCGCTGGCGCGCTCGCTGGCGCGCCGCCCGCAGGTGCTGCTGCTCGACGAGCCGCTGGCTGCACTGGACAAGAAGCTGCGCGAGAGCACGCAGCTTGAACTGATGGACCTGCAGCGCCGGCTCGGCATGACCTTCATCATCGTCACCCACGACCAGGAAGAGGCGATGACGGTGGCCAACCGGATCGGCGTGATGGATGCCGGCCGGCTCGAGCAGGTGGCGAGCCCGCGCGATCTCTACGAGGCGCCGCGTTCGCGCTGGGTCGCCGAGTTCATCGGCGACGTCAATTTCTTCGACGGCGAGGTTGGCTGGCGCGAACATAACCGGCTGCTGGTCACGACCAAGGACGGTGTCACGCTTGCGGCCGCCGAGCCGCGGCAGCCGGTCACCAAGCCGGTGGTCAGCGTCGCGATCCGGCCCGAGAAGGTGAAACTGTCGCGCCGCGCGCCGGTGTCGGATGCCGCCAATACGCATGTGATCAACCGGCTGGAGGGCGTGGTCACCGATGTCAGCTATCTCGGCGGATTGACGGTCTACAAGGTCAAGCTCGACTCCGGCGCGGTGATACGCTCGTCGATGGCCAACACCGCGCGGCTCGACATGGACGCTTATCTTGCGGGCCAGCGTGTGGTGGCGTGGTTCACGCCTGACGACTGCATGGTGCTGGAACAATGAGCGCGCGCAGCATCTTTGCCCGCCCCGCGCGTTACGCTGCGATCGCCCCCTATCTGTGGATGGTGCTGTTCTTCCTGGTGCCATTCGGTTTTGTGCTCAAGATAAGCCTGTCGCAGACCGCGATCGCACAGCCGCCCTATGTGCCGCTTTTCGACTTCACCGAAGGCTGGGCTGCGATCAAGGCGGCGTTCGTGGCGCTGTCGCTGGATAATTTCAAGCTTTTGATTTCGGACAGTCTTTACATCTCCTCGTACTTGCGCAGCATTTTCGTCGCGGTGACCTCGACGGCGATCCTGCTGCTGATCGGCTACCCCATCGCCTACGGCATGGCGCGGCTGCCGCAGCGCTGGCAGGCCATCGCGATGATGCTGGTGATCGTTCCGTTCTGGACTTCGTTCCTGATCCGGATCTATGCCTGGATCAACATCCTGCAGCATGACGGGCTGCTCAATCAGGTGCTGCTGGTGCTGCATATCGTTGCGGCGCCGGTGGTGTGGCTGTCGACCGACAGCGCGATGTATATCGGCATCGTCTATTCCTACCTGCCGTTCATGATCCTGCCGCTTTACGCCACGCTCGCCAGGATGGATTTCTCGCTGATTGAGGCGGCGTCCGATCTCGGCGCCTCGCCGGGGCGCGCGTTCTGGCTGGTGACATTGCCACTGTCGCTGCCGGGCGTCGGCGCCGGCGCGCTGCTCTGCTTCATCCCGATCGTCGGCGAGTTCGTGATCCCGGATCTGTTGGCCGGCTCCGGTTCGATGATGATCGGACAGACGCTGTGGCTCGAATTCTTCACCAACAAGGACTGGCCGGTGGCATCCGCTGCGGCGGTTGCGCTGTTGTTGCTGCTGATACCGCCGCTATTGCTCTATGACCGGCTGCAGCGCCGCACGCTGCGCGGAGCCGGCTGATGGCGCACAAGGTGAACCGGATCTCGCGGTTCAACGTCACCGCGCTGGCGCTGGGGCTCGCGTTTCTGTATCTGCCGATCGTCATCCTCGTCATCTACTCGTTCAACGCGTCGCGGCTGGTGACGGTGTGGGGCGGCTGGTCGCTGCGCTGGTACACCGAGTTCTTCAACGACCGCGCCATGCTGGACGCGGCCTGGATGAGCCTGCGCGTCGCCGCCGTGTCGGCGACGGTGGCGACCTTGCTCGGCACGCTCGCGGCGGTTGGTCTAGCGCGCGGCGAACGCTTCAAGGGCCGCTCGCTGTTGTCAGGCATGCTCTATGCGCCGCTGGTGATGCCGGAAGTGATCTCCGGCCTGTCGCTGCTGCTGCTGTTCGTCGCGCTCAACGCCGAGCGCGGATTCTGGACCGTGACCATTGCGCATACCACGCTGACGATGTGCTTCGTCACCGTGGTGGTGCAGTCGCGGTTGGCCTCGCTCGACCGCAGCCTGGAAGAGGCCGCGATGGATCTCGGCTGCGATCCGGTGCGGGCGTTTCTTTCGGTAACGCTGCCGCTGATCGTCCCGGCGATTGTGGCCGGCTGGATGCTGGCATTCACGCTGTCGCTCGACGACGTCGTGATCGCGAGTTTTACGACCGGCCCGGGTTCGGCGACGCTGCCGATCCGAATCTATTCCGAAGTGCGGCTCGGGGTGAAGCCGCAGATCAATGCGATCTGCACCATGGTGATCGCGCTGATTGCGGTGGTGATCGTGCTGGCGTCGTTTGCCTCGAAGCTGTCAAGCGCGCGAGGCGAGACCGTCGCGCCGCTATGATACGTCATTCCGGGGCGATGCGAAGCATCGAACTACGATGTGCAATTGCACATCGGAGAATCTCGAGATTCCGGGTTCGCGTCTTCGACGAGCCCCGGAATGACGGTATATAATCCTCACGACTTCACCGCGCCCGCCGTCAGCCCACCCACCATGTACCGTTTGAACGCGTAGTAGATCGCGGCCGGCGGCAGCGCGTAGATGAAGCCGGTGGTCATCAGCAATTCCCAGGGCGAATCGTCGGCGGCGAGGAAGTTGCCGAGCGCCACCGGCAGGGTGATCTCGGTGTCCTTGGAGAGCAGCAGGAACGCGTAGAGATATTCGTTCCAGGCGAGCAGGATCGCGTAGGTGCCGATCGCCACCAGCGAGGGCATCATCAGCGGCAGGTAGACCAGCCGGAACAGCTGCGGGATGGTCGCCCCGTCCATGACCGCGGCCTCGTCGAGTTCGACCGGCAGCTTGTCGGAAGCCTGCTTCAGCACCCAGATCGCGTAGGGTGAGGCGATCGTCACCATCGCCAGAATCAGCGACCAGTGATTGTTGAGCAGGCCGTAATTGCCCATGGTGCGGTACATCGGCACGGCAAGGAACGCCGCCGGGATGAAGTAGGTGAACAGCGCGAAATTCATCACCCAGCGGCCGCCCGGTACCTTGAGCCGCGAGATCGCAAACGCCGCCGCGGTCGCGATCAGCAGCGTAAGCGCGCCGGCCGCGACCGCGATCACGATCGAATTCCAGAACTGGATCCAGAAATCGCGCAGGAAGTAATGCTCCTGCTGGAACACGATGCGGAAATTGTTCAGCGTCGGATGCGTCGGCCAGAGTTTTCCGGAGAACGCGTCCTCCTTCGGCGAAATCGCGAACAGGAACATGTGGTAGATCGGGATCATGGTCCACAGGAACACGGGAATCCCGATCAGCAGGAGGCGCGCTTCGACGCCGACTTCGCGCAGTGTTGGCAGCTTCATCGCGACAACCGTTTCATCATGAAATAGATCAGCGGCAGCACGAACGGCAGCGCGCAGACGATCGACGCCATCGCCAGGCTGAGCTGGTCGAGCCGCAGATAGCGAATTCCCAAGGTGGCCAGCACGTGGGTGAGATCGGCAGGTCCCCCGCCGGTCAACAGATACACGCTGTTGAAGTCGCCCAGCGTCCAGATCATCGAGAGCAGGGTGCAGGTCAGATACAGCGCCAGCATCGACGGCCAGGTGATGAAGCGGAATTTTTGCCACCAGCTCGCGCCGTCGACCTCGGCGGCCTCGTAGAGGTCGTGCGAGATCGCAAGCCGCCCGGTCATCAGGATCAGCGTCCAGAACGGCAGCGATTTCCAGATGTGCACGCCGATTGCCATCGCCAGCGCCACGGTCGGGTCATTGAGCCAGTTCGGGCCGTCCTCGCCGGTGAGCTTGAAGATCAGCGTGTTGACCACGCCCCATTCCGGATTGAACATGAAGCGCACCGAGAGAATGGTCGGAATCGACGGCACCGCCCAGGGCAGGATGAACAGCACCGACAGCCATTTGATCCACGGGCGCTGCTGCGCGAAGAAGCCGGACAGGAACAGCGCGATCATCATTTTGAGGTTGATGCCGACCAGGAGAAAGATCAGCGTATTGACCGCCGCGCGCGCGAAGATCGGATCGTGATACAGCGCGACATAGCTCGCCGGATGACGCGCCAGCCATAGCCCATAGCCGACCGGATAGACCACGAAGGCCAGGAACACGAGCGCATAGGGCGCCAGCAGCACGATGCCCCAGACCTGCGGGGTGGTCAGCCGGGCCGACAGCGGCGGGCCTGGTATCGCCTGATCGCCCGAGATCGTAATCGCCATTATTCTTGCTCTGGTATTCTTGCTCTAGTTTACATCGTCGTCCCTGCGAACGCAGGGACCCATAACCACAGGCTTTCGTGGTTGAACGAAGGCCGTCGACCAGCATCATCCAAAACGACCGCCGCGGCGTATGGGTCCCTGCGTTCGCAGGGACGACGGACATACTTCCGCGGCGGCCGCCATAGACTTCGTTCTAACCCGCGATTTGCTTGAGGCGGGCGATCAGTTCGTCGACCGCTTTGTCGACCGGAACCTTCTCGCTCACCACCCGGTTCATCGCCTTGGCCCAGACGTTCTCGTTGTTCAGGATCGTGAACTTCCAGTTCTTGGTGAAGTCGAACGGCGTGGTGCCGCCGGTGAACTGGGTGTAGACGGCTTTGCGATGCCGGTCAGCCTGCCAGAACGGGCTCTGCTGGCTTGCGGTCGTCACCGGGAACCAGCGGCCGAGTGCGCCTTCGATATAGGGTCGAAGGTTTTCCTCCTGCAGCAGGAACTTGATGAACTCCTTGCCCTCGGCCTTGTTCTTGGCGGAGGTGAACATGAGACCGGTCTTGACGTCGGAGCGGTACTTGATCGGCGTGCCGTCCGGCTTGTTGGGGAACGACGCCGTGATGATGGTCTCGTCGTAGTTCTTCTTGCCGAGCGCCCGCTGCTCCGGCGTCAGCGCCGGGTTGTTGGCGTCGTCGAGCCACTTTGCTGCGATCGAGATCGTGAAGTTGTGCGTCATCACGATGGTCTTGTTGTGGAACGCGACGTTGTTGTCCGGATCCTTCCAGGTGGTGGAGGAGGGCGGCGTGCAGCCCCTGGTGTAGGTGTCGGTATAATCCTTCATCGCCTTGATCAGGTTTTCGCGCACCTTGGGATCGTCGACCAGGAGCTTGCCGTCGTCGTCGACCAATTTGACGTTATGGGCGTCCATGAAGGTGTAGAACGACTGGAACGAGTCGGTCGATTCCACGCCCATCGGCTGACCGACCGCGTAGACGCGCTGACCGGTGGCCTTGCGAATTGCGGGCTGCACCTTGTCGCACCAGAACGACCAGTAATCTTCCCACTTCTTCGGAATGTCGGTCTGCTTGAAGCCGGCCTGCTCCAGCAGATCCTGCCAGATCTGGACGTGCATGCTCTGCTGTTTTAGCGGGAAGCCGTAATAGGCCTTTTTCTTGGCGACGTCGTTGTAGAGCAGCGCGGTCTCGAGCGTGTTGGGCGCGAACGCCGACTTCATCGGCGTCAGGACGTCGCCGAGGTCCTCGAGCTTGCCTTCAAAAGCCCATTTGCCCTGCGCCTGCACGTCATAGCTGTCGGAATAGGCGACATCCGGCACGGTGCCGGAATCCATCGCCGCGACCGTCTTCGGAATCATGTCCTGAATGGCGTATTGCGACAGTTCGACCTTGATGCCGGTCTTGGCCTCGAACTTCTTGATCGCCTCAAGCAGCGCGTCGTCCTCGGACTTGTAGAAGCCCTTGCCGAACCAGACGGTAATCGTTTTTTGCTGGGCCATCGCAGGTGCTGTGGCGTAAAACAGCCCGACAGCAGCGATCGCAAGCGATACTGCACCAATTCCCTTGAATCTCACATCGTTCTCCCTGTTATGCCGGCTTTTAACCGGTCGGATCCGTGATAGCGCAACCAAACGGCGCGATCTAGATGGCGCGTTGCAAACTTGTGTAGGGGTTGTTCCAGGCCAAGGCGTTCGTCCTGGCAAGGCAATCAGGCGTCAACGACATCGTTCCAGTCTTGTCGTCCCGGCCTGGGGCGCAATTGTGAAGGGGCGCTGCCTCCATCTTGATTGTGAGAGCGATTGGAGTTCCAGCCAAATCCAACTTCGGCATCGCCCGATATAACCTGTGCATCGGCGGCTATGGGATACCGGCTCGCATGCGCGATTGATGACCTTGGGCCGAGACGACACGGCTTCGCATTCTCGCGGCCTGATAAGCCCGAGCTTTGCCAGAAATTCCTTGCCCTCTCACGAAATAGAGGGCGCAGGGAAGACCGGGTGCGCGCTGCACCCGCGGTCTCGTGTGCGGTTTGCACAAAATAAAGTGCACACGAGCATACAGGGCAGCGGAGAGCATCCGGCCTTCCCTGCGCAATGGCTTTACGGCTTATAACGGGCTCTCCCCGGAGAACGGCTCTTTTGCCTCCGTTGCGCCCTGGAAGCTATTGCCTTCAGGTGCATTGACGCCAGCACCGCGACGTCAGGACCACACGTCTTTGCCGTACGCTTCGGCGCCTTTGGTCAAGGGCACCGTCACGTCCACCGCTACCCGTCCAACGTCCGTGACGACGGCCGACGCCCTTCTGAGTAGGACGGGATGGCCAAAGATATACCCCTGATTTTACTTTCTGTAAAAGCGAAATATTTTTTATTTCAGGGCTTGACACGATTTCCATAAATCCGAAGTGATTTGCCCGTCGGGTTACTTTGTCGCAGCTAAGTTACGAGATTGCGCTTGCGTGCGAGGCGACGCAGTTCTCAAGGCGTGGGCAGATTGCGGGTGAACCAAGCGATCGTCCGGCGTCTGCTGTCACCCTGGACTACGGATGCAATTCAGGCGTGGCGTGAGGTCCGAAAAGTGCCTTGCGGACATCAAGCTTCAAGCCGCCCTCGGCCTCGTGTGTCTTCGGCCGGGTGTCGGCTATGAGATGATCTCATGCCGGGCTGCTCGTTTCGCCTCCTTGGCAACGAATAATAACCCCCGCGTGCCGAAATTGCATAGGCATCCGGGGCGCGTGCGTCAGCTTTCCATAGAGTCGGTTCTTGGCCACCGCGAGTTCAGGCGGGCTGTCTGGTTGCACGAAGTCGTCGCCGTTTAGGTTGTCCATCAAGTCCAGGAGACCCCATGTCCGACGATGCGATGCGGTCCGTCGTCGAGCAGCCCTGCCGTGGCTCGCGATGTCGTTGGTGTTGGGCGCGGCGAGGAGTCCAGCAATGGGATCGCGGGACTCGGTCATCTACCTCGATCCGGGGCTGGTCACCAGGCAGATCGGGGGAAATCACTACCAGACTTCGCGGGGCTCGGCGGCGCTCTCTACGACATCTACCTCAACCTCGAACTGGCGGGCAGCCAAGACCTTTTTCGATCCGATGCCAACAGCGAACGCCTCGGCTTGACCATTCAGTCCGCAAATCCGCACCTTGGACATTGCCCCGTCGATGACCAAGACCGTGATCACCCGGGCCGCAATGGAAGGGCACGTACGCTTGGGCTGACCTGCGCGGCTGCCACAACGCGCAACTGAACTATAAAGGCAAGCGCCATTCGTGGTAGAGGCGGGGGTGGGTGCACGTTTGATCTCATGGCGTACGTCACGTCCTTGACGATGCAATGCAAGCCACACGCGCCGATAAGGTGGTCGAACCTCGCCAAGCGGATCGGGATGAAGTAACTCCGCTAAGGCCGAGCTGCGCAAGCGTTTAGACTTGCAACGCCGCCCAGGTCCACGAATATCGGACCATCACCATAAATACTCCGCTCGTTTATGGCCCACATCGGATGGATGCTGTCAGCTCCCTCATCCGGTCGCCTCACCAAAACCGAGCCCGGCATTCCGAGAACTGGTACCCCTCCCAGTAGCGCCAACCAAGACATTCGTTTGGAATACCCCACAAAAGTTCGTGGGTGCAGTGGCGTGCTGAGCAGCAGGACCCATCGCCGTAACATGGTCGGGTTGGCGGCGTATTCCTGCAAGTAAGCATGTTTTAAAAACGCCGGAAGAGGGACTGTTCAATTCGGCCGCACCTCTGCTGCAATCTTGAGAAGATCGGATGCCCTTAACCTCCTCGCGCCGCCGAAGTGGCCTGGAAGCTATTGCCTCCAGGTGCATTGACGCCAGCACCGCGACGTCGGGACCACTCGTCTTCGCCGTACGCTTTTGTCACGGTCGTCTCCGCGACTTCAGCGTCCACCGCAACCCGTCCAACGTCCGTGACGACGGCCGACGCCCTTCTGAGTAGGACGGGATGGCCAATATGTGTCACTGATTTGGCTTCTGCAAAAGCGAAATATTTTTTATTTTGGGGCTTGACACGATTTCCGCAAAGCCGAAGTGATTTGCCCGTCGGGTTGTTTTGTCGCGCGCGGATACCTCTCTTAGTGTCTGTCCGAAGAGTAGTTGAATCATATGAATCACCTGTGATTCAAGAGTAGTGGCCTGATTCGAGGAGGGGCCACCGATGTGGACGAGCAAGAACCGCGCCCGTTACGACCGCAGCAAGTTGCGATATCCGAGCGATCTGACCGACGAGGAATGGGGGCTGGTCGAACCGCTGATCCCGCCGGGCAAGACCGGCGGTGGTAAGCGGACGGTGATCATGCGGGAGGTGGTGAACGGCCTGATGTACATTCTCTCGACCGGCTGCCAGTGGCGCGCGATCCCGAAAGACCTGCCGCCGAGAAGCTCGGTCCACGGCTACTTCGATCTGTGGACCTATGACGGCACATTGGAGCGAATCCACCAGGCGCTTTATGAGCAGTGTCGCGAACGAGGGCAGCGGAAAGCCGATCCGACCGCCACCATCATCGACAGCCAGAGCGTAAAAAGCGCAGAAAAAGGGGGGCGTGCATTGATCCGCACGGGTACGATGCGGGCAAGAAGATCAAGGGCAAGAAGCGGCACATTCTTGTCGATACAGTAGGCCTGCTGCTCCACGCCGTCGTACATCCGGCCGACATCCAAGATCGCGATGGCGGTGCTCTCGTCATGACGACACTGTTCGAGATGTTTCCGTTTTTGAAGAAGCTGTTCGTCGATAGCGGATATAAAGGACCGAAATTTGCCAATGCGCTCGCGAAAGTTCGACCGCATATCGAGATCGAAATCGTCAAACGTTCCGATCAGGTCAGCAGCTTTGTGGTCTTGCCCAAACGCTGGATCGTCGAGCGCACCATTGCCTGGCTCAACCGCTGCCGCCGCCTGGCCAAGGATTGGGAGTGCCTCAACCGAAAGGCCTTGGCGTTCTTGCGTCTCGCCTCAATCCGCCTCATGCTCAGAAAACTCTGCAATCCGGCCTGAAGTGTCCGGACAGACTCTTAGGCGCTCTGCCATAGGGCGGGCGCTAAGGTGTTGACGCATCCGTACACGAGAATATCTTGATCTCGTAAAAGGATCATCATTGAATCGGCTCGTGTCAGGAAAAACCTGTCGGAGGCGCAATATGCAAGGACACCAGTTGTGCTTGTTCAGGCGCTCTTACCGAGTCGCGAGTTGGCATTCGCGCATCAACCGACGATCTTTGTGGGCCATTTTGTTTATTTTGATGACCCCCGTCTACTGCCTGGCCGGTGAAGGGAAACCAATCAGCATCACCGTGATGGCCGACCAGACGAAGACCAACGGAGAGCCTTGGGACGGCATTCCAGGCCTTGACGGGGGGCGCGATCCGAGGGCGATTCCCATCACCAACAAAAATGCGCCGGATCTGGCGGTCTGCGTCGTTCGTTTAGAAACGCCTCCGGAATGCAGCATGCGGTATGTGAACTTGAAGCAATATTCGCTTTGCCAGAACAGCTACGATTGCATTTTCAGGCGGGTGAGCATCCCCGATGGTCCTTTCGGGCTCATCATTCTGGATTTGGACTTACGGCGGCATGACCTGGTTGGTTTCGTTTTAATGACGGATGGGAAGGCTCTTACTCCTGACCAGCGAGCCGCTTTGGAAAGTGAGATTCGGAGAAGAGCCGACCAGTTGGCGCCCCCCTCTTTCCAAGAAGAGAAGCAACGCAGGTTGAGCGAGATGCTTGTAGTTCCGATGGACCGCTGCGCCGAAGCTAAGGGATGCAGGCTCGTCCAATCCGAAATCCGCGTGAACTCGGCCGAGTGATCCTTGCCGGGGCAGCTCCATCCTGTCGCCACGTCAAAGGCGTTGGGTGCTAGCTAGCTTGCGCCCGAACCAGGTGCCGGCGCGGGACTCAGCGGAGCGCCCCCTACCGAAAAGGGGCCGGCAGGCTTGGGAAGTGGAGGAAGAACTAAAGGGAGTACTGGCGGGAGTACTTTTCGCGACGCCTGGATGACCCGCGTGCGAGGATTTGGACGTGGGATGCTGGAAGTCGTCGGCGGTGGGATGCTGGAAGTCGTCAGCGGCGGCGCCTGATTCTGCAGGGAGCTCACCTGCGCCGTCAGCAGGGAGAGTTGACGGGTTATTCTTTTCAGATCCGTCTGTTGGGCTGCGGAGCCCTGCATCAGCGACATCAACACATCGGCGTGTTGCTCCTGCGACGTCTGAATATCCCGCAGTCCCGCCCTGACAACTGGATCCGGTACGAGGACTGGAGCCGGGTCAGGCGGAGGAGGCGGAGTAGGTGCAGCGACGAGATTGGTTTTTGGCGGGGAGAAGCGGCTGAAGTCCGGCAAGGACAACCGATCGACGCTCGGCAAAGAGAACTGATTGAAATCCGGCAGAGCGAAGCGACCGAAGCTCGGCAAGGAATTGGCGGTGGCGGCACCAAAGACCGCCAGCGCAGCCAAGGACACGGCTATCACCGGCCCCCGGTTTGAGGCCACCTGCGGTGCCGCCTCGGGCTGTTCGCCCCCTTGCGTTTCCCTGCCGGGTGCTTCCGTCACCTGCGTTCCCTACGTCTCAGCGGTGACAAACCAACAACGGCTCGCGCGCGCCCACCTGAATTCGGCTCAAATCATGGGCTCGTATGGTTAATGTTGGGTTATTCCAGCGACCAGCCGACCTCGGTGCCCGTCCGGGCCAGGCCGCAAGCGTTCATCGTGGACCGGCTTGTCGTCCTGCCATCGTCAGTTCGGTTTCGTGGCACCTTCGGCCGCCGCCGGTGCGCCGGGCCTTGGACCGCCGCCGGTAATCCGCTCGATCACCGAGCGCACGGCGTCGCGGGTCTTGCGATCCTTGACCGCATCCAGCAGCGGCGCTGCGCCCGGCGAGCGGCGGATCAGGCTTTCCGGATCGGGAAATACCAGCGGATCGTCCCACGCGCCCTGCACCACGAACGGCAGGTCGAAGCCGGGCGGGGCGTTCGGGGCCGAGGTCAGGCTGGCGACGCCCTTCAGATCGTATTCGCGCGCCGGCACCGAGGCGGTGCCGGTCAGCGTGATGCGCGTCGCCGCGCCCTCGACGCGGATGTCTTCGGCGGTCGCGATGCCATCGTTGAACTTCACCGCCACGTTGAGCGTGTCGAACGGCGTCGAGCCGTTGCGGAAATTGCCGCCGCCGGACAGCGGCCGGCGTTCCAGCCGCTTTAGCAGCTGCTCGACATTGAAGCCTGCGATCGCGCCGTCACGGCCGGTCAGCGTGGCGGTGCCGTCGAGCGAGGTGACGAGCCCGAACGGGCTGGAGCCCGAGGCGGTCAGCGAGACGTTGAGATTGCCGCGGCCGGTGAGCTTGTTGATGCCGAACAGTTCGGACGTGCAGGCGTGCAGGTCGACATCGGTGAACTGGAACTGGGCCTTGACGTCGGCGACCGCGTCCGAGCGCGCGACGCCGAACGTGCCCTTGGCGATGCCGCCATACATCTGCGCCTCGGCGACCGAGAGCGCGAGCGCGCCACCGCGCAGATTGGCGCCAAACGCCGTGCGGCCGAGCTTGGTCGAGCCGACCGTCACCCTGGCGGCCGACAGCCGCATGTCGAGATCGGTGGTCGACAACGAGTTCAGGTCGAACAACTGCCGATTCCAGTCGCGCGCGCCGCTTGCCAGCATGCGGAAGGTCGAGATGTAGGGCGTGAAATCGAGCGCGCCGGCGGCCAGCGTCGCCTGCAGCGTCTGCCGGCCGTTATTGGCAAAGGTCATCACGCCTTCGGCGACGTTGCCGTCGAGTTCGACGTTCACATTGGTCAGCGCAACGGAAGCGCCGACCACATTGGCGCGGGCCTTGAGCGCGAAGCGGCCGAAGCCGCCGCCGGGCGTCGACTGTCCCATCCAGCGCAGCGCGTTGCGCAAGGACGGGCTGTCGATCGTCACCGTGCCTTCCATCATCGTGCTGGTGCGGTTGGCGAGCGTGCCGTCGAACGCCAGTTTCAGCGGCGCGGAAACCAGCCGCGCCTTCAGGCCCGAGCGATCGCCCGACAACAGGGCGACGAAATCGCTGGCGCTGACCGAGCCGTCGACGCGTTCGCTGCGCCAGTCGAACTGCCCGGTGGCGGCGAACGAACGCGAGATCGACGGCCAGGCCAGCGACAGGTCGATATCGGTGAGCACCTCGGAGTGTTGGCTGGTCGGGTCTTCATAATTGAGCACGCCATCCTGGATCCGGATCTCCGAGAACGACACCTGATTCTCGGCGCCCGGCTTCATGGCGCGCGCGATGGTCTCGACGAACGGCGTCCAGTTGCTCTCGCCATGGCCGTCCCTGACGACACGGATATGCGGCCGCAGCATCATGACGTCGGCGATCTCGAACCGCCGCAGCAACAGCGGCAGCAAGCGCAAATTCGCCGTCAGCACGTCGACCTGCAGCGCGGGGTCGACGGTGCCGCCGCCCTTCAGCCTGACATTGTGAAACGAGACATAGCTGCCGGGAAATACCGAGACGTCGATCGCCCCCGAGACGACCAGGTCGAGCCCGGTGACGGCGCGAATCTGCGCCTCGACCGCCTGGCGCAAGGCGTCGCGGTTGAGGAACCAGGAGGTCCCGATCAGGCCGATCAAAGCCAGCCCGAGAAACGCCGCAACCGGCATTCCCAGGCGCTTCATCCCTTGGGCCATCGTCAATGACATATCCAGATCGGGTTGCGGTCGGAGGTCTGTGCTGAATGGGGCTGCGCGTTCGGTAAGCCCGTGCCAACCCACGCAACCTGAAGGGTTTTCTTGACGCTTTCAAGGCCGTCTTCAAGGCCATTCTGGCGCGGTGAACCGCGGCCGATGGTCCGGAAGCGCGCGCATTGACGCAGTGCGAAGATTTCGCCTAATAATCCCTAATAAGGCGGGCCGCCAGCCGTTTTCCTCCATCAGGTCAGATATCCCATGAACAAGGTTTACCCCGACGCCAAATCGGCACTCGATGGCGTTCTCAAGGACGGCATGATGATCATGTCGGGCGGTTTTGGTCTGTGCGGGATCGCCGAGACCCTGTCGGATGCGATTCGCGAATCCGGCGTCAAGAACCTCACCGTGATCTCCAACAATGCCGGCGTCGACGGCATCGGGCTGAGCCGGCTTCTGGAGACCCGGCAGATCAAGAAGATGATCTCGTCCTATGTCGGCGAGAACAAGCTGTTCGCCCAGCAATACCTCGCCGGCGAACTGGAACTCGAATTCAATCCGCAGGGCACGCTGGCCGAGCGCATCCGCGCCGGCGGCGCCGGTATTCCGGCCTTCTACACCAAGACCGGCGTCGGCACGCTGATCGCCGAGGGCAAGGAAGTGAAGGAGTTCGACGGCGAGAAATACATCATGGAGCGCGGCCTGTTCGCCGACCTCGCCATCGTCCACGCCTGGAAGGGCGATACCGCCGGGAACCTGGTCTATCGCAAGACCGCGCGCAATTTTAACCCGATGATGGCAACCGCTGCCAGGATCACCATCGCCGAGGTCGAGCACCTGGTGCCGGCCGGCGAGATCGACCCCGACCACATCCACACCCCCGGCATTTTCGTCAAGCGCATCGTCGAGGTCGGCACCGGCACGAAGCGGATCGAGTTCCGCAACACCCGTCCGCGCCCCGCCGCGTAAAAACTCAACAGTGCATGGTCCGGAAAACTGGATACCGGTTTTCTGACCAGATCATGCTCAAACAATTGACCAGTTGGAGAGCCCCATGGCCTGGACCCGTGAACAGATGGCCGCCCGTGCCGCCAAAGAGCTGCGCGACGGCTATTACGTCAATCTCGGCATCGGCATTCCGACGCTGGTCTCGAACTACATCCCCGAGGGCATCGACGTCAGCCTGCAGAGCGAGAATGGCATGCTCGGCATGGGCCCGTTCCCCTATGAGGACGAGGTGGACGCCGACCTGATCAACGCCGGCAAGCAGACCGTGAGCGAATTGCCGTCGACCAGCTATTTCTCCTCGGCCGATTCCTTCGGCATGGTGCGCGGCGGGCATATCGATCTGTCGATCCTCGGCGCGATGCAGGTGGCGCAGAACGGCGACCTCGCCAACTGGATGATCCCCGGCAAGATGGTCAAGGGCATGGGCGGTGCGATGGACCTCGTCGCCGGCGTCAAGCGCGTCGTCGTGGTGATGGAGCATTCGGCCAAGGACGGCCCGAAACTCCTCAAGAAGTGCAACCTGCCGCTGACCGGCGAGAAGGTCGTCGACATGGTGGTCACCGATCTGGCGGTGTTTACCATCGACAAGCACGGCAAGGACGGCATGGCGCTGATCGAACTCGCCGACGGCGTCACGCTCGACGAGGTCAAGTCCAAGACCGAAGCCGAATTCCGAGTCGCGCTGAAGAACGCGTGATGTGACGCGCGGTTTATCGTCGTCCCTGCGAACGCAGGGACCCATACGCGGCGGCCTTTCGTTGGAGCGCTGAAGGTAGCGACCTTCGTCAACAATAGACGACCGGGATTATGGGTCCCTGCGTTCGCAGGGACGACAATTACTATTGGTTTGGACGAGTTTTCGTAGGGTGGGCAAAGGCGCATCTGCGCCGTGCCCACCATCTTCATGTACGAACGTTGTTGGCAGGGTGGGCACGCTTCGCCTTGCCCCTACGCTCTCGACGAGGTCAAGTCCAAGACCGAAGCCGAATTCCGCGTCGCGCTGAAGAACGCCTGATGTGACACGCGGTTTATTGTCGTCCTGCGAACGCAGGGACCCATACGCCGCGGCCTGTCGTTGAAGCGCTGAAGGAAGAGACCTTCGTCAACAATAGACGACCGGGGTTATGGGTCCCTGCGTTCGCAGGGACGACGATAACTATTGGTTTGGACGAGCGCTCTTCGGGCGCGAAGCTTTCTCGACCTGCTTATCAAGCGTTCGGGGCAATTCTCGGCCTGACGAAAGCGTTTCGGTGGTCTTGTGGAGTACAAGGGACCGTTCGGCGGTCCCGGGTACTGTCTGACTATGGCGTTAGCCCACAAGCCTGACGGATCGCGACCTGAACCGGCGAGGGCGGCAACGCCGGATCAAACTCACCCCTCGGCAGCAGCGGTGGTTGTGCCATGAAGCGCGGCCGCTCACCCCGGTGAGGTTGCGCGGCATGAACGAGGAATGGATGGCACAGATAGACGGTGCCCGCCGCGCCCGTTGCGAGTTCGACCTCGCAATCTTCCGTGGAAGCATAACCATCGGCGGAGAGCTGCCTGAGCGTCGCTCCCGCCTCGCCATAAGGCAGCAACTGCCGTGCTATGGTGGCATGCGATCCTTTCCGTAGCCGGGTCGGCGCATCGTCGCGGCCAACATCGGAGAACAGGAAGAGCATCAGCAAGGCGCGGCCATGGCTCTTCACATTGACGCGCCACTCCATGAAGTCAGGCGTGTCGTCGCCGTAACTCACGTCCACGTGCCAGCCATCGTCACCAGGGGATTTTGGTGACGGAAAGCGGATCGGAAAGGTCCCGAGGCCTTTGGGAGCGAGCCAGCGGCGGTCCCCGACGAGTTGATCGTAGGCCTTGTGCAGCAGTGGCGTGTTGGCGGCTGCAATGAAGGGCGGCGAAGCCTTGGACGCCACCCGAACAACCGGTTGAATCCACTTTTCGGGCTGGTCTGGCGAAAGACCAATATCCGCCCACAGCTCGTCCCTGCACTGCTTTGCAAGGTCGGTGCTGAAGGCGTTTTCGATTTTGACAAAGCCGTCGGCGATGAAGTTCTCGACCTGATGAGAGGCCAAGCCGATGTACTCGGTTTTGGGCATACACATTCTCCGTTCGGCCGCCGTGTCAACGCAGCCGTTTTGATCTGATGGGGGCGCGGAAGCGCCGGGAGCGACTTGGATCGCTCAGATCAGGGGGAAGAATGTGGAGATGAACATCATGATGGGAACGTATACGGAGGCGGCGGACGGAATCAAGATACGCGAAGTCCGATCGCTGAGTTCCGAGAGAGCAGAGATTCGCGGTTACGCCGGTCCTGACGGCACGTCGGAAAACCGCGTCAGCCAGGCCACCGGGCCGATGCTGGCGGCGACGATCAGCAGTGCGGCGAGCGCACCGTCCTCGAAACTGCCGCGGCTGGCGAACTGGTAGATCGAGGTCGCCAGCGTATCGACGTTGAGCGGCCGCAGCAGCAGCGTCGCCGGCAATTCCTTCAGGCAGTCCACGAACACGATGATGACGGCGCCCAGCATCGCCGGCCGCAGCAGCGGCAGATGGATCAGCCGCATCGTCGTGGCGTGCCCTGCGCCGGCGGCGCGTGCGCTGTCGTCATAGTCGTGCGGGATCCGTTCGAACCCGGCCTTGATCAGCCCGGTCGGCACCGCGAGGAAGCGGATCACATAGGCGATCACGACCGCAGCACCCGAGCCGACCAGGATCAGTCCGGGCAATGAACGCCCGAACCATCCGGCCAGTGCGCTCAGTCCGTTGTCGATCGCGAGCACAGGCGTCAGCAGCCCAAGCGCCAGCACTAGTCCGGGCAGCGCGTAGCCGGTTTGCGCGATGTTCATCGCGACAAGCCGCAGGCGATCCGGGCGCCAGCGCCAGGCCAGGATGGTGGCAAAGCCGAGGGCGAGCGCGATCAGCGTCGCCAGCGTCGCGAACGCCACCGAATTGAAGGCATCGCGTCCCAAAGTCATGTCGAAATTGGCGAGGAGCCCGCGCTTGAAACTCTGCTGCAGCAGAAACAGCACCGGCACGATGAACCCGAGCAGCACCGGCGAGAGGCAGGCGGCAAACGCCCACCAGCCTCGGCTGCCATGCAACCGCGTGCGCGGTGTCAGCCGCGGGCTCTCGGCGGAAAACCCGGTTGCGACATTGCGGCGGCCATAGCGTTCGATCGCGATCAGGCCGGCCACGATCGCCAGCATGAAGCAGGACAATTGCGCCGCGCCGGCAAGGCTGCCGCGGTTGAGCCAGGTCGTGAACACCGACACGGTGAGGGTACGGACGCCGAGATATTCGCTGGCGCCGATGTCGTTCAGGGTTTCCAGCGATACCAGCGCGACGCCGACCGCCAGCGCCGGCCGCGCCATCGGCAGCGAGACGCGGAAGAATATCTGCAAGCGGCTGGCGCCGAGCGTTCGCGCGGCCTCGGCGAATTCGGCGCTCTGGAACTGAAACATCGTCCGTGCCGACAGATAGACGTAAGGGTAGAGCACGAGGCCGATGACGATGATCGCGCCCGGCATCGAACGCAGATTGGGCAGTGCCGCCACCGTGTCGCGCAGCGGAAACCAGATCGCCAGTGTGCGATGGACCAGTCCGAGCGGCTCGAACAGGTCGGCATAGACATAGGCGGCGATGTAGGTCGGGATCGCCAGCGGCAGCGGCATCAGCCACAGCAGCAGCGCGCGGCCGTGAAAATCATGCAGCGAGATCAGCCACGCGGTGCCGGCGCCGATCAAAAGCGCCAACGCGCCGACGCCGAACAGCAACAGCGCGGTGTCGAGCATCGCCCGCGGCAGCACATAGGCGATCAGGTCGCGCCACAGATCGGGCACCGGGTTCATCGCCAGCGCGATGACCGCGAGCACCGGCGCGGCGACCATGATCGCGGTCAAGACCGCGATCGCCGCCGAGATCCGTCGGGCGCGCGCGGAAGGGTTCACGTCGGCACACGCTGCTGGAATAGTCGCAGATGTGTCCGGTTGGGAAGGTGCGCTTCCTCCCCCCTTGCGGGGGAGGGCAGGGGAGAGGGGTAAGCCACACCCACCGCCGTTGCCGCCACCCCTCTCCCTAGCCCTCCCCCGCAAGGGGGGAGGGAACAGGGCGGAGCAAGTACGGGCAGCACGACATCAAACTTCAAAGCATCAATTATCAAAGCCGACCTTATCCACCAGCGTCGAAGCGGCCTTGCGGTTGGCGGCGACCTTGGCGATCGGCAGCGCATCGGCGTTGAGCTTGCCATAGCCCGCGATCGTCGGGTTGATGGCGACGCCGGCGCGCACCGGATATTCGTAGTTCTGGTCGGCATACATCTGCTGCGCCTTTTCACCGGCGAGCCACTCGATCAGCTTGATGCCGTTGGCCTTGTTCGGCGCGTGCTTGGCCAGCAGCACGCCGGACAGATTGACGTGGGTGCCGCCGCCCTGGAACGTCGGCAGGATCACCTTGGTGGCTTCGGCCCATGGCTTCTTGTCGGGATCGTTGTTCATCATCAGCGCCCAGTAATAGGTGTTGCCGATGCCGATGTCACACTTGCCGGCGGCGACGTCGCGCGCGGCCTCGCGATCGCCGCCTGACGGCTTCTGCGCCAGATTGGCTTTGACGCCGCGCAGCCATTCCTCGGCTTTGGTCTCGCCGTATTTGGCGGTGTAGGCCGCGAACAGGCCGTTGTTATAGATATGCTGGCCGGAGCGGATGCAGATCTTGCCCTTCCACTTGGGATCGGCGAGCTCTTCGTAGGTAATGGCGTCCTGCTTGACGCGATCCTTCGAGGCGTAGATCACGCGCGCACGCATCGAGATGCCGGCCCAGTGTCCGTCGGGATCGCGATATTGCGCCGGCACGATCTTGTCGACCGCCTCCGACTTGATCGGCTGGGTCACGCCGGCCTTCACGGCCTCGTCCATGCGGCCGATATCGACCGTCAGCAGCACGTCGGCCGGGCTGTTGGCGCCTTCGGCCTTCATGCGCTGCTCGAGCCCCGAACTCGCCGAGACGACGTTGACCTTGATGCCGGAGTCCTTGGTGAAGGCATCGAACAGCGGCTGGATCAGCTTGGTTTCGCGATAGGTGTAGACGTTGACTTCGCCGTTATCGGCGGTGGCCGTGGTGACGGCGGACGAGGCCAAACCAAGCAAGGCAGCGCTTGCGGCGAAGACGCGAAACTTCATCATGAGGACTGCTCCGGCGGGGATGGTGACGATGCCGGTTTCACTAGCGCAGTGGCTACCGCGCACGAAGCGCCGCGATGTCGCGCAGGCCGTCGTTTAGAGCGATTCCATATTGCAGCTTAGAAACATTCTAATATGTTTCTTCGACCTTGGCACACTCCGTGCCTAATCTTCCCCAAAGCGGAGGTGGCGGGATGCGCGAAATTCTCGAATATTGCATTGGCGGTCATCGCCGCGGCATCTCCGCCGGCACCGAGGTGCTCCACGAGGGCGGCCGCACCGGGCATCTGTACGTCCTGATCGAGGGACGACTCGATGTGGTCAAGGGCGACACCGTTGTGGCCACCATCACTGAACCCGGCGCGGTGCTCGGCGAAATGTCGGTGCTGCTCGACGCCCCGCACACCGCTACCGTGCGCGCGGCCCAGGATTCGGCGATTTACGAGATCGACGATGCCGCCTCGTTTCTGCGGCAGCAGCCGGCGGTGGCTCTGATCATCGCGCGGATGCTGGCGCAGCGGCTCAACGTTGCCACCACCTATCTCGCCGATCTCAAGCGGCAATATGGCGGCCACGGCAACCACCTGGCGATGGTCGGCGACATCCTGCAGAGCATGATCAACCTTCCGCCGACGCAGGTTTCGCCAGGCTCGGATCGGCAATCCGACCCAAGGATGTGAGCCAGTCCGGCGCGGTCCGGATCGTCGCCGCCGGCCGCTGCAGCGCCGCATTGAGGTCGATCGACTGGGCCTCGTCGCCAGCAAGCCAGAACGCTTTCGCGTCGTCGAAATCGAGCACGATGTAGGTGGGTGGACGGCCGTGCTGCAGACCGGTGTTGAATACCCAGGTATCGCCGAGCCGGTCGAACCATGAGCCATCGGGAATGAATGGCGACTGGTGCACATGGCCCGAGATCACCATCGAGGGCTGGTAGCGCGCGATCCACTGCACCAGTTCGACGTCGCCGAAGAAGCGCTTGCCGCCCCAACTGGTCGGCGAATTCGCCGGTGGCGCGTGATGCACCCAGATCCAGCGCTGCGGCCGCTTTGCTGAAGCCTCCTGCAACTGGGTTTCGAGGCGCTGCTTGACCAATGGTCCGTCCCACCACGGACAGACCGTAAAGAGCGTGTTGCCGATGGTCAGGCTGTCGCCGTCGCAGGCGATGCCGAGTTCGCGGGCCTCGCCGATCCAGCGCGAGAATTTTTCGCCCTCCGCGCTGCGTTCGTCGAGGTCATGATTGCCCGAGCAAAGAATCACGCGGGTGATGCCGGCCAGCAGCGACAGATATTTCTTCACGACGACGATCTGGGCGCGAAAATCGACGATCGAGCCGATGTCGAGCGCATCGCCGGCAAAGATCACCAGATCGAACTGCGGCGCGGCGCTCAGCAGCCAGTCGAACTGCGGCAATGAATAATGCAAGTCGGCGACAACGAGACAGCGCATCATCGGCCCATTCAAATCGCCCGAGAAAGAGGCGATCCGGGTCCGGATTGCATCCAGGCAGGCGCTTTCGAGCAAAAATTGTGCCGTGCCGATGCCCGCAGTCTGCCCGCTCAGCGCGTATCGAAGTTCACCGCGGCCGTGTTGCCGCCACTGAGCACGACGGCCACGCGCTCGCCGGCGGCGGGCTGGTAGGCGCCCGACAGGATCGCCGCGAAGGCGGCGGCGCCTCCCGGCTCCGCCACGATGCGCAAGGCGCGCCACAGCGTCTTCTGCGCCTCGGCGATCGCATCGTCGGTCACCAGCACGGTGTGCGGCGCATATTTCTGCGCGATCGGAAACACCCGCTCGCCGATGCGCTTGGGGGCCAGCGAATCCGCCGCCAGACCGCCGGCCTCCGCATCGACCGGATGTCCGGCCTCCAGCGCCCTGGTCAGCGTGGGCGCCGCAAACGGCTCGACGCCGATCACCCTGATGCGGCCGGCGTACCAGGCGGCGACGCCTGCGACCAGTCCGCCGCCGCCGACGGCAACGAGCACGGTGTCGATATCGGGCGCCTGTTCGTCGAGTTCGAGGCCGACCGTGCCCTGGCCCAGGATGGTTTCGTCCTGATCGAATGCCGGGACACGCAGGGCGCCGGTTTGCAGCGCCCATGCTTCGCTGGCGGCCAGTGCATCCGCATAGCGCTCGCCCTCGACCGTGAGGTCGGCGCCGTATTCGCGGATGCGCGCGATCTTGGTTGGGGAGGATATGCTGGGGACAAATATCTTGGCCGGCTTTCCCAGCCGCATCGCGGCATAGGCGACCGCCGCGCCGTGGTTGCCGCCCGATGCCGCGACGATGCCGGCCTCGGGGATCGCGCGCGTCAACAGGTTGGTGAAGGCGCCGCGGGCCTTGAACGAACCCGAGTGCTGCAGCAGTTCGAGCTTGAGGCAGATCGCGCCCGCCGACAGCCCGAACTCGCCGCCATCGGTGTCGATGACCGGCGTGCGCCTGATATAGGGCCGGATGATCCGCTCGCATTGCGCGATGGCTTGTGACGTTACGGCTTCACCAGGTCCATTCATGGCAGTCTTCTCATGGCAGTCTCCGCGGCCGGCAGTCGTCAATCGGATCGCCAATTGACAGCAATTAGCTATTTAGCTAATTAGCAATATGGCTTCTTTTGACGATGACGTCGAGTCCGCTTTTCGTGCGCTGGCGAGCGACCGGCGGCTTTTGATCCTGGAATGGCTGAAGCGCCCCAAGGCGCATTTCCGCGCCCAGGTCGACGGCGACCTCGTCAGGGACGGGGTCTGCGGCGCGCTGATCGCCGAGAAGCTCGGCGTCAGCCAGCCGACGGTGAGCGAGCATCTCAAAGTGTTGTCGCAAGCCGGATTGGTCAGCGCCAAACGCGTCAAGCAGTGGACCTTCTACAAGCGCGACGAAGCCCGGATCGCGAAACTGAAGACCGCGATCCTCGCCAGGATCTGAAGGTCGCCGGTCAGGCCTGCGTCACCGCGTGCGAAAACACCACCTCGATCAGCGTGCCCGAACGCGCGCCGGTCTTGATCTGGAATCGGGCGCGGTTGGCCTCGACCAGCGCTTTGGTCAGCGACAGGCTGACGCCGGCGCCGTCGGAGGCCTGATCGGACGGTGCCGGGGTGCGGAACGGCTCGAGGGCCGCGGCGACTTCATTGTCGTTGAGGCCGTGCCCGGTATCGCGGACCCGCAGCATCACTTCGCCGAAATCGGATAACGCCGTGGAGACGATGACCTGGCCGCCGGCATTGGCGAGATGAATCGAATTGCCGATCAGGTTCAGCGTGATCTGGCGCAGCGCGCGCGCGTCGGCGACAACCGGCGGCAGCGTGTGCGCCAGCGAGGTGCGGATGATGATGCGTTCGCGGTTGGCCTGCGGCTGCATCACAGCGACGCAACTTTCGACCAGTTCGTTGAGGTTCTGGTTGGTGAAGGACAGATCGAGCTTGCCGGTCTCGATGCGCGACAAATCGAGCAGGTCGTTGACGATCGAGATCACCCGTTCGCCGGAAGCGCGGATGTCCTTCATGTATTCGACATAGCGTTCATTGCCGAGCGCGCCGAAACGTTCCCCGATCATCACTTCGGCAAAGCCGATGATGGCGTTGAGCGGCGTGCGCACCTCGTGGCTGATGCGGGCCAGCACGTCGGCCTTGGCGTTGGCGGCGCGATCGGCCAGCCGGCGGGCTTCGCGCAGTTCGTTCTCGCTCTGCTTGGCCTGCGACAGGTCGCGGAACACCGCAAAGAAATTCGGACCGCCGGCCCGCGTCCGCCCCATGGTCATCGACAGCGGAATGAGGCCGCCCTTGCTCTCGCGCCCCAGCGTCTCGCGGCCATGGTCGAGCAGGCTGGCGACGCCCTCGGATTTGATGCTGGCGAGATAGTCGAACACCTGGTGCTGGCTTTCCGGCGCGAACAGGTCCGCCAGATTGCGCCGCGCCAGGTCTTCGCCGTCATAGCCGAACAGCGCTTCGGCGCTGCGATTGACCGAGCTGATATTGCCCTCGGCATCGAACATCACGATGCCTTCGGCCGTGGTGTCGAGGATGGCGCCGAGTTCTTCGGCATCGGCGTGGCCCGCCGGCAATGGTTCGGGCACCTCAGGCTCGGCAGCCGGCGGTTCGGCAACCGGCACAGCTTCCGAGATCGCAGCGGCCACGGCAGCCGCTTGGTGGCGCACGCCCGAGAAGATCAGGGCGAGGGCGGAATCGCCGTCCCATGAAATCGTGTAGAGGCGCGCGTCGGTCGCCGCCGGTGGCGTCGATGCCGGCCCTTCGGAGCCATGTTCCAAATCCTGTTCCGCATGGTGCGGCTGGCTCGCGGAGATCATCACCGGCGTGCCGGTGTCGGACGTCGAGGGCGCGCTGGAGACGCCGGGTTCGACATAGAGCGCATCGAGGCCGCCGGCATCCTCCAACGCATGCAGGCTCGGATAGCCGATCTGCGTGAGGAAGGCGGGATTGGCGTAGAGCAGCCGGTCGAGCCGGTAGATCAGAACGCCGATCGGCAGCAGGTCGAGCAGCGCCTTGTCGCGCCTGCTTTCGCCGCGCGCCGGCGGCTCGGAGGGTGCCAGCCATTCCGGCTGCACCGGGGCATCGCTCGCGGCTTCGCTCAGGGTTTCCTGGGAATCCGATGCGGTGTTCTCGGCCACGGTTTCATCGAGGCCGGTCACGGCTTGGGTCGTCTCGGGCCCCATCTCGGTCTCGAGCCGTGCCGACAACTGCCGCGCCAGTTCGTTGAATGCGCTGTTTTCGACCGGCGTCAGCGATGGCGGCTTGGTGTCGCCAGGGGGACGGAACGGCAAGACGTTCATCGGCGTTTCCGCCTGCACTTCTGCCAGAGTATCCTTTGGGGTATCCACTGCGGCATCCAGATCGGTTGGGTGTGAAGTCTCGGAAACCATCGGTTCGGGCAATTCCGTAAACGGCGGCGACGCGACACTGGTCTCGATGACAAATTCCGCGGGCGGGTCTTCTGCCGCGGTCGGCTCCGCGGTCAAGTTCTCGCTCAAGTTCCCGCGCAAATCTTCCTGTAAATTTTCCTGCGGCAACGCCTGCTGAGGCGCGCCCCCAGCGGTCGGGTCCTGCGCGGGCAGCTCCGCCCCGACCGAATCCGACGCAGGACCTGCCTGAACGATATCAGCCGAGCGCGGTTCCGGCGCCGCCGGTGCCGGTGCTCCACCGAAGAATTCGTAGCGGCGCAAGGCGGCCAGCCGCGCCAGGCCGCCGAGATCGCGGCAAACACCGAAGCCGCGATAGCCGGCAAAGTTCCTTTGCTGATCGAAGATCGGCAGGCCCGACAATTCGACCGGCAGCCGCGCGCCGCCATCGACCGGCCAGTTTAGCGTAACGCCGCTCCAGGTCTGACGCGTGGCAAACGCTTTCATCACGCGGCCTTCGGGATCGAGCCCGAAGGCGTCCGCGATCTCGCTCCATAACCGGCCGAAGCGTGCGGTGGTGTGCGGGCCGATCAGCCGGGTGAATTCATCGGCGCCGAGCGTGAAGCGGCCTTCCGGGTCCATCTGCCACATGAAGCGCAACGGAAGCCGCCGCGCATGTGGCGACGGCTCGTCGAACCAGGACGGCGCCTTGAGGGAGTCGGCGGCGATCGGCGCCGGCTGACTTTCGGCGGGCGGGGGCGCAATTTCGTCGGCGGCCGCTTCAACGCCAAGCAAAGGTTCGTCCTGCAATGCGGCGGGTGATTTGCAGTTGGACGGCCCGGCCGCGGCGACCGGCCCGGCTTCGGGCGCTATCGGCGGCTCTTCCAACGCATCGAACAGCGCCAATCCGGCGAGCGCTTCGCCCGTCGGCGTCGGTTGCGGCTGTCGGTGTTCGGGCAGAAGTTCTGCCGCGACTGCCGCGGCGGGGGGCTCGACCGGCTCGGGCGATTTTTCTTTCGGCGGCACCGGTGCGATGGGCTCCGCGGCTGCGGCCTGCGCGGCATCCGGCACGATCAGCGCGACGAGGCTGATGTCGGCGCCGGTGCCAACGCGTTGCAGTACGATGCGCGCGTTGTCGATCGCGGTTGTGACGGCGCCCTGTTTCAGTGCGTCCTGACGCGCATCGTCGAGACCGGCCTCGACCAGATGATGAAAGCCGGGCAGACCACGCGCCGCGTCGCTGGCGCCGATCAGCATGCCGTCGCGGGTAAACGACGCGACCGGCATCGCGAGGTCTTCGACCAGGCGCTGCAGCCGTTCGAGCAGCGGCATGGGGCGGCCTGAGATATTGCCGGCGGCAACCAAAATGCCATGGCTGCCATCGGGCAGATCGAGCCGCGAACAGCCGCAGGTCGCGAGCATGCCGGGTGCAGCGCCAAAACCTTGCAGCCGCTCCAGGCGGACCGCGCCGTTCGCGAGCAGGCGGCCTGCGAGCCGCGCGATCTGCCGCCGATGCGGATCGGCCGGCCCGAACATCCTTTTCGCCAGCGCGGTGCTGCTGGCCGTGCCGAACATGCGCGCGCCGACCGGATTGGCCCACAGAATCCGCGTGCCGTCGCTCGACCACAGCCACGCGGCCAGGGCGCTCGTCGCGTGCACCGCCAGCCGCGGATCGCCGAGCGCCTGCATCTGGAATTCCGCATTATTCATCAGCGCGACATGACCGTGGATGTGGGCCCTTTGTTCGAGGTTGATGTTCCGAATCGATCGTCAAACGCCGACGGCCCCGTGTGGACCGCCAGTATCGCAAGCGAGCGGCGGCAGGTCCACGGCCCGGCGCTGCGGGCGGTATCCTAAGCCGCGATAACCTTAATCCGGCTGAACCGAACCGGGCTCTGCGGCGTTGAGCCGGTTGCAAAAGACCGCCAGAGGTTCACGATGTGAACCGGTGGGGCCACGGGCCCAAGGTCCACGATCCGGAACCGGCGGACGCGTCATACCGGTGAGGTCTTTTAGCGATATCTGGACGCGTGCCAAGAACCCAGCCAGCACAGGAGTGCGACCATGAGCGAAGATGGCCGTTTCGAGATTCCAAAGGAAATGCGATCGATGGCGGAGGCGAGCTTCGAACAGGCCCGCCAGACCTTCGAGAAATTCCTCTCCTCCGCGCACGAGGCCGCGGGCTCGATCGAGGAGCGCGGCGCTGCCGCGCGCACCAACGCCAAGGAAATCGGCAGCAAGGCGGTCGCGTTTGCTGAAAAGAACGTGCAGACCTCGCTCGATTACGCGCAATCGCTGCTGAAGGCCAAGGATCTGACCGAGGTGATGCGGCTGCACAGCGAGTATGTGCAGGGCCAGATGCGTGCGCTGGCGGAGCAGGCCAGTGAGATGGGCCAGATCGTCAGCCGCGCCGCGATGGATGCGGCGAAGCCCAAGACCTGAAGCCCAAGACCTGAAGCCCAAGACCTGAAGCCCAAGACCTGAAGCCCAAGACCTGAAGCCCAAGACCTGAAGGACGCTGAAAGGCACATGCTTCGAAGGCCGCCGCCTCGCTCTACCCTGAGGCCTTCGAACTCATAAAATACAGCCAATGCGGGAAATGAAAAATTCAGCCAATGCGGGTAATGTATGTCGCAGTGCACATAGGATTGCTTTGCGTTGCACAAATTTGACATGATATGGGTGTTTATTGGGCATGCCCATCGACGGGCATTCCCCAATACCGGAGCCTGATCAATCCGGAATATGTACCGGTTATCCGAAAAGATGGGGCTCACACAAGCAGAGGCCGCGTGATCCAGTACGGCGCTACCGGCGTTTTCGCCGTTGGCGTTCGCAAGGGATCACCATCATTCATCCCGTTGCGAAGGAACCATGCGAATGACCAGTTCGACCGATCCGTTCTCCGCCTCCATCATTCCGTTCGAAGTCCCCGAGCAGGTGCGTGCGTTCGCCGAAAAGGGCGTTTCGCAGGCGCGCGACAACTACGCCAAGTTCAAGGATGTGGCCGAGACCCATAATGGCACCATGGAAGCCGTGTTCACCACGGCCAGCAAGGGTGCCAGCGCCTATTCGGCCAAGATGCTCGAGTTCTTCAAGGCCAACACCACTTCCTCACTCGACTTCGCGCAGGAACTGCTCAGCGTGAAGACGCCGTCAGCGGCCATGGAGTTGTGGACCACACACGCCCGCAAGCAATTCGAGACGTTGTCGGCCCAAGCCAAGGAACTCGCCGAACTCAGCCAGAAGGTTGCGACCGAAACCGTCGAGCCGATCAAGGCTTCGGCTGCAAAGTACCATCAGCCGGCCGCCTGAGCGCGCATTGACGATCAAAAAAGCCCGGGCGGGTCAGCCCGGGCTTTTTTATGTCCCGGGCCGGTCTTTCGCTGGGGTGGGCCCATTATGCCCCGAAGCACATGAACTTTGTCCGCCCCCGAAACGACTGATAATCGGGTGGCTGGTGGCCTTGCCAAAGCGGGGCGTTGCACCTAGTTTCCCGCCCATTCGCGCCCCCCTTTTTTCAGGGGGCTCGTACAGGATGCAGTTGTAGCTCAGTCTGGTTAGAGCGCCTGTCTGTGGAACAGGAGGTCGGTGGTTCGAGCCCACCCAACTGTACCAACCCTCTCGCTGGATATTTCCAGAGACGATCGGGCTGGTTTCGCCGGGTCAGACCGGCACACCCTTCACCTGATGGCCGATCCAGTTGAACAGCCGCGATGCGGTCACGGCAGCCAACACCGTCGCCAGGAACTCGAGCGGGCTGTCGAATGCAATTCTGACTGCGCTCCACCAGGCGGGCAGATCCTCGAAATCGCTGATCAAGCCGACCGTCAGAAGACCAGCCAATGCCGGCAGCAGCGCAATCAAAAAGCTTTTCACGATCAACCAGCTTCGGCCCTTGGTATCCGCCCAAGCATTGCGCAGCGAGGCGCCGGACGCATCGACCGCGATCGCCGGAAAAAGAATGACCATCCGCACCAGGAGGACGATGACGACCACCGCGGCTGCGATGGTCGCGATTGCATCGGCGTCCTCGAACGGCGTGATCAGGCCCGCCAGGTAAGGCGGCAGGGTGATGAGCGCCCACAGGACAACGGTCCATCCGAGCAATCGCTGAAAGCGCGGGGCGAATATCGCAAAATCGTAGCCGGAAGTGGCTTCGCCCAGGATCAGCAGGCGATAGATTGCGATCTCAAGCGGCAGAAGCAGGATGGTCTTGATCGCATCGAGCCCTTCCCGGAGCACCGGGTTGTCAGCTATCGCCGGCGCAACAAACCCCAAAATCCCCACGACGAGATAGATCAAGAGGCCGACCAGGGAGAGGAATCGCAGCCGAACAAACACATCGGCCACGCCATTCCGCATTGAACGGAAAATGGCCCGGGAGGATAGGTCAGGTTGGGTCGCCAACGGTTTATCCTTCGCTACTGGTCGCGGCAGGTTATGGGGCTAGCCGGCCTTTCGGAAAAGGCCGTTCCGTTGCCGCGGTCGCCAATTGCGCAGGTCCACCGACAATTCGCTGCCTGCATCACCCATCAAGGCGGTGAAATCAGCTGTCGTCGCGGCACTTGCGCTGTGGTGTGTTGTCGACCCCTGCTTGCCAATCCCGGGCGGTTCACCCACAATTCGCGGAATCATTTGCCCTCGGGGGATTCATGGCGATTTTTCGGATCAGCAATTTCGGGTTTGGTTTGATGTTGGCGACGGCGCTTGCGTTTTCACTGCCGGCTTCGGGGCAGGGTTACACCCCAGAACAGGAACAGGCCTGCACCGGCGACGCTTTCCGGCTTTGCAGTTCCGAAATCCCCAATGTCGAGCGCGTCACCGCCTGCATGGTGGCCAGGAAGTCTCAGCTTTCGCCGCCCTGCCGCGCGCATTTCAGGTCAGGCCCCGAACCGAGCCAGGCCAGTTCAGCGCCGGCCGGCAAGCCAGTGGCGCTCAGGCCGGCGACCCCGCGCAAATCCGCAGCCAAGGCGCGCAAGCCCGCGGCCAAGCCCAAGAAGCCGGCAAAACCGGCCTCAACCTGAGCTTCGCGTGCCATTTCAAGCCCCCTTCGCGCGACAGACTGACGCCTTGTGGCGCGCAGCCGGCATCAACATCTCCCCGGCAAGAGGAGAGATCAATTGAGCAAAGAATCCCAGATGGAGCTCGACCGGCATTTTGCCTGGTTCGAGGGCAAGCTGCCGGCTGGCCCGGCGAGATTCGTCGGTTGGCTGCGCAAGCCGTCGTCGCGTTTCGTCAGGATTCCGATGGCCATCCTGCTGATCCTCGGCGGCATTTTCAGCATCTTGCCGGTGCTTGGACTCTGGATGCTGCCGCTCGGACTCCTTTTGTTCGCGCAGGATGTCCCGTTTCTGCAGACGCCGATGGCGCGGATGCTCGGATGGATCGAGCGCAAGTGGATCGAACGACAGCGCACAAAAAGCATGCGCTGAATCGATCAAGCCACTCTGACGATTCTATTTTTTCGATTCCATCATGGGTTGCGCTGCCGCACGCAGTGTGACTCAAAAAGCAACCTTGTTGGCCAATCCGTGGCTTCTTGACGATTGCCAGCAAATTTATCTTTCACGAATCAGCGCGCTGATTCATTTTCGGCTTCTGGGGTCAATCTGGAGGCCAAGGTATGAACGTCATAGTTTTTGCTTCGCGTAAGGGGGGCTCGGGAAAAAGTACCCTGGCTGCTCACATTGCTGCGCATGTCCACAAGTCGACCAAGCCCTGTTTGATGGTTGATGCCGATCCGCAGGGATCGCTTACTCTCTGGCACAAGTTGCGTGGAACGAACGAGCCGCCGATCAAGGCTGCGGTGAATTCCGTCAGCGGAATTATCGCCGCCGCCAAGCGCGACGGTATCGAATGGGTATTCATCGACACGCCGCCGAATCTTTCGGCTGTCGTCGACGACGCCATCAAGAACGCCACGATGGTGATCATTCCGGCGCGGCCCGGCGTGTTCGACGTCAATGCCGTGCAGGAAACCATTCAGACCTGCCGTGCGGCGCGCAAGCCCTACGCGGTCGTCATCAACGGCGCCCCCGCGAGCCGGGACGGCGTCGAAAGCCGCATCGTCACCATCGCGCGTGAGGCATTGGTCAAGTTCCGCGCGCCGGTGTGGAGCGGTCAGATCACCAACCGTGCCGATCTGTTGCTGGCGCTCGGTAACGGCGAGGGCGCCCGCGAATATTATGCGGAAGGCCGCGCTGCCGCGGAGATCAGCCGGCTGTGGGCGGCGATCGAGCGTTCGATCAAGGCCATCCGCGGCAATGCGTCGGCTTCCGGCGCCATGCACAAGCAAGCGGCGTAACAACGCCGCTCACGAACTTACAAAGACGCGCGGGACTCCGCGCGTTTTTCTTTTTTGTATGTCGTCATTCCGGGGCGATGCGCAGCATCGAACCCGGAATCTCGAGATTCCCCGATGCGCAATTGCGCATCTGAGGTCTGGTGCTGCGCACCATCCCGGAATGACGAAAGAAGTTACGCCACCATCAGCATATAGAATACGACGACCGGCGACATGGTCAGGATCACCGACCAGATGCCGACCGCCCAAAGAACGTCCTCGGTCGTAAAGCCCTGCTGATCAGGGTGAGTATTGCCTTCGATTTCCACGACGCGCCCCGCGTTTTTTCCGTTGCGACGAGCTTGATACGTGACCGCTTTTAAAATCCCGGTCGCAATTTCGCTCGCATTTGACCGCAGGTGCTACCGCCGATTAACCACGGCTGCCGCTGCGTTTTCCATCAAGCCGTCAGCAGGCGCCATGTCATGACCGGCGCAAAGCCGATCAGCGCCGCCCACAAAGCGAACGACGAGATCAGCAAAACGTCCTGCATTCTCTGGACCCGTTCGCAGATCGGATATTTCCTGTCGTGCATGGTGTGGCCGGTCATTGCAGTCCCCCCGTTTTTCTCAATGAGGACATCAATACGCCCTTGATTTTAAAGTTGCGGGCGGGGCTTTACGCGATTTTGAAGCGCCGCCGTCACCAACCGTTAACCAGCGCTTCGGAAGATGACGTTCAGGCGGGGAACATGCGGCGGTCGGCCAGCGCGGCCGCGGCCGGGCGCGGTTAACATCGCGCCAATACGGTCATGCAATTTCACCCGCGGGCGTCCACGTCATTGGAAGATATTCCGGTCACTATATGCGCCTCCGCATCCGAGCCGGTGTGGAGCGACAGAAAAGCCGTCGCCGCGGTCTCACGCGTGCGGCGGCTTTTTTGTGCGCAATGATGCTCACAGAGGCGATGGATCCGGCTGCGGCGCTTCGCTACGCCCGCCGCAACACCGGTGGCGCGCGCCGCGCGCGCTCGGCCTCCAGCCGCGCCGCGAGCTCGGTGCTGACTTCCACCATCGGCAGCCGGACCTCGGCGCTGTCGATTAGCCCGCTCTGCGCCAGCCAGTATTTGGCCGGCGCCGGACTCGGCTCGGCGAACAACAGCCGCGTCAGTTCGGAAACATTGTCCCAGCAGGCCTGCGCGCCGTCGCGGTCGCCCTGCTGCATCAGCGTCCGGACGGAGGCGAAGGCTTCGGTCTCCAGATGCGCCGACAACAGGATGGCGCCGTCGGCGCCGTCGACCAGCGCCTCGTGATAATGCGCATCCTCGCCGGTCAACACGCGAAAGCCTTTCGGCCGCCGCGCCAGGAAGTCGATCGACTGGGCGCGGTCGGCAGAGCAATCCTTGATGCCGACGATGTTTGGATGGCCGGCGAGCTGCAGCAGGGTCTCGTTGGTGAGATTGACCGCGGTGCGGTACGGGATGTTGTAGAGCACGATCGGCCACGAGGCGTGATCGGCGAGCGTCGTGAAGTGCGCCAGCAGGCCGCGCTGCGACGGCCGCGTGTAATAGGGGCTTGCGATCAGATAGCCGTCGATCGGCCAGGCGGCGGTCTCGTCCAGCGCATCCAGCATCTTGCCTGTGCTGGCGCCGGAGAGGCCGAGGCAGATCGGAATATAGCGCCCGCTGTCCGGGATCTCGGCCCGGGTCGCCGACACCAGGCGCTCAAGCTCGTCGAGGCCGAGCGTCATGCCCTCGCCCGAGGTGGCGGCGAGGATCAATCCGTCGACCGGGCTATTGGCATAATGCCTGACCATGCGGCGCAGCGAAGGCTCGTCGAGTTCGCCGTTGCGAAACGGCGTGACGAGCGGCAGCCACAGGCCCTGTAATCGGTGTTGCAGATCGGTAGGCATGGTTCCATCTCCTCGGAGGCTTTTGCCGGAGACGGGACACATAAAAAAACCCCGTCCAGACGGCGGGGTTTCGGGATCGGCTTGGCGGTTGATCTATCGCGCGCGTCGATCTCGGGTCCCCGGAAGGGGACCTTTTTTCGACGACAGAGCTGCGCACGAATTCGTGATCATGTGTCGATGATGATGGGACCGCCGTGCATTGTCAATCCGCGCACGGTTGATGACGGGTTTGTTGAGGATGAAAAATCTGAGGCCGGCGAATCTAAAGCTGAAATCACCTGCAGCTGAAATCACCTGGAGCTGAAATCATCTGCAAATCAAAGGATTTGGAGAAGAAAAAAAGCCGGGCCCAAGAAGAGCCCGGCTTAAGGTATTGGCCACGTGAGGCCGACACAATCACCTTCCAAGAGGGATTACTGAGCGCCCGCGCCACTGGAGGAGGGGGACATATGCGCGACACGATCGCTCAGCGTGTATGCACTATGATCCTCATCGGCGGCTTGCGTAAAGCGTTCAAGCCGCATGTCTGACATGCGGAGACCGGGGGCTTTATAAGGGCGACTAATTCGCAGAGCAGGATGAGGAAACGTCACCGCGCCCAGAGCGCTTGCGAGCGGAGCGAAGCGGCTACCGGTTCGCGTCAAGAACACGCGTCAAAACAAGAATCTAGAGCATCGGTTTTGATTCAATCAGAACCGATCATGTTCTAGGACGGCCAGCGTTGCGCCTTGCTCACCACGAAATCGCGGAACACCTGCACCCGCGCCACCGTCTTCAACTCTTCGGGATAAACAAAATAGGTGTCGATCTGGATCGAGTCGGTCTCGCCGAACAGCTGCACCAGACGGTTGTTCTCCTCGACCAGATAGTCGGGCAGGGCGGCGATGCCGAGCCCCTGCTGACAGGCCCTGACAAGACCCAGGATGTTGTTGACCTTGAAATAGGCCTCGCGCGGACCCGAGCCGTTGCGGCCGGCGTCGATCAGCCAGCTGCGGTTCTGCAGATGCGGCGGCACCTGCGCATCGCCGAGCATGATGATGCGATGCGAGTCGAGGTCGTCGAGCGTGCGCGGCGTGCCGAAGCGCTTGATGTATTCCGGCGAGCAATAGGCATGGAAGCCGATCGAGAACAGCTTGCGCTGGATCAGATCCGGCTGGGTCGGCTTGCGGGTCCGGATCGCGACATCGGCCTCGCGCATCGACAGATCGAGATCCTCGTCGGTGACGATCAGCGAGATGCGGATGTCCGGATAGAGGCCGGTGAACTCGTCGAGCCGCGGGATCAGCCAGTTGATGCCGAGCGCCGGCGGCGTGGTGATCTTGAGATCGCCTGACGGCCGCTCGCGGCTGTCGGTGAGCTTGGCGCGCGCGGCCTGCAACTGCATGAACACGTCATGCGCGGTGCGGAACAACAGGTCGCCCTGTTCGGTGAGGATCAGCCCGCGCGCATGGCGATGGAACAGCGACACCGCAAGCTCCTGCTCCAGCGCCGAGACTTGCCGCGATACCGCCGATTGCGAAAGCCCGAGTTGCTCGCCGGCATGGGTGAAGCTGCCCGCTTCAGCCGCCGCGTGAAACACCTTCAGCTTGTCCCAATCCATGTCCGTAAATCCGTCCCGTGTTCGACGCGTTCTCATTCTGCGGCCGCGCGATCACTCGCTCGCAGAGCGAGAAAACGTTCGGCCTCGAGGGCCGCCATACAGCCAAGGCCGGCGGCCGTCACCGCCTGCCGCCAGGTTTCGTCGGCGACGTCGCCGGCGGCAAACAGGCCGGGAATCGAAGTCGCGGTCGAGTTCGGCGCCACTTCGACATAGCCGGAGGGTTTGAGCTTGACCTGGCCGGCGACGAGTTCGGTTGCGGGCGCATGGCCGATGGCGATGAAGACGCCGTCCGCGGGCACCTCCTTCAGCGCACCGGTCTTGACGTTTTTCAGGCGCACGTGGGTGACCTTGCCCGGATTTTCGGTGCCGCAGATTTCGTCGAGCGCGCTGTCCCAGATCACCTTGATCTTCGGGTTCTTGAACAGGCGGTCCTGCAGGATGCGCTCGGCGCGGAAATGATTGCGGCGATGCACGATTGTGACTTGCGAGGCGAAGTTGGTGAGGAACAGCGCTTCCTCGACCGCGGTGTTGCCGCCGCCGACCACCATGACTTCCTTGCCGCGATAGAAGAAGCCGTCGCAAGTCGCGCAGGCCGAGACGCCAAAGCCCTTGAACTTCTCTTCCGACGGCAGGCCGAGCCAGCGCGCCTGCGCGCCGGTGGCAAGGACCACGGTTTCGGCGAGATAGACCTCGCCGCTGTCGCAGGTCAGGCGGAACGGCCGCTGCGTGGTGTCGAGCTTGGTGACGAGATCGGTGACGAGCTTGGTGCCGACATGGGCGGCTTGCTTTTCCATCTGCTCCATCAGCCACGGACCCTGGATCACATCGGCAAAGCCTGGATAGTTTTCCACGTCGGTGGTGATGGTGAGCTGGCCGCCGGGCTGGATGCCCTGGATCAGCACCGGTTCAAGCATCGCCCGCGCTGCGTAGATCGCTGCGGTGTACCCGGCAGGGCCGGAACCGATAATGACGACCTTGGCATGGATAGGCGCAGGCATCGGCAGATCCCTCTCTTTGGAGGATTTTGATGAGGACGTGTGCAAGGAAGCGCCGGGAAAAGCGTCGCGCGGCGCTAAAAGTGTCAAATCCGAGTTTATGATATCTGGGTAGCTATGCAAGAATTGCAATTCAAATAAGCGAATTTTCCCCGCAAGTGAGGCATTTTTCACGGAAACCGCACAAATGGCGCAGTGCACGCGCAATAAAATTGCGCAAGCGCTGGCAGCTGCGCTAAGAGTGTTACCGATAATACCCTCCAAACCAGCCCGTCCCCAGACAACCTCAGGGAACCCCAAAAGGAACCGGACCGCGTGTCGAAGAATCTCGACGAAATCGACCTTAGAATTCTTTCCGAAATCCAGGCCGATGGCCGAATCACCAACGTCGAACTGGCCAAACGGGTTGGCATTTCGCCGCCGCCCTGCCTGCGCCGGGTGCGGACGCTGGAGGAAGAAGGCTACATCCAGGGCTACCGCGGACTATTGGATCCGCGCCGGCTCGGCTTCGACGTCACCGTGTTCGCCTCCGTGCACCTGTCGAGCCAGGCCGAAGCCGACCTGCGCGCGTTCGAGGAATTTGTCCGCGCCGAGCCGCTGGTGCGCGAGTGCTGGATGCTGTCGGGGGAAGTGGATTTCATCCTGAAATGCGTGGCGCCCGACATGGCGACGTTCCAGGATTTCGTCACCCACCTGACGTCGGCGCCCCATGTGCGCAATGTCAGGACGTCGCTGGTGCTGCACAATTCGAAATACGAGGCGGCGGTGCCGCTGGACGTCAAGGTGGCGGGATAAGCGGGCTTATCGCCCCCCGCCATTGCGAGCCACCGGGTCGCGCGAACGCGACCCCGACAGGCGAAGCAATCCATCGATCCGGAGAAAGAATGGGTTGCTTCGTCGCAATCGCACCCGGCGCAAACGCTTTGCGTTTGTCGCAGGCAATGACGAATGAAAGAGACGTTACGTCTTCTTCCGCATCATGGCGTCGAGGCTGATCGGTCCACCGCCAGAGGTCGACAGATAAAGGCAGGCGAAACAGAACAGGATCGCGAGCGTGCCGCCGTTGATCAGCGGATAAAAGCCCCTCGGCGCATGACCGATGAAATAAGCAAAGGCCATCTCGCCGGCAAGAATGAAGGCGACGGGCCGCGTGAACAGTCCGAGCAGCAAAAGAGCTCCCAGAATCAATTCAAGCGCACCGGCGGCTCCGGGTAGCGACATCAATTCCACCTTGTTGAGAAAGGCGGAAGCATTGCCTTGCGGAATTTGCGGAAACTTCAGAATCTTCGCGACGCCGAATTGAAACAGCAGCAAGCCGGTGATGAAGCGAAACAGGCTCAGTGCCGTCGGCTGAAATTTCGCAAGCATTCTGTCGAACTGGTCCATCGTATATCCCCCAAAATTAAGACGCGCTAATTGGTAACGTGTCGCGGGCTTCTAGAAAAGCGCGCGGCTTCCCGAATCCGATGACGTTTTGGCGAGCGGCAAGGGAATAATACGGGCCGCTGAGTATTTGCTGCGTTGCGTGCATGGTTACTTCAAGGTGACCTCGCGCCGCGGCACTGGAGCGCAGCTCACTTGGTCCCAGATCAATGTACCCCGATCGGGTGGCCTCATGGTTCGAGACGCGCGGCGTTGCCGCGCGCCTCACCATGAGGATTTTGGACCTCCCGCGTGACGTGAGCTCATCGCTGAATGAGCGCGTCTTCGCCGCGTCTCGAAGGATGAAGCACCGAACCGGGAAAGCCTGCACTGCCTACTGCGCGCCGACGCAGCGGACGGCTTTGGGCTGACAGGCAAAGCCGATGTTGGAGCACACCGCCGGTTCATCCCTGGCGCCGCGCGTGCAGTTGACGCAGTCGTCGGTCCAGCGGCTGCAATTCGGTGGACCGGTCTGGATCGAGACGTCCTTGGGGGCGATGCGCGGCGGCACCGGAATCTCGGCCGCAGTGGCGGCGTGACAACCGCCAATGAGAAGCATCAGTGTGAGAGCTAGCTGCGCAACGACAATATGATTTCGTTGCATGCCGTCTTCCTCAAGGCGATGAACCCACCTCCGGTCCGGACCGGCGGGCAAACGCCCGCCGAGCCAATCCAGCTCAGTCTACCGAAATTCGACCTTGGTGATCTCGTAGGCCTTGGCGCCGCCGGGAGCCACGACCTCGACGGTCGTGCCCTTCTTCTTGCCGATCAGCGCGCGGGCCAGCGGCGAGGTGATGGAGATGCGGCCCTTCTTGGCATCGGCTTCCGGCTCGCCGACGATTTGCCACACCGCCTTCTTCTCGGTGTCCTCGTCGACCAGCGTCACCGTCGCACCGAACATGATGGTGTCGCCGGAGAGCTTCGAGATGTCGATGATGTCGGCGCGCGCGAGCTTGTCTTCGATCTCGGCGATGCGGCCTTCATTATGCGACTGCTCTTCCTTGGCGGCGTGATATTCCGCGTTCTCCGAAAGGTCGCCATGCGAGCGCGCCTCGGCGATATGCTCGATGATCCGCGGACGATCCACCGACTGGCGCTGCTTCAACTCGACTTCGAGGGCGGCATAGCCGCCAGCGGTCATGGGAACCTTTTCCATCATCTCTTCCGTCCTTCGCTCGTGCGGGCCGCTCAAGAGGTTGCGCGCACGAAGCACTCTTTTCGATTTCGATTCGGGGCTTTGCGAGCCCGAAAGCGGGCTCGTCGGCCTATTAATTTCGGCCCCGTCAGGGGCCGATACAAACATCCGACGAGCGGTGGGTTCCAGCCATACTGGCTTTGTTGCCAATCGTTTAGCGGGCAATTCGGCCCGGCGAACGATCAGTTTTCGGAAAAGTAACTCTGCAGCGTGCGGACCTCAAGGTCTCCGCCCAGATAGGCGCGAATGCCCTGTGCGGCCGCCACGGCACCCGAAAGAGTGGTGTAATATGGCACTTTATGCAAGAGGGCAGCCCGACGCAACGAACGGCTGTCGGCCAGCGCCTGCGGCCCTTCGGTGGTGTTGAAGACGAGCTGGATGTCGCCATTGGTGATGGCGTCGACGATATGCGGCCGGCCCTCCAGCACCTTGTTCACTTTTTCGGTCGGGACGCCAGAATCGGTGAGGAAGCGCTGGGTGCCCGATGTGGCCATCACCTTGAAGCCGAGCGAGTGCAGCAGCCGCACGGCGTCCGCGATGCGGGTCTTGTCGCTCTCGCGCACCGAGACGAACACCGTGCCCTTGCGCGGCACGCGGGTGCCGCCGCCGAGCTGGCTCTTGGCGAAGGCGACTTCGAATGAGCTGTCGATGCCCATCACCTCGCCGGTCGATCGCATCTCCGGACCGAGCACCGTATCGACGCCGGGAAAACGCGCGAACGGGAATACCGATTCCTTGACGCCGACATGGCCGAGCTTGCGCTTCTTCAGGTTGAAGTCCGCGAGCTTCTCGCCGGCCATGATTCTTGCGGCGATCTTCGCCACCGGCGTGCCGACCACCTTGGCGACAAACGGCACGGTGCGCGACGCCCGCGGGTTGACCTCGAGCACATAGATGTCGCCATCCTTGATGGCGTATTGCACGTTCATCAGGCCGACCACATCGAGGCCGAGCGCGAGTTCGCGGGTCTGCCGTTCGAGTTCGCCGATCATCGCGGCATCCAGCGAATGCGGCGGCAGCGAACAGGCGGAATCGCCGGAGTGAATGCCGGCCTCCTCGATATGCTCCATGATGCCGACGACGAAGGTGTCCTTGCCATCGCACAGGCAGTCGACGTCGATCTCGGTGGCGTCGGAAAGATAGCGGTCGAACAACAGCGGGTTGGTGCCCAGCACCGTATTGATCTGGCCGGTCTTGTCGTTGGGATAGCGCGCCTTGACGTCACCCGGCACCAACTCGGGCAGCGTGCCGAGCAGATAGTCGTTGAGTTGATTCTCCTCGCGGATGATCTGCATCGCGCGGCCGCCCAGCACATAGGACGGACGCACCACCAGCGGCAGGCCGAGATCGGCCGCCACCAGCCGCGCCTGCTCGACCGAATAGGCGATGCCATTCTTGGGCTGCTTCAGCCGCAGCTTGTCGAGCACGCGCTTGAAGCGATCGCGGTCTTCGGCCAGATCGATGGCGTCGGGCGAGGTGCCGAGGATCGGCACATCGGCAGCTTCCAGCGCGCGCGCCAGTTTGAGCGGGGTCTGGCCGCCGAACTGCACGATCACGCCGTGGAGCGTGCCGTTGCTGCGTTCGGTGGCAATGATTTCCAGCACGTCTTCGGCGGTGAGCGGCTCGAAGTACAGTCTATCCGCGGTGTCGTAGTCGGTCGACACGGTTTCCGGATTGCAGTTGATCATGATGGTCTCGTAGCCGGCGTCATGCAGCGCAAAGCAGGCGTGGCAGCAGCAATAGTCGAACTCGATGCCCTGGCCGATGCGGTTCGGTCCGCCGCCGAGGATGATGACCTTCTTCTTGTCGGACGGCGCGCTCTCATCGGCCAAATTACCGGCAAACGGCGATTCATAGGTCGAATACATGTAGGCGGTGGGCGAGGCGAACTCCGCGGCGCAGGTGTCGATGCGCTTGAACACCGGACGCACGCCGAGCGCGTGGCGCTTCGCGGTCACATTGGCCTCGGTGGCTTCTGCAAGCACGGCGAGCCGTGCGTCGGAAAAGCCCATCGCTTTCAAGGTCCGCATGCCGAATGCGTTGCCGGGCAGGCCGTTGGCCTTGATCTTGGCTTCCATCTCGACGATGCCGCGCATCTCGGCGAGGAACCAGGGATCGATCTTGCAGGAATTGAAGATCTCTTCGTTGGACCAGCCGAGCCGCATCGCCTGGGCTACCTGCAGGATGCGATTCGGCGTCGGCGTGCCCAGGGCGGCGCGGACCGCGTTCTTGTCGTCGCCGCGGCCGAGGTCCTCGATTTCGATTTCGTCGAGGCCGGTCAGGCCGGTCTCGAGCCCGCGCAGCGCCTTTTGCAGGCTCTCCTGGAAGGTGCGGCCGATCGCCATCACTTCGCCGACCGACTTCATCGACGTCGTCAAGGTGTGGGAGGCGCCGGGAAACTTCTCGAACGCAAAACGGGGGATCTTGGTGACGACGTAGTCGATGGTAGGCTCGAACGAGGCCGGCGTCGCGCCGCCGGTGATGTCGTTGCCGATTTCATCCAGCGTATAGCCGACCGCGAGCTTGGCGGCGACTTTTGCGATCGGAAAGCCGGTGGCCTTCGAAGCCAGTGCCGACGAGCGCGACACGCGCGGATTCATCTCGATCACGACCATGCGGCCGTCGGCCGGATTGACGCCGAACTGGACGTTGGAGCCGCCGGTCTCGACCCCGATCTCGCGCAGCACCGCCAGCGAGGCGTCGCGCATGATCTGGTATTCCTTGTCGGTCAGCGTCAGCGCAGGGGCCACGGTGATGGAATCGCCGGTATGCACGCCCATCGGATCGAGGTTCTCGATCGAGCAGATGATGATGCAGTTATCCTTCTTGTCGCGCACCACCTCCATTTCGAATTCTTTCCAGCCGAGAACGGATTCCTCGATCAGTACCTCGGAGGTCGGTGAGGCATCGATGCCGCGTTCGACGATCTCGATGAATTCTGCCTTGGTGTAGGCGATGCCGCCGCCAGTGCCGCCCATGGTGAAGGAGGGACGGATCAGGGCCGGGAAGTCGATCACGTCGAGCGCGCGCAGCGCGTCCGGCAGCGTCTTCACCTGGACCGAGCGCGGCGTCTCCAGCCCGATCTTGGTCATCGCCTCGCGAAAACGCTGGCGGTCCTCGGCCTTGTCGATCGCATCTGCGGTGGCGCCGATCATCTCGACGTCGAATTTCTCCAGCGTGCCCTGCTTGCGCAGCGAGAGCGCGCAATTCAGCGCAGTCTGGCCACCCATGGTCGGCAGCAGCGCGAAGCCGCCGGGAATGACGTAGCGCTCTTTCTCGATGATCTTGGCGACGATTTCGGGCGTGATCGGCTCGATATAGGTGGCGTCGGCCAATTCCGGGTCGGTCATGATCGTCGCCGGATTGGAATTGACCAGGACGATCCGAAAACCCTCTTCCTTCAGCGTCTTCACCGCCTGGGTGCCCGAATAGTCGAATTCGCAGGCCTGGCCGATCACGATGGGACCGGCGCCGATGATCAGGATGGTGGAGATGTCGGTTCTTTTGGGCATCAGGTCTCGCGGACTGGAATTTGGGCACAAAAAAAGGGCGCGCCTGCTGCGCGTCCCCTAAGCCAAGAGCGCGGGTTACCCTCGCGCGCGGGTGGTCTTTAGACCAGATTTTGCACCCGCGAAACCCCCAAAAACGGGCCATCAACCGGCATTTTCGGGGAGTTTGGCCTTCTGCTTGGTGAGGTAGGAAAGGCTGGCCGAGGCCCGACCCCAGTCCGTCTACGCTTTCGCCGCGCTCAAGCTACGCCGGACACGGTCCGACCTGATGTCTCCGCGTGGCTGCGCCACGCGTAGCCCGTCAGGGCGAAGCGTGGAGGCCCGGCCTGGACTTGAACCAGGATAAAGAACGATGCACCGTTCTCGCGTCAACACTTCCGCCACCGGGCCGCAGTGATCATTACCGATCACGGGAGGGTGAGCCACGTTTACCTTTCATTAACCCTAACGGCCGGCCGCAGCGAACAAAGACCGTCAAAAAAGGCGCTACCTGGCCATGGGCAGGCGCGCCACGAAGGTCATCCGCCACGGATTGTGCCCGATATTGTTGGGGGCCCGCGAAGCGGAAAATCCGGCGCGGCCGAGTTTCGCGATCATCTCGCTCTCGCTGTAGCGCTGCAGGCCGACGCGGGTGCGCAATTGCCGGTAGTCCGACAGCGCGGTAGAGGCGAGGCCGTAGAGCGCGTCCATCAGGAAGCCGTGGGAGCTGGCGAATTTCAGCAGCGCCAGCACGTCCCTGGCCATTCCGACCTCGGGCCGCAGGATATCGCCCACCACCAGCCGCCCGCTCGGCTTCAACAGCCGGCGAATGACCGTGAACGCGGAATCCAGCTCTTCCTTCGTCATGTATTGCGCCACCGAATTCATGACGACGAGGTCGATCGACTGCGCGTTCATATTCCGCAGCTCGTCCAGCGAGCGGACGCGGATTTTGGTGTTCGGCGCAAAGCGCGCGATCAGCCGACCGCGCACGCCCGGGGCGGGTTCGGCGAGGTAGAGCTTTGCGCAGGCGTCCGCCACCTTGGCCGCCGACAACGCCTCGCCGCAGGCGTAGTCCAGCACGACGGCATCGGCGGATGGGATGTAGTCGATGATGTCACGCGCGATGATCTGGAAATGCAGGTCACGATGCAGCTTGCTCGCATAAATCGTATGCGTGGAATCGTAATAGTCGATCCATTCGTCCATCGGGGCTTACGTCCGGCAAAACAGGTGTTCCGGCACAGGAACCGCCGGGAAGATGCTGCGTTAGGGTGTTCGGCGGCCAAAGTCCATTGCCGCCGCGCCCGGTTTCCTAACAGGAAGGTTCAACGTGAGCAAAGCCGCCAAACCCGAAAAAGTGTCCCCCGATCTCGATACGCCCACCGATCTGCCGCAGGCCGCCGTGGACAAGATTTCGGCGTCGCTCAATGTGTTGCTGGCCGATGCCTTCGCGCTCTACATGAAGACCAAGAATTTCCACTGGCATGTGAGCGGCCGGCACTTCAACGACTATCATGTGATGCTCGATCAGCAGTCGGAAGCGATTTTCGCCACGACCGACCAGATCGCCGAACGGGTCCGCAAGCTCGGCGGCACCACGCTGCGCTCGATCGGAGAGATCGCAAAGTTGCAGACCATCCAGGACAATAACGAGAACTATGTGCCGCCGCGGGAAATGCTGCGCGAGCTGATGGAAGACAACAAGCACATGGCGGCGGCGATGCGCAAAGCCCACAAGCTCGCCGACGAACTTGAGGATTCCGGCACCGCTGGCCTGCTCGAACTGTTCATCGACGAGACCGAGCGCCGCACCTGGTTTTTGTTCGAAGCCAGCCGTCAGGAAGGCAGCAACGCGGCGTAACTGCCAGGTTGACCGTCGGCAAATCTGACGACGAAGCACCCCGGCTTGATTTCCGGCACGGCTTCGTCTTTCTTTGCGCTGATAACAGCAAAGAGATGCGCAACCGATGTCTCAGAAAATAAAGACCTTCCTGATGTTCGAAGGCAGCTGCGAACAGGCGATGAACTTCTATGTGTCGCTGTTCCCGAATGCCGCTGTCACCAGCATCAGCCGCTATGGCGCGGAGGGACCGGGAGCCGAAGGCTCGGTCATTAAAGCGACCTTTACCCTCAACGGTCAGACCTTCATGTGCATCGACAGCCCTGTAAAACACGGCTTCACGTTTACGCCTGCCATGTCATTGTTCGTCGACTGTGGCGACGAGGCCGAGATCGACGGCTTGTTCGCAAAGCTTTCCGACGGCGGCCAGATCATGATGCCGCTCGACGCCTATCCGTTCAGCCGCAGATTCGGCTGGGCGGCGGACCGTTTCGGCGTGTCGTGGCAGCTCAATCTGCCTTAGCCGTCACTTCCAAAGTTTCACGAGCGGACCGTTTTCTCCCAGCACCGGATCGGTCTTCGGCAGCTTCACTTGCGGAATCGTCTTCAGCGCCTTGGCGTGCGCTTCCTTTGTCGGCCGCACCAGATCCATCGGCGGGCCGGGCGGGTAAGCGCCAACGACGCAGAAATCAGTGCTCGAAGACAGGCATTGATGCCCGGTGCCGGCGGGCAGAATCGCGACGTCACCGGCGGCGATCGCAAGCTCCGCGCCGTTGTCGCCGCCGAAGCGCACGATGGCGTTGCCGCTGATAACGCCGAGCACTTCATGCACGGTGGCGTGGTAGTGCAGATAGTCGTAGACGCCGTTGCGCCACATCGCGCCCCAGCCGTTGGCGCCGAACAGGCCCTCGATGGTCTTTTCGGGGTGATCGTTATCGACGTCGACTGCACGCTTGTAGACCAGGAACGGCAGCTTGCTGTTCGGCACCAGCCCGTCATCGACGAAGTCGAAGGTGAGCGGCTGAAGGTCTTCGCTGACGACGGACATGATCGCGCTCCGAAATCGTAGGGTGGGCAAAGGCGCATCTGCGCCGTGCCCACCATTGCTACCAGAAGCAAGATGGTGGGCACGCTTTCGCTTTGCCCACCCTACGATATCAACCGCGGTCAGCGCCTCGCGTTCCCCTGGCTCATCCCTTCGGGATTTCGAACACCAGGCAGGTGGTGGTGGCATGCGCCAGCAGGCGGCCCTTGGAATCGGTGATGCGCGCCTCGGCCGTGGCCGCGCGTCGACCGACGCTGAGCGTGCGGCCTTCCGACTTCACCGGGCCGGTATCCTTGGTCATGCCCTTGATGAAGGAGATCTTGAATTCGAGCGTGGTGTAGCCGGTGCCGGCGGGCAGCGCAGTGTGGACGGCAAGGCCCATAGCGGAATCCAGCAGGATCGCGGCGTACCCGCCATGCACCGAGCCGATCGGGTTGTAGTGCCGGAAGCCCGGCACGCTGTGGAATGTCACCACGCCGTTCTCGGCGGTGGAATCGAACGGTTCGACATTCTCCATGATCGGCGGCGCCGGCAATTTGCCCTCGAAGATCGCGCGGACGAACTCGAGACCCGACATCGATGCCATCACGCTGGTCGGCGTCACGCCGTATTCGATCCTGGGGGTGGCGGAGGAGTCCATGGGAATTCCTGTGCGTTAAATGTCGGCTATAATATTATACCAGATAGCGCGACGGCGGGGCGTTCGTCACATGATATCTCGTCATGCCCCGGCGTCGATCCGGTCATGGATGGTATTTCGAGAAAGGATCGGATTGCCGCGAGCGCCGACGTCATCCCCGGACGAACGCACTTGCGTTCGCTCGGGAGGTGCGCTCGGCGGCGCAATTGCGCCGCTGGCTTGCGCGCCTCGAAGGATGCGCCGCGGGCTCGAACGTCTCATTCTTCGAGGCTCGCCGAAGAGGCGAGCACCTACGGTTGAACGCAATTGCGTTCATCCCGGGGATGACGCCTCGGGGATGCTACCGCTTGTTCGCCCGCATCAGATCGGCGAACCGCTTGAACAGATAATGCGAATCGCGCGGGCCGGGTGAGGCTTCCGGGTGGTACTGCACCGAGAACACCGGCTTGCCGTCGAGCTGGATGCCGCAATTGGAGCCGTCGAACAGCGAGACGTGGGTTTGGGTGGCGCCCTTGGGAAGCGTGTCCTGATCCACCGCAAAACCGTGGTTCATGGACGTGATCTCCACCTTGCCGGTGGTCTCGTCCTTGACCGGATGATTGGCGCCGTGATGGCCCTGATGCATCTTCTTGGTCTTGGCGCCGACGGCGAGGCCCAGCATCTGATGGCCGAGACAGATGCCGAAGGTCGGCGTCCCCGAATCGATCACCTGCTTGATGACAGGCACCGCATATTTGCCGGTCTCGGCGGGATCGCCGGGGCCGTTGGACAGAAACACGCCGTCCGGCTTCAACGCCAGGATGTCTTCGGCCGACGTCGTCGCCGGCACCACCGTGATCTTGCAGCCTTCACCGGCGAGCAGCCGCAGGATGTTGCGCTTGATGCCATAGTCGATCGCGACCACGTTGAATTCGGGCGCGGTCTGGCGGCCAAAACCCTTTTCCCAGCCCCATGGCGTCTCGTCCCAGGTGAAGCGCTGGCCGGACGTCACCATCGGCACCAGGTCCATGCCTTCGAGGCCCGGCCATTCGCGCGCTTCTTCCTTCAGGCCATGGAGGTCGAACTTGCCGTCTTTGGCGTGCGCAATCACGGCATTGGGCATGCCCTTGGAGCGGATCAGCGCGGTCAGCGCGCGGGTGTCGATGCCGGAAAGGCCGATGATGCCGCGCGCCTTCAGCCAGGCGTCGAGATGTTTTGCCGAGCGGTAGTTCGAGGGGGCGGTGATCGCAGTACGCAGGATCACGCCGCGCGCGCCCGGCGTCGCCGCCATGTTCACCGTCTCGATATCCTCGTCGTTGGTGCCGACATTGCCGATATGCGGGAAGGTGAAGGTGATGAGCTGCCCGGCATAGGAGGGATCGGTGAGGATCTCCTCATAACCGGTCATCGCGGTGTTGAAGCAGACTTCGCCGACCGCTTGGCCTTCCGCGCCGAGGCCAAAGCCTTCCAGCACGGTGCCGTCGGCGAGCACGAGGAGCGCGGTCGGTTTGAGGTCCGGCCAGGCTGACGAGTTTTCAGGTATTGTCATGAGCGCATTACATAGTCGCCACATCCTGCCGCGTGAACCCCAAAAAACGCAGATTCACACGGGTTTCCCTGCATATTTGACAGGCTGCGGCGCTGTCTTAAGCTGGGTTCCCGTTTCCAGCCCGTTTTCGCGCAAAACCGCCCCATCGGGAGCCCGTGTATGGACGATACGATGCCGATCCTGCTCGTTCCGGGTCTCGCCTGCTCGCCGCGGCTCTTTGGCCCCGTGGTGCCGGCCCTGTGGCAGTTGGGGCCCGTGACGGTCGCCAACCACAAGCGCGACGACAATATGGGCGCGATCGCCCGGCGGATCCTGGCCGAGGCGCCGCCGCGCTTTGCGCTCGCCGGGCATTCCATGGGCGGCTACATCGCCTTCGAGATCATGCGGCAGGCACCGGAGCGGGTGGCGAAGCTGGCGCTGATCAGCACCCAGGCCCGGCCCGACACCGGCGAAGCGACGACCCGCCGCCAGGGCATGATCGCCCGTGCGAGAAGCGGCGAGTACCGCGCCGTGCTCGACGAGCTGTTTCCCGGCTTCGTGCACCCCTCGCGGCAGGGCGATGCCGCGTTGCGCCAGCTTGTCCACGACATGGGTGACGATATCGGGCCGGAGGCGTTCGTCCGCCAGCAGATGGCCGTGATCGGCCGGCCGGATTCTCGCCCCACGCTGGCATGGATCAGATGTCCGACGCTGGTGCTGACCGGCGACCAGGACAACACCATCCCGAACTCGCTCTCGATGGAGATGTCGAGCGGCATTCCGGGGGCCAAACTGGTGGTGCTGCCGAATTGCGGGCACCTGCCGCAGGTGGAACAGGCCCAGGCGACCGCCGACGCGCTGACCGAATGGCTGCGAGGCTAGAATCCTGAATTTACTCGTTTCGGTTTTCCTTTCGGTAGGATTTCGGTCGTTAGTTTCAGGATTGCAATTCTTCGAAATTCCGCAAGCTTGGAGAACCATCAAGCGTGAGGCAGCAACAGGTAGCCGGGTCTCGTCTTTACGCCGCGCGCGGCATGCTCCGTAAGTGCGTCACGGCAGCGGTCATGATCCTGTTGTTTGTGGTCGTTGGCGCGGCTGGACTGGAGGCCTGGTTTTGGTTTGGCCGCCCTCCGATTATTCGCGACATCAGTGGGGGATTTTTTCGCCCTGGACTGCCTGATAGGAAAGACGTTTATCGCCAGCGCGTCCATGCCACGTTTCCGATCGGCATTCCCGAAACCGAACTACTGACTTCGCTTGAGCAGCATGGTTATGAAACCAGAGGGGAGCGTGGCCTCGGTCGCCGCTCCGCCCATATCCGCGATGCCATGTTTCCCTGCATCATTGAGTGGAGGGTGCTGTGGATGGCTGACAGTGCCGGGATCGTCTCTGAGATCGAGGACGGGGTATATACAACCTGCTTGTAACCCATTTCGATCCAAACCGGGATAAGGCCCCGAATTCTTATGTCGCAGCGGGATCGGGAGCTGCACAAGGCGTCTATTGCGGTTGTTTCATTGCCGCGGACGACCTAGATAAGGCCCGAAAGCTGAAGGACTGAAACATGCTGCGCGACGATATCAACAATGCGGTCAAGGACGCGATGCGGGCCAAGGATGAGCGCAAGCTCTCCACGCTGCGCATGGTCAATTCGACCATCAAGAACGCCGACATCGCCGCGCGCGGGGAGGGCAAGCCGCCACTCAGCGACGCCGACCTGCTCGGTGTGTTCCAGAAGATGATCAAGCAGCGCCAGGAATCCGTCGAACTCTACGACAAGGGCGGCCGCGCCGAACTCGCCACGCAGGAGCGCGAGGAGATCGCAATCATCTCGGCGTATCTGCCGAAGCAGATGTCGGAAGATGATGTGAAGGCGGCGATCTCGGCCGCGGTCGCCGAGACCGGCGCCGCCGGAATGAAGGACATGGGCAAGGTGATCGCGGTGCTGAAGGCCAAATACGCCGGCCAGATGGACTTTGGTAAGGCCAGCGGATTGGTGAAAGCCGCGCTCGCGGGGTGAGGCTGCGCGTTGGAACTGATGGGCTGGGCCGCGGATTGATAAATGTCACGCTGCGGAGGACACCATGGCCGACCAAAAAGCCCCGCCCGCTGGTCCCGAACTGTCAAATGGCATCGCGCTCTCTGAATTCTCCGGCCCGACGCTGCTCGGCCATGTCGGCGACGAGGAAGTCGTGCTGGTGCGTGCGGGCTCCGAAATCTTCGCGATCGGCCCGCACTGCAGTCACTATCACGGGCCGCTTGCGGAAGGGCTCGTGACCGGCGAGAGCATCCGCTGCCCCTGGCACCACGCCTGTTTCGATCTGCGCACCGGCGAGGCCGCGCGTGCCCCAGCGCTCAATCCGATCGCGGTCTGGAAGGTCGAGCACGAAGGTGACCGTATTTTTGTCCGGGAGAAGCGCGAGCAACCGAAGCCCCGCGTGAAAGGTGCCGTCGATGCGCCCGGCAAGATCGTCATTGTTGGAGGTGGCGCGGCGGGGTTTGCCGCCGCCGCGATGCTGCGACGGCAGGACTATCGCGGCAGCATCGTGATGCTGAGCAACGAGGCAGCACCGCCTGTCGATCGGCCGAACCTGTCGAAGGATTATCTCGCCGGCAGCGCGCCGGAGGACTGGCTGCCGTTGCAGCCCGACGGATTTTACACGGAGGCGGCGATCGATTTGCGGGTCAAGGCCGACGTCACCTCGATCGACACCAGGGCCCGGAGCGTGGTTCTGTCCGGCGGCGAGGTCATTCCCTACGACCGGTTACTGCTGGCGACCGGCGCGGAGCCGGTGCATCTGCCGATACCCGGCGCGGACCAGCCCCACGTTCATGTGCTGCGCTCGCTGGACGATTGCCGTGCGATCATTGCATCGGCTGACGGCGCGCGTCGAGCGCTTGTGATCGGCGCTAGTTTTATCGGGCTTGAGGCGGCAGCGTCGCTGCGAGCCAAAAATCTCGAAGTCCACGTCGTGGGGCTGGAGCAGCGGCCGATGGAGCGAGTGCTCGGGCCCGAGATGGGCGATTTCATCCGCGCGCTGCATGAAGAGCACGGCGTCGTCTTCCATCTCGGCGATACCGTCACGGCAATCGAAGGCAAACGGGCGACGCTGAGGAGCGGCGGCGTGCTGGAGGCCGAACTTGTGGTGGTCGGCGTCGGCGTGCGTCCGCGCCTCGCTCTGGCCGAAAAGGCCGGACTTGCGATCGACCGCGGCGTCACGGTGAATGCCTATCTTGAGACCAGCGCGCCTGGAATCTACGCGGCGGGCGATATTGCGCGCTGGCCCAATCCGCATTCCGGCGAACGGATTCGGGTTGAGCATTGGGTGGTGGCGGAACGCCAGGGCCAGACCGCCGCACGCAACATGTTGGGACAGCGCGAAGTCTTCGACGCCGTTCCGTTCTTCTGGAGTCAACATTACGACGTGCCGATCAACTATGTCGGTCACGCCGAGAAGTGGGACGAGATTGTGGTAGACGGCAATATCGCCGCGAAGGATTGCCTGCTGCAATACAAAAGCGGCGGCCGCGTGCTCGCGGTCGCCTCGATCTATCGCGATGCCGCAAGCCTTGAGGCGGAACTGGCAATGGAGCGGGCGCCGCACTGAACCGTTGCCGTGCGGAAGGGGTTTGTGCTGCAGCGGCAATGGTCTAATCTGGCGCGCATGTTCACCGAAGCCGCCACCTACGACGAACTCTATCGCAACTTCCGCTGGGATATCCCGGCGCGATTCAACATCGCGACCGCCTGCTGCGACCGCCATGCCGATGGCTCTGGCCGCCTGGCGCTGATCTATATCGACGAGGACGGCAGCGCGACGCGGACCTCGTTCGACGAGGTCGCCGAGATGTCGCGCCGTTTCGCCAATGTGCTGAAAGCCGATGGCCTCATTCGCGGCGACCGCGTTGCGGTATTTCTGTCGCAGTCGCTGGAATTGCCGATCGCGCATCTGGCAGCGTTTCGCTCCGGCATGATCTCGATTCCGCTGTTCGCGCTGTTCGGCGAGGACGCGCTGGAGTTTCGTCTCTCCAATTCCGAGGCCAAGGCCATTGTCACTGACGAGGCCGGCTGGGACAAGCTCGCAAAGATCCGCGACCGATTGCCTGAGTTGAAGAACATCTACGTGATCGGCGATCGCACGCCCGCCGGCACCAAACCGTTCTGGCCGTCGCTGCGGGCGGCTTCCCCCGACTTTACGACCGTCGATACGTCGGCGGACGATCCCGGCCTGATCATCTACACGTCAGGCACCACTGGAAATCCCAAGGGCGCGCTGCATGCGCATCGCGTCGTGCTCGGCCACCTGCCGAATGTCGAGATGTGCCACGACTTTATCCCCAAGCCGGGCGATCTGATGTGGACGCCGGCCGACTGGGCCTGGATCGGCGGGCTGATCAACGCGCTGTTCGCGTTCTGGTATCACGGCGTGCCGCTGGTCGGGCACCGCGCGCGCAAATTCGAGCCCCAGGCGGCGATGCAAATGATGGCGGATTACAGTATCCGCAACGTGTTCCTGCCACCGACGGCGCTAAAGCTGATGCGGATCGCAGGCGTCAAGCATTCCGGCGTCAAACTGCGCAGCATTTTCACCGGTGGTGAATCGCTCGGTGGTGAAATGCTTGACTGGGTGCGTGCGACCTTCGGCGTCGATGCCCATGAAGTGTTCGGCCAGACCGAATGCAACCTCGTGATCGGCAGCAATTCAAAACTGTTTCCGATCCGGCCAGGTTCGATGGGCCGGGCGACGCCCGGCTTTGATGTGCGTATCCTCAATGACAGTGGCGAGGAACTGCCGCGTGGCACCCGCGGCGTCATCGGCGTGCGTCAGCCCTGTCCGTGCACCATGATCGAATATTGGCGCAATCCGGAAGCGACGGCGAAAAAATACGCCGGCGAGTTTTTATTGACCGGCGATCTCGGCGTCCAGGATGACGACGGTTACTTCTGGTATGTCAGCCGCGAGGACGACGTCATCACCACGGCCGGCTACCGCGTCGGGCCGTCGGAGATCGAGCACACGCTGATGAAGCACCCGGCGGTGGCGATGTCGGCGGTGGTCGGCATTCCCGATCCGATCCGAACCGAATCGATCAAGGCCTGGATCGTGCTGCGTCCGGGGTTTGCGCCCAATGACGCGCTGGCACGCGAGATCCAGGAATTCGTCAAAGTGCAGCTCGCCGCCCACGAATATCCGCGCTACGTACAGTTCGCGGAAAGCCTGCCGATGACGGCGACGGGGAAGGTGTTGCGAAGAGAGTTAAGGGCGTTGGGGTAGATCTCTTCGTCAATTCGACGCGGTAGGAAAATGCAAAAAACTGTTTCTCATGCCGCGGGGTTGCACCGCGCCTCGCTCAACAAGCTCCATGATTTGGACACGGCGCTGGAGCTGATGTATTACGGCTGGCGCGGCATGACGCTTGCCGCCGATCAGTATCTTGCGACCCTTGGCCTGTCACGCCCGCACCACCGCATTCTCTACGTGGTCGCGCGACAGCCCGACGTCTCGATCGGCTCGCTGATCGAAATTCTCGGCATATCCAAACAAGCCTTGAACCGGCCGCTCAACCTGCTGCTGGAGCGCAAAATGCTGACATCGAAACGGTCGCCCGAGCAGCATCGCTCCAAATTGCTGCGGCTGACGGAATCAGGAAAACGCACTGAACGACGGGCATCAGACTACGAGCGCAAAGCTGTGAGCGAGGCGTTTGATCGTGTCGGCCCGCGTGGCGCTGCCGCGTGGATGGCCGTTATGGAGGTCATCGCGGACAACAACTGACCGTCTCCTAAGGTCAACATAGTTGACGTTAGAATCGCGCTGTGCCACTCTTGCGATCTGTCAGACCGGACGGGGAGGGCGAAGGCATGCGAGAACAGACGATGGACCGGGCAGCCGCCGGACGCTTTGTCGAGGCGTGGTGTGCAAACTGGTGCAAGGTCGATATCGACGCCGTCGTCTCGCACTTTGCCGAAAATGCGGAGATGCGCAGCCCCCTGGCGCTCAAACTGACGGAATCTCCGGTGGTCACCGGGGCTGAGAACATTCGCGCCTACTGGCGGAAGGCTTACGGAAGCATCGAGAGTGCGGATCTCAAAATCCTGAGCTGGAGCTGGGACGATACGATCGCGCGCCTGACAGTCTGGTGGCAACTGGCCGACACACGCGCCAGCGAGTTCATGGACTTCGACGCTGCCGGCCGCGTGGTGCGCAGCGAAGCGTTCTACGGAAAGTAGCCATGCGGTTCCTGGATGTCGTGCTGCTCCTCAATGCGCTCTGGTTCGGCGGCGCATTCATCCAGTTCAGCGTTGCCCAGAGTAATACGCTGAAGATACTGGTGCCGCGGGAGGAGCGTGCAAATCCGATCGCGCCGACTTTGTCGGCCAGCGTGGCGTTTCTTGGCGGGATCAACCTGCCGATCGGTCTGCTGTCGCTATATCTGCTGGCGTTCCGGCCTGCTTTCTTCGGGGCAATTGACGCGCAGCTTGCCTTGTTGCTGTTTTTTGCCGCGTGTCACTTCAGTCAGTTCGCATATAATCTTCCGATCCTGATGCGCGGGGGACGTGTCGGGGTGGCATACTGGCCCGTCTTGAAGGGCCCGATGCTCCGGATCTTTGTCATCGATGCGATGCTGTTCGTGGCAAATCTTGTCGTGGTGTTCCTGCTTGTGTCGGGTTCTTGACGAGCGACGGCCCCGCCGCTCACATCCCTCAATCCCCCTTCAGCACCATCCGCAGCATCAGGGCCAGGTCATTCCGCCGGTAGGGCTTGTTCAGGATCGGCGCTTCGCCGTCGAGGCCGTCGAGCGGTTGGACGGGATGTTCGGTGTAGCCGGAGGTGAACAGCACCTTGAGTTCGGGCCGCAGGCGCGAGGCTTCCCTAGCAAGCTCCGGTCCGAACATGCCGCCGGGCATCACCACATCCGTGAACAGGAGATCGATCTTCCCGGGTTGGCGAAGTGTCTCGAGCGCCTCGCGCCCGTCGCGCCTCGCGATGACGCGATAGCCAAGCTCCTTCAATTCCTTTTCAACATACGAGCGCACCAGATCGTTATCCTCGACGACCAGAATGGTCTCGGTGCCGGCATGCGCGGCGATCTTGTCGGCGATCGGCGCGGCATCGGCGTGCGGCGCCGTGATGCGGGGGAAGAAAAGCCTGACCACGGTGCCGTGTCCCGGTTCGGAGCGTATCGCCATCGCGCCGCCGGATTGCTTTGCAAACCCGTAGACCATGCTGAGGCCGAGGCCGGTGCCTTTGCCGACTTCCTTGGTGGTAAAGAACGGCTCGAACGCGCGGCTGGCCACCTCGGCAATCATGCCGCTGCCGGTGTCCGTTACCGCAACCATGACATAATCGCCGGGCCGGGCTTCGCCATTGACGTCGACATCGGTTTCATCGCGCGACGTATTGCGAATCTCGACCGTCAGCTTGCCGCCCTGCGGCATCGCATCGCGCGCGTTGAGCACCAGATTGAGCAGCGCGGACGCCAGCTGCCCGGGATCGACGCTGACCCGCCACAGGTCCCGATCGAGCAGGAATTCGCATTCGATATGTTCGCCCAGGGTCCGCCGCAACAATTGTTCCATGCCGAGAATTTTCTGGCCGATGTCGATGTCCTGCGGCGTCAAGGGCTGCTTGCGGGCGAACGCGAGCAGGCTCCTCGTCAGATCCGAGCCGCGTTCGGCTGCGGTTGCGATGCTGTCGGCGATCTTGTGCAGTTCACGATTCGCCGCCAATTTCTCGGCGAGGTACTCGGCGTTACCGAGGATGACGGTCAGGAGATTGTTGAAATCGTGAGCGACGCCGCCGGTGAGTTGACCCATCGCCTCCATCTTCTGGGATTGGCTGAGTTTTTGATTGAGTTCGTCGATGGCGGCGCGCTGCCGCTCGAGCGACTCGGCGGTGCCGTTGAGCAGCGTCATTAACCCGCCCAGTTCGCCGCCCGGATGCGGCCCGGGAATCCGCGCGCTCAAATCGCCAAGTCCGAGCCGCCTCGCCATCGCCGCGAGACGCCCGACCTGACGGCCGACTCCCAATGTCGCCAGCAGCCAGACCCCTGCGAGCAGCAGCAGCGAGGCCACGGCAAGCATCGCCAGATCCTCGTAGAGCCGGCGGTTGGCGGCGGCAACCAGGCCGTCCTTGGACAGTCCGGTCATGACATAGAGGCCGGCATCCCGGATCGAAGGCGAGCGGGCGACCGCCCATACATGGGTCCGGCCGTCGCGATCCTTCATCTCGTGGAAGGGCTCACGATTCGAGGTGGTCGCAAACCGGAACAGGTCCGAATTCGCGATCGATGCGCCGGCGGGCTGGTCCCATCCTTTTCCCTGCGGGGCAACGAGGACGGTGCCTTTCCTGTCAACGAGCAATACCTCTTTGCCGTTCAGGAGGCGCTTGTCGTACTCGGCGAATTTGCGCAAGTTGAACGATGCGAGCAGGATGAATTTCAGCTCGCCAGATTCCGTGCGGGTGGGGTATGCGATCTGCAACACGGAGGTCCCCGTCAGCCGGCCGAATACGGGCTCCAGCGTGATGGTGCCGTGCGCCGTCAACGCCTGCCTGAAATAGGCGCGATCCCGCAGGTCGAGGATACGGTCGGTTCGCAGCGAATCGCAGAACAGGCCGCCTTCCGGCGTGATGGTCAATATCCCGGTGTACTGCGGATATTCCTCGCGCACCGCGGAAAGGAAGTCCGAACAAGCCGCCTTGTCTGACGTGTCGAGGTCGCGGGCCCGGGCCAGGCCATAGTGAAGCTGCGCCGTGCCCTGGATTTTCTCGTCCAGATCCTTGGAAATAGCGTCGGCCGTTGCCGAGAGGTTGGCGAGGGCGGCGTTTATCTCGCTGGTGCGATTTTGGGCAAAGCGCAGTCCCACGAGAATGGCCGGCACCAGCATGGCCGCGATAACAAGTATCAGTAGCCGGGTGCGCAAGCTCATCGGGTCATTATTTTCGCGCTCGAATCAGGCATTTTCGCTTTAACTGACTTTTCGCCTCAACCAACTTTTCGCTTTAACCAACAATGTACGGCAATCGTGTGCCGCTCCGTCCGCGGCGACGGTTGAAAATGCCCCTGTGTCAAACCGGGGCGGCAGCTTTCAAATGGCTTCTGCTGGAATCCCTCGAAGCAACCCTACCGAATCCGTTCAGCTATCGCAATCAGGGCGGGTGACGGCGTTTTGGTTGCGGCGCAGGTTGGCGTGGATGGGATCGCGCCAAACTCCGCCGTCGTCCCGGCGAACGCCGGGACGACAGCGAGTGACTACTGAGGCGTCCCGATTCCCATTTCCTTCAACGCGTCCAGCATCCGCTGCGGCGGCGCCATCTCGATCGCGAGCGGTTTGCCAGTCTCCAGCAGGCTCTTGAGGCTGGAGAGGATCGCCGGCCAGCCCTGGCGGCCGCCGGACAGGATGTCGTCGCTGAGCGGGCGGTCGTGCGACTGCAGCATCGTCAGCTTCACCGCGTCGCCCGCTTGCTCGACCTCGTACGTTACCAGCGTCGGCCCGAGTTTTTCCACCAGCGCCGGCCAGTTGACGTTGAACGTCACGGTGAGCCGCTTCGGTGGATCGCATTCGATCACCTCGCCACTGATGTGCAGCGCGCCATCGGGCGTGCGCATGATATAGGCGCCGCCGACCTTCAGATCGACCTCGACGGCATGGCCGAAGAAATATTTCCGGCTGAATTCAGCCGTCGTCAGCGCCTGCCACACCTTCTCCGGCGTCGAGGCGATGTAGATCGTGTAGACGATCGCGGGTTTGAATTTTTCGATGTTCATGATCGGTGAATCCCGATTGGCGTACGGTGGACTGAACACACTGCTAGCCGGCTTTCTTCCATTGCCGCCGCAGCATCGGAAGCGAGGCTCCCGTCTCCAGCAGGCTCTTCAGGCTGGAAAGCACGGCCTGCCAGCCGGAGCTGATGTTGCGTAGCATCTCGGGGCTCAACTCGGTGTGCGTCACCGTCAGGCGCGCGGAGCCCATGAACTCGTCGATGTCGAAGGCGACGCGCGAGATGTCGCTGCCACCAGGCTCGGCCCAGGTCAGCACCAGGCGGCGGGGCGGCTCGCTTTCGACCACGGTTCCAGCCACCGCGACGTCGCTGGCGTCGTCGTAATTCTGATGGCGCCACTCCGATCCCGGCTTCCAGTCCGACACGTTCCGATGGCGGCCCCAGTACTCCTTTGTCATCTCGGGATCGATCAACGCCTGCCAGATCTTCTCCGGGGTCGACTGAATGTAGATGACATAGACGAATTCCGGCTTACTCATCACGCTTCTCCAGTTGCCGTTTCAACTCGCTGAGCGCGGCAAGTTTCCCGCGCTCGAATTTCCTGATCCACCGTTCGCCGATCTGATGGATCGGAACCGGATTCAGGTAATGCAGCTTCTCGCGGCCATGCTTGAGCGTGGTGACGAGGTTGGCCGCTTCGAGGATTCCAAGATGCTTGGTCACGGCCTGCCGCGTCATCGCGAGGCCGTCGCACAATTCGCTCAACGTCTGACCGTTCCTGGCATGAAGCCGATCCAGCAGCGCGCGTCGCGAGACATCGGCCAGCGCTCGGAAGACTTCATCCATGGTTGGATATTATGCAACCAAAAGGTTGCATGTCAAGTGTGTCCTTTGGCGGGAGGAGGAAGAAAGCGTCCCTTCCATCGCCATCATCCACGTGCATAAATGGCGCAAGCTTCCTCCCACGCAGAGTCCCCCATGTCCCTCCAGGTCTATCTCGCTTTCGTCGCCGCCTGCATTGCGCTGGCGCTGCTGCCGGGTCCGGTGGTCACGCTCATCATTGCCAACGGCCTGCGCCACGGCACGCGCGCGGCGCTGATCAATGTCGCGGGGGCGCAGATCGGTCTCGCCATCGTGATCGGCATCGTCGCGGTCGGCCTGACCTCGCTGATGGCGACGATGGGCTACTGGTTCGACTGGGTGCGGTTCGCGGGCGCGGCCTATCTGATCTGGCTCGGCATCAAGCTGGTTCGTGCGCCGGTGGAGGGCGTCAAGGCCGACAAACCGCCACCGCCGCCGCGGGGCGGCTTCTTCCTGCAGGGTTTTTTGGTGCTGCTCAGTAATCCCAAGGTGCTGGTGTTCTTCGGCGCCTTCATTCCGCAATTCATGGACATGAAGCAGGACCATTTCCCGCAAGTGGCGCTGCTCGGCGCCACATTCATGGTGATCGCCGCGATGACCGACGCCATCTACGCGCTGCTGGCCGGTCGTGCCCGGCTGTTCTTTTCGGCGCAGCGCACGCGGCTGGTGTCGCGGATATCCGGCGGCTTCATGATCGGCGGCGGTATCTGGCTGGCGCTGACAAGGGCAAAATAGCCGGTCGCTTGCTCGGTGGCTTCATCCTTCGCGACGGCTGCGCAGCGGCGGCCGCTGCTCGCTCGTCTGTGAGCGCAATCACAGTGAGAGCAAAGCGCCTGGCGTACGCCTGCCGCTCACCATGAGCGAGCAAGCACATGCGACCATCGCAAATCCCCAGCCGTCGATCGCTGACAGTCTTGCTGATCCTGTTCAGTGCATCGCCCTGCTTGGCCGCCGATGTCAGGAAAGATTGCCAAGCACGCCATATCGATTCATGCACGCAAATCCTTCAGTCCGCCCCCTCGGACTTCAACGCGCTCGGCAACAGAGGCATCGCCTTCAGGGTCAGCGGCGAATATGATCGTGCGATCGCGGATCTCGACGCGGCCATCCGCATCAACCCCGATATTGCCGGATTATATCTGGAACGGGGCCTCGCATACGATGCCAAAGGTGAACACCTGCTTGCGATCCGCGATTTCGACGAGGCCATCGGGCGCCAGCCCGATCTGGTGCAGGCGCATTTCGGCCGGGCAATCGCCCATCAAGCCGTCGGTCAACGCGATCTTTCGACCGTCGATATCGACAGTGCCATGCGCCTTGATCGAATCCTGGTGGCTGGGCTGTATATGCAGCGAGGCAATCAGTTGAGAGCCATCCGGCATTACGGCGAAGCCATTGCCGCCTTCGATCGCGCGATCGATATTAATGCCGGCTGGCCCTTGGCCTGGTTCGGCCGGGCCGCATCGTTCGAGGAGATGGGCAATTCCGAACGTGCCGCGGCGGATTATCGAAAGTGCATCGAACTGACCGCGAAATCCGACCTGGAGCGTCAGCGGCAGCAAGAGGCTCGCGCGCGGCTGGATAGATTGGCGGCCCGATAGGCCGGCTTCGTTTTCCGTCTCATCAAGTTCAGCATTGCGAAAAACCGTCCAAACAAACTAAATCACCTGCCGTGACCGAAACACCATTTCGATCTCACCAAGAATCCGCGCCAGCCGGTTGGCCCACGCTTTCTCGCCGGCCTGATCCGAAATCAGATCCTGGCGGATCTCGATTCCGGTGTTCATCAGGCCGCGCGCCTCGCCGTGGACGGGGATGGTGTAGTCGGTGTCGTCGCTGACCGCATAGGGCTCGTTGTCGCCGACCACGAGATCAGGCTCCGCGCGCAACAATTGCAGCAGGAGCGGCGGCAGCATTTTGTCGCGCTGGTACAGCGTGCCGATGTGCCAGGGCCGCGCGATGCCGGCATAAACCGGCGTGAAACTATGCAGCGAGACCAGGATCGTCGGCATGTTCCGCTGCCGGCGCGCATCGATGATCTCGCCGATACGGCGGTGATAAGGATCGAAGATCTGCGCGCGGCGCAGTTCCGCGGCTCCTCGCGCGATAGCTTCATTGCCGGGAATCGTGGTGGTTTCGCTGATGAGCGGGATCGAGCTTGCGGACTGCGGCGGGCGGTTGCTGTCGATCACCAGCCGCGAATAGCGCTGCACGATCAGATGCGCGTTAAGATGCTTTGACAATATCTCGGCGACCCCTGCGATGCCGATGTCCCAGGCGATGTGCCGCTTGAGTTCGCTCTCCGGCAATCCGAGATCGCCGAGGGCTTGCGGAATCAGCCGGCCGTAATGGTCACACGTGAGCAGAAACGGCGAGCGTCCTGCTTCATTATATTCGCGGACAGGAGGAACATCGGCAGGGCCCAGGAGTAAAGATGTGTCGCCGGCGTGGTTCAAAGCATTTTTCCTCAGGCATTGCCTATCGAAGCGGCATTTCGATCTACATATGAGCAGGGTTCGGTATAGATTAGCCGGCCTAAATTCACGATGATTGTTTCCACGATGCCGCTCCTGACGATTCACCACAAGACCGTATATCGCTACACGCACCCGGTGGCGTTCGGCGAACACCGCATCATGCTGCGTCCGCGCGACGGCCATGATCTGCGCGTGCTGTCCGGCAGCCTCGAGATCGAGCCGCAGCCGATGCAGCTGCGCTGGATCCATGACGTGTTCGGCAACAGCGTCGCGATCGCGACCTTCGACGAGCGGGCGGAAACGCTGTCGTTCACCTCGATGGCCACCGTCGAGCACAACCCGGCCGAGGAATTCGCGCTGACGCCGGACGATCCCGCCTATTTCTATCCGTTCGTCTACGACGACGAAGAGTTTCCCGATCTAGTGCAATTCATCACGCCGCAATATGGCGATCCCAATGGCGAATTGTCGTTCTGGGCGCGGGGATTTCTCGACGCCGACGGGCCGACGCGGACCTACGACATTCTCAGCGGCATGACCCACGGCATTCGCGAGGCGTTTAATTATCGCAAGCGCCACGAGCACGGCACCCAGCATCCGCTCGACACGCTGCAGACGAAGTCGGGCACCTGCCGCGACTATGCGCTGTTCATGATCGAAGCGCTGCGCCGGCTCGGCATCGCCGCGCGTTTCGTCTCCGGCTATATCTTCATTCCCGGTGACGGCGCCCGTGGCTATGTCGGCGGCGGCTCGACCCATGCATGGGTGCAGGTCTACCTGCCGAGCGCGGGCTGGATCGAGTTCGATCCGACCAACGGCATCATCGGCACCCGCGACCTCATACGTGTCGCGGTGGCGCGCGATCCGCGGCAGGCGATTCCGCTGCACGGCGCCTATCTCGGCTCGGCGGACGCCTTTGTCGGCATGGAGGTCAGCATCAACGTCTTCTCGGTCAATGACGAAGCGCAGGCGGAGAAGGTCTGACCATGGAGATCAGGGTCGGCTTCGAAATCACTTACGCGGCCGTGCAGCCGACGCCGATGGTGATCATGCTGTCGATCCATCCCTCGCGCTTCTCCGACATCGTCGGCACTGAGCGTATCGTCGCCGATCCGGACGTGCCGATCGGCTTTTATCGCGACAGCTTTGGCAATGTCTGCGGCCGCCTGGTGGCGCCCGCCGGCGGCGTGACCCTGCGCGGCGACGCGCTGGTGCGCGATTCCGGTCTGCCCGACATTGTGATGCCGACCGCGCAGCAGCTCCCGATCGACCAATTGCCCGACGACGTGCTGCAATATCTGATGCCGAGCCGCTATTGCGAGACCGACAAGCTTACCGACATCGCATGGTCGTTGTTCGGCGCGACGCCCGAGGGTTGGGCGCGGGTGCAGGCGATCGTCGACTTCGTGCATAACCACGTGACGTTCGGTTACCAGCATGCGCACCACATGAAGTCGGCTCACGACGTCTACGAGCAGCGCGCCGGCGTCTGCCGCGATTTCGCGCATCTGGCGCTGACCTTCTGCCGCTGCATGAATATCCCGGCGCGCTATTGCACCGGCTACATGGGCGACATCGGCATCCCCCGGGATCCAGCGCCGATGGATTTCTCCGGCTGGTTTCAGGTCTATTTGTCCGGCCAGTGGTACACCTTCGACGCCCGGCACAATCATCCGCGGATCGGCCGCATCCTGATGGGCACCGGACGCGACGCCGCCGACGTCGCGCTGACCACGAGTTTCGGCCGCATGGACCTCGTCAAATTCGTCGTCGTCAGCGACGAGGTGGTGGTGGCGTAGGTACACCCTCCGTCATTGCGAGGAGCCAACGGGTCGCGCGAATGCGCGCCCGATGACAGGCTCCGCGACGAAGCAATCCATCTCACCGTAGCAAAAATGAATGGATTGCTTCGCTTCGCTCGCAATGACGGCTATAGAAATTCCATGATTTCAGATCGTCTGTTCGTCTACGGCACTCTGATGCGCGGCTTCGACCATCCGATGGCGAAGCTGCTGTCGCGCAGCGCCGATTTCATCGGCGAGGCGCAGTGCCGCGGCCGGCTTTATCTGATCAAGCATTATCCGGGGCTGGTGCTGTCGGATGCGCCTGATGACATCGTGTCCGGCGAATTATACCGACTGCGCGACCGCGATGCGTTGCTCGGCGAGTTCGACATGTACGAGGCCTGCGGCGCCGGCTTTCCGGAACCGACCGAATATCTGCGGCAGATGCTGAACGTCACGCTCGTTGACGGCTCCGCGAGCGAGGCGTGGTCCTACGTCTACAACTGGCCGGTGACCGGCCTGCCGCGGATTGCTTCGGGGAAGTTTTTGGAGGGCTAAAACACACTCCGTCATGCCCGGGCTTGTCCCGGGTATCCACGTCCTTCTTTCTGAGTAGGCCGAAGACGTGGATGGCCGGGTCATCTAGCGCGAAGACGCGCTTCGCGCTTTTGCCCGGCCATGACGAGGCGGAGAAAAATTACCCCGCATCCAGCCGTTCCTGCTCCAGCCGCACATCGACCTCGCGCTCGACATAGGTCCATTCTTCCGTCGCGCGCAGCATCGCGACCAGTTCCTCGAATAGCGCTGAATCAGCCGGGTCGTATTCGAACCAGGTCAGGAAATCGAAGGGCTCGCCGAGGTCGCGGCAGTGGTAGAGCTGCCGGGCGATGGCGGGGAGATATTTCACGGTGGCTTTGATGTGCTGCGACTTGTCCTCGAATATCTTGCGCCGCTCTTCCTGCGTGAGGTCCCACCACGCGGCTTTCTTCTTGATCGGGATCAGCGCCGCGCGGGTCGCCTCCGGCCGGCCAAGCCCGGCCTGCACCGCCACCAGCTGCGTTTTCTCGGCGCGCTCGGTATAGCGCAGATGGCTGGCGACCCCGGCGAGCCGCCACGAGGTCTGCGAGGGCAGGATCGGCAACGCGATCGACGAGGAATGGACGATCGACAGCGCCGACGTCCGCAACAGGCCGACGCCCTTGACCGCGGCCTGCGACACCACCTGCCAGGCCCCGCTTTGCCCGCCTCTGAAGGTCGTGAACATCGGGACATGGAAGCGTGGAACCGGGCGTGGGGCAAGCTATTTGCCGTCCGCCTCTGCCGTCATTCCGGGGCACGCGCAGCGTGAACCCGGAATCTCGAGATTCCGGGTTCGTCCTTCGGACGCCCCGGAATCACGGAGGTGAGGGCTGTGAATAGCGGCGAGAAGCCCAATTCTCTTCGTATTCGAGGCCGCCCTCCCTGTATCCATGGCCGGTTGGCCGACGTGCTAGAATCCGGTCCGGCGACTCAAAGGCCTCAATTCACCCATGCGCTTTACGCCCCAATTCCTCGAAGAGCTGCGCGCCCGGCTTCCGGTCTCCGAAGTCGTGGGGCGGCGCGTCAAGCTGAAGAAGGCAGGACGGGAGTTTAAGGGGCTGTCGCCGTTCCAGCAGGAGAAGTCGCCGTCCTTCACGGTCAACGACCAGAAGGGTTTTTACCACGACTTCTCCTCCGGCAAGCACGGCGACATCATCTCGTTTTTGATGGAGACCGAGGGCGTCGGCTTTACCGAAGCCGTGGAACGCCTCGCCTCGATGGCCGGCATGGCGCTCCCGGCGGTGACACCGGATGCCGCCAGGCACGAGCAGCGCCGCAAGACGCTGTATGATGTGATGGAGCTCGCCGCCAAATTCTTCGCCGACACGCTGGCGTCCCGCAATGGTGCCAAGGCGCGCGGCTATCTCGCCGACCGTGCGATCTCGCCGGCGACGCAGCTGCAGTTTCGGATTGGCTACGCACCCGGCGAGCGTTTTGCGCTGAAGGAATATTTGGGCGCGCAGGGCATCCCGACCGAGGACTTGGTCGAGGCGGGGCTTCTCAACGGCGGCGAAGACATCCCGGTGCCGTACGACAAGTTTCGCGACCGCGTGATGTTTCCGATCACCGATGTGCGTAATCGTGTGATCGCCTTCGGCGGCCGCGCGCTGGAAAAGGATGTCCCCGCCAAGTACATGAATTCGCCGGAAACCCCGCTGTTTCACAAGGGCGACAATCTCTACAACTTAGCGACCGCGCGTCAGGCCACGCATGACGGCGCGCCCTTGATCGTGGTCGAAGGCTATGTCGACGTCATCGCGATGGTGACCACTGGCTTCAAAGCAAGCGTCGCCCCGCTCGGCACCGCGCTGACTGAAAACCAGCTGATGCTGCTGTGGAAGATGGTGGACGAGCCGATCCTCTGTTTCGACGGCGACAAGGCCGGACAGAAAGCCGCGTGGCGCGCGGCGGACCTCGCGCTGCCGCATTTAAAACCCGGCAAGAGCCTTCGCTTCGCGCTGCTGCCCGAGGGGCAGGACCCCGACGACCTCGCGCGCTCCGGCGGCCGCGTGGCAATCGAGGAAGTGATATCAGCCGCGCGCGGGCTTGCTGACATCATCTGGTCGCGCGAGATCGAAGGCGGCACCTTTGCAACGCCGGAGCGGCGCGCGGCGCTGGAGGCGCGGATCGGCGAACTCTCGAACGGCATCCGCGACGAAGTGGTGCGGCGTTATTATCGCCAGGATCTCGCCGAGCGGCTTCGCAACACCTTTGCCCCGGAAGGCGGGCGCGGCGGCTATGGCCGCGGCAATTATCGCGGGCAGGGGGCCGGCGAATCAGGCCGCCGTTTTGCCTCCCGCGCCTCCTTCACCCCGGGCCCTGCCGGCCGGGCGGCCCCCTATGGCGGCCGCGGCCAGGCGGCCTCCGCCAGCCAAACCATCAACCGCGGTCCCTATCAGGCGGCCAGTCCGCAATTGGCCAACAGCCCGATCATGCGCGGCCAACGCAGCGCGATGTCCCGTCGCGAGGCGCTGATTCTGCAGTCCCTGATCAACCACCCGTGGTTATTGCACGACCATCTGGAGGAGGTGGCGGCGCTGGAACTGGCCCATCCGGAGGCCAACAAGCTCCGCGCCGGCATTATTGCGGCCTTCGCCAGCGATCATCACCATTCTCCTGATGTCGAAGAACAGGCCGAGAAAATGCGCGCCGATCTCGAAGCGCGCGGATTTTCACAAGTACTTCAAAGGGTTGGAAGCGCGATCACGACCGGGGCGGTGTGGGGCGTCCAGATCGGCGCCGCCCGGGAGGATGTTCTTTCCACTTGGCAGCAACTCGTTGCCTTGCATCAGAAAACACACGCCTTACTTAGGGAAAAGAAGGATGCCGAGTTGGCCCTGGGCGAGGAACTCAGCGAGGCCAATCTGGCTTGGCTCAAGGACGTCAGCGCCCGGCTGGAGTCGCTGGACGGCACCGAGGCTCTTATTGAGGGTTTTGGCGAGCTTTCGGGCCGGTTCCGACAAAGCGTCTGATTAAGCGTCGGATGAAAAATGATGCGGACGGCTCCGGCCGGAGCCGTTAAAAGACTCGCCAAACCCATGGTTTGGCTGCAAAAACAGGGTTAAGCGAAGCTTAAGGGCCTTAGGGCTAGTTGTACATAACCGGCGAATGGAAATTCGGGGTGGCGACAATCTGCGCCGCCCTTTCCGCGTCGGAGCTGACTTCACTTCAAGGCGGATCGCGGTAGACGCATTCCGCATGAGCGCGTTTCGGGAGCTTGATGAATGGCCACCAAGGCAAAGACGCTGCAGGTTAAGGACAAGGAAAAAGACGACAAGGCAGCGGACGCCCCCGAGAAGGACTCTCCGGACGCGCCGTCGCCGTTGCTCGATCTGTCGGATGCCGCCGTCAAGAAGATGATCAAGCAGGCCAAGAAGCGCGGCTTCGTGACCTTCGATCAGCTCAACGAAGTCTTGCCTTCCGACACCACCTCGCCCGAACAGATCGAAGACATCATGTCGATGCTGTCGGACATGGGCATCAACGTGTCCGAAGCCGAAGAGGCTGATAGCGAGGACGAGAAGGAAGAGGCCGACGACGAGACCGACAACGAGCTTGTCGAGGTTACGCAGAAGGCCGTCACTGAGGTCAAGAAATCCGAGCCCGGCGAGCGCACCGACGATCCCGTCCGTATGTATCTGCGCGAGATGGGCACGGTCGAGCTGCTGTCGCGCGAGGGCGAGATCGCGATTGCCAAGCGCATCGAGGCCGGCCGCGAAGCGATGATCGCGGGGCTGTGCGAAAGCCCGCTGACCTTCCAGGCCATCATCATCTGGCGCGACGAGCTCAACGAAGGAAAGATCTTCCTTCGCGACATCATCGATCTCGAAGCGACTTATGCCGGCCCCGACGCCAAGAACAACATGAACCCGGCGATGATCGCAGGTCCCGTCGGTGCGGACGGCCAGCCCGCTGCTGCCGCCAACGGCAATGGCGCCGCCCCTTCGCATGTGGCGCCTCCGGCCGCCCCGCCGTCGGCGACGCCGTTCCGCGCCGCGCCTGCGGCTGCGCCCGCCGGCGACACCGAGGAGAAGGATCCCGCTGAAGCCGCCGCCGAAGGCGACATGGACGACGACGAGTTCGAAAACCAGATGTCGCTCGCCGCCATCGAGGCCGAGCTGAAGCCGAAGGTGGTGGAGACCTTCGACAAGATCGCCTCCGAGTACAAGAAGCTGCGCCGCCTGCAGGAGCAGGACATCGCCAACCAGCTGCAGAGCGAGACGCTGTCGCCTTCGCAGGAGCGCAAATACAAGAAGCTGAAGGACGAAATCATCGTCGAGGTGAAGTCGCTGCGGCTCAACCAGGCCCGTATCGATTCGCTGGTCGAGCAGCTCTACGACATCAACAAGCGCCTGGTCTCGTTCGAAGGCCGCCTGCTGCGCCTCGGCGACAGCCACGGCGTCGCGCGCGAGGATTTTCTGCGCAACTATCAGGGCTCGGAGCTCGATCCGCGCTGGCTCAACCGTGTCTCGAAACTGTCCGCCAAAGGCTGGAAGAATTTCGTCCATCACGAGAAAGATCGCATCAAGGATCTGCGCCACGAGATCCAGTCGCTGGCCGCCTTGACCGGGCTCGAGATCGGCGAATTCCGCAAGATCGTGCACGGCGTGCAGAAGGGCGAGCGCGAAGCCCGTCAGGCCAAGAAGGAAATGGTCGAGGCCAATTTGCGTCTCGTGATTTCGATCGCCAAGAAATACACCAACCGCGGCCTGCAATTCCTCGACCTGATCCAGGAAGGCAATATCGGCCTGATGAAGGCGGTCGATAAGTTCGAGTATCGCCGCGGCTACAAGTTCTCGACCTATGCGACATGGTGGATCCGGCAGGCGATCACGCGAAGCATTGCGGATCAAGCGCGCACCATCCGCATTCCCGTGCACATGATCGAGACCATCAACAAGATCGTGCGCACCTCGCGCCAGATGCTGAACGAGATCGGCCGCGAACCGACCCCGGAAGAGCTCGCCGAAAAGCTAGGCATGCCCCTGGAGAAAGTTCGAAAAGTTCTCAAGATCGCCAAAGAGCCGCTCTCGCTCGAGACTCCGGTGGGCGACGAGGAAGATTCGCACCTCGGCGATTTCATCGAGGACAAGAACGCGATCCTGCCGATCGACGCCGCGATCCAGTCCAACCTGCGCGAAACCACCACGCGCGTGCTGGCCTCACTGACGCCGCGCGAAGAGCGCGTGCTCCGCATGCGCTTTGGCATCGGCATGAACACCGACCACACGCTGGAAGAAGTTGGCCAGCAGTTCTCGGTGACCCGCGAACGTATTCGCCAGATCGAGGCGAAGGCGCTCCGCAAGCTGAAGCATCCGTCGCGCTCGCGGAAGCTGCGGAGCTTCCTCGACAACTGATCTCAATTGTCATGCCCGGGCTTGACCCGGGCATCCATCGAGAGGCGATGGCCATGCCAATTTTCTGGCACATGTTTTCCCGAATGGCGGCCCTCGTGGCCGCCATTCTCATATGCGCCGCTGTTGCGCCCGCAACCGCACAGCCCGCAAAACGCAGCGGCGCCGGCCCCTGCCGTCAGGCCGCGCTGTCGATCATATCGATGCTGGATGCGAAGGAAGACAACACGCCGGATTACCGCCACGCCTATGACGGCCTCATCAAGACCTGTGGGCCCGCAGGGATGCCCTCCGCGCAGCCGCCATCCGCTCGGGCAGAATGCGGAAAACTGGCGCTGGCCGTGCTCGATGCCATCGAAGAGAACAAGATCAACGCGCAAGGCTTCGTCCACGCCCGCACCCGCTTCGCGCTGAGCTGCGCGCCGCGATGAGCGGGCAACGCCTCGTCGTCTGGTACAACACGCGCTGCCCGGTCTGCGACGCCGGCATCGACTGGCAACGCAACAAGCTGCTATCAGCCGTCCGCGCCGGCGACATTGAATTCAGGGACATCAATGAGCAACCGGACGCGCTGGCGCACTATGGCGTGTCGCTCAATGACGTGCGCCGCCGCCTGCATGCGACCGACGAGACCGGCCGCCTGATCGTCGGCGCCGACGTCGCGATCGCAATCTGGCGGTTAACAAAAGGCGAGGGCTGGCTCGCGTCGCTGTTCGGCAACCGAGCGATGTTGCCGCTGACGCGTTTTGCCTATGACCGTTTTGCGGATGTGCTGTTCGCGTGGAACAGGCGGAAGGGCCGTTGGTGAGGGGTGCCGATATCGAATTGAACTGCGCCCGCAACGGTGGTGCGCTCCCTCTCCCGCTTGCGGGGGAGGGCGGGGTGGGGGTCTCTCCGCGAGTCAGAATCTTCGTGAGGAGAGAGCCTCCACCCGGATCGCATCTTCGATGCGATCCGACCTCCCCCGCAAGCGGGAGAGGTGCATCGAGCCTGCCGCCCGCTACTTCTTCTTCGCCCCAACCCGGCTGATGCTCTTGATCGCCAGCGGCGTGCGGCCGGATTTCGCGGCGATTTCGCGGTCCTGCTCCAGGATAAAGGCCCGCGCCGGCTCGTCGCCGTCGAGCCCGCCAAGCAGTTCGGCAGGCACGCGCCGGTTGGAGCGCTGCGAGTCGTCCTCATAAACGACATTGAAGAAGGCAAACTCGCCTTTGGGATTGGTCCCGGGTTTCTTGGCCATGCGGGCTTGTGATCGATAAGGGCGGCGCTGTCAAAGCAAAATAGCGGGCAAATACGGACCGCGGCTTTGCGTGAAATCTCAGGGTTTGTTCCCGTCAGACCACCCCCTACGGCGCCACCAACTCCACCCGCCGATTCAACGCCCGTCCGGCCTCGCTCGCATTCGACCCCACCGGCGCCAGATGCGCGACGCCCGCGGTGCGTAGCCGCGGTGCGCCGATGTGATAGGTCTTCACCAGCTCTTCGGCGATCGCCTCGGCGCGGCGGCGCGAGAGGTCGAGGTTGTAGGTGTAGGGGCCCTGGCTGTCGGTGTGGCCGACGATGAAGACGCTGAGAGCCACCTGCGAGACCAAAAGTTTCGCGATCTGTTCGAGGGTGGGGCGGCTTTCGGGCCTGATCACCGCCTTGTCGGTGTCGAAGTAGATGCCGTAGAGCGCGATGCGGCCGGCGTCGCGCAGGCCCTTTTCCATCGCTGACGCATCCACCATCTTGTTCTCGATCGCGCCGATCTCGGCGATCGTGAGCTGCGCGTAGATCTCGCGGTTGTTCTCGCTGACGAGAACGCTGGCATAGGTCTCGCGTCCGTTCTCGCTCTTGCGCGCGGCATGGTAATGATAGTTGAAGCCATCCACCCACATCTGCGGGATCGGCAGCGCCTCGATCGCCTCGGTGAAGGGAATGCCGCCGCAGGCGTCGGTGTCGCAGCTCAGCAGCGGCTCGAATCCGGCCTTTGTCAGCTGCGTCTCGAAATTGCGCGACACTTCCACGATCGAGGGGCCGGCGCCCGTGCGATAGGCGATGCGGGTGATGCGGCCTTCGAGCCGGGGCGTTGCTGATGGCTTGCCGTCCTTGAAAACAGCCGCCTGCATCCGCGCGGTGTCGAAATTCTTGACCTGATGGCCGGAGATCACGCTGCCCGCAAAACGGCCGATGCCGGGAAAATCCTTTCCGCCCGGCACGTCGCGGGTCTGCGCAAGGGCGCCGGCCGGTGCAAAGAAGGAAAGGGCTGTGATGATCAGGAGCGGCTTGATGATCGCGCACGGAAGGTTCATTCGAAAAATCTCTATGCTTTCAGGGAAGCTTACCGGCCAAGTGGCTTCGCCGCAACGCTCGAAGCGATCAGGCGGACGCGTGGCCAGCGTCGCGAACAAATTCAATCGCATGCCGGATTTTCGGCATCCGCGACCGTGAGGAAAGTGATCGTGGCCGGTCCGATCTCAACCGGGCCGGGCGGTGATCTCAGCGCGGCAAGCCGCGGAAGATCGTCATTTGGATCGAGCTCCAAAGCCGTTCCATTCAACTTCACATCGGCGCTCTGCAGTTCGTCCGCCGACAGCGTGTAGCGCTCGCTGGTCGCGGGCAATCGCAAGGTTGCGACGTTGGTTCGGTCCGTGTTGACCGCCAGCAGTGTGACAGCCCCCCGCACGCCTCGCCGGCAATGGGCGTAGAGGTGCATCCCGTTGTGTACGCCGGCGTCGAGAACAATCGTGCCCATCAGCCTGCGCCAAAGCAGCGCCGCCCAATAGTTTGGCCGCGGCCGCAACGTCGTCTCGTCGAGCAGGCCGTAATCGCTTGCGGCCAGCGTGTTGTGCGCGACCATTTGGACGCCGGCTCTGGCAAGCCGGCCAAGCTGATCGAGATATCGAAACGTATCGAGGAACGTGGAAGCCCAGGGATTGCCGCCGCAGGCGGCCTCGGCGGTTTCGGTAAGCCATATCGGCTTGCCCGGCGCAAACTCGTCCCTGAGCGACCGGTAATACGCCAGCGTTCGGTCCGTGCTCGCCAGCCACGCTTCGGAAAGGGCAGCCTCGGGCGTGATTTGGCCCGGATTGCCGGAGCATCTTTGCGAGAGCGCGCCGTAGTGATGATAGGAAAACGCGTCGATGCCGGGGCCGGACGCCGCAAGCAGGTCGCGCGTACTGATGAAATCGGAGCTCGACAGCCTGGCCGTTGTCTCGCCGATCGAACCGGGACCCAGAACGATCGCATCCGGTTCGGTTGCCCTGATGAATGCAACAAAGGCGTTGAAGTCCCGCCCGTAAGCCGCCGCGTCGTATCCTTGCGGAGCACCGCCCATCGCGGCCAGCGTCGGCTCATTCATGAACTCGGCGGCGACAATTCTGCCGCCGACGGATCTGGTATAGGCAAAGAGGTGGCGAGCCTGATCGCTCTGCCAGCGACCTGCGGTGTCGCGAACACCGGGGCTTGTGGCCATCGAGGTGACGATTTCGGCGCCGACCGCGCCGGCAAAGTCGATGACGCTTTTCCAGCGTTCGCGGCTGAGCACCGCGCTGAAGCCGCCGGGCGGCGTGGAGGGCGCCTCATCGCTTTCGGCAAAGTAGGTGCTGTTGGCCCAGGTGCCGCTGACGCGCAGGTAGGCTGGAGCCAGAGCGGCAGCCAATCGACGCAGTCGGGGGTTCGACAGGTCGGTCGGCGCTCGATCGGCGTGGAGATCGGGATTCGTCGAGGCAGGCGTCCTGTAAGGTTTCCAGAAGCGTCCGCCGGTGACCTCGACCATCTCGACGTTATACGATTGAAAACGCGCGTCGATGCTGCCGAGGCGGGGCAGTCGTGAAGGGTCTACGGAAGCGGTTGCCACCTGCGCGGCGGTCTTCCCGCTTCCCACCAGCGCGGCGATTGCGAGCGCGGCAATTGCTGGCGCGCCGATTCCTAGAGCGGCGCTTGCAATTCCGATACCGACCTTGAAGCCACTGGACCTGGTCATGGTCTGTCCCTGGATGCCGGCAGATCAGCCGCTTCTAAATTAGCCGCAATCATGGCCGTATTCGGGGGGATTCGACCCGAGCATCTGCCGCAACCCTCGAAGCGCGGCCAAGGACGTGCTAGAAGCCGATGCTCATTTGCAGCGCTCTCTCAGGAATGGCTTTCCATGCTCCGCATCGCATTTGCTTTCAGCACCGCCCTGGCAATTTTCGCAGGCTTCGCGTCTCATGCCAACGCCGCGCAGTGCGGCAACTCCGCCGCCGGTTTCGAGGCGTGGAAGCAGTCGTTCGCCGGCGAGGCGCGGGCCAAGGGCATCAGCGCCGCGACCATCCAGGCCCTGATGGCGACGAACTACGCGCAGGCAACCATCAATGCCGATCGCGGCCAGCGCAGCTTTCAGCTGACGCTCGATCAGTTTCTCGCCAAGCGCGGCGCCACCACCATCGTCGCCAAGGGGCGTCAATTGAGGAAATCGCAGGCTGCGCTGTTCTCCTCCATCGAGCAGCGTTACGGCGTGCCGCCGGGCCCGCTGCTCGCGATCTGGGGCATGGAGACCGGTTTTGGCGCGGTGCGCGGCAATCAGAACATGCTGTCGTCGATCGCGACGCTGGCCTATGACTGCCGGCGCACCGCTTATTTCACCGAGCACCTTTACGCGGCGCTGCAATTGATCGATCGCGGCGTGCTCTCGCCGAACCAGCGCGGCTCCATGCACGGCGAGGTCGGCCAGACCCAGTTCATGCCCAAGGCCATCCTCGCTTACGGCACCGGCAATCTGGAAAATTCCGCCAACGCGCTCAGCTCGGCCGCGAATTTCCTCAAAGCCCATGGCTGGCGTCCGGGCGCCGGCTACCAGCCCGGCGAGCCCAACTTCGCCGCCATCCAGGCCTGGAACGCCGCCGGCGTCTACCAAAAGGCGATTGCGCTGATGGGCCGCCAGATCGATGGCGGCGAGTGAGGGCGTAGTGTGCGCTACAACAAAGCTGTCGTCCCGGGCTTGACCCGGGACCCATACGCCGCGGCCTCTCGGTGAGAGCGCTGGCGTTAGAGACCTTCGATAATAATGCGGGCCGCGGCGTATGGGTCCCTGCGTTCGCAGGGACGACGAAGGTTCGCAGGGACGACGAAAATTAGCTCCACACCTCTTTCTCATGGCATGATCAACACAACCTGAACGTTTAAGGGATTCGCATGCTCAAGCTTTGTTTGGCCGTTTTGCTCGGCGCCGTTATTGCCGTAAGCCCCGCTCATGCCGCCCGCTGTGGCGGCGATTTCAACGCTTTCGTGGCGGCGATCTCGCAGGAGGCCGCGGCCGCCGGCGTTTCGCAGGGCGTGATTTCGCAGGCGCTGTCCGGTGTAACGCAGGATCCGGCGGTGCTGGCGTTCGACCGCCGCCAGCGCGGCACCTTCAACAAGACGTTCGAGCACTATGTCTCGACCCGTGTCGGCCCGGGCCGGATCAAGATGGGGCGGCAGATGCTGCAGAAGCACGCCTCGCTGCTGTCGCGGGTCGAGAAGCAGTACGGCGTGCCGCCGGAGATCCTCGTCGCGATATGGGGACTGGAATCCGATTTCGGCAAGGGCGACGTCGGCAAGATGCCCGTTGTCCGCACGCTCGCCACCATGGCGCATGATTGCCGCCGCACCGAACTGTTCCAGGGCGAACTGATCGCCGCGCTGAAGATCGTGCAACGCGGCGACCTGCCGCTGCGCGACCTGATCGGCGCCTTTGCCGGGGAGATCGGCCAGACGCAATTCCTGCCGTCGTCCTACATCAAATACGGCGTCGATTTCGACGGCAACGGCCATGTCGATCTGCGCCACAGTGTCCCCGACGTGCTGGCCTCCACCGCCAATTTGCTGCACGTCTCCGGCTTCAAGAACGGCGCGCCCTACAGCGAAGGCACGCCGAATTTCGAAGCGATGCGCGAGTGGAACAGGGCGACGATCTATCGCAAGACCATCGGGTATTTCGCGGATCAATTGGTGGGGCGGTGAGTCTCGTCGTGTCTGACTGCCGCCACCTGCGTTGACCTCATCCTGAGAGCGCCCCCTTGCGCGTCTCGAAGGAAGCGAAGGCGTGTTTGCAAATCATTCGTCGTCCCTGCGAACGTGTTCGGTCCCGGGGGATTGGCAAGCGCCTGGATCGGCGCCTGGTAGCCGAGGCATTTCAGGCGGGTTCGATTATAGTCGTGGACGAACTTGCTGAGGAAGGCGTCGCGATCGGCGTGGCAGGTGAAGGTGCGGCGAGCACTGCCGCGTTTGTCCTCGCGACCGATGGCTTCGGCAATGCGCCGGTTGAAGCGTTCGACCAGGCCGTTGGTCTGCGGATGATAAGGCTTAGTCAGGCGGTGTTCGATGCCGTGCCACTTACAGAGGCGATCAAAAGGATGGTTGCCGGAAGGCCGGCCGGGCGGCTTGTTCTTCATGTCGACGGCGAAGCGGTCGGTGAACTCGGCGCCGTTGTCGGTCAGAATGGTATGAACCTCGTGCGGGAAGTGGGCCAGGAAGCGCTTGAGGAAGGCCGCGGCCGTCTCGCCATCCCGTCTGGAATGGATCTCGACATAGACGTAGCGGGTGGCGCGATCGATCGCGACAAAGGCATAGCTCTTGTGGCGCTGCAGGGCCGGCAGATGCTTCAGGTCGATGTGGATGAAGCCAATACCGGTGGTTTCGAAGATGCCGGGTTTTGGCTTGTCAGGCTTGGAGCGTGCGCTGATGTCGTGGCGCTGCAGGCAACGGTGGATGGCGCTGCGGGACAGCTTTGCGTTGACGCATCGTCGCATCACCTCGACGATGTCGTCGAGCGGCAATTGCAGCGATATCCGCAGTTCACAGATCAGCCGCTCTTCGATCGCCGTCAGGCTGGTCTGCAGGGCTTTTGGCGTATGCGGCCGGTCCGCCACGGTGCTTCGGCCGCGCCAACGCCGGATTGTGGTCTCGCTGACCCCGAGTTCAGCCGCCAATTCAGCGACCGACCTCCTGCTCCGCTGGATGTAGGCTCGCGTCTTCGGCGTAGTCGTAGCATTCGCGTGCAGGCTCAGTTCCATGACACGAGGCGCTCCCTGACAAAGGCCACACCTCGTTCTACACCGATTCCATCCAACCAATCAGCCGGGACCAAACACGAACGCAGGGACCCATACGCCGCGGCCCATCGGTGAGATCGCCGGCGTTAGTGACCTTCTGCAACAACAACTGCCGCGGAGTATGTTTGTAAATTTTTCGTCGTCCCTGCGAACGCAGGGACCCATACGCCGTGGTCCATCGGTGAGATCGCCGGCGTTAGTGACCTTCTTCAAACAACGACTGCCGCGGAGTATGGGTCCCCCGATGCGCAATTGCGCATCTGAGCTCAAGGCCGGGACGACACCGAATGTATGGCAAGGCCTACGAAAGCTTCCCCGTGTTCATCGCCTTCTCCAGCCGCTTGGCCAGCACCGGCCAATAGGTCGCCGGCCGGAAACGCTGCAAGAGATCCATGAACCGCGCGTCGTTGCCGATCAAGATCCGCGGCTGGTTTTTCTCGATGCCGAGGATGATGCGCTGTGCGGCCGCGGCCGGCGTCGTCTTCGCCACCGCATCGAAGCGGTCGATCGATTGGGCGCGGCGGGTGTTGTCGGTGATGCCGGTGCCGGTGCGCGAGTTGCGCACGATGTTGGTCGCGACGCCGCCGGGATGCACCACCGACAACCGCACCGGGCTGTTCGCCATCGCCAACTCATGCCGCAGGCTTTCCGAAAAGCCGCGCACCGCGAATTTAGCCGCGCAGTAGGCGGCCTGGCCGGGCGGCGCGATGATGCCGAAGATCGAAGAGAGATTGACGATATGCGCTTCCCGCTGCTTTGCCAAAATCGGCAGGAACGCGCGCGTGCCATGCACCACGCCCCAGAAATTGATGTTGAACAGCCACTCCATCTGCGCCTGCTCGATCTCGTGGAACTGGCCCAGCAACGCGACGCCGGCGTTGTTGATGACGATGTTGAGCGTTGGATGCGCGGCAATGGCGGCTTCAGCGAACGCCGCGATCTGCGCCGGTTCGCCGATATCGACGCGATGGGTGCTGACCTTGCGTTGGCTCGCCTTCGCGATCTCGGCGGCGACCTGCTGCAATCCCGCCTCGTCGCGGTCGGCCAGCGCGAGGTCGCAGCCGCGCGCGGCCAATTCCAGCGCCAGCGCGCGTCCGATGCCGCTGGCAGCCCCGGTCACGGCGGCGGCCGATCCGTTGATGGCGGTCATGCGAGGTCAGCTCCAGCGGATGAAAGAAACGGCAGGATGGCGTTGCGTACGGGTTCCGATATCTTTCGCAAATTGGAACTGAACCATAAAGCGGTTTCGTGCCTTAACCCGCTTAAGATTGATGAATGCCCGTTCAGGGAGGGGCTTATGGGACAATCAAAACCCATTCGTGCGACCGCACTCGTTGTTGAAGACGATCCGATGCAGCGGGAAATGATCTGCCTGTTGCTGGAGGAAAGCGAAATGGACGTGATCGAATGCGAAAGCGGGGAGGCCGCCGAGATCGTGCTGGAGCAGGCCGGCGCCAGCCTGGTGATGCTGATGACCGACGTCCAGCTCGCCGGTCACATGAATGGCGTGGAGCTCGCCCATGTCGCCAAGAGATTCAATCCCGATATGGACGTGATCGTCACCTCGGGCATTCCGCTGCGGCAGGCGTTGCCGGATGGCACGATCTTCTGGCGAAAGCCCTGGGCGCCGCTCGATGTGATCCGCGAGGCGGAAAAGATGTCGCTGGCCTGGAGCAGGATGGGCGAGGCGTAGGGGTAGCCGCGCCGGAGTCCGGCGTCACCAGTACGGCTTCGTGATCCCAGGGTTCGCGGGCGCTGCTTCCGCAACCGGCCGCGCCATGATATGGCCGGCCATGTCCCGCCTGTCGCCGCAACTCGTTGATACTGCGCTCGCTGTCTGCGCTGCCGCGACCGCGGCCTCGGCGCAAACGGCGGTGAATTTCAACTCGCTCGACGGTACGACGAAACTGACCGCGCACCTCAGCCGTCCCGAAGGCGACCTGCCGCGGCCGGCGGTGGTGCTGATGCATGGATGCTCGGGCTTGCTCGACGGCAAGGGGCGCATCCTCGGTCTCTATCGCGCGTGGCAACGGGCGCTGGTCGTGCAGGGCTATGTCACACTGACGGTCGACAGCACCGCCTCGCGCGGGCTGGGTCAGACCTGCACGTGGGGTCCGGATGCAATCACGATGTGGCGCGACCGCCCGAAGGACGCCTATGCTGCCCTGCAATACCTGCAGGCCCAATCCTTCGTGCAGGCCGATCGCGTGGCGTTGGCGGGCTGGTCGCAGGGCGGCGGGGTCGCGCTCCTGACCATCAACGACAAGAGCACCGGCCGGCCGGCTGATCTCGCGCGCGACTTCAAGGCCGCGGTGTCGTTCTATCCGGGCGCCTGCGCCGAACAGTTCCAGTCGAAGCCGTTTACAGAGGTCGAGCCGAACGGTTGGACAACCAAGGTGCCGTTGCTGGTGCTGATTGGAGAGGCCGACGTCTGGACGCCGTTCAAACCGTGCGGCGAATTCATTGCAGCTGCGAAGGCGCGCGGCAATCCGGTTGAACTGAAGAGTTATCCGTCGGCGGTGCATGCCTTCGATGCGCCGGACCTGCCCCGCACCGAACTGCCGGCCTATCGCATGCGCGACGGCCAGATCCCGGTGATCGGCACCGACCGCGAGGCCCGCGCCGATGCCTTTGTCCGCGTGCTGGAGTTCATGAAACGCCAACTGGAATCGAACTGACGGGGATCATTGCCGATGACGCTCGCCTTCCTGCTGACCTCGCTGATCGTGGTCGCATCGCCCGGCACCGGCGTGCTCTACACGCTTGCGGTGGCGCTGACGCAAGGTGCGAAGGCGTCGATCGCGGCCGCCTTCGGTTGCACGCTCGGGATCGTGCCGCACATGGTCGCCGCGATGCTTGGGCTGGCCGCCTTGCTGCACACCAGCGCGCTGGCGTTCGCTGCGTTGAAATGGTGCGGCGTGATCTACCTGCTCTATATGGCCTGGCAGGCGCTGCGCGAGACCGGCGCATTGTCGATCGAGCCGCGCCCGGCGGCGGCGCGATCGAGCCGGCGGGTGATCGTGACCGGATTTCTGATCAACATCCTGAACCCGAAGCTCTCGATCTTTTTCCTCGCGTTCCTGCCACAGTTCATCACCATCGACGAGGCGCATCCTTTGGCGCGGATGCTGGAATTGAGCGGGGCGTTCATGGCGATGACGTTTGCGGTGTTCGCCGTCTACGGCCTGTTCGCGGCCGGCATCCGCGACCGCGTCATCACCCGGCCCAAGGTGATGACCTGGCTGCGCCGCAGCTTCGCGGCGGGATTTGCCGCGCTGGGCGCGAAGCTGGCGTTTGCGGAGCGGTAGACTGCATAAGGACTCAGGGCACAAAAAACGGGCCCTGAGGCCCGCTGCTTTCGAAAACCGGTCGCCTGAAATTGCGAGGCTTGCTGTTGGGGAGGCTTGCTGTTGGGGAGGCTTGCTGTTGGGGAGGCTTGATGCTGGAGCCTTGAAATTGGAAGGCTTGAGATTGGAAGCCCGGGTGGAACTGAGCGCCCCACCCGGGCCGAAATTCACTTCTTCGACTTCTTGGCCTTCTTGACCTTCTTCGCCTTTTTCGCCTTCTTCGCTTTCTTAGCCATAGTAAATCCTCTCAAGGTTTTAATGGATTGAAACGCGACTCCGAGGCATGCTTGGCGGAGGGCCAACCTCGCAACATCCTCGATTGCAATTGCAACAGATTCGCGGCGTGCTGCCGCGTGCTGTCACGTTGCCGTCATCACGTTATCCACAGCTGTTATGCGCTCTGGTGCGTTTTTCCGCCAAAATGCCATGCGCGATGCCGATCGCGCCGCGCGTGTCATGCTTAACGTTGCCCCAACGCGCGCGCTCTTCATCAATTTAAAACCACGGCGTCGATTAGCCGGCCACGGTGAGGGTCCGTTAAGCGACGCGGGTGCACCTTGTCCGTAAGACAACGGGGATTGTCGATTGGGGAAACGCCCCGGGGGCGAAAGCCTTGAGCGATTACTCGGGCGATTGAACAGGGGAGACGGGAGCGCAAGCGTCCCGGACACGCAATGCTGAGCGTTCCGACGCTGTGGACGGTGTTCATCATCAATTTTCTCGCGCTGGGCCTGATCTGGGCCTACGTGATCCGCAGCTATCCGTCGTTCTATGCCGCACGATACTGGACGGCCTCTTCATTCGTGGCGGCGGCGGGTGCGGCCGTTGCGATGCTGCGCGTGGTAACGGACTCGCTGGTGCCGCTGCTCGGCGCGGGTACCGCAATGATTTTCGCCCTCTGTCTGGCCGCGATGGGCGTCCAGAAATTCTTCGAAAAGCCGGTTTCGTGGCGCGCCACCTGGCTGGTCATGGGGCTGAGCTTCGCCGGCCTTTGCTTTTTCATGTTCGCCTATGACAGCGCGCCGGCGCGCATCACCATCTTCACCATCGCCCAGGTTCTCCCGCTGGCACTGAGCATAAAGCTGCTGCTGACCCCGCATCAGGGCCGCGTCAATCCGGGCGCGCGGCTGGCCGCGATCATCGCCAGCCTCATCATCGCCATCTATGGCATCCGGCTGGTCGGCGGCATCGCAGGCGGCGTCACCTACATGCATTTCAGCCCGGTGCAATCGGTTGTGATTCTGGTGATGGTATTTCTGTCGATGGCTCTGAATTTCGGCTTCCTGCTGATGGCGATGGACCATCTGCGCAGCGAGGTTGCCGATCTGGCGCTGCTCGACGACCTCACCGGCGTCGGCAACCGTCGCCACCTGGTGCAACGTCTGACCGAGGAATGCGCCCGCTCTGAACGCAGCAACCAGCCCTTCGCACTGCTGGTGATCGACCTCGACGGCTTCAAGGGCATCAACGATACCTACGGCCACGCCGCCGGCGACGCCTGCCTGCAGCATTTCACCCTGATGGCGCAAACCCGCCTGCGCCCCGGCGACATGCTGGCGCGGTCCGGCGGCGACGAGTTCTGCATCGTGCTGCCGTCCTCGACCTTGCGCGAGGGCGCGATGATCGCGCGCCGGGTACTCGAAGTATGCCGCGCCGATGCCGAGCAATGCATGGGCAACGATATTCCGATCTCGGTCTCGATCGGCGTCGCACAGTGGACCCGGGAGATGGGGGCGTTCCCCGACCGCCTGATCGCGGCGGCCGACCACGCGCTCTATGACGCCAAGCGGGGCGGCCGGAATTGTCTTGCGACCTACGAGCCCGCGCCGCCGCTGGCGCCCGGGATCGAAATATCCCTGCCCGCGGATGCGAGCCTGCGCAAGCGCGCCTGAAGCATGTTATTCAGGGGGCGTCACGGGAATTCCTGCGCATGAACCTCCGCCGCCTTGCGATCGCGCTCTGCGTCATCGCGTTCGCACTGCCCGCTGCTGCGCAAACACCCGACCTCGCCACCATCGCGCGATCGTCCGGCACGCCCGAGATTCCCGGCTTGAAGATGGTCTGGCTGGCGCCATGGGGCGACGTTGCAAAGGCGCATCCCTGGCGAAACATCATCGTGCACCAGACCGAAGGCCCGGCCGGCTCGGCCCGCGGCGGTGCGCAGGCGCAATCCAAAAATCCGACGCGGCGCGGCGTCATGGTCTGGGTCGAAACCGACGGCACCGTGTACTGGGCGGTGCCGGAACATCTGGTGCCGACCCATGGCGACGGCGGCAACCGCAACGACAACAAATACATCGACAACCGTCCGACCTTTCGTCAGGTGGTCGGCAGCAATTCGGTCGGCGTGGAATTCGCCGGCAATTTTCCCGACGTGACGCGCGGCCCTACCGAGGCGCAAGTGGCGGCGTGGCGCATCCTGGTCAAGGTGCTGCGCGCGCGTTACGGCATCCCGCTGGATCGGGTCTATGCGCATAACTGGATCGACTTCAAGGACGCCCGCTATTGCGAAGGCTGCGAGCTTGCGAAACTGGCGCGGGAGTGGGGCGAGTAAACTCTCAGTCTCGGCGCGCCTGCACAGAGGAGCCTCACTGTCATCGTCCGGCTTGACCGGACGACCCAGTATCCCAGAGGCCGCAGTTGTTGTGCGATGTCACGACCGCCGCGGCGTACTGGGTCCCCCGCTTTCGCGGAGGACGACAGCGGAATTGGTGAAACAGAGTGCAAACAACAAAAAGCCGGCGTTGCCGCCGGCTTTCGTCGTTCATTACCTTGGCCGCGTGACTAGTGCGCGGCTTCCAGCACGGCGGCTTCCTGCCGGGCAATCGTGCCCTTGACGGCCGACTGCACCTTCTCGAAAGCGCGGACCTCGATCTGCCGCACGCGCTCGCGCGACACGCCGAATTCGGCGGCGAGGTCTTCCAGCGTCATTGGCTCTTCCGCCAGACGCCGCGCCTCGAAGATGCGGCGTTCGCGCGGGTTGAGCACACCGATGGCGCCGTTCAGTGCCTGCCGGCGATGATCGAACTCCTCGTGTTCGGCCATGATGGCTTCCTGGTTGGGCGAGTTATCGACCAGCCAATCCTGCCATTCACCGGCTTCACCGTCGTCGCGGATCGGAGCGTTGAGCGACGCGTCGCCACCGAGGCGGCGGTTCATGTCGATCACGTCCTGGTTCGTCACGCCGAGGCGCTTGGCAATGATCGCCACCTGATCGGGGCGGAGATCGCCCTCGTCCAGCGCGGAGATCTTGCTCTTCGCCTTGCGCAGGTTGAAGAACAGCTTCTTCTGGTTCGCGGTGGTGCCCATTTTCACGAGCGACCACGAGCGCAGAATGTACTCTTGTATTGACGCCTTGATCCACCACATGGCGTAGGTAGCGAGTCGGAAGCCCTTCTCGGGCTCGAACCGCTTGACCGCCTGCATCAGGCCGACATTGCCTTCCGAGACGACCTCGGAAATCGGCAGGCCGTAGCCGCGATAGCCCATGGCGATCTTGGCGACGAGCCGGAGATGGCTGGTGACAAGGTGATGTGCCGCGTCGCGATCGTCATGTTCGCGCCAACGCTTGGCGAACATGTATTCCTGCTGGGGTTCCAGCATCGGAAATTTGCGGATCTCGGCGAGGTACCGGGAAAGACCGGATTCTCCATTGAGAACCGGTAACGTAGCTGTACGGGCCATTTCAGCGCCCTCCAGTGGTTCAGGCCCCCGATAGCGGCGGGCCCGGCAGACGGCCGCTGTGTTAAAGCCAGCCGGGCTGCGATGTTCCGCGTTGGATATTCAACGCAGGTGCAACATACACCAAATGGGGGCCGATAGGGAAGGATTGCTGACGTCACGTCCGCGTGTGCCAGCCATAACCTATTGGCATAGCAAAGCTTTTCTGAACGGCCTGCGTCATAGCGCCGCCTCGAGGGCGCCCCGCAGGAGAAGCAAATCCTCCGGCAAGGCCGCCTCCCAGTGCAAAAGCTCTCCGGTCCGTGGGTGTTCCAAGGTAAGCAGGTAGGCGTGCAGGGCTTGTCGGCCGAGGGCAGCCAGGGCGGTCTGACTTCCGGGCCCGAGCTGGACGGCCTTGGTCTTGAAGTGCGGGCCATAAACGGCATCGCCCATCAGGGGGTGGCCGATATGGGAAAGGTGCACCCGGATCTGATGGGTCCGGCCGGTCTCGAGCTGGCAGGCCAGCAGCGAGGCGACCGGTTTGCCGTCCCGGCCATTGAAGGACGCCTGCAGCTCCCAATGGGTCACGGCCTCGCGGCCGCTGTCGCGCACCGCCATTTTCTCGCGGGCAAAGGGATGCCGGTCGATCGGCGCATTGACCGTGCCGCGCTGGCGGTTGGGTACGCCCCAGATAAAGGCCATATAGCCGCGCCGCATCGATCCGGTACGGCCATGGTCGGCGAATTGTGCCGTGAGCGATTGATGGGCGCGGTCGTTCTTGGCGACGACCATCAACCCCGTCGTGTCCTTGTCGAGCCGGTGCACGATGCCCGGGCGGCGGACGCCGCCAATGCCGGAAAGGCTCGCACCGCAATGGGCAATCAGGGCGTTGACCAGCGTGCCGGTCTCGTGGCCGGCGGCGGGATGCACGACCAGGCCCTTTGGCTTGTCGATGACGATGATGTCGTCGTCCTCGAAGACGATATCGAGCGCGATATCCTCGCCTTTCGGCTCCGGCGGGGCAGCCTCCGGCACGTCGATTGTGATCGTATCGCCGGCGGCGACATGATAAGCGGGGTCGCGGATGGCGGTGCCATCAGCGGTGACGGAACCGGCGAGGATCAGCGCCTTCAGGCGGGTCCGCGACAGTTCCGGGCGAAGCACCGCGAGCACGCGGTCGAGCCGGGGCGATCCCTCGTCGCCGCCGACCGTGACCTCCAACCTCCCGCCGTTATTCGAAGACGTGCCGTGTTCCAAAGAAGAGCCTTTGCATGACTGATACCGTTGCGCCCGAACCGACCCCCGAGCAGGCCGCGTTGTTTGCGCGGGTGCGGCGGATGATGCTGATCGCAGGCCTGACCTCGGCGCTCGCCGTCGCCATCGTCCTGACTGCTATCGGCTACCGCCTTTACCGCAGCGAGGGAAGCCCCGCGGCGTTAACCGACGTCACGGCGACGCTACCAAAAGGCGCCCGCATCGTGTCCACCGGCGTCGCCGGCGACCGGCTGGTCGTGACCCTCGATGTAGGCGGCGCAACTGAAATCCGCACATTTGATGCAAAGACGCTGAAACCGGTCGGGCAGCTGAAGTTCGTCAGCGAACCCTGAGCGGCGCGATCAACCGCCGCGCGTCCTTAACTCCGCATCATTTAACTCAACGTCAGAATGCAAACGATTTTCGCGTAGCAGCAATGCTCGCAAATTTGCCGCTCGCCATTTTTTTGGCCGAGTCGCACGTTCAGCTTGTGTCATGTCGGAATCCAACACCAGCGCCGCGGCTCCTTTCGACGACATCGTCGAACACGATGCCGCGGGTCCATGTACCGACCCAACGCGGCGCGCGATGCTGCTGACCGCGCTTGCGACTTGCGCCTGCCTGGCGACTCCAGAGCCTTCGGTTGCGGAGGATGATCAGCCGGGAAGCAACCTGCGGCCGCAAAAAGCCGACACGCTGGTGTTCTCCGAAGGAGACCACGCCGGCGAGCTCATCAAGCCCGAGGAGTTGAAGCCCGGCGGGCCTCCCGTGCGCGCCTGGCCAAAGGATCCCAACACCGCCGTGATCCGCAAGGGTTCGCGGTTGAACGAGGTTCTGGTGGTCAGGCTCGATCCGGCCGAACTCGATGAGGACACGCGCTCGCGCAGCGCCGACGGCATCGTCGCCTATTCGGTGATCTGTTCGCACACGGGATGTCCGGTCACCGGCTGGGTGAAGCAAGCGTCGGGCGATCAGGTCGTGTTCAAATGTGCCTGCCACAATTCCGAATTTGACCCGCGGCAAAGCGCAAAAGTCCTGTTCGGGCCAGCGCCGCGGCGCCTGGCGGCGCTTCCGCTTGCCATCACGGACGGCGCCCTCACCGTCGCCGCCACATTCATTGGAAAGGTAGGTACCTAGCGCGGGGATGAAGCCGCATCGGATATTCGCAGACCAGGAATCAATGAAAAAACAATAGCAGGGAGGTTGCGTCTCATGACCGCGAAACATTGGTTATTGTCGAGTTCTGTCGCATTCACGTGCCTTGTCTCAGCCGCTGCCGGCGCCGCACCGATCGAGAAATACGATCCGGTGACGTCGGCCCGCCTCGAAAAGCCCGAACCCGGCAATTGGATGCTGTATCGCCGGACTTATGACGGGCAGGGCTACAGCCCGCTCGACCAGATCAACACCTCGAACGTCAAGGACCTCACGCCGGTATGGACCTTCTCGACCGGCGTGGTCGAAGGCCACGAGGCGCCGCCGATCGTCAACAATGGCGTGATGTTCGTCGCGACCCCACAAGGCCAAGTGATCGCCCTCAATGCAAAGACCGGCGATGAGTACTGGCGTTACAAACGTCAGCTCCCCGACGATCTCTTCCAATTGCACCCGACCAACCGCGGGGTGGGATTGTGGCAAGACAGGCTGTACCTGGCTACAACGGATGACCATGTGGTCGCGCTCGATGCCAAAACGGGCAAAGTCCTCTGGGATACCAAAGTCCAGGACTACAAAAAGGGTCAGTACCTGACCCTGATGCCGCTGATTGTCGACGGAAAGGTTATTGTCGGTGCCGCCGGCGGTGAATTCGGCGTACGGGGCTACGTCGTCGCCTATGATGCCAATGACGGCAAAGAATTGTGGCGGACCTTCACCATTCCCGGCCCAGGTGAGCCCGGCCATGATACCTGGAGCGGCGACGACTGGAAAACCGGCGGCGGCTCTGCCTGGATGACCGGCAATTACGACATCGAGACCAAGACCATCTATTGGGGCACCGGCAACGCCGCACCCTGGCCGGGCGATACTCATCCCGGCGACAATCTCTACTCAACCTCGGTGCTCGCGCTCGATCCCCAGAACGGAAGGATAAAGACCTACTTCCAGTACCATCAGAATGATTCCTGGGACTGGGACGAGGTCGATGCGCCGATGCTGGTCGACCTGCAAAAGGACGGTCGCACCATCAAGAGCCTGATTCATCCCGGCCGCAACGCGATCTTCTGGGTGCTCGAGCGCAAGGCCGACAAGATCAGCTACGTCAGCGGCTGGCCTTTCGTTCACACCGACGTCTGGAAAGGAATCGAGCCGGAGACCGGCAGGCCGATTGTCGATCCCGCGCACAAGCCGGTGATCGGCAAGCGGGTCGAATTCTGTCCGTCGCTGTGGGGCGGCAAGGATTGGCCGTCGGCGGCCTATAGCCAGAAGACCGGTCTGGTCTACGTGCCCGCCAACGAGAATTTCTGCGGCGGCTTCACCGGCGAGAAAGTGCCGCTGGTCGCGGGCCAGCTTTGGCTCGGCACCAAGCCCGAGGACATCGGCCTGAAGGTTCGCCCCGGCGCCACTCATTTTGGCGAATTGCAAGCCTGGGATCCGGCCACCGGGAAAAAGGTCTGGCAGCAGAATTTCCCCAAATCCCAGCTGTTCGGCTCGGTGACCGCGACCGCGGGCGATCTCGTTTTTGTGGGCGGCACCAACGACCGGATGTTCCGTGCCTACCACGCCAAGACGGGCGAGAAGTTGTGGGAGCAGAAGACCAACTCCGGCATCGTGGGCATGCCGATCGCCTACGAGGTGGACGGTACGCAATATATCGCCGTGCAGTCCGGTTGGGGTGTGGACGCGCAGCGCATCCAGGACGCGCTCGCGACCCAGAACAACGTGGGTGTCGAAAACAACGTGCCGCAGGGCGGCGTGGTCTGGGTCTTCGCCGTCAAGAAGTGACGGCTCTCTCCTCGTCATTCCGGGGCGATGCGCAGCATCGAACCCGGAATCTCGAGATTCCCCGGTGCGCAATTGCGCACCTGAGGTCTGGTGCTGGCGCACCATCCCGGAATTACGGCATCAGCCGGCCAAGGCAACGCGAACACATATCGGCGGAGGGAGTGGTGAGGGAAAGCGGCGGGTTGCAAAGCCCGCCGCTTTCCGATTTCAAGTCACTTGCCTTTGCTCTCGACCTTCCGCTTCTCGTCCTCGTTCATCTGCTTGATGGTCGGGTCCCGGCTGGCTTCGCCGGTGGTCTGCGTTGTCGTGGCCGGCGGGCCGCTGCTGGGAATCGAAGTCTGGCCCTCAGGCGTCTTCGCCGGCCGCGTTGCCGTTTCGCCGGGCGGAGCGGTGCTCTGGGCGCAGGCTGACTGCACGTCAAAGAAAAGGACGCCCGACAGCAGGCCTGCCGCGAGCGTCCCCCACTTCACTATCCTGATTTTCATCGACCTGGCTCCTGTCAGATCGATGAAAACGGCCACAGGCCCGTAACGTTCCGCGTCACGCCTCCAGTTGCTTGCCGATCGGCAGGCTTCGGATGCGCTTTCCGGTGGCGGCGAAGATCGCGTTGATCAACGCCGGCGCGAACGGCGGCACGCCGGGCTCGCCGACGCCGCTGGGCGGCGTGTCGGGGCCAGGTGGCACGATATAGACGTTGGTCACGACCGGTGACTCGTCCATCCGGATCACAGGGAAATCGTCGAAATTGCCCTGCTGCACCTTGCCGTCCTTGAAGGTGATCTCGCCATATTTGGCAAGGCTCAGCCCCATGATCGCAGCGCCCTCGATCTGGGACTCGATGCGTTCCGGATTGACATAGGTTCCGCAATCGATCGCGGTGTCGACCCGTGGCACCGTGAGCTTGCCCTTGTCGTCGACGGCGACCTCGACGATGGTCGCGATGTAGCTGACGAAACTGCGGTGCACGGCGATGCCGAGTCCGTGGCCTTTCGGCACCGAGCGCCCCCAGCCGCCCTTGTCCGCGACCAGTTCGACCACCTTGCGCAAGCGCGCGGTGTCGATGGGATAGCTGTCATAGGGCTCGCCATAGTTCCAGGGGTCCTTCACCGAGGACAGGTTGACGATCCGCGGCGATCCGATCAGTTCCAGCAGCATCTCCTTCTGGTCGCGTTTGGTCGCGTCAGCGATTTCGGCGACCATGGACTGGACTGCGAAGGCGCGCGGGATGTTCGACACCGCGCGGAACCAGCCGATGCGGGTGTGCGCGGCGGCTTCCGGATTCTCGCATTGCAGGTTGGCGATCTCGAACGGATTGTCGATCAGTCCCATGCCGAGTTCGAATGGCGCCTCATGCTTCGCACCAGGTGCGAATGTCGATGCAATCGTCGGCGCCACGCTGCGGTGCCGCCACGCGATCACCTTGCCGCTCTTGTCCAGCCCGGCCTCGATGCGTTCCACCGACACGGTGTGCAGGAAGCCGTTACGAACATCGTCCTCGCGCGTCCACTGCACCTTGACGGGCGCACCGAGTTCCTTCGACAGCAGCGCCGCCTCGATTGCGAAGTCGCATTTCGATTTGCGCCCGAACCCGCCGCCGAGCAGCGTGACGTTGACGGTGACATTGGAGTCGGGAATGCCGAGCGTCTTGGCGACGTCTTCGCGGGTGCCGCCGGCACTTTGCACCGGCGCCCAGATCTCGCATTTGTCGCCTTTGACGTCGGCGACCGCGACCGGTGGTTCCATGGCGACATGCGCGAGGTGCGGCAAGTAATACTCGCCTGTGATCACCTTGTCGGCGCCCTTCAACGCGGCATCGACATCGCCTTCCTTGCGCACCACCAGCCCGGGTTTGCGCGCGGCTTCCTCAAGCGAGGCCCGGTAGGCGACCGAGTCGTATTTGCCGTTGGCGCCGTCCTCCCAGACGATCTTCAGCGCGTCGCGGCCCTTGATCGCCGCGCCGGTGTTGCGCGCGATCACGGCAACGCCGCCGAGCGGCTGGAACTTGGACGGCCACGGCCAGCCCTTGACCTCCATGACCTTCTCGACGCCGGAGACCTTCATCGCTTCCGCCGCGTCGAACGACTTCAGCTTGCCGCCTGTCACCGGCGGGCGGGCGATGACGGCGTATTTCATGCCCGGCAGCCGAATATCGGCGCCGTAATGCGCCTTGCCGGTGGTGATGTCCTTGAGGTCGACGATGCCGATCTGGCCCTTGCCGAGATAGCGGAAATCCTTCGCCTCCTTCAGCTTCAAGCCTTCGACACCAGGCACCGACTCCTTGGCGGCATCGGCGGCAAGCTCTCCGAAGCCAAGCTTGCGGCCGCTCGCAGCATGGACCACCTCGTGATTGCGGGCCTTTACCTCGGTCGCCGGCACGCCCCAGCGTTTGGCGGCGGCGGCTTCCAGCATCGAGCGCGCCGAGGCGCCGATCTGGCGCATCGGCATCAGATAGTGCCGCGTGCTGCGCGAGCCGTCGGTATCCTGGTTGCCGTATTTGACTTCGTCGCCGGGCGCTTGCTGAACTCGGACGCGCGACCAGTCGGCTTCCATCTCCTCGGCGACGATCAGCGGCAGGCTGGTTCGCACGCCGGTTCCCATCTCGGCGCGGTGGCCTACGATGGTGACGATGCCGTCGGACGCGATCGAGACGAACACGCGTGGATCGACCACGGTGCCGTGCGGCATCTTCGATGCACCGGTCTCGTAGGCGGCGAACGCCGGGCGCGACATGACGGGCGCTGCGAGCACGAAGCCGCCGGCGATGCCGAGGCCTTTCAGGATGCTGCGGCGGGTGACGTTCTCGACTTTGAGGTGCCGCTCAAAGCCACGGAGTTTCCTGGGGTTGGTAAGGATATTCATGATCACACCCCCGTCGACGCCAGACGCACGGCGTTCTCGATGCGCTGGTAAGCGCCGCAGCGGCAGATGTTACCCGCCATCGCTTCGCGGATCTGGTCATGGGAGGGTTTTGGATTGTCCATCAACAGCGCGGCGCCCTGCATGATCTGGCCGGCCTGGCAATAGCCGCATTGCGGGACATTGAGTTGGCGCCAGGCCTTCTGCACCGGGTGATCGCCGGTCGGGTGCAGGCCCTCGATGGTGGTGACCTCGCGGCCGACCACGTCGGAAACCGAGGTGATGCAGGCGCGCACGGCCTGCTTGTCGACGATGACGGTGCACGAGCCGCACAGCGCCTGGCCGCAGCCATATTTGGTCCCCGTCAGTCCCGCCTCGTCACGGAGAAACCACAGTAACGGAAGATCCGGATCGCCATCCCAATTCTGCTCCTGGCCGTTTATCTTTACCTTGATCATGGCTTGTCCCTCGCTCTTTTTAAGCTGTTGATCTGTTTGCGGCGCGAACCGGAACACATTTCCATTCGCTCGGATCGCCGCGTGGATTTCCCCGCCCCAAGGCATTTTGTAAGGAATTTGCTGTTTGCGGATGTTCCTTTCGCGATTGGGCCTGGCCGGCCCGGCATCAAGAATGCGGTGATGCTATCAGACGTTAATGTCGCGGCGACTTCACAGACAGGTGTTTTGGATTTGCTGTTTGTCAAAAGCGGGGCTGCCGGGCGGGGTGGCCGGTCTCCTCGCGCCACCGGGGAAGCCGGGCAAAATAGGCAAGATCGATTTCGTCCGGCCAATGGTCGAGGATTCCGCCGTCTCGAGCCTCGAGGCGGGGCTTTGCGGCGTTCGCCATCAGCCCATCGGCCCCACATGCCATCTTGCAGCAGGCCGATTTCAAGGCTATTGGCTGGGCGTAACGCTCCCTTCGTCTAGCGGTTAGGACGCGGCCCTCTCAAGGCTGAAACAGGGGTTCGATTCCCCTAGGGAGCGCCATTTTGCCACTACTCCGAACAAGACTGCGAACCCGACCACCGCACGGATGCCGGTGCAAAACAGGCGTTAAATGCGGACTGCTGTTCTTTGGATTTTGGACCCCATGTCGGACATAAGGTGATTGCGCCGCGACATGGGCCCCATACCCCATCCATCGCCCACTAGCTAACGGCCAATCCGTAACGAATACGTCGCGAGCCTGGTTTCACATTAATACTTAATGGCTAATTAGCCGCGCCGAGGACTACCAAGCTGGAGCTTGTAGGGCTTACGATCCCTTGTATTGTGAGGTGAACCATACGGGCCTCGCATGGCTGCTGCCTGAAGGGCGCAGGTCACCATAAGCAGGCGCGAGCCAACGCGCCGGTTTTGGGATGGAGACGACATGGTCATTGGCGGACCGTTTGACACGTTCCCCAAGTTGCTTCTGCGAAATGCTGCGCAGTTTGGTGGCCGCCCGGCGTTTCGGCATAAGGATCTCGGCATCTGGCAGACTTGGACCTGGGCCCAGGTCGCCGAAATCGTGCGGGCTTATGCCGCGGGGTTGCAGCGACTTGGCTTGCAGCCAGGAGAGACGATCGCCATCGTCGGTTCCAACCGGCCGAAGCTCTACTGGACCGTGATGGCCGCGCAGGCGCTGCGCGCGATTCCTGTTCCGGTCTTTTCGGATGCGGTGGCTGACGAGCTTGCTTATGTCCTCGCTCACGCCGATGTAAAGTTTGTCGCAGCGCAAGATCAAGAGCTAGTCGACAAGGTTTTGTCCGTATCCGACCGGGTACCGCATCTCCACAAGGTTTTTTATGACGAGCCGCGCGGACTCGATGACTACGATCACAGTCGATTGATCGCAATCCACGATGTCATCGAAGATGGTCGCGCCGCGCTTGCGGCCAACGCTAGGCTTGGCGCGCAGATCGATGAAATCATCCGGCAGGGTGAAGGTTCTGACATCTCGATCATCCTCTACACCTCGGGAACAACCGGCGCTTCGAAGGGCGTCATGCTGTCGGCGCGAGGCTGCATCGACGCTGCGACTGATACCGTCAGGTTCGATCGACTGACCGACAACGACGTGGCGCTCGCCTACCTGCCGCTGGCCTGGGTAGGCGATCATTATCTCAATTACGCACAGGGCCTTGCCGCTGGTTTCTGCATGGCGTGCCCCGAGAGCGGTGAGACGGTCGAGCAGGATTTGCGCGAGATCGGACCAACCTTCTATTTCGCTCCGCCGCGCGTTTTCGAAAACATGCTGACGCGGCTGATGATCCGCATGGAGGACGCTGCGCCAATCAAGCGGCGAATGTTCGACTACTTCCTTGGCGTCGCGCGACGGCATGGCGAGTCGATTTTGACCGGAAAGCCGGTGCCGCTGTCAGGCCGGCTGCTCTATGCGCTCGGGCGCTTGATACTCTACGAGCCGCTCAAAAACGTTCTTGGCCTGTCTCGCGTACGTGTAGCCTATACGGCAGGTGAGGCCATCGGTCCGGATCTTTTCGCGTTTTATCGTTCGATCGGATTGAACCTGAAGCAACTCTACGGTCAGACTGAAGCGTTCCTCTACATCACCTGTCAGCCTGACGGGGAGATCTACTCCGATACTGTTGGGCCGGCGGCGCCGAACGTCGACATCCGCATTGCGGAATCAGGTGAAGTGCAGTTCCGCTCACCCGGCATGTTTGTTGGATATTTCAAGGATCAGGCGAAGACCGCGGAGACCCTGACGGCTGACGGCTACGTCAAGACCGGCGATGCGGGTTTCTTCGACGAGAAGACACGACATCTGAAGATCATCGATCGTGCAAAGGATGTCGGCCGGCTGGCCGACGGCACGATTTTTGCGCCGAAGTACCTAGAGAACAAATTGAAGTTCTTTCCCAACATCAAGGAAGCGGTCGCTTACGGCGACTCCAGGGAGTTCGTTTGCGCCATTCTCAATATCGACCCGGCCGCTGTGGCGAACTGGGCCGAACGTAACAACATCGCCTACGGTTCCTACCAGGAGCTGGCGGGGCATCCGCTGGTATATGACATGGTGGCGAAAGATGTTGCCGCGGTGAACCGCTCGCTCGCGGAGGAAAAGGCAATGGCGAGTGCGCAGATTCGCCGCTTTCTCATTTTGCCCAAGCAACTCGACGCAGACGATGGCGAATTGACCCGCACGCAGAAAGTTCGCCGCGGGTTCGTCGCCGAGCGCTATGCTCCACTGATCACGGCGCTCTACGACGGTTCGCATGAAGCCGACATTTCCACCGAAGTCACTTTTGAGGATGGCCGCAAGGGCGTGATCGCGGCGCGGGTCAAGATCTGCGACTTGCAATCAATTGGTGCGACGGAACCTTTGGAGAAGGCCGCATGAGGATGTCGGACACCAGCGAAATCTTGCTTCAGGTCGAAGGAGTATCGCTGGCGTTTGGCGGCGTGAAGGCGCTGAGGGAGGTTTCGTTTGACATCAGGAAAGGCGAAATTCGCGCCATCATCGGACCGAACGGCGCCGGAAAAACCTCGATGCTCAACGTCATCAACGGCTTCTATCATCCGAACCATGGCGCCATCACCTTCAAGGGTCTGACCCGTTCCAAGATGGAGCCGTTCGAGGCCTCCCGTGGCGGCATCGCGCGCACCTTTCAGAACGTCGCTCTGTTCAAGGGCATGAGCGCGCTCGACAATATCATGGCTGGCCGCACGTTGAAGATGCGCCGGGGTCTTCTGTGGCAGATGCTGCGTTACGGCCCTGCGCTGTCAGAGGAGATCGAGCATCGGCGCCGGGTCGAGGAGATCATCGATTTTCTGGAAATTGAGGCGATCCGCAAGGTGCCGGTTGCGCGTTTGCCATACGGCCTGCAGAAGCGCGTCGAACTCGGCCGTGCCCTTGCGATGGAGCCCGATCTTCTTCTCCTCGACGAGCCGATGGCAGGCATGAACCTCGAAGAGAAGGAGGACATGTCGCGGTTCATCATCGATGTCAACAATCATTACGGCACGACCATTGCGCTGATCGAGCACGACATGGCCGTGGTGATGGATCTCTCCCATCGCGTGGTGGTGCTCGATCATGGCGTGAAGATCGCCGACGGCACGCCGGATGAGGTCAAGAGGAACGAGGCCGTCATCGACGCCTATCTCGGCGTCGCGCACTAAGGAGCATTGCGTGATCGCGTTGGGTCAATTTCTCGAAGTGCTGATCGGCGGATTGCTGTCCGGCGTGCTGTATTCGCTGGTCGCGCTCGGCTTCGTGCTCATCTTCAAGGCATCCGGTGTCTTTAATTTTGCGCAAGGCGCAATGGTGTTGCTCGCAGGGCTGGCGCTGGTCCGCTCGCTCGACTTCCTGGTGGCCAAGGGGTTCCCGATCTGGGCTGCGATCATCATCGGGATCGGCTTCGCCGCCGTGATCATGGCGATAACGGCCTGGCTGATTGAGCGGTTCGTGATCGGACCTCTTGTCAACCAGGACGGCCTCACGCTGTTCATGTCCACTATCGGCGTGACATTCATCCTCGAGGGTGCGGCGCAGATGTTCTTCGGTTCCGATGCTTACCCTTTGCGGCTGTTTCCGACGGACAATTGGTTCCTGTTTGAAAACCTCTTTCCAGGTGGAATTCTGGTCAACAAGCTGGATGTCTGGGGCGGCTTTATCGCCGGCATTCTGGTCGCCGGCCTCGCGATCTTCTTCCAGCGCACCAAGACCGGTCGCGCACTCAGGGCGGTTGCCGACGACCACATGGCCGCGCAGTCGGTCGGGATTCCAATCAGCTGGATCTGGTTCGTGGTTTGGTTTGTTGCCGGCCTCGTTGCGCTGGTTGCAGCGACCGTGTGGGGTACCAAGCTGGGCGTACAGTTCTCCATCACGTTTCTCGCGCTGAAGGCCCTGCCGGTTCTGATCATTGGCGGCTTTACCTCAATTCCAGGAGCCATCGTCGGCGGGCTCATTGTTGGTGCGGGCGAGAAGCTCGCCGAGGGGTTCCTGGGGCCGCATATAGGGGGCGGCATCGAATATTGGTTCGCCTATGTGCTGGCGTTGGCGGTGCTGCTCGTGCGGCCGCAGGGTCTGTTCGGCGAGCGGATCATCGAACGTATCTGAGATCAGGAGTTAGTTGTGCTTTATCGCGAGGCTGGCCAATTCAAGACGTCCTACGCGGAGGATATGGCGATCTTCCCGATCCGCCAGGACCGTACAGCGCTCGCCATTTTGCTCGCCATCGCCTTCATTGGCGTGCCGCTGCTGGCCAACTTCCACATTTGGCCGTTCGGCAGCGACTATCTGCTACGCGCCATTCTGCTGCCTTTCCTGATCCTCGCGCTCGCCGCGATCGGCGTAAACATCCTTGTCGGCTACTGCGGCCAGATCTCGCTCGGCAGCGGCGCGTTCATGGCCATCGGCGCCTACTCCGCCTACAAGTTGGGGACCGGCGTTTATATTCCGCTCGCCTGGCTTGGCTTCGCGATTTCGATCCCGCCGTTGCCCGTGCTGGCATCCATTTTGCTCGGCGGGCTCACGGCGGCGGTTGCTGGAATCCTCTTCGGTGTCCCCAGTCTGCGGATCAAGGGCCTTTATCTGGCGGTTGCAACCCTCGCAGCGCAATTCTTTTTCGACTGGGTGTTCCTGCGGGTGGCGTGGTTCGCCAATTACGCGCCGTCAGGGTCGGTCAATGCGCCAAGATTGGATTTCTTCGGTCTGGCCGTAAACACGCCGATCGAGCGCTATCTGCTGTGCCTGACCTTCGTAACGGTGTTCGCGGTTCTGGCGAAGAACCTCGTTCGCGGCAATCTCGGCAGACAATGGATGGCGATCCGCGATATGGACATTGCCGCCGAGCTGATCGGTATCCGGCCGCTTTACGCAAAGCTCACTGCTTTCGCGGTCTCTTCTTTTATCATCGGCGTGGCGGGCGCACTCTGGGCGTTCGTCTATCTGGGCTCGTGGGAGCCGCTCGCGTTCTCGATCGACCGTTCGCTGCAGCTTCTGTTCATGGTGATCATCGGCGGGCTGGGATCGATCATGGGCCCGTTCGTCGGTGCGGCCTTTATCCTCATTCTGCCGATCATGCTGAACCTGATTCCGTCCGAGCTCGGCGTGCCGCTGTCGACAGAAACGATCACCCACCTGGAATTCATCATCTTTGGATCGTTGATATGCTATCTTCTCATCAAGGAGCCGCATGGATTTGCCCGGCTTATATCGCTTGGCAAGGAGAAGCTCAGACTTTGGCCGTTCCCCTACTGAAGGGGCGGTCGACGCGAAGGAAGCCGGAGATCGCGACGCGGAGCGGCGGTCGTTGGCAGAAGGAGCAAGGAAGCCCCGCGATAAAAAGACCCGGTACGGCAAAAACCGGGCTGAACGAGGAGGACAACTAATATGGTACGCAACAAACTGATGCTGGCAGCAGCCATGTTGTCAAGCGCAGCGCTTGCCGCTCCGGCTGCAGCGCAGAACGAGCAGTTCATTCCGATACTTTCCTACCGGACGGGCGCGTACGCCGTGAATGGCGTGCCGTATGCAAATGGCGTGGCCGACTATTACAATCTGGTCAACGAGCGCGACGGCGGTATCAACGGCGTCAAGCTTTTGGTCGAGGAATGCGAGACCGGCTACGCCACCGACAAGGGCGTTGAGTGTTACGAGCGTCTCAAGGGGAAGGGCCCGACCGGCGCGGCCTTCATCAATCCGCTGTCGACCGGCATTACTTTCGCCCTCACCGAAAAGACCACGACTGACAAGATCCCGATTATCACGATGGGCTATGGCCGCGCCGATTCCAAGAATGGAGCCGTGTTCGCGTACAATTTCCCGCTGCTCGGCACGTACTGGTCTGCGGCCGATATCGCGATTCAGCACATCGCCAAGGAGGTCGGCGGCATCGACAAGCTGAAAGGCAAGAAGATTTCGCTGCTCTATCACGACAGCCCTTACGGCAAGGAGCCAATCCCGATGCTGCAGGTGCTGGCAAAGAAGCACGGCTTTGAGTTTACGCCGATCCCGGTCACGCACCCCGGTGTCGAACAGAAGTCGCAATGGCTGGCGATCCGCCAGAACCGGCCGGACTATGTCTTGGTTTGGGGCTGGGGCGTCATGAACGGCACTGCGGTCAAGGAAGCCGCGGCCGTTGCCTATCCGCGCGAGAAGATGATCGGTGTTTGGTGGTCGGGCGCGGAGCCGGATGTAGTCCCCGCCGGCGATCAAGCCGCTGGCTACAAGGCGCTGATGCTTCAGCATGGCGCAGGCAAATTCGCCGTGCATGCCGACATCGAGAAGCACGTCTATGCAAAGGGCAAAGGGTTGTCGGAGCCTGGCAAGGTCGGCGAAGTTCTCTATAACCGCGGCATGACGAACGCCATGCTCGGCGTGGAGGCGATCCGCAAGGCGCAGGAAAAGTTCGGCAAGAAGCCGCTGACGGGCGAGCAGGTCCGTTGGGGACTGGAGAACCTCAACCTCCCCGAGGCACGTCTCAAGGAACTCGGCTTTGAGGGCATGTTGAAGCCGATCAAGATTTCCTGCTCCGACCATGAGGGCGCGCGGGACGGGCGCGTACAGCAGTGGGACGGCAAGGGCTGGAAAATCATCTCCGACTGGTACACGGCCAACCAATCCGACACCGAACCGCTCGTCGACGAAGTTTCCGCGAAGTATGCCGCGGAGAAGAACATCAAGCCGCGCGACTGCTCGAAAGAAAGCTGAGCGCTTACCAACGATCCGGGAGGGGCGCTCGCCTCCTCCCGGATCTTTCGAAAGCTGCAACCGTTTGGAGAGGACCGCGTGTCGATCCCCAAGGCCTCTACGGCGACAGAAGCGGCGCCGCCGTTTCTGTCGGTCAACAATATCGAGGTTGTCTACAGTCACGTCATCCTGGTGTTGAAAGGTGTATCGCTGGATGTGCCGCGGGGCGGAATCGTCGCGCTTCTCGGCGCCAACGGCGCGGGCAAGACAACGACGCTGAAGGCAGTCTCCAATCTGCTGCATGCGGAGCGCGGCGAGGTCACCAAGGGCTCGATCCTGTTCGACGGCGTCGAAGTGCAGTCGCTATCGCCAAGCGAACTGGTGCGGCGCGGCTGCATTCAGGTGATGGAGGGGCGGCGCTGCTTCGCCCACCTCACTGTCGAAGAGAATCTCCTGACCGGCGCCTTCACGCGCAGGGACGGCAAGTCCGCGATCGCGCAGGATCTGGAGCGGGTCTATGCCTATTTCCCCCGTCTCAGGGAGCGGCGTGGTTCGACCGCCGGCTATACGTCGGGCGGCGAACAGCAGATGTGCGCGATCGGGCGCGCGCTGATGTCGCGCCCGAAGATGATCCTGCTCGACGAGCCTTCGATGGGCCTCGCGCCGCAGATCGTCGAAGAGATCTTCGAGATCGTGAAAGATCTCAACGTCAAGGAAGGTGTCTCGTTTCTTCTCGCCGAGCAAAACACCAATATGGCGCTCAAATACGCGAGCCACGGATACATTCTCGAAAGTGGCCGCGTGGTGATGGATGGCGAGGCGCGGGCGCTCGCCGCAAATGAGGACGTCAAGGAGTTCTATCTTGGCGTCGCCGGGGACAAGCGCAAATCATTCCGCGACGGAAAGCACTACAAGCGGCGCAAACGCTGGCTCGCTTAGGCGACGACGCCAAGTGATCGGTCTCCCACTGAAATTATATCGCTATTTCAGCGATATATGAGTTCGCAGTTTTGTTCTGAAGGGAGCGCCAAATTGCACGATATTCCGCGATATTTTACGATGGCAGTCCCGGTCGGGAGTGCAAGCCCCTCGATCGACTGATCTTGCAAGCGATGGGTGGCAGGAGTCTTGCCCCTGGCTCGGTGACTGTTTGCCAGTTCTTGGGGGGGTCTTAGAGGCCTGTCGACTGCAAACGCGATTTGTCTACCGGCGTCCATTCGTCGCCGCACACGATCTGCTCATTCCCGCTCCATCAAGTCGGCGATCGCCTTGATGCGGCTTCTGGCGTATTTCGGCAGGCCGGCGCTCAGCGAATCGCCGACGTTGAAGGAGCTGTTGCCCAGGAGCAGTTGCGCGGGCACGAGGTTTCGCAGCATGGGCGTATTGGCGTATTCCCTTTGCTTGTTCAGCACGTCGTTCCTGACCGCAATCAGGATGTAGACCGTCGCGATGGCGGCTTCCCGCTCGGTCGGATGCTGTTGCAGAACCGCCAGCAGCTTGCCGAACTGGATGACCTGGTTGACCCAAAAGATGTTCTGCTCGAGCGCGCCGGTAACGGTGGAATCGAGCCCTGTCAGGCTCGGCAGCTCGGCAAGCTGCGGAGGCGTGACCAGCATCATCTCACTCTGGAACTCGATGAAATCCGGAATGGGCCTTTTGCTCTCCTCGCGCAGCTTGTTGGCAAGGCGAATGCCCGCCGGAATTTTCCCTTCGAACATGTAGCGGGACTGCACGCAGACCGCCTTTGCGTCCTCGCACCAGCGGCGATTCGGCGGAAGGTTGTACGCGGCCCCGGCGCCCTTGTTGGGAACAGCATCGCCCGCCGTGATCGGCCGGTGCTTGACTGCGGGATCGATCTGCTCGAGGAACGCGACATTCGCATACCGTGACAAATCCAATGCCGCTGCCGGCCTTGGAAGTCGAAACCGCGCCTCCGCCTGGTAGACAGAGAGCTTCAGCTTGGTTTGTTGGTTGATCGTGGGCTCAACGAAGCTCGGGAACAGCGAGAGGAAGCGCCGCTGAACCGGACGTGAGCCGGCCCATTCGTCGAAAGGAATGAGCCCGGTCGAGGAATCGGCGAGCTTGTCGTTGCGTTGGTCGGCGAAGATCACCGTGCGCGGTTTGATCTGTGCGATCGGAACGCTGGCGGCTGCGGGCACGTCCTCCAGCTGGAATTCCTGCGCGGCCGCGCCCGTGCAAGTGACCACGCTGGCGGCGATAAGGACGGCGGCACGGTGGATTCTCATGGGGTGCTCAATTCAGCCGCCGCCAGAAATAATCGGGATCGACTCGAAGCGGCGGTCGCGGGAGGCGGTCCTCGTCATCGGGATATCCGCGCGCGGAGGGATATTCGCGCGGACCAAGACGCCAGGTCGGGAATGGAAAGGGCGGCCGGTTATCGCCGTAAAGACGGCTACCGTGGGGCCACGACCGGAATGGCCGGTCGTCTCCGTCATAACCGCCACGATAGGGGTAGTAGCTTTCTGCACGCGAGACGATCCGAAACTGCGTATCATTGACTCTGCCCGACGGATCCCTCTTCAAGTACTCGGTGAAAGCGCGCCCGGAGCCGGCCGGTGCAGGATCGCCGGTGTAAGCATCGATCGACAGAGCAACGAGCTGACGCATGGCTTCGCGCGAAGGGCCGTTCAACGCCGTCTTGGGAGCGTGCAGCTCCCAGGCTGCCTGCACGATCGGCTCGAACATCGGCAGCGCCACCTTCGCTCCGGTCTGGCCGGGCCCCAGCGTGCGGCGGTGCGCGCCGTCGCTGTTGTCGTAGCCGACCCAGATGGCGACGGTGACGTCATTGGTGAAACCGACGAACCAGGCATCGACCGAATCATCGGTGGTGCCGGTCTTGCCGCCGACATAGGGCGACAGATGCTTCACCGCGCGCGCGGTTCCGCGCGCGAGCACGCCCTGCAGCATCGATTTCAATTGGTAAAACGATGCGCGGTCGGCGGAACCGATCCAGATCACCGACTGCGGATCGTGCCGGTAGATCGGGCGGCCGTCCCGTTCGATGGTTTCGATCGCATGGGGCTGGGGCCGTGCGCCTTCATTGGCGATCGCTGCATAGAACGCCGCAAGGTCGATCAGCCGCACGGTTTGGGCACCGAGCACGAACGGGTAATAGCGCATGCAATCCTTGTAGAGCTGCGACTCCATCGCGAGTTCGCAGACCCGGTCGAGACCTCGCTCGGCGCTGTCGTCGAGGCCGCTCGCGAGCAGTTGCACGGTGGCGAGATTCCGGGAGTTTTCCAGCGCACGCCGCAGCGTAATGGAGCCCGAAGCGCCGCGGTCGTAATTCCTTGGCGACCAGAAACCGCGCTGGCGCGCGTGGGCGGTCGCGCCGATCGGTGGCAGCGTAATGGGTTGATCCATTACCAGCGTGTTGGGCTGCAAGCCCTTCCGAAGGGCGGCGAGGTAGGTTAGCGGCTTCAGGGTGGAGCCGGGTTGCCGCAGGCTCTGGACGACGCGGTTGAGCTGGCTTGCCGGATACGAAAAGCCGCCCGCCATCGCGAGAATGCGACCGGTTTCGTTCCCCAGTACGACCGCCGCTCCCTGCACGGTTGGTCGAATGCGCAGATCGGCACGCGCCGCCTGCTTGCCATTGGCCTTGCGCACCTGCACGTAGACCACGTCGTACGGCTTGAGACTGCGCCGGATCGCGGCGCTCCAGGTGTTCAGCGGCAGGACGCTTCCGTCGATCAGACCGACGTTGATCGCATCGCCACGCTTGCCACGCGTATTCTCCAGGACGACCGCCGATTCCCAGTGAACGTCATAGAGAGGCAGCCGGGTCGTCTTCAACGCCACGAGCCAGGCCGGCTCCGTGGCCTTCAGATCGGCCGCTCTCAGACGGACGGCATCGGAAATGTTCGCCTCGGGTCCCTCGAATTTGTAGCGATTGGTGTTCAGCTCGTACCGCGCCAGCCCCTCCTGCAATGTCGCTTCGACTGTGCGCTGCAAGGCCGAATTGACGGTCGAGTGCACCGTGTAGGAGGATTTGGTGAGCGTATCGAGGCCCGCGACTACCTTTGCCTCGCGGGCGATGTGGTCGACGAAGTGAAAGCCGAAGTCCCGTCGCGTCGGCCGGTACTCGACAAGCTGCGGCAATACGGCTTGCGCCGCGGCGGCGTCGATCATGGCGTCGTCCTGCATGCGGCCCAGCACGTAGGCAAGGCGCTCCCGCGCGCGCTCAGGGTGGCGGTCGGGATTGAAGTAGTTCGGCCCCTTGGCAAGCCCGGCGAGCAGCGCGCCCTCGACTGCGGAGAGTGCCTTGGCCGGTTTACCGAAATAGCTGCGCGCCGCCATCTCAATGCCCCAGGCTCCGCGACCGAGATAAATCGAGTTGAGGTAGAGTTCGAGGATTTCCGCCTTGGTCAGGGCGCGCTCGATCCGCGAGGCAACGATCATTTCGCGCAGTTTTCTTTCGTAAGTGATGTCGTTGCCCACCAGCAGGTTCTTGGCGACCTGCTGCGTAATGGTCGAGCCGCCCTGCGGCCGGCCCGGCTGTGCGAAGTTGCCGATGAAGGCGCGGACCAGTCCGCGCTCGTCGATGCCGGCGTGCTGGAAGAAGCGCTTGTCCTCGGCGGCGATGAATGCGTTGCGCACCGCTTCCGGGATATCCGCAAGCTTGATCCAGACGCGGCGATTGTTCGGCTCGTAAATCTCGGCAACGCGCTCGCGCTTGTTGTCGAGGACCACGCTGGTGCCAGGAAGCCTGAGGTGCTTGAGCTGCACCGCGTCGGGCAGATCCTTGACCGCGCTGTTGTAGAAAGTGATGACCTGACCAAGGTCGACCGGAGATACTTCCACGTTTTCGACCTTGCAGAACTGCTTGTAGGCCACGTGGAGGTCCGCCAGTTTCAGCCCCTTGAGCGCCTTGATCTCGCTGCTCAACGCCTCCTTGTCATCCATGGCAGTGGCAATCAGATCGTCCAGGTTGATGTCCTCGATGTCGAAAGCCTTGCGCATGTGGGTGCAGCCGGCACTCATAAGCTGCGCCACCTCCAAGCGGTCGCGCGCCGCATCGAATTCCGTCTTGACCTCATCCGGACGGGTAGTGACCTGGCTGAAGGCAAGCGCCGTGGCGAAGATCTTGATGAGAATCGAGTCCATGACCTGCCGACGGTCGAAAACCGCCTCCGTAAGGTCCCTTTTTGTAGAACGATATTAAACAAGGCTGTGCTGAGGAAAAAGTTCCCGAGGCGCCGCCGCCCGCTTTGTCCGGGCGCGCAGCACCGCTCCGATCTTTGCCGGGCCGCGGAACCAACTCTGCGGCCAGTGCGTTCTAAAAACATACATTGGCAGCACAGTCATGCGTACCCCTCTTCCAGTCGTGCTTGCCGCGGCGCTCCTCACCGCCGCCATCGCCACGATTCCAGCGGATGCTGCGCCTCGAAAAAAGAACAACCGGGCTCTTGCCGCGGTCCCCCCTGCAGCCAGCGTCAGTCAGCCGCCCGCGGACAGATTTCTGGGCTGCGATGTCCGGGTGCGAGACTATCTTCGCGAAGGCGGAGCGGCGATACGGGTGACCAAGATCGAAGTGGACGATGCCCGACTGCAGTTGAACATTCATCATGAGTACGGCGAGGCGGGGAAGTCGTCTCGAAAATACCTCCGCGGCGACACTGAAGAAGAAATGCGCAAAAATCTGCGCGCAATATTGGATGAATTCGCTGCGGCTTCGAAGGCCGCATCGGCTGGTCGCGCCTGGTATGTGATCGCTGCTCGCAAGGTCATGCCGGACCTCCGCGACAATTCGGGCGAGACCACGAATCCGTGGACGGCCATTGTCCTCGCGGATTTCGAGGGAAAATGCAGACCCGTCACGTTCTATCAGTCGGTCGACCGGAACAAGCTCGATCCTGAACTGAGCAAGAAATTGGAAGAGTGAAGTTTTGCGCTTGAAGTGATTTGCAGTCGTAGCGACGGCGCCCGGACGCCATGAAGCGCGGTGAGGGTGCTCAACTGTCGTCGCTGGTGAGTTTGCAGTATTGGCGGCGAGGCTCGGCTTTCATCGCCTTTAGGGCGGGTTTGGGCAGCCGTTCTGAAAACGCTTTGGAAAAGCAATAAGGCAGTAGTTGCCCAAACCTTTCTCTAACCCATTGAAATCACTCATTTCCGCCCCATCCCTAGGCAGCGCCATTTTCACGATATTATTGGATGTTTTGCGATGCCGCTCCGGCGCGGTGAGCGCGAGGGGCCGATCGTTGAGCGTCTGCTGGCGAAACCCAGTTTCCCACACGCATCGACGATCTACGAGTGCTCATATCCCGAATCGCTCATCGTGAGCGCGCCCACTCAGCCCTTCACTATATCCCCGAGCAAGTTCGCCGCCACCGTCAGCTTCGCGAGCGTCAGGCCGCTGGCCACAATCTCCTCGACCGAGCGGCGGATGCGCGTCGCTTCAGGATGAGCCGCCAGCCAGTTCCCGGCGGCCTCCTGGCCGCATTGGCCGGTTGCCAGCATGTCCGCAGCCAGTCTTCTTTCGGCGGCTGCGATCTGGTCAATGGCGTGATCAATGGCGAGACGTTCGTAATTATCGTTTGCCGGGACGCTGCGCGCCGCGGCGATAAGGCGATCGAGGCGGAAATTAGCCTCGGCAGCGAAGAAGGTAGTGGCGGCGTCGCCGATGGTCCGGCTGGTGCGCTCCGCTACAGTCACGATATCCGGTGCCGAGACCAAGGCGTCGAGATCGGCGAGTTCGCCTGCGACGTCGGCTGGGACGCCGGCATCGATCAGGTCCTGCCGTCGCTTGCTGCGCCCGGCCTGCGAGTCCTCCGGAAGGGTCTTGTCGAGTCCGGCGACGATCTCGCGGATGCTCGGGCCGAACCGCGCGATGACCGAGTCCAGACCGGCCTTGAAATCAACGTTGCGCACATACCAGACCATACGGGAGAGCAGGAGATCCTGAATCGCCGCATAGAGGGTAAGTTGCAATTGCCCGTCGATGCGTGTGTCGAGCCCATCGATCGCGTCATTCAGCCGCTTCAGACCGTAGGATTCATCCACCGCCACGAAGGCCATGACAACGGTCGACACGTCGGCGTCCGTCTCGTCGATCAGGCGCACGACACACGCCGGGCCGCCGCGATTGATAACGGCATTGGCGAGATTGGTGGCGATAATCTCCCGCCGAAGGCGATGCTGTTCCAATGCAGCGGGGAATTTGTCCTCAACCTCGCGCGGGAAGTACTGAGACAATTCGCGGGCTAGATATGGATCGTCAGGCACGCTGGTGGCGAGCAGATCGTCGTAAAGCGTCAGCTTGGCGTAAGCGAGCAGCACGGCAAGTTCCGGCCGAGTCAAGGATTGGCCGCGCCGGGCGCGTTCGGCGATCGCCGCGTCGTCGGGCAGGAATTCCACAGCGCGGCTGAGAAGGCCGCGCTGCTCGAGCGACTGCATCAGGCGCGTGAGGAAGCCGGTCTCTGCCAAGCCCTTGCGTTCGGCCAGAGAAAGCGCCAGCGTCTGCAGGTAATTGTTGCGTAGCACCAGGGCGCCGACCTCGTCGGTCATCGCGGCCAGCAGGCTGTTGCGGTCAGCCGCACTGAGGCGTCCCTCGTGCTCGGGGCGCGCCAGCGCGATCTTGATATTGACCTCGACGTCGGAGGTGTTCACGCCGGCCGAATTGTCGATCGCGTCGGTGTTGAGCTTGACGCCTTTCTGCGCGGCTTCGATGCGGCCGCGCTGGGTCACGCCAAGGTTGGCGCCCTCGCCGATCACCCGGGCGCGGATATCGGCGCCCGTGACGCGGATCGGATCGTTGGCGCGATCGCCGACCTGATCGTCGCTTTCCCCCGACGCGCGGATATAGCTGCCGATGCCGCCAAACCAGAGAAGGTCGACGCGCGCTCTCAGGATCGCCGTCATCACCTCGAACGGCGTGGCTTGCGGCTTGTCGAGATCAAGCAGGGTGCGCACTTCCGGGGCGAGCGGAATGGCCTTGAGAGAGCGCGAGAACACGCCGCCGCCTTGCGAGATCAGCGCCTTGTTGTAATCCTGCCAGCTCGACCGTGGCAGGTTGAACATGCGCAGGCGTTCGGCGTGGCTGACGGCCGGGTCGGGCGAGGGATCGATGAAGATGTCGCGGTGATCGAAAGCCGCGACCAGTCTGGTCGCCGGCGAGAGCAGCATGCCATTGCCGAACACATCGCCGGACATGTCGCCCACGCCGGCGACGGTGAACAGCATGGTCTGAATGTCGGTGCCCAGCTCGCGGAAGTGGCGCTTCACCGCCTCCCAGGCGCCGCGCGCCGTGATCCCCATCTTCTTGTGGTCATAGCCCTGGCTGCCGCCGGAGGCGAAGGCATCGCCGAGCCAATGGTTCTTCTCGGTCGAGATCGCGTTGGCGATGTCGGAAAAGGTGGCGGTGCCCTTGTCGGCGGCGACGACGAGGTAGGGGTCGTCGCCGTCATGCCGCACGGTGGAGTCGGGCGACACGATGACGTCGCCGTCGAGATTGTCGGTGAGTTCGAGCATGGAGCGAACGAAGATGCGATAGGCTTCGGTGCCTTCGGCCATGAAGGCGTCGCGATTGGAGGGCTGCGGCAGGCGTTTGGGCACGAAGCCACCCTTGGCGCCGACTGGCACGATCACGGCGTTCTTGACCTGCTGGGCCTTGACCAGGCCGAGGATCTCGGTGCGGAAATCCTGCGGCCGGTCAGACCAGCGCAACCCGCCGCGCGCGACCTTGCCGAAGCGCAGATGAATGCCTTCGACACGCGGCGAATAGACGAAGATCTCGTAGAGCGGCCGCGGGGCCGGCAGGTCTTCGATCTTGCGCGCGTCGAACTTGAAGGAGATCACCGGACGCGGATGTCCGTCCTGGCCGATCTGCCACAGATTGGAGCGGATGGTTGCCTGCACCAGATTGGTGAACCGGCGCAGGATGCGGTCTTCGTCGAGCGAAGCGACGGATTTGAGCTGCTCCTCGATCTCGGTGAGGAGGGTCGTCTCACGTGCCGAGCGCTCGGCGTCGGTGGTGGCGAGGCGCGGATCGAGGCGGGCCTGGAACAGCGCGACCATGCTGGCGGTGATCGCGGTGTTCTTGCGCAAGGTCTCCCACATGTAGTCCTGGCTGAACGGCGCGCGGATCTGGTGTAGGTAACGGGAGAGCGCGCGGATGGTCGAAACCTCGCGCCAGCTCAGGGCCGTACGCAGGATGAGGGCGTTGTATCCGTCGGATTCGGCCCGATCGCCGACCACCGCCATGATCGAGGCTTCCAGGCGATGGCCGAATTCCGAGCTGATCACGATCGGCTTGCCGTCGTTGGCCTCGATCGTCATGTCGTGCAGCCATACCGGCGCCGGCGCCGGCATGGCACGAGGCACGATCTGATAGGTGCGCTCGTTGACGACGCGCAGGCCGTGGTGTTCGATCACCGGCACCCGGTACGACAGCGACAGGGGCGCGCCATGTGAGAAGACCTTGAGACCGAAGCGCGTTGGATCCTCCTCGCCCTCGATGCGGTGGGCGGAAATCGCCACCGGCCGCGCCGGGGTGAGCTTTTCGATGGTGGCGATATCGGCAATCGCCTGCGAGGTGCCGAAGGCCTCGGTGTAGCCGCCAGAGAAGCCCTGGGCGTAACGGTTGGCGAGCATGCGCGCTCGCATGCCGTCGGTGGAGGCGGCGAGCGCCGCCTTCAGCTTGTCGGCCCAGGTCGCGGCGATGGCGCTGATCTCGGCTTCCAGCGTCGCGCGCTCGACGACAGGCGTTTTGCCCTCATAGCGCCCGATAATGTAGTGGACGCGCGCAAGCGATCCCTCGGGGAAGGAAGCGTAGGAGGCCGCCAAGCGCCCCTTGTAGACCTTCTCCAGGAAGTCCGCGACGCGCGTGCGCACATCGGTGTCATATTTCTCGCGCGGAATGAAGACGAGGATGGAGACGAAACGGTCGAACTTGTCGGCCCGTGCCAGCGCCCGCACACGGGGACGCTCATACAGCGTCAGGACTTCCATGACGAAATTGTAGAGCGTTTCGGCATCGACCTGGAAGAGCTCGTCGCGTGGATACTCTTCGAGGATATGCAGGACCGCCTTGCCTGAATGACTGGCTGGGTCGAAGCCGGCGCGCTGCAACACCTGCTCGACCCTGTGGCGGACATAGGGGATCTGCCGCGCCGAGCGGGTATAGGCACCCGAGGTGAACAGGCCGACGAGGCGCAACTCGCCCTCGAGCCGGCCGTCGGGCGCATAGAGTTTGATGCCGACATAATCCATGCGGACGCGGCGATGAACACGGCTGTTCACATTGGCCTTGACCACCATCAGGACGGTCGGCTCGCGCATGAATTCGCGGATTTCCGGCGTCATGACCACCATTTCGGTGCCGCGGCGAAGGACCTTCACATTGGGATCACGCAGGATGCCGAGGCCTTCGCCTGTGCTGATGTCGTCCGACGCATCGGCGTCGGGCGAGAAGCGATATTCGCGCAAGCCCAGGAAGGTGAAATTGTCGGCGCACAGCCATTGCAGGAACTGGTTGGCTTCGGCGACCTCGTCGATCGGCAGCGGCGGCGGATCGGAGCGGAAGGTCATGATCGCCTGCTCGACCCGGGCGCGCATGGCCCGCCAGTCGGCGACGCAGGCGCGCACGTCGTTGAGCGTTTTGGTCAGGCCCTCGATCAGCTTCTGGCGGTCGGCATCGGCGTCCAGGCGCGCGATGTGGAAATGAATCAGGCTTTCGCGTTCGCCCTTTGCTCCCTCCGGCAGCACTTCGCCGTAGAAATGCACCAGCTTGCCTTGCTCATTGCGCTCCACGGCGATGATCGGGTGGGCGACCAGCGTGACCTCGATGCCCCCCTCGGCGAGCTCCGCCATGGTGGAATCGAACAAGAAGGGCATATTGTCGTTGAGAACTTCGAGCACGGAAATCTCGCGCCCGTCGGGCATCATCGGATTGACGACGCGGATGTCGGCACGGCCCGTCGTGCGTTGCTGCACATGCTCCCAGGCCTGTTCCGCCAGGAAGGCCAGGGAGGCCGCATCGTAGTTGGCGAGGTCCTCGAGATTGGTATGGCCGAACAGATGCTCGGCAAAGGATCGGGGCGCCTTGCCCGGCTGCACATTACCCGCGGCTTCGTGGATCAGGGTCGCCCGGGCCTTGTCGTCACGCCACGACGCCATAAGGTCCTCCATTTCTCTCGCCGTCTGACCGCAGCCGCGATCGTCCGCTTGATACTGGAGTGCATCTCTTTGAGCGCATCGCTTTGGCCGGGATTGATCACGTACGCCGCAATCCTCGGTCTCGGAGCCTCCGCAGCCCTTGATGATCATGCCATCAAATCTCGAGAAATGCATCTCCAGTATGCGTTTCAGCTGACTTCGAGAGGGCTTGACTTGCTGGCACGTAGGTTATCACAGAGTTCCTTCTGAGTTTGAGCTCGTTTCGCAACGCAAAGATCAGCCATGCCTTGAACGGTCGGGCGCCGTCGAGGACTTGGACCGACCATCGTGTGGGGAACCGTGAACGTGCCGAAATGCCCGATACGGGCGCGTCCGAAGTCGGTCCCGACGATCGTCGAACATCAGCTAGCTGGCGAAATCACAAGGAATTTCAATGAAATCTGAGTTCGCTGTTTTCATCCTGAGTGGCGGCCAAATGCACGATATTCCACGATGCTGTGCCGCTCCGGCTTGGGCGTGCCATCTTGCTTGACAACTGATTGATCGCGCAGGCAGCAGCCGAGTTTGCACACCTTGCGCCATCACAATTCTGCCAATTCGCATCGGGTCGCCCGAGGTTTCAACGGGTCCGATGATGGGTGAGAGTTGAGTATGTTCGGCCAGTCAAGAGGCGGCGCGCGCACGATGTGCGCGCCGGGAGATCAACGAAAATCTAGGGGCAATCAACGTAAGCACGTGCGGCTGCGCATCGCAGGTCAGTGTTGGGTTGATACCGTCACTCCGACGCGAGCGGAGCCCGCCAAGCTGCATCTGAACGCGGAGCGCCGCATCGAGATTCTACAAGGGTAGGGTTTGTGGCGCTCCCCCGCTACCAAGCCTGCGATTTCCTACGCGAAACTACGATCTTCAGCGAGGCCGAATCTTGCACGGCCGATCGCGGCTCCGCCGGCGGCAGTTAAGCCACCGGCGGTCGCAGATGATTTTGAGATCAGGCCGCTTTCGCTTTCGATTTCGCCACGTGGGTAGCGATCGCATCCATCAGGGCCGGCGATAGGCAATCATAGGGTTCGAGGCCGAGCTCCGTGAGGCGGGATCTGATCGCTGGCATCTCGGACGGCGGGACGCCGGCTTCGATCACGGACGATACGAACGCCGCAAATCCCGGTGCCGCCGAGCCGGCTTCCTGGAATAGTTCGGGATGGATGAAGTCGAGGCCGTAGAAGGGATGTCCCTTGTTCTCGATCCGGCCGTACATATGCGTGCCGCAGGCCTTGCAGGCGTGGCGCTGGATCGCCGCCGAGGCGTCGACGATTTGCAGCTTATCGCCGTTTTCCAGCACCGTCACGTTTTCGCGTGGCACGACGGCCACCACCGAGAAGTTTGCCCCAGCCGGCTTCCAGCATTTGGTGCAGCCGCAGGCGTGGTTGTGGGCGACATCACCCTTGACGCTGACCTTGACCGGTTTGTCGCTGCATTTGCAGACAAGGGTGCCGCCGGCAAAGCTACCCGAACCTTTCTTGACGCCGTTGTCGACCGATGGGTGGATGTGAACAGTCATGGGCCTATCCTCCTTATGTTGACGTTCTTTGACTCTAGAATACGACGACCGAACGGATCGACTTGCCTTCGTGCATCAAGTCGAAGCCTTTGTTGATCTCCTCCAGCTTGAGGACGTGGGTGATCATCGGATCGATCTCGATCTTTCCGTTCATGTACCAATCGACGATCCTCGGGACATCGGTCCGGCCGCGCGCGCCGCCGAATGCGGTGCCTTTCCACACCCGGCCGGTCACGAGCTGGAACGGCCGGGTCGCGATTTCCTTGCCGGACTCCGCGACCCCGATCACCACGGAGACGCCCCAGCCGCGATGGCAGGCTTCGAGCGCCTGGCGCATCACGGTGGTGTTGCCGGTGCAGTCGAAGGTGTAGTCGGCGCCGCCGTCGGTGAGCGTGACCAGGTGCGCGACGATGTCGCCGCCGACCTTGGTCGGGTTGACGAAATGCGTCATGCCGAAGCGGCGGCCCCATTCTTCCTTGCTGTCGTTGATGTCGACCCCGATAATCTTGTCGGCGCCGACCATTTTGGCGCCCTGAATCACGTTGAGTCCGATGCCGCCAAGTCCGAACACGACCACATTGGCGCCCGGCGTGACCTTGGCGGTGTTGACCACCGCGCCGACGCCGGTCGTCACGCCGCAGCCGATATAGCAACTCTTGTCGAACGGGGCGTCTTCGCGAATCTTTGCCACCGCGATTTCCGGCAGCACGGTAAAGTTCGAAAACGTCGAGCAGCCCATGTAATGGAAGACCGGCTTGCCCTTGTAGCTGAACCGCGATGTGCCGTCGGGCATCACGCCCTTGCCCTGCGTGGCGCGTATCGCGGTGCAGAGGTTGGTCTTGCCGCTCAGGCAGCTTTTGCACTGTCGGCATTCGGGTGTGTAAAGCGGGATCACATGGTCACCCGGCTTCACCGACGTCACGCCCGGGCCGACCTCGCGAACGATGCCGGCGCCCTCATGGCCGAGGATCGAGGGAAAGATTCCCTCGCTGTCGAACCCATCCAGCGTATAGGCATCGGTGTGGCAAATCCCGGTCGCCTTGATCTCGACCAGGACTTCGCCGGCTTTTGGCCCTTCCAGATCGACTTCGATGATCTCGAGAGGCTTCTTGGCTTCGAAAGCGACAGCAGCTCGCGTCTTCATTCTCAACTCCACTTTCGCATTTCAAGCCGCGGCAACAGCGCGGTGATCAGTGCTTGGCATATGCCGACGGGTCACTTCCTGCCCATGCAGGAATTCTCCGCCTGGGTGTAGGCCTCGGGTTTATCTTCCTTTTTGGCAGGGCGCACACGCCCGACAGCGTCATAGCCGCGTGCGCGCAGATAAATGTAGAGGTCGTCCATGTAGCAGGCGACGTTCGGATTATCGCCGAGCGCCGGCATCACGTTCTCCTGCGACGAACTCACGTTCTTGCGGCCACTCGCGACCACACCGACGAAGTCGCCGTAACTCATGGCCTTGGCCGATTCCGCGAGCGCAGGGGCATAGGTCGATCCCATCCCGTCGGGGCCATGGCAGACGTGGCACTCCGAGTGATAGCGGCGGTATCCGGAGTAGGTGTACCAATCCACCGTGCCGTCGGGCGCGACCTTGAAGGTCGGAGTGCCTTCCTTGTCGAAATACTTTCCGTCCTCGGACTTGACGGCAGTCGGATCGACCGCGTTTTCAGCGAAAGTAACTCCTCCGGAGACCACGAAGATCATCGCGGCACCCACAAACCAGATTTTACGCAAGAGCTTGTCCTCGAAATTCGTTGGGAAGTGCTCCGGCGCATGGAGCAGGTCCATGCGCCGGAACGTAGATGGTTCAGCTACTGCGGCAGGGCAAATACGGTCAGTGATCCGCCGAGCGCCGTGTAGTTGCTCAGCGCTGCGTAGCCGCCGACCGCGCCGAGACCCGCGGTCGGATCGGTCAGACCAGCCGCAAGGCCGATGCCCGCCCAGCCGCCGACGCCGGACAGCACCGCGACATACTGCCGGCCGCCCTGCTCATAGGTCGTGACGTTGCCGATGATGCCGGACGGGGTCCTGAACTTGTAGAGTTCCTTACCCGTCTTGGCATCGACCGCCTTGAGGTAACCTTCGAGCGTCCCGTAGAACACCACGCCGCCTGCGGTGGCGAGCGCGCCGGACCACACCGAGAACTGCTCCTTGTTCGACCACACGATCTTGCCGGTTTTGTTGTCCCAGGCGATGAAATTGCCCATATGGGACTCGCCGGGGGGCGGATACATCGAAAGCGTCGCCCCGACATAGGGCTGGCCTGCGGTGTAGCTCACCTTGAACGGCTCATAGTCCATGCAGACGTGGTTGGTCGGCACATAGAACAGCTGGGTGTCCGGCGAATAGGCCGCGGGCTGCTCGTCCTTGGTACCGAGCGCGGCCGGGCAGACGCCCTTGGTGTTCTTGTCCTCGCCGGTCTGTTCAGTCGAATATTGACTGACAACCTTGGGACGGCCGTAGGTCGGCGAGCTCTTGTTCATGTCGACGCCGGTGGTCCAGTTGACCTTCGGATCGTACTTCTCGGCCACCAGCAATTCACCGTTCACACGGTCCATGGTGTAGGCAAGACCGTTCCGGTCGAAGTGGGTGAGAAGCTTGCGCTCCGTCCCGCCGATCTGCTGATCGCTGAGGATCATTTCATTGACGCCGTCATAGTCCCATTCATCATGGGGCGTCATCTGGTAGACCCAGCGGGCCATCCCGGTATCGGCATTGCGCGCAAAAATGGTCATCGACCATTTGTTGTCGCCCGGGCGCTGCTTCGGATTCCAGGTCGAGGGATTTCCCGAACCGTAGTAGACCATGTTGAGAGCGGGGTCATAGGACAACCAGCCCCATGTGCAGCCGCCGCCGATCTTCCACTGATCGCCTTGCCAGGTCTTGAGGCTCGAATCCTTGCCGATCGGCTTGCCGAGATCGGTCGTCTTCTCGGGATCGATCAGGAGCTGATCGTCCGGCCCTTCGGAGAACGCCCGCCAGACCTGTTTGCCGGACTTGAGGTCGTAGGCGGTGACGTGGCACTGCACGCCGAACTCGCCGCCGGAAATGCCAATCAGGACCTTGTCCTTGATGACGAGCGGAGCGGAGGTGCCGGTTGCGCCCTTGCCGGGATCGCCATTCTTGGCCGACCACTCAACCTTGCCGGTCTTGGCATCGAGGGCGACCAGCGTAGTATCGGCCTGGTGCAGGAAGATCTTGCCGTCGCCATAGGCCACGCCGCGGTTTACGGTATCGCAGCACATCACCGGAATGACGTTCGGATCCTGCTTCGGCTCGTACTTCCAGACGATCTGTTGGTCCTTGGATAGGTCAAGAGCATAGACCTTGTTTGGGAACGGCGTGTGGACATACATCATGTTGCCGATGATGAGCGGTCCGCCTTCGTGGCCGCGCAGCACGCCGGTCGAGAACGTCCATGCGACCTGAAGCTTGCCGACATTGGCCGCTGTGATCTGGTTGAGTTTCGAGTAGCGCGTATTGGCGTAGTCGCCTGCCGGCATCACCCAATCCTTCGGGTTCTGCGACATCTTGATCAATTCGTCGTTGGCCAGGGCACCGCCCGTGGCAAACGCCGCTAAGGCACCAAAACAAGTTGCAAATAGCACTCTGCGCATTGCGTCCTCCCACTGATGAATTCTAGGTTCCGTCGAGACGGCCCATTTTTCCATTTTGTTTCTTATCTTTATCCCGTTCCGGGATGGGAAACTTGCCCAAGAGGGAAGGGCATTTGCTCCAAAGCGAACCTGAGCTAATTTTCTGGTTTGCGGCCGGAACGCTGTGGTGTTGCCACACATGGGGCAGCCGTTAGAGGCGCCACTGTGCGGCGCACTACGACGGATGTCGCACCATCGAAGTGAACCTTTCCCTTGACGGGGCAGAAACTAAGTCGGAGGATTGTCAAGTGGATGCTGGGACATACGTTGCTTTGGCAACAACGACGCTTAGGCAACAACGACCGTTCCAAATTGAGGTAAATTTCACTTCACCGTGACCGAGTCTCTCGCGGCAACAGTTACGTTTTCTCGAATCGGTGGCTGGAAATGGTTGATACGGTCCACTCGCTTACCACTTCGGGATTGTCGCCGAAGAAGCAGATCCAGTGCTGGTCGGATGCACTCACGGACCTGTGTGGCCAGTTTGATATAGATCCGCTGAAGGCCTCGTCGCTCGAGGCGCGTGTCAACTACACCACGGTTTCAAAGCTGAAGCTCTGCCGGATCGAGGTCAGCCAGCACCGCATCGCGCACACCGTGTCCCGGTCGAGAGCCAGCGAGCATCCCTACGTCAAGATATTGTTCCAGACGCACGGGATTTCCTATTTCGAGCAGGAGGGCCGGCGGATCGATCTGATGCCCGGCGATTGTCTTGCCTACGACGTATCCTGTCCGCATACGATCATCAGCCCGGCGCTGACGCGGCACGACGTCGTCATCGTGCCGAAAGCGCTGCTGCAGGAGCGCGGCTTCAATTCGGCGAAGATGTCCGCGTGCAAGCTCTCGGCGCGCACCGGTACCGGCCGGATCGCCTATGACTTCGTGCATGCGGCATTTGACCAGGCGTCGAGGCTGTCGCCGAACAACGCGGTCGTCGTCGCCGATTCCCTGATCGATCTCCTGCTGCTGCCGCTGCGCGAGGCGGACGCGAGTTTCGATCGTGGTGGCCCCGAGGCGATGTATATTCGCGCCCAGGCATTCATCCGCGAACATCTGCGCGACCCGGATCTCTGCATCGATCAGATTTCCGCGGCGCTGGGCTGCACCAAGCGTTATCTGCACATGCTGTTCAGCGATCGGGGCATGACCGTCAGCGACTATATCTGGAAGGCGCGGTTGCAGAACTGCCGCCACGAACTGGAGACCCACGGCGGCAAGACCGTCACGGATGTTGCATTTTCATGGGGCTTTTCGAGTTCGTCGCATTTCAGCCGGGTTTTTCGCAGGTATTTCGGAATTGTTCCGTCTTCGATCCAGAAGGCGCAGCATAGCAGCCCGTCTCCGGATGCTTCGTAGTTTCGAGCGAAGCGGGTACCGGCTCGCGTAAAGAAAACTCCGCAAAACAAGAGTCCAGAGCTTCGATTCTGAATCGATCAGAACCGACGCGCTAGACGCCGAGCGCTCGCTTTCGCGCTCAATCGGCGTGGGCTGGCCCGGTTCCCTTACGGCTCTGCGGCACGAACATTGCTTTGACCATCTCGCCGGCGACACAGGAGCGGGACGGATGAAGCTAATCATCCTTTTTCTCGGCGTTTACGGTTGTTTGGTTACCGGACTCGGCGCGCGCGATCTTGGTCAGTGGGAAAACGCGGATCCTGCCGTCCGGCAATGGTACCAGTCGCTGATGCAGCCTGACGCTCCCGGCGCGTCGTGCTGCGGCGAGGCCGACGCCTACTGGGCCGATGAAATCCACGTCCGGGATGGCAAGACTTACGCGCGCATCACCGATGACCGGCCGGACGAACCGCTCGGCCGGCCTCACGTCCAGAACGGAACGGAAATCGAAATCCCGAATAACAAGCTCAAATGGGATCAATCGAATCCCACGGGTCACGGCGTCGTTTTCCTGAGCCGCAATGGTCATGTGTTCTGTTACGTCCAGCCCGGCGGCGCGTGAGCACTTGCTCAGCCCATCGGAACATGCGGGCAGATGCTTGGCCGCGGTTGGGACCCACGCTTGTCAACCGGCACGTTGCAATTGTCGATCCGCTGCTCATCCATCCATTTCCTGCCGAGCCGCTCCTTGCCGGTCAGCGTTGCAGGCGAGCCGGTCGAGTTCGCTGCCGGCTCGCCGAGCCGCGTGCCGTCTTGCGCATCCGCCGGCAGCGCAAGGCAGACCGCAAGAAATGCGCCGGCTGTTCGGCTGTACAATGATCGCATCGATGGCCTCGCAAAATCTGTAAACCCAAAATCTGTAATCCATGGTCAGTGGAACCGATTAAACAATGGCGAGACTCGCCTGGCCACCCGGAACCTGTGGCCACTGAATCGGTTGCCCGTCCATCCTGACGCGCCGGGCGCGCGTCGCCGCAAAGGAGGACCAGATGAACATCAAACAACTTATCCTCGCGGGTTGCTCCATCGCCGTTTTGAGCATCGGCACCGCAATGGCAGGCCCTTGCGACACCACTGGCCGAGCTGCAAACCTGAAGGACGCGGGTTCCGGACCCGCATCGACAGGCACCGGCCAGACCACCGGCATGGCTTCCGATGCCAAGGAACACGCGCCAACCAGCACGATGAATCGTGCAGCCGACGATGTTGCAACGTCGTCGCAGGACGCGCAGAAGCAGATGCAAGGTCAGCCGACGGCCGCGCAGCAGGCCCAGGGCGCCAAGCCGGATGAGCAGACTGCCGACAAGTCCTGCGATTAGGGCCAATACAGTAATGGAGCGCCGATCACGATCGGCTGCGGCCAGCCGCAACAGAACTGCTCTGTTGCTCTCGGCGCGGCGTGCCTGATTGAGCGGTCACGCCGTCGCATCGAAACAGCGTCAGGGCCCGCCCTTTGGCGGAAGAATCGGCGCGGGCAGCGGCGCGAATTCGATGTTGCCGGCTTCACCGGTCAGGAACGATAGATCGAGCGGACCGCCGCTCATCGGATCGCCGCCCGGCGCAGCCGTGGGGCGGAGCGTTGAGACGTCAGCGGGACCTTCCGGCGCGGGTTGTCCGTTGCCGGATCCATAGTCGGCCGCACGCCCGCCCTGCGGATGGCCTTTCATGATCTCGTCGCGCGCCGCCGTCACCTTGTGGGCGAGCGCCGCGGAATAGGGCAGGCGATGGGCCCGCGGCTGACCGTTCGGAAGATTGGCGGCATCGAGTTCCTCGACCCAAATATGCACTGCACCAGGGTCGCGATCGAGCGGGTTCGGTTCGATAATCCGCGCCCACAACAATTGGAATTGCGACGGCAGCGGTGCGGGCGCCGACCAGCCGGTCAGGCCTTCGATGCGAAAGAACGCCAGGCAGTAAAAGGCGCTGGTGACGAGCACGGCCGTGGCCTTGAGGCGCCAGGAGATGCGTGCGCGCAATGCAATGACCAGCAACAACGCCGCAAGCAGCGCGTAGGCAATCGATAGACCCAGGATTTCCTTCTGCAATTCCATGGTCAGCCACTTTTGCTGAGCCGATTGCGCAGCGTCTGCAGCAGCGACTTCTCGTGGTGGTTTACGTCGACGATGCCGCCGCTTGCATCTATCGAAAAGCGGACGGCAGTACGTTCAGTGCCCGCGGTCTCCATCACCATCTTGGCGTAGTGGACCACCTGAACCGTTGGATTGAGCTTCTCGACCTTCACCGAGACCGGTACGGGTTCGCGGCCCATCGCGATAAAATGATAGATGTTCACGGTGTATTCGCCGGCGACGATGCCGCGGATGCTAACCGTCTCCTGACGGATCGGCGAGTGGACCTTGCGGCCGTTGACCAGAATGAAATCGTTGGCGCCACCGCGATCGTCGCGGTCGAGCAGCATGAACCCGGCCTCGCGCCGCCGATACCAGACCATGTTGCCAAGCGGGTCCTGCACGAACATGTCGAAATCGTCAGGATGCTGGTCGGGCCAGGCCATCGTCACGAGGAATTCCGCCTTGCTGTCGACCTTGCCATCCTTGGCGTCGGGCGCGATGGCGAGCAATGCGACGAAGAACAGGAAGGCGAGGACCTGCAGTGCCTTGAACAGCATGACCGCGAACGGATCGAACGGCTCTTCCTGCGGCATCAGTTCAAATTCGTCGATCATTCCGCCGCCTCGGGTCTGTTCTCGAGGATCGACACCACGCGGACTTCCGTCAGCCCGACAGCGAAGGCAAACAGCTTCGCCGTCGCGTCGTCGAGCATGTAGTACTGGATCCTGACGAGGATCGAACCGACCAGGCCGGCGAGCGTGGTGTACATGGCGACCGCCATGCCGTCGCTCATCAGATTCATCGAGGACCTGACCGTGCTGCGATCGCTGGGATCTAACCCCGCAATCGGCGCCAGCATCATGATGAAGCCGATGATGGTGCCGAGCAGGCCCAGCTTCATCAGCGTGTCACTGGCGAAGGCGCCGAACTGGTTGGAGCCACGCAGCCGGCTGGCGAGCCCGCGCAGCAGCAGCGTCTGATCGAGCCTCCGGGATCCCTGCAGCCGCGCCTTGACGGCAAGATCGCGAATGTGCGCTGCGACGAGCCCGGACGGGAGCTGGCCGGCGCCTTCGACGACGACGGCGCCTCTGTCGAGATCAAAGCCACCCGATCCAGACGCGATCAACGCGCCGGTGCGGCGCGCCGCATCGCCCTCGCGCGCGATCACGATCGTGCGCCACAGGCAGTGCAGCGACGTCGCGACATAGAGCAGAGCGATGATTGGCGACAGATAGGTGCGATCGCCTACGACCATCTGCCGAATCAAGCCGTAGCGCCACAGCAGAACGAACGCAAAAATCCACAGCCCGGTGAAGACCAGCCATCGCAACAGAGGGCCGCGGTCACCAAACGAATCAAGCTCGCCACTCGCCACCGGCATCCGACACCTCGACCCAAGAGGACGCCAACCTTCCACATGTCGCATGGGCAGGCAAACCGAAATCTTCAAGTGACGATTCGAACTTCCGTTGGGTGCGGGGCTCCTGCAGCCCACGCGCTGTTGCGCTGATGTCGCGAGGCGATGCGGTGTTGCCTAGGAGAGAAGTGACTTTGTCCGAGAGAGAAATATCGGCGGTCAAGTGCGGCACTCTCGCGTGTGCCGCCGATGTTCCGTACTTGCGCTGGCTCCGGGGTGGCCCTAGGTTCTCCCCGGCGCGAACGTCGCGCCAAACTCGTTGGGAGGACCCCGAATGACCTGGAAGACTCCAAAAATCGTCGAAGTGTCGGTGGGCATGGAAATCAACATGTACGCCTGCGCATCGCGCAAATAGACTGCACCGAAACGTTCTGCCCGGCTCAGACTGCACTCTGTGCTTCGAGCCGCGGCAGACGTCCGGTTCAAGATTTCGTCCATCTCCATTTTTTTAGAACGCCACTTCATTTCAGAACATCACTTCATTTCAGAACGCCGCTTTGGTTCAGAACGCCGCTTCGCGAAATCATGTTCCCGACGTTCTCTTATATCGAACGGTGGTTGTATCGATCGGTTTGTCGAAAATGCCGATGCGGTCCAGATTGTTGCAGCACAAGTTCTGCCAACCGATGCCTCAAAATCTGATGTTGCTGCCGTCGCGTCAGGAGCGGCGTCGCCGCTGACTGGAATTCAGGGATTTCGCGTTCCGATTCGTTGGCTGCCGGCCCTTGTGGTGTGGTAGGGTGCGGCGTCGCTCAGTGACGCGCTTGTTTCATTCCGTCGTTTCATTCCTGTGGCTTGTGGATGCCAATTCGTTCGAAGATCTGCCGGGCGGTATTCGTCTGTCTCTCCGCCCTGCTTCCGGGTGGTGGTGTTTGCGCTGAAGGTATTGATACCGAGCATCTGTTCGGCTTCATGATCGGCACGGATATCGGCAGTGTCGGCGAGCGCGAATTCCAGAGCGAGACCACCGGTCGTTTTGCCAGGAATGGCGGAAAGTACCGGGCGATCGGCCAGGAATTCGAGTTGGAATTCGTGCCTGCCAGGAATGTTCGGGTGGAACTGGGGACCAGCTTTGCGTCTCATTACATCCGCGGCGTTCCAGGTCTGGAGGATCGGCGCCAATTGTCGTGGGAAGGCGTGTCCGTGGACCTGCGTTACCGGTTTCTCGATCGGGACGCGGCCCCATTCGGCTTGACCTTCGCGGTAGAAACCCACGCCAACCGCATCGACGAGACCACGGCGGCGGCGGTCCGAAGCTACGGGACGGGGTTAACGCTGGCGTTCGACCGCGAGGTGATTCCAAACCGCGCCGTCGCTGCCCTCAATCTGATTTATCAGCCGGAATGGTCGCGCCTCGTCGGCACCGGAGCCGCAGAGCAGGAATCGACCATCGGCGTTGCGCTCGGCCTGATGGTGCAAACACGTCCGGGCCTCTTTCTTGGTGGTGAAGCACGCTATCTGCGCCAATATGAAGGGATCGGTTTGCAGGAACTCGCGGGCCAGGCGCTGTTTGTTGGTCCCACCGCCTATTTTCAGTTGTCGCCGCGCTCGCGATTGACCGCAGCCTGGAGCGTTCAGGCATGGGGACGTCCGGCCGGGTCGAACGCAGCGCTCGATCTCGTCAACTTCGAACGCCATCAGGCGCGGCTGATATTCGGCATCAATTTTTGATGCGCGGCGATCGTGGGATCACCCGCGGTTCCCGGATTTTCACGGTGTAGTGAAACTTCGCCCCGTCCCTTACGTAACTGTTCGTGCTATCTGTTCAGCGAACCAGTTCCAGGGATATCAGGCATGAATGCGATCGACCTGATCATAACGGTATGTGCGGTGCTGTCGCCGGCCACCTGCGAAGAACGGCATTTGGTGTTTTCCTCGGACGTTTCCCCGCGGCAATGCGTCATGGCTGCGCAGCCCTATATCGCGCAATGGGCTGGCGAGCATCCGAAATGGACCGCGGTCAAGTGGCGCTGCGAATATCCGCGCGCCAACGACAAGGCGGATAATGGCGAAGTTGCGCCCGTGGGATGAAGTCATCTTGCGAGGCTGCCGCAAGCACTACTTGTTGCAGTCCTTCAAGTCCTTGTCGGCAATCGAAAATACCGCATCCGCCTTGATGTCGATTCCCTTCACCAGGCACTGCCTCGCGTCGGGATAACTCACCTTGGCATCGTATTGTCCGGGCTCCACGCCCGTGATGCGCAGGCGTTCATCGTGGTCGACCTCCTTGTCCTTGTCGTTCAGGGTCAGGTTTGGTCCCCAGGCGTCTTTTCCGGCCGGCGATAGCTGAAAGCCCGAGATCGTCGCGGTGGTCAGATTCCACAGCCGGATACCCTTGCCCTTGCTCTGCGCGGCAAGTTCGTCGGCGCCCGCCAACAACAGCACCACCAAGGCCAGCATCCAGCGCATCATGCAATCCTCCCGCAGCAAATCTGAAGCTGTCGCTACCTTATCAGGCGTTCCCGGTTTTTCGCCTTCTCGAAATTTTTCGCCTGGTCGAAGCCGATTGGTGTTTTCAACTTCGCTGAATCAAGATCGGCGCCGTCGAAATCAGTATCGATGGTCGTGACGCCGGTCAAATCGGCTCCGCCGAGTTGGGCGTTCTTGAGGGAAGCACCCGTCAGGTCGGCACCTTTCAGTGACGAAAATTCGAGATCGACGCGTGACAGATCGGCGCCGCGTGCATTCAACCGTTCCAGATTGGCGGATTTCAGCACCGCGCGCATCAGGCCCATCGATTGGTTACGCATGTCGGCGCTCAGGTTTGCGCCCGCGATCGAGGCTCCGACGAGGCTCGCGCCGGTAAGATCGGCAGCAACGCGTGCTCCGGAGAGATCGGCGCCATCGAGCCGGGCGCGAGCCATCTGCGAGGCGAACAGATTGGCGCCCTTCAGGCTCGCACCGGTCAGATCCGCCTCGAGCAGCCATGCCTGGTCGAGGATCGCACGATCGAGTTTGGCGCCGGCCAGCCTCGTCCTGTTGAGCCGCGCCGCGCGAAAGATCGCGCCGGACAGGTTGAGCCCTGACAGGTCGAGGCCGGATAGTCGCTTGCCGGTGAAGTCGGCGGGCACAGCAACGGTCGCGGCGGCAAGCGCGACCTCGACCTCGCCGCGAGTCATTTCGGCCGAGACCATATCGGGTGACGACAGGTCGACGTGGCGCATCATGTCCTGCGCCATTGCCGTCGCGGTCACAAGAGCAAGACCAAACGCTGCGGTTCCGATCGAACGTTTCATGGTCAATCCCGCCGATCACGTACTTTAGCACGCGCCTGAAACACTGCCTATGAGGCATCCCGCTCGGTGAGACCGCCGTTGATCCGCCGCATGATGTCCGCCTTGATCGCGGCGATCTCGGCATCGCCCCGCGCGCGGCGAGGCGTGCGGATCGGCAGCTCGGCAACAACCCGAGCCGGGCGCGGCGACAGCAGGAACAAACGGTCGCCAAGACGAGCCGCATCGTCGACGTCATGGGTAACCAGCAGCGTCATCACGGAACGGCCGTCCACCAGCATGGCAATCTGATCGCGCAGGCGGACGGCGAGGGCGTTATCAAGCGAGGCCAGCGGTTCGTCGAGAATGAGGAAATCTGGCTCGATGGCGAACGCGCGCGCAAGCGCGACGCGCCGGGCAAGGCCCAGCGATAATTCGCCGGGAAAATGGTTGCGATGTGCGTTCAATTCCAGAATTTCGAAGAGTGCTGAAAGCTTGGTTTCGTCGGCCAGAGGTGCGACAAGCCGGACATTTTCTTCGACCGATCGCCATGGCAGCAGCCGCGGTTCCTGGAACACCATGCCGATCCGCGCGCCGGCCGGACGCACGACACGCCCTTGAAAGTCGGGATCGAGGCCGGCGAGAATCCTCAGCATCGTACTCTTGCCGCAGCCGGATGGGCCGACGAACACGCCAACCTCGCCTGCATCGAGTGCAAAGGTCACGCCGGCGATCACGTCGTGCTGTTCGCCCGCCGCGCTCTTGAACGTCTTGCTGGCGATATCGACGTCAAGCCGCACGGGGGCGCCACCGGGATAGCCGGGCCTCAAATGGCTGCACCAACAAGGTTTCGATGACGAGCACGACCGCCGCGAAGCTCAGCGAGTACGCCAGCAAAAGCGGGATGTCGAACAACTGGAACGCCACGCCAATCTCGAAACCAACGCCGTTCGGGCGTCCGAGCAACTCCGCAACAAGGACGATCTTCCAGACCAGGGAAAGTCCGGATCGCGCGGCCGCTGCGATATAGGGCGCCAGTTGCGGCAATATGACGTGCCGGAACGTCCTTGCGCGCGGCAACGCAAATACTGTCGCCATTTCGTCGAGCGCTGCGTCGAGTGCCCGTGCCCCCTCACGCAGCGTAACGACAGCGGTCGGGAGCTTGTTGATGGCAATTGCGGCAATGGCAGCGACTTCCGTCAACCCAGCCCAGATGTAGGCGAGCACGATGACCACGAGCGCCGGCAAGTTGAGCAGCAGGATCAGCCAGGGATCGCCCAGCCGATCGGCAAGCCGCACCCGGCCCATCAGGTAGCCGATGGCGGCGCCCAGCGTCATCGCCAGGGTGAAGGCGAGGGCGACGCGCGCCAAGGTCACGCCGAGATTGAGGAACAAAGCGCCCGACTTCGCTTCCGCCAGCATCGCCGCGAGCACGGTGGGGGGAGGCGGCAGCTTGGCGTCGCCGGCGAGCAGCGAGGCGATCCACCAGGTTACGAAAAACACGGCGAATGATAAAAGGCGCGGCACCTCAGTCTCCCGGGATCGCGTGATAGAAGGTGCCGGATTCGAGTTCTCGCGCCGCCCCGACAATTTCACGGCCACCAATATCAGCCAGCACGCGGTAGAGGACGCGCGCGTCGGCTTCCTCGTCGGCGATCGGGCGACGTGGAATTCCCTCCCGATAACGATCGCGGTAGGCGCGGAGCGTTGCGGCATCGGGGGCACCGGTCAGCGGCGCAATTTTCTCCCACGCTGCATCCGAGGTCGACAGGATCTCTTTCGCCATCCGGGTCATGGCGATAAAGCGCGCTACTTTGTCCTGGTTTGCGTTCGCCCATGCTTCGTCGAAGACGTAGCCGATCATCGCGGTGCGGCCTTTGGCGCCAAGTTTCGGCAGCAGATCCTCAATGCCGGCGACGCGGCGGAAGCCTTTCGCTTCCAGCACGGCGCAGAAATTCCAGTAGTTCAAGTTGGCATCCATTTCCCCGCTGAGCGTCTTTGCCGCGAGCAGCGGCGGCGCGCCGTAAGCGATGGTCGCGTCCGACTTCAGGTCGATGCCGGCTTGTTTCAGCCACGCCTGCAACAGCAGCCAGTTCTTGTCGATCGGACCGCCCGCAACGGCGAGCTTGCGGCCCTTCAAATCGGTCAATGTCTGGATCGGCGACGAGGCCGGCACCATGACGGCGCCGAGCGCGCTCGAATAGGGGTAGAATGTCAGCTTGGCGCCAAGCGTGCGTTCACGCGACACCCACAACCAGTCGGAGACGATGATGTCGGCGTTGCCGGCGCGAAGCGCGATCTTGCCCGCCTCGGGGCTTGCGAGTTCGACAACCTCGACCGAGAGATTGGCCTGTTTGTCGAGACCATGGGCGCGGATCACGGCAAGTTCCCAGGCGAATGTTCCGGTTTTTTGCACCGCAACCCGCACAGTTTCCGCGCCGTAGCACAGGCCGGCTTGTGCAAACGCCATGATGACGGCGGCCAGCAGCATGCGAATGCAAATTGTCATGGTATCTCGAGCCGTTTTCGCGAGCGTCTTTTCAGCAGGACTGTCATAGCATAGCTTCCACGCTTCGTAGCGGGAGGAAGGGCATGACAAGTGTCGGATCGGTACGACGTATTGTCGCCGCGTTGACAGCGCTGATGACGATGGCAGCGATGGCGCGGGCCGACGAGGTCAACGACTATCCGACGTCGGCGCGCGCCGAATACGTCTTTGGTTGTCTCAAGGCGAATGGCGAGACACGGCAGGCGATCGAACAATGCTCCTGCTCGATCGATGTCATCGCATCGATCATCCCCTATGAGCGCTATGTCTCGGCCGAAACCGTCCTGAGCCTGTCGCAGGTCCGAGGCAATCTGGGGGGGCAGTTCCGCACCTCCGAGCAGGCAGCGGGCGCGCTCAATGACCTCAGGCGCGCGCAGGCTGAAGCTGAAGTGCGGTGCTTCTAGGGCAGGGCATTACCGACCCTGGCTCGCCGCGTCGCGTCAGATGCCGGAGTCCTCGACCTTCCATTCCTTCTGGAATACGTGGCCTTCGGTATCCCTGGCTTCGGCCCGGAAACGCGTTGCGCCGTTCGAAACGTAGGTAAAACGGATGTTGGGGTCTTCCGAAATCGAGATTCCGCCTTCCATCGTCAGCACCAGGCTATCGTCCTGCCACAGCCGTAACTGGTTGACGAAGAAGGCCGGGATGTAGAGCTGGGTGACCTGATCCATCTGGAGGCCGGAATGGCTGGGGTGACCGATCATGATCTGCGCCTCGCGAGCGCCGCTGGCGGGAACTTGGCCGAGTCCTTGGCCAGCCCGCGCGAACTGCCGGTATCGCATCTGGCCGAGTCTGCTCTTGGCCTCGTCGGCGTTCTTGGCGGCCGGCGCAGAGCAGCCGCCGGAGGCCTTCACGTAAGTCTTCGCCATATAGAGCTTGCCGTCGCTCAATTCGGCCACGGCATGAACATCGGTATAGTTGTTGACCCGCACGCGCGTCGAGATTTCCGTGACATTGGCGTCCGGGCCCAGTTCGAACTTCGCCGCCATCGGCGCCGGATTCTGGTCGATCACCAGCGTGATCCTCAGCACGCGGCGGCTGTCGCCCGGCGGGAGCTTGGTGCGCAGGGTGACCGGAACGATCGCCGCATCCTCGGCACGGTACGGCATCTCGATGCCGATCACGTCGGCGCCATCGTTCATCGGGCGATTGTTGAAGATATCCTGGACCAAGCCGGGCCACGGGTCATGCGCTTCGGGTGCAGCAGGCGCGACGCCTCCGCCGAGCATGACGCTCAGGAGGCTGGCGATGCAGAGCAGGCGGAAACGGCGTCCGGGCATGGCGGCAGCCCTCATTGCGATGAAACGTAGCGCCGTCACTATAGGGCATCGGGCGGGCTATTCCCATTCAATTTCCGAGAAGGCGGTTGTTGCATTGCGCGCGTTATAGTCGTCGAACAATTGCCATCGCGACCTTTCGGAGGCCGCGGCGGTATCGGCGGCAACCGTGATCGGTTCGCCGCGGGCAACAAGCTTGCGAACATCCGACGCCAGCGTTTCGAGGTAACGGCGTTGGTCGGTGAGGGCCCCCGGCCATTCGCTCACAGGTCCGTGACCGGGAATCACGCGTTGCGCGGGAAGAGTGCTGAGTTCGTCAATTACCCCCAGCCATCCGCGAACACTGCCGTCGAGCACCGGAATGTGGGTGAGGAACACGAGATCGCCCGCGAACAGGGTTTTGGTTTGCTCGTCGAATGCGGTGAGGTCGTTGTCGCTGTGCGCAGTGGGCCATGACCTCAAGGTCAGGATTCGCGAGCCGAGATCGAGCTTGACCGTGCCATCGACAAGCAACGTGGGCGGTATCATGCGCACTCCATCCATTGCCGGCGCACCCATGATCCGGCGAAATGCATCGAGATAGAACGGTCCGCGCGCCGCCAATGCCCGCGGCAGGTTCCGATGACCGACGAACTCGGTTCCATCGCTCACGAACGCGGCGCCGCCAAAGACGTGGTCAGGATGGCCGTGCGTGTAGATGACGTACCGGATCGGCTTGTCGGTTCGCGCAAGGATTGCCGCCTTCAGCCGCTGACCCTCGCGAACGCTGCCGCCGGTATCGATCACTGCAACCGCGCGCTCGCCAATGATGAATCCGACATTCGCAATCGCCCCGTCGTTCTCGCCCGACATCAGCGCGGTCCGGCCATGGTGCACGAATATTCCGGGAGCGACTTCGCTCACAGGCAATTCTTGCTGCTGGGCTTGCGATAGGGTGGACGTGACGAACACCGCTAGCAGGGCAAAGACTGAAACGCGATGAGCCATTTTTCTGCCTCAGTCTCGCCAAGGAGCGATTTCGATGGCTTGGGTATTCCGTCAAGCTGGTTTGCGGCGCAGCATGCAAAGCGAATCCAGCACGGGGATATTCCTGTTGCATGCCAGGACACGCTGAGCAATTGATGGCCAGCGGGCGAAGACCGATCAAGAGGGAAACGCACGATGACAGATAAGAGACGACGCTGCCGCCTGCTGGTCTCGCTTCTCGCGGTCGCCGCAATATTCGCCGGTAGGGATATCGCCAACGCGCAGACCAATGATACCAGCGACCTTTCGATCGAGCTCGTCGATCCCAAGGTACTGAGAGTGTGCGCCGACCCGCGCAATTTGCCGTTCTCAAACGACAAGGGCGAGGGATTCGAGAACAAGCTCGGCGAGCTGTTTGCGGAAAAGCTGCAGAAAAAGCTGGACTATGCGTACTACCCGCAAGCGGCCGGTTTTGTCCGGATGACGCTCGCCGCCCATCGTTGCGACGTCATCATGGGCTATCCGCAAGGCGACGACCTGGTGCAGGGCACCAATCCCTACTACCGGACCGCTTACGCGCTGGTGGTCAGGCAAGGCGGCGGCCTTGACGAGGTCGCGGCGCTGGGGGATGCGCGCCTGAAAGGCAAGCATATCGGCATTGTCGCCGGCACGCCGCCGGCCACCAATATGACCGCCAATGGTTTGATGGCGGAAGCCAAGTCCTATCCGCTGATGGTCGATACGCGGATCGATTCGTCGGCAGAAGTCATGATCAACGATCTGACGTCGGGAAAGATCGACGCCGCCATTCTGTGGGGACCGCTCGCCGGCTTCTACGCCAAAAAGGCCACCCCGCCGCTTCATGTCACGCCGCTTGTCAAGGAAACCACGGGACCGCGGCTCGCCTATCGCATCGGCATGGCCGTCCGTCCGGCCGACCAGAACTGGAAGCGGCACCTGAACCGCCTGATCCAGGAGAACCAGCCGGCCATCAACAGGATATTGCTCGACTTCGGCGTTCCCTTGCTCGACGAGAATGACCGGCCGATCGGCGCGGAGACGGCGAAGAAGTCGCCCTGATGCGAAGGCTTGCGTGCGTGGTGGCTGCGGCCCTTGCCCTCGCCGCCAATGCCCACGCGCAGCAGAACGTGCCGGAGCCTGACGGATATCGCACCGACAATTATCGCGCGGCTGTTCCTGCAACACTCGCCGGTGTGCGCGTCGTCACGACCGCGGAGGCCGAAACGATCTGGCGCGCAGGTTCGGGTGTTTTCATCGACGTGCTGCCGCGGGCGCCGAAGCCGCCAAATCTTCCCGCCGGCACGGTCTGGCGCGACACACCGCGGCTCAACATTCCCGGCAGCGTCTGGTTGCCGGACACTGGTTACGGCAAACTGGCGGAGGCAACCGAAGCCTATCTGCGGCGTGGGCTTGAGCGGGCTTCCGGCGGCAACAAGGCCGCGCTGCTCGTGATCTACTGCCAGGAAAATTGCTGGATGTCCTGGAACGCGGCGAAGCGAGTGCTGTCCTACGGTTATCGCAATGTGGTCTGGTACCCCGAGGGAAGCGAGGGCTGGGAGCGCGCCAACCTGCCGGTCGCTGAAGCGACGCCTGAGCCCAGAACGGAAGAGAACGGGGGCAAATGAGGGGCCTGGGCACAAAAATGCGAAAACAACCCCATGCAAAGATAGCAAGAGCCTGTAATCGCTACTCAATTTCCTGCTGGATCATGCGGCCGAGCGCGAACAGCCGCTGGTCGATCACGGTGGGCACCTCACAGACGAACTTGACCACACGCTGCCGGTCCTCAAAAATCCGGGTTTGCCAGACCATGTGATTGCTGAGTTCATCGATCTTGGCCTGATCGGGCGGCGACGCGCCCTGCAGGGCGTGCAGCGCCGACACGTCGGACCGGATCTTGTCGGCGGCCTCGCGCTGCTTGCGGGTAATCCGTTCCAATCCGTTCATGACCGACACACGCTGCGCGTTGAGGCTGTCGAACAGGCCGGCGAACAGCAGCTTGCCTGTCGTGGCCTTGTCGGTCGGCGGGCTTGCCAGAAATTCCGCGATCAGCTTCTGCGCGTCGTCAAGGGAAGTCCGCCTTGCGGCCAGCTTCGCCACCAGCGTGCTTACCTTGGCATCGTCCTTCCATTTGTCCTTGATATCGTCGAGCGGCGGACCGGCCCACACCGCGGCGAGCGAAATGTCGGGCACCTTGGCCTGGGTGCACGGCCAGTCCGGATAGCGCGGATCGGCGGCAAGGCAGACGTCGGTCGATGCCGCGACGAAGAAGAGCGTCCCGATCGCGATCTGCCATCTCATGCTTCGGCTCCGGCGGGCCCGCGGCGGACCATGCCGCGCGATGGATCATAGGCGTATATCGCGCCGATCATGAAAGCCGCCGTGCAGCAAAACACGACGGCAAGCGAAATCCAGTTCGTCTGTCCATACAGCGCAAAGCGTATCAGTTCGACGGCATGGGTAAATGGATTGAACTGGCAGACATAATAGAGCAGCGGGCTGCCCTCCTGCACCCGCCACAGCGGATAGAGCGCCGATGAAGCAAAGAACATCGGGAAGATGACGAAATTCATCACCCCGGCAAAGTTCTCGAGCTGCTTGATGCCGGAGGAAATCAGCATGCCGAGCGCGCCGAGCATCAAGCCCGAAACGATCAGCGCCGGCAGCACCGTGAGATAGCCGATCGGCGGCGGCGCGATGTCCCAGAACCACGCGATCAACAGGAAGGCGTAGACCTGGAGCAGCGAGACCGCAGTGCCCGCAACGAGCTTGCAGAACAACAGATACCAGCGCGGCAGCGGGCTCACCAGCAGGGTCCGCATGTTGCCCATCTCGCGATCGTAGACCATCGAAAGCGACGACTGCATGCCGTTGAAGAGCTGGATCATCGCCATCAATCCCGGCGCGATATAGACCTCATAGAGAATGTAGGTCTCGTATGGCGGGATGATGGAGATGCCGAGGACCTGACGGAAGCCGGCGGCGAAGATGAACAACCACACCAGCGGCCTGACCAGCGCTGAAACAAAGCGTTCGCGCTGGTGTACGAAGCGCAGGGCTTCGCGCCACACAATGCCGTTCAGGCAGGTGATGTATTGCGCGAGCGAGAAGCCGCTCCGATCCTGATCGACGGTCGTGGAACTCATGACGCCGGGCTCCCGGAATCCGCCGCAGCCCCAGTCAAGCGCATGAATGCGGAATTGATGTCACGGGCTCCGGCATCGGCGATGATATTCTGGGCCGGACCATGCGCAAGAACCCGGCCCTGATGCAGGACAACGAGGTCGTCACCGGGCACGACCTCGTCGAACAGATGGGTGGCCCATAGCACGCCGATGTCCTGCTCGATAACGAGCTGCCGGACGTGGCCGAGGATGTCGGCACGGGCCTTGACGTCGAGCCCGACAGTGGCCTCGTCAAGCAGCAACAGGCGCGGGCGATGCAGCAGGGCGCGCGCGATTTCCAGCCGTCGCATCTGGCCGCCCGAGAGGTCGCGAACCTTGCTGCCGGCCCGGTCGGCAAGGGCGATGCGCGTCAGCACTTCGTCGCTGCGCAGCCGTGCCTCGCGCTTGGCGATGCCGTGCAGCGCGGCGTGATAGAGCAGGTTTTGCGTCACCGAGAGATCGAGATCGAGCGTCCGTGACTGGAATACGACGCCGAGCAGCCGTAGCGCCTCGCCTGGCGTCTGGCTGATATCGTGGCCGAAAATGCCGATACGTCCAACCTGAATGCCGAACAGCCGCGTAATCAGCGCGAACAACGTGCTCTTGCCGGCACCATTGAGGCCAAGCAACGCCGTGAAGCTGGCCGGTGCAACCGCGAAGCTGACGTCGACCAAAGCGCGCCTTGGCCCGTAGGAATGGCTGACGCCTTCGATCGACAAGGCGGGGCTAGCCGCAGGATCGCCCCGGGGGCGGGAGTCCGGCGGTATGGGTCCGGCGGTGTGTGCGTCGATGGCTGTCATGGCTCAGCGAACGTAATCCCCCAGGGCAGCTCGCCGACCTGGATTGTCTTGATCACCTTTTGCGCCGACACGTCGATGACCGAGACGTCGTTGGAGACGCCGTTGGTCACCAGCAGATATTTTTCATCCGGGGTGAAGGCCATGTGCCAGACGCGCTGGCCGACCAGAAGATACTTCGTGACCTTGTGGGTGGCGGCATCGACGACGGCAACGCGGTTGGCAGGGCCGAGCGCAACGAAACCGGTCTTACCGTCTTTGGTGATACCGATGCCGACCGGCTGGATCGCCTCGCGCCGCAGGCCGGGAACACTGAACTCGATCTTGCCGGTAATGGTGCGCTTGGCTGGGTCGATGATGGAGACGGTACCGCCGATCTCGGACGAGACCCACACTTCGGAGTTGTCGCGTTTGAACTCGGCAAAGCGTGGCCGCGCATCGACCAATACGTTGGCGACGATCTGGCGCGTGGCGGTGTCGATGAAATGCGCCATGTTGGTGGTCTCGGAGGTATTGATCAGGATCTTGCCGTCCGGGCTGAGGGCCATGCCCTCAGGCTCGACGCCGACCTGGATGTCACCGAGGCGGACGCGCTTTTCGAGGTCGATGATGGTGACCGTGTTGTCGTTCTCGTTGGCGACATAGAGCAGCTTGCCGGCGGCATCCTGGGTGAACAGCTCCGGATCGGGACCGGAGGGCAGGCTGTCGACCACCTGATGGGTCGCGGTATCGATCACTTCGATCTTGTCGTCGTCGCCGACCGCGACCAGCACGAACTTGCCGTTCCTGGTGAATTCGATACCGCGCGGGCGCTGACCGACCTTGATGGTATGGGTGACCGTCCATTTGTCGGTATCGATCACCGATACCGTGTTGCTTTTCTCATTCGAGACATAGGCGATGAAAGCCGCAGCAGGCGTAACGGCCGTGAGCCACACGGCGATTCCCGAAAGCAGGCACCAGCGCCACATCCGCCATTCCTCCAAAATTTCTAATTGAATTTGCATTTGGTTTCGGGCCGGTCGACGCCGAGTGTGTCGAGTTCGGAGTGCTGATGCAAGAATGCCTCCTGCGGTGAAACCGACACGACCATGCGGCCGTCGACCAGCAGGATCGGCTGGCGCAGCTGCAGGTTCCAGTCCCGCAGCGTCAGCCGTTGTCCCTTGAACGCCGCAACCGAGAAATCCGGCTTCTTGAGAAAATCAAACACCGATTTCGGGTCGCCGGAGTTGATGCGCGATGTGGCTTCGCCGATCATGCGCGCCGCGGTCCATGCCTGCATGTCCCGCGCCGTCATGCGCCGCGAATTCAGTTTGATGAAGCGGTTTTGGATCTGGATCGCGCCCCACTGGTCGTGCGCCGCATCCCAGCTCGTCGGCACGAGGCCCGCTGAGCCTGCGATCGGCCGCGGGTCCCAGGTTCGGTAGGGCAGATAGGATGCGAACACCTCGCTTTCGTCCGCGGCGACAAGGACGTCATAGGCCGGCGCAGCTTGGGTAAACACCGGCATTTGGCGCTGGATCAGCGTGACGCCGCTGTCGGTGCGCCGCGCGCCGCCGGTATCCTCGAACACCCTTTCCTGAACGATCTTGGCGCCAAAGCGGGTCGCGGCACGCCGCAGCGCGTCGGCGTAAAGCTTGTCGGCTTCATGCGAGCCGACCACCAGCAGCCAGCGCTTCCACTGCTTCCACACCAGATACTGGGCCAGCGCGTCGGCGAGCATCGATCGGGTCGGCGCAACATGGATCACATTGGCGCGGCAATCCTGTTCGCGCAGGCGGTCGTCGATCGCGCCGGCGTTCACCAGTACGGTTTTGCGATCGCGCAATGCATCGGCCGCCTTTAACAGCGCGTCGGCAGGCAGATCGGTGATGATGAAGCCATTGCGGTCGGCCAGGGCCATCGCTGCCTTGGCGACATCCTCGCCGTCCTTCAGCCGGATTTCCTCGAGGAAGAAGCGCTGATTGAGGAATTTTCCGGTGGTGTTGTTGTCCTCGATCGCAAGACGCGCACCGGCAATGCCGTCGTTTTCCGAGGGTTGCTCGACAAGGGATAATTTCGATTTGATGCCGGCGAGGCCGAGATAGCCGACGCGGATCTCGACCGGGTCGGCCGCAAGCGCGCGGCAGGCCACGAGGCTCAGTCCGATTACGCCGGCCAACCATCGGATCATGGGCGCTCCCTGATTTTCCTCCTCGACTTGCCGACGATGGAGGGATGCTTGTCTGGCAAGCACACTTGACTTGAAACTTGACTGAATTGTTCTAGCTTGCAAGTCCGCATTTTGTCGTTGCTCAATCGCCGGCGTCAGGGATCACGATCATGAGACCGTACTTTGGCTTTGCCGCGCTGATGCTGCTGGTGTCGGTGCCGGCGCGTGCCGATCCGCCGAAGCTTGCCATTTTCGATTTCGAGTTGCTGGATACCAGCCTCGAGGGCGAGATGAGGGGGCCACAAGCCGACGAGCGCGATCGACTGATTCAGATCAGCGATCAGGTGCGTCGGCAGTTGACCGAATCCAATAAATTCCAGTTGCTCGATATTTCGCCGGTGAAGGCTGCGGCCGAGGGCAGCAATCTGCAGGCCTGCGGCGGTTGCGACGTCCAGTATGCGCAGCGCATCGGCGCCGATCTCGTCATCACGGGTGTCATGAAGAAGATTTCGACCTTGATTCTCAACCTGACCATCTTCGTGCGCGACGTTCACACTGGACAGCTCATTACCGCAATGAACGCCGATTTTCGCGGCAACACCGATGAATCCTGGACGCGGGCAACCAGCTATCTCGTGCGCAACCGGTTGCTGGCGCCCAATTATGGCAAGCCCCAGCCATAACGAACTGCGGACCAATTCAAGCCTTCAGGCGCGGAGCGTGCCAGCGCAGGTGATCGCTCATGAAGCTTGAGATGAAGAAATAGCTGTGGTCGTAACCGTCCTGGCGGCGCAGGGTGAGGGGAATGTTCGCCTTCTCGCAGGCGCTTTTGAGTAATTCCGGGCGAAGCTGCTCAGCCAGAAACGAATCGGCGTCGCCATAATCCACCAGTAGATCGGAGAATTTGGCACCGTCCTCGATCAACGCAACGGCATCATGTCTGCGCCATGCCTGCTTGTTGTCGCCGAGATAGCCTCCCAGCGCCTTGATGCCCCACGGCACCTGCGAGGGCGCGACGATTGGCGCAAAGGCGCTGGCGGCGCGGTATCGGTCGGGATGGCGCAGGGCGACCGTCAGTGCACCGTGGCCGCCCATGGAATGACCGAGGATGGATTGCCGGCCGGCATCGACCGGGAAATGCGCGGCGACCAGTTTCGGCAGTTCTTCCGTGACATAACTCCACATGCGGTAGTTACGCGCGAACGGCTCTTGTGTGGCGTCGACGTAAAAGCCGGCGCCGAGCCCGAAATCGTACGCGCCGGCGGGATCGCCGGGCACTTTGTCGCCGCGCGGGCTGGTATCCGGTGCGACGAAGACCAGGCCGAGTTCAGCGCAGGCACCGCGGAATTCGCCTTTTTCCGTGACATTGGCGTGGGTGCAGGTCAATCCCGACAGATACCAGACCACCGGCAGCTTGGCGCCATCCCGATGCGGAGGGACGTAGACCGAAAATGTCATGTCGGTCCCGGTCTCGGCGCTGGCGTGCTTGTAAACGCCCTGCACGCCGCCATGCGATTTGTTGAGCGAAACCGTTTGAATCGTCATGAACTCACCTTTGCAGCGTCGCGCGGCGCGATCTCAGGCCACGCCATTCTCGATCGCCAACCGCACCAGTTCGGCGGATGTGCGCACGCCGAGTTTGTGGCGCATGATCGAGGATGTGTTGGCGACGGTCTTGTAGGAGGAATGGACCAGCCACGCGATTTCGGACAGGCATTTTCCGGTACTCAGCAGGCGCAATATCTCCATCTCGCGCGCCGTCAGTTTTGAAAGCGGGCTCCGGGCGAACGAGGGGCCGGCAAAGGCAATGCGTTGCGCGATCGCCGGCGGCAAATAGACCCCGCCTTTTGCGACCTCGCGGATGGCCTCGACAAGGTCCTGGGGATCGCCGGTCTTGGAGACAAAACCCTTGGCGCCGATTTCGATGGCGCGCGCGGCGAATACCGGGTCATCGTTCATGCTGAACATGATGATACGCGCCGCCGCATCGCGCCCGAGCAGGCGCCGTGCCAGTTCAAAACCGGACACCGTCGGCAGGTTGATGTCGAGCACGCAGATATCGGGATGCCGTTCGCCGAACACGCGTTCGCCGCTCTCCGCGTCCGAGGCTTCCACGATATCGATCTCCGGCTCATCCGCGAACAAGGCACGGCAGCCCGAAGCAACGATGCGATGGTCATCAACGATCAGAACGCGCATTGGCATTGGTCCCGAATAGCCGCATCAATCCCGTTGTTGCACCGCATCAGGTGAAGCACCGGCGCAGACTTCGAAGGCGATACCTGCCGTCGATGGTCATGCAACCCGGGCGATGTTGCTATACGTTCCGATTAGATAGACGCCTGTTTTATCTGTCAACGTTCCCCGCGATGAGAAATCGAAGACGACTTCGCTCTCAGACTATGACGATTTCACTCCTGGACAAATGATATGTGGCAAAGACTTTCCTTGCGCGCCCGGATCAACCTGCTGCTCGCGCTCGTCCTCACGCTCGGTCTGGCCATCAATGTTGCGCGGCTGGTGCTCGAGGCCGGCCCCCGTGTGCAGGCCGAAGATCAAAGCGTCATACGGCTGGCGCGCGAGTTCATCGACACGATCGTTGCAGGATTGAACGAGGCGCCGGATCCCGAAGCGCGGTTGAACCAGATTGTTCACGATCTCAACAGGCTGCGCCACGTCAGCATCACGCGACAGAGTCAAGCAATCGAAAGATCGGGAATTGCCGACAAGCCGGACGATAATGCGGACACACGCTCGCCGCCGGCATGGTTTGTCAGGCTGGTTCACCCCGAACAAACCACCGTGACCGTGCCGATTTCGATCAAGGGAAAGCCGGATGCGCTGCTGATCACCTCGCATCCGAACGACGAGATGGCCGAAATCTGGGACGGGATCATCACCCAGCTCCTGATCGGTGCAGCGATTGCCATCGTTCTATTCCTCATTACGAGCAGGGTCGTCGGCCGGGCGCTGGCGCCGATCCGGACGCTTTCGGAAGCGATGATGAGGATCGAAGCCGGCGGCTACGACACGCGCGTGAAGCCGGACGGGCCGCCGGAACTCGTTGCCATTTGCGACAAGCTGAATCACCTCGCGGCTACCTTGGGCGGTGCGGTCGACGACAAGAGGCGGCTGGCCGAGCGCGTCGTTTCGCTGCAGGATGTCGAGCGCAAGGAAATTGCCCGCGAACTGCACGACGAGTTTGGACCCTATCTGTTTGCTTTGCGGGTACACGCGAGCGCGCTGACGCGGATTGCGGATGCGGGAGATGCGAACGTGGAGGCCACGCGAAGGCATGGCAGTGCCATATTGGAACAGCTGAATGCCTTGCAGCAATCCAATCGGCGGGTCCTCGAAAAACTGCGGCCCGTGGGGCTGACGGAACTCGGCCTTCGCGAGGCGCTCGGCGCATTGCTGCGCCTCTGGGGAGAGTCTCACCCCGAAATCGTTATCGAGGCCGCGATCTCGCCTTCGCTGGGCGACACCGGCGAGACAGCTGATTTGACGATCTACCGCACCATCCAGGAAGCGCTGACCAATGTGTTTCGTCACGCGGGCGCCACCTGCATCAACGTAAGCGTTGAACCGGCCGAACTGCCTTTGGGGCTTGCGCGTACCGGCCGCGGCGGCGCGCTGGTGCGGGTTCGCGACAACGGCAGCGGATTGGGACCCGATCACAAGCTTGGTTTCGGGCTAACGGGAATGCGCGAGCGCATTTTGGCGCTGGGCGGCTCGCTCACGATTGCCTCCGGGGACAGCGGCGTAACGGTCGAGGCCTTGGTTCCCAGCGACGTCGGTCGCTAATTCGGGAATTTTTCCCGACCCGGTTCGGGACGTTTTGAATGGTGCGCAAGTTTTTTTGACGCCCTAAGATCGCCCGCGGCGTACCGGCAGACACCAATGCGGCCGGAATGGGATGGGACGAAGTAAAAATGAGCGCTCGATTCCTGTTGATCGGGACAATATCACTGTGTCTGGTTCCCGCGAGCGAATGTGCCCAAGCCCAGGATGCGCCCGGTACGACCGAGGTCCTGCCCGCGATCGAGGTAACCGCCCCGGCGACGAGCGCCAGACCGGCCCGCAGGAACGCGCCTCGGGCTACCAGGAACGTCCGCAGGGTTTTTGTCTATCCGACCGCGCCGACGCCGACGGCCGGTTCGGGAATGGATGTCGACAAGGTGGCGGCAAGCGTCAACGCCGTGGGGGCCGGACAGATTGCGCGCACCGGCTCGCTCAACATCGCGGACGCCTTGCAGCAACAGGTGCCGGGTATCATCATTAGCGATACGACCGGAAATCCGTTTATGCCGGACATCCAATTCCGAGGCTTCGTCGCGTCTCCAGTCGCCGGTACGCCTCAGGGACTGGCGGTTTACCAGAACGGCGTACGCATCAACGAAGCGTTCGGCGACACCGTCAACTGGGATTTGATCCCGACAGCCGCGATCAGGTCGGTCACCGTCGTGACCAACAATCCCGCGTTCGGTCTCAATGCGCTGGGCGGTGCCGTCAACGTCCAGATGAAGGATGGCTTCAACTATCGTGGCGCCGAAATCAACACGATGGGCGGCTCGTTCGGACGCATTCAGAGTTCGGCGCAATATGGCAAGCAGATCGACAATTTTTCCGTCTATGGCGCGCTGGAAGGCGTGCGCGACAACGGCTTTCGCAATTTTTCGGAGTCGGCCATTCGCCGGTTCTACGGCGATGTCGGATACCGGACCGACAGCAGCGAATTTCACCTCAACGTAGGCCTCGCCAAGAACAATTTTGGCGCGGCGGCGACGGTGCCGGTTGAACTCCTGCAGAATTACTGGGGCGCGACCTACACCACGCCGCAGACGACAGCGAACCAGGTTGCCTATGCCAATCTGACCGGAAAGGTCGAGGCCACGCCGACCTGGACGATCGAAGGCTCGGCGCGGGTCCGCGCGTTCCGGCAAAAGACGGTGGATGGTAATCCGACGGAGACGGAGCCGTGTGGCGCCGATCCCGGCCTGCTTTGCTTTAACGACGATGACGTGCCGGCGAATGGCCTCAACGGCGTCCAGCTGGCAAATCCCTTCCCCGCCAACGCGGTGCTGGGACAGATCGACCGGACCACAACCCGGTCGACGACGACGGGCGCAACCCTGCAGGCAACCAATACCGACCAGTTGTTCGGCCACAACAATCAGTTCATGGTCGGCGCCAGTTTCGACTCCGGCGTCACCCGCTTCGGGGCCAGCGCGGAACTCGGCACGATCGGTTCAAACTACGTCGTCAGCGGCAGCGGGATCTATCTCGGACCATCCGGCGAGCCGGTCTCGATCGGCCCGGTTTCGCTTCGCGCCACCAACCGCTACACCGGGCTCTATGCGCAAGACACCTTCGATGTGACCGATGCGTTTTCGATCACGGGCGGCGGCCGCTTCAACTATGCAAGCATCAAGCTGGAGGATCAGATCGGCACGGCGCTCAACGGCGAGCATACGTTTGCCCGCTTCAATCCGATGATCGGCGGCACTTACAAGATCACGCCCGGTTTGACGGCCTATGCCGGGTATTCCGAGGCCAATCGCGCGCCGACCCCGCTCGAGCTCGCATGCGCCGACCCTTTGCGCCCCTGCCTGATCGCCGCGTTCCTGATCGCCGACCCGCCGCTGAAACAAGTCGTGTCCCGCACCATCGAGGCAGGCTTTCGCGGAACGACGGAGCTGAATATCGGAACGCTCGGCTGGAAGGTCGGCGCGTTCCGCGCCACCAATGCCGATGACATCCTCGCGATTCCGAGCCCGGAGCTGCAGGGATTTGGCTATTTCCAGAACGTGGGCCGGACACGCCGCCAGGGCATCGAGGCCCAGGTCAATCTGACGTCGAAGACGCTGCAGCTATATGCCAGCTATGCGCTGGTGGATGCACGGTTCCTCGACGCGCTGCAGGTCGGCTCCAACAGCCCGTTCGCCGATGAAAATGGCAATGTCCAGATCCTGCCGGGCAATCGAATTCCGGCGATCCCCCGCAACCGCGTCAAGTTCGGCATCGATTATTCGGTCACCGACGCCTTCAAGGTCGGAGGCGATGCGCTGTTCGTCGGCAGCCAGTATTTTGTCGGCGACGAATCCAATCAGGCACAACGACTGCCGGGGTATGCAGTGTTCAACCTGCACACTTCCTATCAGATCAACAAGACGATCCAGGTCTACGCCCGCGCGGAAAATATCTTCGATAACCGCTATGCGGTGTACGGGACGTTCTTCGATACGGCCGACGTGCCCAATTTCGCCAATGGCGGCGCGCCCTTTACCGACGCGCGTTCGCTCAGCCCGGCGCGGCCGCGCGCCTTTTACGCCGGCCTGAAGGCGACCTTCTGAAGCGAACGGCGAGATCGGAAGTCGCGAAGCATGTCAGCCGCTTTTTTTGCGGATTGATGAGCGGGTGAGACGCAGGCGGCCATAGGTGCGCGGCAAAAATTGCTTGCCCCTGGTGCTGAGGAAATCGAGCATCGCCTGCGCCGGCGGCAGCAGGACCTTGTCCTTCCGGGCGAGCGCGAACCACTGCCGGACCACGGGAAGGCCGTCGACGTCGAGGGTAATCAATCGCCGTTCGTCGAGTTCGGTGGCGACCGTGTGCGCGGAAATGAATGCAATGCCGAGGCCTGCAATCACGGCCTGCTTGATGGTCTCGTTGCTGCTCATGGCAAGGCCGATTTTGGGACGAATGCCGGCGGTTTCGAACAGCTGCTCCATCAGGCCGCGCGTTCCGGACCCGGGCTCGCGCGTCAGAAAGGTTTCGCCGGCCAGTTCGCTGGGCGCGATGCGGGATTTTCGCCCCAGGCGATGTCCGGTCGGCGCGATGATGACATGGGGGTGATCGCCGATCAGGTGAACGTTCATGTCGATGTCGGCCGGCGGGCGGCCCATGATCGCAAAGTCGAGATCGTAGCCGCGCAGCGCCGTGCCGATCTCCTGCCGGTTTCCGATCGAGAGCGTGACCTCGACGTCCGGATGCTGTTTTGAAAATCCGGATATCATGAACGGCACGAAATATTTCGCGGTGCTGACGGCGCCGATCGAGATCCGGCCGGCGGTCTTCCCAGCCATCATCTCCATCGTGGTTTCGCAATCCGCGATCGCCGCCTCGATCCGGTCGGCCAGCGCGAGCACTTCGCGCCCGGCATCGGTCAGCAGCATGCCGTCGCCGGTGCGCTGAATCAGCGGCAGCCCGGCGAGTGCCTGCAAATTCCGAAGCTGCAGTGTGACCGCGGGTTGGGTGAGATGGAGCTGTTTGGCCGCTGACGTCACTGATCGATGCTTCTGAACCGCGGCCAGCGCCCGCAGCTGGCGGATCGTCACTTCCCGCAATAACCGGCCTGCCATCGCCGCCACCTTTATAAGGAAAACTTTTGCTAGACCTAAGATAACAAAATTTTACTAATTCGGCAAATTGCGTTTCCCTTCGGTTGCGGATTGCCAAACCGGCGAGACGCTTGAGAGCCCCCGAAAGAGGGCACAGGGGAGACGGCCATGGACGAGCGCGTGACGCTGCGTTCACATCTCGATCGGTCCGCGTTGCAGATGCCGCTGCATGGCGCTGCGCTTGGCGACGTGATCACGGCCATCGCTTTCGCGGGCATCGAACTTGCCGGGCTGATCGCGGATGGACCGTTCGCCGGCATCACCGGACAGAACGGTGGCATCAACCCCGACGGCGATCAGCAAAAAGATATCGACGTCGCCGCCGATGAGATGATCCGGCGCGCCTTGCGCGGCACCCCGGTGGCGGCGGTTCTTTCCGAGGAGGCGGCGCTGCCGGAAACCCTGCGTCCGTCGGCGCCATTCTGCGTTGCGATCGATCCGCTCGATGGATCGGCCAACCTCGAGAACAATATCTCGGTCGGCACCATCTTTTCGATCCGCCCCAGGGGCAACGACCTGCTGTCGACTTTCTTCGAACCCGGCACGGCGCAGTGTGCCGCGGGCTTCATCGTCTACGGTCCGCAGACCACGCTCGTCCTCGCGCTCAACGCGCGCGTCGATATCTTCATGCTCGATCGCCACGCGCAGGAGTTCGTGCTGACCCGGCAGGCCGTGCAGATCGCGCGCAACATGCCGGAGTTCGCCATCAACGCATCCAATCGCCGCCACTGGCACGGGCCGGTGCGCAGCTATATCGACGAGTGCCTGTCCGGCACCAGCGGCGTCGGCGAGGCGGATTTCAACATGCGCTGGATCGGATCGCTGGTGGCGGAGGCGCTTCGCATCCTGGTGCGCGGCGGCGTCTTCCTTTATCCGGCCGATGCCCGGCCGAGCTATCGGGAAGGGCGGCTCCGTCTGTTGTATGAGGCCCATCCGATGGCGCTGATCATGGAATGGGCGGGTGGCGCAGCATCGACCGGGCGGCGGCGGATCCTCGAACTGGCTGCGAAGACGCCGCATCAGCGGGTGCCGCTGATCATGGGATCCGTGCATCGCGTCCGCGACGTGACGGCGATCCACGACAGGATCGAACCGATGTTCGACAATAGCGACGCACCGCTGTTTGCGCGGCGTGGCCTGTTCCTCTGACGGAGCGATCGACATGTCACGCGCGCATCCCATCATATCGATCACGGGCTCATCCGGCGCCGGCACGACGTCGGTGAAGAAGACATTCGAGCAGATATTCCGCCGCGAGAAAGTGGTTGCGGCCTATATCGAAGGCGACGCCTTCCACCGCTACAATCGTTTCGAGATGCGCACGAAAATGCTGGAGGAAGCCGAGCGCGGCAACAAGCATTTCAGCCATTTCAGCCCGGAGACCAACCTGTTTACGGAACTGGAACGGGTGTTCCGCGACTACGGCGAATCCGGCACCGGAACGACGCGTCATTACGTCCACGACGACGAAGAAGCGAAGCTGTACGGCGCCGAACCGGGTACGTTCACCGACTGGCGCCGGCTGCCTGACAATTCCGACCTGCTGTTCTACGAAGGACTGCACGGCGCCGTCGTGACCGACAAGGTCAACGTCGCGCAGCATGCCGACCTGAAGATCGGCGTCGTGCCCGTGATCAACCTGGAATGGATCCAGAAGCTGCACCGTGACCGCAGCGACCGCGGCTATACCGCGGAGGCGGTGACCGACACCATCCTGCGGCGGATGCCCGATTACGTGAACTACATCTGTCCGCAATTCGCCGAGACCGACATCAACTTCCAGCGCGTGCCGACCGTCGATACCTCAAACCCGTTCATCGCGCGGTGGATTCCAACGCCGGATGAATCGATGGTGGTGATCCGCCTGAAGAATCCGCGCGGCATCGATTTTCCGTACCTGCTGTCGATGATTCCGCACAGCTTCATGTCGCGCGCCAATTCGATCGTGATCCACGGCGCGAAGCTTGATCTGGCGATGCAGCTCATTCTCACCCCGCTGATCCTGCAACTGATGGAACGCAAGAGGCGCACGACATGAACGCTCCCGCCCTGTCCCGTATTGCCGTCTGTCCCGATGTTTCGCACGCCGAAATGGCCAATGCGATCCGCTTTCTGGTGATCGATGCGGTCGAACAAGCGAAGTCCGGTCATCCGGGCATGCCGATGGGTATGGCCGACGTCGCCACCGTCCTGTTTTCGCAATTCCTCAAATTCGACCCCGCCGATCCGGCGTGGCCCGATCGCGATCGCTTTGTGCTGTCCGCCGGTCACGGCTCGATGCTGTTGTATGCGCTGTTGCACCTGACGGGCTACGAGGCCGTGACATCGGACGAACTCAAGGCGTTCCGGCAGTGGGGATCGAAAACGCCGGGGCATCCCGAATATGGCCACACGCCCGGCGTCGAGACCACCACCGGTCCGCTCGGGCAGGGCATCGCCACGGCGGTCGGCATGGCGCTCGCCGAGCGGCTGATGAACGCGCGCTTCGGCGACGATTGCGTCGATCACTTCACCTATGTGATCGCTGGCGATGGCTGCCTGATGGAAGGCCTCAGCCATGAGGCGATCTCGCTGGCCGGCCATCTCAGGCTCAATCGCCTGATTGTGCTGTTCGACGACAACGAGATCTCGATCGACGGCGCAACCTCGCTGTCGTGCTCGGATGACCAGGTCGCGCGGTTCAAGGCCTCCGGATGGTCGGCCTGCCGGATCGACGGCCACGACCCCGAAGCCATCGCAGCCGCCATCGAACGGGCCCGCACCAGCGACCGGCCGTCGCTGATCGCCTGCCGCACGCTGATCGGTTTTGGGGCGCCGAACCGCCAGGGCAGCGAAAAAGCCCATGGCGCGCCCCTTGGCGCCGATGAGGTCGCAAAGACCCGCGATGCGCTGAACTGGCCGCACCAGCCGTTCCAGATTCCGGAGAGCATTCTGGCGCAATGGCGCAAGGCAGGCAGCCGCGGGCACGCCGCCCGCCGCAGCTGGATCGAGCGGACCAAGCGCGTCAGTGCCGCGGCGCGTTCGCCGTTTCACGATGCCCTCAATCGCAATCTGCCGAGCGGCTACGTTGACGCGATGGCGGGCCTGCGCGATCGCTTCGCCGCCGAGCGGCCTGAGATCGCGACCCGGCAGGCCTCGCAGCTGGTGATTAACGCCATTGCCGAGGCGTTGCCGAACTTGCTCGGCGGCTCCGCCGATTTGACTCATTCCAACCTGACGCACGCCAAGACGCATCGGCCGGTGCAGGCCGATAGCCTTGATGGCAGCTACATTCACTACGGCGTCCGCGAGCATGCGATGGCGGCGGCGATGAACGGCATCGCGCTGCATGGCGGCTTCATTCCCTATGGCGGCACCTTTCTCAGCTTCGCCGACTACAGCCGCCCGGCGATCAGGCTGGCGGCGTTGATGGCCATCCGCGTCATCCATGTGATGACGCACGATTCGATCGGGTTGGGCGAGGATGGCCCCACGCACCAGCCGGTCGAGCATCTGGCATCGCTGCGGGCGATTCCCAATCTGCTGGTGTTTCGCCCCGGCGATGCCGTTGAGACCGCAGAGGCCTGGGATTGCGCGTTGCGGGCCCAGAGCAACCCGTCGGTGCTGTGCCTGTCGCGGCAGGCGATGCCGACGTTCCGCGAAGCCGGTGCGCAGAATCTGGTCGCGTTCGGCGCCTACCTCGTGGTCGATCCCGAAGAAGGCCGCGACGTCACCCTGATCGCCACCGGCTCGGAAGTATCGATCGCCATGCGGGCGGCCGAACTGCTGGCGAGCGTGAGTGTCCGCGCCGCCGTGGTTTCGGCGCCGTGCTTCGACCTGTTTCGCCAGCAATCGCGCGAATACCGGACCGCGGTGCTCGGACGCGTGCCGCGCATCGGCGTCGAAGCCGCGGTCGAGGGTGACTGGGCGCGCTGGCTCGGCGATGACGGCGAGTTCGTCGGCATGACCGGCTTTGGCGCCTCCGCACCGGCCGAAACGCTCTACCGCGAATTCGGCATCACCGCGGACGCGGTGGCGAAGGCGGCGCTGCGCTGCATCGCGCGGGCCAGGATGGCGACGAGCTACGCATGACCGCCTGCACACCAACAATGACACGGAGGTTTTGATGGCCAGGATCACACTGAGGCAATTGCTCGATCACGCCGCCGAGCGCGGCTACGGCGTGCCGGCATTCAACATCAACAATATGGAGCAGGGCCTTGCGATCATGGAGGCGGCGGCCGCCGTCGATGCGCCGGTCATCATCCAGGCCTCGCGCGGTGCGCGCTCCTATGCCAACGATATCATGCTCTCGAAGATGATCGACGCGCTGGAGGAGATGCATCCGCAGATCCCGCTCTGCCTGCATCAGGATCACGGCAACGATGAAGCAACCTGCGCCACGGCGATCAAATATGGATTCACGTCGGTCATGATGGACGGGTCCCTCGAGGCCGATGCCAAGACCGCGGCCGACTACAACTATAACGTCAATATCACCCGCCGCGTCGTCGACATGGCGCACTGGGTCGGCGCTTCCGTCGAAGGCGAATTGGGGGTGCTCGGCTCGCTGGAGCATGGCGGCGGCGAACAGGAGGATGGCCACGGCGTCGAGGGTGAAGTCAGCCACGATCAATTGCTGACCGATCCGGACCAGGCGGTCGATTTCGTCCGCGCCACCAGGGTCGATGCGCTGGCGATCGCGATGGGCACCTCGCATGGCGCCTACAAATTCTCGCGCAAGCCGGACGGCGACATCCTGGCGATGCGGGTGGTCGAGGAGATTCACCGCCGGCTGCCGAATACCCATCTGGTGATGCACGGTTCCTCCTCGGTGCCGCAGCCGCTGCAGGACATCTTCAACCAGTTCGGCGGCGAGATGCCGCAGACCTGGGGCGTGCCGGTCGAGGAGATCGTCCGCGGCATCAGGCATGGCGTCCGCAAGGTCAACATCGATACCGATTGCCGGCTGGCGATGGCTGCGGCGTTCCGCAAGGTGGCCACCCAGCACAAGAGCGAATTCGACCCGCGCAAATTCCTGAAACCGGCGATGGACGCGCTGCGCGAGCTGTGCCGCGAGCGCTTCGAGCAATTCGGCACCGCCGGCCACGCCTCGCAGATCAAGGTCATGCCACTGGCCGAGATGGCGAAACGCTATCGCTCGGGCGCGCTCGATCCACGCATCGGGGAGATGACCAATGCCGCATGACCTTTTGACCCCCACGGCTCCAATCAGCCGCCGCACGAAACATGAGGAAACCAATATGAACCAGCACTCAATGACCATTCGCGGCAAGGATCGCTACAAGTCCGGCGTCATGGAATACAAGAAGATGGGCTATTGGGAGCCCGACTATGAGCCAAAGGACACCGACATCATCGCGCTGTTCCGGGTCACGCCGCAGGATGGCGTCGATCCGATCGAGGCGTCGGCGGCGGTGGCCGGCGAATCCTCGACCGCGACCTGGACCGTGGTGTGGACCGACCGGCTGACGGCGGCGGAAAAGTACCGCGCGAAGTGCTACCGGGTCGATCCGGTGCCGAACTCGCCGGGGCAGTATTTTGCCTACATCGCCTACGATCTCGATTTGTTCGAGAACGGCTCGATCGCCAATCTGTCGGCTTCGATCATCGGCAACGTGTTCGGCTTCAAGCCGCTGAAGGCGTTGCGGCTGGAGGACATGCGGCTGCCGGTGGCCTATGTGAAGACCTTCCAGGGGCCTGCGACCGGCATCGTGGTCGAGCGCGAGCGCATGGACAAGTTCGGCCGTCCGCTGCTCGGGGCCACCGTGAAGCCGAAACTCGGGCTCTCCGGCCGCAACTATGGACGCGTGGTCTATGAGGCGCTCAAGGGTGGGCTCGACTTCACCAAGGACGACGAGAACATCAACTCGCAGCCGTTCATGCATTGGCGCGAGCGCTTCCTCTATTGCATGGAGGCGGTCAACAAGGCGCAAGCGGCGTCCGGCGAGATCAAGGGCACCTATCTCAACGTCACCGCCGGCACCATGGAGGACATGTACGAGCGCGCCGAATTCGCCAAGGAGCTCGGCTCGGTCATCATCATGATCGATCTGGTGATCGGCTACACCGCGATCCAGTCGATGGCGAAATGGGCGCGCCGCAACGACATGATCTTGCATCTGCACCGGGCAGGGCATTCGACCTATACAAGGCAGCGCAGCCATGGCGTCTCGTTCCGCGTCATCGCGAAATGGATGCGGCTGGCGGGTGTCGATCATATCCATGCCGGCACCGTGGTCGGCAAGCTCGAGGGCGATCCCGCGACCACGCGCGGCTATTACGATATCTGCCGCGAGGACTACAATCCGATGCGGCTCGAGCACGGCGTGTTTTTCGAGCAGAACTGGGCCAGCCTCAACCGGATGATGCCGGTGGCATCCGGCGGCATTCACGCCGGCCAGATGCACCAGCTGCTCGATCATCTCGGCGAAGACGTGATCCTGCAGTTCGGCGGCGGCACCATCGGTCATCCCATGGGCATTCAGGCCGGTGCGACCGCCAACCGCGTGGCGCTGGAGGCGATGATCCTCGCACGCAACGAGGGGCGCGATTATCTGCACGAGGGCCCCGAGATTCTGGCCAAGGCGGCACAGACTTGCACGCCGCTGAAATCGGCGCTCGAGATCTGGAAGGACGTCACCTTCAACTACGAATCGACCGACATGCCGGACTACGTCCCCACACCCAGCGTCGCGATGTAAGGAGCTGATATCATGCGCATAACCCAGGGCTGCTTCTCATTCCTGCCCGACCTCACCGACGAGCAGATCTCGCGCCAGGTCCAGTATTGCCTGGAGAAGGGGTGGGCGGTGAACATCGAATTCACCGACGATCCGCATCCCCGCAACAATTTCTGGGAAATGTGGGGACTGCCGATGTTCGATCTCCGCGATGCCGCAGGCGTGATGCTGGAGCTCGATCAATGCCGCAAGGTATATGGCAACAGCTACATCCGCCTGTCGGCTTTCGATTCCAGCCACGGCTGGGAATCGGTGCGGCTGTCCTTCATCGTCAACCGGCCAAAGGACGAACCCGGCTTCCGGCTCGAGCGGCACGAGATGGCCGGCCGCAACATCCGCTACACCACGAAATCCTACGCGGCCGACCGTCCCGAGGGCCGGCGCTACGGTTAAGCCACTTCATCCGGGCCGCGCCGGACGATTGCTCCCTTGTCGTCCGTGCCTGCCGGATCCTCCGTCGCTTGCGAAAGCGGCGACGGAGTTTTTTCTCTGGCGTATTGAGGTTCGCAGATGGATTTGGATGTCTCACCGATGACCGACAAAGTCAGTCTCCGCGAGGAACTCGAGGCCGTCGGCATCGAGGAGATCCTCAGCCAGCTCGACCGCGAGCTGATCGGGTTGAAGCCGGTCAAGACCCGTATTCGCGAGATCGCTTCGCTGCTACTGATCGAACGCATCCGTAAGCGCATGAATCTGACGACGGACGTTCCGACTCTGCATATGTCGTTCACCGGTAATCCCGGCACCGGCAAGACCACAGTGGCGCTGCGGATCGCGAGCATTCTGCACCGGCTTGGTTTCGTTCGCCGCGGCCATGTCGTCTCGGTGACCCGCGATGAATTGGTGGGGCAATATATCGGCCACACCGCGCCGAAAACCAAGGAAGTGCTGAAGAAGGCGATGGGCGGCGTGCTGTTCATCGATGAGGCCTATTATCTCAACCGGCCGGACAATGAACGGGACTACGGCCAGGAAGCGATCGAGATATTGCTGCAGGTCATGGAGTCGCAGCGGGAGGATCTGGTGGTGATCCTCGCCGGCTACGGCGACCGTATGGAAAAATTCTTCGCCAGCAACCCGGGCTTTCGCTCGCGCATCGCCCATCACATCGATTTTCCGGATTATTCCGGCTATGAGCTGCTCGCCATCGCCGAACTGATGCTGCACGACATGAACTACAAGTTCAGCGACGAGGCGCGCGAAGCGTTCATCCGCTACATCGCCTTGCGCGTCACCCAGCCGTTGTTCTCAAACGCGCGCTCGATCCGAAACGCGCTCGACCGCATGCGGCTGCGCCAGGCCAATCGCCTTGTCGGCGATCTCGACCGTCTGCTGGACGCCGACGACGTGATGTCGCTGGAAGCGTCGGACGTGCTCGCCAGCCGGGTGTTCCGGACAGACAAGTCCGGAAGTTAGTTGCGCGTGATGACCGCTTTTTGGAACGATACGGCGACAGGTTCGCCGTCTCATGCTTTTCTTAAGTCAAGACAATTGCAGAGATATCAATACCGACGAGAACAGATTCAGTATTTAGAGTTTCGTCCGGGTTTCTCCTGAACGCGCGCCGTTTGGTTGGCACCATAATCCCTTGAATGTTCTTGTACTCGGACATGTAGTGCGCGGCTTGAGCACCACCGGCCACGAGCGTGGTATAATCCAAACGCGTGATGAGCCCGTTTTCATCGACGTGGAATATCTGGTCCGGACAGTGAGTTCCTACTTTCTCGGGAAAAGTGATCTTCAGCCGCCGGCGTACCGTGCCTTGGTCGGACACCGGATCTATTTCTTCCGCTTTGGCACTCTCAGTGACAAACATAAATGGAGTATTCAGATAATTCCAAAGTGCATACCCGGTAAAGTAAGCCAAATGCAGCCTATCCCACGTAGTCTGAAGGGTGTGTCCTTCAAACGCTTTTCTTGGATGTACGCGCTCCTCAATAAGCTTCCCGTCGATTGTCTCTAGCCGAACACGATCCGGTTCGTAGATGCTTTGCACGCCTTCTTCGGTAAAGTGCGTATAGCAAGTTCGCTGTTCTTTCGTTTGCGCCTTCAATTGAACATTTTTGAAGACACCGTCCCATCCCTTTCTAGTCCAGTGCGAACCATGCATCGAAAGGTTGACATCGATCGCGTTGAATTTTCGCCATCGTTCAAGAGTTCCGTGAGACTCGAGCACCAGATCTAAAAGAGCAGTCATGTTTCCTCCGGTTCGCCCTATTAGAATTAGGACCATCTCTTCCATATCGGACTAGTTGCGGTTTCAGGCGCCCTGGAGTTCAGGGCGCCTGACCGTTGATTATCCATTAGTTGGGTTTCAGAAGGACTTTCCCGCCTTTTTGCGCATGCGCAAGGGCCTGAGTTGCCTGCTCGAGCGAATAAACGCCGGCGATCGGAACGTGTAGTTTGCCTTCGGTGATCAGTCGCTCGGCTGTCCGCGTATGAGCCGCAAGCTTTTCGTGTGCATTTCGAAAGCGCGGATATCCCAGCCAAAATCCTTCCAGGGTCACCTGATTGAAAATGATGTTCAGAGGACTCATGGCCGCGGGCTTTCCGCTGACGCCGCCATAGGCGACCATCTTGGCGTTCGACGTTAGGCAAGACGCAACCGAGTGCGAGGAGTCGCCACCCACGCCGTCGATGCCCAGCTTGATTTTAGCCTTGCCGGTCGCCACTGCAACCTGCTTCACAACGTCGGGTCCATCGACAAGGACGACGTCAGCTCCGGCTGACTTCAACTCATCCACGAGTTCGGGTCTGCGCACGAGGCTTACCGAGCGCAGTCCGAACTCCTGTGCAAACGCAATGACGCTGCGCCCCACACCGGAATTGCCGGCGTTCTGGATGACCCAGTCGTCCTTGCCGAGTTCGACATACTCGGTTAAGAGCAATGCCGCTGTCAGCGGATTGATCCGAAGCATTGACAGCTGTTGGGGATCGGCTTGCTCAGACAAGACGATGAGATCGGCGGCCGCGACCGTTATGGCCTGCCTCCACACGGGAAGTCCGGTCGGAATGGCGACACGATCGCCAGTCTTTACATTTTTAACCGAGTCTCCGACGGCGACAACGCGTCCAATAGCTTCGTTCCCGAGCGGCGCCGGCGGCTGTGGCCTGATCCCATACCTGCCACGAATCATCAGAAGTTCAGCGAGACCGATCGCTGAGTATTCGACTTCGACCGTGGCTTCATTTGCTGCCGGCGGTGGGGGTGGATCGCTTTCGACAACTTCAACCACCTCCGTGGGATTGCCAAACTTAGACATTTGCAAAAACTTCATTGTCCCTCCGCGAGCGCCGTATGGCTCATTCCGCCAATTAATCTCATGGGTTCGCTGACCGCTCGACACAAAACCATGCTAAGTTCGTATAATGAACTGAACTTTGATCAACGTCAACCTAAGTATGAAAAATGAACTCAGAAAAAGCGCATTCGTCCAAGCCGGACCTTCGCTTGATCTTGGAGCAAAAGAACAACTGCTCCATCAAGCGAACGCTCGACATTGTTGGTGAATCCTGGACCTTGTTGATCTTGCGCGAGGCCTCATGGGGCGTTCGCCGATTCCAGGACTTTCAAAAGTTTCTGGGCGTACCAAGAGCGGTGCTGTCTGAGCGCCTAGAAAAGCTTGTTGAGTACGGCATCTTTAAAAAAACACCTTACAAGGAGGCGGGGGCGAGAAAGCGCTACCAATACGACCCCACCAAAGCCGGCATCGAATTAATCACTGTGCTGATGGCATTGAGCCAATGGGGAGATGAGCATCTCGGCAAAGGATCTTCCCGCATGATCGACAAAGCGACTCAGGAAGAAGTCTTTCTGAAGGTCGTCAGCAAGAACGGCGACCATGTCCCAGTAGAGCGGGTGCGACCAGTAGTGCGGAGGTAATCACACGTGTTTGTGATCCTCCAACCGGCCAGCGCCCGGGAGAGGGCGAAGCTATCGGATCGTCGCCGGTGAGCGGGCAGGTCGTTCGCTACCAGTCGCACACGCCCGGTGCCAGTACCGAAGGGGATGTTGAAGCGATGTCGCTATGGGCTGGACAGAGCGTCGGTCTCGTCTCGACTGTACGGCCGGCCGGCGAGATCGTCCGCGAAATCTGCAGCCAAGCCGATTCGATACTTCGAAGATTGGGACAATGACCGCACCGGGTAAGAACGGACTTCAAGGGATGTCCACTCCTGGCGCAAAGCTCCCAAGCGCTCGCGCTCGGCTATTTCCGCACAATGACCGCTAATCTGTTGCCAATTTGACGCTGTCGGGAAAACTCGGCAAAGCCCGCCTGCGCGTCGACTGCAATCACTCGACATATCCCCCAACAGGCCGATACGTTCGGTCTTTCATTTGCGTATTGTCATCGGTGGTTGCGGGGCGTGGCGTGAGCATTCAGATCACGACGTTGAAGGTCCTGGCCGGACACCCTGGAGGACGAGCAACGCACGCTGACGTCACTAGATCTGTTGCCATCTTGATGTCTAGCGGCGCGGATTGGTCAGACCGCATGAAGCGCCTGGCGGCGCGCGCGCCGGATCTGAGCATTTTTTCCAGCGGCTATGTTATCCGAGACGACAGCGGGTGGCAGATCACTGATGCCGGCCGCGCCTTCCTGACATCCATCGAAGCGCCGACCTGCGAGACCACGGTTATTGGACCTGAGATCGTTCAGCCAGTGCTCGCCGCCGAGCCTAATCTTCCGACGAATGTTGTCCGTATCACGGATCTAGCGGATCGACGTCGCCGACGCGAAGCCGCCTAAATGGGTGCGTGGGGGTACTCCTTTGCGCTAATTTTCGGACAGGGCCAATCTGACGGACGATTTCTACTTTCGAGAAGCAGACATTGTCCGCGTTGAATCGCGACTGGCAGCTTTTGGCGCTAAGCGGCCATTCATGTCCAATAGCATCTCGTGGTCCACAATCATGAGTAAGAGCGGGGTCGTGGACGACCGATAAGGAAATACTGAAAATGACGCTGTGGACGATTCATCGCCGAGATTGCGGGGACGGAGGATTAGGCGCCTCGCGGTCGCGATGCACGCATGCTTGCCGGGTGCCGTCGCGATTCCGGCTATCGGCTACCTCGTCGCATGCGGCAGCCAAAGGGCGATCTGCGGATACAGCAGCAGGAGGGCCAACACGATCGCCTGGATGACCATATAGTCGGCCATGCCCTTGTAGATCGTCGACAGCCTCCATTGCGGCACGACGTTGCGCAGATAGTACGCCGACATGGCAACCGGTGGACTGAGATAGGACGTCTGCATGTTGACGGCCGTGAGCGCGCCGAACCAGATCAGCAAATCGAGCTTGCCAAGGCCAAGCTGCAGCTTCTCGACCACCGGCAAGACGATCGGCATGAACACCAGGATCATCACCGGCCATTCGAACGGCCATCCCAGAATGAAGAAGATGGCCATGATCAACGCCAGCTTCCACCAATCGCCCACCGGCACGGCGAGCAGGTAGCTCGTAAGCAGGTTTGCCGAGCCGAGCTTGGTGAAGATGGCGCCGAACACGGTCGAGGCAACGGCCAGGAACAGCACCATGGCCGAGGTCACCATGGTGCCGGTGGCAGCGTTGGTCGCCGATTTCAGATTGAGCCGGCCGTAGACCAGCGCGAGCAGCGTCGCGCCGAAAGCCCCGCACGAGGCCGCCTCGGTCGGCGTCGCGAGGCCTCCGACGATCGTCCCGAGCGTAAAGCCGATCAGCGCGCTGAGCGGCGCGATACCCAACACCACGGCGCGAAAATAGGGGCTTCGGAAATAGGGGAATGCCGCCAGCAGCGCCGGCACCGCTGCAATTCCCGAGATATTCATCGAGCCCGCGCCGATGGCCATGCGCGGCACGCCCGCCTGGCTCAACAGCAGTTCGGCAAGCAGATAGACCATCACGACGAGACAGAAGAGGCCGAGGGAGACCACGGCGAGGTTCACTTTCTCGGTCGTCATCGCATCGTAGGCTTCCCTTCGCTCATCCATCGTCATGGGCGGGCCGAGCGTGGGATCCATGAAGCTGCGGATGAGCGTGTAGGCGATGTAACAGCCCGCGAGCAGGAAGCCGGGGCCGAACGCTGCCGAATAGAGCAGGTTGACGGGTACGCCCATGGTCGGGCCCATCACCACCAGCATCACGCTGGGCGGGATCAGGATGCCGAGCGTGCCGCCGGCCGCGATCGCGCCCGCCGACAGCCGCGCGTCGTAGCCCGTCCTGATCATCATCGGTGCCGCCATGATGCCGAGCACGGTTACCGCCGCGCCGACGATGCCGGTTGCCATCGCAAAGATCGTCGCGGTGAGGATCACAGCCAGATAGAGCGAGCCGCGCACCGGCGCCAGCAGGCTGCGCATCGCCCCGAACAGCCGTTCCATTAGTCCGGCCTGTTCGGTCATGTAGCCCATGAAAATGAAGAGCGGCACGGCCGGGAAGATCTCGTCCTTCATCGTGCCCCAGATCTGCAGGTAGGCAAGATTGAAGGTCTGTTCCCAGCCGAGCCCCAGCCCGCCGAAGATGATGGCGAGGAACAGCAGCGTGAAAGAGATCGGGAAGCCGATGAAGATGACCGCGATCATGCCGACAAGCATGATCAGTCCGAGGCTTTCGGAGTAACTCATGGCTGTCAGACCTCGATCTTCTCGTGCCTGGTCAGGAATGCGCCGGTCCGCCAGGCCCAGATGCTCTTCATGAGTTCCGAGATGCCCTGCAGGAACAGCATGAAAGCGGTAAGCGGGATGACGCCGCGCAGCGGCCACAGGATCGGCGCCCACGCGCCGGAGGCCGAGCGCTCGTTGATCGATACTGCGTAAATGAAGTCGTCGATCGAGATGAAGAACAGCACCGCCATGGTCGGCAGGAAGAACAGGATGAACGCGATGCTGTCGATCATGCCCTTGGTTCGATCCGAGAATGCCTCCCACAGCATGTCGGTTCGCACGTGCGCGCCCTTGAGCAGCGCCAGCGCCGATCCCAGCATGAACAGCGCCGCGTACGACATCGTCGTGATATCGAGGGCCCAGATCGTCGGGTCCTTGAGGACGTAGCGGGCGAACACCTCGATCACGTTGGACATGATCAGCGGAATGATGAACAGCACGAACAGGTGGCCCGTCCACTCCGTGAACTTGTCGATGATGCGGATGACAGCCAGATAGCCTCTGGGAGGCATCAGCGTTGGTGGAAGGGAGAGGCTGCTCATGCAAACGGATCCCGAGTAAGCTGCGCGTGTTGCGTGTTGCGGCCGATGGGGCGAGTTCGATCGTGTCGCCATACGAGAAGGGCGGCTAGGGCCGCCCTTCCGTCAATCCTCGTCCCGAAATATCGCTCAACGCGATCTCATTGCGTCTTCGTCGGCCAATAGTGGTCGGCCTGCAAGGCGTAGGGCGGGAACATGAAGCGCTTGGCCGGGACCACCTTCGAGGCATAGGCCCTCTGGGAGTCGTAGACCTTCTTGAAGAACGGGTTCTTCGCGGCTTCCGCGGCCGCGAACTCGTCCCAGGTTTTCAGGAACGCCGTGTTGATCTCCGGCGGTGTCGTCATGAGCTTCACGCCGTGCTTTTCCGTGAACTCCAAGATGGCATCCGCGTTCAACCTCTGGAACGTCGCCCACCAACGCAGGAAAGTCTCCGTTGAAGCCGACTTGATCGCTTCCCTGTTCTGCTCCGGCAAGCTGTCCCAGACGTCCTTGTTGATCGCGAGCTCGGCGACCGAGGCGCTCTCGTGCATGCCGGGCGTGTAGTGATGTTTCCAGACCGTATGCAGGCCGAGGCGCAAATCCTCGATTCCACCGACCCACTCCGCGCAATCGATCGTGCCGCGCTCGGCGGCAGGCAGAATCTCACCCCCCGGCATATTGACGACGGCCATGCCCATCTTGGCATAGAGCTGGGAGACGATGCCGGTCTGGCGGCACTTCATGCCCTTGAAGTCGGGAAGGTCCTTGATCGGCCGCTTGAACCAGCCGAGCGCCTGGGGGCTCGGCGGGATGCTCGGCATGGCGACCAGATTGAGCTTGAGCTCCTTCTGGTAGAACTCGTTCCACAATTCGAGGCCTCCGCCGTCATAGACCCAGCCGATGAAGTCGACCGCATCCATACCGGCAATGCCGGCCGGGGTGTTGGCGAACAGCGTTGCGGTGACGCTCTTGCCGACCCACCAGTAGGAGATGCCATAGGCACCGTCGATCACCTTCTTGTGTGCCGCATCCAGAATTTCGAACGGCGGCACGATCGCGCCGCCCGGCAGCGCCTCGATCTTGAGATTGCCGCCGGTCAGCTTGTCGACCCGATCGGCGAAGAACTTGAGTGCATCCTGCGTGGTGCTCGACGGGGGCACCGCCGACTGGATCTTGAGCGTCCTTGGCTGCTGGGCGAGCGCCGTGGCGGCGAACGCCAGCGAGACGGAGGCTGCGACGGCCAGAGCCGCATTCCTGGGTGAGAAGATCTTCATTGCGCGACAATCCTTCTTCGAGCTTGGTTGAACCAACGGTGTCTCGCCCGATTGGAACAGAGTTCTCGCGGGCAGGACTCGAGAAGATGCGAAACAGTGAAATGATATTGTCCGGCCTCGAGCCGGTGTGGCTTCATGATTCCTCCGCTGTGATTTGTAATCACATCCCCGTACGTTTTCCCCCGTACGTTCCGAACATACTCCCCCTGCGCAGCGTGCGCGGCAAGCGAAAAAAGGTCCTCATCTTCGCCGGATCACGGTCGAAATGCCGGGTGGCGTGGTATCTTACTCGGCGCCGGCGCCGATCTTCGCCGGTTCTCCGAGGACTTATGCAGCCGTCCCCGCTCTCGGAGCGCGCTATCGATCGGGAGAGAATGTCACGTGATCCCGCGCCTTCGCTCTGCCGCGCGTCAGGAAGCATTGGGGATAGGATCATTGCCGACGTCTCGGTTCACGGCCCGAAACAACGCGGAAATGGCGGCCTGGTCGCTGTCGCGTCAGGTGGGTCCAGCGTTAGATTGGTTTCGCGTGGCGCCGTTCGCCTACTGAAAAGCAAATTGTAAAGCCTATTACCTCAACCGGCCGGACAATGAACGCGACTACGGCCAGGAAGCGATCGAGATATTGCTGCAGGTCATGGAATCGCAGCGCGAGGATCTGGTGGTGATCCTCGCCGGCTATGGCGACCGCATGGAAAAATTCTTCGCCAGCAACCCGGGCTTCCGCTCGCGCATCGCCCATCATATCGATTTTCCGGATTGTTCCGGCTATGAGCTGCTCGCCATCGCCGAACTGATGCTGCACGACCTGAACTACAAGTTCAGCGAGGAGACGCGGGAGGCGTTCATCCGCTACATTGCTTTACGCGTCACCCAGCCGCTGTTCTCCAACGCGCGTTCGATCCGGAACGCGCTCGACCGCATGCGGCTGCGCCAGGCCAATCGCCTTGTCGCCGATCTCGACCGTGTGCTGGACGCCGACGACGTGATGTCGCTGCAGGCGTCGGACGTGCTCGCCAGCCGGGTATTTCTGAAAGGTCAGTCCTAGATCCGGAGCCCGGGGCACGCTGTCGTTCCGTTCGAAAAGCCCGCCGGTCAGGTGCCTGACACATTCGCTAGCGTTCGCTCGATGCCTCGTGCGATGGCGATGAGGACATCAGACACCTCGATGGCACGGCGCGGGCTGAGCCTGTTTCTTACCGCAGAAAGGGTAATCGCCGCCGCGGGCTGACCGTCGGGACTCCTGATCCAGGCCGAGAGCGATTTCGTTCCCTGCACGAGGCCGACGTCGCGCAAATTGTAGCCCAAGCGCCGCGCGAGCCGTATTTGCCCAAGTACCGTCGGCAGCTCGGTGCGATAGGCCATGAACCGTGCCTCGTTGGCGAGGACGATCTTGCGCGCCTCCGGTGCCGGCATCGCGGCCAGGATGGCTACGCCCGCGCTGGAGACCCCGAGTGGCCGCCGTGCGCCGACCTCGATCGATAGCACCTGGATCGGATATGAGCCGATGCGGCGCGCCACGCACAGCGTATCGAGCCCGGTGCGTACCGTCAGGAACAAGGTATCGCCGAGCAGTGCGGACGCCTGGGCAAGATGAGGCTCGGCCGCGACCAGCAGCGGCGAGCGCGATTGCCGCGCCAGCGCCAATTCGGGCACCTGCCGGCCGATTGCGTAGCGTCCGGTCTGGGCGCTGCGCTCGACAATGCCTTCCTCGATCAGCACCTGCGCGATCCGGTGCACGGTCGGACGGGTGAGGGACGTCGCCCGGACGACCTCCGACAAGGGCACGCCCGTTTCCCGGCCGGCCGCGAGAATCCGCAACACGTTCAAGGCGCGGCGGATCGCCTGTCCGCCCTGCTGCGGTTCCGGTCTGCCGCGCCGCCGGCCATCCGTCATTCGGGTTCGCCCAATGTCCATAATGTGGACAAAAACACCACAATTCCATCGACAAGGGAAGCCCGTAGGGCAAGATCGGATCACTGGGCGCGATGCACGTATCGGCAGACGGGCTGCCGCTCGCACCACAACAAACAAGGGTAGCGGATTGCTCCAGCTGCTCGCTTACGGGAGGATGCAATGAGATTGTTCGCCATCGCTGGCATCGCGGTCACGGCATTGATCACGGCGCTGTCGAGCACGCCGGTCGCGGCCCAGCAATGGCCGGCACGGTCGGTGAAGCTCATCGTGCCTTATCCGGCCGGCGGCAATGTCGACGGAGCCGCGCGCATCGTCGCCGACAAGCTGCAAACCATGCTGGGTCAGCCCTTCATCGTGGAAAACAAGGCCGGTGCCGGCGGCCTGATTGCCGGCGAGGCATTCGCAAAATCCACTCCCGACGGCTACACCCTGTTTGTCGGCGCCAACGGACCGGTGCTGTTCGCCCCCGAGATCGCCAAGCGCGACGCCTACAACTGGAAGCGGGATTTTCTGCCCATCACCTCGATTTCGATGACGCCATTGGTGCTCGAGGTGCATCCGTCGGTGGCGGCAAAGGACTTGAAGGAATTTTTCGATCTCGCTCGCCGTGAGCCCGGCAAGCTGACGATGGCCTCGCCCGGCGCCGGCACCACCAATCATTTGCTCAGCGAACTCGTGCAGTCGACGCTCGGCGTCCAATGGGTGACGGCGCATTACCGCGGAAATGCGCCCGCCATCAACGATCTGATCGGGGGCCAGGTGCAATTCGCCTTTGATCAGATCTCGGTCGGACTGCCCTTCATCAGGAAAGGCATGGTGCGCGCACTTGCAGTCACCGGCAGCCACCGCGCCTCCTGGATACCTGACGTGCCGACCTTCGCCGAACTCGGTTACAAGGAATTCGATGGCCAGACCTTTACCGGCCTGTTCGCACCGGCCGGCACGCCCGCCGAGATCGTGGCCAGGCTCCACGATACGATGGCGGCCATCCTCAAGGATCCCCTGATCGTCGAGAAGTTCAACACGCTCGGCGCGGAGGCCGTCACGATGACGCCGGCGGCGTTCAAGAGCTATCTCGAAGCCGAGGACGGCAAATGGATTCCCGTGGTCCGCAAAGCCAATATCAAGACCGATTGAGGGAACCGTATTGAGGAATTCGTGATGCAGATCGATCCGTCAGATCTCGATGCCGAGAGGGCCTACCGGCTGATCACCGGCATCGTGGTGCCGCGTCCGATCGCCTGGGTCACCAGCCTGTCGAGCGGCGGCACCGTCAATCTGGCGCCGTTCAGCGCCTTTACTTTTGTTTCGCCGAAGCCGCCGATGCTGGCGATCAGCGTTGGCCGCAAGGCCGGGCTCTACAAGGACACCGCGCATAACATCCTCAACAACGAGGAATACGTCGTCCACATCGCGGATTCGAGCCTGATGATTGCGGTGCATGAGAGTTCCACCGAGCATCCGCCCGACGTCAGTGAGGTCGAGGAGTTGCAGCTTGAGACGCTGCCGAGCGAGCGCATCAAGGTACCTCGTCTCGCCGCAGCACCGATCGCGATGGAGTGCCGCTTTCGACAATGCCTCGAATTCGGCGAGACCCGCAGCCGGCTGATCGTCGGCGAAGTGCTGGTATTCCACGTTCGCGACGGGCTGCTGCACAACGGCAAGATCGAGACCGAGGCGCTCGATCCGATCGCGCGCATCGGCGGTCCGCGCTACGCGCGGCTCGGCGAGATCGTCACGCTGAAACCGGTTTTCCAGACCTCGAAGTCGGAGTCCTGATCGTATGCGCCTGCTCAGCTATCTCGCGAACGGACAACCACGCTTTGGCGCCGCCGTTGCCGGTGGTGTCGTCGATCTGACGGGACGGGTCGGGTCCAAATTTCCGGATCTGCGCACGCTGATTGCGGGCAACGGGCTGGAGGCGGCGCGCGCCGCCGTCGCCGGGCAGGCGCCCGACCATGCGCTCGACGATCTCACCTTGCGCTCGCCGATCCCGGCTCCGGAAAAACTGTGGTGCATCGGCGTCAACTACCGGGATCGCAACGCCGAATATAAGGACGATTCCGACCTGCCGAAATATCCGAGCCTGTTCGTCCGCAATCCGTCCTCGGTGGTCGGATCCGGTCAGCCGATCGAGAAGCCGAAAATATCCGAGCAGCTGGATTACGAGGGCGAACTCGTCATCGTGATCGGCAAGGCAGGCCGCCACATCCCGCGTGAGCGGGCCTTCGAGCACATCTTCGGCATGACCTTGTGCAACGAAGGCAGCGTGCGCGACTGGCTGCACCACGGCAAGTTCAACGTCACGCAGGGCAAGAATTTCGATCGTTCCGGCAGCGTCGGACCGTGGATCGTCAGTTCCGACGAATGCGATCCGCGCGGGCCGCACGATATCGTCACCCGCGTCAACGGCGAGGTGCGCCAGAACGATTCCACCGAGCGGCTGATGTTTCCGTTCGACTTCCTGATCGCCTATCTTTCGACGTTCGCCACGCTGAAGCCGGGCGACATGATCGCAACCGGCACGCCGACCGGCGCGGGCGCGCGGTTCGATCCGCCGCGCTGGCTAAAGCCCGGCGACCTGGTCGAGGTGGAATCCTCCCGCATCGGTACCTTACGCAACGTCGTTGCCGCGGAAGCCTAGATCATGCTCGACCAGCAAACCGTCGACCGTCTGGCGCAACGCCTCGATGAAGCCGAACGCAGCAAGTCACTGATCCCTGCGTTCACGTCGGAGTATCCGGAACTCACGATCGAGGATGCCTATGCGATCCAGCGGACGTGGACCAGGCTCCAGCTTTCGCGCGGCCGGATCATCAAGGGCCACAAGATCGGCCTGACGTCGAAGGCGATGCAGAACGCGGTGGGTATCTCCGAACCTGACTTCGGCGTGCTGTTCGCGGACATGTTCTATTCGGACGCCGGCCCGATCCCGTTCGACCGCTTTCATGCTCCGCGCATCGAGGTCGAACTGGCGTTCGTCCTGAAGGCGCCGCTGAAGGGGCCGGACTGCACGCTGTTCGACGTGCTCAACGCCACCGACTACGTCACGCCTGCGCTCGAGATTCTCGAGACGCGCATGCACCGGGTCGACCCTCAAACGAAAGCACCGCGCAAGGTCACGGATACGATCTCCGACAATGCGGCGAATGCCGCACTGGTGGTCGGCGGCCGGCCGTTCCGGCCGCTGGAGGCCGATCTGCGCTGGATCGGCGCATTGCTGTTTCGCAACGGGCAGATCGAGGAGACCGGAATCGCGGCCGGCGTCCTCAACCACCCGGCCAACGGCGTGGCATGGCTCGCCAACCGGCTGGCCCTCCATGACGAGCATCTGGCCGCAGGCGAAGTGGTGCTGGCGGGATCCTTTACGCGCCCGGTCGAGGTCAGCAAGGGCGATACGTTTCATGCCGATTACGGTCCGTTTGGATCGGTCTCCTGCCAATTCGTCTGAGTAAACATTTATCAAAACGAGGTGCGCACATGGCGCGACGCAAGAGCATCCATATCGGCGAGTTCAAACACGCCAACCCAATTCCGAATGCATGCCGGATCGGCAATCTCTTGATGTCTGGCGTCATCCTCGGTCGCGATCCCGCAACCGGCGTCATGCCCGAACGTATCGAGGACCAGTGCGCCAACATGTTCGCCCACATGAAGGCCATCGTGGAAGCCGGCGGCGGTAGCACCGACGACATCATCAAGATGACGGTGTGGCTGCAGGATCGCACCCAGCGTGCGCCTGTCAACGTCGAATGGCTGAAGATGTTTCCGGACGAGCATTCGCGCCCCGCCCGTCATGCGTTGCAGATGAGCATGGATGGCGGCGCGCTGGTGCAGTGCGATTTCACCGCCGTGATCGATTGAGCCTGAAAGAGAGACGCGCCATGCCGAGCTACCTGCCGTTCGATCCGAATCCGCGCCGTCCATCAAAATTGCCGCCGCCGAAGAGCATCGACAGCCAGTTTCACGTGCTGGGGCCGGTGGAAAAATATCCGATCCGGGCAGGGGCGGCCTACCAGATGCCATCAGCGACCTGGGAGGCGGCGCTGCGCGTCCACAAGGCGCTCGGCATCGAGCGCGGCATCATCGTGCAGACCACGACCTATGGCGCCGATCATTCGGTGGTGCTCGACGGCCTGGCCGCCATGGGGCCGAACTACCGCGCCTGCGCCAACGCACTCGTCTTTGCCGAAGCCGATGACGCCTATCTTGCCAAGCTCGACGCCGCGGGCGTCGGCGGCGCGCGCTTCAGTTTCCGAAAAGAGCTTGGCGCGGTGCTGTCGGACAAGGACTTCGAGCGCGCCATCGCGCGCATCCGGGAACTTGGCTGGTATGCGAAGTTCCAGCCCGAGAAGGATGGAATCGTCGGGAATCTCGACAAGATCCGCGGACTGAACGTGCCTGTTCTGATCGATCACATGGGCCGGCCAGATCCAGAGCGCGGCAAGGACGACCCGAATTTGCGTGCGGTGCTCGATCTGCTCTCGAAAGGTAATTTCTGGGTGATGCTGTCGCTCGGCGAGAAGACCTCGAAGGCCGGCCCGCCGTGGGACGACGTCATTCCGATCGCCCGCGCCTATATCGAGGCTGCGCCCGACCGCTGTGTATGGGCAAGCGACTGGCCGCATCCGGTCTCGGTCGTCCAGCCGCCCAACGACGCGGATTTGCTGGAACTGCTGTATCGCTACGCGCCCGATGAGTCGGAGCTGCGGAAAATTCTGGTGACCAATCCGGCCAAGTTGTTTGGCTTCGATGACTAGGAGAACCGGTGCTCACCGCACCGGTCGGGCGCAAATTCTCGGCAACTCTTCATATCAGCGGATTCGGCTGACGTGCCGCCATCGCGGGCAACGCTTGCCTGTGCCACGCGCCGCATCAGCTCCTTGATGAAGGCGGCGCTGACGCCGATGCAAAAGCCGGAGTCCGGGAGCCCTTCGGTATCAATCCGAAGAGGGAGCTGTTGGACCAGTTACGCCTATGGATCCAGGCGAATCTGCGCGGTTTTGACGATGTCCTGCCAACGCGCGATCTCTTCGGCCATCCGCCGCTTGAGCGGTTCGGGGCCGCGCTGATCCGGCTGCGGCAGCAGCAGGCCTGCCAGTTCGAGTCTCTTTCGCACGGCGTCGTCGTCGAGCGCTGCGCCAAGCGCTTCGGTGAACCGGGCGCGAATGGCGTCCGGCACGTCTTTCGGCAGGTAGAATGCGAACCAGCTTGACGCGACAAACCCTGGAAGTCCTGCTTCCTTGGCGGTCGGCGTGTCCGGCAATTGCGGCACGCGGGCGGGGGCCGAAACGGTCAGAAAGCGCAAATGGTTGTCACCGAGGAAGGGAAGCACGTCGCCCAGCAGTGCACAGCTGAAGTCACTGCGGCCTGCGATCAGGTCGGTCATCGCCAGCGCCGATCCGCGATACGGCAGCCCGACCGGCTTGAACCCGACCACGCTGGTGAACAGCAGGCAACTGATGTGGCTGATCGAACCGACACCGGCGTGGGCCAACGTGAGATCCGCGCCACGCGCCTTGGCGCTCGCAATGAACGACGCCATGCTGTCCGCGCCGAGGTCTCGGCGGGCGACGACGAGGATCGGCGTTTCGGCAACCAGGCCGATGGGCGTGAAATCAACCAGCGGGTCGTAGCGAAGATTTGGATAGAGCGCGACCGATGCCGCATGGGTGCCGACGTGACCGCTGACCAGCGTATAACCGTCGGGCGCGCTTTTCGCGACGCGCGTCGAACCGGTCGTGCCGCCCGCCCCGGCGACGTTCTCGACAATGATCGGCTGGCCGAGTTTTCGCGACATGTGTTCGGTTACGATCCGGCTCATCACGTCGTTCGGACCGCCTGCCGCGAAAGGGACCACCAGCGTGATCGGCCGTGACGGAAACGCCGCGTCGGCCTGTGCCACATTCGGCATTGTCAGAACCGCAGTTACGACAGCGACTGCGCGCAAGCATTTCAGAATCATGTGGTCCCGCTCCGTGTCGGCGCTTGTGCCGGGTTGACTGGCTGATCGGCACAGGCCGCGAGGACGCGATCGACCTCACGGCCGGACAGGCCGGTGTAACGGGCCGGATCCGCGGCCGCTTCAATCTCATGCGGCGCGAGGTGGGCCGTCACGGCCGGATCGCGCGCAAGGCTCTCGGCCAATGTCAGGCCCGAAGCGATGGCGTGCGTGCAAGCAGCGCCCACCATCTCGTGCGCGTGATGGCGCCCGACGTGCGGCGCGAGCGCCATCATGACGGCCTCGGCGGCGATGAGCCCCTGGGTCCGCCCGAGATTGGCCTGCATCGCATCGGGTCTGACGATGAGACCGGTGCAGAGCCGCACCGCGTTATCCATGGCCCGGGCGATCAGCATGAAGGCTTCCGGCAGCAGCAACCATTCGGCCTGCCACGGTCCCGTTGCCCGTTCGTGGTCGTGGACCGAGGCGTCGAGCATGGCGCTTGCGAGGCGGCGCAACGACAGTCCGGTGCTGAGAATCTGCTCGCAGATAATCGGGTTTCGCTTGTGCGGCATGGTGCTGGAAGCGCCGTGGCCCTGGCCGCCCGGCTCCGATACTTCGCCGACCTCGGTCTGTGCCATCAGCACGACATCGGTTGCGATCTTGCTCAGGCTGGTGGAGATCAGCCCCAGCAGGCAAACCGTTTCGGCCAGGGCGTCGCGCGCGGCATGCCATGCCACCAGCGGCTCGGCGAGCCCGAGTTCGCCGGCCAGCGCGGCGCGGATGCGGTCGCCATCATCGCCGAGCGAAGCGAACGTGCCGACCGCGCCGCCGAACTGAACCTGCAGAACGCGTGGCTTGAGTTCGGCGAGGCGCTGCCTGTGGCGCAGCAGGCCCGACAGCCAGACCGAAGCCTTGAAGCCGAAAGTGATCGGGATCGCGTGCTGAAGCTTGGTCCTGCCGACCATCGGTGTATCGCGGTGGGTACGTGCCAGAGCCGCCACCGCCGAGATCAGGCTCTCCAGGTCGCGGTCGACGAGTTCGAGCGCGTCGCGGATCTGCATCACGAGCGCGGTGTCCATGATGTCCTGGCTGGTGGCACCCCAATGGACGAATTCGCCATGGGGCTTGCCGGTGAGCCGGATCAACTGCTCGACCAGGTTCACGACCGGCAGACCGGCGCGCAACGTGCCCGCTGCCAGTTCGTCAAGATCGAGCCGTTCGGCACGCGCGGCGGCAGCGATCGCCACTGCAGCCTCGGCAGGAATCACCCCGAGCTGCCCCTGAACCCTGGCCAGCGCGGCCTCGACCAGCAGCATGGATGCCAGTGAATTGCTCTCGCCGAAAATGGCGCGCATCGGCGCGGTGCTGAAAATATCGGCAAGATGGCGGCTGCTGAAGACCGCTCCGGACTCGACGCTCAGCATGGCCGTGTCGCGATCAGGGACGGCCGAACGATTGCATTTCTCTTGGCTGAAGATTGAATTGCGTCGTTTCCGCTCTCATAAATGGCGACCCTTGACTTGCGGGCGTATGGCGAGGTCTGGTCAAAAAATAGCCGCATCTGCACGGTATCGATCCTCCGTCGTCGCGCCCCATTGCGCGGCCGTACGGCTTGGCATCGATCAAGCTAGGTTACCTCTCCACTTTGCAAATGCATTGTTGTGATGGATGCGTTCTGAATCGGAGAACGCTGCGGATGCTTCTGACCTTCGCGATTCCCGCCGGAAGCCGGTGCGCTCGCATCACGTCGCCTTACATGATCTGCGCCGTCACGATCCCGTAGAGAATGAACACCACGCCCAGGCCCCAGACCATCGCGGGGATCTGCGCCCGGCGGCCCATGGTGACTTCCAGGGCGAGGTAGCACAGCGTTCCCAGCGCCATTCCGTTGATCAGGTTGTTGGTCAACACCGTCACCAGCAGCGTCAGCACGATCGGTGTCGCATTGCTGAGATCCATCATGTCGGTGCGCGCGAGGCCCTGCATCATCAGGATGCCGACCAGCACCAGCGCCGGCGCGGTTGCCTGCGGCGGAATGATCACGAACACCGGCCAGAAGAAAAGCGCCAGGCAGAAGAAGGCGGCGACCGTCAGCGACGTCAGGCCGGTGCGCCCGCCTGCCTGTACGCCGGTGATGGATTCGATGTAGGCGGTGACCACCGAGGTGCCGAGCAGCGGCCCCACGATCGTGGCTGTCGCGTCGGTAGCGAAGGCGGCGGTGGCATTGGGGATTGATCCGTCAGGGCGACGCAAATTGGCGGCGCCCGTCACGCCGATCAGCGTGCCCAGGGTCGAGAAGAACTCGGCACAGAGGAAATAGAACAACAGCGGCAAGGCCACCACGAAATGGGTGAAGAGGTAGCCGACATCGAGCGCCATGAAGGTGCTGGTCGGCCAGCGCGGCCAGGACAGGATGGCCGATGGCACCGAGGTCACCATCTTGCCGTTCGCCGCGGGAACGAAAAGACCGATCAAGGTGAGTGCTGCAATCGACAGGATGAGGGCCCCGGGAACGCGACGTGCCACCAGAACCGGGGTCAGCAGCAGACCCGCCAGCGTCAGCAGCACCGACGGGCTGCGCAACGATCCCATGGCGATATAGGTCGTCGGGCTTTGCACCACGAACCCCGCACCGCGCAATGCAATGAACACGATCAAGGTACCGACCGCGGCCTGGATGCCGATCTTCAGCGCTTCCGGAACGTCCTTTGCAATCCGCTCGCGCAGCCTGGAGAGGCTGAGGATCAGAAACAGCACGCCGGTGAACGCGACCATGGCCAGCGCGCCCTGCCAGGGCATGCCCATCTGCTTCACGATCACATAGGTGAAGATGACGTTGGAGCCCATGGCCGGAGCGACCGCGAGCGGCAGATTGGCGGTCAACCCCATCATGACGCAGCCGAAGATCGCTGCGAGCGCCGTGGCGCTGACGAGATCGGCGCGGTCCATTCCCGCGCCGGACATGATCGCCGGGTTCACCGCAATGATATAGGCCATCGCCGCGAAGGTGGTCGCGCCGGCGATCACTTCGCGCCCGACGCTGGTGCCGCGTTCAGTCAGGCGGAAGAAGCCGTCGATCAGGCTCGCAGCCGCACGACCCGATGCGGTGGCAGGGCTGGGCGCGGTCGGACCGGAGGCCAGTTGTGGCGGCGTCATCTCGTTCATCGTGTCCCTCCGACCTTTGCCGTTACCAGACCACCGGGTGCGCTTCGCCCGTCTGCACATTGATGAAACCGAGCGGCGCCTGCTCGCATGGCGCGACCAGCACCCAACTCCATGGCGCGCAGGTCAGGGTCGCGAACATCAGCCGCTCCGGAAATCCCGGATACCAGCGCGGCCGGTAGGTCGGCTCGAACATCCAGTCCACTTTTCGGCCCTCGGCGTAGAGCGCCTGCATGTCGGCATCGAGCGCTTCGGCGGGACGGCAACTCATCAAGCCGCCGACCTCGAAGCGGACGGTGGCCACGAGTTCTCCCTCGCGCACGAGCGCCCAGCCGCCCTGCAGTTCGACGAGGGCGTTGACGGCCTTGGCCATCGCGGCGTCCGAGGAGCCGACGACCCAGATGTTGTGCTTGTCGTGCGCCACCGAGCAGGCAACTGCCGTATCCGGCGTGCTTGGTCCGCACCCGCGCCAGAACATCTTGGAGACGCGGCCATCGCCGGAAAAGCGGTCGACGATCGCAAATTTGGTAATGGCCTGGCTCGAGTCGCGCTGCACGGCGCCGTCGCGCACCGGCAGTTCGAGCGTGTAGAAATCAGGATGCCAGTGAAACGGCCGGATCACGGCGGCGTTCATGGTGGTACGGCCGGGCCCGGCGGGGATTTCAAAATCCTGCGGCTGGATCGTGCGCTTGATATTGACCGTCCGGGTCGCCCATTCCGGCCATTTGATCTCCGGAACCGGGCCGGTATAGCGCTTGCCGTCCGATATCTGCGCGCCGTCGGCCCATACCTCGGCGATTTCGAGCTTGCCGACATCCGACAGCAGCACGACGTCGCCGAAGCGTCCGGGCGACAGGCTGCCGACATACGGGGTCAGGCGCATGTGGCGCGCCGGATTGATGGTCAGGCACTGGATCGCGATCTCCGGCGCCAGGCCCGCCTCGATGGCGACACGCGCATTGTGGTCGCTGGCGCCGGTGTCGAGCGTATGGCTGGCGCTGCGGTCGTCCGTCGTGAACGCGATCTGCGACCAGTCCTGCAGGCCCTTCGCGAGCAGCCATGCGACGATCTCGGCCATCGCGTAGACGCGCAATTCGACGAACAGGCCGCGCGTCAGCTTGTCCCAGGTTTCCTCCGGCGTCTGCACTTCGTGGTCGGAGGCGAGCCCCGCCGCGGCAAAGGCATTGATGGATGGCAGGTCCCGCAAGCCCGCGGCGTGCCCTTCGACGACGCCGCGCGCCGCAAAGGTCGCCTCGATCATGGCCCAGATCCGCGCATAGGACGGATTGTCCGGATTCCACACCGCCGGCCAGTCCATCACTTCGTCGAGGCCGGTGACCATCAGGCTCTGGCCCATGAAACGCGCCTGTTCCTCGCCGCCGTACCAGCCGCCGCCCCATTCATAAGCGGTGGGTGGCACCGCCGATCCGGGTTGAGGAAATATCTTCAGCGGCGATCCGCGCCGGCGCGCCTCGAACCAGAATTCGAGATTGCGTTCGCCGTTGACGTTTGAAAATTCGTGGCTGGCTTCGCAGGTCCAGGTATTGCCGCGCGGCAGCACCAGTGCCGCCTCCCATTCCGGCGTCAAATGCGAGCTTTCGATGTGCTTGTGCACCTCGCCGAAACCCGGAACGGCCGCCAGATTCGGCCGGTGCACGCGCTCGCGGACTTCACCGGGATAGCTGCCCGCCGGTCCCACCCAGGCGATGCGGCGGCCCTTGAAGACGATCTCCTGGTCCTCGCTCCAGCTACGGCTGTGCACGTCGAGCAAGCGTCCGACCCGCAAGGCACGGTCGGCCGGGCGATGGCCGAGGGCCGTCAGCACCAGATCCTGGCGGATGCGAATCTCGTCTGCCGCATCGATCAGAAGATCGTCGGGGACTGCGTTCAGGGATACCATGACTTTATCCTGCTGTTACGCCGGGGCTTTCGCGGCCGCCGTTCGTTTTCGCTTTGATCGACCACCCTTGTCGGAAGACAGTCGCGCCGCGGCTGCGTCCCGTCGGCGGACATCTTTCAGCAGCGTGCTCAGCGCCCACTCGATCGCATCGGCGATCTCGGCGCTGGACATGCCGAAATCCTCCCGCAGCGCGCTCCAGGCCAGCACGTTGTTGAGGTAGCTCGCGAGCGCCTCGGCCTGGCGGACCTCCTTCGGCTTGAGGTGCCGCGTCAGAGGAGCCATCGCCTTGCGATGCTGTTCGATCAGACGCCGCCGGAAGCCGGCCCGCATGGTGCGGCCGGCCCGGGTCAGTGCGATGGCGCGCGCGAGATGCGGATGCCGATCGAAGCTCCTGCACAGCTTGCGAAAGATGGCCGGCAGTTCGTCTGGCGACGTGAACGGAATGTAGCCGAAGACGTTGTCCTCGATCCATTCGCCGGCGGCGGTGAGAAGCTCCGCTCGCGTCTTGAAATGCCGGTAGATGGTGCGTTCGGCGACCCTGGCGCGCCTGGCGACATCAGCCATGGAAACGTCGTCGGCGGCCTCGTCTTCGAGCGACTCGACAAAGGCGGCAACGATGCGCTGGCGTGTCAATGCCGCGTATTCGTCGCGAAGTTCGGAGCTTTGTCGCATAACTGTACTCATGTCATAACTATGACATCGGTCTTTTTGGTGCGGCAAGAATAGATTTTGGGCATTTGCGCCACGAGAGTGGGCAGGCCGGCGCCTGAAATTCAGGAAGGGACGCGCCGCGGGGGTCTGCAGCGTCTGCAGGAAGGCGAGCGGGGCGTGGTCACGTGGATTGCAGGACGTCGATGGCCGAGCATGGAGCTTAGCTTCGCTTTTGCCGGCCGCATGGTCCGAGGTGCGGGCCGAGCAGACCCCCTCGCCAATTTCGCAATGCTCCCGGCGCCCGATAGGTTTAGAGTGCCGGCAGATTGCCTATGCACCTGATGACGATGAGAGCCTCCCAATGACCGATGTGACCGAGAAAGCCCCTCCCGTTCCCGCAACAAATAGTGGCTTCCGGCCGCATACCTCGCACTGGGGCGCGTTTTCGGCGCGCTGGCAGGGCGATGAACTCGAGGTTCGTCCGCATCCGGATGATCCCGATCCGAACCGGATCATCGAGAATTTTCCCGGCGCGTTGCGCCATCGCGCACGGGTCGCGCAGCCGATGGTGCGCCGTGGCTGGCTCGAAAATGGACCGGGACCGGACGAGCGCCGCGGGCGCGATGAGTTCGTTGCGATGTCGTGGGATGCGGCGCTGGACCTGCTCGGCGCCGAGCTCGCCCGGGTGCGGGACAATTTTGGCGCGGGCGCGGTGTTCGGCGGGTCCTATGGCTGGTCGAGCGCGGGCCGCTTCCATCACGCGCAAAGCCAGGTCCACCGCTTTTTGAACGTGGCCATGGGCGGCTACGTCAAGTCGGTCAATTCCTATAGTTCCGGCGCCTCCTCGGTGCTGCTGCCGCACATCCTCGGCGACTACGAGCAGTTGACGAAGCGCAACGTGTCCTGGGACCAGATCGTCGCGCATAGCGAGATCGTGGTGGCTTTCGGCGGCATGGCGCTAAAGAACAGCATGGTGGCCGGCGGCGGCACCAGCCAGCATGTCGAGCGCGGCGCGATGGCGCGCGCAGCTGCGCGCGGCTGCCAGTTCGTGCATGTCAGCCCGCTGCGCGGCGATCTGCCCGGGGAAGCCCGCTCGCAATGGATCAGCAACGTCCCGGGCACCGACACCGCGCTGATGCTCGCGCTGGTGCACACGCTGGTGGTCGAAGGTTTGCACGATCGCGATTTCCTCGATCGCTATACCGTCGGTTGGCCGGTGTTCGAGCGCTATCTGCTCGGAGAAACCGATGGCCAGCCCAAGGACGCGACGTGGGCCGCCGCGATCGCCGGCGTGCCCGCCGACAGCATTGTCGCGCTCGCCCGAAGGCTGCACGGACGCCGCGCCCTGATCGTGGTCGCACATTCGCTGCAACGCGCCGAACATGGCGAGCAGCCGGTCTGGATGGGCGCGGTTCTCGCGGCGACGCTGGGGCAGATCGGTCTGCCGGGCGGCGGCTACGCCTACGCGCTCGGGGCGATCGCCTATTATGGACGCCGCTACAACGCGGTGCCGATGCCGACGCTGTCACAGGGCCGCAATGGCGTTTCCGAATTCATCCCGGTCGCGCGCATCGCGGACATGCTGCTCAATCCCGGCGGCAGCTACCGCTACAATGGCAAGACCAAAACCTATCCCGACATCCGCCTGGTCTATTGGGCCGGCGGCAATCCGTTCCATCACCATCAGGATCTCAACCGGCTGCGGCGCGCTTTCGCGCAGGTCGACACGCTGGTGGTGCATGAACTGGGCTGGACCGCGACGGCGCGGCACGCCGATTTCGTGCTTCCCGCAACCATGACGCTGGAGCGCGAGGATATCGGCGGAAACCCCAACGATCCGCTGCTGGTGCCGATGCCGCAGATTGCGCCGCCTTACGCGCAGGCGCGCGACGATTACGCCATCTTTTCCGATCTGGCCGAGCGCCTCGGCGCCCGCGAGGCCTTCACCGAAGGCCGTAACGTCCGCCAATGGCTGGAGCATCTGTATGAACCCACGCGGAAGGCGCTGGCGGGCATGGATTTGCCGGCCCCCGGCTTCGACGAATTTCTGGCGGGGGACGGCCTGATCCTGCCGCAAGCGCCCGACGATGGCGGACAGCTTCGTCGCTTCCGTGACGATCCAGAAGGCGCGCGGTTGCCGACACCCAGCGGCAAGATCGAGATCTTCTCCGAAACCATTGCGGGCTTTCAGGAAGCCGATTGCCCCGGTCATCCGACCTGGCTTGCGCCGGCGCAGGTGCCAGCGCCAGCGGCGCCGCTGATCCTGGTCGCCAACCAGCCCGCGACCCGGTTGCACAGCCAGCTCGATTTCGGCGGCCACAGCGCAGCTGCGAAGCACCGTGGACGTGAGGTCGCACAGATGAATCCCGCCGATGCCGCCGCGCGCGGGATCAGCGACGGCGATATCATCCGTTTGTTCAATGCCCGCGGGGCGTGCCTCGCCGGCGTGCGCGTGACTAACGATATCAGGCACGGCGTCGTGCAGCTTTCGACCGGCGCCTGGTACGACCCCGCCGATCCCAGCGAAGACGCCCCGCTTTGCGTGCACGGCAACCCGAATGTGCTGACGCGCGACGTCGGCACATCGGCTCTGGCGCAGGGCTGCACCGGGCAACTGACGACGGCCGAAGTCGAGCGCTTCGATGGCAATCTGCCGCCGATCCAGGCCTATGATCCGCCGGTCGTTTCGATATCCAGTTCGGCAGTGAAACGCGGAAACTGAGCGATGGACAAGATCGATCTCTGCTTCACGCCGGCAACGGAACTGGCGGGTGCGATCCGCGTCCGGAAATTGTCCTCCGTCGAAATCACATCGACGGTGCTCGAGCGCATTGCCGCACTTGAGCCCAAACTGAATGCCTTCGCGCATCTGGCGGCGACGGAGGCGATGGACGCCGCGGCCGCGGCCGACAGCGCGCTTGCCAAGGGAGATTCCATCGGGCCGCTGCACGGCATTCCCGTCACCATCAAGGATCTCGAACCGGTGCGCGGCATGCCGTTCGAGCGCGGAACATATTTGTTTCGCGGCGATGTCGCGCCTGTCGACAACGTCGTGGTCGCGCGGCTTCGCGAGGCGGGCGCCATCATCCTCGGCAAGACCACCACGCCCGAATTCGGCTGGAAGGGCGTCAGCCACAGCCCGCTGACCGGCGTGACGCATAATCCGTGGAAGCTCGGCCTCAACGCCGGGGCGTCTTCTTCCGGCGCCGGTGTCGGCGCGGCCGCAGGCTATGGCCCGCTGCATCAGGGCAGCGACGGCGCCGGCTCGATCCGCATGCCCGCGCATTTCTGCGGCGTTTTCGGATTAAAGCCGACCTACGGCCGCGTGCCGCAATCGCCGATGACACCGAGCGATAACACCGTGCATCTGGGTCCCTTGACCCGCACCGTCGCCGACGCCGCGCTGATGCTCAAGGTCATGGCAGGCCGCCATCCCGACGATCAATCGAGCCTTGAAGCGCCGCCGGCCGACTATGGCGGACTTCTTGCGAGCAGGCCGCGCGCGCCGCGCATCGCGTTCAGTCCGGACCTCGGCCATGCCCGCGTCGACCCCGAAGTGGCCGCTTTGGTGCGCAAGGCCGCGGAGGTGTTCGAAACCGAACTCGGCTGGCGCGTCGAACTGGTCACGACGCCGTGGGGACCGAAGGGCCCGGAACTGGCGCGCTTCTTTTGGCCGGCGCATTACAGCCGTTACGCCGATCGACTCACCGAATTTCGCGACCGGATGGATCCGGGCTTTGTCGCCTGCATGGAAGCCGGACTACACATGACGCTCGCTGACTACCTGAAAATGAAGGTCGCAAAACTGGCCTATTGCGCGGAGATCCACCATTTCTTCGAGGAGTGGGATTTTCTGCTGACGCCTGCGGTGTCGGTCGCGGCATTCCCGGCGACGCAACTGCAACCCGACCACTGGCCGCAGCATCCGTGGGACTGGATGTCGTGGGCGGAGTTTTCCTATCCGTTCAATCTGGCGCAGAATCCGGCAGCGTCAATTCCCTGCGGCTTCACCAGCGCCGGGTTGCCGGTCGGGCTGCAAATCGTCGGCCGGCGCTGCGACGATCTCGGGGTGCTGCAAATGTCGGCGGCTTTCGAGGCCGCGTGCCCATGGGCCTCAGCGCGCCCACCGACTGCTTGAGAAGATTCAACGGCAGGGCGATGGTCGCTCAAAGCACTCCGTCAGGTGGCGGCTCGACCAATGGAAACACGCAGCTTGTAGCCATGAAGTCCACACAGTGGTTTCCCGGATAGACGCTGGGGCGCTATTTCGCAGAGAATGGCGGCGTTCATCCCGTAATCGTTCATCCAACAATATTGGCGCAGTTGCCCGGCGGTTTATCAAAATCGCCGGGCTTTAAGTTTTTTGGCGCCTGTTGGCGATCACCGCCGCCCCGGGCCCGGCTCTTGCATGTTCGGTCCCGGCTCTTGCATGCTCGGGCCCAGCCCTTGCATGCTCGGCCCAGCCCTTGCATGGAGCATCGAGGGATGACACCGTTACGGCCTCGGGCTGTGGCCGTCGGAAACCCTTGCTGCACTTCGGGACTGGAATTCTAGGAAATGGCGTTTCTCATTGCCCGGCGTCTTGCTCTCGGCGTCCTGGTCGCGCTCACGGTGATGACGCTTGCGTTCATGCTGACACGGCTGTCAGGCGATCTTGCGATCTCGATCGCCGGTCCTTCCGCGACGCAGGCCGACGTCGAGATCATACGCAAGGCCTACGGCCTCGATCGTCCGGTATATGTCCAGTTCTTCTCCTGGGTCGGCCGCGCCATGGTCGGCGACTTCGGCCAGAGCTATTTCTTCAAGGACAGCGTCGCCAACCTGATCGCGCGGCGCCTGCCGATCACCCTCACGCTCGGCCTGACCGGCCTCAGTCTCGCCCTGATCATCTCGATCCCGCTCGGCATCCTGGCGGCGGTCCGCGAGAACACCTGGCTCGACCGCGGCGTCACCATGTTCACGATGGTGGGGCAGGCGATACCGAGCTTCTGGCTCGCCTTGATTCTGATGATCGTGCTCGGTCTCAACCTCGGCGTCCTGCCGATCTCGGGCACCGGAACCTGGCAGCACTTCGTGATGCCGGGAATCGTGCTCGCCTTTACGGCCATTCCTGCCCTGACGCGGCTGACGCGCTCCGGCATGATCGAGGCGATGGCGTCCGACTACATCCGCACCGCGCGGGCCAAGGGCCTGTCGCGCGCGCGCATCATCTTCAAGCACGCGCTGCGCAACGCCGCGATCCCTGTCGTGTCGATCGCCGCGGTACAACTTGGCTTCATGCTGGGCGGCTCCATCGTCATCGAGACCGTGTTCGCCTTGCATGGCGTCGGCTATCTCGGCTGGGAGAGCATCGCCAAGAACGATTTTCCGGTGGTGCAGGCGGTGGTGCTGGTGCTGGCCGCGATCTATATCGGCCTCACGCTGCTGTCCGACATTCTCAATGCGTTGCTTGATCCGAGGCTGCGGACCGGATGAGCGAACCGATAGCAATTCATGCGCCGCTGACGTCGCGGGTCGGCGTGGCCGGCTTCACGGTCGGGATCGTTATCGTCGGAATCATCGCGCTGGCCGCGCTCGTCGGCAACCAGCTGGTACCGTACGATCCGTTCACCCAGGATCTCGGCAATCGCCTCAAGCCGCCGTTCTGGATGGAGGGCAGCCAGGCGGGGCATCTGCTCGGCACCGATCAGCTCGGCCGCGATTATCTGGCACGGCTGGTTTATGGCGCGCGCATTTCGCTGCTGATCGGCATCATGACCGTGATCACATCAGGGTTGATCGGCATCACGCTCGGCGTGCTCGGCGGCTTCTTCGGCGGCCGCATCGATGATGCCGTGCTGTTCGCCATCACGACCCGGCTGTCGATCCCGGTGGTGCTGGTCGCGCTCGCGGTGGTCGGGTTGATGGGCTCGGGCCTTGGCCTCGTGGTCGCGACGCTGGGGCTTCTGCTGTGGGACCGCTTCGCCGTGGTGGCGCGTGCCACCACGATGCAGATCCGCAGCCTCGACTATGTCAATGCCGCCCGCTGCGCCGGCGCCTCGACTTCGCATCTGCTGATCAACGAGATCCTGCCGAACATCGCCAGCCATCTTGCCGTGGTGGCAACACTGGAAATGGCGCTGGCGATCCTGCTCGAGGCCGCGCTGTCGTTTCTCGGCCTCGGCGTGCCGCCGCCGCTGCCGTCGTGGGGTTTGATGATAGCCGAAGGCAAGGACTACATGTTCTTCTCGCCCTGGGTGATCATGGTGCCCGGCGTCGCGCTGTTCGTCCTGGTGCTCGGCATCAATCTGGTCGGCGACGGACTGCGCAATTTGCTCGGCTCGGAGCGGTCGCGATGAGTGCATTGCTTGATATCGATGACCTCGAAGTCATGTTCGGCGGCCGCAGCGCGGCGGTGCGCGGCGCCTCGTTGCAGGTCGAGAAGGGCGAGACCCATTGCCTGGTCGGCGAATCCGGCTGCGGCAAATCGGTGACCGCGCTGTCGATCATGAACCTGCTCGCCCGCGGCGGCCGCCGCTCCGCCAAGCGAATGAGCTTTGCCGGTACAGACCTGCTGTCGCTGTCGGACCGCGAGATGGCGCGCCTGCGCGGCAATCGCATCTCGATGATCTTCCAGGAGCCGATGACCAGCCTCAACCCGGCCTTCACCATCGGCTCGCAGATGGCTGAAGTGCTGACCCGCCACAAGGGCGGCTCGCGCACCGCCGCGCTCGAGCGCTCGGTCGAACTGATGGGCCGCGTCGGCATCACCGCGCCGGAGATGCGGCTCGGCCAGTTCCCGCATCAGCTTTCGGGCGGATTGCGTCAGCGCGTCATGATCGCGATGGCCTTGATGTGCGATCCCGAACTGCTGGTCGCCGACGAGCCGACCACCGCGCTCGATGTCACCGTGCAGGCGCAGATCCTGCGGCTGCTCGCCACACTCAAGCGCGAACTCGGCCTCGCGATCCTGCTGATCACCCACGACCTCGGCATCGTCGCCCGCGTCGCCGACCGCGTCTCGGTGATGTATGCCGGCGAGGTGGTCGAACGGGCGCCGACCGCGGAATTGTTCCGCAGCCCGCAACATCCCTATACACGCGGACTGCTGTCCTGCGTGCCGGTGCCGGGCCGGGTGCAGCGCGACCGGCCGCTCGGCTCGATTCCGGGCGTGGTGCCGGCGATCGGACCCGGCTTTGCCGGTTGCGCGTTCCGCTCGCGCTGTTCCGATGCCGACGCCACCTGCGAACGCGAGATTCCGCGCCGCCAGGCAGGCGACGCGCACGACTATCTTTGCCGGCTGGCGCCGCAGCTCGCGGAGCCGCAACCCGCATGAGCGTCGCGATCGAAGTCCAGAACCTGCGCTGCGAGTTCCGGGTTAGCGGCGGGTGGTTCGCGCCGGAAAAACGCGTGATCGCGGTCGATGACGTCACCTTCAGCGTGCCGGCGGGCAGCGTGCTCGGCATTGTCGGCGAGTCCGGGTGCGGAAAATCCACGCTGGCGCGGCTGATCCTCGGGTTGCTGAAGCCGACGGCGGGGACGGTGCTGGTCGACGGCAAGCGCCTGTTCGACCTCGACCGCAAGGCGCGGGCGCGATTGATCCAGCCGGTGTTCCAGGATCCGTTCGCCTCGCTCAACCCGCGCCACCGCATCAAGAACATTGTCGCGCTGCCCTTGACCGCCCAGGGAACCTTCTCACGCGCGGAAATCGATCGCCGGGTTGCGCAAATCCTCGAACGCGTCGGGCTGTCGGCCGCGATGGGCGAGCGGATGCCCTCGCAACTGTCAGGCGGCCAACGCCAGCGCGCGGCGATTGCCCGCGCCCTGGTGCTGGAGCCGCGGATCGTGATCTGCGACGAGCCGACCAGCGCGCTCGACGTTTCGGTGCAGGCGCAAATCCTCAATCTGCTCGCCGATCTGCGCCGCGATCTCGGACTGACCTATCTTTTCATCAGCCACAATCTCGCGGTCGTGGAGCATGTCGCGAGCGAGGTCGCGGTGATGTATCTCGGCCGCTTCGTCGAGCGCAACGAAACCGACGCCCTGTTTCGCGAGCCGGGTCACCCCTACACGCAGGCGTTGCTGCAAAGCGTGCTGACTCCGGAGCCGGGCCGCGGCGTGCCCGACATCGGTCTTGGCGACGCCATGCCGGATCCGGCCAATATTCCCCCGGGCTGCCGGTTCAACCCGCGCTGCGGCATCGCGGTCGAACGCTGCCGCAATGTGGCGCCAATGCCCATGGTCCGCGCCCCCCAGGGAATGGTAGAGTGCCACCTGGCATAGCGCGTGCATTTCAACGGTTCGGAAAACATCAACAAGAAGGAGGGCAATATGCGTCTGCAAAACAAGCTCGGTGCGGCGATTTTCGCGGCGGCACTGCTCGGCGTCGGCGCTTCTCCAGTTGCGGCGCAAAAATCCGCCGACACCTTGCGGCTCACGATGCGCGCCGCGCTGTCGAACATCGATCCCTACTATAACAACGAGCGCACCGGTGTGGTGATGCACCACCAGGGTTGGGACGCGCTGGTCTACCGCAATCCCGATACCTTCAAGCTCGAGCCGCTGCTCGCGACCGAGTGGAAACTGCCGGACGCGACCACGATCGAGTTCACGCTCCGGCCGGGCGTGAAATTCCACGACGGCAGCCCGTTCACGGCCGATGACGTCGTCTACACGCTCAACCTGATATCGGATCCGGCGAGCAAGGTGTCGACACCCGCGAACTACAACTGGATCGACAAGGCGGAGAAGACCGGCGACATGTCGGTGCGTGTCAAGCTCAAGCAGCCGACGCCCGCGGCACTGGACTATTTTGCACTGGTCACGCCGATCTATCCCAAGGCCTATCGCGAGAAGGTCGGTGCGGAAGCCTATGCCAAAGCGCCGGTCGGCGCCGGCCCCTACAAGATGACCAAGGTCGAGTCGGGCGTCTCGATCGACTTCGAACGCTTCGAGGATTACTGGGCCGGCAGCCCCAAGGGCAAGCCGGCGATCAAGAAGATGAGCGTGCGCTTCGTGCCGGACGCCGCCACCGAAATGACCGAGCTGCTCGCCGGTCGTGCGGACTGGATCTGGAATCTGAATCCCGACCAGTTCGACAGCGTGAACAAGTTCCCGAATCTGGCGGCGGTGCGCAAGGAGTCGATGCGGGTAGGCTATCTCGCGCTCGACGCCGCCGGCCGCACCGGCGCCGACAATCCGATGACCAAGCTCAAGGTACGCCAGGCGATCTGGCACGCCATCGACCGGCAGGCGATTGCCGACAAGCTCGTCACCGGCGGAAGCCGCGTTCCGGGCGCTCCCTGCTTCCCGACTCAATTCGGCTGCAACGGCGAGGCGGCGACGCTTTACGACTACAATCCTGCCAAGGCGAAGCAGCTGCTCAGCGAGGCCGGCTATCCGGATGGTTTCGAGGTCGATTTGGCCAGCTATATATTGCCGCAGTGGGGCTCGGCGGTTCAGAACTATCTCATGGCGGTCGGCATCCGCGCCAAGCTCAACCAGCTTCAGGTCGGCGCGCTGATACAGCGCGCGAAGGCAGGGGAGCTGCGCGCTTATCTCGGCACGTGGGGCAGTTATTCGATCAATGACGTGTCCGCCTTCCTGCCGAACTTCTTTAACGGCGGCGCCGACGACTATGCGCGCGATCCGGATGTTCAGAAATGGCTGATCGAGGGCGGATCGACCAATGACGCTGAAGCGCGCAACAAGGCCTACTCGGCCGTGATCCAGCGCATCACGGAGCGGGCCTACTTCGCGCCGCTGCACACCTATGTGACGACGTACGGCTATTCCAAGCAGCTCGACTTCACGCCGTATTCGGACGAGCTGCCGCGCTTCTATCTGGCGAAGTGGAAATAAGGCGTCCGGCCGGGCTTGAGAGGTGTACGACAAGCTGCCTTAGGCCTGCCCGGCGGGGCTAAGGCAGCTGGACACTGCAATGTTAGCGCGAGCCATAAGTGAGATCGCGGCTCCGCAATCTTCCTCGGCGGATAGCCCAGCGTTCATGGCTGTGGCGCATGACGCGATCGAGCGCCGCCCGTGAACCCAGCGTCTTCTCGGGCATGCAGGCGATCACCGCATTGCGGTCCTCGATGCCTTGTTCGTCAACGATCCATGTCCGCATTTCCTCGCCGGCAAGCCGAGCGGCGATCCGGTCGGGTGTCGGATCAATGTCGTTTGCCACCGTCACATTCATCACGATCCGGCCACCCGGTGCCAGGCGGGAGCGGATGGCGTCGCAGGTCTCGGCATCGAACTCCTCCGAGAACCGAAATCCCGGTCCTCCGACGTCGATCGCGATGCCGTCGTAGTACCCGCGGTCATCGAATACAAATTTCCGAAAGTCGGAGACGACGCAGGGCAAATCGTCCGGCAGCTCAAAAAACTTGTGTGCAAGGACAAAGCTGATCGGGTTGTTGTCGACGATGGTCAGAGTCTTGCCAAGCCGCCACAACCTTGTTGCAAGGGTTCCCCCGCCGCAGCCCAAAACGAGGATTTGTTCGGAGCGGGACAGAAGCTCGTCCATGAGCTTGACATAGGTGAATACGCTTTCGCCATCGGGCGTTGCCTGGCTTTGCCTCACGCCTTGCTCGAAGTATACGCGCGTGCCGTCCCAGGAGCATTCCACGATCTCGATCTGCCCGTTCCTTCCCTGATAACGTCCCAGCAACTTCACGTCAGAAATCCAGGTTAAGAGTTGAGCATTAGAATAGATGCACCAAACATCTCTTATCATGTCGCGTATAGTGCGCCAACGGTTTCAGGAACGGCGCATAATGTTTCCGCATCCTTGCGCGATCATTCCGGTGAAGGGCTCGGATAGCGAGGTCCGTATCGGCGCGAACCCGTGTGTGATATATTTTGCATCTAAATCGATGCTTGAAGCAGTAACTAGTACGGTATAGACATATTCGGTGCCAATCTTGCCGGAGACCGCCATCTCATGATTACGGCCAACCAGCTCAGGGCGGCCCGTGCGCTCCTGAACATAGATCAGCGGCAAACCGCCGACCTTGCAGATCTTTCGGTCCCCACCATCCAGCGCATGGAAGCGAGCGACGGCGTTGTCCGCGGAAACGTCGATTCTCTGATGAAGCTGATTTCGGCACTGGAGCATGCGGGGATCGAATTGATCAATCCGGGTGTTGCGAGTTCAGCCGGTGGTCGCGGGGTTCGTCTCAGGGAACACATAACGAAGCCAAAGATGAAGAACGTAAAGCCGTCCAAACCGTCGCTGCCGCGGACTTTGGAACGGACTCGATGACTAAATCGAACAACGAATGATCGGGGAAGCCGCCAGGGGCAAATGCTCTTGCAGGCGGATTTTGGCGCCTTGAGGCGTTCGAAGGACATTTCGAAAAATCAATACGCGGCGTCGGTTGCGGCATACGCGTTTGCTCCGGAGCCTCACGTCGAAGTAGCGCTTTTGGCCGTTCGATCGAGCAAGGAGAGAAGTCCCTGCAGGATCGTAACGGGCGGCGGCGGGCAGCCGGGAATATGAAGATCGACGGGGACGACCTGCGAGACCCCTCCGACCACCGCGTAGCTGCCGGCGAAACATCCGCCATCCCTTGCGCAATCTCCGAGGGCAATGACCCATTTCGGGTCCGGGGTTGCATGATAAGTTCGTTCCAGGGCATCGCGCATGTTTTTGGTCACGGGTCCCGTGACCATGAGAACGTCGGCGTGGCGTGGCGAGGCGACGAACCGGATACCGAAACGCTCGACGTCGTAATAGGCATTGTTCAGCGCGTGGATCTCCAGCTCGCAACCGTTGCATGACCCGGCATCTATTTCGCGGATCGAGAGGCTTCGGCCAAGGCGTCGCCGTGTGGCGCGCTGAAGTGCAGCGGCGAGTTCCTCGACAGCCGTCTCGTCCAGCGCAGGGGCCTGCTCCGTGAGCGGCCTCTGGAAGAAACTTTGAAAGAGAAGTTTGCGCACCGTCTTCTCCTACAGATCCTGCCCGGAATAGGAACAGTTGAACGATTTGTTGCAGAGGGGAAAGTCGGCGACGATGTTGTCTTCAATGGCGGCTTCGAGCAGCGGCCATTGAAACCATGATGGATCGCGAAGATGGCAGCGCTCGACCCGGCCGCTGTCGAGCCGGAGCCAGACCAATACGTCGCCCCTGAAACCTTCGACCAACGCCATCCCCTCGCGCGGTCCCGCTTCGGCATCGACCGACGCGCTTAGCAGGCCGTCGGGAAGGCGGTCCAGAATCTGGCTGGCCAGGGAAAGGCTCTGCTCGACTTCCCGAATCCGAATCCAGACACGGGCGTTCACGTCACCGTCCTCGAGCACCGGTACCTCGAAGCGCAGATCGTCATAGGGCGGATAGCCCGGAGCCCGGCGGGCGTCGAACACGCGCCCGGACGCGCGCCCCACATAGCCTCCCGCACCGTACTGTTTTGCCAGTGCAGCCGTGACGACGCCGGTACCGACGGTACGATCCTGAAGCGACGCGGTGTTGTCGTAAAGTTCGATCAATTCGGGAAATCGAAGGTTGATATTATCGAGCGCCGTACGGATGGCGGACTGCCCCCTGGCGTCGAGATCGCGGGCCAATCCACCGGGAACGATGACGTCCCGCATCAGGCGATGACCAAAGGCGCTGCTTGCCGCGCGCAGAAGGTTCTCGCGCAGCACGTTGCAATGGGCCTGCATCAAGCCGAAGGACGCGTCATTGCAGATCGCGCCGATGTCGCCGAGATGGTTGGCGAGCCGCTCGAGTTCCGCAAGCAGCGCCCGCAGCCAGACCGCGCGATCCGGAACGACAACTTGCAGCGCCGCCTCGACGGCCCTCGAAAAGGCGTAGGCATAGGCGACGGTGCTGTCGCCCGATACGCGCCCCGCCAATTGAGCGGCGCGCTCGATAGGTGCGCCTCGCATCAGCCCCTCGATGCCCTTGTGGGTATATCCCAGCCGTTGTTCCAGCCGGACCACGGTTTCGCCGCTGGCGGAAAAGCGGAAATGTCCGGGCTCGATGATGCCTGCATGCACGGGCCCGACCGCAATCTGATGCACGCCATCGCCTTCCACCGGCAGGAAACGGTAGGGCGCCGTCATCGACAACGCGTCGATGCGATCTCCAAGCGGGAACCGTACGCCCCAACGGTTGTGATCGAGCCAGCGGCGGGTGTCGGGCAAGTCTTCCGCGGATAATCCGAACAGGTCGCTGACGGTGCGCTCCAATCGAAGCGCCGGCGGGTGGTGCTTGCTGACTGAGGGATAAACCCGATTGGGGCAATCGATGCTGACGACCGCGATTTCCGTCGTGTCGCGGTCGACGATCGCCATGTGTGCCGTCGAGGGCTCACCCCAGAGGCCGAGCAGGCTCCAGCGCCCCTGTGCCAGCTCGTTGGCGGCAAACGCCCAAACCGAGGCATCGACCACGGTGCGCGGCCAAGGCATGTGCCGCGGGATTTTGCGGCCTTCCAGCATCAGATCGATCAGCGACGGCATATCCCGTTCATCCCTCAATCATCCAAGAAGACGCGCCACGTGCTGGAACCAGACGACGAGCGGTGCGGGAAGATAGATGCCCGCACCCAGAACCAGGGCGAGATGCGCAAACATCGGCACGTAAGAGGCCTCCGCAGACACTGTGCTGCCGCGAGGTTCGCCGAATGCGACGCTCGTCAGGCGCAACGTCAACGCGCCAAAGGCGAGCAGAAGCCCGAACACCAGCGCGATGGCGAGCAGTGGTTGCCGTGCGAAGGTCGAACTCACGATGAGGAATTCGCTCATGAAGATGCCGAGCGGCGGCAACCCGGCGATCGCGACGACGCCCACCACGAAACCCCAGCCAAGCGCGGGATGGGTCACCGTCAGGCCCCGGATCCGGTTGATCCTCTGCGTGCCCTTGATCTGCGAGATATGGCCAACCGCGTAGAAGATCGCCGACTTGGTCAGGCTGTGCATGACCATGTGCAACAGCCCGGCAAAATTGGCGAGCGGGCCGCCCATTCCGAACGCAAAGACGATGATGCCCATGTGCTCGATCGAGGAGTAGGCGAACAGTCGTTTGATGTCCCGCCGGCGGTACAGCATGAATGCTGCGAAGATCAACGAGACGAGGCCCATCGTCACCATCAGCGGGCCCGGAGCAATCGCGTGAGGATTGACGGCAAGCAATATCTTGAAGCGCAGCAGCGCATAAAGCGCGACGTTCAGGAGCAGGCCCGACAGCACGGCCGATATCGGGGTTGGACCTTCGGCGTGTGCGTCCGGCAACCAGGCGTGCAGCGGCGCGAGGCCGACCTTGGTTCCGTAACCGAGAAACAGGAAAATGAAAGCGACATTGAGAAGGGCGGGATCGAAGGCCGCGGCATGCTGGACCAACAGCGTCCAGATCATGCCGTCCTGGCCTTCGCCTACGATCGGACGCGCCGCCATGTAGACGAGGATCGTGCCAAACAGGGCGAGCGCAATTCCGACGCTGCCGAGGATGAAATATTTCCACGCCGCTTCCAGCGCCGCGTGCGTGCGATAGATCCCGACCATCAGCACCGTGGTGAGCGTCGCGATTTCCACCGCGACCCACATCAGGCCGATATTGTTCGACACGAAAGCCAGATTCATGCCGAACATCATGGTCTGGTACATGGCGTGGTAGAAACGCAGGTACACCGGCGTCAACCGGCCGGTTTCGAGTTCGTGGGCGATGTAGCTCGCGCTGAAGATGCTGGTCGTGAAGCCCACGAAAGTGTTGAGCACGATGAAGACGATATTGAGGTCGTCGACCAGCACGTACGGCCCCGGCTGCGGCCGTTCGATAACGAACAGCGAGAGCGCCGAAACAAAGGTCAACAAGCTGGCGACAACGTTCAGCCGCGCTGTCAGCCGGTAGCCGGGCAGCACGGCAAGCAGCGCTGCCGAAACGATCGGGATCAGCAGGACCGCCGCCACGGGCTCGAAGGAAGCCATGCTCATCTGTGCTCGCCCCGGTAATCGTCGAGGGCGGAGACATCAACGGAATCGAAGCGTTCGCGGATCCGGAACAGGAAGATCCCGATGACGATGAAAGCGATCAGGATCGAGAAGGCGACGCTGATTTCGACGACCAGCGGCATGCCCTTGGCGCCGGTCGCCGCCAGCACCAGTCCGTTCTCGAGCGACATGAATCCGACGACCTGACTGACGGCATTGCGCCGCGTCACCATGACCAGTAGTCCGAGCAGCACGACCGACAATGCGAAGGCGAGATCTTCGCGGGCCAGGGGATCGGCGTCGGCGGTGACCCGCAGCATCAGGACCATGGAGAGGGCGACCAGCGCCATCCCGGCCAGCATGGTCAGGCCGATGCCCACGGCTGACTCGATGTCGCGATGAATGCCAAGCTGCTTGACGATACGATGCAATGCCACCGGAATGACGATTGCCTTGAAGACAAGGGCGATGGCCGCCGTGATGTAGAGATGAGGCGCGTCCTGGATGTAGGCCTGCCAGGCGACGGAAAGTGCGAGCACCACGGCGTGGAGCGCAAAGATGTTGAGCAGCGAATAAAGTCTGTCCTGGTACAGCATCATGAAGCTGATCAGGACGAGGCCGCCGGCCAGCGTATGCGAGATGTCGAAGGCGAGGCTGTGCATCTGCATCAGAAACTCCTCGACACGAACAGGAGAAGCGTACCGAGCAGACCCAGCATGAGCGCGGCTCCGAGAAACTGCGGAATGCGGAAGACCCGCATTTTGGCGGTGGCGGTCTCGAATAGCGCCAGGAAGAAGCCGGCGGCTGCCAGTTTGACGACGTAGGCGCCGGCGCCGACGGCGTAGGCCAACGGGCCGGTGCCAAACAGGGCGATCTTCCAGGGCAGGAACACGCAGGCGATCAGCGAGATGTAGAGCAGGAGCTTGAGAAACGCGCCGAATTCGATCATCGCGAGATGGCGGCCGGAATATTCGAGCACCATCGCCTCATGCACCATGGTGAGCTCCAGGTGCGTGGTGGGATTGTCGACCGGGATGCGCGCGTTTTCGGCCAGCGCCACCATGATGAGTGCGATGACCGCCATTCCCAGTGATACCCGCAGTCCGACGTAGGACGAGGCCATGAAATTGGCTACCGTCGAAAGCTGCGTCGAGCCGGCAACCAGCGCAATGCAAAAGAAAACCAGCAGCATCGCGGGTTCGGCGAGGGCTGCGATCATCACTTCGCGGCTGGAGCCGATGCCGCCAAAGCTGGTGCCTACGTCCATTCCGGCAAGCGCCAGAAAGAAGCGCGCGCTTCCGAGCAGCGCAACGATGGCGATCAGGTCGGCGGTCCAGTTGAACAACAGGCCTGTCGCAAAGGTCGGTACCAAAGCTGCGGCAACCCAGATCGCTGCAAAGGTCACATAGGGTGTCACGCGGAACAGCCACGAGGCGTTCTCGGCCAGCACCACCTCCTTGCGAAGCAGGCGCAGCAGATCGCGATAGGGCTGAAACACCGAGGCGCCCCGGCGGCGCACCAGCCTCGCCTTGATCTTGCGCACGAAGCCGGTCAGCAGCGGTGCGAGCAGCAGCACCAGCAGCATCTGCATACCCTGCACGATGATGTCCGAGATCACGACCATATCGCGAGCACCAGAAGCAGCGTGACGAGGGTGGCAAAGACGAGACTGAGATATCGCCGGATGGTCAGGAATTGCAGGCGGTTGAGCCGGTCGGAAGAAAAGCCGACCGCGCCCGCGATCGGTCCATAAATCCCCTCCCAGACCAGATCGTGCAATTCGATCCTGAGCCGCGCCGGCCTGACGTCTCCGGGCGCGGGCATGTCGACATGGTCGCGCGCGCTAAACACGAGTGTGCCGAAAACACGGCGGATCGGCTGCGCGAAGCTTGCGGCCGAATACTGCGCCGCAGGAACAGGGTCCGAAAAACCGCAGCCCCAGGCGGGTCCCCGCCGCAGCGCATGCGAGGCGAAGCGATGGATCGCCAAGACGGAAAGGTAAGCGGATATCGTGATGAATATCATCACCAGCAATCCATTGTATGAACTGCGGCTCTCCGCAATCGGCACGATCGAAAGCCAGGGTTCATTGGCCTGGATCGGCATGCGGCCACCGAGGATATCGATCGTGATCGGCGAAAGCGCATCGATCACCAGTCCGGGCAGGATTCCGGCGAGCAGGCAAAGTGCGGCAAGGATGAACATGGCCGACAGCGCGTAGCGATCGACCTCGTGGGCGGTCTCCGCTGCCGCACCACGCGGCCGCCCGAGAAAGGTCAAGCCGAACGCCTTGACGAAGCACGCCGCGGCCAATGCGGCGGCCAATGCGAGCAGGGCGCCAACCGCAGGCACCATGATCTTCAGTGCCCATTGCGGCAACTCCGGACTTTGCAGCACCGCCTGGAACATCAGCCATTCCGAAACGAAGCCGTTGAAAGGCGGTAGCGCCGAGATCGCGACGCAGCCGACGAGAACGACGAAGCTGGTGAACGGCATGCGGTGGATGAGACCACCGAGCTTGTCGATGTCCCGCTCGCCGGTCGCAGTCAGGACGGCGCCGGCTCCGAAAAACAGCAGGCTCTTGAACAAGGAGTGGTTGAGGACGTGAAACAGCGCTGCGGTGAAGGCCAGCGCTGCCGCCAGCTTCAGCCCATTGGCCTGAAACGCCAGGGCAAGGCCGAGGCTTGCGAAGATGACGCCGATATTCTCGATCGTGCTATAGGCCAGCAGGCGTTTCAGATCCTTTTCCATCAGGGCGTAGAGAATCCCCATGACGGCGGTGATGCCGCCGAGGAAAAGCACGACGACGCTCGCCGACCAGGTTGGCGGCCCCAGCAGATCGAATATGACGCGAATGAAGCCGTAGATTGCCACCTTGGTCATGACGCCGCTCATCAGCGCCGAAACGTGGCTTGGCGCTGCGGGATGTGCGAGCGGCAGCCAGACGTGCAACGGCACAAGGCCGGCCTTTGAACCGGCTCCGAGCAACATCAGGATCAATACCAGCGTGGCCACGTAAGGCGTGTGAGGGGCCGCACGAATGGCCGCAAATCCGTAATCTCCCGCCGGTCCGGCCAACAGACCGAAGGCCAATAGCAATGCCAGCGTGCCGAAGCTCGCCATGACCAGATAGACGTAACCTGCCTTCGCGTTGCCCGTCTCGCGGTGATGCGCCATGACCAGCGCCCAGGACGCCAGCGACATGAACTCCCAACAGAGCAGATAGGAAAACGCATCGTCCGCCAGCACCACGAGATTCATGCCGGCCAGAAAGGCAGGAAAGAAGGGCAGCACGCGATGCGGCGCTGGCTCGTGGCGGCCGTAGCCGAGACCATAAAGGCTCGCTGACGCGCCGCCCAGATTGACCACAACGAGAAAAAACGACGCCAGCGCATCCATGCGGAAATGGGCGCCGAGCCACGGCAGTCCGACCGGCAAGGTCAATTCGGTGGCATCAAGGACCCCGCCAACCAGCCAGCGAATCGACCCCGACAACGCGACCAGGGAAACAGCGATGGTCGCGCCGTAAATAATGACCGTCGCACTCTTGGCGCGGCTCAGAACGCTCGCAAGCACGGCGAGCGCAAGCAATCCGGCGACACACGACATTTGCAAAGCGACAGGGGACATCAAGTACGGCCCCTCGTCCCGTTCGATGCTTTGGGTTCCAGCGGATTGTCCGAATGGGTTTTCGCCGACGCCGAAGTCGTCTTCAGCCGCACCCCGCGCCCCTGCGAATGGCTGACGGCGCCTTCGTCGATCATCTCGATCCCGGCGGCGTCGAAGGCGGCAATCAACTTGACCAGCGAATCGACATTGCCCCGGACCATCGTTTCGCTCGCCTCCATGCGCTGGATGGTCGGCACTGAGAGTCCGGAGAGCTCTGCGAGCCGGCGCTGATCGATGCCGAGCAGCAACCTGGCAGCCCGCAATTGAGCTGCCGTGATCATCGGCTTGCCTTGCTGTCGGGACCCCGGCCCCTGCCAAGCATCATTCCTGCATCCTAATTAGTGATGTTAAACTGTCAATTAGTGATATCTAAAATATCTATTCTTAGGGATGGCTTCGGGCGTCTGACGACGAAAAGTTTGCCAATCGCACAAATTCCGAAGAGTCTAGAATGGCCGTAGTTCCACGCGGGATCCGGGACCACGAATGGCAGGGTTGCTAACTCGGCGTGATGCCTTGTTGCGGGGGGCGGGGCTTGCGGCGGCAGGTCTGGTGCCCTCTGCCGGCGTTGCCGCGCCTGTCCGCAAGCCGCTTCAGGGCGAGACGATCGACGCCGCGTTGCAGGCGAAGGTCATCGCGAAGGAAATCCCCGGCGTGGTCGCGATGGCCGCGAACGAAACCTCGGTCGTCTATCAGGGCGCGTTCGGCGCGCGCAACATCGCGGCTGCGACGCCGATGTCGTCAGATACGGTTTTTCGTATCGCCTCGATGGTCAAGCTGCTGACCTCGGTGGCTGCCTTGCAATTGGTCGAGCGCGGTAAACTGAAGCTCGATGAGCCGGCCGCCAATATCGATCCGACGCTGGCTTCGTGCCAGGTCCTCACGGGCTTCGACGCAAAAGGCGTGCCGCAACTGCGGCCGGCGCACAGACCGGTCACGCTGCGAAACCTGCTGACGCACACATCCGGCTTCAGCTACCCGCTCTGGGATCCCAACGTGGTTCGTTACCTGAAAGCGGCACGGGCCGATCCGGCGTTGCCGCGTCGGCCGCTGATGTTCGAGCCGGGGACACGATGGGCCTATGGCGGCGGCATCGACAATGTCAGCCAGCTGGTGGAGATCGCCAGCGGCATGGGCATCGATCGCTATTTCACCGAGAATATCACCGGCCCGCTCGGCATGAACGATACCGGCTTTGTTATCACCGGGCAGCAGCGTGCGCGCCAGGCCAGCCTGCATGTGCGGGATGCCGGCGGAAAGCTCGTCGCAAGACCGTTCGAGAAGCTGGCGCCGACAGCAGCCTTTTCCGGCGGCGGCGGTATCTATTCGACCGCGCCGGATTATCTGGTCCTGCTGCAGGCGCTGCTGAATGGCGGGCGCTTTCGCGGCGCAAGCATCCTGCGGCCGGACACCATCGCAATGATGTCGACGAACCAGATCGGCAACATCGAGGCTGGAATTCTCAAAACCGCCAACCCGGCGCTGTCGAATGACGTGGATTTCTTCCCGGGCATCCATCTGCGCTGGGGGCTTGGCCATATGATCAATGTCGATCCGGTCCGGGATAGCCGCGCGGCGGGCAGCCTCACCTGGGCCGGTCTGTTCAACACCTATTACTGGATCGACCCGAAAAAGCGGATTGCGGGCGTCATCATGATGCAGATCCTGCCCTTCGCCGACAGACAGGCGCTGGTAGCCTACCGGCAATTCGAGCGCGGGATTTATCGCGCGCTTGGAGCAGCGTAGTTACCCCTGGGTGACCGCCGTCCCGTCGACGTAGATGTGATCGAAACGTGCCGCGGCAGGCGGTTTGCCGAGCGAAAATATGATAGACCGCAATCATCCCATCCGAACCCAGGCAACAAACGCACCATGAACCTCGATCTGACCCGTCGCACCTTGCTGCATCTCGCCGGCGTCTCCTCACTCGCGGCGGCCGCCGCGGCCGCGGCGCGCGCCGAGGAGGGTGGCAGCGGCGGCGGGCCGACCTTCGCCAACCGCACGCCGATGCGGATCGGCATGGTCACGATCCGGGTCCGCAATCTCGATGTCGTGGCGGACTACTACCGCGATGTGCTTGGCCTTGCCGTGATGGAGCGCTCGGCCACCGGCGCCGTGCTCGGCGCCGGCGGGGTCAAACTGCTGGCGCTCGAGGCGCGCCCCGATGCCGCGAACGAAGCCCGCACCGCGGCCGGGCTTTATCACACCGCCTTCCTGATGCCGACGCGCAAGGATCTCGCGCGCTGGCTGGTCAATGCCGCAATCCACCGCGTGCCGCTGTCGGGCTTTGCCGATCACCGGGTCAGCGAGTCGGTCTATCTCGATGACCCCGAGGGTAATGGCATCGAGGTCTACGCCGATCGCGATCCATCGCTGTGGCAATGGAGCGCCGGCACGGTGACGATGGGGACCGACCAGCTCGACGTCGATAACCTCGTCTCGCTCACCAATGTCAACGTCAGCGATTATGCCAGGGCGCCCGACGGCTTGCGGATCGGGCACATGCATCTGCGGGTCGGCGATCTCGCCAAGGCCGACGGCTTTTACCGCGAAACCCTCGGCTTCGATCCGACCCGGGCGCGCAGCGGCGCCGCATTCCTGTCCTCGGGCCGTTATCATCACCATCTCGGCCTCAACGTCTGGCAAAGCGCCGGCGCTGGCCGGCGCGATGATACGGCCACCGGGCTTGCCTGGTTCTCGCTCGAGATCGAAAAAGCGGAGTTGTTCGCGGCAAAGGAAGAACGTCTGCGTCAGGCCGGCGTGCAGGTCGCGTCTGTTGCTGGTGGCCTCGAGGCCGCCGACCCCTGGGGCACGCGCGTGCGCCTCGTCAAAGTCTGAACCGCTCCACACAGGAGGTGCCGATGGATGCCGTGCTTCCGTATCGTGCCATGGCCTACAACAATGGCTGGGCCAACCATCGCCTGCTCGCAGCCTGTGCAAAGTTATCACAGGCGGATTTCACCGCGCCGCGCACCGGTTTCTTTCCCAGCCTGCGCGCAACCCTCAATCACATCCTGATCATCGACCGCTTCTATGTCGACGCCCTCGAAGGCGGCACGCTGGGGCCAGCAGCCTGGGCCAATCAGGAACTGTGCGAAACCGTTGCCATCCTCCGCGACGCGCAAGGCGAGATGGACCGGCGCTTGATTGCTTTCGTCGAGCGCCTTGGCGCTGAAGATCTCGACCGCATCGTCAACGTCCATCGCGGCAGTCGTATCCAGCACGAGCGGATGGACCGGCTCTTGCTGCATCTGTTCCAGCATCAGGTCCATCATCGCGGTCAGGCGCACGCGATGTTGAGTGCGACCGGCGTCAGGCCGCCGCAGCTCGACGAGTTCTTCGCCGCAGAAGAGGCGCCGTTGCGGGCCGCGGAGTTTGCAGAGCTTGGATGGAACGAAGAGACCGTCTGGCGCGGCTGAGTTACGGCTTTGTCGTGATAGCGCTCACTGTTGCTAGAATTACGGCGGCAGCTGCGCGGCGACTTCGCGCGCGGCGATGGCCATGTCGTTCGCCAGTGCCAGCGATTTTGCGCGATCGAGCTGGCTGCCGAGGCCGACAGCGGCGATGGTGTGCGAGATGGTGCCCTGGCTGTTCAGAACCGGCACCGCCACGATCGTGACGCCGTCGATGTAATTGCCGCGATCGATGCTGAAACCCTGACGGCGCACCTGTTCGACTTCCTTGCGCCAGGCGTCGTAGCTCGGCGCGTTGTGCCAGCGCAGCAGGCGAAAGCGCTTCTCGATCTCCTTCTGCGGTTGGCCGCAAAAGGCGGCGACGCATCGCCCCGTGGCGCTGATCAGCGCGGGAAACCGGCTCCCCACATCGACATGCAGCCGCACCGGCGCCTGGCTGCGGGCGAGTGCGATCACGATCATGTTGTCGAGGTCGGGCACTTCGACGCCGATCGCCATCACACCGTAGCGGTGTGAGAGATCATCCAGCTTCGGCCGCACCAGGTTCGGAAAGTCGCTGTTCTCGAGCACGGCGCGCGCCAGCGGCAGCATGCCGACACCGAGCCGGTAGCGCTTGGTCAAGGGATCGACTTGCAGCAGGTCTTCGGCAACGAGCGCGCGCACGATGTGCAGCGCGGTGCTGGGCACGAGATCCAGACTCTCCGCAATCGCCTTGAGACTTTGCGGCGAACGGCTGCGGCTGAGCAGCCGGAGAATGGCGATGGCGCGGGTGACGGCAGGTACCGCGCGGACCCGCGGCGATTTCGGATTCGGCATGATTGTATCCGTACAACAATGATTGCGGTGCAACAACGAAGAGTGCTAATTGTACATATACAATTATAAACGCTATTTGACAATTGGATTTTCTTCGGTATTTTGCCGCCATGACCAAGCTGACCTACTTCACGAGCTACGCGGATGCGCAGGCGGAATTTTCCTCCGCAAAACTCTGGGAACTGTTCGCGGGCAATCGCGAGCGCCTGAACATCGCTCATGAATGCATCGACCGGCATGCGGGGCGCTCCAATCCAGCCGTGATTATCGTTCACGCCGACGGGCCGGACGAACTGCTGAGCTTTCGCGATATCTCGGAAGCCTCGTCGCGCTTCGCCCATTATCTGGCGAGCGAGGGCGTCAAGGCCGGCGATCGCGTGGCGATCATGCTGGAGCCGTCGCGGGCCTTCTATGTGGCGGTGTTCGGCACCATGAAGGCGGGCGCCATCGCGGTGCCCCTGTTCACTCTGTTCGGACCCGACGGCGTCAAGCTGCGGGTCGACGACTGCGCGCCGAAACTGATCGTGACGAATGCCGAGAAGGCACCAGGCCTTGCAGGCATCAACGCCAAAGTCGTGGTCGCCGACGATGCTTTCCTGAAGGGTCTTGAGCGCTTCTCGCCGCACTTCACGCCCAACACGGCGGCCGACGCGCTGGCGCTGTTTCAGTATACGTCTGGCACGACGCGCGAGCTTCCCGAGGCGGTCAAGCACAGCCATCGTGCGATCGTGACGCTGATGGTGGCCGCGCTGTACGGAACGGGTTTGCGCCCCGGCGATCGTTTCATCTGCCCGTCGTCGCCGGCGTGGGGCCATGGTCTCTGGCACGGCACGCTGGCGCCGCTGGCGCTCGGCATCACCATTGGCGCCTATGCCGGCAAGTTCAATCCGGAGCGGCTGCTGGCGGCGCTGCAGCAGCACCAGTTCACCAACATCTCGGCGGCCGCCACCCATTACCGCATGATGCGGAACTCAGGCGCGGCCCCGAATTATCGCTACGCGATCGCGAAATTGTCCTTCACCGGCGAGCCGATCGACAGCGAGACGGCTTCGTTCGTCGAAGACACTTTCGGCCGGCCGGCCTGCAGCATGTACGGCACCACCGAGATCGGTGTCATCCTGGTGAGCTATCCCGGGGCCGGCGATTTCGTCGTCAAGCCGGGTTCATTGGGTAAACCGGTCCCCGGCGGGCGCGTCGAAGTCCAGGATGCCGAAGGCCGGCCGTGCCAGCCTGGTCTCGCAGGCGAACTGAAGGTCTGGCGCCACGGTCAGTGGATCGCGACCAAGGATCTCGGCCGCATCGATGAGGACGGTTACTTCTATCACGGTGGCCGCGCCGACGATGTGATCATCTCCGCCGGCTGGACCATGAGCGCCGTCGAGATCGAGGATGCGATCCTGAAGCATCCGCAGGTCCGCGAAGCCGCCGCCATCGGCGTGGCCGATCCGCTGCGCGGGCAGGTGGTGAAAGCCTTTGTCGTCACCGACCGGGCAGGCGACGAGGCGTTCCAGCGCGAGATCCAGGACGTGGTGCGCCAGCGCCTCAGCCATCACGAATATCCGCGCGTCGTCAGTTTCGTCACCGAACTGCCCAAGACGCCGGCCGGCAAGGTCAACCGCAAGGTGCTGCGTGACCGCGAGCAGGCCATCAAGACATCAGAAGCCAGGAATTAGCACAAGAGTTGAAGGCAAGAGCCTGAAGGAAGGAACGTCAATGCTTGATACCGTCGAAACCAGATTTCCGAAAATCACCGAGGAAGGCCTCGACGATCTGCGCAAGCGCATCGGCGTCTCCATCGGCGTGACCGCTGAGCCGTGGTGCTATGAGGCCACGCGCGACAACATCCGCCACTACGCGCACGGCATCGGCGACGACAATCCGCTGTGGTGCGATCCCGATTACGCCGCCAAGACCAACCATGGCGGCATCATCGCACTGCCGAGTTTCCTGTTCTCGACCAGCCGCATCGTCTCCGGCTATGTCGGCGGATTGCCCGGCGTCCATGCCATGTGGTCGGGGGCCGACTGGACCTGGCACAAGGCGGTCAGGCGCAACGATGTGATCTCGACCGAGGCCAAGCTGAAGGATCTCGTCGAGCATCAGACCCGCTTCGCCGGCCGCGCGATCCAGCAGACCTATCACGTCGATTTTTTCAACCAGCAGGGCGACCTCGTCGCCGGAGCGGATAGCTGGTGCTTCCGGACCGAGCGCGACCACGCGCGCGATCAGGGCACCAAGTACAGTGAGGTCAAGGCCCGCGCGCCGCGCCGTTACAGCGAGCAGGAACTGGCCGAGGCTTACAAGCTCTATGCTGACGAAAGGATTCAGGGCGCCCGCAAGCGCTACTGGCAGGACGTCACCGAGGGTGAGGCTCTGCCTGTCATGTTCAAGGGGCCGATGACGGTCACCGGCTTCATCGCCTATGCGCAAGGCTGGGGCGGCCTCTACATCCGCGCCAACAAGCTCGCCTGGAAGCTGCAGGACGCCCATCGCGGTCTCGGCATTCCCAACCGCTTCAATATTCCGGACTGTCCCGAGCGCGTGCATTGGGAAGAGGAGTTCGCGCTCGAGGTCGGCGCACCCGGCGCCTACGATTACGGTCCGGAACGCTGCTCGTGGCTGACCCATCACCTCACCAACTGGATGGGCGACGATGGCTTCCTGCGCCGTGCGACCTGCAAGATCCGCCGGCACAATCCCGAGGGCGACATGCTGTTCATCAGGGGCAAGGTGAAGCGCAAGTTCGTCGAGGGCGGACGTCACCTCGTCGAGATCGAGCAGGAAGCCCACAACCAGGACAATGAAGTATCGATCTTAGGGACCGGCATCGTGGAATTGCCAAGCCGCGGCTGAGACAGCAACGATCGGTCAAGTGACCATGCCTGCAAACGAGCTCACGCGCGGAGCGATGACCGACCTCAAGGTCGTCGATCTCTCGCGCGTGCTCGCCGGGCCGCTGTGCACGCAGATGCTGGCCGATCATGGCGCCGACGTCGTCAAGATCGAGCCGCCGGCGGGCGACGAGACCCGTGGTCTCGGACCGCCCTTTGATGCGGCGGGGCAGGCGGCCTATTTCGGCGCCGTCAACCGCGGCAAGCGCGGTATGGCGCTCGACCTCTCGCGCACCGAGGGGCGCGCCGTGCTCGAAGTCCTGTTGAAGGACGCGGACGTGCTGGTGGAGAATTTTCTGCCGGGCACCATGGAGCGCTGGGGTCTCGGCTACGAGGCTGAGCTGGCGGCGCGCTTTCCGCGGCTGATCTACTGCGCGATCTCCGGCTTCGGCGCCGACGGGCCGTTCGGCGGATTGCCCGGTTACGACGCGGTGCTGCAGGCGATGTGCGGTTTGATGAGCATCAACGGCACGCAGGATTCCGGCGCCACCCGCGTCGGCGTTCCCATTGTCGACTATCTCACGGGATACAACGCCCTCACGGGCGTGTTGCTGGCGCTGGCGGCGCGCGAACGGACCGGGGTAGGGCAGCGCGTCGAGGTGACGCTATTCGACACCGCGCTCGGCCTCCTGGTGCCGCACGCGGCCAACTGGCTCTGCTCGGACGTCGTGCCCGGCCGGCTCGGCAGCGCCCATCCCAACATCGCGCCCTACGATAAATTCGCCGCCGCAGACGGCGAGATATTCCTGGGCATCCTCAACGACGGCCAGTTCCGCCGTTTCTGCCAGAAGGTCGAACGCAGCGATCTGCTTGACGATCCGCGCTTCCGCACCAATGCCGACCGGCTCAAGCACGTTGGATCCCTTCGCGCCGAACTCGAGCGCACGCTGGCCGGCTTCAAGTCTGACGATCTCTGCCGTGAGCTGATGCGATCAGGCGTGCCGGCGGGGCCGGTGAATAATGTGGCGCAGGCGTTCGCGCAGCCGCATGTGGCACACCGCGACATGCTACTCGAAAACGAAGGCCACCGCGCGCCCGGGATTCCGGTGAAGCTCGCGCAAACACCGGGCGCTGCGGGGCGGCGACCGCCGCGTTTCGGTGAACATGCAAACGAAATACTGACCGAAGCCGGCTTCGATCAGGCTGCCATCGACGGCTTGATCGAGACCGGCATCGTCTCAGCCAACGACAAGAAAAGTTCATAACAAAAAATAAAATCATCAGGAGAGGAAACCGTCATGCTGAGATCTGCAAAATGGGCCGCAGGATTGCTGGCTTTGCTATGGAGTTGCGCGGCGGTTGCGCAGACCTATCCGACCAGACCGGTGCGGATTATCGTGCCGTACCAGGCCGGCCAGGGCACCGACGTGGTGGCGAGATATTTCGCCGAGCAATTGTCGCGGACGATGGGCCAGCGGTTCTACGTCGAGAACAAGCCGGGCGCCGGCGGCAATATCGGCGCCGAGCAGGCCGCGCGTTCGGACGCTGACGGATACACGCTGCTGATGGGCACCAACGCCACCCAGAGCATGAACGAGTTCATGTATGCCTCGCCGGGATTCGATCCGGCCAGGGATTTTGCGCCGATCATCCTGGTGGGCAAGCTGCCCATGGTGCTGGCGGCCAATCCGTCGTTTGCTGGAAATTCGCTGGCCGACCTGATTGCGGCAGCCAAGGCGACGCCCGACAAGGTCGACATTGCGCTGCCGAGCACAACGGCCCGCATCGTCTTTGAGTTCCTCAAGGGACGGAGCGGGGCCTCGTTGTTCTCCGTGCCCTACAAGGGATCGGCAACGGCTACCACCGACGTTCTCGGCGGCCAGGTGCCGCTGATCATCGACACGGTGACGGCGCTGCGCGGCCATGTCGCCGGCGGCAAGCTGAAGGCGCTCGGGATTACCTCGCTGAAATCGACCGAGCTGATGCCGGGCGTAAAATCCATCGCCGAGCAGGGCGTAGCCGACTTCGAGGTCACCGCCTGGAACGCGTTCTACGCGCCGCGCGACACGCCGCAGCCGATCGTCGATCTCCTGAACAAGGAACTGGCCAAGGCGCTGGCCGAACCGGAAACGCGCAAGCGCATGCTGGAACTGGGCTTCGATACCGCCGGTGGCACGCCCGCGGAGCTGACCCAGTTCGAGAAGCAGGAGCGGGCCAAATGGGGTCCGCTGATCAAGGCAACGGGCCTGCAGGGCGGCTAAGCGATCGGGAGGCCGGCGCGTAACGTCAGCGTTGCCCGTCATGAACTGAAATCGCGTCGGCGGACAGGCCGCCGATGCGGGCGTGCGTCCGTCCGCCGGTGGCCATCACGAGACCGAACGCGATCTCGTCCCGGCGCGGCGCATCCCACAGCGTCATCTCGGCGGTGCCGAAATGGCTGCGCACATAGGCAGCGTGGATGTGGCCGAGCGGCACCATCAGGCGGGTGCCGGGGCCGCCGATGGTTTTCGCCGCGGGAACGATCGCCTTGGGCTGGCCGAGCACTTCGCGCATCCCCTGGCCGCCGGCTTCGTGCCACACCGCGCCATGTTCGAGTTCACCGTCCTCGCCGACAACGATGCCTTTGCCGTAGGCTTCGATGCCGGCGGCGCCACCGAGCTGTGCGATCAGCCCGGTTGCGAGTTCGCGGCCGAGTTCGCGCAAAGCTGCCTGAAACGGCATGAGGTCCGGCTCGTAACGGCCGGCGAAGGGATTGCGGATCACGGCGATCGCGGTGCCGACGAGCAGCGGCTGAGCGCGGCGGGGGCCGCGCTCGTGCCAGATCGTCTCGACGCTGAACGAAGTCTTGCGGACATCATAAGCTGCGGGCATCTGCGACACTATTGCTCGTCCACGACGGGATTGCGCAGCACGCCGATGCTTTCGATCTCGACCTCGACGGTGTCGCCGGGTTTGAGGAAGATCGGCGGCTTGCGCGTGAAGCCGACGCCGGCGGGCGTGCCTGTCGCGATGACGTCGCCGGGCACGAGGTCGAAAATGGTGGATGAATATTCGATCAGCCGCGGGATCGAGAAGATCAGCATCGAGGTATTGCTCGACTGCACCGTCTCGCCATTGACGCGGGTTTCGAGCTTCAGATTGGCCGGATCGGCGATCTCGTCAGGCGTCACCAGCCATGGACCGAACGGGCCGGTGCCGACGAAATTCTTGCCCGACGCGATCTGTTGCGCGTGCCGCTGCCAGTCGCGGACGCTGACATCGTTGTAGATCGAATAGCCCGCGACATGATTCCAGGCATCGGCCTGGCTGATGTGGCGGCCGCCCTTGCCGATCACGACCGCGAGTTCGCCCTCCCAGTCCAGATTATCGGAGACTTTCGGCCGGATCACCGGCGCGTTGTGCGCGACCTGTGAGCGCCAGACCCGCAGGAAGATCGGCGGAAACTCCGTGATCTCCCGCTTCATGCCAAACGCCACCGCCTCGTTGTGATGGTCGAGGTAGTTGCGCACGGCGCAGACGATCTTTTCCGGCCGCGGGATGACAGGCAGAAAATTGATCTCGCTCAATTTCAGGTCCGGCTTGTGGGCGGCGGCGATGTTTTCCCGGTCGGCGAATTTGGCGCTGCCGATGAAATCCGCCAGCGTCCCGCCCAGCACCTTGCCGAGGTCGACGACTTCGTCGCCGCGCACGGCGCCCCAAGTTTCCGTCTGCTGGCGCAGGAAAGATATCAGCTTCATCGGTGGCGATCCCTGACTCTGGAATTTCGATTTGCGTAAAAAATACTATTTTCGAAAACGATACAAGAGAAATCGAATTGTTGAGACCGAGCGCGCCATTGCGGGCACCCGTTCGGCCACGTCGGCTAACCGTTGCTGATCAATTCGGATGCGTATTTGAGGACGTTGTCGGTGGTGCTCTGGATATGCTTTGCGATCAGCTCGCAGGCGCGGTCGGCATCGCGGCCGACCGCCGCCTTCATCAGCGCGCGATGCTCGCCGGCCTTGTCGCGCGGCCGCGGCCGCAGCCGGGCCGAAATATTGCGATAACGCTCGGCGCGTTCGAACAGCGACTGCCGGATCCCGAGCAGGGTCGGCGAGCCGCACGCCCCGACCAGGGATTCGTGAAACTCCCGATGCGCCACCTTCCAGTCGGGATTGTCGGCGTAATCTTCCACGGCGCGGCCTTCGATGATGCCAAGCCGGTGAATCGACGAAATAACCGCGATTTCCCAGTCATCATCGCCATTTTCGATCGAACGGCGGATCAAATCAACGTCGATCAGGATCCGCGCGCGGGTGAGATCGACCAGATCCGCAAGCGTGATCGGCGCCACCTTGAAGCCGCGCTGCTCCTCGGCCACCACCAGCCCCTCGGCGGCAAGACACGTCAGCGCTTCGCGCAACGTGGTGAAGCTCGCGCCATAGGCCAGCCGCAGCGTATCGAATTTGAGCACCTCGCCGGGCTTGAGCCGGCAGGTGACGATCTCATTGCGCAGCCGATGCGCGATATCGGACGCCAGCGTTTTTCCGAATTCTTTGCGGCGCTTGAAGGCTGTGACGTTCATGTTGGAATCGCGCTCCGATCGCACGGAGTCTACCGGCGCGAGAATGTTGTTGCAATAATTTTCGTAAGCGGTAGTATTTTCGAAAATATGGGTTTGGGGATGGGTGGAGCGCGCATGAAGGCTGTCTTGGTACACCGCCCGGGAGGGCCGGACGCCCTACAATATCAGGATGTTCCGGAGCCAAAGCTCGGTGAAAACGACGTCCTGATCCGGGCTGAAACCTTCGGGGTCGGGCAGCCGGACAAGCTGATCCGCAGCGGCGTCTACAAATGGATGCCGCCGCTGCCGGCCAATCCCGGCAATGATGTGGCGGGCCGGGTCGAGGCCGTCGGCAGTGGCGTGCGCGACATCAAGGTCGGACAAAAGGTGCTGCTGAGCGCCCGCGACCTTGCGCAGCGCGGCGGTTGCTACGCCGAGATGGTCGCTGCCCCCGCGGATGCCATCCATCTGCTGCCCGAACAGGTCGACCTCGAAGCCGCCGTATGCCTTGCCAATTATCAGGTGGCGTGGGCGCTGCTGAATGAATGCGGATCGTCGCGTCCGCCGAAATCGGTTCTGGTGATCGGTGCGGCCGGCGGCGTCGGGTCATCGCTGGTGCAGCTTGCAAAGCTTGCCGGCATGACCGTGATCGGGACCGTCAGCTCGGAAGAGAAGGCGGTCTTCGCTCGCGCCATGGGTGCCGACGGCATCATCTATTATCGCGGCGAAGATGTCGTCGCGCGCGTCCGCGAACTGACCGGCGGGCGCGGCGTCGATCTCGTGCTCGACCATGTCGGCGGTCCTGACTTCTTCACCTATCTGCGCGCGCTGGATAAATGGGGAACGGTGGTTTCCTACAACGCGTTCGACGGGCTGCCGACACAGAACATGATGGAGGAGATGCGCAAGCATCTCGACGTCTGCCCCGCCATCCGATGCTTTTCGTTTCACATCTACGACCACGACCGCGAAGGGCGCCGCGCCATCATGAAGCGCATGATCGGCCATCTGGCTGATGGAACCATCAAGCCGGCGATTTTCCGTCGCTTCAAGCTGTCCGAGGTGCGCGGGGCGCACGAACTGCTGGATTCGGGCCAGGCGCTCGGCAAGATCATCATGACGCGCGACTGACGGGGATGAGTGCGATGATAAGTGTCAAGCGAATCAGGCACGCGACGTTCGCGACCGCGGATATCGCGCAGCAGGTCGAATATTATCAAGGGATCATCGGGCTCGGCCTCGTCGAAAGGCAGGCCGGCCGCGTCCTGTTCGCCTCGGAGTCCGGCGAACTCACGCTGGTTCTGGAGCAGGGTACGGCTACATCCTGCAAGGCCATGGCCTTCGAGATCGGCCCTAATGTCGAGCTGGCGGACGTCGGCAAGCAGCTCAAGGACCTCGGCATCAAATCCGACATCCGCTCCGATCACCTGCCGGGAATTTCGAAAACCCTGGTTATCAGCGATGTCGACGGCCGCCAGATCGAGCTGTTCTCGCAGTGGCAATTCACTCCGCCGAGCGAACAGGTGCGGGGGATCGTCGTCAATCGACTGGGTCACATGGCGCTGTACGCGCCCGATCCGGACCGGACCGCAACATTCTATTCCGACGTTTTGGGTTTCCGCGATTCGGACCGGATCGAGGAAAACTTCGTCTTCATGCGCTGCGGGTTCGAGCACCACGCCGTCAATTTCGCGCGCGGCACTGACGCGCGTCTGCATCACATGGCGTTCGAACTGCGCGATGCGTCGCACATGCAGCAGGCCTGCGACCTGCTCGGGCGCCGAAAGATCCCGCTGCTGTGGGGGCCGGTGCGGCACGGCCCCGGCCACAACATCGCGACCTATCATCGCAATCCCGACGGTTATCTGATCGAGCTGTACTACGACATGGACCGCATGGCGGACGAGGAGCTCGGTTATTTCGAGCCGCGTCCCTGGCATGGCGACCGGCCGCAGCGCCCGAAGACCTGGAGGGGGTTGCCGCGCGACATCTGGGGCGTCGGTCCCTCGCCTGACGCGGCGGAGTTTTCGCCGAAGATGCGCGGCGGGAAGTAAGCGGGCTGAATTTCCGGAATAGCAAAAAACAACAATCGATATTGGGAGAGACGATAATGGCGGGATTCTCGCGCAGTTCAGTTCGTCGCCATCCGTTCGGGCGGCTGTTCGCGGTGGTGTTCATCGCCGCGATCGCAGGTTCGATCGGCGCGGCCAGCGCCCAGGACTATCCGACCCGGCCGATCCGGCTGCTCCACGGCTTTGCCGCCGGAGGCGCCGCCGATACGCTGTCGCGCATCCTGGCGAACGGGCTCTCGAAGCGGCTGGGGCAGCCGATCGTGATCGAGGCCAAGCCGGGTTCGGGCGGCAATCTCGCCGCGGCCGCGATCGCCAAGGCGGAGCCCGACGGTTACACCATCGGGCTCGTCACCGGCGCCCACGCCATATCGGGCGCGCTCTACAAAACGCTGCCGTATGATTCCGTCGACAGTTTTGAGATGATTTCGACCGCCGTCTATTACGCGCTGGTGATCGCGGTTCGCGCCGATTACGAGGCAAAGTCGCTTGGCGAATTGATCGCGCTTGCCAAGGCCAAGCCGGGCGATCTCAGTTTTGCATCCGTTGGATTTGGCAGCACCCACCATTTGGCCGGTGCGCTGCTGGAAACAACGGCCGGGATCACGATGGTGCACGTTCCCTATCGCGGCGATTCGCTTACCGTCACCGCGCTGCTCGGTGGAGAAATTCCCGTGATCGTGGGAACGCCGGTGCTGCTGGCGCCGCAAATCGCGAGCGGCGCCGTTCGCGGGCTTGCCGTGACGTCGCCGGCGCGCACGCCGCTGCTACCCAACGTTCCTTCGGTCGATGAAGCGGGCGTCAAGGGATTTGACGTGCGGACCTGGGCGGGGCTACTGGCGCCGAAAGGCACATCGCCCGCGATTATCAAGCGGCTCAACACCGCCGTCCAGGAAACCCTCGCCGATCCCGAAACCAAGGCGGCGCTGGAGACCGCGATCGGCGGCGAGGTGCAGGGCAGTACGCCCGAACAAATGCGCGCGCTGATTCAGTCGCAAATCGCAAAGTGGGCCGGCGTGATCCAGACAGCTAACATTCCCCGCCTGTGACGATCAAGGCATCGTCAAGGCGGTTCCTGCGCGCATTTCCGGCATCGTGACTGCGCGAAAGCGCCTTTGTCACTGCTGTCATTTCGCGTATGTTTCTCAGGACACCACTCCGTCTTGCGAGGCCATGTGACTGCATCCAATCCTGCCGCGGGTAAACCGGTCGATTCCGCCGATCTCGTCAATGTTCCGCGCCTGGTGACGGCTTATTTCGCCGGAAAGCCTGATCCCGCCGATCCCGCGCAGCGCGTGGCCTTCGGCACCTCGGGTCATCGCGGCACGTCGCTGAAAAACTCCTTCAACGAAAACCATATTCTGGCGACGACGCAGGCGATCTGCGACTACCGCCGCGAAGCCGGGCTGACCGGCCCGCTGTTCATCGGCATCGACACCCACGCGCTGGCGGAACCTGCGCTGGTGAGCGCGGTGGAAGTGTTTGCCGCCAACGGCGTCGAGATCATGATCGACGATCGCGCCGGCTACACGCCGACGCCGGTGATCTCGCACGCCATCCTGAGCTACAATAAGGGCAAGACCAGCGGCCTCGCCGATGGCGTCGTCATCACGCCGTCGCATAATCCGCCCGAGGATGGCGGCTACAAATACAATCCGCCGCATGGCGGCCCAGCCGATACTGACGTCACCGCCAGGGTCGAAAAAGCCGCCAACGCCTTTATGGCGGCGGACATGAAGGGCGTGGCGCGGATGCCGTACGAGCGCGCCCGCAAGGCGCCGACGACACATCTGCACGACTATATCCGCCCCTATGTCGCCGATCTCGGCAATACTGTTGATATGGCGCTGATCAAATCTTCCGGCGTCATGATCGGCATCGATCCGCTCGGCGGCGCCGCCGTGCACTATTGGCGGCCGATCATCGAGCACTACGGCATCAACGCCGCGATCGTGAACGACGTCGTCGATCCCACCTTCCGTTTCATGACCGCCGATTGGGACGGCAAGATCCGGATGGACTGCTCCTCGCCTTACGCAATGGCAAGCCTGATCCAGATGCGCGACAAATTCGACGTCGCCTTTGCCAACGATACCGATGCCGACCGCCACGGCATCGTCACGCGCACCGGCGGCCTGATGAACCCGAACCACTACCTCGCGGCCGCGATCGCCTATCTGTTCGAGCACCGGCCGCAATGGGGCAAGGGCGCCGCGATCGGCAAGACCATCGTCTCCAGTTCGATCATCGATCGCGTTGCCAAAAAGCTGAACCGCAAGCTGGTCGAAACTCCCGTCGGCTTCAAATGGTTCGTCGACGGGCTGGGCAGCGGCGCATTCGGCTTTGCCGGCGAGGAAAGCGCCGGCGCCTCGTTCCTCAAGCGGGACGGATCGGTGTGGACCACCGACAAGGACGGCGTCGTGATGGGACTGTTGGCGGCTGAAATCCTTGCCAAGACCGGCCGCAATCCCAGCCAGTTGTTTGCGGAATTGACCGCCGAACTCGGCACGCCCGTCTACGAGCGGATCGATGTGCCGGCGACGCCGAAACAGAAGAACGCGCTCAAAGCGTTGGGGCCGGATCAACTCGGGATCAAGGAACTCGCCGGCGAGCCGGTGACGGCGGTCCGGACCAAGGCGCCCGGCAACGATCAGCCATTCGGTGGCATCAAGGTCGAGACCGATCAGGGCTGGTTCGCGGCGCGGCCGTCGGGCACCGAAGACGTCTACAAGATTTACGCCGAGAGTTTTCGCGATGGGGATCATCTGGGCAAGATTCAGGATGATGCCAGGGCGGCGATCGCGAAGGCGTTCTGACGATGTGCCGGCTTTGCCGCGACGCGAAATTGATTCATTCCGTCATGGCCGGGCTTTCGGAGTAACCGCGCGCGTCCCGAGCGTATCGCGCGCGGCGCAAGGCATGTCCGTTAAGGACCAAAAGATGCCGCCATTCACCTTCCATCAGCCTCCTCGCTGTTAGATCCACGCCTGAGGTAGGAAGTCGCGAACCGCCATCAATCGATACGGCTGCCTGAGGTTTGGTTTGTCTCGCAGAGGCCTATGCCGATCCATCTGTTGCCAAACGAATTCCTAGCTGCTTCGCTCCTTGCAGCGGCCGGATGTCAATTCACGGCGCCAGGGAGAAGAACGTGACGCACAAGGGCATGGTCGTAACTCCGCAACCGGAGGCCACAGAAGCGGGCAGGGATATCCTCGTTGCCGGCGGTAATGCTATCGATGCTGCCATCGCGGCAGCGCTGGTGCAGACGGTTGTAGACCCGATGATGTGCGGAATCGCCGGCTTCGGAAGTCTGGCCGCCTATTTCCCGTCGAAGAAGTTGCATACCTACTACGATTTCCATGCCCCTGCGCCGGCCGCCGTACGACCTGACATGTGGCAGGATCTGATCGAAAGCGAAGCGCGTGACGGATACGGCTTTATTCTCAAAGGGAACGTGAACGATATCGGTTATCAATCGATCTGCGTTCCTTCCTCGCTCAGAGCCTTTGCCGACGCGCATCGCGATCTCGGCAAACTGCCCTGGCCGGAGCTGTTCGGCCCGGCCATTGATTACGCCGAAAGCGGCTGGAATGTCCGGCCGCATGTCCATGGCTGGTGGTCGGAAGAAGGAACGATGGGACGCGTGGGTAACGCCAGTCGAATTTCATTCGTCCCATCGGCCAAGGCGCTTTACTGCAGACCGGATGGATCGCCGAAGCGTGTGGGAGACCGCGTCGTCAATCGAGACTATGGAAACGTACTGCGAATTATCGCGAAGAGCGGACCTGACGCATTCTTTCGCGGCGAGATCGCCGATGCCATCGACTCAGATATGAGAGCTCACGGCGGTCTGTTGCGCCGCTCTGATCTTGAAAAGCTGCAGACCGTAAGGAACAAGCCGCTCTCCGCCACCTATCGAAACTCACGGGTTACGACAAATCAGGCGCCCGGCGGTGGCATCATGCTGCTGGAGATGCTTCGCACGCTCGAGAATTTCGATTTGAAGTCCATCGGCCACAGCAGTGTCGAATACATTCGCGTCGTTGCCGAAGCCATGAAAGCCGCAACGCGCGACAAGGATCGGTTTATCGGCGATCCCTCCTTCGTTGACGTTCCGAGCGATCGCTTGATCTCAAAGGAGCACTGCGCCGAAATCGCTGAAGGCATCAAGCGTGGCGACAAGGTCAACGTGGTCAGGCTCAATGCGGGCCTCCCGAGCAAGGATACGACACAGGTTTCGATATGCGATGCCGAAGGCAACTGCATCTCGATGACCCATTCACTTGGTTTGCCGTCCGGCGTGATCACCAATGGACTGGGTTTCATGTACAATGGATGTATGGGCGTCTTTGATCCGCGGCCCGGGCGAGCCGGCTCGCTGGCGCCGGGAAAGGCGAGGTTCTCTTCCATCTGCCCGTCGATCGTCTTCAGGGATGACAAGCCCGCCCTGGTGATCGGAGCGCCTGGTGCGACCCAGATAGCCATGGGTGTGCTCCAGGTATCGTTGAACGTCCTCGACTTCGACATGTCGATGTTAGAGGCGGTCTCAACGCCCCGCTTTTCGGCTACCAGCGATATCATCGATCTCTCGAACCGGATCCCGCGCTCCGCCGAACGGGCCCTGAATGGGCTCGGATATCAGACGGTACGATCCGCCCTTAGCCACACATTTGGCTGGGTACACGGGATCAGGATTTCTCCTGAGGGAATGGAAGGTGGTGCTGATCCAGCGACCGACGGTATGGCGCTTACGGCTTCCTGAACTTGAAAACCATGCCCGTTTTTGAAAGGCGTTCTTCCAATGGCTGATCTGCACGGCGTCTTTCCGTACCTCGTTTCTCCCATTGATCCTTCCGGCGAAATCCGCACCGAGGTGCTCGGCCGCCTCTGCGACGACCTCATCACATCAGGCGTGCACGGCCTGACGCCGCTGGGCTCAACCGGCGAGTTCGCCTATCTCAATCAGGCACAGCGCACCGCCGTGGTGCAGACCACGATCGAGGCCGCCAAGGGCCGCGTGCCTGTGATCGCCGGTGTCGCCTCGACTTCGACGGCGGATGCGGTGGCGCAGGCGAAAGCGTACCAGAAGCTCGGTGCCGACGGCATCCTCGCGATCCTCGAAGCGTATTTTCCGATTTCGGACGCGCAGGTGGAATCCTATTTTCGCGCCATTGCCGATGCGGTCGAGATTCGCGTGGTGATCTACACCAACCCGCAGTTCCAGCGCTCCGATCTGACGCTCGACGTCATCGAACGGCTCGCCGCTCATCCGCGCATCGGCTACATCAAGGACGCCTCGACCAATACCGGCCGGCTGCTGTCGATCATGAACCGCTGCGGCGACAGCATCAAAGTATTCTCGGCCTCGGCGCAGATTCCGGCGGCGGTGATGCTGATCGGCGGGGTGGGCTGGATGGCGGGCCCGGCCTGCATCATTCCGCGCCAGAGCGTCGAGCTCTACAATCTCTGCCAGGCCAAGCGCTGGGACGAGGCGCTGACGCTGCAGCGCAAGCTGTGGCGCATCAACGAAGCCTTCGCCCGCTTCAACCTTGCCGCCTGCATCAAGGCCGGGCTGGAGATCCAGGGCTACGCGGTGGGCGATCCCGTCCCGCCGCAGGCGGCGCTGACGGCGGAGCAGCGCAAGGTGGTGGAAGCGGCGCTGCGCGAAGTCGGATGATTGGAGCCGTCCTGGTCACGGGAGCGTTAGCTCCACTGGCAGCGCTAGATCGCCCTTAACGTCTCCTTGGGTGTTTCGCGAACCAGCGCCTCGAGATCGCTTTGCTCCAGGGTTTCCTTCTCCAGCAGTTTGGCCGCTGCCTGATCCAGGATTTTGCGCCGGGCCTTCAAGATGCCCTGCGCGCGCTGAAACACGCGCTCGACAATCGCGCGGACCTCGTGGTCGATCGCCGCTGCGGTGTCGTCGCCATATTCACGTTCGCGCGTCGGGAACGGACGGTCGGCTCCGGCAAGGAAATTGCCGGGGTCGCGGTCATAGGCGATGCTGCCGAGCTTTTCGGACATGCCGTAACGCGTCACCATGCTGCGCGCGATGTCGGTGACCCGGCGGAGGTCGTCGGCCGCACCGGTCGAAAGGTGATCGAACACGATCAATTCCGCGGCGCGCCCGCCGAGCAGCACCGCCATCTTGTTCTCCAGCTCTTCCCTGGTCATCAGGAAGCGATCTTCGATCGGACGCTGAATGGTGTAGCCAAGCGCGCCGACGCCTCTTGGAATGATCGATACCTTGTGCACGGGGTCTACTCCGGGAAGCGAAAGCGCGATCAAGGCGTGGCCCATTTCGTGAAAGGCGACGATCTCGCGCTCCTTGGGATTAAGCAGCCGGTTGCGCTTTTCCAGCCCCGCCACCATCCGCTCCACCGCGTTGTTGAAATCGGTCATCGCCACCGCGTCCGCGCCCCGGCGCGTCGCCAGCAAAGCGGCTTCATTGACGAGGTTGGCAAGGTCGGCCCCCGTGAAACCCGGCGTCAGGGCGGCGACGGCCTCCGGATCGAAGCCGGGGGCGAGCTGCACCTTCTTCATATGCACGTTTAGAATCTCGACGCGTCCCTTCTTGTCGGGACGGTCGACCAGCACCTGACGGTCGAACCGTCCGGCCCGGAGCAGCGCCGGATCGAGGATCTCGGGGCGGTTGGTCGCCGCGAGAATGACGAGACCGGAGCGCGAGTCGAAACCGTCCATCTCGACCAGAAGCTGGTTGAGCGTCTGCTCCTTCTCGTCATGCCCGCCGGCGAACGGCCCGATGCCGCGCGCGCGGCCGAGCGCGTCGAGTTCATCGATGAAGATGATGGCGGGCGCTTTTTCCCGCGCCTGCTGGAACAAGTCGCGCACCCGTGCCGCGCCCACGCCGACGAACATCTCGACGAATTCCGAACCCGAGATTGAGAAGAACGGGACCTTGGCCTGGCCGGCGACGGCTTTGGCCAGCAGGGTCTTGCCGGTGCCGGGCGGGCCGACCAGCAGGACGCCTTTCGGCATGCGTCCGCCGAGCCGGCCATATTCGCCGGGGCTCTTGAGGAAATCGACGACCTCGCGCAACTCGTCCTTGGCTTCGTCGACACCGGCGACGTCGGCGAAGGTCACGCCGGTGTCGGCCTCGACATAGATCTTCGCCTTGCTCTTGCCGATTGCCATCAGGCCGCCGCCAAAACCCTGGCCCTCGGCCGCGCGCTTGCCGATGTACCACCACAATCCGACAAACAGCAGGACCGGCATGATCCACGACAGCAAATCCCGCAGCAGGGTGCTCTCGATCTGGCCGGTGAAACGCACGCCGTATTTCTCGAATTCGCCGGCGATCTCCGGATCGACCCGCGTCGTGATGAACTGCTTCTGCCCTCCGGGCAGCGGCTCCTTCAGGGTGCCCTGCAGCACACGGTCGGAAATCGCGACGGTGGCGACCTTGCTTTGGCGCAGCAATTGCTGGAATTCGCTGTAGGGAATGGCTGCGATCTGGTTGGCGGTGGAAATGGCGTACTGAATCAGGATGATGGCGAAGAGCGCCGCGATCGCATATCCGACGTTGAAGCGGGTCTTGTTGTTCATTGCTGAATTCCGGTTTCAAAGCCCGTCGCAGCCGAAACCGCCCGGCGGCTCCAACGCTGCGCGACACTGGAACAATCCGGTGGCGGGGATTTGGTTTCAAATGGTTCAGGGGTTTACGGGGCCGATGCGGGCAAGCGATGGTTGCATTAGCGACCCGTCATTCCCCGATGCGCAAATTGCGGCGTCATTGCGAGCGTAGCGAAGCAATCCATATCGGTCCTTGCCGAGGCATGGATTGCTTCGCTTCGCTCGCAATGACGAAGTGGAGAGGCAAGTGCGACAAACTAGCCCGACGGCCGTGCCCCGGCGTAGCCTTGGCGAAGTCGGGGGCAAATCAATTTCGGATTATAAGAATTATTGTCAGGCCCCAAAATACTCGCTTTTCCACAAGGCCAAATCAGTGGCATATCTTTGGCCATCCCGTCCCACTCAGAGGGCGTCGGCAAAGCTCGGGGCATATCAGGCCGCGAGATCGCGAAGGTGTGCGTTTAATTTGATCGTCGTCCCTGCGAACGCAGGGACCCATACGCCGCAGCCCATCGGTGAGATCGCTGGCGTCAGACACCTTCTTCAACTTCGAGCGCCGCGGCGTATGGGTCCCCCGATGCGCAATTGCGCATCTGAGCTCGAGGCCGGGACGACATCGAGCAAGATCATGACGATTTTCTGGGCGCGACTGCCTCAAACTCGTATTGGCCTCCTGCCTATCCATCCGCTAAAACCCGGCCAACTTTTGCGAAGAAACCCGAAGGACCAACTGATGAACATTCTTCCCGGCAATATGCGTTTTGGTGCGGGCCAGCCGGTCAAGCGTTTGGAAGATCAACGGCTGCTCACCGGGAAGGGGCAGTTTATCGACGACAAGCCCGAGGAGGGCGCGCTGTGGCTGCATGTGCTGCGCTCGCCGCATGCCCACGCCAAAATCGTCTCGATCGATACCAAGGCGGCGGCCGGGCTGCCGGGCGTGGAAGCGATCTATACCGGCGCGGACCTGGTCAAGGACGATATCGGCACCATTCCGACGCTGTCGATCTTCAAGCGGCCGGACGGCACGCCGATGACGGTGCCGCCGCGGCGGCTGCTGGCGCACGAGATCGTGCGCTTCGCCGGCGAGCCGGTCGCGGCCGTGGTAGCGACCTCGCGCGTGCTGGCGCAGAACGCGGCCGAAGCCATCGTGGTCGATTACGAGGTGCTGCCGTCGGTGGTCGATCCGGTCGAGGCGGTCAAGCCGGGCGCGCCGGTGGTGTGGCCCGAGGCGCCCGATAACATCGTCGGCGCCATGAGCTATGGCGATGCCGCCAAGGTCGAAGAAGCCTTCGCCAATGCCGCGCATACCGTCTCGCTCGATCTGGTCAGCCAGCGGCTGATCCCGTCCGCAATGGAGCCGCGCTCGACCATTGCCGAGATCGACAAGTCCGGCCGGCTGATCCTGCACGTGCAATCGCAGACGCCGGGCTCGACCCGCGACCTGCTCGCGGAATCGATCCTGAAGCGGCCAAAAGAAAGTGTCCGCGTGCTGGTCGGCGATATCGGCGGCGGTTTTGGCCAGAAGACCAGTCTTTATCCGGAAGACGGTGTGGTGGCCTATGCGGCTACAAAGCTCGGCAAAAAAATCCGCTGGCGCGGCGACCGCACCGATGAATTCGTCGGCGGCACCCATGGCCGCGATCTCACCTCGACCGGCGAGTTCGCGCTCGACGCCAAGGGCCGCGTGCTGGCCTATCGCGTCCGTTCGATCGGCGGCACCGGCGCCTACAGCAGCGGCACCGGCAACATCATTCCGCTGGTGCTGGGGCCGTTCGTGCAGACCGGCGTCTACGATCTTCCGCTGGTGCATTTCGAGGTCAAATCCGTGATGACCCACACCGCGCCGGTCGGCGCCTATCGCGGCGCGGGCCGGCCCGAAGCCGTGTTCATCGTCGAGCGGCTGATGGACGCTGCCGCGCGCCAGATCGGGATCGATCCCCGCGCCATCCGCAAGGTCAACTACATCAAGCCGGCGCAATTGCCCTACACCAACGCCGCCGGTCAAGTGTACGACTCCGGCGCGTTCGCGCACATGATGCAACGCGCGTCCGATCTGGCGGATTGGGACGGTTTTGCCGCGCGCAAGAAGGCGGCGAGGAAAAAAGGCCTGCTCTACGGCCGCGGCCTCACCAGCTACATCGAATGGACCGGCGGGCGCGCGCACACCGAAAAGGTCTCACTGCACGCAACGGCCGAAGGCCGCATCATCCTGCATTCCGGCACCATGGCGATGGGGCAGGGGCTGCAAACCACCTACACCCAGATGGTGTCGGATACGCTCGGCATCCCCATGGACAAGATCGACGTCGTGCAGGGCGACACGGATTTGGCCACCGGTTTCGGCAGCGTCGGCTCGCGTTCGCTGTTCGTAGGCGGCACGGCGGTGGCGGTTTCCAGCAACGACATGATCAACAAGGCGCGCGAGAAGGCGTCGAACGTGCTGGAGACCGCGGTCGAGGACATCGAATATCGCGATGGCTTCCTCACCGTGGTCGGTACCGACAAGCGCATCAGCCTGTTCGAGATCGCGAAGAACGAAGCCGGCGCGCGGCTCAGCGTCGACTCGGAAGGCGAGGTCGACGGCCCGAGCTGGCCGAACGGCACGCATATCTGCGAGGTCGAGATCGATCCCGAAACCGGCGTCAGCAAGGTGGTGCGCTACACCACGGTCGACGACGTCGGCATCGCCGTCAATCCGATGCTGGTCACCGGCCAGGTGCATGGCGGTGTCGCCCAGGGTATCGGGCAGGCGCTGTATGAGGGCGTATCCTACAGCGAGGAAGGGCAGCTATTGACCGCGAGCTATCAGGATTACTGCGTGCCGCGCGCCGACGACATTCCGCCGATCGAGGTGACGCTGGATGATTCCGCGCCGTGCCGCACCAATCCCTTGGGCGCCAAGGGCTGCGGCGAATCCGGCGCCATCGGCGGCCCGCCCTGCATCGCCAATGGCGTGATGGACGCCTTGAGCGAACTCGGCATCAAGCAGCTCAACACACCGCTGACACCAGCCAAGGTCTGGCAGGCGATAAGGGATGCGAGGGGGGCGGGGGCGTAACCCACCCGTCGTCATTCCGGGATGCGCCTCTTGGCGCAGGCCCGGAATCCATACTCATTATCGTGGTTATGGATTCCGGGCTCGTGCTTCGCACGCCCCGGAATGACGGCTAGTAAGCGAGATGCGACTCGATGCAGCACGCCTCAAAAATCAGCAGCCCTCACCGTTGCGAGAATCCGCCGAATCAAGCCCAATACGCACAGCAAGAAGCAAAAAACGTCGTCAGACTCTCGGGAGCGATCCGATGTCGATTGAAGCTGCGATGCGCACACTGTCTGCTCGTGTGATCGTCGTCGGCAATGAAAAGGGCGGGTCCGGAAAATCCACCGTCGCCATGCATATCGCGATCGCCCTGATCAAATCGGGCCAGGCGGTCGCCACCATCGATCTCGATACCCGGCAAAAAAGCCTCACCCATCACATCGAGAACCGGCGCGCCTGGGCGCGTCGTGTCGGCCGCGACCTCGGCATGCCCCAGCATTTTTGCTTCCAGCAACTCGATTATCCCTCGGCCGACCAACAGGCCGCCGGCTGCCGGGCGCTGGAAAAGACCGTCGAGACGCTGGCCGGGCGATATGGCATCGTCATCATCGACACCCCCGGTCACGACGATTACCTGACGCATGTCGCGCACGCGATGGCGGACACCCTGATCACGCCGCTCAACGACAGCTTTGTCGATCTCGACGTGCTCGGCGCCGTCGATCCCGAAACTTTCCGCGTCACCGGCACCAGCCATTATGCCGAGATGGTGGAGGAGGCGCGCGGCAGGCGCCGGGTGCGCTATCTCGGCGTCACCGACTGGATCGTCCTGCGCAACCGGCTATCGACGCTCGGCTCGCGCAACAAGCGGCTCGTCGGCGAAAGCATCCAGCAATTGTCACAGCGGCTGAACTTCCGCTGCGTCGACGGCCTGGCGGAGCGGGTGATTTTTCGCGAGTTCTATCCGCGGGGTCTCACCGCGGTCGATGATCTCGACGAGATCACGCTCGGCAGCCGCCCCACCATGTCGCACGTCACGGCGCGGCTGGAGATGCTGAAGCTGCTCACGGCGATTGGACTGGGTAATGCTGTCACGGCCCATGAAATCGTCGGCCGCAGGTTGGAGGTGGCTTGAAAGTCACCTCGCCCCGCTTGCGGGGAGAGGTCGGCGCGAAGCGCCGGGTGAGGGGGACTCTCCGCGAGTCCGTCTCTCACCATTTTTGTGGAACGAGCCCCTCACCCCAACCCTCTCCCCGTAAGAACGGGGAGAGGGAGAAGACTCACAACCCCAGCACCATCTTCGCGACGATGTCGCGCTGGATCTCCGACGAGCCGCCGAAGATCGTGTAGGCCCGGCTGTTGAGATATTCCGGCACCACCGGCAGCATCGCTTCGGGAATCCCAGGTGCCTCGTTGAGCTTGTAGAACGGCCGCATCGGCTCGACATAGAGGCCGTCATGGCCGATCACCTCGACGCCCAATCGCGTCACCGCCTGGCGGATTTCGCTGACCCGCAACTTGAGCAGCGACGACACCGCGCCGGGATTCTGCCCGGTCTGCAGCGCCGACAGCACGCGCAATTCGGTCATCTCAAGCGTATCGATGTCGACCTCGATCTCGGACATCTGCAAGCAAATATCGGGATCGTCGATGGCACGGCCGGTGGCCTCGGATTCTGCAAGGTCCGATACCGTCTTCAGCGCGTCACGCAGTTTGGCCGAGGCGATGCCGGAGCCGCGCTCGAACTCCAGCAGATATTTGCCGTAGGTCCAGCCCTTGCCCTCCTCGCCGACCCGGTTGGCGACGGGCACGCGGACGTCGTCGAAGAACACCTGGTTGACCTCGTGGTCGCCGCCGATCGTGAGGATCGGCCGTGTCGTGATGCCCGGGCTCTTCATGTCGATCAGGATGAAGGATATGCCGTCCTGCTGCCGCTCGGTCTCGTTGGTGCGCACCAGCGCGAACATGCGGTTGGCGTGGTGGGCATGCGTGGTCCAGATCTTGGTGCCGTTGATGATGTAATCGTCGCCATCGCGCACCGCGCGGGTTTTCAGCGAGGCGAGATCGGAGCCGGAGCCGGGTTCGGAATAACCCTGGCACCAGTAATCCTCGCCGGAGCGGATCCGCGGCAGATAGAAATTCTGCTGTTCGGGCGAGCCGAATCCGATGATGACGGGGCCGACCATCTTGACGCCCATCACGTTGACGTTCGGCGCGCCGGCGCGCGCGCACTCGGCCTCGAAGATCCAGCGCTGCGCCGGCGTCCAGTTCGGCCCGCCATGCTCGACCGGCCATCCCGGCGCGCCCCAGCCCTTATTGTTCAGCGCCTTCTGCCAGGCGATGCCGATATCCGGATCGGAAAACACTGATGGCGTCAGCGATTGCGCGTGCTTGATTTCCGCCGGCAGATTCTGCGCGATGAAGTCGCGGACTTCCTGTTCGAAGGCGCGCTCTTCGGCGCTGAAGCTGAGATCCATGGTGCGCTCCCGCTAGATTTATACGGTTCGGCCGCCGAGTGCGGCGTGACGGCGATAATGATGGGCGCTGCCGCCGAACAAGGTGTCGAAGGCGAGCAGCCGCTTGAAGTAGGAGCCGATGTCGAGCTCTTCGGTGACGCCCATCGCGCCGTGCAGCTGCACGGATTGTTCGGCAACGAAGCGGGCACATTTACCGATCTTGGCCTTGGCGCCCGAGGCGGCGCGGCCGCGCGCGACCGGTTCGGCGTCGAGCATCAGTGCGGCGCGCAGCGCCATCGAGCGGGCCTCGTCGCAGTTCATCGCCATGTCGGCGAGCCGATGGCGGATCACCTGATTGGCGGATAGGGGACGGCCGAACTGCTTTCGAATTTTGGTGTATTCGAGCGTCTGATCCAGCAGCGTCTGCATGATGCCGACGGCTTCCGCGCCGAGCGCGGCCATCGCGCGGTCGACCACCGCCTCGATCGCCGACAGCGCATCGCTGACGTCGCCGAGCAGCGCATCGGTTGGCAGACTGACATCCCTGAGTTCGAGGTTGCAGGCCCGGCCGCCGCCGAGCCGCGGGAAGTCGCGCTTGGTGAGACCGGGCGCATCCGCCGGCACCAGGAACAGACAAAGCTTCCCCGCCGCGCGATCATCGTTCGCGACCCGCGCGGAAACGATGATCTGTCCGGCCGCGTTGCCGTCGAGCACCGCGGTCTTGCTGCCATCGAGGCGCCAGCCCTCCGGCGTCTTCCTGGCCGTGGCCGCAACCTCGGCCAGATCGAAACGCGCCGCGCGTTCCGAATGCGCGAAGGCGAGGTAGAGCGAGCCGTCGGCGATCGCAGGCAGCAGCGCCTGCTGCTGCGCCTCGCTGCCGCATTCGGCGATCAGTGCCGCGCCGATCACCACGGTGGAGAGATAGGGTTCGGAAACCAGCCCGCGCCCGAACGCCTCCATCAGGATGCCAATCTCGACCGCGCCGCCGCCAAGCCCGCCGTGCTCCTCGGCAATCGGCAGCGCCAGCCAGCCGAGGTCGGCAAACTGCTTCCAGATTTTGGCGCTGAAGCCGAGCGGATCGTTCGCCGACCGGCGGCGATGGTCGGCGGTATAGGTCTCGCTGACAAAGCGTTCGGCACTCTCGCGCAGCAGCCGCTGCTCGTCGCTCAATGTAAGGTCCATCTGATCTACTTCACCACAGCCGTTTTCCTCACCGATGGATGCAGCCCCGCAGGATCCACCACCATTCCGAATTCCTGAAGATTATGCGCGTGGCAGAGCTGATGCAGCGCGAATGCCTGCTCGATCGCCGCGGGCTGTCCCATCACGTCGACCGAGCGGTTGACGGCCTCCTTGGTCAGCTTCAGCGCGAAGGCAGGCTTCGCCGCGATCCTCTGCGCCAGCGCCATCACGAAGGAAGAAAGCTCGGCGCGGGGCACCACATGATTGACCATGCCGAGCCGGTGCGCCTCGTCCGCGCTCCAGGCATCCGCCGTGAACAGCAATTCCTTGGCCTTGCGCGGGCCGAGCTCCCAGGGATGCACGAACCATTCGACGCCGCAGACTCCCATCGTCACCACGGGATCGCAGAACTCGGCATCAGCGCTGGCGACGATCATGTCGCAGGCCCAGGCCAGCATCAGCCCGCCGGCGATGCACTTGCCGTGCACTTCGGCAATGGTCGGCTTGGCCAGGTTGCGCCAGCGCCGCGTGATCTGCAGATAGATCTCCTGCTCGCGGGCAAAGCGGCCATGGGCGTTGGGCTCGGCAAAGCCACCCCAATTTCCGACCGGCGGAAAATCGACCCCGGCTTCGTTTTTGGCGCCGGGGCGCAAATCATGCCCGGCGGAAAAATGCGGGCCGGCGCCGGCGAGAATGATGACCTTGACCGCGTCATCCTGCACGGCCGCATCGAAAGCGGCGTTGAGGTCGTAGGTCATCTGCAGGTTCTGCGCATTGCGCGCCTCGGGCCGGTTCATCACGATCCGCGCGATGCGCGGTTCCGGCCGCTCCACGACGATGGTTTCGAACGCGGTCATGGACCCTCCCATTATTATTATGCGGCCATGTGACTATTTCAGCTGACGATAGGCAAGGGCTAACCCGGAATGACTGTGTCAAAGCATGCCATTCTGATACCGTGCCGCGAAATTAGACCGGGAGAATACGATGCGCAGATTTTGGACCGTGCTGGCGGCGCTGGCGACGCTGAGCCTGACCAATTGCGGCTACAACGCGATCCAGAGCAATGATGAACAGGTCAAGGCGGGTTGGTCGGAGGTGGTGAATCAGTATCAGCGGCGCGCCGATCTGGTGCCCAACCTGGTCAATTCGGTGAAGGGTTTCGCGCAGCAGGAAAAGGACGTGCTGCTCGGGGTCACCAACGCCCGCGCCAAGGTCGGCAGCATCCAGGCCACGCCCGAGGTGCTGAATGATCCTGCCGCGTTTCAGAAATTCACGGCCGCCCAGAGTGAACTCTCCAGCGCGCTATCTCGACTACTGGTCGTGACCGAGAACTACCCGCAGTTGAAATCCGATGCGCTGTTTAAGGATTTGATGGCGCAGCTTGAAGGCACCGAGAACCGCATTACGGTGGCGCGCAACCGCTACATCAAGTCGGTGCAGGACTACAATGTCGGCATCCGCACCTTCCCGAACAACATGACGGCGATGATGTTCGGATACAAGGAAAAGCCGAACTTCTCGGTCGAAAACGAGAAGGAAATCTCGAAGGCGCCGAAGGTGGATTTCAATCCGACACCGGCTGCGCCCGCAAAGTAGCGGATCAAAAAGACCAATCGCAATGAACGCTGCAAGAGTTTCCATTCTTGCGCTGCTCGTGTTCTGGGCTGCGTCAGCCCTGGCCGTCGTCGCGGTGCCGCCGCTGGTCGGGCGGGTGGTCGACCGGACCGGGACGCTGAGCAGCGGCGATATCGCCTCGCTGAACCAGACCATCAGGACTTTCGAGGCGAGGAAAGGCAGCCAGATCGCGGTGCTGATCGTGCCGACGACGGACGGCGAGGCGATCGAGCCATTCTCGCTCCGGGTGGCGGAGGCCTGGAAGATCGGCCGCAACAAGATCGACGACGGCGCGTTGCTCGTCATCGTCAAGAACGATCGTCGCTTGCGAATCGAGGTCGGCTATGGCCTCGAAGGCGCACTGACCGACGCCACCACCAAGCGCATCATCGACGAGGAGATCACGCCGAAATTCAAGTCCGGTGATTTTGCCGGCGGCGTTTCGGCCGGCGTCAACAAGATGATCCGGATCATCGATGGCGAGAAACTGCCGGAGCCGGAGCCGCCGCATTGGCATCAACAGACCGGGTTGTTCGACGTCGACGCCCTGTTCAATCCGTTTCTCCTGATTCCGGTGTTCTTGTTCGGCGGATTGATGCGGACGATGCTCGGGCGGCTGGTCGGCGCCGCCGTCGGCGGTGGCGTGGTGACGCTGATCGCATGGTTCCTGTTCGGCTCCATCGTCGCGGCGATATTCGCGGGGCTGATCGCAGCGCTGTTCGTGCTGTTCAGCGACGCCATTACGTCGTCGACGTCAGGGGGCAGCGGCAGTTGGTCCGGCGGCAGCAGCGGCGGTTCATGGTCCAGTGGCGGTTCGAGCAGCAGCAGTGGCTCGAGCGACAGCGGCGGCGGGGGCGGCAGTTTCGGCGGCGGCGGCGCGTCGGGGAGCTGGTAGATATGGATATCAAACGCATCGGCAGGCATCTGCTCCAGCACCGCTGGCGGGAGCGGCGCGACTTTCCGCCGAGGGTGCTGGCCGCGATCGAGGCAGCGATCAAGGCGGGCGAGGCCACGCATTCCGGCCAGGTTCGCTTCGTCGTCGAGGGCGCGCTCGACGGCGCGCCGCTGTTCCGCAACCAGCCGGCGCGTGAACGCGCGCTGGATGTTTTCTCGCAACTGCGGGTCTGGGACACCGCGCACAACAACGGCGTGCTGATCTACCTCCTGCTCGCCGACCGCGACGTCGAGATCGTCGCCGACCGCGGCATCCACGCCCATGTCGGGACTGCCGGCTGGGAAAAAATCTGCGTCGAGATGGAAACGGAGTTTCGCGCGGGGAATTTCGAGCGCGGCGTGGTCAAGGGCATCGAGGCGGTGTCGCGGCAACTGGCAACGCATTTTCCGCGGCAGGGTGGCGGGACGAATGAACTGCCGGATAGTCCGGTGGTGATATGAGTCGTCATTCCGGGGCGCGCGCAGCGCGAACCTCAGATGCGCAATTGCGCATCGGGGAATCTCGAGATTCCCCAATGCGCAATTGCGCATCTGAGGTTCGATGCTTCGCATCGCCCCGGAATGACGAAAGGGTCTACGCCTTCACCGAAGGCCGCTCCGCAACCCGCGCCATCCATGCCACGATGTTGGCATTGGCATGGTCCAGCGGCTGGCCGACCGTGCCGGCGAAATCGAGCCAGCCATAGAGCAGGATATCGGCCAGCGTGAAGCGCTTGCCGCAGATGTAGTCCTTGCCGGCCATCTGGCCGTCGAGCCATTGCAGGCGGTTGGCGGCGATCATCTTCAGGCCGGGCGAGGCTTCGGGCGCGCAGGGAATGCGCTTCTCGAAGAACTTCAGGCCTTCGCCGAAGCGAAAACCATTGCCCATATGTTCGCAGATGTTGAGATCGACACGGCGCGTCCACATCCGGCATTCGGCGCGCTCTTCCGGTGTCGTTCCGATCATCGCCGGGCTCGGGTTCTTCTCCTCGAGATATTCGCAGATCGCGATGATTTCGGAGAGGTAGCTGCCGTCGTCGAGTTCGAGCGCCGGCATCTGGCCGTGCGGGTTGCGCTTCAGATGCTCGGCCTCGCGGTTTTCGCCCTTGCGCAGGTCGACCGTCTGTTTCGGCATCTCGATGCCCTTCTCCGCCATGAACATCCGGACGATGCGCGGATTCGGTCCGACCGAGTCGTAAAGTTTCATGGTGCCCCGCTCCCTGTGCCTCTTGGAGGCGTCATTGTTGCTGCTGTTGAACAGGCCGCCATGATTTTTGTCAAATGGCTGAATCGCGGCGCTCGCTGTCGGACGCGATCGGGGGCTGCATCCTTCGAGACGCATCGCTTCGCGACGCTCCTCAGGATGAGGTCTAGACCCTCATGGTGAGGAGCGCGGCAAAGCCGCGCGTCTCCGGACGATGCTGCGCATCGCCGTGCGAACCATGAGGCCAGCAGCGCCCTAACCGTCATCCAGCTTGTTGAGGTCGCGCACCGACTGCATGATCGGCTCGAAATTCGAGCGCGCGTCCAATGCGTCGAACAATTGCGCGGTGTCCGACAATAATCCGTGCGAGCGCTGGATCGCGATCCGCACGTCGTCCTGCGGCGTGTCGGACAGCCGGCCGTGGCCGGACAGCAGGATCTTCGAGTTCAAACCCTTCAGCCGTTCAAGCGACTGGATGTAATCGCTGATGCTGCCGGAGCCGAACACGCCGCCCATCACGCCGCCGGGCATCAGCGTGTCGGAGGCGAACAACAGGCCCTTGTCCGGCTCGAACAGCGTGATGCAGGCCGAGGTGTGTCCCGGCGTGTACATCACGTTGAGGCGGAAATTGCCGAGGTCGAGCAGATTGCCTTCCTCCAGCCAGATATCGACATTGATCGGCACATTTGGCTCGTTGAACATCTTGCGCAGCATCGAGAAATCGTCGCGCAGCATGATCTTGTTGGCAGCCAGCCGATGCGCGGCAATGAAGCTGCGGCCGGCGAATTGCCAGGCCGCGCCGATATGGTCGAGATGCTCGTGGCTCAGCACCACCATGTCGATCTTCTCGGGCGGGCACCCGACGTGCTGCATGCAGGTTACGAGATGCGGATAGTTCGACGACAGGCCGACATCGATCAGGATGGTCCGCGAACTGCCCCGCACCAGATAGGCGTTGGCTGCGCGGTTCTTGAAGCGGATCTGGTAGACGTTCTCGGCCGCTTCGATCAGCGTGCAGACGTCGCTGTCGAGCAGGGTCTTGAACGGGCTTGGTCGGCGCTCGCTCATGAGTTGGCCGCGGCGCGGAAGGTGACGGCGTTCGACGCGCGCAGCCGCTTGCTGAGCGCATCCATAATCATCAGTGCAAACGCCGGCTGCTGGCTGACCAGGTAGACGAAGCGGGCGTGATTGATCCGCATCACGCGGGTGTGCGGCGCGGCGGCAATCGCCGTCGCCGAGCGGGACGAGCCGTCGATCACGGCCATCTCGCCGAAGAACTCGCCCTTGCCGAGCGTGACGATGACGGTCTTGCTGGCGCCGTTAACCTTGGCGATCTCGACCTGGCCGTCGAGCACGACGAACAGCTCACGCCCGGTCGAGCCTTCCTCAAAAATGACGTCATCCACACCAAACTCGTTGATGCATTTTTCGATGGTCATGGTCGGCCCCCTGCCTTCTGGCTGGTCGGTCAGGCCATGTTAGTCGGGAAATGAACGGGTGGAAACCGAGCTGCCGGGGATTGCCGCAAGGCAGCATGGCGAGGGGTCAGAAACATCGGCCGCGCCGCCGTCATGTTGCAGCCGCAAACAGGCCCGGATGAACGTCTTAAATTTCGGTAAGGCGGAACCCGGTAACGATTTCGCAAGCAATAAAAGTTACCAAAAGGTCAACCCATTCTGGAGAATTGAACGTGAGCGAACAACAGCCCGAGCCCACCAAAGGTGAAACCGGTACCGTCGGCACCGGGCCGGCCGCTCCCGATATGTCGGCGGCCAGCGAGCAGTTGACGCCGGCCCTGGTCGAGTCGACGATGTTGGCGCCCGATCAGGAAGAGACTTCTCCCAAGCCGGACGCGCCCGAAGTGGAAGCGATCAAGGCCGAAACGTCGAGAGTTGAGGCTCCCAAGGCTGAGGCTCCCAAGGCTGAAGCTCACAAGGTTGAGGCTCCCAAGGCCGAAGCTCACAAGGCCGAAGCGGCCAACCCCGAACCGACCAAAGCTGAACCGCCGCGGATACCCGGCAAGCTGTTGATCATGTCGCCCGGTGAGCGCGCGTGGAACGGCGACGAAGCCGATGCGAAGCCGGAAGCCGAGGCCGCTGAAGGCCCGTCCGGCAAGCGCCGGATGTCGGCGATGGCGGCTGTGGTGGCACTGGCGACGGTGGCCGGTGCGCTCGGTGGTGCGCTGGCAACCGCGGGCCTTGGATACGTGATGGCCGGAAACTCCGCGGTCGCGAGCAACGGCGCGCTCGAAGCCTCCCGGCTCGAAGCTTCCGTGGCGCGGATCGATGCCGATATCCTCGCGCTGAAAGCCAGCGTCGAGCATACCTCCAAAACCGGGGTGAGCCAGTTCAACAAGACCAGCGACCGCCTCGACAAGATCGAGAAGGCGCAGGCCGAGCCTGCCGCCAAGCTCGCCAAGCTCAGCGAGGCCGTCGAAAAACTCCGCGCGCAAGCCGCACCCGCGCCCGCACCGGTCGCCGCCGCAACGCCGGCCGCCGCGCGGGACGTCACGGGGACGGTGTCGCCGCCCGCAACGGCCGCAGCCGTTCCGCTGCCCGCGCCCAAGCCCGAAGTGGCGCGGTTGCCGACCGTGGACGGCTGGGTGCTGCGTGACGCCGCCAATGGCAGCGCGCTGATCGAAGGCCGCCAGGGCATTTTTGAAGTCTACGCCGGCGATCCCGTCCCCGGTCTCGGCCGCATCGATGCCATCCGCAAGCAGGATGGCAGATGGGTGGTCGTGACCAGCAAGGGTCTGATCGTCGCCCGCTGATTCCTGACATCCGAAGAAGGGCGCTTCACCGTGATGTGAAGCGCCTTTTTACTTGAATAGGCGACTTGGCGCGGTGTTAGTGGGGACATGAACCCCGCGCTGCGATTTCTTGGCATCATATTCGCCCTGCTGTGCGGCGCGTTACCTGCGCGCGCTGCACCCGCCGCGGCGCTGGAGCGCGGAACTGCGATAACGGATCCGCTGGCGCTCCGCGAACTCGATGGCGGCAGGTTCGGCATCGGCCGTATGTTGTGGCCGGAGCGCTCGGCGAATATCCCGCTCACCAGCGCGCAGTCGTTCACCCTCGCGTCGATGGTTCCAGTCCGCCAGGCGATCGACGCCGAGTTCGATCGCTACATTGCGCGGCATAACAACAGCCTGCCGAACGAGACCATCGGTGTTGGCGATGGCTTTGCCTTTCAACTGTTCGACCGAATCCAGCTTGATGCTGCCGACACCCGTTTCGTGCTGGCGGGCATCGTCAACCGCATGGACCGCGCCTATCTCGACGAGGCCGGTTGCGGCGAGATCCGGCTGATCTATCGGCTGACGCGAACGAAAACGCCGGGAACCCAAGACACGGCAATTCTGGCGCGCCTGCCGATGACGCTGATTCTCATCCTCAAAGCGAAGGCCGGCGATGGGATCGATCGTAACGGCAAACCCATCACCTGTTCCGAAATCGCAAGGCGCTGGCTTGCCGCGGGCGAATTGTCGCTGACCGGCGCGCCGCTCGCGCAGAAGCTGCTCGGCGAAGACGGTCCGTTCGACCTGATCGACCATCGGAACATCGATCGCATCGAGACCAACCTTCAGATCGCGCATGCGCGGAAATCGGCGGTACGCGAATTCCGCACCGATTATCTGTTGAAGGTGTTTCGCTATGACGCGCGGTTGCGGGAATTTCAGGAAGCGCCGATGGAGAACCAGATCGATCGTGATCGTCTTCTGGCCGACGACAAGCTCGGGCGCGAGTTCAAGTCATGGCTGCTCGAGCCGAAGCATCTGGCCGAGTTCGATTCGGGTACGATCCTGATCCCGGAAAGATTTCTGGCCAACAGCGCCGTCGCCGCGACGCCGGCCGGATCTGGCAATTCCGGCCTGCAGCCGGAATTCGGCCTGATGCAGGGCGAGGGTGGCAAATCAGTGTTCAGCGAAGCTGACGTGGTCACAGCGCTGAAGAAGGCCGCGGCTGATGGCTTTAAGCTGCAAAACATCCGCTCGGCCGGCGGCTTCGAGCGCCGCCTCAACGATGTCACCTGTTCCGGCTGCCACCAGACGCGCGGCATCGGCGGCTTTCACTTCCCGGGTGTCGACTGGATGGCGGCTAAGCCCTCCAATTCAACGGTCGTGCCGGCCTCGCCGCACTTCTTCGGCGATCAGGTTCGCCGCCGCGATATCCTCATGGCGGTGCGGGATGGCAGGACGCCGGATTATTCCCGCGGCTTTGCCAGCCGTCCGCAATTGCGCGGCAGCACGGAGCTGGTCGGGACCGAATATAGCGATGGCTGGGGCGCGCATTGCTACGCTACCGGCAAGCCGGCCGCCAGCAACGACGCGAGCTTCCGCGCCTGGACCTGCGCCGAGGGGCTGGCCTGTCAGGTCAGCGGCAAGGCCACGCGCATCGGCATGTGCTTCGTCCAAAGCCGGTAGCCGGCCGCTGCGTAGCGATGCCCCGTCATGGCTTAACCGCTAGGGAGGATATCGCCATGATGGGTTCGTCATCCTGAGGTGCGAGCCTTGCGGTGCATTTGCACCGCTGGGTGAGCCTCGAAGGATGGGTCACGGGCCATACTCATCCTTCGAGGCGCGCAAGAGCGCGCACCTCAGGATGACGGAAGACAGTGCGAACGCCCGCCACTATGCGTAATGCGTCAGCCGTTTGCCGGGCAGCAGATCGTAGGCTGATTTCCAGCCGGGGAGGCCCGCCATGCGGCCGAGCCAGGCGCTGATGGCGGGGTGGCTTACCGCGAAATCATAGCCGGTCTCGTCGCTCGGATAATGCAGATAGGCCATCATGGAAATATCGGCGATGCTCGGTCGCGCGCCGATCGCGAACGCATTCCGTTGCAGATGGGTTTCCAGAATACCCAGAAAATCGTCGAGGCGTTTGCGATGATATTTCAGCACCGCGGGATCACCTGACGAGATGAACGTCCGCATGAACCGGTACGAGGCCATATAGCCGGTGAGCTTGTGGTTGTCCCAGAACAGCCAGCGCAGCAGCTCGAACTGCTCTTGTTCGGTCTCGCCGCCGAATCTGCCGAATTGCCGCGCGAGTTTTAGCAGGATCGGCGCGGTCTGGGTGAGACGGACGCCGTCCTCTTCCAGCACCGGAATTTCGCCCATCTCGTTGACGGTTCGGCGCCACTCCGCCGTGCGCGTGATACCGCCGCCGAAATCCGTCCAGACCGGCTCAAAGGCCTGGCCGCACAGCGTCAGCATCAACGCAAGCTTGTAGCTGTTTCCCGATTCCGGGAAGTAATGCAGGCGGTAGGTGGGCATGCCGGTATCCTTCCGCAGCCTTACGCCACCGCGCCGGACGCGCGCAGCGTCTTGATCGCAGCCTCATCATAGCCGGCGCTGCGCAAAATCTCGTCGCTGTGCTCGCCAAGGGCGGGCGGCTTGCGCGGCTGGACTTTTTTGCTGCCGTCGACCCAGATCGGGCTGCTGATGGTCATCATGGTGTCGTTCTCGAACGGCACCAGCACCTCGTTCTCGATCATCTGCTTGTCGCCTGGAATGTCGTCGAGGATGCCGACGACGCCGAACACCAGCCCGTTGCCGTCGAGAATCCTGCGCCACTCGGCGAGATCCTTGCTGGCAAAGATTTCGTCGAAAATCTTGATCAGTTCCAGCGAGCGCGCGTGGCGCTCCTTTTTGGTTTCAAAACGCGGGTCGCTCACTAGGTCTTCGCGGCCGAGGCAGCGCGCCAGTGTCGGCCATTGCCGGTCTTCGTTGAGCAGCGACAGGATCAGCCAGCGACCGTCCTTGCACTGGTAATGATTGGTCACCGCGTTCAGCGCGCGTTCGCGCGGCCGCCGCTCGCCGAATTTGGCCCCGACCAGTTTCGCCTGCGCCAGCACCGAGGCTGCCCAGACGCCGTTGGCCATCAGGTTGGAACTGACATGCGAGCCCTTGCCGGTCTTTTCGCGCTTGAACAGCGCGGTCACGATCGCGCCGTAAAACGCCATCGCGCAGGGGTGATCGCCCATGCCGGCGATCGAACGCGCCGGCGTCGTGTTCTCGTCGGCGCGGACCAGGTCCATCAGGCCCGAGCGCGCCCAATAGGCGTTGCTATCGAAGCCGGGCTTGTTGGCTTCCTCGCCCTTTTCGCCGTAGCCGGTGAACGATGCATAGATCAGCCGGTCGTTGAGATGCGCCAGATGGTCCCAGGTGATGCCGAGCTTGGCGCGGACCTGCGGTGGCATGTTGGTGATGAAGACGTCGGCCTCGGCAACCAGCTTGTACAGCACCGCCTGCGCTTCCGGCTTCGTCAGGTCGAGCGCGAGGCTCCGCTTGTTGCGGGCCTCCAGCATCCACGCGAAATTATGTTCACTGTGGGGATAGCCCGGTAAATTCGGCAGGTTGCGGTAGGGATCGCCGGTCACGGGCGGCTCGATCTTGATCACGTCGGCGCCGAAATCCGACAGCACCGTGGCGGCCGCGGGGGCTGCGATGAAACTCGCGCAGTCCAGAACCTTGAGGCCGTCAAAAATGCCTTTTTCCATGTCGAAGCCGCTCCCGTGACCTTTGTCGATTTTGCTTCCGCCGGAATATTGCGTGCCGCGCGTGAAGCACTTCGAACGCATTTGGCCCATCTCGGGCTGATGATGCAACTACTCCCCGCCCGACAGCAGGGCTGCATTGCCGCCGGCTGCCGCGGTATTGACGGTGACCGTCTGTTCGGTCGCAAACCGCGCCAGATAATGCGGGCCGCCGGCCTTCGGGCCGGTGCCGGAAAGGCCGTGACCGCCGAACGGCTGCACGCCGACGACGGCGCCGATCATGTTGCGGTTGACATAGATGTTGCCGACTTGAACGGCGTCGATGATGTCTTCCACCGTATCGTCGATCCGGGAATGGATGCCGAGCGTCAGCCCGTAGCCGGAACGCTCGATCGATTGCAGCACGGCCGCGAGCCCGTCGGCGCGGTAGCGCACCACGTGCAGCACCGGGCCGAACACCTCTTCCGTGAGTTGCCCGGCATCGGTCAGTTCAAAGATATGCGGCGCGACGAAATTGCCCTCCGGCGCGCTGCCCGCGAAGTGCACCCGCGCTTCCTGCTTCATGCGCGCGATGTGGGCGTCGAGGCGCCCTTTGGCCTCGGCATCGATCACCGGCCCGATATGGGTGGCGGGATCGGAGGGGTCGCCGATCCGCAGTTCGCGCGCGGCGCCCGCGATCATCTCGATCATGCGGTCGGCGACATCGTCCTGGAGCAACAGCAGCCGCAGCGCCGAGCAGCGCTGGCCGGCCGAGCGGAACGCCGAGGTGACGACGTCGTCGGCGACCTGCTCGGGCAGCGCGGTGGCATCGACGATCATCGCATTGATGCCGCCGGTTTCCGCGATCAGCGGCACGATCGCGCCGTCCTTGGCCGCCAGCGCCCGGTTGATGTTGCGTGCCACTTCCGTCGAGCCGGTAAAGACCACGCCAGATATCTCGGGATGTGCCACCAGCGCAGCGCCGACCTTGCCGTCTCCCGGCACCAGATGCAGGGCGGAATCCGGAACACCGGCTTCATGCAACAGTCGCACCGCTTCCGCCGCGATCAGCGGCGTCTGCTCGGCAGGTTTTGCGATCACGGCATTGCCCGCCATCAGCGCCGCCGTGACCTGGCCCATGAAGATCGCCAGCGGAAAGTTCCACGGCGATATCGCGACGAAGACGCCGCGGCCGCGCAAGGCGAGCACATTGCTCTCGCCGGTCGGGCCCGGCATCACCTTGCCGTCACCGAACTGTTCGCGGCCCTGCGCGGCGTAATAGCGGCAGAAATCGACGGCCTCGCGCAACTCCGACAGCGCGTCGTCCAGCGTCTTGCCGCCCTCGCGTTGCAGCAGCGCGATGAAACGTACCGCGCGCCGTTCCAGCAGGTCGGCGGTTTTTTCCAGCGCGCGGGCACGCGCCCCGGCCGGCGTTCGGCTCCAGCGCTTGAATCCGTCGCGCGCGGCCGCTATCGCAGCGTTCAGCGCCGCCGGCGTCGCATCGGCGATGCTGCCGGCCGCGGGCGTGGTCTCCGCGGCAATACCGGCAACGAGTTGGTTCAATGCCGTACGCTCACCGAATTCCAGCCCGCGCGAATTCGCCCGCTGTGGCGAATAAAGATCGCGCGGCAGCGGGATGTTCGGATGCATGGCCTTGTCGGCACTGCCGATAACGTCCGGCGGACGCCGCAACAGCGTTGCCACCGGCACGGCTTCATCAGCCGCGAGCGCGACAAACGACGAATTGGCGCCGTTCTCCAGCAATCGCCGCACCAGGTACGCGAGCAGATCGCGGTGGCTGCCGACCGGGGCATAGGTGCGGCAGGCGATGTCGGGGTGATCTTCGCCAAGTTGCGCATACAGCGCCTCGCCCATGCCATGCAGGCGCTGGAACTCGAACCCGCTCTCGCCATCAGCCAGTTCGAGAAGCGTCGCAACCGTCAGCGCGTTGTGGGTTGCGAATTGCGGAAAGATCCGCGGCCGCAAGCCCAGCAATTGTTGCGCGCAGGCGACGTAGTTCAAATCCGTCATCGCCTTGCGGGTGAACACCGGATAGCCGTCGAGCCCGCGCTCCTGGGCACGCTTGATCTCGGTGTCCCAATAGGCGCCTTTCACCAGCCGCACCATCATCCGGCGGTTCAGGCTGCGCGCCAGACCATCGACATGGTCGATCACCTCGCGGGCGCGCTTCTGATAGGCCTGGATCGCCAGCCCAAAACCGTCCCAGCCAGCCAGCGATGGATCGGCGAACGCCGCCGCGATCACGTCGAGCGACAATTCCAGCCGGTCGGCTTCCTCGGCATCGACGGTGAAATTCAGATCAAAGGTCTTGGCCTGCCGCGCCAGATCGATCAGGCGCGGCACCAGCTCGGTCATCACGCGCCGATGGCTGATCGCCTCGAAGCGCGGATGCAACGCCGAGAGCTTGACGGAAATGCCAGGCCGATCGGGCAAGGGACGATTATTGGCGGTGTGGCCGATCGCATCGATCGCGCGGGCGTAGGAATCGAAATAACGGGCGGCGTCTTCAGCCGTGCGCGCGGCTTCGCCGAGCATGTCGAAGGAATAGCGCTGGTGACGCGACGCATGCGCTTCGGCCCGCGCCAGCGCGGCCTCGATGGTCTCGCCGAGCACGAAATGGCTGCCCATCAGCCGCATCGCCTGGCGCGTCGCGGCGCGCACCGCGGGCGCGCCCAGCCGTTTGGTCAGCCGCCCGATGGTCCCCTGCGGCGTCTCGCCCGGTTGGATCACGCGCGCCGACATGCCGAGCGCCCACGCCGAGGCGTTGACCAGGAAGGCGCTGGATTTGGTCTCGTGATTGATGAAATCGCCCTGGCCGAGCTTGTCCTCGATGAACTGGTCGGCGGTGCGGGCGTCCGGCACGCGGAGCAAGGCTTCGGCAAGCACCATCAGCGCGAGGCCTTCTTTGGTCGACAACGCGAACTCGCGCAGCATGTCCTCGATGCCGCCGAGCGGATCGTCATTGGCCCTGATGGCCTCGATCAGGCGCGTTGCCGTGCGGTCGATCCGCGCCTCCTGGTCCGCGCTCAATCTAGCGGTGGCGAGCAGCCGGGCTGCGATTTCCGAATCGGGGGGCGCGTAAGGCGCGCTGAAGGGCGGGAGAGGTGGCGGGCGGTCGGCCATGGTGATTCCCTCGGGTTCACCTAATTTAGCGCTGCTCCTACCGTAGTTCGATAGACATATTGGCTGGTTTGCCTTAGTAAATATGGAATATGGGCAAGTCAGCCGGACAAATGATGGATATCGACAAGATTGACCGCAAAATCCTCTCCATCCTTCAGGGAGATGGCCGTATTGCCAACGTCGAACTGGCCGAGCGGATCGGGCTGTCGCCGACCTCGGTCGGCGAGCGGCTGAAGCGGCTCCAGCGCGACGGTTTCGTCGAGGGCTACGGTGCCCGGCTCAATCCGCACCGGCTGGGGTTGGGTTTGCTGGTGTTCGTCGAGGTGATGCTCGACAAGACCACGCCCGACGTATTCGAGCGTTTCGCCAGCGCCGTGCAATCGGCCCCCGAAGTGCTGGAATGCCACATGGTGGCGGGCGGCTTCGATTATCTGGTGAAGGCCCGTCTCGCCGACATGACGGCGTATCGGCGCTTCCTCGGCGAAACCCTGCTCGCGCTGCCGGGCGTGCGCGAGACGCGGACCTACGCGGTGATGGAAGAGGTCAAACGCGACGCGCCGCTGCCGGTCGGGTAGGGGCGTTTTCCGGTCTGGTCCGGGGGCAGTCATCCTTCGAGACGCGCCGCTCGCGCGTGGCACCTCAGGATGAGGAAGCAAGGTCCTAGACCCTCATGGTGAGGAGCGCGGCACTTCCGCGCGTCTCGAACCATGAGGCCACCGGCCCTGGCCGCGTGACCGAAACGCATCACGCCAAAAATAGCCGTGGCCTGTTCCACAGGTGGCGGTCTTGCAACTTGGCAGCGTGAGGGGCACGCGCTAATTCTCAGAGCCGCGCCATCGTCTGGATAGCAGGGACCATGAGAGACGCCGACCGACCGACACGGTTACGCCAAACGCGCGCCAGGCTTGCGGGCGTGCTTGGCGTTGTCGGGGCGGCGCTGTTGGGCGCGCCTTGCGAAGCAGCCGAAATGAGTTCGGCGGTCGCAGCGCTCTATACGTCGGTGTCGATATATCCGCCGTCGGCGAGATCGATGACGGTCTGCTACGGCTTCGTCTGCCGCCGCCGCCAGATCTTCGATTTCACGCCAGCAGACCGTAACGCGCTGACGCAGATCATGGCGGCGGGCCGGGCGTCGGCCGCAACCGAACGCGCGGCGGTGCAGAAGGCCGTGGTGTGGTTCGATCGCCGCATGGGACCGATCCTCGGCACCAACAAGCGGGTGGCGAAAGCCGATTTCCGCTACTTCGACGACAAGCACAATTACGATTGCTGGGACACCACCCGCAACACCACCAGCCTGCTGCTGGTGCTGCAGGACTGGGGCCTGCTGAAGCATCATGCGATCGGGGATCCCCGTTATCGCGGCAATACGCTGGTGCTGCAGACGCCGCACAACACCGCCGTGCTGGTCGACCGCGCGACCAAGGCTGAATGGGCCGTCGACCTCTGGCCGCGGGGCTATCTGCAGCCCCCGGACGTCATGCCGGTCGAGAAATGGGTGAAGGAAGATTGAGCGGTCGGTCGGTCTGAAGATGGTACGAGCAACTACGGTGCTCGCTCCGCCGAACGCTCACAGTTTTTTGAGAGTTTTTTCAAGCCCGGCCCCCGGAATGCTTCCGAGAGCGCGCCGTTGCCGATCGCGCGGTAGCGCTAAACCTTGAGGTTTTCGGCCGAAGTCTTGCCGCGATTGGCAATCTCTTCGTATTCGACGGTCTGCCCTTCGTTAAGCGTCGAAAGCCCTGCTTTCTCAACTGCCGAAATGTGAACGAAAACGTCCTTGCCACCGTTGCTGGGCTGGATGAATCCATAACCCTTGGTCGGGTTGAACCACTTCACCGTACCTTTAGCCATTCACGTCGTCTCCGCGGAATCAAAAAATAAAACGAGCGGCCGGTCCCCGCACATACCGGCATGCCCGAAGCATCAGGATACCCGGGTTGTTTCGGGCTGGGTAGCGCAAACGGCACCGTGGTTTCGGCAAAAATACGCCATATCGCACCGCATTTCCGCCTTTTTGGCTGTTTCGCGCGCATTTGACGCGGCAAAACCGGGGCGGGCTTCCGCTGTTCGGTGGACGGAATAACCGAAAATCGTCCCCGCGGGCGGGCAGGGGGTATGGGGTAACTTTACAACCGGACGCGCCAGGACGGAGCGTCCGCGCCTTCACCCGCCGCGATTTTCAGTCGTTCCTACCGAGATAATCGATGATCTCTGCGGCGTCCGCATCCTCGATCGGCGTGCCCAACAACAGAAAGCCCCGGCCGCGCGGGGCGACCGGGGCTTCTGAACCGAACGTGCGGTTCGATCAGTAGCAGATGTTGACGGTGCGGAACACGACGCCGTACGGGGTGAACACGCGGCGGCTCACGTAGCAGCCGTCATAGCCGCCACCGAAGTAGCCGACCTTGAAGCCGAAGCCATGGTGGTGGTGGCCGTGGTGGTGATGGCCATGGTGATGATGGTGATGGCCGATATGCTTGGGATGCCAGGCAGAGGCGGCGGTCGGAGCCAGCGCGACGGCGCTGAGGGTGGCGGCGGCAGCGATGGCGAGAGTAACTTTACGAAGCATGGTCTTTCTCCTTGAGTGATGCGCGCTGACATTGTTGTCCTGGCGCGGGTTGATGTTTCAGTTTCAGTCTTACCCATCGCCCATCAGTCGTGCGTGCGAGAAAGCCGGTTCGAGCAGGCCGCATTACAATTGCGAACAGGTACCTGAACGGCTGTTCAGATGTGAAATGGTTCACAACCGGGCGCGCGAAGCGCGAGCTCGAAATCCATCGGAGCGCACGTGCTGTCGCTTGATGGATTCCGGTCTGCGCCAAGCGGCGCATCCCGGAATGACATTTCAATTTAATGCCGTCTCTCCTCGTCATTGCGAGCGAAGCGAAGCAATCCATATTGCCCCACGCCGCGCCATGGATTGCTTCGCTTCGCTCGCAATGACGGCCGGCATGTGAGCCCGTAGCCCGTAGGGCGGGTTCTCTTTAACCCGCCGCATTCCATGCGAGATGGCGGGTTAAAGCGAACCCGCCCTACATACGGCGTCGCCTCGCAGGCAAGCGCAATCTCGCAACCTGGCTGCGACAAATCAACCCGACGGGCAAATCACTTCGGATTTATGGAAATCGTGTCAAGCCCCAGAATAAAAAATATTTCGCTTTTACAGAATGGCGACTCGGGGGCATAGTTTGGCCATCCCGTCCTACTCAGAAGGGCGTCGGCCGTGGTCACGGACGTTGGACGGGGTTGCGGTGGACGTGACGGTGCCCTTGACCAAAGGCGCCGAAGCGTACGGCATGAAGACGAGTGGTCCTGACGTCGCGGTGCTGGCGTCAATGCACCTGGAGGCAATAGTTTTCAGGGCGCTACGGAGGCAAAAGAGCCGTTCTCCGGGGAGAGCTCGTTATAAGCCGTAAAGCCCTTGCGCAGGGAAGGCCGGGTGTTCACCGCTGCGCTGTATGCTCGTGTGCAGCTTTCTATCTACAAACCGCACACGGGACCGCGGGTGCAGCGCGCACCCTGTCTTCCCTGCGCCCTCTTATTGGAGGGGGCGGGAAGTTTCCAGCAAGCCTCGGGCGCAATGCGTCGCGAGAATGCGAACACACATTCAACTGTCATCGCCCGGCTTGACCGATCCAATGAACGTGCCGAGTATGAACGATAGCTTGGAGGTGGAAGTCCTCTGTCCAGCCTGACGGCGAAGGACTAGCGAAGCGCAGGGCGTCATCGCGAGGTGGGGTCGAAGAAAGCGTGGAGCAAAGTCGCGGCCCGATGGACAAACACCGGATATCGAGGCCTACCCGGCCGGACGAGCGAGCTACTGGTCGCGAAGTCCACGGTCATCAATGGTCGGGTGGTAAATCCGGCGGGCGTGCGGTGAAGGCGATCGGTCTTACCTCCGGGAGGTCTGCACTGTCCCGGCTTTTGGGACTGAGGCCGTCGCAGGCGGCTGGCCGCAGCGCAGAAATCAGAGGGCATAGTAGGCGGCGGCTTGCCGCCGAAGGCCCAGGCGCTGGAGAACTAGAGCGACGATCTCGTGCGAGCCATGCGGCAGAAAAATCAGATCGAACTGAACTCGGGCACCAGGGCGGAGGGTGAAGCCGAAGCGCTGCCGCCGAGCCGAAAGCATGCACGGCGAAAGTCTGTCTCGAACGCCCGGCGGTCGCGGGACCGTCGATGGAAGACGTTGTCGAGCGTGAGAACCTGAAAGAAGCGTTGGCGCAAGTGAAGGCGCAACAAGGTGCGGCAGGCGTCGATGGGATGACCCATTGGCGAATTGCCCGCCTACCTGAAGGAGCACTGGCCTGCGATCGAACAGCTACTTGACGGCAACTACAGCCGCAACCGGTGCGGCGCGTGGAGCCACCGAGAGCGTCGGGCTGCTCGGCATTCCGACGTGCTCGACCACCCTGATCCAGCAGGCAGCGATGCAAGCACTACAGAGCCGAAAGGACAGAACGTTTCTCAAGGCAAACTTCGGCAAAGCCCGGCGCGCTTACATCAGGCGGTGGAACGGGCGCAGGCTATATTGCGTCGGATACGCCGTCGTCGTGGATATCGACCTGGAAAAGTTCTTCGACCGGGTCAACCATGACATCTGATGGGGCTCGTAGCCAAGCGGGTAGCTGACATCCTGAAGCTCATCCGCGGCTTTCTGACTGCAGGGGTGATGGAGGAGGACTGGTCAGTCCGACGGAGGAAGGCACGCCGCAAGGTGGGCCGCTCTCGCCGCTATTGTCGAACCTGATGCTGGACGTCTTGGACAAGGAACTGGAGAAGCGGTCACCCGCTTCGTGCGCTATGCCGACGACTGCAACATCTATGTGCGCAGCCAACGTGCGGGCGAGCAATGTGGAAGCCGGCATCGAACGGTTCCTTGCCCAGCGTCTCGGGCTAAAAGGTCAACAAGGCCAGAGTGCGGTCGCCAAACCGAGCGTCCGCAAGTTCCTGGGCTTTAGCTTTACCTATGAAGCGAACCGCGACGGCGCATCGCGCCGCAGGCGATCGCCCGCTTCAAGGCAAGGGTCGAGAACTGACGCGGCGCACATGCGGGCGCAGCCTGGCGCAGACTGTCAGAGGTTGTCCGCCTATCTCACCGGATGGCGCGGCTACTTCGGCTTCTGCCAAACACCGTCGATGTTGCGAGCGCTTGATGAGTGGCTCAGGCGGCGGTTGCGCCATCGTCTGGAAACAGTGGAAAACTGGGCGGGCTCGCTTTGCCGAGCTGCGACGCCGCGGCGTCGGCCGGGTCCTGTAGCAGCAACGCGGCTGGCCGGGAGTCAACATAATCGCGGCGGCTCACCAAGCAGTCGCGCGCTCCATGCAGCGCGCACCCGGTCTTCCCTGCGTCCTCTTATGAGAGGGCGGGAAGTTTCCAGCAAAGCTCGGGCGGAATACGCCGCGAGATCGCAAACACATATTCAGTGTCATCGTCCGCGAAGGCGGACGATCCAGTATCCAGAGACGGCAATGATAGAACCGAGAAGCCGCGGCGTACTGGATCCCCGCCTGCGCGGGGATGACAGCATTAGGTGGGGCTGCACCATTCCCGTCATTGCGAGGAGCGAAGCGACGAAGCAATCCATTCTTTCTTCGCGCGGCCCGATGGATTGCTTCGCTTCGCTCGCAATGACGAACCTCAAATCCCCGCGAGCTCCTTCTCGTGCTCGATGTCGGGCAGCGGGTTTAGGGCATCGCGCCACTACGCTACGCCGCGACCGGCTCGACGTCATCGATCAGCGCCACCAACTCCTTCGCGTCCGACACGCTCCGTACGATCATCGGCTCGTTTCGGCCGCGGATCGCGACTTCGTGTTCTGGCAGCGCATCGGCGGACAAGCCTGCGGTAGCGCGAACCTCGTCCGAGATCACCACCTCGCAAGTAAGGCTCTTGGTCATGTCCTGCAGCCGCGCGGCGACATTGACGGGATCGCCGAGCGCGGTGAACACCATATGGTCGCGGTAGCCGATGTCGCCGACGATCACCTCGCCGCCATTGATGCCGACGCCGAACCGGATTGGCTCGTGCAGATCATGTTCCAGAAACTTGTTCACCTCGTCGACATTGACCGCGATCATGGCTGCGGCCCGCAGCGCCTGCCGGCAGGCCTCCTGCCGGCTCACGGCCAGCCCGAACAGCGCCAGCATGCCGTCGCCGACGAACTGGTTCGGCCGGCCGCCGCTTTCGATCACCGCCTGCGACACCGCGCCGAGGAATCGATTGACGATGAAAACGGTGTCGAACGGCAGGCGTTTTTCCGCAAGCTTGGTCGAGCCGCGCATGTCCACGAACATGCTGACGAGATAACGCTCCTGTCCGATTCTGGTGGGACTCGACGACGGCTCATCGGCCGACATCGTGTGCGGCAGGAAGAGCTGGAAGAAGGAGAGGTCGTTTGCCGGCCGCAGCTGACAGGCGAGGCGGATCGACGGATCCGAGGTGCCGACGCGGCTGAGCACGAAGGCCTCGCGCTGCGAGGGCTCGGGCAGGTCGTGATGGTCGCCGATGATGCGGATGCGGCAGGTCGAGCACCGCGCCCGCCCGCCGCACACGCTGGCGTGCGGTACGTTGTTGCGCAGGCTGGCCTCGAGTACGCTGAGGCCCTTCGGCACCCGGACCGTCCGGCCATTGCCATACGACAGGTTGATCATGCCGCCGCGGCGCTCATGGATGGCGCGCGCGCCCTTGGCCAGCAGGGCAAGTCCGAGCAGGCCGAAATAACCGATCAGGAGATAGTCCGTGACGGCGTTCAAGACGGCCTTTTCGGCCGGTGTGCCGATCTGGTTGGGCTTGAGATTCTCCGCCCGCCACTCGACGCTGTCGCTGTCGACGACCATGCGTCCGCCCTGATAGAGACCCAGCATCGCCAGTGTCGGCACCAATATCGCCGCCGCCAGCAAATATGGTGCGGCGGCCTTGTAGAACGCCCTCATGCGCAGCCAGAAATACAGGCCGATGCAGCCATGCGTCCAGGAGATCACCAGGACCGCGAACAGCATCCACATTTTGAGCGGCGGCCACGAGATCCAGTAGGCAAACAGCACTTGCGGGTAGAGTATTTCCTGTCCGTACAGCGAATAACCGAGCCGCACGCCGACCACATGCGTGATGATCATCGCGGGAATGCTCAGCCCCAGCACCAGCTGGAGCGGTTCGATCGCCTTCCAGCGGAATTGCCGGCGCTCGTACAGCGCCCAGATGCCGAGCCCGGTGTGAACAAGACAGGACGCATAGAATACGAACGTGACAAGGAGGGAATGCCAGAACAGCGTGTGCCAATAGACGCCGCTGGCCAGCGCCTCCATCGAGATATTGCCGAGCGCGTGGTTGAGGAAATGGCTGACCAGATAGGCAAACAGCACCACGCCGGTGGCCAGCCGGATCTGCCGCAGGCTGATGCCGCGCAGGGTCGCTGCGATTTGTTTACGGGACAGGGAGGCCATGTGGTCCGTCAGTGATGCTGCCGGCGACAATATTGCCTAATTCGCTTGGTGAACACCCTGCAACGTGGTTCCGGCAACCACCTTTTCTGCCGCGAAACGTTGACACCCCCTTGGGAGTCGAAGAAAAAGCGCCGTGACGAACGCCCCCGACAACAGCAGCAAACCGGATAGCGCCGGCCGCCGGCGATGGCTTGCCGTGGTGGCGCTGATCGCCGCGATGACGGCGATGCGGCTGGTCTATGCCGGGGTCATCGAACTGCGCACCGACGAGGCCTATTACTGGACCTGGTCGAAGGAGAGCGCGCTGGCCTTCCTCGACCATCCGCCGGGGATCGCCTGGCTGATCTGGTTCGGGACTACGATTTTCGGCGACACCAATCTCGGCGTCCGCTTCGGCGGCATCGTCGCGATGCTGGTGACGCAGCTGCTGCTGGTCGATATCGTCCGCCGCGTCACCCATGACTTCCGCGCCATGGCGTTCGCCGCCCTGATGCCGGAGGCCGCGCTTTATTACGGCCTGCTGATGGCGAAGGTGGCGCCCGACACGGCGATGATCCCGCTCGCCGTCGCGATGCTGTGGTCGCTGGTCCGGCTTCACGAGAGCGGCAATGCGCGCTGGTGGCTCGCCGCCGGGCTGTTCGCCGGCCTCGCAATGCTGTCGAAATTCACCGTGGCCCTGCTGCTGCCGGCGGTGCTGGCGTTCGCGCTGGTGCCGGACTGGCGGCGGCGCTGGTTGCTCAGCCCCTATCCGTGGGCGGCGGCGCTGATTGCATTGACCGTGTTCGCGCCGGTGCTGGTCTGGAATTATCAGCACGACTGGGCGTCGTTCCGCTTCCAGTTCGTGCGCGCGGTCGCGACCCATCAATTGTCGTTTCGCACCGTCGGCGATTATCTCGGCCTGCAGTTCGGCCTGGTCGGCTTCGTGCTGCTGCCGGTGGTGCTGTCGGGCGTGACGCTGACGGCGTGGCGCGGCTATCGCCATCGCGAGCCGGTCGCGATCCTGCTCTCGACCGCGGTGATCGTGCCGTTCGGCTACTTTTTCTGGAAGTCGCTGACATTGCGCGTCGGCGACACCTGGCCGATGTTCCTGTGGCCGGCCGGATTTGCCGCCACCGCCATCAACCTCGCGATGCTGCCGCGCGAGGGCTGGCCGGAATGGATGATCGAATCCACCGTCAAATGGGCGAGGGTGGCGGTGATATCAGGCATCGCCTTCGTCGTCGGCGTGTTCTTCTACTATGTCGCCGCCCCCTGGAACCTGATCGGCCGCGCCGATCCGGTCGGCGGCGAGGCCGGCTATGAGCAGGTGGTGGCGCGGGCGCAGGCGCAACTGAAAGCGACCGGCGCGACCTGGATCGCGACGTCGGACTATCGCACCTACGCGATGCTGCGCTGGTATTTCAACGGCCGGGTGCCGGTCATTCAGATCAACGAGCGTGGACGCTTCCAGGGCTTTCGCGATCCCGGCATGAATCTCATCCGGAATCGCACCGGCCTCTACGTCGCGCGCGAGCCGGACAATCGCCTGCCAATCTGGGATCTCACCACGGCGAAACGGCAGCCGCTCGAACGGGTCGAGCGCAGCTGGCGCGGCGTGGTCATGGATACCTATGCGCTGGAGAAACTGACCGGCTGGACGCCGGAACTCTCGCCGCCGCCGGACACGCCGCTGTTTCGCTGGCGCGTGCTGGCAGAGTACCCTTCTCCCCTTGTGGGAGAAGGTGGCGCGAAGCGCCGGATGAGGGGGCTGTCTCCACAGATAGAGGTGTGCCTGCGGAGCGAACCCCTCACCCAAGCGAGCGAGCTGCTGGCACTGGAGCTGCCCTCTCCCACAAGGGGAGAGGGCGCAGTAACTGGCACCCTCCAGAATTTACTCCTCGCCGTCGCGCTTGCGCAAAAGGTCCTTGGCGAGATCGGCGAGCGCGGGGCGCGGCAGCGCGGTGAAGGGTAGCGGCCGCGTCACGTCGATGGCGGCGAGGCCGAGGCGGGCGGTGAGCAGCCCGTTGAGCACGCCTTCGCCGAGCCGCTGCGAGAGCTTTGCCGCGATACCATGGCCAAGCATCTGCTGCACCAGGCTGTCGCCAACAGCCATGCCGCCGGTGATGGCGAGATGACCGATCACGTGGCGCAGCAGGCTGAGCATGCCGAGCGTGCCCGGCCGGCCGCCGTAGAGCCGCGCCAGTTGCCGGATCAAGCGCATCGCGGCGACGAACACGAACAGCACGTCGATCAGCGCGCGCGGGCTGACCGCCGTCACGACCGAGACGCGTTGCGCCGCCGTCGAGACCAGCCGCCGCGCCTCCTCGTCGAGCGGCGCCATCAATTCGCGCTCCGCAAGCTTGATCATGTCGGCGCCGTCGATGATGTCGTCGGCGTGACCCACCAGCGTGGCGCGGGCGCGCGCCAGTTGCGGATTCTGATGCGCGAGCTTCAGCAAATCGTTGACGACCGCCCGGCTGGCGGCGCGATCGTCGCTGCGCAGCACCTCGGCCGCGCGCTGGTGCAGCTTCTCGATCGCGGCGAGCCGCGCCAGCCCGATGGCTTCGCGCCCGATCACAACCGCCAGCGCCAGCGCTGCGGCGACCGCAAACGCCAGCGCGACGTAACCCATTGTTTGGCTGCGCGCGAATAGATCCTCGATCAGGTTGACGATGCCGAGCCCGAGCCCGAGCAATACCAGCCCGCCGGTGGCGCTCCAGAACAGCGTGCCCCAGCGGAAGCCGCGCCTAGCCGGGACCAGCGGCCGGTCGATCGGCACCGGCAACTGCGCGGGATCTCGCTCCGGCGTGATATGCACCGTGCCGCGCGCGGGACGGCTGGCATCGTCCGGGTTCATCACGATCACGCCGGGATCGTCGAGCTTGAACGTCGCCGGCCGCCGATGAGGGGTCTTCTCGCTCATTGCAGTTTGTCTCCGATCAGGAACTGGAGGGCGCGGTCGAGGCGGATGTGAGGCAGCGCGGGTTCGTCATCGCCTTCGCGCTGCAGCAGCGGCGGCCGGTAGCGCAGGAAGCGATAGTCCGCCTGTTCGGAATGCGTGCTGGAGAGGCCACGAAAGGTGCCCTTGAACAGTTCCTCGGGATCGCTGGGCAAGTCGCCCGGAAAGGTCGCCACCTCGGTCTCGCCGTCGAACGTATCGCCATTGGCGACTTCGCCCGGGGCGGGCGTGCCGAGCAGCGAGGGCAGTTTGTCGCGGCCACGCGCCACCATCGCCTCGCGGGTGGCGCGCACGGCGGCCAGCGCCACCACGTCGATGGCGGCGCCGGCATATTCGGCGCGGTCGGCGGCCTTGGCGACCGCGCGGCGCAATATGGCCTCTAACCGGTCATGGCTCGAATGGTGCAGATGATCGGCCTTGGTCGCGGCAAACAGGATGCGATCGATCCGCGGCCGGAACAGATTGCTCAGGATCGTGCTGCGGCCGATCCGGAAGCAATCGAGGATGCCGGCGAGCGCGGCTTCGAGATCGTGCAGCGCCTCCGGCCCGGCATTGAATGCCGCGAGCGCATCGACCAGCACGATCTGGCGATCGAGCCGCGCAAAATGATCGCGGAAGAACGGCCGCACCACGACATCCTTGTAGGCCTCGTAACGCCTTCGCATCATCGCCCACAGCGAACCGTCGGGTGCGGTGCCGTCGGCCGCGACGTCGAGCGGGGCGAATGTGAGTGCCGGCGAGCCCGCGAGACTACCCGGCATCAGGAAACGTCCGGGCGGCAGCAGGCTCATCGCAAAGCGTTCGTCGCGGCAGGCGCGCAGATAATCCGTGAACAGCTTCGCGGCCATCCGCGCCGCCGGCTCGTCCTCGCGGGCTTCGGCGTTCAGCGTCGCTAGATGTTCGTGCCAGGGCGCAGCGAGCTTTTCGCGCGGGCCTTCACGCGAGAGGGCGAGGCTCTCGGCCGACCATTGCTCGAAACCCTTGTTGAGCAGCGGCAGGTCGAGCAGCCACTCGCCGGGATAGTCGACGATATCGAGCGTCAGCGTGCGGTCGGCGCCGTTCGGGCGCTGATAGTCCATCACCAGCCGGAGTTCACTGATGTCGACGGTGGAGGCCGGCCAGCGCCGCTCCTCGATCAGGGTGCGGACGTGGTTCTCGTAATCGAACCGCGGCACCGCATCGTCGGGCTGCGGTTCGAGCCTGGCGCGGGCAATGCGGCCGGTCGCGAACGCTTCGAAGACCGGAAAGCGGCCCCCGCGGGTGATGCCGTGGATCAGCGCCGTGATGAACACCGTCTTGCCGGCGCGCGACAGGCCGGTGACGCCGAGCCGTACCGTGGGATGGAAGAAGCTGTCGCCGTAATCCAATAGCGCCCGCGCCGACAGCCGCGCTTCCTCGACGATATCCTGAAAACTGGGGGCCATGCGGTCGCGGAGGGCTCGATGAGAGGGGCGATCAAGGAGGAAAAGTGGCGATTGGCTGGCCGAAATCAAGCTTCGGCTGCGACGTGGACAGGGGATCGGACGGCGCGTTGACCTCCCGAGGCCTATGTTTTATCGCTGCGTAACGCAATACAGCAGGCGGCATGACCATATTCAGATTGAAACAACTCGCGTCGACATCGGGCCATGCCGTAGCCGGCGCGGTGCGATGGAATTTCGACCGCAGCGAACTGATCGCCGACGGCGTCGTGCATATCGTCGGCATTTGCTTCGGCCTGGTGGCGGCGACCGCTCTCATCGTGCTGTCGGCGGTTTACGCCTCGGCGATCGATATCACCGTGGCTTCGGTCTATGCCACCGGACTGTTGGCGATGTTGATGCTGTCGGCAGCCTATAATCTCTGGCCGGTATCGCGCGCCAAATGGATGCTGCGCCGTTTCGATTGTTCGGCGATCTACCTTCTGATCGCGGCGACCTACACGCCTCTCGTCATGGAATTGAAGGACAGCTATTTCGCGATCGCACATCTGGTCGCGGTCTGGTGCGTTGCCATCATCGGCATCGTGATCAAGTTGGCGCTGCCAGGCCGATATGACCGGCTCGCGCTCGGGCTCTATCTGGCGATGGGCTGGAGCGGCATGATGCTGTACGACGCCGTGGCGAAGGCGCTACCGGCTCTGGCGCTGTGGTGCATCATCGCGGGCGGGGTGCTGTATAGCCTGGGCGTGATCTTCCACGCCTGGCATCGGCTGCGTTTTCAGAATGCGATCTGGCACGGTTTCGTGCTATCGGGAGCAGCCTGCCATTACACGGCGATTGTCGATGTTGTCCTGACCTGAAAACGAGGGGAGAGCGGCCATGCAGGTGACCGGAAAAGTCGTGGTTGTCACCGGCGGCGCCAGCGGCATCGGCCGGGCGCTGTGCGAAGCCTTCCACCGCGCCGGCGCGGCCAGGGTCGTGGTCGCCGATATCGATCCGGACGGCGCGCGAACCGTCGCCACGCCGATCAACGGGGCGGCCTTCAAATGCGATGTCGGCAAGGAAAAGGATGTCCTGCACGTCATCGAGGAGACCGAGCGGCAGTTCGGCCCGATCGCGCTGTTCTGTTCCAATGCCGGCATCGGCGGCGGCTTCGATCCGCTGTCCACCAATGCGGGCGGAACCTCGGATGAGCCGTGGCAACGAAGCTGGGCGGTTCATGTCATGGCGCATGTCTATGCCGCGCGGCACCTGATCCCGCGCATGAAGGCGCGCGGCGGCGGCTATTTCCTCAACACGATTTCCGCAGCGGGGTTGCTCTCGCAGATCGGCAGCCCGGCCTATTCGACCACCAAACATGCCGCGGTCGGCTTTGCGGAAAATCTCGCGATCTCGCACAAGGCCGACGGCATCAAGGTTTCAATCCTGTGCCCGCAGGGCGTCGATACCGCGATGCTCAGGTCGATTCCAAAAGGTCCGCAATCCGGCGACGGCGATCTGTCGCCGGAGCAGGTGGCGCAGGACGTGCTCGGGGGCCTCGAGCAGGAAACGTTTGTCATTCTCCCGCATCCGCAGGTGCTCGGTTACATGCGCAAGAAGACCGAAAATTACGATCGCTGGATCGCGGGCATGGCGAAGATCCAGGCCAAGATGCGGGAAGCGTATGGGAAGTGACGGAGCGCTCGCTCCGTCATTCCGGGGCGGTCCGAAGGACCGAACCTCAGATGCGCAATTGCGCATCGGGGAATCTCGAGATTCTCCGATGTGCAATTGCACATCGTAGTTCGCTTCGCGCCCCGGAATGACGGCTACGCCGTCAATCCTTTTTCGTGTAAAGCAGCGGCACCGCCGAATCCACCATCACCTCGATCAGGCTGGCGCCTTCAAGCGCGAGCCCGCGCTTCAGTGCAGCGCCAAGCTCCGATGCCTTGCTGACGCGGACGGCGCTGCAACCCATGCCTTCCGCAATCTTGACGAAGTCGATGTCGGGCAGTTCGAGCCCCGGTACGTTGCGGACCTGCATCACCTGGCTGAACGAGCGCATCGCGCCGTAGCCGGAATTGTTGATCACCACCACCGTCAGCGGGAGCTTGCGCCGGGCGGCGGTCCACAGCGCCTGGATCGAATACATCGCCGAGCCGTCGCCGATCAGGCAGACGGTGCGCACATCCGGGCGTCCCAGCGAGATTCCGACCGCGGCGGGCAGGCTGTAGCCGAGGCCGCCGCTCGCCATGGTGTAGAAACTGTCCTGGCCGCGCATCGGCATGAATTTCTGCATCGCCTGCCGATGCGACGGCGCTTCCTCGACCAGCGCAGCATCCTTGGGCATGGCGTGGAACAGCGCATCCAGCAGGAATTCGGTCGGGATCGGATCGGCCGCCGTGGGCGCTGGCGGCAGCGGGCGGACTGCCGGGATTATGCGTTTGGTGTCGGGCAATAGTTCGAGCAGCATCGCCAGCGCCGGCTTCATCGTTGCGACGATGCTGGTGCCTGACGGCGTCACCGCCGCCGCGGTCGGATCGTCGGTGATCTGGAAGATCGTCGTGTCACCGTCGAAGATCGAGGCGTGGCCTTCGACATGGAAGGTGAAAACCGGCGCACCGATCACGACCACGAGGTCGTGTTCGCGCAGCGCGTCGGAAACCTGTCCCGGCGAGGCGTGCAGGAAGCCGGCGAATAGCGGGTGCCGTTCCGGAAACGAACAGCGCGCCGAGAACGGGCTGACCCACACCGCGGCCCGCGTTTTCTCCGCGACGCGAACCATCAGGTCAACCGCCTCGGCGCGATCGACGCCGGGGCCGACGACGAGGGCAGGGCGCTTGCTGTCGTTAAGCGCGGCTACCAGCGCGCTCATCGCGGCCGGATCCGGCCCGAGTTCGCGGCTGACCTTTCGAGCTTCGACCGGCTGCGTCGGACGGGTCCAGTCGTCGACCGGCACCGAAACAAAGGTCGGTCCGCAAGGCGGCTGCATCGCCACGTAATAGGCGCGCGCGATCGCGGCCGGCACGTCTTCCGGCCGCGCCGGCTCGATGCTGTACTTCACATAAGGCTGCGGAAACTCGGTCGCCCGTTCGGCAAACAGGAACGGCAGCAACGGCATGATCGAACGCGCCTGCTGGCCGGCGGTGATGACGATCGGCGTCTGGTTGCGGTAGGCGTTGAAAATATTGCCCAGCGCATTGCCGACGCCGGCGGCGGAATGCAGGTTGACGAAGCCGACGTTGCGGGTGGCCTGCGCATAGCCGTCGGCCATCCCGACCACCGAGGCTTCCTGCAGCCCCAGCACGTAGTCGATGTCATCAGGCCAGTCGCTGAGGAACGGCAGTTCGGTCGAGCCGGGATTGCCGAACACCTTTTTGACGCCGAACGCGCGCAGCAGGTTGAAGGTGGCGTCCTTGACGGTGGTGGATTTGGTCTTGGAAGAATTTTGAGACAACGTCGGGCCCTCAGAAAGGGAAGCCGTCATTCCGGGATGGTGCGTAAGCACCAGACCCGGAATCTCGAGATTCCGGGTTCGATGCTTTGCATCGCCCCGGAATGACGTCAACCTTTTACCACGCCGCCGTCCCCTTCATCGTCGGCTGGCCTTCCGAATTGGCGGTCCACAATTCCATGCCGGCGCCGGTGTCGTTGGCATTGATCGAGAACTCGCTGCCTTCGAACAGCGGCTGCACCCCGCGATAGCTGAACCTCTTCGGCGCTGCACCGCCGTGCAGTTTGGCCGCGAATTCGACGATCAACGCCGCCTGCAGCGGGCCGTGGAACACGAGGCCCGGATAGCCCTCGACCTTGGTGACATAATCGCGGTCGTAATGGATGCGGTGGCCATTGAAAGTCAGTGCCGAATAGCGGAACAGCAGCACGGGATCAGCCATGTGGCTTTCGCGATGTTTGGCGACCGGCGGCGGCGGGGCCGGCTTGCCGGAAGCCGCCGGCCCAGCACCGGACATGTCGCGATAGACGATGTCCTGGCGCTCGCGGATCGCCACCCCGCGCGGCGTCGTGATGGTGTGCTCGATGGCGACGAAACACAATGCGCCGGTGCTGCCGGTCTTCATCGTAACGTCGGCGATGCGCGACGTGCGCCTGGCTTCATCGCCGACGCGCAAGGCGTCGAGGAATTCGAGTTCGCCGCCGGCCCACATCCGGCGCGGCAGCGGCACCGGCGGCAGGAAGCCGCCGCGGGTCGGGTGGCCGTCGGGGCCCAGCATCGACATCGGAAACACCGGCTGCGCCAGGCACCAATGCGTGGTCCAGGGCGCGGCGTCGCCGGCCTTGGGCTCGCCGATCTCCTGAAACAGCGTCGCGCGCAAGCCTTTCACGAGCTGCGCGGTGACGATGTCTAAGGCCTCGGTCGATTTTCCAATCCAGCTGCGCAAATGATCGAGGTCGAGTTTTTCCGTCATGGCTATTTGGCCTGCGCGCGGGGAGTCTTGGGAATTTCGATGTGCTCGCCGATCGCGGGCACGGCGCCGTAATGCCTGTTCTCGCCGACGAAGATCGCGGCCGGCGCGGCGTAGCTGATCTTGCCCTTCGGCGTATCGACTTCGATCCGGCGCAGATGCGGATGCACGGCAAGGTCCGCCATGGTATTGACCTCGGCAAACGCGATGTCGGCGTCAGCCAGCCGCTTCAGCAGATCGACGCGATCCATCTTGGCAAAACTGTCGGCGACGATCCTGTCGGTGACGGCACGGTTTGTCACACGTGCGACCATGTTGGCGAGCCGTGGATCGCTTGGCAGGTCGGGTTGATCCAGCACCTCGGCGCAAAGCTTCTTCCACTCGCGTTCGCTCTGGATCGAGATCAGGATGCCCTTGCCGTCCTTCGACTGGAACACGCCGTAGGGCGCAATGGACGGATGCGCCAACGCCATCCGCTTCGGCGGATTGCCGGCTTCCGAATTCAAGAGCGGCACCGCCATCCAGTCGGCCATCACGTCGAACATCGAAATCCGGATATCGGCGCCCTTGCCAGTGCGCCCACGGGCGATGAGCGCCTCGAGGATGGAAGCATGTGCGGTGGCGCCGGTCGCGATATCGACCACGGAAATGCCGACGCGGGAAGGTCCTTCCGGTCCGCCGGTGATCGAGGCCAGCCCGCTCTCGGCCTGGATCAGGAGATCATAGGCCTTGCGGTCGGCATAGGGACCGTCATCGCCATACCCGGAAATAGTACAACAGATCAGCGCCGGATAATCCTTGCGCAGGCGCTCCAGCGAGAAGCCGAGCTTGTCCATCGAGCCGGGCTTTAGATTTTGCAGCAGCACGTCGGCGCTGGCGATCAGCTCTTCCATCGCAGCGCGGCCTTCCTTGGTCGCGAGATCGACCACCACGGAGTTCTTGCCGCGGTTGAGCCAGACGAAATAGCTGCTCTGTCCCTTCGCCGCGGCATCATAGCCGCGGGCAAAATCGCCCTCCGGACGCTCCACCTTGATGACATGGGCGCCGGCATCGGCCAGCCGCGAGCTGCAAAACGGCGCGGCGACCGCCTGTTCGACGGCGACGACGATCAATCCTTCGAGCGGCAGCATCGGTTGTTCTCAGTAGGAGCGGGGCATGCCGAGCACATGCTCGGACACGAACGACAGGATGAGGTTGGTCGAGATCGGCGCTACCTGATAAAGCCGCGTCTCGCGGAACTTGCGCTCGACGTCGTATTCCTCGGCGAACGCAAAGCCGCCATGGGTCTGCACGCAGGCGTTCGCCGCTTCCCAGGAAGCGTCGGCCGCCAGCATCTTGGCCATGTTGGCCTCGGCGCCGCAATCGAGCCCGGCTTCATATTTGCGGGTGGCTTCCTTCACCATCAGTTCGGCCGCACGCATTTGCGCGTAGGCCTTGGCGATCGGGAACTGAACGCCCTGGTTCTGGCCGATCGGCCGGCCGAACACCACGCGCTCCTTGGCATAGGCGGTGGCCTTCGCAATGAACCACTTGGCGTCGCCGATGCATTCGGCGGCAATCAGGATGCGTTCGGCGTTCATGCCGGAGAGGATGTAGCGGAAGCCCTTGCCTTCCTCGCCGATCAGGTTTTCGGCCGGCACCCGCATGTCCGTGAAGAACACTTCCGTGGTGGCGTGGTTCATCATGGTGCGGATCGGGCGGATCTCCAGCCCCTTGCCCTTGGCCTCGCGCATGTCGACGATGAACACCGACAGACCGTCGGTGCGCTTCTTGGCGTCCTCCTTCGGCGTGGTGCGTGCCAACAGGATCATCAGGTCGGAATATTCGGCGCGGCTGGTCCAGATCTTCTGGCCGTTGACGACGTAGCTATCGCCGTCGCGCTTGGCAAAGGTCTTCAGCGAGGAGGTGTCGGTGCCGCTGGTCGGCTCGGTGACGCCGAACGCCTGCAGCCGCAACTCGCCGCTGGCGATCTTGGGCAGCCATTTCGCCTTCTGCTCGTCGCTGCCGTGCCGCAGCAGCGTTCCCATCGTGTACATCTGGGCATGGCAGCCGCCGCCATTGCACCCGGCGCGCTGGATCTCTTCGAGGATCGCGGCCGCGGCGGAGAGCTTCAGCCCGGCACCGTTGTATTCCTCGGGGATCAGCACCGAGAGATATCCGGCCTGCGTCAGCGCGTCGACGAACTCGCTGGGATACTTCATCTCGCGGTCGAGCTTGCGCCAGTATTCGCCGGGGTATTGCGCGCAGAGTTTTGCTACCGCGTCGCGGATGTCGGCGTATTCGTCGGGCTGTTCGTGTGCGGTCATTTGAAGTGCCGGCGTTGCGTTTGCGGATGGGCTTGCAGTTGTGAAACCACCGTGAAGTCCCTATGCTCAATTGTTATAGCGTATTAACCTGCATTCCAAGATTGGCAAGCATGGATTTCCGACAGCTGAGGACGTTCAGTTGCGTGGCTGAGCTCGGAAGCCTCAGCAAGGCCTCCGACACGTTGCGGGTCGCGCAGCCGGCGCTCAGCCGCCAGATCAAGCTGCTCGAACACGAGCTGCGCGCCGAGCTGTTTACCCGCAACGGCCGCGGCATGGTGCTGACCGACGCCGGCCGCCTGCTGCTGGCGCGGACGGCGGGCATCGTCCGGCAGATCGATCAAATTCGCGACGATATCCAGTCCTCCGGCGGACCGCCCTCGGGACGGGTGGTGCTGGGGCTGGTTCCGACCGTGAGCTGCGTGATTTCCGCGCGCCTCGCCCGGCGCACCGTCGAAAGCTATCCCGGCATCTCGCTCTGCATCGTCGAGAGCTACAGCGGGCATTTGATCGAATGGCTGCACCGCGGCCAGATGGATCTCGCCGTGATCTATGGGCCGTCGGCCGATCTGCATCTGACCGTTCAACACCTCGGCCGTGACAAGATCGTGGCGGTCGGCCCGCGCGGTTGCGGGCTGACGCGGAAGAAGCAGGTCGATATCGGCTGGCTGCTGCGGCAGCGGCTGGTGCTGCCCAGTCATTCGCACGGGCTCCGGACGCTGATCGAGCAAGCGGCAGCGAAGAAGAAACTGAAACTCGACGTCCAGGTCGAGGCCGATTCGTTTCGGGTGCTGACCAGCCTGGTCGAGGAGGGGCTCGGATATGCGCTGCTGCCGCCGTCCTCGCTGCGCGCGGAAATCGCGGACGGACGGCTGGAAGTTGCCACGATTGCCAAACCCTCGCCGATGCGCGAACTCACCATCGCTTCACCCATTGAGCATCCCGGTTCGACCGCCATCACGCTCGTCACTGATCTGCTCCGCAAGGAGGTCGACGCCTGCCGCAAGGAAGGCTTGTGGGATATCCAGGTCGGCTGAAGCGAATTACGTAACCGCAAATCCCAGATTTTCCCGAAACCGGTTTTTCAGATACACGCCATCCCGCGGTGGCAGCGCGCGGTCGACATGGCCGGTAGCGATACGAATGCGCGCCAGCCGCGGCCCCTGGTCGATGCGCTGCAGCGTGGGCCGATAATCATTGATGCCCTTGATGTCTGTGATCTCGGTGACCGAGCGAAAGCCCGCGCCGGTGGCGATCACGTCGAGCTGAGCGCCGAGGCCGGAATGGCTGACCTGCATGCCCGTCTCGCCGAAATGGCCATTGTCGAGAATGACGATGGTCAGATTGCCCGGCGTCTTGGCGGCGATGGTCAGCAGGCTGCCGATGCCCATCAGTTGCTCGCCGTCGCCGGTAATGACGGCGACCGGCCGCTTCGGCTGCGCCAGCGCGAGGCCAAGGCCGACCATGCCGGCGCCACCCATCGCGCCCCACAGATAGAAGTTGGCAGGGTTCTCGCCGGCATCGAACACGTCGTAGGACGCCGAGCCGAGACCGGTCACCACGAGCAGATCCTTGCGGTCGGCGAGCAGGGCCTTGACGGCCTCGCGGCGACCAAGCGTGAAATTCTGGACCATCACTTCGTCTCCGTCCATTTCTTGCGGCCGAGCATGCGCTGCGAAATCAGCACCGCGATCTGCTGGTCGCTTTCGAACGCGAGCGCGCAGGCGGCCGAGATGACCTCTTCCGCATCCTCGGGACGATCGAGCCTGAACACGGTGACGCCCATGATCTCGAAGGCCTGTTGCGTCGCTTTTCCCATCGGGATCTGCCACGGATTGAACTCGGCCCATTCGCCGCGCATCGTCACCAGGGTCAGGAACGGCAGGCGGCAGGATGCCGCCAGCGAAAACATGTTCACGCAATTGCCGACGCCGCTCGACTGCATCAACAGGACCGCGCGGTCGCCGCCGAGCCAGGCGCCGGCACTGAGCGCGACGCCCTCCTCTTCGGTGGTCAGCACGGTGGTCTGGATCGAAGGATCGGCGTGCGACAGCTCGATCAGCCGGGAGTGGCCGGCATCGGGCACGTAGGAGATTTGCGAGACGCCCGATGCTTTCAGCGTCTGGTAAATCTGGAGCGGCCAGTCCTGGCCGATTTTGGCATCGTTCCCGACAACATCGTCCATAGCGGCCCCGGTTTTGGGTCATGTCTCATGCCTGACCACGCGCAAGGCTTAGACCAGAACGTAGCAGTGCCGCCTTCACATCTGGTTCAACCTGCCATGCCGCTATTCTATAGGGGGCTAGCGGATCGCTCCCGCCGGCAGGTCGAGCGCGCGCATCGTGGCGGTGCAGAACGCGCAAAGCCGCTCGGACCTGTCGTCCCTGGCGAAGACTTCCACGGTGGCGACGCCGATCGAGCCCGACATTTTCAGGATACTGGCGCGGGCGATCAGCTCATTGCCGTCGGCGGGCGCGAGGAAGTTGACCTTGATCTCGACGGTGACCCCGATCTTGCCCTGCGGCAGCCCCGATGTGACGGCGATCCCGGCGGCCTGATCGGCCAGCGCCGTGATTACACCGCCATGGAAATGGCCGAAGAACTGCACGAGATCGTCGCGGCGCGTCAAAGCGAGTTCCGCGTGCCCCGGCGTGATCGTGACGATGCGAAAGCCCGCCGCGCCGGTAAAGCCCTTGGCGTTGATGGCCTCGGCGAAGCTGGGCGGGTTAAGCTCGCTCAAGAAATACGCACCGGCAAGGATTCGATGCCGCGCACAAAACTCGAATAGACCCGCTTCGGCTCGCCGACCACCTCGATGCGATCAAACCGCTTCAGCATTTCCTGCCACACGATCTTGAGCTGCAGCTCGGCCAGCCGCATGCCGACGCAGCGGTGGATGCCGAAGCCGAACGAAAGGTGGGTGCGGGGCCGGGCGCGGTCGATGATGAACTCATCAGGCTTGTCGATGCCCTCTTCGTCGCGGTTGCCCGAGACGTACCACATCACGACGCGGTCACCCTTCTTGATCTGCTTGCCGCCGATTTCGGTGTCGACCAGCGCGGTGCGCCGCATATGCGCCAGCGGCGTCTGCCAGCGGATCACTTCCGGCACCATGGAATCGATCAGCGCCGGATTGTCGCGCAGCTTCTGATACTGCTCGGGGTGCTCGTTCAGCGCCAATACCGAGCCGCTCATGGTGTTGCGGGTGGTGTCGTTGCCGCCGACGATCAACAGGATGATGTTGCCCATCAGATTGTCGGGGTCCATGTGCCGCGTCGCTTCGCTGTGCGCCATCATGGACAGCAGGTCGTTGCGCGGCTCGCTGTTGACGCGCTCGTTCCACAGCTTGGAGAAATAGGCGTAGCATTCGTCCATCTCCCGGCGTCGCTGCTCCGGCGATTCCACCACGCCGCTCTTGGGCAGCGCGGTCGAGACGTCCGACCAGCGCGTCAGCTTGCGGCGCTCTTCCCAGGGGAAGTCGAACAGGGTTGCCAGCATTTGCGTCGTCAGTTCGATCGAGACGCGGTCGACGAAGTTGAAGGTTTCGTTGCGCGGCAGATTGTCGAGCACCTTGCAGGCCCGCTCGCGGATCAGGATTGCCAGTTCATCGAGATGGGTCGGCGTAAACATCGGCGACACCGTCTTGCGCTGCGAGGAGTGCCGCGGCTGGTCCATCGCGATGAAACTCGGATAGTCATAGCCGGGCGGCACGTCGCGGATCGAAATGCCGCCGAGTGTCGAGTCGGAGGAGAAGATGCCGTGGTTGGTGTCGACATGCATGATGTCGTTGTATTTGGTCACCGACCAATAGGGCTCGATCGGCGAGTTGGTGCAGTAGTGCACCGGCTCTTCCTTGCGCAGCCGCTCGAACCATGGCCACAGCGTGTCGTTCTGGAACAGTCTTGGCGCACCCGGGTGGAATTCCCTGAGTGGCGTCGAATAGGCTTCCTCGCGCGCAGCGCGCAGAAGCTCTTGTCTGTCGGCTCGGATCGCGCTCTGGACGTTCATCGTCAGTCATCCCCGGGGGTGCAAGGAACCGTAACGGTAATGTATTAGACTATAACTTGTGCGCGCTCGATGCGCAAAGCCCGTGCAGATGGCTGATGGAACGCCCGCCTAATTCGCGATGCGGGCCGGCAGGGTTTCGTAACCCTTGACAAAACTTGAATAAACCCGCTTCGGCTCACCCATCACCTCGATCTTGTCGAAGCGCTTGAGGATCTCCTCCCAGATAATTTTCAATTGCAATTCCGCAAGGCGGAGACCGACACAGCGGTGGATGCCGAAGCCGAAGGAGATGTGGGTGCGGGGCCGGGCGCGGTCAATGATGAACTCGTAGGGGCGTTCGATCATCTCCTCGTCGCGGTTGCCCGAGACGTACCACATCACGACCTTGTCGCCCTTCTTGATTTGCTTGCCGCGGAACTCAATGTCCTCGAGCGCGGTGCGCCGCATATGAGCCAGCGGCGTCTGCCAGCGAATCACCTCGGGGACGAAGCTGTCGATCAGCGCGGGATTGTCGCGCAGCTTGCTGTACTGATCCGGATTTTTGCTCAGTGCATAGATGCTGCCCGACAGCGTGTTGCGGGTGGTGTCGTTGCCGCCGACGATCAGCAGGATCAAATTGCCGAGGAAATTCTTCGGGTCCATGTCGCGCGTGGCTTCGCTGTGCGCCATCATCGACAGCAGATCGCTCTTCGGCGGCTGGTTGATGCGGTCCTTCCAGAGGTCGGCGAAATACGCCGCGCATCCCAGCAGTTCAGCCTGTCGCTCTTCCTCGGTGGCGACGAGGCCGCCGGGTCCGGGAAGCGTCGTTGCGATGTCCGACCAGCGCGTCAGTTTGCGGCGGTCCTCCCAGGGGAAGTCGAACAGCACGGCCAGCATCTGCGTGGTCAGTTCGACGGAAACGCGGTCGACCCAGTCGAACACTTCGTTTCGCGGCAAATTGTCGAGGCATTCGGTCGAGCGCTTGCGGATGTTGATCGCAAGCTGGTCGAGATGGGTCGGCGTGAACATCGGCGCCACGGTCTTGCGCTGCGCCGAGTGGCGCGGCTGGTCCATGGCGATGAAGCTTTCGCGGCGGAAATCGTTTGGGACATCGCGGATGGTGATGCCGCCGAGCGATGCGGCGGATGAGAACACCGCGTGATTGGTCTCGATGTCCATGATGTCGTTGTATTTGGTGATCGACCAATACGGCCCGAACATGCTGTCCTTGCAGTAGTGCACCGGCTCTTCGCGGCGCAGCCGGTCGAAATACGGCCAGAATGAATCGGTCCTGAACAGTTCGGGATCGCCGGGATCGAATTCCGCCAGCGGCAGCGAATAGGCGCGCTCGCGCGCCGCCTTCTGCCAGGAGTCCAGTTCGGTGGATTCCTGGGTGAGTTCGATGGTTCCATGCATGGAGCGGCTCCCTGACTGTTTTTCCGCACGCCGGGATAGGGTCCGGCTGGCGGTATTTTGGGGCCGATTACAGCCGTTCGTACGTGCCGGGGCAAGGGACAGTTTTCGATTGCTTCGGCCGCCTGAACTCTACGCCGACCGAGGCCGATACGGAGCCGTATCAATCCCCGTGACAAGCGCGTCGGCAGGCGTTAAGGCTTATCCCAACAACGATATTTCGCCGGAGGCCGCCCGACCATGATTCCCAATTCATATCGGATGTTCAATTTCGATCTCGGTGAAACCGCGGATGCCATTCGCGAGACCGTGTTTGCCTTTTCGAGCAAGGAGATCGCGCCGCGCGCGGCCGAGATCGACAGGAGCAACCAGTTTCCAAGGGATCTCTGGCCCAAGATCGGCGCGCTCGGCCTGCACGGTATTACCGTCGAGGAGGAATATGGCGGCACCGGGCTCGGCTACCTCGAGCACTGCATCGCGGTCGAGGAAATGTCGCGGGCCTCAGCGGCGGTCGGGCTGTCCTACGGCGCGCATTCCAACCTCTGCGTCAACCAGATCCGCCGCAATGGCAGCGATGCGCAGAAGCGCAAATATCTGCCGAAGCTGATCTCGGGCGAGCATGTCGGATCGCTGGCGATGTCGGAACCCAATTCCGGCTCCGACGTGGTGTCGATGGCGACGCGCGCCGACAAGAAGGGCGATCGCTTCGTGCTGAACGGCAGCAAGATGTGGATCACCAACGGGCCTGAGGCCGACACGCTGGTGGTCTATGCCAGGACCGACGCCAATGCCGGCCCGCGCGGCATCTCGGCGTTCATTGTCGAAAAGGGCATGAAGGGATTTTCGACCGCGCAAAAGCTCGACAAACTCGGCATGCGTGGCTCCGATACCTGCGAACTGGTGTTCGACAATTGCGAGGTGCCGGAAGAGAACGTGCTCAGCGACGTCGGCCGCGGCGTCAACGTCTTGATGTCGGGCCTCGACTATGAACGCGCGGTGCTGGCCGCGGGTCCGATCGGCATCATGCAGGCCTGCATGGATGTGGTGCTGCCTTACGTGCATGAGCGCAAGCAATTCGGCCAGCCGATCGGCACCTTCCAATTGGTGCAGGGCAAGCTCGCCGACATGTACACCACGATGAACGCCTCGCGTGCCTATGTGTACGCGGTGGCGAAGGCCTGCGACCGCGGCGAGACCACGCGCGAGGACGCCGCCGGTGCCATCCTCTATTCCGCCGAGAAGGCGACGCAATGCGCCCTCGACGCCATCCAGCTGCTCGGCGGCAACGGCTACATCAACGATTATCCGACCGGGCGGCTGTTGCGGGACGCCAAGCTCTACGAAATCGGCGCCGGAACCAGCGAAATCCGGCGTATGCTGATCGGGCGCGAATTGTTCGACAAATCGGCGTAAATGAACCGGATCACACTCCAGCCGACAAATCCGTGATCTAAACCCGATTTGTTGCCCGCGAGCTGGGAGTTGATCCGTGAACGAGATGAGTTGGACCCCGCTGGGGCCGCCATCGCTACCGCCCTTGCCTAAACCGCCGCCGATGCCGGTGGGGTTTTCCGGCAGCCGTGGTGAGTTCTTTCAACTGGTCAAGCGCGGCGCCGGGCTGGAATTGGTGACGCTGGGCTTCTACCGGTTCTGGCTCACCACCGACATCCGCCGCCATCTCTGGAGCAATACCCAGATCGACGGCGACGGCGCCGAATATACCGGCCGGGGCCGCGAATTGCTGATCGGGTTCCTGGTCGCGCTGGCGATCCTGGTGCCGATCTATCTGGCCTACTTTCTCGCCGGCCTCGAGGCCGAGCATTACAAGGCGTTCGCCAGCATTCCGCTGGTCGCCTTCTTCTATCTGTTCGGGCAGTTCGCGATTTTTCGCGCCCGCCGCTATCGCCTGACGCGCACGGTGTGGCGCGGCGTGCGGTTCTGGATGAGCGGCTCGGGCTGGGTCTATGCCTTGCAGGCGTCGCTATGGGGCCTTTTGAGCATGGTGACCTGCGGCCTCGCGCTGCCATGGCGCACGGCGGCGCTCGAGCGCTACAAGATGCGCCATTCCTATTACGGCGATCTGCAGGGAAGCTTTGAGGGACGCGGCTGGGAGTTCTTCAAGCGCGGCTGGTGGCTGTGGCTGCTCGCACCGATGGCGTTCCTGATGCCGTTCCTGGCACCTTTCATCTACGGCGCGTTCAAGGCGGTGGAATGGCGCTGGTGGCTGTCCGGAATCCGGATCGGCGGCGTGCGTCTGGAATCAGGATTGCCGCGCGGCCGCCTGATCGGCCTGTACTGGAAGGTGGTCGGCTGGATCGTCGTGCTCGGGCTCGTCTTCACGCTCTATCTCGCGGCTGCCGCGGCGCTGGTGGGCAGCATGAGCGGCGACGGCTTCGCCGAGTTCTTCAGGTCGCAGGAGTTTTCGAAGAGCATTCCGCTGCTGGTGCTCGCCGGCATCGGCTACCTGATGTTCGCGCTGGCGATCAACATCGTGATCCGCGTCTATCTGATGCGCGATCTCTGGCTGCGGGTGCTGGAATCGATCAACATCCACGGCATCGAGGCGGCCGCCAATGTCTCGGCCAAAGGTGAATTGGCCAATGCGCTCGGTGAAGGCTTTGCCGATGGCCTCGATGTCGCGGGTTTCTAGCTCATGACCGGTATTGCCATGGACAGTGACGCGCCGAAATCGGGTCCGGCGATCTACTTCGATGGCAAATCGAACCAGCGGCGCGCCGTCACGCTGCATCTTGCTGACGGGCTCGACATTCGCGACGGTGAAACGACGCTTGCGGTGTGGGCCTATGCCGATATCCGCCGCGCCGACGGTCCCTCCGGCATGCTGCGTCTCAGTTCTCTGACGGCGCCTGGATTGGCGCGGCTGGAGATTCGCGATGCCGCGTTCGCGGCCGATCTGGTCTCGCGCTGCGCCAGCCTGGATGAGAACACCCCCGGCCGCCGCGGTGTTGCGGCGATCGTCGGCTGGTCGCTCGCCGCCACGGTCTCGATCATCGCGGTGGTGTTGTTCGGTGTCCCGCTCGCCGCCGATCGTTTGACGCCGCTGGTGCCGGATGCCTTCGAGCGGCGGCTCGGCGAGGCCGCGGACAGTCAGATCAAGACGCTGTTCGACGCCAGGGTTTGCGACAATACGGCCGGAGAAAAAGCCTTCGCCAAGCTCATGACCGCGATCCGCGAATCCGCAGGGATGGATACCTCCGTTCAATCCAGCGTGCTGTCTTCCGCTGTGCCCAACGCCTTCGCGCTGCCGGGCGGCCGGGTCTACATGTTCAACGGATTGCTGGAGAAGGCCGAGAACCCCGACGAGATCGCGGGCGTGCTGGCGCATGAACTCGGCCATCTCAAGCATCGCGACAGCATGCGCGGATTGATCCGCGACGGCGGCACGTCGTTTCTGGTCGGATTACTGTTCGGCGACATCACCGGCTCCGGCGCCCTGATCTTTGCTTCCCGCACGCTGGTCACCTCGTCGCATTCGCGCGAAGCCGAGCAGGATGCCGACAGCTTTTCGATCGACGTGATGCACAGGCTGGGCCGGCCGACCAAGCCGATGGGCGAACTGCTGGTTCGGATCACCGGCAAGGGAGGCAAGGGGCTGTCCATCATCTCCAGCCATCCCATGAGTGAGGATCGGCTGGCGCGGATGACCCGGGAAGACCGGCCGGCCACCAAGCCGCCGCTGCTGACGCCCGTGGAATGGCGCGCGCTGAAATCGATCTGCGTGTCCGATGGCAAGATCTGACGGCTGGAAGAATCTGATGGCTGGTCAGCCAGGTCTGATTAGCTTTGCGCGCTTTTGCGCGGTCGTGGGGCGGCCACCTGCGCCGGCAGGGTATCGGTCGGCTTCAAATCCCATACCGTCCGCATGACCGAGAAGGCGTGCGAGATCACCGGTTCGTGCCGCCGCGATGTCAGGCAGGCAAAGCTGAGATCGCAGGTCAACGTCAGCTTGTCGGCGACGACGAAATTCCGCTTGCGGGTGACGCGATCGAGGATGCAGTCGCGCACGAGGCTGAGGCAGATGCCGGATTCGACGAAGCCGATCATGGCTTCTTCCTGCTCGGTATAGGCAACGCGCTTCGGCAGCGAGCCCATGGGGCGGAAGATATTGTCGAGCAGGCGCCGATGCGCCGAGTGCGGCGGCGTTGCAAGCCAGGGCAGATCGATCAGGTCGGCCCAGTCTTTTCCGAGCACCCTGTCGCTCCATTCCGCGGGGGCAATCACCAGGTACGAGTAGCGCTTCAGCGGCGCGATCTGGTATCTTCCGTCGTCGATGTGGCGCTCCGAAAAGCCTGGAGACGCCATGGATTCGGCAGGCGTGGCATCGACATAATATCCGGCGTCGAGCTCGCCCTTGCCGATCTGCGCCAGCACGTCGTCGGTCATACCGTAGCGAAGGAAGACTTCGGTCTTTTTCGAGGAGGTGGCCAGGCTCCGCACGAAAGGTCCGAGCCGGATGAACTCGGGATCCAGAATCGTGCCGACCCGAAGCGATGCCCGCACCGACTCGCGCAAGGAATCTGCCATCGTCTTGAAGTCAGATGAGGCCGATATCGCCTTGTGCGCCAGCGGCAGCAGGGCAGCGCCGGCTTCGGTCAGGGTAAAGCCGCCAGGTGTTCGGTTGAAAAGCTGCAGACCGGTACTTTCCTCCAGACCTTTCAGCTGCAGACTGACCGCCGGCTGGGTCAGGTTCAACAAACTGGCCGCACGCGACACAACGCCTTCGCGCGCCACGGTAATGAAGCAGCGCAATGCCTGGGTGCGGGGGAGGTCATTCATTTGAAAAGCTTATATCGATTTCCTTGATCTCATAGACCGGATTCACCCCCGCAAGTAACAATTTTACACTGGAATAACTCTACGTTGTTGTCTGCCAAAACCTTGAGCACAACTCTGGCCGGCCCCTTCCCGGGCTGATGATAAGAGTTCGCTGACATGATTTGGCTCCCTTGGCCCCGCGCCGCCTAGCGGGTTCGGCGCATCGGCGAGCCATGCATATTTGCGGGAAACTTCCCGAGCGGCCCGTCCAGCTGGCAGTTTGGCCGCTGGGTGACAGCATCGCCTCGGTGCGCGTCACGCAAGGGCTGATCTGGCGGGGTGCGCGTCTCGCCTCCCGGGTGATTCAATCCGTCAGATTATTGACCTTGCGCACCCATGCCCGGACGTCGGCGAGCACGTCCGGCAATATCGCCCGGACCTCCTGCACGGTCATGCCGGCCTTGATCCGGGGATCGTAGAGCAGGTTGAGCAGGTACTGGTCGTAGACGCCGAAATAGCCCATCGACACATTGTCGTTGAACATGGTCCAGGGCACGGTCGGGGTGTCGTTGATCGGGCCGAGCGATTGCAGCAATTCCTCATAGGCGCAATCGAGGAAGACGAAGTCGCCATTGTCGACGGTGAGGATGACGTCGGAATGCTCGATCTCGAACCTTTCGTTCTTGCGGAATCCGCTCAGGCATTGCGGATCGAGCGAGGAACGAATTTCGCGCGCGCGTTCGCTGCCGTAGAAGGTTGTAATGGTGCGGTTGAGGTCGCGGTCCCGCACCAGTTTGACCAGCACATTGGCATCATCGTTGCTGGCAGCCATCGCGATATCGAGGTGCTGAACCCGTGCCGCGATGTCGGCGACGATCTTTGCGAGCTGGGCCTTGCGGTCGGCGCGGGTGCCGTCGGCGAATACCCGCACCGGCGCTTCGTACTTCCGGATGCGGTCGACGCGGCCGGCGAGATGATATTCGGCGCCGAAGGCAATCTTGAAAAAGCCTTCGATGATCTCACGGTCGGTGAAGATCTTCTTCTGAACGCGCTGACGCTGGGCGACCGCGGGAATTTCGGCCCATACCGTGCCGGGCAGGGCCACCTCGCCGAGCGCTACGGCGGCCAGAGCGGCTACGAGCATTTGCGAAAATCGAGACCGGCCAATTGCGCTCATTATGGCTCGACGCTGCCGCAATCGGCGCGTGCGCGCAAGACCTGGTCACGCCAAACGAGGCTTGCCTGGGTCAACAAGTCTTGTTCGCGCGTTCACGTAGAACGCCGCTGGCGCCCCGGCGTTGCGCGCGGCTAGTTTCGCACGATTACCGGGGTGCCGACCGAGACGCGGCTATACAGATCGGTCACATCGTCATTGGTCATGCGGAAGCAGCCGGAGGAGACCGCCTGTCCGATCGTCTCGGGCTCGTTCGATCCGTGGATGCGATAGAGCGTCGATCCCAGATACATCGCGCGGGCGCCGAGCGGATTGTCGATGCCGCCTTTCATGTGGCGCGGCAGATCAGGCCGCCGTGCCAGCATCTGCGATGGCGGGGTCCAGCTCGGCCATTCCTTTTTCGCGGTGATGCGGTGGGTTCCGCTCCAGCGGAAGCCGTCGCGGCCGACACCGATGCCGTAACGCAGCGCCTGGCCGTTGCCAACCACGAGATAGAGCCGCCGCTCGGCGGTGTTGATGTAGATCGTGCCCGGGGCATAGTTGCCCGCAAAGCTTACGGTCTGCCGCGAGATCGGGCCCGATCCGCCGCCGCCACTTCGGAAATTTGGGCCGCCGCCCAGGATGTCGCGCATGTCGAAGAAGCCCCCGAACTCCTGGGCTTGCGCCTGGCCGACACCGGCCAGCACCGTCACCGCCGCCAACAACAAAGCAAAAACCCGGATCATTTTTCTTCCTCGTGAAAAATCAGAATATGCAACGAGACAGGCCATAACTGCCGCGATTTCGCAAGCAAAGAGCCCGTGAGCCGGTGATTTTCAAACGCGGCGGTTAAAAAAGGCAACACATCGGAGGCGATGGCTGCATTGTGCGGCTAAACCTTTGACGAAACGGGTGAAGAATGATTGATCTGGAAGTCTCGAAAGAACAGTCGCGAACGGGAGCGAGACCATGAACGGTGCGGAAAGTCTGGTGCGGACACTGGTCGCGGGGGACGTCGATGTCTGCTTCACCAATCCCGGCACCTCGGAAATGCATTTCGTCGCCGCGCTGGACCGGGTCGAGGGTATGCGCTGCGTGCTGGGCCTGTTCGAAGGGGTGGTGACGGGCGCTGCCGACGGTTATTTCCGCATGAAGGGCACCCCGGCTTCGACGCTGCTGCATCTCGGGCCCGGGCTCGCCAACGGCCTTGCCAATCTGCACAACGCCAAGAAGGCCAATTCCGGCATCGTCAACATCGTCGGCCAGCACGCCACTTACCACATCGAATACAATGCGCCGCTGACCTCCGACATCGAAGGCCTGGCGCGGCCGATGTCGTCCTGGGTCCGGACGTCGCCGGATGCGAAATCGGTCGCCCGTGACGGTGCTGCCGCCATCGCCGCGGCGAGCGGTGCGCCGGCGCAGATCGCAACCTTGATCCTGCCGGCCGACACCGCGTGGAACGAAGCCGACGGCGTCGCCGAGGTGCCGGTGGAATCGCAGCGTCAGAGCTACTCCCCGCAGGCCGTCGAGAACGCGGCCAGGGTGCTGCTGCGCGGAGGCGAACAATCCTTGCTGTTGATGACCGGCAGCGCGGTCACGGAGAAGGGACTGGCGCTGGCGGCGCAAATCGCGGGCAAGACCGGCTGCAGGGTGATGGGGCCACTGGCCAGTCCGAGGATGGCGCGCGGACGCGGACGGTTTTCGATCGAACGGGTGCCTTACGTGATCGAACAGGCGCAGGCGGCGCTGAAGGGTTTTCGGCACATCGTGCTGGTCGAAGCCAACGATCCCGTGGCGTTTTTCGCCTATCCGAACAAGCCCAGCCTGCTGAAGCCTGAGGGGTGCGAGGTCCATCGCATGACCCAAAGCGGCGAGAATTCGGTGGCGGCGCTGGAAGCGCTGGCCGGCGCGCTGGGCGCCAGGCCCGCGGATGTGAAGCCGCAGCCCAAGGTCGAACTCGTCAAGCCGACCGGCGCCCTGAACCATGCGTCGATTGCCCAGGCGATCGCCATGGCGGTTCCGGACAACGCCATCCTCGTCGACGAATCCATCACCACAGGACGTGGCTTCTTTCCGCTGACGGCAGGGGCCGCGCCGCACGACTGGATCCAGAATCTGGGCGGCTCGATCGGATATTCGACCCCGGTCGCGACCGGCGCGGCGATCGCCTGCCCGGACCGCAAGGTGATCTGCATGGTCGGCGACGGCAGCGCGATGTACACGCTACAATCGCTGTGGACGCAGGCGCGCGAAGGCCTCAACGTCGTCACGATTGTGTTCGCTAATCGGATCTACCAAATCTTGCGTGGCGAGTTCGACGGCGTCGGCGCCGGCGAGCCGGGACAGCGCGCGCTCGACATGCTCAAGATCGATCGTCCGACCATCGACTTCGTCGCGCTCTCCAAAGGCATGGGCGTGCCGGCCCGCGCGGTCGACAATGTCGATGATCTCGTCAAGGCGCTGGCGGAAGCCGTCGCCGAGCCGGGGCCGCGGCTGATCGAAGTGCAGATGTGACGGCTTTGAAGCCGTCATTCCGGGATGGTGCGCTAGCACCAGACCCGGAATCTCGAGATTCCGGGTTCGATGCTTCGCATCGCCCCGGAATGACGATCCGGAGGCGACATGCAGACCGAGCTGAACAAGGTCGTCGCGGCGCTGTCAGAGTTTTACGCGCAGGAAACTTTCCTGCTGGAGAAGGACGTCGGTGAGCGTGCGCTGACGCACCGGCTGGCGGTGCATTTCGAAAAGCAGTTCCAGGGTTGGCAGATCGATTGCGACTACGACCGGCTCGGTGAGCGAACGCTGCGGCTGCCGCATGGCTCGATCATCTCGACCGACGACCACCTCGGCAAATCCATCTACCCCGACATCGTCGTGCACCAGCGCGACATCCCCAACAATCTGCTCGCGGTCGAGGTCCGGAAATCAACCAATCACCAGCCGCTTGAACATGACCAGCACAAGCTGCGGGCGCTGACCGATCCGCATCTGTGGTTCGCCTACTGGATCGGCGTGTTCGTGACGCTCGGCAGGAAGCAGGTCACGATGTCGGAAGTCTATAGCGGCGGCGTGATCGACCCGGTCCTGTCGATCTGGTTCGCCGAGCGGCTGAAGGATACGGGTTTACGTGCGGGCTGAGGCCTGCGAGACGAGAGGAAAATCATTGATGGGTTTCAAATGCCTGGGTTTCAAACATTTGGGTTTCAAACGCGCGATCCTGACGGTCGCCTTCGTCACGGCAGCTTCGCAGGCCTTCGGCCAGGCCGCTCCCGCGCCGGCGCTTGAGCCCATCCTCGCCCATCCCAAAATCGTCAAGACGCTCGACGACATCAAGGCCGATGACGGCAGGACCTTCGAGGAGCAGAAGCGCATCACCGAAATTCCGGCGCCGCCCTTCAAGGAGAAGGTGCGCGCCGAATATTACCAGAAGCGGATGCAGGAACTCGGCCTCAAGGACGCCGCGATCGACAGCGAAGGCAACGTCATCGCGCTGCGCAAGGGTTCGGCCGGCGGCCGTCCCAAACTCGTGGTGTCGGCGCATCTCGACACGGTCTTTCCCGAAGGGACCGACGTGACGGTGAAGGAAAAGGACGGCGCCATTGTCGCGCCCGGCATCGGGGACGATTCCCGCGGGCTGGCGGCGCTGCTGTCGCTGGTGAAGGCAATGAACGGCAACGACGTCGCGACCGTCGGCGATATCCTGTTCGTCGGCACCGTCGGCGAGGAGGAACTCGGCAATCTCAGAGGGGTCAAGGCGCTGTTCCGCGATCACAGGGATATCGACGGCTTCATCTCGATCGACGGGCTCGGCATCACCCGCGTCGTCAATCAGGCGACCGGCAGCCACCGCTTCGAGTTCGTGTTCAAGGGCCCCGGCGGCCATTCGTTCCAGGAGTTCGGCCTGCCGAGCGCGATCCACGCCATGGGCCGCGCGATCGCCAAGATCTCCGAGCTGCAGCCGCCGCCCGATCCCAAAACCACTTTCACTGTCGGCACTGTCATCGGCGGCACCTCGGTCAATGCCATCGCCGCCGAGGCGCGGATGGCGGTCGACATGCGCTCGAATTCGACGGAGGAACTTCTAAAACTCGAGGCGCGCCTGCTCGATCTGGTCAAGGAGGCGGTGGCCGATGAAAACGCGCGCTGGAAATCCGACAAGCTCAGCGTCGAAGCGAACATGATCGGCGACCGCCCGGCCGGAATCGTGTCGATGGATTCCCCGATCGTGCAGGCGACGCAGCGCGCGGTCGCCGCCGTCACCCGCGCGCCGCGTGTGACCTTTGCGGGCTCCTCAACCGACTCCAACATCGCGATGTCGCTCGGCATTCCCGCGGTGACGATCGGCGGCGGCGGCGAGGGCGGCAATTGGCACTCGCGCAACGAATGGTTCAAGCCGACCGACGCCTGGTACGGCCCGCAAAACGCGCTGCTGACGGTCTTGATGCTGACCGGGCTGGACGGCGTGACCAAGCCGGCGCTGGCGGTGCGGCAGGGGGCGAAGTAAGCGTCGGGCCACATGGTTCGAGACGCGCGGCATTGCCGCGCTCCTCACCATGAGGAACTAAGTCCTCGTCCTGAGGAGCTACGGGTAAGCGTGGCGTCTCGAAGGATGAAGCCACCGAACTGGAATCAGCTACGCGCCAATCCCCGGGAACGACAATTCGCAGGCGAGCCCGTCGGGCTTCCACTGCCGCATGATCCGGCCGCTCAATGTGCGGACCATGCCGTCGATCGCATCTATGCCAAATCCCTTGCGGGTGGGCTCCGCAACTCCGGGGCCGCCGGATTCGGTCCATTGCAGCACCAGGCTGTCGGCCGCATCGACCTGCCAGCTAATCTCGATCTTGCCCTTGGGCCCCGAGAGCGAGCCGTATTTGGCGGCGTTGGTCGCGAGTTCATGCACGGCCACCGCGATGGCCTGCGCGAGTGAAGCCGGAAGCCGGACGTCGGTCCCGCTCATGCTGACCCGCGTCGAGCCATAGGGCCGCAGCTCTTCATGAATGATGGTCTGGATGCTCGCGCCGGTCCAGCGCGACACCGAGAACAGCCGCTGCACGTTGGCGAGCGCGCGCAGCCGGCCCTGGAACGCGGTCTGGAACTCTTCGGCGGTATCGGCCTTGGTCAGCCGCAGCATGGCCTGGATCACGGCGAGCAGGTTGTTCGAGCGATGATCGACTTCGCCGGTCAGCAGCATCATGTGCTCTTCGGCCTGCTTGCGGGTGGTGATATCCACCAGCATGTTGACGGCGCCGAGCAGCCGGCCTTCGTCGTCGCGCAGCGGCGTCGGATAGGGCATGAAGCAGATGCGCGAGCCGTCGGGCCGTTCGGCGATCGCCTCGACGTCGCGCACCGGGCGATTTTCCTTGAGTGCGATCGCCATCGGACAGTCTTCGTGGCGCAGCGGCGTTCCGTCCGGCCAGAACAGTTTCCATGTCACGCACCACATGTCGCCGATCTCTGGGGTGCGACCGGCGAATTCGATGCAGGCCTGGTTGAAGAACGTGATCCGGCCTTCGGCATCGGTGGTGTAGATGGCGGCGGGCAGCGCCTGCAGCAGATCGCGGAACTGCTTCTCTTGCGATGCCGTGTCGGCAGGGGCCGCGGTGTTCCTGATGGCGTGGTGCGCCAGGATGCTTTCGAGATCGGCTTCTTCGGAGCGCCTGAGCAAATTCAACATAAATAATTCCTTCCCCGCCCGCGACTCCAATTCGTCACAAAGTCAAACGTTCCCGCGGTCCACGAATATGGCCTTTTTGCCGCCGGTGCCGTTCGGCCGGCCGCCAATTGGACAAATTGTCAGCAAATTGCGGTCAAAGCCGCACTCAAATGTCCTGGCCAGTTTTCAAGTGTGTAAGGGGAACTTGCATGGCGTACAGGATCGTGGCGGAGCGGGAAAACGAAACCGTCAGGATGGACAGGATGAGTTCGCTGATGGCACTCGCCAAGGCGCGGGTGTGGGCCAGCGAAGGTTGGGACGTCACCATTATCGTCAAGGATGAGGATGAACTGGCGCCCGCGAAGATGGACCGTCTGTTGCCGGTGTGACGTGTGCGATGGATGTTCGCGCCGACAGCGCGCAGCAATGAAAAAAAGGCCGCCGGTGGGCGGCCTTTTTTGTGATTGTCGCGTGGTTTACTTCGCGGCGTCGGTCTTCGCCTTGCTGACCTTCTTCGTGGTCTTCTTGGGCGCCATCTTGTCGCCCTTGCCGGTGGCGTCGCCACTCTGCGCTGCGGTTCCGGTGGTGCCGCCCATCTTGTCCTGGGCAACAGCCGGGGCGAGGGCGGCCGTTGAGACAAAGGCTAGCGCTGTGGCGGCGACGATCAGTTTACGCATCGGATGCATCTCCTTTTTTGAAGCAGTTATTCCGGCGCCCTTCAACGGAGGCCACGCCGCATCCGTTCCCTTGCCGGGATCAGCTGTCCGTGAGTTGGACGTGTTCAGCACGATGAAGCGTTCTCGTCTGGCGTGACGGAACCGGGAACCTCGGCCGGCGTTATCGCAGGCAGGGCAGGGTTCTCAAGGAGATGCGCCATGCATTGGCGATCAGCGATCGCGGATGCCGACGTGATGCGCGGCACCGGCCAGGACAATATCCTTTACGCAACCGGATGGACCATCAGCGGGCTCGCGACCCTGGCCACCATCGTCGCGGTCTGGGTATTCGGGATCTGATTTAAGCGACGGCTCACGCGACCCGCTTGCCGCCGGGCACGCGCAGGCCTGCGCCGTGCCCGATCAGCCGGTCGATCGGGCGGCACCGCGCAAAAGATTCTTTGCCTGACCCATTTTCTTAACTTGATATTTGTTCTTTGTTTGTTCTCTATAGGCTCCAACCCCGGTGAGGTGAGCCATGGACAACAGACTGAACGAAATCCGCAGGAAAATCAGGTTCTTACGCGCTCAAATGCTGAGCGCCGAGCAAACCATCCGCCAACAGATCAAGCGCGACGAGGGCTGTGCCGAAGCCTCGATCCAGCTGATGGCCATGCGCGTCGTGATGCTCGGGCTGATCGGCGAGCGAAACCGGCTCGGCGGCGAGGAACGCCTGCTCGATGTCGATGAGCGGCTGAAGCTGGATTGCCGCGCCGTCGGCCGAGGGCCGTTGAAAGGCGCGCGCGGCCGCCGTGTGCGATGACGCATGGAAATCAAGGATCGACGACCTGCGCCGGCAGCTTGCTGAACTGGGTTCGACAATCCGGAGGCTGGACCAATCCGGCCTCGACAACGCGACGGCGCAGCTGCTGCTTTCGCGCAAGCGGGCGGCGCTGGAAGATTTGATGAAGAGAGGCCGCTCCGATGCCGTCAGATCCGCTGAAATGGTACGATCCCAACGCGGATAATCCGCCCTGGATCAAGGCGCTCGCCGAAGTCCGGATGTTGGCCTGCCGCGAGGGCTGGTGCTACCAGCACGTTCAGGCCATCATCGTCTCGATCGACCAGTACGCGGAATCAGCGCTCGGCAATCGCGGCTACTTCCTGAACAAGCCGCACCGCATCGGTGGCGCGAGGAGCGATGACGTCCCCTGAACGAGACGGCCCCTGATTCAGGACAGCATCATTCAGGACAGCATCGCTGACCGCATCGCGCCGCGCGAATTCCTTCAAGCCGCTGTCGATCAGGGAACAGGGCAGACCTGACGGCGTTTGCCGATCATGATCGAGACGCTGCCACGACTGATTGAAAATTCCTTCCTGATTGCCTGGGACTATCTGGAGGCCACGGGCGAACTCGGCCATCCCGACACGGCGGCTCGTCATTTGCTGGATACAATCGAGACCATGGTCCTTCAAGGCGAGCGCCGCCAGCTGCTTCTCTCCAACAAGGCCATCGCCTCCTACCAGCGTTTCAGCGCGGAGCAGGGCCTGCCGCTGGCTTCATAGGAACGGCGCGCGTTGACGGGCGTTCTTGATCTCACGCGGGGTCAGCAGTACTTCGCGAACGCTGGGGAGGATGTCATGGAACGCGGGTTCAAGAGCGCTGAAGCGTATCGCGCGACGGCCCTGCTCTGCCGTCAACAGGCCGCGTACGATCCGGACAATAGCTGGAAGTTGCTCGGTGAGGCCGAGCGGTGGGAATACCTCGCTGAACAGATATTGGTTTCCCGCCAGAAAAATCGCACGGCCGAAGGCTCCGAATCGTCTATCGAGACAGCGACGAACGTCGCGCCTTCACCGTCGAAGACTTCGCCGCCGAAGGCGATGGCGACCCGGTCGCGTGCGCTACCCTCGAAGCCGCCGCGCTATGGGTAATCCTGCAGGACGAGGCGCTGGCCGTTCCATCCGCCACATCCGACCGATCCAAATTTAGGTCGCTATGTCGGGAACATGACATAAGGATCGGCGTTGCCGTCCTATCGCCGTCCTGCCTTGGGCCTCTACCGGTGACAGAGAGTGTTGTGCTCCCGCCTGAAAAGCAGGGGTGAGCGATGTGCGAAAAGTGCACTGAACTCGATGACAAGATCGAACACTACAAGCGCATATCAACCTATGTGACCGACCAGCTCACGCTGGAGGGGATCGCCGGATTGATAAAGCAGATGAAGGCCGAGAAGGCCGCGCTCCATTCCGGGCAAAGGCAATGAGGGCATCGTCAAGGCGTCGATGCCCGCGCGCAGTTGGAACTCCGCGGTGACGCCGACTTTGAGCCCTCGGCCAGCCCGGCGGTTGTTTTTCTTTACGCGCAGCTCTCCCGCAGGGAAATTCGCCAGGTCGATTTCAGCGATGGGATTTCAGCGATGAGACGTATCGAGATCGCCGGCTGACCGGCTCTCTTCTCTTGCACTCTTGCGTTGTCGAACCAGGATTTCCCCATCTTCGGCGATGGTCACCAGGCCCCGCTTTTCCAGCCAGAGCAAACCGATTGCCAATTGCCTCAGGTCGTTTCTCGCATGGCCCACGGGTAGTTTGCGGGCGCGCCTGAGCACGTCGGCGGCTTGCCTTCGCACCGGCGAAATCGATTTGTCCGAAAACTGTTTCATGGCCTGTCCTGCCTGGAACACGGCGGGCCGGGAGACCGAAGCTCGTCGCTGATGCGCAAGGCCTCGTCTGCCTGCCTGGCCCAGCGCAGAATATTCTCGCGATCCTCGCCGGCCGCCATCGCCCTGGCCTTTGAGCCGCTGCGCTTCTGCCGCCAGGCGTTGCGCGAAGCTCGCCTTGTGCTTGATCCGTTGCCGCTTCATGGCGTGGTCCTCCATTACCAACCATCGCGGGATAGAAGCGCCATCTCGCCGGTCGGTCTGTCCGGTAGCGAACACGGATCCGGCCTATACTGCAGGGCCTCTCGTGATTTGTTCGGCTGAGGAACGGATGCCGGGACAAGGGGTTTCCCAACAGACCCCTCAAGGGATTTTCTGCGCAGGAGGGCCCCATGAGCAAACAAATTCCGAGCAAAGAAACCCCGAGCAAAAAAAGTCCGAGCAAAGAAAGCCCGACCCGCGATCACCGGCAGCGAACCGACTGGGGCTCGCATTCCCAGACCGACAAACCCTGGAAAGGCCCGCCCGAGAAGGAGCAGAAGCCGAGCGACGAGACGCCCGTTCTGGAGAAGTGGCAGCGGAGCGATACGCACTGACCGTCGGCCATTGGAATGCGCGCACGACTGCGGGTTTGAGCGCCGCTGACTACGCGGCGCGTCGATCGGACAGTCGTGCCAATGAAGCCAGAAATTTCTCCTCCTTCCCGATCAGCCGTCTCAGCCGCTCGCTTTCATCATGCGAGGTGGACGAAGCGAGCAGACGCTCGCAATGGCTGATCACGTTCTGGCCGCTGCGGACCAGAAAGGTCTCTGCCTCAGGCATGGCCGGCCTCCCAACCGGATCCAGCGGTCCTGGCGATGGCCGGCGCCGGAATTTTGAAGCTGACCGGAAAGGTGGAAGCCGCGAGTTTATCCATCGCGCTCTGTTCTTCCGACAGCCGCTTTTCGATAAACCGGCGCTCCAGTTCCGTCAGTTGGGTCTTCAACAGCCGCCGATAGCGGTCGATGTTGTTGCGATGCGTGCGCAACAGCGCGAATTTCTCGTCGATCATCGTGGTCTCGTTCTCGCTATAAAATATTGTCTACGCTGCGATGCCCCCGCGGGCGGTCGATTTCAGCCGGGCGGGCTTGCCGCCTGGCGGATCCCTGGGTTCTGAATCCAGCTCCGATAAGGCTTCGAGCACCTCATCGATGGTTATCCGGCGGTAAGACTCCGGCAGTTCCCGGAGCGCCGGATTTGATGGCACGGCGGCCGCGTCCGATGCCCAGGATGCCAGGATCGCCCGCTTCTTGGCCATCGAGATGGCCGGGTCCGCGACCACGTCGCGGGGGCGGGCGTAAGCCGTGCCGGGGTGCAAAATCCGGTTCAGGTCGATAACGTTGTCAGCATGATCAATCATCGAAAGCCCTCCTTCTCCTTTCCGCGAGACACTTCCGGTTAGAGGCTAATGGATGACGTTCCCGCCCGGCTGATCCGGGCGGGAGCTGCGTGGCTACAAGGCGAAATTATTTACGCGGCCTTGGCCTCGAGCTGCTGCACGTTGCCGGCCGGCGCTCCATTGATGGCGATCCGCCGCGGCTTCATGGCCTCGGGAATTTCCCGCACCAGTTCGATCTGCAGCAATCCATTCTCGAACGCCGCGCTCTTCACCTCGACATGGTCGGCCAGATTGAATTGCCGTTTGAACGGCCTTGCCGAGATGCCCCGGTAAAGATACTCGCGCTCGGTCTTGTCGCGCTTGTTGCCCTCGATGACGACGACGTTCTGTTCCGCCGTCACGGAGATTTCGTCGAACGAAAAGCCGGCGACGGCCAGCGAAATCTGGTAGCGATCTTCGCTCAGCCGTTCGATGTTGTATGGGGGATAATTGTCCTCGCCGGCGCGCTGGGCGGTTTCAGCGAGGTCGAACAGGCGGTCGAAGCCGATGGTCGAGCGCCAAAGGGGAGAGAAGTCGTAAGTGCGCATAGCCAAATCCTCCAAAGAGCAAAATGGGTACGAGCGGCACCGGACACGACCGGTGCCCGTCTCCAGTCCCTGACCCTTCAGGCGTCGGGAACACCACCGTAATGGCAACAAATAATAGGAAAAAACCGATTTTGGTTTCAAGGGGGACGTAAAAATTTTTGCTGAAAGCGGAACGGCAAGCGCCGGGCGATCAGCGGCGCTTGCGCACGTTGCTCAGCTTACGCCGCTGCCGGATTGCAACCTTCAACGCGTCAGCCGGAAGCGGCCGCTGCCGTCCTCCGCAAAACGGATTGCCGCAGCAAGGCCATCCGAGGAACAACTTGAGGTACGGCCGGTTCTACTGGGGCAAATTCCAACAGCCGGAGGTCGTCATGTCGAAAGAGAAAGCATTGAAAGACCTGTTTCTCGATACGTTGAAGGACATCTATTTCGCGGAAAAGAAGATCCTCTCGGCATTGCCGAAGATGGCCAAGGCGGCGCAGTCGTCGAAGCTCAAGGCGGCTTTTGAAAAGCATCTGACTGAAACCGATGGCCACGTCGAGCGGCTGGACCAGGTGTTTGCGTCGATCGACGAAACCCCCAGGGGCAAGACCTGCGATGCCATCATGGGAATTATCGATGAAGGCAAGGAAGTCATGGGCGACTACAAGGGCATGCCCGCCCTCGACGCCGGCCTTCTGGCTGCGGCGCAATCCGTCGAGCACTACGAGATCGCCCGCTACGGCACGCTGAAGACGTGGGCGAACGAACTGGGTTACAGGGACGCCGTGAAACTGCTCGACGCCACCCTCAAGGAAGAAAAGGCGACGGACAGCGCCCTGAGCCAGCTCGCGGAAACCGAAGTCAACCATCACGCGGAGACGGCGAAAGCCGCGTAAGCTGGTAAGCGGTTGCGACGGGGCCCCGGCCGCACGCCGGGGCCCTGCTGCTGTTTGCCAAGTCGCGAGATCCACCAATTGAAGGGTCTTGCGACAAAGTAGCCCGACGGGCAAATCATTTCCGATTTGCGGAAACTGTGTCAAGCCCCAAAATAAAAAATATTTCGCTTTTACAGAATCAAAATCAGAGATACATATTCGGCCATCCCGTCCTAC
>NZ_CAXUPS020000008.1:0-280803 GCF_964252915.1 Bradyrhizobium sp. LjRoot220
CGGCCGCGCGTAGCGCGGCCCTCGAAGGGCGACAGCCACGGGCCGTTCATCCTTCGAGGCTCGCGATGCTCGCACCTCAGGATGACGGATAACTAACATCAAACGGAGTTGGTCGCCCCTAATACCCCGTCATCTCCAGATAGCCTAGTCCGCTGTGGCTGCCGCCAAAACTGATTGGGCCTTCCCAATAGGGAAAGCTCGTTCCCATCCAGCTCTTCGCATTGAGCGGGGCACAGTCGATCGTAACGCCCAGCTTTGGAATGGCGATGCGCCAGGAGGTCGGGATCTTGCGGCCGGCGATCTCGGTGACGGCCTGCGGCGTGAAGCTGATATCCGCTGAAGCGAGCTGTTCGATGTTGCCGTCACGCGCAACCCATTTGCCCGAGCCGTAATGCTGGCCGTCGGTCTGGCGCATCCGGTACAGCATCAGCTTTTCGCCGGTCTTGAAATGCAGCGACAGCCAGTCCCAACCGCTCTGGTCGGAGGCCAGCGGCTGGCTGCTCCATTCGCGGTCGAGCCAAGCCTGCCCGGTGACATCGACAGTTTTGTCGTCGATGGTGATGCTGCCCTGCGCCGAGAAGTGCGGCTGGCTGTAGTAATAGGAGGCCTGTTCACGCAGCGATTTACGGCTGTAGCCACGCTCGCCCTGCAGCAGCAGCGGCCGGTCAGTATCGAGGCGCAGCGTATAGCTGAAATCGGCACCCGACGCCTTGAGTTCGAGCGGCGCCATGTTGGTCGCATCGATGGTGCTAGCCCCACGCATTTCCCAGGAATCGATCCAGGCGCGAAACGGGGTCGCTTCAGCACCGGCCTGACCGACGCCGCCGCGCGCAAAGGTCTCGCTGGTGCGATGGGTGTCGGCGCGCGTCACCGCGGCATGGCCCATCCAGAGCTGCTGATTGGCCCAGCCTTCCTGTTGCATGCCCGGCTTTGTCGCCTGCCGGAACAGGGTCCACTGGGCGCCGTAGGGCACACCGTTGGTATCGGCGAGATTGGCGGTCACGTACCACCACTCGATGCGGAATTCCGGATGCGGGCCGTGATCGGCCGGAAATGAAAATGTCCTGCCGGGGATGACGGCGGCGTAGCCGCTGGCGTTATCGCCGAGCCCGGCAAAGCCCTGCGCCAGCGCCTTGCCGCCGAGCGAAGCGAGGAGGATGCCGCTTGTAAAGCCGCGGCGGGATATCAATCCGCTACCGCTCTTGACCAAGAGTCCGCTACCGCTCATTGGCAAAGATCCTGATCAAGCTCGCCGGCTGCATCCGCGCCAGTCGCATGACCGGAAGCGCTGCCGCACAAAACGCCGCCGCCATCGCGACGCCGACCAGCCACAGCAATTGCGCCGGGAAGACCTGGAACGGCAGCCGCCAGCCAAAGGCTTTGACGTTGACGATCGCCAGCAGACACCAGGCCACCAAGAGGCCGAGCGGCAGCGCGAACAGCGCCGTGATCAGCGCGACCGACATCGTCTTGAGAAGCTCGATCGCGGCCAGCCTGCGCCGCGTGATGCCGATCGCCCATAGCGGCGCCAGCTGCGGCAGGCGCGAATTGCTCAGGGTCAGCAGGCTGGTGAGGAGCGCGATGCCGGCGACGCCGAGCGTGAAGGCGTTGAGCGCCGCAGTCACTGAGAAGGTGCGGTCGAAGATGCGTTTCGATTCCGCCTTCATCGTCGCCTGATCGGCGACGCTGCGATCGTCGAGTCCGAATTTTTCCTGCAGTGCCGCGATCAGCGCTGGAATCTGTCCGGACGCGACCCGCAAGCCCATCCGTGTCAGGGGAGTTTCCGGAAAACGCCGCGTCAGCGCGGCGTAGTTGACCGCGACCTGGTTCTTGGGATTGCCGTAGTCGGCATAGATGCCGACGATTTCCAGCGTCCAGTTGCCGCCCGATGCCGGAATGTCGATGCGATCGCCGATCGACAATTTCAGGCGCCGCGCCAATTGTTCGCTGACGAGGCAGGTCGTGCCGGGCCGAAGTTTGGTCCAGGCGTTCGGTGCGGACTCGAGCAGTGGCCAACTCTCGCGATAGGTGGTGTGGTCGGGCAGGCCCAGCACCTCCAGCGGCGCGCCTGACAATTGCGTGTCGGCACGGCCGCCGGGCAGGATCGCCTCGACCTCGGGGCGCTCGCGCAGCCAAGCACTGATCTCGGCCGCCTGCGCGTTGCTTGCTGCGCTGATATAGACATCCGCCGCCAGCCGGCCGTCGAGCCAGACCAGGAAGGTGCGGTTGAAACTGCCGACCATGGTGCCGACGCCGACATTGACCGCGAGCGCCAGCAGCAGCGCCATCAGCGCCAGCGACAATCCCGAAAGCTGCTGGCGGCTGTCGGCCCAGAACCATGTGCTCAGCGGACCACGCGCATGCCGCTGGCCGAACGCGAGTACGATTTCCAACAGCATCGGCAGGATCAGCGCCGCGCCGAGCAGCAAGGCCGCGAGCACGGCAAAGCCTGAAACGAGCGAATCGCCGAACACCAGAAACGCGCCGGCCGCGGCGAATACGCCGAGCGCCACCGCGCTCTGGACCTTGAGCCAGCGGCGCTGTGCCTGTTGCCAGGCATAGGGCTGTGCGGTGGCGAGCAGCGGCAAGCGAAGCGCCTTGGTTAGGCTGGTCGTTGCGGCGGCGAGCGCACCGAGAATGCTGATGGCGATGCCGGCGAGCCACCATTCGCCCTTCAGCGTCAATTGCCCCGGAATTTGCGCGCCATAGAGTCCGCGCAACGATGCCGCGACATCAGGCAGCAGTGTTGCCGCGATCAAATAGCCACAGACCAGCCCGATCAGGCCGGCGAGCAGCGCCAGCGACACCAGTTCGACGACCATCACGCTGTTCAACATCCGCGCCGACACGCCGCAGGCGCGCAGCGTACGCAAGGTGGGCAGACGTTGTTCGAAGGCGAGCCCGATTGCGGAATTGACGATGAACAGGCCGACAAAGAACGACAGCAGGCCGAATGCGGTGAGGTTGAGATGGAAGCTGTCGGTCAGCCGTTCGAGGTCGCTCTCGGCATCCGGCGCAACCAGGCGCAGTTTGTCGCCGACGACATTTTCCAGCGGCGGGTGTTTGCCTTTGGTTTTGCCGATTAGCAGGCGGGAAAGCTGATCCGGCATTTTCAAAAGATCTTGCGCGATGCCGATATCGACGATGAGTACGCCGGGCACCAGCTGCGTCTGTACGCGCAGCGGCGGTAGTGCCACGCCGCCATTGGTGACAGGTGTGGCGCCCTCAGCGAGCTTGAGATCGGACAGCGTTTCCGGCGCCACCAGCATCTGTCCGGGCGGCGTCATGAAGGCCTGCAGATTGGCGGTTTCGATTCCGGGCGCACTGCCGACCTCGCGCGGCAACGTCACCGGCTCGATGCCGAGCAAGCGGAACGAACGCCCGCCGATCTGGATGCGGCCTTCGAGCGCCGGCGATACCGGCCATCCGGCGCGGCGCAGGTCGACGAACAGCTGCTGCGGAAAGGTTGGAGTGTCGCGGCCGACCAGCATCGCGGTCCGGGTCCCGCCAAACGTCGCGGCGGCGCGGTCATAGGAAGTGCGCGCCTGCTGGTTGAGCGCCTGTACGCCGCTCCACAGCGCCGTCGCGGAGATCAGCCCGATCAGCAAGGTCGCGAGCTGCATCGGATGTCGCCGCCAATGGCTCAGCAGAACGGCGAGCGTCCACAGCGCCCGTTTCACGCAATCACCCCGGCGTGCAGATGGACCTGGCGATCGAGCGTGGCGGCGAGCCGCGCGCTGTGCGTCACCATCAGAAAGCCGCAGCCGCTGCGCGCCACGAGGTCGCGCGCCAGCGCCAGCACTTCGTCGGCGGTCGCTTCATCCAGATTGCCGGTCGGCTCGTCCGCGAGCAGCAGCAGCGGTCTTGCTGCCAGCGCCCGGCCGATCGCGACGCGCTGTTGTTGGCCGCCGGACAGTTGCTCGGGATAGCGTTTGAGGAAATTCTTCAAGCCCAGGCGCTCCACCAACTCCTGGTGCCAGGCATCATCGTGGCGTCCGGCGATGCGTGACTGGAACGCCAGATTGTCTTCGACGGTCAGGCTCGGGACCAGGTTGAATTGCTGGAACACGAGGCCGAGGCGATCCCTGCGCAATTCGGCGCGGTCGGCATCCGTGAGCTCGGAGACCAGTGCGTTATCGAGCCTGATCGCGCCGCCGTCGGCGGCGTCGAGGCCGGCGATCAGGTGCAGCAGCGTGCTCTTGCCGCTGCCGGATTCACCGGTCAGCGCAACGCTCTCGCCGGCCGCGACGGAAAGATTCACGCCGCGCAGCACCGCGACTTCCTCGCCGGCGGCGCGATAGCTCTTGGTCAGGCCGTTGACGGTGAGGACAATGGGATTGCCGCTGGTCATGCGCTGGTCACAGTGGCTTCCGCCGTGTTGGGGAAGGCAGGCGGGGCCAGCATGTTGACGAGGCGATCGGCGGATGAGACCATGAAACTTCCCTGACGTGATGACCTCTGCAACATATCAGGACCGCGATAGCAGATCACGGCCTCAATATCAGGGACGACGGGATCGTGATCCGGTTGTAAGGCCGCGCACCGCGCCGCGCGGAGTTGCAGGGCACGCCTTCCGGTCAAAATACGCAGTTGCCTTGCCCGGGAAGCCACGGCTAGCATCCGACAAAGTCGATGTCACAGAATCAGCAACGACAAATTGGGGGGTAGCAGCCATGACTGAACATGCGACGCCAAAAGGCGCATGGACAATCACGTTTCTGCTGTTTCTGTTCATGCTGGTCAACTTTGCCGACAAGATCGTGGTCGGTCTGGCCGGCGTGCCGATCATGACCGAGCTGAAGCTTGACGCGGAGCAGTTCGGCACGCTCGGCTCGTCGTTCTTCCTGCTGTTTTCGATCTCCGCGATCGTCGTCGGCTTCATCGTCAACAGCGTCCCAACCCGCTGGGTGCTGCTGGCGATGGCGGTGGTCTGGTCGGTGGCGCAATTCCCGATGGTCGGTACCGTCAGCTTCACCACGCTGTTGATCTGCCGCATCATTCTCGGCGCCGGCGAGGGCCCGGCGTTTTCGGTGGCGGTGCATGCGATCTACAAATGGTTTCCCGACGAGAAGCGCACGCTGCCGACCGCGATCCTGTCGCAGGGCTCGGCTTTCGGCGTGATCCTCGCGGTGCCCGCGCTGAACTGGATCATCGTCAATCACAGCTGGCATTATGCGTTCGGCGCGCTCGGCGTGGTCGGCCTGATGTGGGTGGTGGCCTGGCTGATCATGGGCAAGGAAGGTCCGCTGGTGCAGACGGTCGCGATGGCCGCCGCCGATCCGCGCGTGCCCTATTTCCAGCTCCTGACCTCGCGCACCTTCATCGGCTGCTGCGCCGCGACCTTCGGCGCGTACTGGGCGCTGTCGCTCGGTCTTACCTGGTTCACGCCCTTCATCGTGCAGGGGCTCGGCTTTTCGCAGAAGGATGCGGGTTGGGTTTCGGTGCTGCCCTGGGTGTTCGGCGCGGTGATCGTGCTGCTTACCGGCTGGATCTCGCAGGTGATGCTGACGCGGGGCTTTACCACCCGCGGCGCGCGCGGCGTGCTTGGGTCGGTGCCGCTGATCATCGGCGGCCTGATTCTCGCGACGATGCGCTATTCCGCGCCGGATGGAATGATGATCGCGCTGCTCGTGATCGGTTCCGGACTGTGCGGCGCGATCTATGTCGTTTGTCCGCCGATGCTGGGCGAGTTCACGCCAGTGCAGCAGCGCGGCGCCGTGATCGCGATCTATGGTGCGATCTACACGCTGGCGGGAATCATCGCGCCCCTGGTGATGGGCAGCGTGATCAAGCACGCGGCGACGCCGCTCGAAGGCTATTTGACCGGCTTCACCATCAACGCAGTCGTTATGGTGTCGTCGGGACTGCTCGGCCTGTTGCTGCTATGGCCCAATAGCGAGCGGGCACGGCTGCTGGCCCAGTCCACGCAACCTAAGTTCGCGTGAGCCAATGGCCCGCTACAAGCTCCATTGCATCGGCGCGTCAGGCAATTCCTACAAGCTGGCGCTGTACATGAACTGCGCCGGCCTCGACTGGGAGCCGGTCGGCGTCGACTTTGCCGGCGGCGCGACCCGCGATCCAAACTGGCGCGCCGGCACCAACGCGATGGGCGAGGTGCCGGTGCTCGAAGTCGACGGGCAGCTGATGTCGCAGTCGGGCGCGATCCTGATCTGGCTCGCGGAAACCACCGGCCATTTCGCGCCCGCGGCAAGCGAGCGCTACGAGGCGCTGCGCTGGATCCTGTTCGACAATCACAAGTTCACCAACAACCATGCGATGTACCGGTTTCAGCGTTCATTCATGCCGGAGCCGGTGCATCCGGCGATCCTGTCATTCCTGCGCGGCCGTACCGAGGCCAGCTTCGCGGTCGCCGAGAATCACCTTAGGGATCGCGCCTTCATGCTCGGCGACCGGCCGACCATCGTGGATTTTTCGCTCGCAGGGTATGTCTATTATCCCCCCGAGGAGACCGGCTTCGACATCGCGGCTGACTATCCCGCACTCGATGCCTGGCGTCAGCGCCTCGCCGCGTTGCCGGGCTGGAAGCCGCCTTACGATCTGATGCCGGTGGGATCGGATCCGCGATTGACGATGATCCGGCCGGCATAGCGGGCGGCGGGAGACGGCCATGGGGATCAGAAGTTTTAGCGGCGCGTCCGTGGCAGCGCTCGCGCTGGTGTTGGCGCTGCCGGTTGCCATCGGCAATCCCGGCTTCACGTCGCCGGCGATGGCGCAGGGCGCACTCACGAAGAAACAATCCGACGCGCTCAACGCGTACAACGCGGCGGTAAAAAACTTCGAGGCGATCCTGGGACAGCGGCGCGCGCAGATCGATGCCAGGCAACCGCTGCCGAACCTGCCGGGACAGGCACTCTATCTGGCCCGCAACAACATGCTGAGCACCTACAAGGACCTCACCGACGCGCTGCCGTCCAAAATCGGCGGGCCCAACAAATATGAAATCCCTCCGGCATATTTCAACGCCGCTACCGAGCCGCTGCTCGACGAGTACAGGAAGCTCTTCGATGTGATGCAGGCGCCGCCCGCCAGCGCGCAGAAATCGGATACCCCATTCAAGGACGTGGTCGGTCTGGGAACAGCGATTGCGCGGGCCAAAGGTCTTGATGCCGTCAATGCCGAAGCGGCAGGCCGGATCACCCTTGGGCTGTTCTTTGCCGAGACCAATGGCAATCAAACCATCGGCAACGCGCGCTCGAACAAGTACAAGGGAAGTCTGCAGACCGGTACATCCGAGGATCTGAACGGCGGCAGGAAGTGGGCGGCGATAAAGCCGCTGATCGCCGCCTTTGATCCTGCGCTGATCCGGCGCGATGACAAAGAGGAGGCACGGGCCGGCAATCTGGATCGCCGGTTCAACCACTGGACCTCGGTGCGCAATGCCTTGATGAACGCCCATGCGGAAGTGTTCCCGCAGGTTCCGGCGATCGTGAAAACGCTGCCGGATCCGATTGATCAGATGAAGCTGTTTGAGCTGATCCAGATTATTCCCGCGCCGACCAAATCCGCGCTCAAGTCAGGCAATTTACTTAACTACCGGATTTCCGATCCAAGGATCATGGGATTCTTGCGGAACAACAGCGTTTTCACCTTTGGACAGGCCGACCGGGCAAGGACATCTGCAACCATGCGCGAAATTCTCGATGCGATGTGGCTGTTCAATGCCAAATTCGAGCAAGCGCTTGCCAGATTCGGGGAGATCAAGGCGGGGCAAAAGCTTTGAAGCCGGCAGCTGCAATCTTGCAACCGGCAACTCATGGTTCATACTCCCTGGTTATGTTGCTAAATGCGATCGTGAAGCGGGAATAGAAGGTCACTCCGGGGGATAGTGGGGATTGCTGTCGTCAGGGAAAAAATTCGCCCGGTCAGGCTTTAGCGGCTGGTTCCGCTGCCGCACGGTCGTTGCCGCGGTGGTCGCATTGGCCCTTCTGCCGATCGAAGTCAGCGATGCCGGCTGGCTGTCGGACGTCTTCAAAGGCACATCGAAGCAGGGCCAGGCGCCCAAGCGAAGTCCATCGCCAAAGCACGTGGCCCCGACAAAGCCGGCCATGTCGTCAAAGCCAGTCACGGTGGCGAAGCCTGCCGCCTCGCCCAAGCGCCGTACGGCTAAGCGTGTCACCCCGAAGGCGGTGGCGGCGCCGGTTTCGAAAACGGTCGCGGCCACCTGCGAGCCGGCAAAGTTCCGCATCGTTCTGGATGTGGGGCATACCGCGCAATCGGAAGGCGCGATCAGTGCCCGCAACGTTTCCGAGTTCGTCTACAATCTGCGGCTGACGCAGCGGATCGAGGAGAAGTTGAAGGCCGAAGGCTTTGCCGAGACGCGGTTGCTGCTGACCGAAGGCAAGGCGAGGGCCAGCCTGGTCAAGCGGGTCGCCGCGGCCAACAACCTGCCCGCTGACCTGTTCCTGTCGATCCATCACGACTCCGTGCCCAAAAAGTTCCTCGAGGACTGGGAATTCGGGGGCAGGAAAAGCCGTTTCAGCGACCGCTTCAGCGGCTATTCGGTTTTCGTCTCCAGCAACAATCCGGAGTACAGAGCGAGCCTCTCGATCGCCGAACTGCTGGCGAAGGAAATGAAGGCCCAGGGCCTGAAATATGCCGAGCAATATGCGCAACCCATCATGGGCAAATACCAGCATCCGCTGTTGAACAGGGAAACCGGTGTCTACAGCTACGACAAGCTCATCGTGTTGAAGAAGACCAAAATGGCTGCGGTGCTGCTGGAGGCGGGCTCGATCATCAACCGGGACGAAGAGCTCATGATGGACTCAGCCGAACGCCGGGACATCATCAGCAGCGTTGTGGCGACGGCCATCAAGGAATTCTGCGATCGTCGATGGGGCATCCTCGGTCCGCTCTGATCGCGCAGCGACGTCGTCAACTCGATAAGCGCGCGTTAGCGGCGACCGCTGGGGATAATCGAAGAAGCGCCGGGCAGCGAATGGATCTCGCTGTCGACCGGGAGGCCGCCGGATTGTTGGGTGAAGCCAAACCCGAGTGACAGGCTGACATTCGGCGCCGGCTGGAATTCGACGCCGGCATGCGCGCGATAGCCCGGCAGGGTGCCGGGTTTGGTGTCGAAGGGCGCGAACGGGCCGCCGGCGCCGCCATCATATTTCAGGCTGTCGAAGCCGGCATAGACCGTAATGGGTAGCCCGCCCGCGCTTCCGAAATTGTAGCCGGCCTGCATGCCCTCGTACCGGAGCGGGCCGAAATGGCCGAACGCGCCGCTCTGGTTGATGCCGTTCCAGCCGACGCCTGCGCTGCTGCTGGTGCCGCCGATAAACATGCCGTTCGAAAAATTGGTGCGCGTGCCTGGGGCGGCGATGCCGTCAAAGCCTGGAAGGTTGCTCGAACCGTCAGAGTTCTGGTCGGCGGGTAACGCGCCACCAAAGCCAATGGGCCAGCCCGAGCCCCAATATGGCACGGGTGCGGCCTGGGCATGGGCCGCTCGCCCGCCCAGACAGAGCGCCGCCAGGACGATTGCGAGACCTAATTTGCCTCGAGAAATGGACATCCGCATGCACTGCCAAACTTCCCCTGAAATATACCCTCCAGGTATATGGAACGCCAGCGCGGCGCGATACTTGGGTCCGATACTTAGGTGCGATACTTGGCACCAGGACTTGAGCCCAGAACACTTGGGTCCAGAACACTTGAGTCAAGAACACTTGGGTCCAGGATGGAACCGATGTACTTGGTACCGGTCAATTTGTTAATATTCGAATCTTCTCCAGCTTAAGGATATCCGCGTGCAAAAGTTCGAGCCGCTTCGCCAGGTCAACCCTGTTTCAGGCTACGGCAAAAACGACGTTCTGGTCGTTTTCGGCGAAGTCTTTGCCCGGGGTTACGTCAACGGCCTGATCGATGAAGCCAAAAAGGCGGGGATGACCGTCATTTATGGCACGGTCGGGCGCCGCGATGAAAATGAGCAGCTGCGCCCCCTGACGGCGGAAGAGTTGGCCGAGAAGGATCAGCCGCTGGTGAATGTTCCGCTGGAATGCGGATTCGATCTGGCAAAATCCAGCAAGGGTCTCAGCCCAGGCGACCAGCTCAAGGGTTTAAAACTCAGCGAGTGGGACAAGGCCACGCTTGATCTTGCGCAAGTGGAAGAGTCGCGCAAAGCCGGCCGCGAGGATTTTCGCGCACGCGTGCTGCAATATCTGGCCGAGTTGCAAAAGCAGATTCCGGATGGCGCCAAGGTTCTGATCGCGCACACCATGGCCGGCGGCGTTCCGCGCGCGAAGATCATGATGCCTGTCATGAACCGGGTCTTCAAAGGGACCGCAACCCCTTCGAGGGAATTTTGGCAAGGCGACCTCGGACGTCTTTGCGAAATGAGCTTTATGGACGTGAGCGCGAACAGTCTTGCGGACCTGATCGAATTGAGCTCAAGCCTGCGCGAGAAGGTCGCCAAAGGCGGCGGCCAGGTTTCTTACGTGGCCTATGGCTATCACGGCACCGAGATCCTGATTGCCGGTGAGTATCATTGGCAAAGCTATTCACCCTACCTGCAGGGTTTCGCGAAACTCGAACTCGAGAATATCGCACGGCGCGCGAGCGAAAGTGGCGTCAAGGCGAGTGTCTTCAATGCGCCGGAAATCCTGACCAATTCGAGCTCGATATTTCTGGGCGTTGAAGTGGCTCTCTATCCGCTGCTCGCGGCGTTCAAGAAAGAGGCGTCCGATCATCCGATCACCAAAAAGCTGCTGGCGGAATGTGCTGACCTGCTGAAACCCGAACACACGCTCGAGGAATTGATCGAACTCACCGACAATTATTTCCGTTCAGACATTATTCAGCGCTGGACCATGTTCGAACAATGGCCGCAGCACAATGCTCCCGAGCAGATGGAGTTGATGCACGCCACTTCGAAAACAATTATCGATATGCACAAGGACGGCCGCAAACTGCTCACGGCGGCGCTAAGTGAAATCGTGTTCAAGGCCTGCGGTTACGCCATGCTGCATGAGGCTTTGAATCCGCGCCAGCCCGTTTGGTGGGTCGGCCATCAATTCGTGGCCCAGACTGCGACCAAAGCCTAGCTCGCGGCGCTAAACTTCGATTGTAATCCTTGCGCGCCCGCGCCCCGGTTTACCAGGGCGTGTGGCTGTGCCTTGCGATCACCCCGATTTGAGCGATCTTGAAGCCGCACCAGATTGCGGCGGTGCGGTACGCGCTACACATGGCAGGCAGGGTTGGTTGATTTTAAGGAAATGCGATGCGTTTTATTTTGGCCCTGGGCCTTTTGATCACCATCAGTGCGCCTGCCAGCGCCGCAAAGAAGGCGCATCACGCCAAGCCGCGGCATATCATCGTCCGTCCCGTCCCCGTCCAGCCCGTGGACCCGCGGTTTCCGCCGGTGCTCCGCGACCAGACCCCGAGCTACAACGATCCATCGAAGTTTGGCGGCGCCTGAGCCGTGGCGACACGGCGGCGGCCGTTGCGACGTTGGCAACGAAGCGCGGTCACGCGGTCGGCTTCGGCAAAAGTTGACTACGTTCTAGCTCGCCGCCGCGCCAAACTTCGGCTGGCTACCCTGCGCGCCGCGCACCAGTTTGCCCGGGCGCGCGCCGGTGGCCTTGCCGCCACGCTGCGTCAGCACGCCGGAGACGATGGTGGCGTCGTAGCCGTCGACCTGCTGCATCAGCCGGCGGCCGCCGACCGGCAGATCGTAATGCACCTTCGGCGGATGCAGATGCAATTTGTCATAGTCGATGACGTTGACGTCGGCCTTGAAGCCAGCGGCGATCACGCCGCGATCGTAGAGACCGACTGACAATGCGGTCTTGCGCGACTGCGCCGCCACCACGAACGGGATCGAGAGCTTTTCGCCGCGGGTGCGGTCGCGGGTCCAGTGCGTCAACAGATAAGTCGGGAAGCTGGCGTCGCAGATGATGCCGCAATGCGCGCCGCCGTCGGAAAGGCCGGGCACCGCATTCGGATCGCGCAGCATCTCGCGCGTCGCATCGAGATTGCCGTCGGCATAGTTGAGGAACGGCACGTAGAGCATGCCGCGGCCGTCGTCCGTCAGCATCGCGTCGTACGCCAGTTCTTCGGCCTGCTTGCCGTGGCGGCGGGCCTGCGCGCCCAGGGTATTTTCCGGCGGCTGTTCGTAATCGGGGGGATTTCCGAGCAGATACATCTTGTCGTAGTTCGGGCGGAAGAACAGCGGATCGTCGGTCGCGGTGGCGTGCTCGCTCAGGATCGCGGCGCGCACTTCCGGTTGGTGCAAACGCGTCAATCGTTCTTTCAGCGGCAGTTTGGCGATCGCCTGATAGCTCGGATGGGTCTGGAACGGGTTGCGCGACAATTCGAGGCCGAGCATCAGCCCGACCGGACGGGCGGCGATCTGCGCGGTGATCGACAGGCCGCGCGCCGAAGCGTCCCTGATCGTATCAAGCGTCTCGCGCCAGCGCTGCGGCGCCTTGTCGTTCTGCGTGATCGAGAACGACACCGGGATTCTGGTGTTCTCGGCCACCCGCAGCATCATCGGCAGATCCTCGTCGATGGTGGAGAGGTCGAGCACGAACTGCAGCACGCTGCGGCCCTGGCCGTGCATCGCGGCGGCAATCGCGGTGAGTTCATCCTCGCCGGCCTTCAAGGTCGGCGTGTAGTCGCCGGTCGAGGTGCGGTGATTGAGCGTGCGCGAGGTCGAGAAGCCGAGCGCGCCCGCGCGCACGGCGTCGGCGGCGAGCGCCGCCATCGCCTTGTTATCGTCGGGCGTGGAGGGATCGCGGCGCGCGCCGCGATCGCCCATCACATAGACGCGCAAGGCTGCGTGCGGCAGTTGCGCGCCGACATCCATGTCGAAGTTTCGCTTGGACAACCATTCCATGTAATCCGGAAAGCTTTCCCAGGCCCAGGGAATGCCGGCGCTCAATACCGGTTCCGGGATATCCTCGACGCCTTCCATCAGCTGGATCAGCCGGATGTGGTCGCTCGGCCGGCATGGCGCGAAGCCGACGCCGCAATTGCCCATGATCGCGGTGGTGACGCCGTTCTGTGACGACGGCGTGATGTCCTGGCTCCAGGTGACCTGGCCGTCGTAGTGGGTGTGGACGTCGACGAAGCCGGGCGTGACCAGCTTGCCCCGGGCGTCGATCTCTTCCTTGCCGCTGCCAGCGACCTTGCCAACCTCCGTGATGCGGCCGCTTGAAATGGCGACATCGGCTTCGTAGAGGTCGCCGCCCTTGCCATCGGCAATGTTGCCGCCGCGGATCACGAGGTCATGGGAACTGGCCATGGCGATTCATCCCTGGTGTGTTGTTGTTGCCGGATCATCGGATATCCCCCGATGCAGTCAACCGCCGGGATTGAGGCTCAGGAATGCAACAGAGCGTTTTCGAGCGAAGTGGATACCGGTTCGCGTAAAGAAAACGCGTCAAAACAAAAGCTAGAGTCTCGGTTCTGATGCAATCAGAACCGAGGCTCTAACCCGGCGACCGGGCCTTCCGACCGGGTTTTCGGTTTCCGGTCGGTGATCAATGCCAGCAGCACGGTCAGCACCATGAAGGCGACGGAGGCGCCGAACACCCAATGCGGCATCTGCTGGTCCATGATCCAGCCGAACAACAGCGGGCTCAAAATGCCGCTGAAATTGAAGCCGGTGGAAACGATGCCGAACGCGCGGCCGGCCGCCCCCGGAGGTGCGGCGTTGCGCACCAGCATGTCGCGGGACGGCGCGATCACGCCGCCGAGGAATCCGGCGATGCCCATCGCTGCGGTCAGCACCACCGAGGGCAGGGTGGTGGTCGCAATCACCAGCATGATGAGCGCGTTGATGCCAAAGCAGGCGGCCGCGACCTGGCCGTGCCGTGTGGTGCGGTCGGCGAGATAACCGCCGGCCAGCACGCCGGCCGCGCTGGCGCCAAGAAACGCTGTTAGTGCGATGTTGGCGGCCGAGAAGGTCACGCCATAGCCGCTCATCAGCGCGACAATGCCGAAATTGCTGATGCCGGCGTTCGACAGGCCGAGCAGCATGAAGAAGAACATCAGCATGATGATCGCCGGCGTGATGACGCTCTGCTGCGGCGCTGGCGCGCCGTCGGTCTTGCGATCCGCCGAGCTTGCATCGGGAATGCCGACGACGATCAACAGCAGCGCCACCACGGGGCCGACCGCGCCGGCCACGATCAGTGCACCGAGGCCGCTGAGCATCGTGACCAGGGAGGCCATGATGATGGGCGCCACCGCGCCGCCGAGGAAGCCGGCAAAAGTGTGGATCGAAAACGCGCGGCCCATCCGCGCTTCATCCATATGGGTGGAGAGGATGGCGTAGTCGCAGGGGTGATAGACGCTGTTGGCGAGGCCGAGCAGCGCGGCGCAGACGATCAGCGAGGTGTAGCTCAGATTCATGCCGAGCAGGATCAGCGCGAGGCCGCCGACACAAAGGCCGATCAACAGCACCTTGCGCGCGCCGATATGGTCGGCGAGGTAGCCGATCGGCGCCTGGGTCAGGGCCGATACCAGGCCGAACACGGTCAGCGCGAAGCCGAGCTCGATATAGCCGACGCCGAGCTGCACTTTCAGATAAGGAAACAGCATCGGCAGCACGAAGATATGGAAATGGCTGACCCAATGGGCCACCGAAATCGCCGCCAGCGTGCGCAGCGAACTGTCCGCTTTCACGTGCTGCGGTGCAGTCAGAACATCGACCATATCAGCGTCAAACCCCGTCTCGATCCACGGCCCGGCAAAAGGCTTCGAAAAATGGTCCGCCGAAAATAGGGGCTGGCGGTTATTTGTCCATGAATGCCGCTGCATGGCTGCCCCGGCGCAGGCTGTGGAAGGGGCCAAATGCGTCAAAAAGTTCAGGGACAAAGTCGGCTGGCGCGGCAATGATCCGGCATGTTCGATCCGGTAAAGCCGCTCCGGGTGCTGGTGTCAGAAGGTTCCAGCACCTCGGCCCGCGAGGCCATCACGATACTTGGCCTGTCGGGTCATCATGTCGAGGTTTGCGATCCCTCCGCCCATTGCCTGGCGCGGTTCTCGCGCTTCGTCCGCAAGTTTCACCGCTGTCCGGGGCTGCGCAGCGACCCCGCCGGATATCTGGCGTTTGTCGAGCAACTGCTGGCGCGCGGGCGCTTCGATGTGCTGCTGCCGACCCATGAACAGGGATTTCTGTTTGCGCGGATGCGCGAGCGATTGGAGGGCCGGGTCGGCTTGGCGCTGCCTTCATTCGAGAGCTATCGTGCTGTGCACAGCAAGGCCGGCTTCAGCCGGCTGCTCGATCGATTGAAGCTGCCGGAGCCGCCGACGCGGATCGTGAATTCTGCAAGCGAGCTGCGCGACGCCGTCCGCTTTCCCGTCGTGGTCAAAACCTCGATCGGAACTGCAAGCCGCGGCATCTGGTTCGTGCGCAATGCGGACGATCTCGAAATCGCGCTGCATGATCTGGGCGCCGGCGATGCGTTCGCGGGCGAGGTGCTGGTGCAGGATCTCATCGCCGGCACCACCGAGAAGGCGCAGTCGGTGTTTTGCCGGGGAATGCTGATCGGCTTTCACGCCTACCGGCAAATTGCGGCCGGCGTCGGCGGCGGCGAGGCGATCAAGCAAAGCGTCGGGCGGCCGCAAGTGCGCGCCCATCTCGAGAAGATCGGCGCGCATCTCGGCTGGCACGGTGGGTTGTCGGTCGATTTCATCGTGCCCGACGATGGCACGGCGCCGCTCCTGATCGATTGCAATCCGCGGCTGGTCGAGCCTGTCAATGCCTATCGCGCCGGCGTCGATCTCGTCGGGTTGTTGTTGCGCGTTTCGCAAGGCGAGACGCCGGGCGTAATGCCCGATAGCCGTGAGGGCGTGCTCACGCATCTGGCGATGCAGGCGCTGCTCGGCTGCGCGTCGCGCGGCGGCACGCGGGGCGATATTGTCAGGGAATGCGGGCGGGTGTTTTCTGGCAGCGGACCCTACGCCGGCAGCAGCGAGGAACTCACGCCGGTGCGGCTGGACTGGCTGAGCGCCGTGCCGCTGATGATGACCGCGGCATTTCTGCTGGCCTCACCGCAGTCGGCAATCAAGCTGGCGCGCGGCGGTTTTGGCGACCATCTGCTCGATCTCGCGAGTATCCGGAGAATCGAGAGCGATGAGTTTGGTTAGATCTCGCGTTGTCCCGGCGTTCGCAGGACGACGCGAGAACATCTACAGCGGCTCGTCGTCATTGCCATGGCGGTCACGCTTTGGCGTGGCGATGTCACCATCCTCGTAATCGTCGTCCTCGACAGGCGGGCGCTTTGGAATCTTGGGCTTGTCGTTGTCCTGCTTCGGAGGCTCGCTCTTTTTGCCGTTTCCAGCCATATTGTTCCTTTTCGCCGGCACAACCGGCTTTATCCGGCCGAAATGACGCTTTCAGCGCAATCCGCCCGATTTTGCGCCACATACTAGCGTCAGCAACACGAATTTTCCTTGCCCTTTTGGCCGATATTGCTTCAAACGGGGCAATCACACGGAGCCAAAATGAAGAAGCCACGTATCGAGACCGAAGAACAGCAGCCACGCAAGATCATTCGCGCCGACAAGGCGCCGACCAACGGATATTCGCTGGTCGTGGATGGCCACTTCAAGTCGCACCACGACACGGTCGAAGCCGCCGAGGAGGCGGGCACGGCGTTGAAGAACAAATTCCAGATGCTGCAAGTGCAGGTCTATGACGCCGAGACCAAGACCCGCTCGATGATCCATTGGCCACCGGCGTAACGCGCCAAGGCTTGAACTCAAGATGGAACATCAAGGCTGAAGCTTACGGCTGAAGTTCAAGGCTGAGCTCAAAGAGCTCAGCTCAAAAGCCTGGCGCACTGCCTGGCTTGATGCGGCTCAGGTCCGCCGTCCGCCGCTTTGCTGGCTCGCCAGCCAATCGCCCAATGCCGGGGCCGGGCGTCTCTCGCCCGGCTTGTTCGGTTTGGCCGCGGCCTTCTTTGCCTTGACCGGAGCCGGAGGTGCGGCGGCTTCGCGGGCCAGCCGCAACGCCTTCAGCTTCGCCATATTGTCGAGCACCGCCTTCGAGCTGGCATCCCGGTCGGCCTTGCCGGTTCGCGCGTCCTGAGCTGCCCGGGTCGTTTTATCCAGACGCGCCTGGGCGCGATCGCGATCTTCTTTGGTCATTTTACGTCAGCCTTCTTCGCCGTTTTGGTTTTTGCTTTGGGCTTGGCTTTTGGTTCGGGCGGATTGGCGGCATCGGCGGCTTCCTTGGCCAGCCGCAGCGCGCGCAATTTCTCGGTCCGCTTGCGAATTGCAATGTCGGCCGCGGCGATCTCGGCCATCGCCTTGATGCCCTCGACCTCCTGGGTCCGCTTGCGGTGCAGCCGAAGCTCTTTCATTTCGGCCGGACTCTTCGGTTCGTCGTCGTTCATCATCTACCTCTGGAACCGCGACGCATGCCGTCGGGCGGTCTTTCGGCGGTAATACCATGGATTGCGCCCGTGAGGGCGCGAATTTGGGCCGAAAACGCGCCGTTATCGCCCTGAATCAGCCTTCATAGTGAAGAGGGGCGTCGTCATCGCCGTCTTCAGGACTGCTCTGGTCGAAAGCGGCCAGCCAGGCCACCAGTGCCGTTGACGCCGGTCCTTCGGCCTTCATCTGGCGCAGCGCAATGCGGATGCCGGCGCGGCCGTGACGATCGGCGCCGATCGCCATCGGCGGTTCCCCGGCTTGCACGGCGTCGACGACGCGCCGCTTGAGCGCGAGCGTCTTGGGATCGCCGCACGCCGCCATGATCCGTTGAAAATTCTGATGGCGTGCCGGGTCGAACCGCCGGGCCTCGCCCATGCCGTCACGGGCCGGATGCGGCGGATAGATGTGCGCGCAGGGGATCCACCCCTCGGGTACCGGCTCGGTCGCCGCATGGGTTCGGCCGCTTTTCAGCAGTTTTGGCAGCACATGGGTATGCGGCCCTTCCGGGCTCTTGCCTGAGGGCGGCGGGATCGTCTGATAGACCTCGATGCGGCCAAGCCGGCTGATGAAGACACGATGCGGGTTCGCGCCAAGGATCATCCCCATCGCGGGATTGTCGTGTTCGAAGATGGCGCGGCCGGAGAGTTCGCGCAGACGGGCGGCAAGATCGTGGTCGCCGATGCGCACACAAAAATCCGCCTGCACGGCGCCGAGGCCGAGATCGAACAGGATCGATTCGCGGTCCTCCGGCCGCAGCGCGTCGCGGTCGGCGCCAATTTCCGTCAGCGCGTTGCGGCCGCTCATCGCGCAATCGCCCGACGGCAGGCATAGCGCGATCCGCTGGCTCCAGCCTGATTTGGTGATGCCCTCGGAGGCGAACGCCCGGCTGCCGCCGTCGGGTTTCAGCGCAATGCCGCCGCGCGGCGTCACCGCTGCAATGGCGTTTTCCGATTGGGTCAGCCACACCGGTTCGTCGCGGTCGCGCGCGAATTCGGCGATGGCGCCGAACGTGCCGAGGCTCCATTGCGTGTCGGGATCGGCCATTTCCCGCTGCAGCAGATCGATCGCGGCGCCGGCTGCAGCATCAGGCATGGATCGGCATTCTCTTGCGGTTCGGGACCGAAGAGAATACCGGCTTGTCAGCTCACGACAAGCCGGTCCGGAGCGGGCTCCGAACCGGCCAAGCGGTCAGAATGTCGCGCCGGCCTTCACCATGTAGGTCCGGCCCGGCAGCGGATAGGCGCTGAAGCGGCCATCGGTGATCGAGCTTGCGATCGCATAATCGTAATACAGCGCGTTGAGCACGTTGTTGACGCTCACCGACCAGAAGAAGTGCTGATATGCCCCGCTCAGCTTGAAGTCGATGGTGGCATCGGCCGGAATGCGGCGCTGGGTATTTTTCTGGTCGTTGTCCATGTAGCGCTCGCTCCAGCCGCGCACCGTGGCGTCTGCCACCAGATAGTTCTGCCAGATGTTCCAGGTCACGCCGGCACTGGCGGTGTAGCGCGACACCAGCGGAACGTCATTGCCGGCGAATTGCCCTTCACGGAACACCGCACGGGTGTAGGCCATGCCGCCGCGCAGCAGCACGCTGTCGCTGATCCGAAGCGAGGCGCTGGTTTCGGAGCCGTAGCGACGGGTCGGATCGAGGTTGGTGTTATAGAACAGCTCCGGGTTGAAATGGATTTCGTTCTCGAGGTCCATGTTGTAGATGCTCGACTGCATCTGGAACCCGCCCGATCTGATGCGGAAGCCGCCCTCGACGTCGTGCGAGGTCTGGGTTTTCAGCAGGAAAGTCTGCGGAATCGGGGTGAAGAAGACAGGATCGAAGGCGGGTCCGGAGGACAATCTCTCGTCGACGTTCGGCGTACGGAAGGCGCGGGCGGCCCGGCCAAACACCGAGACGATATTATTCAAGCGATGTTCGAGGCCGATATGCAGCGCGTACTGCATTTCGCTGCTATCCAGCGGCAGGTTCTGGGCGCCGCAGGAAAAAAACAAGGCGCAATTCGGCGGATCGTTGAGACGGTCCCTCGCACTCAGCGCGGTGTTCTGGATTCGCGCACCATACGCGAAATCCGTCGTCGGCAGCAGCCCGAGGGTTTGCTGCCAGTAGCCGGCAAGCGTTCGCTGCGACAGGTCATAGGTATGGATCGGCGGCGTGCCCTTGAATTCCGGCCGCTCCTGATGGAACGTCGCATCGTAATAATCGATGCCGGTCAGGATCGAAGAGGGCAGCCCGAACATCACGTTCTTGACGCTCAAGCGAGGCGTCAGCGACCATGTCTGCAGATGGCTGTCGACGTAACTGTTGGCGAACGGATTGAAGAACGCGCCTTGTTGCTTCTTGTCCCGCACCCCGCCATCGATGATCAGATCGACGCCGTTCCACAGCGTCTTGGTGAAGCCGGCGGTGGCGCTGGCGCCCTGCTGGTTGCCGTAGTCGCGCGGCGTGCTGGTGCCGGTGCGGTTGGTGACGAGTTCGTTGACGCCGATCGAGGGATCGACGATGCGGCCGCCGGGGAAGCCGAGCTTCTGGTCGTCGCCGGTGACGGTCACGAACGCGCTGAGCCCGGGCGTGGTGTAGTTGAGGTTGCCGACGCCGTTGCGCTGATCGAGCGCGTTGTTGACGCGATAGCCGTCGGACTTGATGGCGTTGCCGTAGAACGAGGTCGACCACGGACCGAAATTGGTCGCGGCCGAGACCGACGCCATGCGCTGGTTGAAGGAGCCGACGCCGGCCTCGCCGCGGATCGCGACCGGCGGGCCGCCGACGCCGTTCTTCAGGACGATGTTGACGACGCCGCCGACGGCATTGTCGCCGTACAGCACCGCACCGCTGTTGCCGCGGGTGATTTCAATGCGTTCGATCGAATCGCGCGGAATGGTCGAAAAATCGACGCCGGCCATATCGATGTCATTGAGCCTGCGGCCGTTGATCAGCACCAGGGTATTGGAGGTCGCAAACGCGCCGAAGCCGCGCAGATCGACGCTGGTCTTCACGCCGTTGACGCCGCCAAACAGACTGGTGAGCTGCACGCCCGGCGTTTGCGCGATGATTTCCTGCAAGGTTTGTGCGGGTGAGTGCGCGATTTCTTCAGCCGTGATGACGGTCGCCGCCGTGCCGACGATGCCGGCGAATTGCCGCACCGGCGCTCCGCCGCCGCCTTGGCCTCCACCTTGCGAAGCGACGTTGGCGCCGGTCCCCGGCGCGGGGGTCGCGCTGCTTGACGGCCTCGGACTGGGCGCGGCGATGCGGCGCGGTCCCGAGCCTTCATCGGAAGCGGGTTTTGCGCGGGTGCGGTTCTGGTCGCCGGGCGGGTTGACCTCGATCGCGGGCAATTGACCGGCCGCGGCGGTCTGCTGGGCGTGCGCGCCAGCAATGCCGAGCGCCATGATCGGCGCCAGAAAACTCGACGTCAGCAAAAGATGGCGGCGCCGCTTGGCACCTAGCGTGATGGAAGACATGGTTCAGGCCTCGGTATGACGTCAGTGGCACGTCACAGCGAACCAAGCGCCACCAGTGTGCTGTAAGCAGCGCTGGTGAAGCTAATGCCTGTACTCCCCGACCGACATCTTCGCGTGTGACCACGGCTGACGGCAGGTCTCCTGGCTTGCGGGTCGTTACCTTTCGTCGCCTTCCCAGGACCGAGATTCCCAGTGGCGTTGGACAAAAGATTCACCGCTTACAGTTGCGGGGGCAGCCGCGGAATTGGGGGATTTTCCCCGCACCGCATTCCCTTTTGATCCCCAAAACGGGAACCGTCGAAAAAATATGGTAGAAATTTGTCAAAGACAGAGTCAATCCCATTCGGCCCCGCCTGCGATCCTCGCTGGACGAGTGCGTCTTTTTTGTCGCATGAGCAGTACCGCTCGCATGCATAGTGCGGTACGGGCTGACCGTCCGGGAACGATCGATGAGTGTTGAGGCCATCATTGCTGCAAACGAGGAGGCCGCGCGGCGCCGGATTGGCGTGACGGCCGCGCTTGCCGGCCTTGTCGGGCTATTGGTGCTGATCTCGCTCGGCATCGGGCCGGTGCGGCTGTCGCCGCTGGCTGTGATTGAAGCCCTGCTCGGTGGCGGCAGCGACGTGGCGCAGGTGATCGTGCGGGAAATCCGGCTGCCGCGGACCATTCTGGCGCTGGCGATCGGGGCCATCCTGGGAATGTCGGGCGCGTCGCTGCAAGGCCTGTTGCGCAACCCGCTGGCTTCGCCCTCGCTGTTCGGCGCGCCGCAATCGGCGGCGTTCGGCGCGGTGCTGGTGATCGCGCTGGGGTGGGCCGATGTGCGCTCCTATGCGCTGCCGGTGGTGGCGATCATGGCGGCGTTCGGCTCGGTGTTCGTGCTCTTGACGATCGCCGGCCGCAATGCCGGGCTGCTGATCCTAATCCTGGCGGGCCTTGCGATTTCGAGTCTGGCGGGCGCCGCCACCGCATTGGTGATGAACCTCTCCAGCAATCCCTTCGTGGTGCTCGAAATCGCGTTCTGGCTGCTCGGATCGCTGGAGGATCGCAGTTTTCAGCACGTGATGCTGGCGCTGCCGTTCATCGTCGCCGGTGGCATCATCCTGTTCAGCCAGCGCAACGCCTATCGGACCTTGAGCCTCGGCGAGGAAACCGCGCAGAGCCTCGGCGTCGATGTCGGACGCCTGCGATTGATCGTGATCACGGGCGTGGCGCTTGGGGTTGGCGGCGCCGTCGCGGTCACCGGCACCATCGGTTTCATCGGCCTGGTCGCGCCGCATTTGATGCGGCCCCTGATCGGCCACGATCCGGCGCGGCTGCTGGTGCCGAGTGCGTTCGCAGGCTCGGCGCTGCTGCTCGCCGCCGACATCGCGGTGCGGATCATTCCCTCGACCAGCGACATCAAGGTCGGCGTGCTGACCTCGATCATTGGCGTGCCGTTCTTCCTCTATCTGATCGCGCGCGAACGCCGCGCGCTCGGCGGAGGCGTCGCATGAGCGACACGGCGCTTCTCACCGCCCGGAGTATCAACGTGACATTGGCCGGTCGCCATGTGCTCAGCGATGTCTCGCTGTCGCTGACCGCGGGTCATCTGGTCGCGTTGGTCGGGCCGAACGGCGCCGGCAAGACCACGCTGCTGCGCGCATTGTCGGGGCTATTGCCGTCCGGCGGCGATATCCATATCGGCGGCGATGCGCTGTCGGCCCTGCCGTTGCGCGAGCGCGCCAAGCGGTTTGCCTACCTGCCGCAGGGGCATATCGTGCACTGGCCGCTGCCGGCGCGCGACATCGTGGCGCTCGGCCGCTATCCGCACGGCGCGACCGATCCGGCACGCCTGTCGCCGACAGATGCCGACGCCGTGCTGCGCGCGATGCAGGCGGTCGATGTGGTGGAATTCAGCGAGCGCCGCGTCACGGAATTGTCCGGCGGCGAGCGCAGCCGCGTCGCGCTGGCGCGTGTGCTGGCGGTGGAAGCGCCGGTCATCCTGGCCGACGAGCCGACCGCCTCGCTCGATCCGCGACACCAGATCGACGTGATGAAGAATCTGCGGACCACTGCCGACAAGGGCGTGCTGGTCATCGTGGTGACGCACGACCTCGGCCTGGCCGCCCGCTTCGCCGATCATGTGCTGGTGCTGAAGGAAGGCCGGCTGGTGTCGCAGGGCGCACCGGCGCAGGCGCTGTCGGAACAGGTGATCGCGGAGGTGTTCCGGATCAGCGCCTACCGCGCCGAATACCAGCGCGAGGCCGTGATCGTACCCTGGGCGGATTTGTGATGCGCCGCCGGCTTGCCGTGCTGCTGGCGGTTGCGGCGCTGGTGCTGCCGGGCGCGACGCTGGCCGCTAACCTGCCGCGCGTCGTGTCGATGAACGTCTGCAGCGATCAATTGCTGCTGTCGCTGGCCGACCCCGAGCAGATCCTGGGGCTTTCGCGGTTTTCGCGCGATGCCTGGCTGGTCGGTGACGTCGGGCGTTATCCAAGGCTGTCGGGCGGCGCGGAAGACGTCATGGTGCTCAAGCCCGACATCGTCGTCGCCAATCTGTACGACAAGCGTTCGACGCGGGAATTGCTGAAAGCGCATGGACTGCATCTCGCCGAACTTCCGGTGCCGAAAACCCTGCCCGAGGTGAAGGACCAGATTCGCGAGTTCGGCGACATCGTCGGCCATCCCGATCGCGTGGCGCAGCAGATCGCCCGGCTTGATGCGGCGCTGGCACGGGCGCGCCAGGCTGTTGCGGCCAAACATTATCGCGTGCTGCCGCTGTCGCGGCGCGGCTGGGTCGCGGGCAGCGACAGCTTTGTCGGCTCGCTGCTGGCCGAGACCGGGCTGTTCAACACCGCCGGCGATCTCGGCTTCAATTTCGGCGGTTTTGCTTCGCTCGAGGCGATCGTGAGCCAGAAGCCGGATTTGCTGCTGGTGTCGCAGGCCGGCGATTTCGCGCGCGACGACGGCCAGGCGTTTCTGCTGCATCCGGCGCTGGCGCGGTTCTATCCGCCGGAAAAACGCATCGTGATTCCGGAACGGCTGACCGAATGCGGCGGCGTGATGCTGGCCGAAGCGTTGGATGTGCTGACCGCGGAATTGAAGCGGGTGGGGCGGTAAACACTTCCGTCGTCCCTGCGAACGCAGGGACCCATACTCCGCGGCCGATTTTGTTGAAAAAGAAAGACAACGACCAGCGCGTCAAACCAATGTCCGCTGGTGGTTATGGGTCCCTGCGTTCGCAGGGACGACAGCAATAGAGAATCGTAGGGTGGCCAAAGCCAACGGGTCGCGCGAATGCGCGCCCGATGACAGGCTCCGCGTGCCTACCATTCAGTGGAATGCGGATAGATGGTGGGCACGGCGCAAGCGCGCCTTTGCCCACCCTACATTCTTCCGTCGTCCCTGCGGAACGCAGGGACCGATAGCCACCGATGTTTGTTGTTAGAAGGCATCTACTCGCGGAGCTTAAATCGATAGGCCGCGGCGTATGGGTCCCTGCGTTCGCAGGGACGACACCTTTTACCCCATCACCACCGGGCCGCCGGCTTTCTTCCAGGCGTCGATGCCGCCTTCGATGTGGGCGGTGTTGGCTAGGCCCGCGTTCTTGGCGGCGGTGACCGCCATCGCTGAGCGCTCGCCGAAGGCGCAGAAAAATACCACACGGCGTCCGGTTGCGGCGGCGACTTCGCGCAGCATGCCGCCCGGCGCTAAGCTTTCGGCGATGCCGGGATACGGCGCATGCAGCGCGCCCGAGAGTGTGCCGTGCTTGGCCCGTTCGCTAGCCTCGCGCAGATCGACCAGCAGGATGTCGGGCTTGCCGATGCTGTCGATCGCGGCGCGCGCGGACAGCGCGAGGCCCTGCTTGGCCAGATCATCCTGGTGCAGGCCGACATGCATGTTGGCCGGCAGCACCACGTCCATCAGTTTTGGATTCGGCAGCTTGAGATTGTTCATCAGCTCGACATATTCATCGACGCCGCGGACCTGCAGACGCGGGTTGTAGCGTCGTTCCTCACCGATGGTGGAAACCGTGTCGCCCTTGTAGTCGTGGGCGGGGAAGACCATGGTCTCGTCGGGCAGTTTCATGAGCCGGTTGAAGATCGAATCATATTGCGCCCGCGCGCTGCCGTTCTGGAAATCGGTGCGGCCGGTGCCGCGGATCAAAAGCGTGTCGCCGGTGAAGACGCGGTCGCCCATCAGATAGCTGTAGGAATCATCGGTGTGGCCGGGCGTGTACATGACGTCGAGACTCAAACCCTCGATCATCACCTTGTCGCCGTCGGAGACCCGCATCGACACCACGTCGGCCTTGCTCTGTTCGCCCATGATGGTGATGCACTGGGTGCGGTCGCGCAGTTCGCCGAGGCAGGTGACGTGGTCGGCGTGCAGATGGGTGTCGACCGCCTTGACCAGCCGCAGGTCCAGTTCGCGCAGCAGCTGGCAATAGCGATCAGCCTTCTCCAGCACGGGATCGAGGATCAGCGCCTCGCCGCCGGCGCGGCTGGCCAGCAGATAGCTGTAGGTGCCCGAAACGCTGTCGAAGAGCTGACGAAAGATCATGATCGCTGCCGCGTTCTCTATTGGAGTCTCGCGGAGGATATTATTCTATTCTGGCCGCCTTCTCAAACGTCTTTCGTCTCGGCTGGGCGGCCTTGTCGAGGTAGTTTTTGCTCCCTCAAGGCCGCACCAGCGTATACCCGTTCTCAGTCAGGAACAGAATTTGCGCGACGCCGACCTGGACCGGCGTGGCGGCCGCGATGAATTCCGGGCGTTTGCCGCTGTCGCGCTCGAGTGTGTCGACGGTGTTGATGCAGATATCGAACCGCGCGCCCTGGGCGACCAGGCTCTCGACCATCTTGCGGTTGAGATTTTCCGGGCGCAGCAACTCGATGCCGGGGCCGAACGCCACGATCTCGATCGCGACCTTGTCGGGGTCGTAGTGCTTCATCAGGTTGCTGGCGACGCTGAGCACGAGGCCCTGCTTGCGCGCATCATTGTCGGAGAGCTGCAGCACGATCTTGTGCTCGGCGAACGGCTTGTCCTGCAACGGTGCCTGTTGCGCACGCGCGCCCGGCGCGGCGGCCGCGATCAGCAACGCCGCGGTCATGACGCGCAGGATGGTGGAAAGGCCTGTCATACCTGTTTCGAAATGCCTGGATTGCCTTCAACGCCCTTCAGCGTCACGCCCGGGGCCGATCGGTTGGACGGTTTGCCTGACTTCAGGTGTTTTGCCACCACCTCCCAGACCGGCGCGCCGGTCTGTTCGTTGACGGAGGCCCATCCCGCCACCTTGTAGCTTTTGGCGGCTTGCAGCGGGCTGCCATTGTCGAGCGTCAATTCGGAGATCCGCTTGCCGACGGACTCGGCGGGCGTACAGGCATAGGCGAGGCCGCCGAGGCGGACCATGTCGCCGCCCTGCTGGTAGTAGGGATCGGTATTGAACAGGTTGTCGCAGACGTCTTCCAGCACGTCCTTGATCTGGACGCCGGTCATGGTCACGACGTAGGTCTCGGGATAGCTGACCGCGGTCTGCGCCAGCAAATCTTCCATCGTCAGTGGCTGGCCGGCCAGCGTCGTGGTGCCCCAGCGGAAACCCGGCGACAGCGCGATCTCGGCATCGAGTTCGCCGCGCAGCGCGTCGCAGATCAAATGATCCATGCTGCCGCTGAAATTGCCGCGGCGATAGAGCAGGCGATCGGCGGACGCGATCTTGTCGCCCCAGTCGCCCGCATGCGGCGCGCGGGTCTTGTCGATCAGCGCCTGCATCGCCGGATCCGGCTTCAGCAATTCGGAGAACACCGGCAACAGCCGGTAGCGCACGTTCGCGACCTTGCCCTTGCCGATGTCGAGATCGAGCACGGCCAGGAACTTGCCGTTCGAGCCGGCATTGGTGACCAGCGTGACGCCGCCCGGATTGGTCACGGCAATCGGCTGCGGCACCGCGTCGTGGGTGTGGCCGCCCAGAATAACGTCGATGCCGGTGACGCGGCTGGCGAGCTTGAGATCGACGTCCATGCCGTTATGCGACAGCAACACCACCGCGTCGACCTTGTCGGTATCGCGCAGGCGATCGACCAGCTTCTGCAGCTCTTCGTCGCGAATGCCGAATTTCCAGTCCGGCGTGAAGCGCTTGGGATGCGCGATCGGCACGTAGGGAAAGGCCTGTCCGATCACGGCGACCCGGCGGCTGCCGATCTCCTTGATCGTGCATGGCTTGAAGACACGGCCTGAGGCCGGATCGAACGCCTTGGCGTCGTTGAAGGCGGCTTCCTCGGTCAGAAAGACGTTCTGCGCCAGGAACTCGCCCTTGAAGCGCTCCAGATTGCTGCGCAGCGCCTTCTCGCCGTAGGTGAATTCCCAATGGCCGGTCATCGCGTCGATGCCGAGCAGGTTCGAGGCGGCGACCATGTCGGCGCCCTGCATGACGTTAGCAAGTCCCGTGCCCTGCCAGAGATCGCCGCCGTCGAGCAGCAGCGAGCGGCCTGCGCCGACATCGCTGCGCAGGCGATCGACCAGCGTCTTCAGATGCGCGAAGCCGCCGAGCTTGCCGAACCGCTGCGCGGCTTTCTCGAACTCGATGCAGGTGAAGGCATAGGCGTCGGCGCTGTCGGGACGGATGCCGAAGCGGTCGAGGAAGGCTTTGCCGACCAGATGCGGCGGGTTGCCCTGCATCGCGCCGACGCCGAGATTAACGCTGGGCTCGCGGAAGAACACCGGCCTCAGCTGCGCATGCGTGTCCGTCATGTGCAGGATCCGCGCGTTGCCGAAGCGTTCGAGATCGTAGACGCTGTCGGCGCCGCGCGCGCGGCGGGGCAGGCTGCCCGAAAGGGCAGCCGCGCCTGCCAGCGTCAGAAACTCCCGGCGGCGGATCGTCATGCTAATCTCCGCGCATCGCAAAACGCGCTGTTCTATTCGAGCATGATCTTGTCGGAAAACCGGCTTCCACTTGTCCGGATCATGCTCAGCGAATTTCCAGATCCCGCCAGCGTTCCTTTTCGCTGGTGGCCTGGAAGATCGAAGCTTTCGCCAGCGCTTCCGCTTCCCTGGCGGCTGCGGTGGCCTTGTCGAAATCGCCGGTCTCCGCCGATTTCTTGGCCGCGGCCAGCGTCGAGGCCGTCGTGGTCCATTGATTGCGCAGGGACGCCGCCTGCTTGTTGGCGGCTTCGGCGGCGGCGTAGGCGGCCTTGTAGTCGTCTTCGCCTGCGGCGAGCGCCGATGTCGCGCCCGTCAGCAGCAATGCCGCGATCGATGTGAGTGTCGTGATCCTCATGGCCGCGCTCCCGGACCCGAAATCGGCAATCCGTTGCTGACATAGGACAGGTAGTATTCGACGTTGCGGTATTCATCGTCCTGCGGGGTCAGCGGCACGCCGCGGATCTGGCTGTTGCAGGTGGTGAAGCGCCGGCTCGTCGTGCCCATGCCGCTCCATTCGGAACGATAGATCGGCATCGCGTTGAGGATGCCGAGCGCCGGGGCCAGCACTTCGGTGCGGACCTTTTCGCCCGGGCTCTGCACATGGCAGGTGGCGCAGGAGAAATTGAGCTGGCCGCGCCTGGTGTAGAAATATTCCTTGCCGTTTTCATAAGCCGCCAGCGCGCGCGGATCGTTCGGAACCTTGATGGCGAACGGCTTGCCGCGGGAGGTGAAGGCCATGTAGGCGGTCAGCGCCGCCATCTCGTCGCCGCGCACATAGGAGATCGGCGGCTCGCCATTGGCTTCGCGGCAGCGGTTCAGCGCTAGCTCCAGCGTGATGACCTTGCCTTCCTTCTCGTCGAAATAGGGATAGTCCTGGCGAACGCCGATGCCCTTGTTGGGGAAGCAGTCGCCATAAGTCTTGCCGTTCTTGAACGGCTTGGAAAACAACTCCTTACCCAGTTCGAGCGAGAACTCGTAGGGCGGGAACTGCTCCTTCTCCTGCCATTGCTTGTACAGGTCCGCGTCCATCGAATAGGGACCGTTGACGAAATCCTCCGGCTTCAATTTGGGGAATTTGTCGTAGAAGAATTTCTTGAATGCCTTTTCGTCGGCGACCGGATCGACCTTGTCGGCGGAGACCGCAGGCGGGGCTGATAACGCCAGCACGGCCAGCGCGAACGCCGCCGCCGCAAACTGGATCGCGTATCCCTGCTTCATTGAATCTTCGCCGTGGTGGTGTCGCTGCCGCCCTTGTTGTCGGTCCAGCTCACTTTCAGCTCGTCGCCCTTCTTGCCGCCCTTGAAGGCGAATTTGACATAGGGGTCCTTGGAGACGCCGCCGCCCCAATCGGCTGTGAATACCGGCTTGCCGGCATATTCGAAGGTCAATTGCTGGATGAAATGCGGCGGAATGAGTTCGCCCTTGGAGTCCTTGATGAAGCCGGAATCCATCGGGTGCTGGATCAGCGCCTGCACTTCGGTGGTCTCGCCGGATGATGTGGCGCGCACGCGAATGGTCGATGCCATGGTGATGTTCCCTAATTAACCGCCGCAACCGCCGACGGTGACTTTGACTTCCTTGGTGGCGCTGTAGAGCTTGCCGCCGGCTTCGACGACGACGATCACATTGCTGGTCTTCGCCATCTTGATGCGGTTGGCAACACCAGGCATCGTGCCGGCTGGAATCTTGTAGGACGCCACCAGCGCCACCGGGTTCTCGGCCACCAGGAACGAGATCGAGGTCACATCCGGCAGCGTCGTGGTAACCGATACCGGCACCACCGCGCCATTTTCCGCGATCTCGGGCGCGTCCATCTTTACCTTGTCGGAAGCCTCCGCCGTCTTGCCGTAGAGCGACTTGATCGCGTCGGCTTCGTTCTTTTGCTTGAACGCCTCTTCCGGATATTTGTCGTTGGCGGCAGCGAATGCCGGCGCAAGACCAAAGGGAAGATTGCCGAGGCCGACCAGCGCCACGGCGCCCGCGCCTTGCAGGATCAGGCGGCGCGCGGCCAAGAATCCATTGTCAGTATTTGTCATCCGAAAGTCTCCTGAAAAGGCGCCGTCACAAGGTTTGCAGAAAATCCACGACCGCGCTGATTTCCTTGTCGGTCAAAATCCGGTTTCGTCCGAACGGAGGCATCACCGTCAGCGGATTGCGCTTGGTTTCGTCGTAGATAATGGCGACGAGTTCGTCGCGATTGGGGTATTTGCTTTTGATGTCGACCAGTTCGGGGCCGAGCGTGCCCGGATACTGGCCGCCTTTGATGGCGTGGCAGGTCAGGCAATTGCCCTTGCCGCGGTCGAACGCCAGTTTCTGGCCTTCCGCCGTCGCGGACTGGGCAGCAGCAGGACCCGCGGCCGCGCCGATCGACAGCGCCAGCACCATCGCCGGGATCAGGCCGGTTTTCCTCGAAGAAATGTTGGTCAAGGACGTTTCCCGTAATTCAATTCGGTTGCCAATCTTATTTCGCTTGCCGATTCTACGCGGCTTGCCAGTTCTACTTAGCCTGCCAATCTTACTTAGCTTGCATCGTGTCGAGTGGTCCGGTCGTGCGCGGCGTCAGGTTCTTGCCTTCCGCCGAAGACACGATTTTAACGCCGGCGGGGTCAACGCATGCGCTCATGCACGGTTTCGCCGCCGTATCGGGCCTGGGATCGGTCCAGAGAAAATTGTCGCGATTGGGCATTTTGACTTTCGGCAGACTTTCCCGATCGGCGACGAATTCACTGGGAACGAGGTCATTCAAGTTCAGAATATAGGCGGTCAAAGCATAAACGTCATCGGCTGACAATGTGTGCGGTGCGGCCATCGGCATGGCGCGGTTAATGTAGTCCCACAGGGTCGGCGCGAACGGCCAGTAGCTGCCCACTGTCAGCTCCGGCCGGTCATCCCTCAGCGATCCGGCGCCGCCGGCGAGTTTGGGAAACCGGCCTTCGCCCTCGCCGAAAGTTCCATGGCAGGCCGCGCACTGCTCGGCATAGACCTCCGCGCCCCGGTGCACGCCGCCGCGGCCCGCGGGCAGGCCCACGCCATCCTCGCCCCGCGCATCGATATCCCACCCCGAGATCTGCTCGGCCGTCGCCCGCTCGCCATAGCCGTAATAGCCGGGCTCGGCGGCGCAGGCGATGCTGCCGGCCACGACTACCATGCCGGCGCAGAGCAGCGCGAGGCGCCTAGCCGAGCTGGACATCGAACACGCTCCCGTCGCCCTTCACCTGCCAGGTCTGGATCGAATTGTTGTGGTAGACCGAATTGGTTCCGCGCTGTTTGCGCAGTTGCGCGATGGTCGGCTGCACATAGCCGGTCTCGTCAATGACGCGGGATTCCAGCAGCGCCGGCCCGCCGTCCCAGCGCCAGGGTATCGTGAATTTCGTCAGCGCCTTCGACAGCACCGGCTCATGCAGCCGCGCGCTCTGCCAGTTGACGCCGCCGTCGGTCGAGACGTCGACGCGCCTGACCTTGCCGTTGCCGGTCCACGCCAATCCCCTGATTTCATAGAGGCCGGGGCGATCCAGCGGCTTTTCCGGGCAGGGGAAGGTGATGACGGATTTGGCGTCGATCAGCCAGGTGAAGCCGCGCGAGGTGCCGTCTGGCATCAGGTCGGTATATTTCGAGGTCTCTTCGCGCGAATGCCAGGGTTTGTCGCCGAGCTTGATCCGGCGCAGCCATTTGATGCTGACATTGCCTTCCCAGCCCGGCACCACCAGCCGCAGCGGATAGCCTTGTTCCGGCCGCAGCGCCTCGCCGTTCTGCGCGTAAACCACGAGGCAATCATCGAGGCACTTGTCGAGCGGCAGGCTGCGGTTCATGTGCGCGCCGTCGGCGCCCTCGACCATCACCCACTTGGCTTCCTTCTTGATGCCGACCTCTTCCAGCAGCGTGGAGAGCCGCACCCCGGTCCACTCCGCGCAGGAGATCATGCCGTGATTGAACTGCAGCGAGTTCAACTGCGCGGCGCGCCATTCCATGCCGCCATTGGCCGGGCATTCGATGAAATGGATCCGCGTGACCTGCGGAAAACGCACAATGTCCTTCATGGAAAGAAGCAGCGGACGCTCGACCAGGCCATGGATCATGAGTTTGTGCTGGTCCGGATCGACGTCCGGGCGCCCGGCGTGGTAGCGCTCGAAAAACAGCCCGTTCGGCGTGATGATGCCGTGCAGATCCTGCAGCGGCGAAAAGCTGATCGAGGATTCGGTGCCGGCGGTCAGCCACGGCACGTTGCGCCGGATGACGCCGGCCTCGGTGTCGGCGGGCCGGCCATAGGGCCGGTCGACCACGCCGGGCCCGATCGATTGCGACCATGGCGCGTCGGCGGGCGGGGAGGCGGGAGAGGTTTCGGCGTGGGCGTGTTTGGCGCCGAGCGCGAGGTTGCCGGTCAGCGCCGCGCCGAGGCCCAGCAGGGAACGCCGGCCAAGGTGCGTGTGGGCGCCCGTGCTCGACAGTAGAGATATGCTGCGCCAGAGATCAGGCCGCACGTTTCATTCCCCTTGCTGCCACATGGCCGCATGATTTGTTGCTTTTTTGCCGGTTTATCGGCGTTCACTAATTTAGTCAATGCTAAATAACCGTCGGCACGATAAACTGCTACATCGCGCCTTGTCGGCGCCGATTTCCGATCCGGATATGAAGCGATGAGAGCAGAAGCGGCAACGGCCAACAAGATACCCGCGGGAAACGCCGCTGAAGACGAGGCGTCACTGGACAAACTGGCGAAACAGGCCGGCGAGGCCGCGCAACTGCTCAAATTGCTCGGTCATGAAAAGCGTTTGCTGGTTCTGTGTTTTCTCGCGGTGCGTGGCGAAATGACCGTGGGTGAACTCGTCGGTGTCGCCAAGCTCAGTCAGTCGGCGCTGTCGCAGCACCTGGCCAAATTGCGCGCCGATGGCCTGGTCGAATTCCGGCGGGCCTCGCAGACGCTGCATTACCGCGTGGTCGATCAGCGCGCGCTGCGCGTCCTGCAGCTGCTCAAAGAAATCTATTGCGGGGATTTGAAGTGAGATTTCGCCGTGGCTGAGTTTGTGGTGGAGTTTGGCAAGGATGGCCGGCCGATTGAGGCCGACGGCCGGCTGGACGCGGCTGCATTCCATCGCAACCATGCGCCGATCTGGGCGGTGCTGCAGAAATTCCTCGCTGGCAAATCTGGCGACGTGCTGGAGGCCGGCAGCGGCACCGGCCAGCATGTGGTGCATTTCGCCCGTCATGCGCCCGACATCGTCTGGTGGCCGAGCGATTTCAACGACGCGCATCTGAAAAGCATCGCGGCGTGGCGCGCGCATACGGGCCTGCCGAACATCCGTCCCGAAATGCGGATCGATCTCAGCGATCCCGCATGGTCGCCTGCGATGCAGGACGGCAGCGGGCCTCGTGAATTGCTGGCGGTGTTCTGCGCCAATGTGATTCACATCGCGCCGTGGCGCGTCGCGGAAGGGTTGTTCGCGGGCGCGGCGCGTTACTTGCGCAGCGACGGGCGACTGTTTCTCTACGGCCCGTTCAAGCGCGACGGCAAGCACACGGCGATGAGCAATGCCATCTTCGACACCAGCCTGCGTGACCGCGACGCGGAATGGGGCGTGCGCGATATCGCCGATGTCGAGAGGTTGGCCGAAGGCGTCGGCCTCGCCCTGGTCGAGACCGTGCCGATGCCGGCGAACAACATGATTCTGGTGTTCGCGCGATCGACAAAGGGTGAGCCCAGCGCATAGCGCGCGCCCGTTTGCGTCGGTTGATCGCGCCGCCGCGCAACTCCATAGTGCCGCAAATCAAACAGGCCAATGAATTGCGGCTCCCGCCGGGGCCTGCCGGGCGGGAATGCCGATGCTGGATACCACTGCTACCACTGAGGTCGCCGATGACGCGCGGGCGCGCGCCAATGTGCTGCGTCTCGCGGCGGCGCAGGCGCTGACCGGCGCCAATTCAGCGGTGATTTTCGCCACCGGCTCGATCGTCGGCGCGACGCTGGCGCCCGACGTGTCGCTCGCGACGGTGCCGATCTCGATGTATGTGCTGGGCCTTGCCGCCGGCACGCTGCCGACCGGCGCGATCTCGCGCGCCTATGGCCGCCGCGTCGCCTTCATCATCGGTACCGGCTGCGGGATGCTCACCGGCGCGCTCGGCGCGGTCGCGATCCTGTATGGATCGTTCTGGCTGTTCTGTTTGGCGACGTTCTTCGGCGGACTCTACGGCGCGGTCGCGCAATCCTATCGCTTTGCCGCCGCCGACGGCGCCAGCGTCGGCTTCCGCCCCAAGGCGGTATCGTGGGTGATGGCGGGCGGTGTGTTCGCGGGCGTGCTCGGTCCGCAGCTCGTGCAATGGACCATGGATATCTGGTCGCCTTATCTGTTTGCTTTTAGTTTCTTGGCGCAAGCGGTCGTGGCGCTGGTGGCGATGGTGGTGCTGTCAGGCGTCGATGCGCCGAGGCCTGCCGCCGCCGACATGCATGGCGGCCGGCCGTTGTTTACGATCGCGCGACAGCCGCGCTTCATTGCGGCGGCGCTGTGCGGCGTGATCGCCTACCCCATGATGAATCTGGTCATGACTTCGGCGCCGCTGGCGATGAAGATGTGCGGGCTTACCGTCAGCGATTCCAATTTCGGCATTCAGTGGCACATCGTGGCGATGTACGGCCCGAGCTTCTTCACGGGCTCGCTGATCGCGCGGTTCGGCGCGCCCCGCATCGTGGCGCTGGGTCTATTGCTCGAAGCCGCGGCCGCCTTGATCGGATTATCCGGTATCACCGCGATGCATTTCTGGGCGACGCTGATCGTGCTCGGCGTCGGCTGGAACTTTGCCTTCATCGGCGCCTCCGCGCTGGTGCTGGAGACGCATCGGCCGCAGGAACGCAACAAGGTGCAGGCCTTCAACGATTTCCTGGTGTTCGGAATGATGGCGATCGGCTCGTTCTCGTCCGGCCAGTTGCTGGCGCATTACGGCTGGTCGATGGTCAACATGGTGGTGTTCCCGCCGGTGCTGCTCGGGCTGGCGGTGCTGTCGCTGGCGTCGTTTGCGCGGCGGCGGGCAAAGCTGCGCGAAGTTGACGAAATGCCCGGTCCCAGTATCTGATCTCAGTCTCAATTTGGAGGCTCCCATGCCCTCACGCGCGCGTCTTGACGAGTTCATCGCAACAGTCGTCTCCGGCGACCATGCCGGCGCCATTGAGCGCTATTACACCGAAGACGCCACCATGCAGGAGAACAGCGCCCCGCCGCGTGTCGGCCGCGACGTGCTGGTGGGGCAGGAGCGCGCCACGCTGGAGCGGGTGTCGAGTGTCGTTACGACCTGCGTGTCCTCGGTTCTCGATGGTGACCGTGTCGCGATCCACTGGATCTTCGACTTCACCTATCCGTCAGGCAAGACGATGCGGATCGACGAAGTCGCGATGCAGGAATGGCGCGGCGACAAGATTTTCCGCGAGCGCTTCTTCTACGAGCCGCCGAAAAGGGCCTGATGACAGCTGCTGACATTTCGGTCTGCGCCGAAGCTTTTTGTTTTGTGATCTGCTAACCGTCGTCATGGCCGGGCTTGTCCCGGCCATCCACGTGCTTGATGCTCCACGAAGAAGAAGACGTGGATGCCCGGGCATAGGCGAGCGGAAGCGACGCCGTCCTTCAGACGGCTGTGCCCGGGCATGACGGTGCAAGAGCAACAAAAGAAAAATGCTGAAGGGTCCCATCCACACCACCATCGACGAAACCTCGCTCCGCTATGACGGCTGGCGTATCGTCCTGGTGTGCTTCCTGCTCGCGACCTTCGGCTGGGGGCTCGGGTTCTACGGCCAGAGCGTCTATGTCGCCGAGTTGCAGCGCCTGCACGGCTGGCCGGCCTCGCTGATCTCGCTCGGCACGACGTTCTTTTATCTGTCCGGCGCGGCGCTGGTTGCCTTTGTCAGCGAGGCGATCAAGGGGTTCGGTCCGCGGAATTGCATGATCGCGGGCATCTGCACGATGGCAATCGCTGCCGTTACCATCGGACAGGTACGCGAACCCTGGCAGCTCTATCTCGCCAATGGTTTTCTCGCCTTTGGCTGGGCCGGCACCAGCCTCGGTATGATCACCAACACGCTGGGCCTCTGGTTCGACAAGAAACGGGGCATGGCAATCAGCCTGGCGCTGAACGGCGCCAGTTTTGGCGGCATCGCCGGCGTGCCGCTGCTGGTGGCGGGAATTGGCTATTTCGGCTTCCCGGGCGCAATGATCGCCGCTGCGGTCGTGATGGTCGTGCTGATGGTGCCGGTCATCCTGATCTACGTCGGACGGCCGCCGGGCCATGCGAGCGCAAACGGGGGCGCAGTCACCGAAGTGGATGCGCCATCGCCTGGTCAGATTCGCGCGCGGGCGTTTCGCGATATCGGCTTCCTCTCGGTGTCGTCCGCCTTCGCGCTGGTGCTGTTCGCGCAGGTCGGTTTCATCGTGCACCTGATCGCGTTCCTGGATTCGGTGATCGGGCGCGAGCGCGCGGCCATCGCGGTGGCGCTGTTGACCGCGATGGCGGTGGTCGGCCGTGTGCTGTTTTCGTTCGTGATCGACCAGATGAACCAGCGGCTGGCCTCGGCGCTGTCGTTCGTCAGCCAGGCCGTGGCGCTGCTGGTCGTGATCAACGTGCACAATGACTATGCGCTGATGGCGGCCTGCGCGCTGTTCGGGTTTTCGGTCGGCAATTTGATCACGCTGCCGGCGCTGATCGTGCAGCGCGAATTCGACCCGCGCTCGTTTGGCGTGCTGGTGAGCCTGATCACCGCGATCAACCAGATCACCTACGCGTTCGGCCCCGGCGTGATCGGCCTGCTGCGCGATATCTCTGGCAGCTATTCGCTGCCGTTCTATGGCTGCATCGGTCTCGAGCTGATTGCGGCGGTGCTGATCATGATTCGCGGGCGCCGCTAGCCCGCCTCTTGCTCGGCGCTTTCTTGTCCTGGCCTCCCAGCGCGCCGGATGCCGCGGCACGCAGAAGACGGCGGAAGGTTGGACACTCCATGTGGCTCGGTGCGGGGCAGGCGGCGGCATGTCGCAGGCCGTCGCGCATGGCAGCAAGTCGGCGGATCGTATCGTCGAGTTCCTTAGCCTTGGCGGTAAGCGCCCGTCGGTCGATGCGTGGTCGACCGTCCGGCGCGAACATGCGCCCGATTTCGTCGAGCGAGAAGCCGGCGACGCGCCCGAGCGCGATCAGCGCCAGCCGATCCAGGACCGGGGCGTCGAACACGCGGCGCATGCCGCGCCTTCCGATCGATTTGATCAGCCGCTTCTCCTCGTAGAAGCGCAATGTCGAGGCGGGAACTCCCGAGCGTCGGGCAACCTCGACGATGTCCATTGTCATCATTTCTCTTGACCTCAAGTCGGCTTGAACTGGCACAGTGGCTTAGCGCATCGCGCAGGCAAGTGAAAGGAAGCAACTCATGAACGTGGCGAAGAGCAATGACGAGCAACGCGCGCTGTGGAATGGCCATGCCGGCCGGGCCTGGGTCACAGCGCAGGACGTGCTCGACCGGATGTTCGAGCCGTTCGAGGAACTGCTGATCGGCGAGGTTGCCGCCGGCTCGAATCTCCGTGTGCTCGACCTCGGCTGTGGAGCGGGGCGAATCGCCCGCGCTATCGCGGGGCGGCTCGGGCCGGACGGCGTTTGCACCGGCATCGATATTTCGGATCCGTTGATCGAAGCCGCCCGCGCTCATGCCTTGCGCGAGGGCTCGCGGGCGAAATTCGTCTGCGCCGACGCGCAGGACTACGCATTCGAGCCCGAAAGCCTCGACACCATCGTGTCTCGGCTTGGCGTCATGTTCTTCGAAAATCCGGTTGCGGCCTTCGCAAACCTGCGGCGGGCTGCCAGCGACGGAGCCGCGCTTCGCTGCATTGTCTGGCGCAGCGCGGCGGAAAACCCCTTCATGACGACGGCTGAACGGGCCGCACGGCCGCTGTTGCCCAACCTGCCCGCGCGCCAGCCCAACGCGCCGGGGCAGTTCGGCTTTGCGGATCGGGATCGCGTCGACGCCATCCTCAGGCAGGCCGGTTGGGCCGGCATCGATATTTCCGCGCGCGATCTTGCCTGCGCATTTCCAGCGCAGGCCCTGGATCGCTACATCAACCTGCTTGGCCCGGTCGGCCTGGCCCTTCAGGACGCAGATGAACCAACCCGCGCGAGGGTGATAGAACGGGTGCGAGCCGGGTTCGAGCCATTTGTGCACGACAATGAGGTTCGCTTCACTGCTGCATGCTGGATGATCAGGGCGCAGGCCGTATCGACGGGTCGCGCGCATGGTTGACGCATCAGATTATCTGAAACACGCCATCCCGATCGGAATTGGAGCCACCGCGCTGATGGATGCCTGGGCCATTGCGCGGACGCGGCTGCTTGGCATTCCCGGACTCGACTACGCACTGCTTGGCCGTTGGCTCGGCCACATGATAGGCGGACGTTTTCGCCATGAGCACATTGCCAGTTCGCGCAGCGTGAGAGGCGAACGCGCGATCGGATGGGCGGCGCATTATCTGACCGGCATTGGCTTTGCGGTGGCGCTGCTCGTGCTGTGGGGCCTCGACTGGGCACATCATCCCACCATCGGTCCGGCGCTCATCGTCGGAATCGGAAGCACCGCCGCTCCCTTTCTGCTGATGCAGCCGGGCATGGGCGCCGGCATAGCTGGCAGCCGCACGTCGCGTGCAGCGGCTGTCCGAATTCAAACCATCGTCACGCATCTGATTTTCAGCGCCGGCCTGTATGTGGCCGGTCTTGTCGTCAGGCACCTGAACTAAGTCAGCCGCGGTCTCAACAGATCCTCGAGATCCAGCCGCTTCGTGAACATCGACAGCGATCCATCCGCCGCGCGCGGCCACTCTTCCTTGGGTCGGTCCCGGTACAGTTCGACGCCGTTCTCGTCGGGATCGCGCAAATACAGCGCCTCGCTGACGCCGTGGTCGCTGGCGCCGTCGAGTGCAATGCCGGCCTGCATCACGCGATGCAGCGCATCGGCCAGCGCCGGCCGCGTCGGATAGAGGATCGCGGTGTGGAACAGCCCGGTGGTGCCCGGCGGCGGCGGATGGCCGCCTTTGCTTTCCCAGGTGTTGAGCCCGATGTGATGGTGATAGCCGCCGGCCGAGATGAACGCCGCGGCCGAGCCCATCCGCTGCATGATCTCAAAGCCGAGCACGCCGCAGTAAAACCCGAGCGCGCGTTCGAGATCGGCGACCTTGAGATGGACATGCCCGATGCGTGTGCCTGCGATGATAGGTGGGTTATCGGGCATGTCGATGTCTCCGTTTGCTTTGCTAAAATTTCAAAGTAGGGAGGATCCCAGAAGCGGGTACCGGCAATTCGGAAACCATGCGTTTCCAAATCTTACGCCAGATCCGACACCTCGCCGTCAGGCAGCCCGAACTCAAACGTATTCAGCGTCATCGAGACCATGGTGTAATAGCCGCACAGGCCGATGACCTCAGTCACGCCGCGCACGCTGAGCAATTCCACCGCCGCGTCATACAGCGGCTTCGAGACGCCGTGCCCCTCATGCAGCGATTTGGCGACGTCGTAGATCATCTGGCCCTTGGGATCGTCGAAATCAGGCGTGCGGCGATCGCGGATATCATTGATGATTTTTGGATCCATGCCGCCGTTCAGCGCCAGACGCTTGTGCGCGTACCATTCGTAATGCGAGGTCCAGTGCCGTGCGGTGACGAGGATCGCGATCTCGGAAAGCTTAGCCGGAAAGATCGTGTTGAAACGAAGCTGCTCGCCGAGGCGCGTGGCATGCCTGGCCATCTGCGGGCTGTTGAGCCAGGCCATCATCGGCGCCGGTGCCGCGCCGCGCTTGCCGGCAATCGACTCGTCGTAGGTTTCCTTTTGGTCGGGGCTCATTTCGCCAGGCGAAAGCAACTTCAGCCGCATGTCGGTTTCCTCTTGTTTTTCAATCGTTGCCGTCTCTGCGATACACCCGATCCCCGCGCGTGACTACGGCAGCCTAAGCATGGCGTAGTGCAGAGAGTTATTGAATTCCTCGATGCGGCGACTAAGGTCTTTTCAACCCGTCCAATATGGAAACGCACCATGTCCGATCTGGATCAATTCCGCCGTGAAACCCGCGCCTGGCTCGAGGCCAATTGCCCGCCGGAAATGCGCAAGCCCATGACCTCGGAAAGCGACACGTTCTGGGGTGGCCGCAACGCCAAATTCTCCTCCGAGCCGCAGCGCGTCTGGTTCGAGCGGATGCGCGACAAGGGCTGGACCGTGCCCGATTGGCCAAAGGAATATGGCGGCAGAGGGCTTGATCGCGCCGAGCACAAGGTGTTGCGCGAGGAGATGGCGGCGATGGGCGCGCGCTCGCCGTTGTCGAGCTTCGGCATCTGGATGCTCGGGCCGGCGCTGCTAAAGTACGGCAACGAGGCGCAGAAGAAGGAGCATCTGCCGAAGATCGCCGCGGGCCTGATCCGCTGGTGCCAGGGTTACTCCGAACCGAACGCCGGATCGGACCTTGCTTCATTGCAGACCCGCGCCGAGAGCGACGGCGATGATTTCATCATCACCGGCCAGAAGATCTGGACGTCATATGCCAACTACGCCGATTGGATCTTCTGCCTGGTGCGCACCGATAGCGCCGCGAAGAAGCATGACGGCATCAGCTTTATTCTGTTCGACATGACGTCGAAGGGCGTCACGACCAAACCTATCCTCTTGATCTCGGGTGCCTCGCCGTTCTGCGAAACCTTCTTCGATGGCGTGCGGGTGCCGAAATCGCATGTCGTCGGTACCGTCAACCGGGGCTGGGATGTGGCGAAATATCTGCTGCAGCACGAGCGCGCGATGATCTCGGGCATGGGCGAGCGCGGCGTGGGCCGTCCGCTCGGCCAGGTCGCGGCTGACTCGGTCGGATCCGACGAGCAGGGCCGGCTCGAAGATCCGATGCTGCGCGGCCAGATTTCGACGTTCGAGATCGACGAGGCGGCGCTGTCGGCAGCCGCGGAACGCGCGGTCGATTTGGCGAAAGCCGGCCAGTCGCATCCGGCATTTTCCTCGGCGATGAAATATTACGGCACCGAGCTCAACAAGCGCCGCTACGAAATCCTGATGTCGGCCGGCGGCGTCGACGCGCTGGAATGGGAAAGCGAGCGCTCGAAAGGCGGCGCCCGCCCGCGCGCTTGGCTGCGCACCAAGGCCAATTCGATCGAAGGCGGCACGAGCGAGGTCATGCTCGGCATTGTCGCCAAGCGGATTCTCGATCTGCCGGGGGCTTAGTCTCTCAGCCTCACTCTATCGTCCCTGCGAACGCAGGGACCCATAGCCACCGCTGCTGAGTATTGGTTGTGACGCCAGCTCCATTTCCATCCGATAGGCCGCGGCGTATGGGTCCCTGCGTTCGCAGGGACGACCAAGTAGCTTAATTCACCTCGAAACCGGAATCCCTCCATGGCCCTCGTCCTCACCGAAGAACAATCCATGCTGCGCGACAGCGCGCGCGGCCTTATCAGCGACAAGGCGCCGGTGTCGCACCTGCGACAGCTCCGGGATGCAAAGGACGCCACGGGATTTTCCCGCGAACTCTGGAAGGCCTTTGCCGAGATGGGTTTTTCCGGCCTGCTGGTGCCGGAGAATTTTGGCGGCAGCGGGCTCGGTGCCGTCGAGGCCGGCGTGGTGATGGAGGAAATCGGCCGCACCCTGATGCCGTCGCCGTTCCTGTCGACCGCGGTGCTGGCGGCCTCGGCGCTGACACGGGGCGGCAGCGACGCGCAAAAGGCCGCGCATCTGCCGAAGATCTCGGACGGTTCGCTGCTGGCGGCGCTCGCGATTGATGAGGGCGCAAAACATCGCCCGCTGCAGGTCAAATTGCAGGCGGTGCGATCCGGCAACGGCTTTAAGCTGAGCGGCGCAAAGGCCTTTGTGGTCGACGGCCATACCGCCGATTTGCTGATCGTCGCGGCGCGCACCGGTGGCGCCGCCGGCGATCGCGACGGGCTGACGCTGTTTTTGGTCGATCCCAAGACCAGGGGTCTTGCGGTCGAGCGCACTGCGATGGTCGATTCGCACAATGCAGCGCGGATCGAGTTCGATAATGTCGAGGTCAATGCGGACAGCGTGCTCGGCGAGGTCGATCAGGGTTATCAGCTACTCGAAGGCGTGCTCAACATCGGCCGCGGCGCGGTCGCCTCCGAAATGGTCGGCCTGAGCGAAGAAGTGTTCGGCCGCACCGTGACGTATCTGAAAGAGCGCAAGCAATTTGGAAAACTGATCGGCGAATTCCAGGCGCTGCAGCACCGTGCCGCCGAGCTCTATATCGATATCGAGATCACCCGCGCCGCCGTGCTGAAGGCGCTGCAGACGCTGGATGGCGATTTCGACAAGGCCGGTGCCGCGGTCGCTGTTGCAAAGGCGCGCGCCGGAACCACCGCGACGCGGGCGGTGCAGGAAGGCGTGCAGATGCATGGCGGCATGGGCATGACCGACCAGTTCGACATCGGCTTCTTCATGAAGCGCGCGCGGGTCTGCCAGGAATTGTTCGGCGACAGCAATTACCACGCCGATCAACTGGCGCGGCTGAAGAGTTATTGAGCCGCGTCTGCCGCGGCAAAAATCAGTGTCATCGCCCGGCTTGACCGGGCGACCCAGTATCCAGAGACGCCGATGATAGAACCGACAGCCCGCGGCGTACTGGATCACCCGCTTTCGCGGGTGATGACAGTCGAGGGTGCGGCGGGCTTTCGGGCCTACCTGATCGGCGGCGCGTACTGGATGCCGCCGTTGCTCCAGAGCGAGTTCAGTCCGCGCGGAATCTTCAGCTTGGATTCGGCGCCGACATTGCGGTCATAGATCTCGCCGTAATTGCCGACGTGGCGGATGATGCGGGCGGCCCAGTCCTTGGTGAGGCCGAGGTCCTCGCCGTAGGCGCCTTCGGTGCCGACCAGTCGCATCACGTCGGGCTTCTTCGACTTCAGCGCTTCGTCGATGTTCTTCGAAGTGATACCGAGTTCTTCGGCGTTGATCATCGCATACAGCGTCCACTTCACGATCATCATCCAGTCGTCGTCGCGCTGCCGCACCACGGGCGCCAGCGGCTCCTTCGAGATGACGTCGGGCAGGATGGTGTGGTCGTCCGGCTTGGAGAGGTTGATGCGCAGCGCGTAGAGCTGGGAGACGTCGGCGGTCAGGGTGTCGCACTTGCCCTCATTATAGGCTTTGACGACATCGTCCAGCTTGGGGAATTTCATCTCCGTGTATTTCATGTTGTTGGCGCGGAAATAGTCCGCGACGTTGAGCAGCGTGGTGGTGCCTTCCTGCACGCAGATCTTGCTGTTGTTCAGGTCCAGCGCGGAATCGATCTTGCGCGAGGCCGGCAGCATGAAGCCTTCGCCGTCATAATAGGCGACGGCCGGGAAATACAGCGCGTTATTGACCTCGCGCGACATGCTCCAGGTGGAGTTGCGCGAGAGAATGTCGACCTTGCGGCTCGAAAGTTCCCTGAAGCGTTCGCTGGCGTCGAGGGGAATGAACTTCGCCTTCTTGGGATCGTCGAAGATCGCCGCCGCCACCGCGCGGCAGAAATCGACGTCGAAGCCGGTCCAGTCGCCCTTGTCGTCGGGGATCGAGAAACCGGGCAGGCCCTTGTTGACGCCGCACAGCAGTTCGCCGCGCTTGAGCGTCCGCTTCAGCGTCTTGGTGTCATAGCGTTCATAGGTGATTGCGGCAGCCGCGACCGCGGTTGCGACCGCCAGCCCAATGAGGAGGCCGCCTCGAAAATTACGTAGCATTTTTCAACTCACCAATTTCAGGGAAATGGATCTGCGGACGAGATCTGCAGACAAGAGATCTGCAGACAAGAGATCTGCGGAGGAGAGACGGCGCTGTCGCAATTACAGTTCGGGCTTCTGCCGGATGATCACCTTGGTGCCGACCGGGACGCGCTCATAGAGGTCGGCGACGTCGGAGTTGACGAGCCGGAAGCAGCCGGAGGAGACGGCGGTGCCGATGGTGTCGGGCCGGTTGGTGCCGTGAATGCGGTAGACGGTGGTGCCGAGATACATCGCCCGCGCGCCGAGCGGGTTGCCGGGGCCGCCGGCCATGAAGCGCGGCAGATAGGGCTGGCGCTGGATCATTTCCGGCGGCGGCGTCCAGTCCGGCCATTCCTTCTTCTGCGTGATGTTGACGAGCCCCTGCCACGTGAAGCCCTCGCGGCCGACGCCGATGCCGTAGCGCAGCGCGCGGCCGCCGCCCTGGATCAGATAGAGATGGCGCTCGGCGGTGACCACGATGATGGTGCCCGGCGCCTCGTTGGTGCGGTAGAGCACCGCCGTCTTCTTGAACTGCGGGTCGAGCTGGACGGATTCGTCGGCGATCAGCCCCGGCTGGTCGCCCACATCGGGCTGCCGCATCTGCGCGTTGCTCTGCGAGGCTGAAAGGACCAGACCGCTGGTTGCGATCAACATCCAGATCAGGTGCCGAAACTTCGTCATTGCGGAGCTCTCCTTGCGGGCGCGTTGGCCAATCGGTTGGGGGCTTTTAGCCAAATCAGCGGAACCATCAAATCTCAGGGCCAGCTTGATGGCAAGTTTAGGGCAGGCGGGTTGGTATCCTGCTGGAATGGCTTCTATTTTCGTTGATCGCCATCGCCGGCGATGATGACACAGGCCTCATTTCGGCGCGATCCAGAGCCGCAGGCCGTAGGAGATCAGTGTAACCGTACCGACGCCGCCAAGCCAGAGCGCGGCAAACCAGAGCAGGCGCTGCGTCAGCGGCCGCGGCTCGCTGGAGCTTTTTCCGTTCCGATCGGATCGGAACGGCGCCCCGGATTCTGGATTTGGCGCGTTGTCCTGACGCGAACCGCCGTCCACTTCGCTGGAAAACGCTTTGGTCATCAGTGATAGCCGCTTTCGGCTTTGACCTTGCCGCGGAACACCCAATAGGCCCACGCGGTATAGCCGAGGATCAGCGGGATCAGTATGGCGACGCCGACCAGCATGAACAGCTGGCTGTTCGCGGGCGAGGCCGCCTGCCAGATCGTGATGCTTTGCGGCACGATATAGGGATACATGCTGATGCCGAGCCCGGCATAGGACAGTGCGAACAGCGCCAGCGTCAGGAAGAACGGCTGATAGTCATATTTGTTGGCGAGGCTGCGCAGCAACAACACGGTGACACCGGCCACCGCGACCGGCACCGGCGCGGTCAGCAGGATGTTGGGCCAGGCGAACCAGCGCTGGGTGTACTGCACGTGCAGGAACGGCGTCGCGATGCTGACGATGCCGATGGCGCACAGCATCGCGACCAGCAGCAGCCAGCTCAGATGATAGGCGCGGTCGCGCAGTTCGCCTTCGGTCTTCATGACAAGCCAGGTGGCGCCGAGCAGCGCATAGCCGATCACGAGCGCGATGCCGGTCAGGATGCTGAACGGCGTCAGCCAGTCCCACCAGCCGCCGGCATATTGCCGTCCCGAGACATGAATGCCCTGCAGGATGGCGCCGAGCGCAATGCCCTGCGCCAGCGTCGCCAGCAGCGAGCCGCCGGCGAAGGCGAGGTCCCAGCGGTTGCGTTCGCGCGTGGTGCGCCAGCGGAATTCAAAGGCGACGCCGCGGAACACCAGGCCGAGCAGCATCACGATCATCGGCGTGTAGAGCGCCGGCATCAGCACTGCATAGGCCAGCGGGAACGCCGCCATCAGGCCGCCGCCGCCGAGCACCAGCCAGGTCTCGTTGCCGTCCCAGACCGGGGCGACGCTGTTCATGATGATGTCGCGATCGGCCTTCTTCGGAAACAGCGGAAACAGGATGCCGAGCCCGAGGTCGAAACCGTCCATCACGACGTAGACGAACACCGCAAAGGCAATGATGAAGGCCCAGATGGTCGGAAGGTCGATGGGGATCATCGGATCGCTCCCTCCGCGGCGACGCCGGCGGCCGGCGTGATGCCGGCGGCGCGGGCCGGCAGGTCGCTGCGCGGACCTTCCTCGCCGTGATGCGGCGGTTGCGCCATCAGGCGCAGCAGGTAGATCACGCCGGCGGTGAACACCACGAAATAGACGATGATGAAGGCGATCAGCGACGAGCCGACCGCGGGCGCCGCCAGCGGCGACGCCGAATCGACCGTCCGCAGCAGGCCATACACCGTGAACGGCTGACGCCCGGTCTCGGTGGTGACCCAGCCCGCCAGCACGGCGATGAAGCCCGACGGGGCCATCGCGACCGCAAACATGTGCAGCAGGCGCGAACTGTACAGCGTGCCGCGGAAGCGCATCAGCAAGCTGAGCAGGCCGAGCCCCAGCATCAGCAACCCCATGCCGACCATGACCCGGAACGACCAGAACGTGATCGGTACCGGCGGCCAGTTTTCGCGCGGCACGGTGTCGAGCCCGGCCATCGGCGCGTCGAGCGAATGCTTGAGGATCAGCGAGCCGAGCTTGGGCACCTCGATCGCGTAATCTATCCTGCCCGCGGCCTCATTGGGCCAGCCGAACAGAATCAGCGGCGCGCCGTCCTTGTGGCTCTGGAAGTGACCCTCCATCGCCATGATTTTCACCGGCTGATGCTCCAGCGTGTTCAGCCCGTGCTGGTCGCCGGCCAGAATCTGGAGCGGCGCCACCAGCGTTGCCATCCACATCGCCATCGAGAACATCACGCGCGGGCCAGCCAGATGCTGGTCGCGCAGCAGATGCCAGGCGCCGACCGCGCCGACCACCAGCGCGGTGGTGAGGTACGCCGCCAGCACCATGTGCACGAGACGGTAGGGGAACGATGGATTGAAGATCACCTTGAGCCAGTCGGCCGCGATGAACTGCCCCTCGGCATTGAGGGCGTGACCGGTGGGCGTCTGCATCCAGGAATTGGCGGACAGAATCCAGAACGCCGAAATCAGCGTACCGACCGCGACCATCAGGGTCGCAAAAAAATGCAGTCTTGGGCCGACGCGATCGAGCCCGAACAGCATGACGCCGAGGAAGCCGGCTTCGAGGAAGAACGCCGTCAGCACCTCATAGGCCATCAACGGGCCGATCACGGGGCCGGTCTTGTCCGAGAAAGCCGACCAGTTGGTGCCGAACTGGTAGGACATCACGATGCCCGACACCACGCCCATGCCGAAGGCGACGGCGAAAATTTTCAGCCAATAATTGAACAGATTGATGAAAACTTCGCGCCCGGTCCACAGCCAGAGCGCTTCGAGCACCGCGAGATAGCTGGCGAGCCCGATCGAGAAGGCGGGAAATACGATGTGGAACGACATCGTGAACGCGAACTGCGCCCGGGCCAATACAACGGCATCCCAGCCTTCGAACATCGGCACCATCCATCGTCGCTAACCTGGCGTGAATCCTATCATGCCGGATGCGATAACAGTACCGCGGCTTTTGCAGCAGAGGTCCTCTATCCGGACAATGTTCCGGCATCCGGAGCAGCATTGAGACGCCGAATGATTTCTGCGCGCAGGGCGCGTGCCCCATTTTCGTCTTGCTTGGTCGGGCAGCGGAAGGTCTGGCCTGTGTGCAACCGAATGCTGATGGTGCAGGTCCGGTCCTCGCCATCGGGCTCGCCGACCTCGATCGCTGCAACATCGCCTGCTCTGATCGTCTCGGCAGATGGCTCACCGTTCAACGCAAGGCGCTCGACGCGGATTTCGCCGCGACCGATGATCCAGAACGAGCCGGCCAATCGGTACGCGTAGCGATAGAGTGCAAAGGCAGCGAGAAAGCCGAGCGGCAGGAGGAGCCCGAGCGCCAGTTCCGCGTCGCCGATCCAGAATACGATGAGGAACGGCAGCGCGCACAGTCCGGCCACAACCGGCACGGTCATGCGAATCACGCGACCGAAATCGGGGTTGACCGGCGAGCCAAGGATGATCTCGGCGTTGCCGGCCTCGAGCGGGTTGTCGACGGGTGCGGCATCGGGAAGGCCGAGCAATCCCGTAACAATTGCGGTGGTTTCGTTAACGCGCGTGATGTCCGGCAGCGGTGGCGAGGTCAAGACATCCCCTGATGTCAGTCTGAACACGAGGCTGAAACTAACAGGGTAGCTAAACCGTTCGCGGACGCGGACGTCGGCAATGTCGTGACTGCTGATCATTCGCTTGCGCACCCGTCCAAACGGGCGCTGCTCGCCGATCAGGATGCCGTCTTGCGTAATGATCCAGGCTACATTGCGCTTAAGGGCGGCAACGCCGATCACGAACAATCCGATCGGCAGGGCCCAGAGCGCTGGAAGAAATGGTCGACCGCCCGAGGCCCAGGTAAGCAGGCCCGGGACAAGGATCAGCAAAACTACAGCGCCGGAGCCCGCCTGGACAAATCTTTCCCTGAGCGAGGATCCCTTTCGCAGCCGAACTTCATCCGGGTTTGCCGCAGCATCCATTGTCAGCGGCAAACATCACGAGCGGCTCGATTGCGTCAAGCAAGAAGTGCAACATTACTCGATCACGATCTCGCCGGTCATGCCGAGATCGGCATGGGTCTTGCCGTCGGCGCCCTTGATGTCGCAGCGCAGGTCGGTGGCGCGGCCGGCGGCGACCGGTACCAGCCACCATTCGGCGGAGTGTCCCGGATAAACCTCGATCTCGCGCATCGCGCCCTTGAATTCGGCCAGCGTCACGCTCTTGCCGTCGCGCTGCTGCGTGACCTGTACCTTTCGCGTCCACACCATCTGCGAGAACGCGTGCGAGGTGAAGTAATGCGGATCGTTGCTGTCGTTGCGCAGGATCAGTTTGTAGAGCTTGCCGGTCTCGAGCTTCAATTGCTTCGGCGCGAATTCATGCTTGCCCGGCGAGCCCAATGTGACTGTGACTTCGATCGGCGTTTGCCGCGACAAATCCCCAGCCGCGATCGCCGCGCCCGAGACGAGGCCGAGCAAAACTGACGCGCCAATGGCCGCGCGATACGAGACGAACATGGTGGCCTCCCCCTGATTGCTAAAATTCATAAAGTCCGGCCCTGATGATAATGCAAATGCGAATTAGTTGCAAATATACCGGCCAATTGACCAATCCCAAATACAAAGCGACCCGGCGGGGGGCATCCCGGCCGGGTCGTTGGAGGTTCTTGGGAGGTTAAGCCTTGGTCGGTGGAAGCTTGGCCGGCCAGTCAGAAACTTGTCAGCGAACGACGTCCGGGATCACACAGACCTCGGCGGCGCTCTTGGTGCTGCAATCGACCACTTGTTCGCGCACCACGCTCGATCCGGCATCGCGCTGGGCGCGGGGCGAGGCGTTCTGGGCGGACAGTGAGGCCAGGGTGCAGACCGCGCCGAGCGGGATAATGAAAAAGCGGAAGGACGGCTTCAGCATGTTCGCTCTCCTGTTCGGCGTTGGCGTTGCGTTGTTGATGATGGGTATAGGGGCTGAGTTTTTCCGGGTGATGTCGCCGATTGTTTCATTTGTTTCGTCGCCTTTAATCTTTGGCTTCGAAATCGACCCGGTTTCTGCCTCCAATACCAATCTAACGGATTGAAATACTTACGAATTACGCAGCGATGCTGTCGATGCCGGCGACCTTAAGCAAGTCAGCCAATTGCTTGCGGGCATAGAACATCCGGGTCTTCACCGTGCTCTGGGGAATACCGATGATCGCGCCGGCCTCTTCCACCGACTTCTCGTGGTAGTAGACCAGGTTGATGATCTCGCGATGCGCCGGCGACAGCTTGGCGACACAGGCGCGCAGGATGGCGCTGGTGTTGCTGCGGTCGAGCGACGCCTCCGGCGTGTCGGATTCGTCGGCGATCTCCAGCACGTCGTCCTGATCGATGTCCTCATGCTTGCGCTGGCGCAGCGCGGTCAGCGCCTTGAAGCGGGCGATCGACAGCAGCCAGGTGGAAACCTGGGAGCGGCCTTCGAACTGGCTGGCGGTGCGCCACACGTCCAGAAACACCTGGCTGACGAGGTCTTCCGCCATCGTGGTATCGCGCACCATGCGCAGGATGAAGCGATAAACCCGAACGTTATGACGGGAATAAAGCACATGCATCGCCGTGCGCCCGCCCTTGGCAATGCTCTGGAGCAGCGCTTCGTCCGATGTCGCACGGGCATCGGCGATGTGCTTGCGGGCTGCGGCGTTGATGGCAATCACGTTCGTCATGACAAACTCCCAATTCGCCGCTCGGCGGCGTGTCGTTGGGAGATTTCTAGTTAACGAACGTTTCGGGATGTCTGCACGCCAAGGGCAAAATGGTTTCGTGCTGCGGAGAATTGTTTCGTCGCAGCGGCCGCGACGAAACATACGAGGCGAAAATAACAATGATTTCAATGAGGCTAAAATTAGCGGCTTTCAGCGCGGGAATGGTTCCGCGGGCTACAAAACCATCGTCGTCCCGGCCTTGAGCCGGGACCCATAACCACAGGGCGTTGTTGTTTGGCGAGGTCACTACCACAGCACGCTATAATTAATGCCGCGGCGCATGGTTCCTGCGTGCCGCCTTCGCTAAAGCTCCGGCGGGCCTCATATCCCCATGTTGTGGGGTCAATGACCATTCGATGAGAAGCGACCAGGCCGAATTGCGCCCCGCATTCACTCGCTACCTATTTGCCCGACCTTTTCGGCGTCCTTGCGAACAAGCAAAGCGGTCCCCTGAGACAACCAGCTGATGGGTCCTGCTGCAACGCCTGCTTTGGGCGGCGCCGATGCAAGATTGCCTTCAAGTTGGAGGCTGAAAGGGTTCGTTTGATTCGAACGGGCTTGAGAAGCCTGGCCGGAGGTCGGCTCGATTCGCCCGATGCTGAACAAAGATTCCGCTCAAGCTCTCTCGACCACCGCGAATACGTCTTCATGTGGATAGTTGGTGGGTCATCAGGAATCGCAAGAGGGCGCCAACTTGCTATAGGGCCTTGCAACTCTTATCAGATTTGTCCAACCAAGAGGGACTTTGCATGATCCGCATATATATCCTTGTAAGCGCTCTCGTTATGTCCCTTGCCGGGACAACTCACGCTGGCACGCTCAAACGAGACCTTCTGGGATTTCGTACAGGGATGGACTGGCGTGAAGCGGACGTATTCGCGTCGCAGTCGGCATGCAAGAAGCTTTGGGTTGGCGGCGGCGGGCCATTGAGCGAAAAGATCTTCGGCGAGGGGCGGTACTGCGATGGCCAGCGACTTTCCTTGCTCGCTGGCCCACATTCCCAGAAGATTATGCACATTGAGACTCGTATTGAATCCGACCTGGCGGCGGATCAAGTCACTCACAGCGTTTGCCTTCAGTTCACGACGGAATGCTCGCGGATCAAGCTGGATACCCCGCTAAATCTCGGTGAAGGTTTGCTTCTAGAGATCACCGACAAGGATTACGGCAACAGTGGAGCCCTGAGAAAGATGAACAGGATGTTCATCATTCGCCTCGTGGACCGCCAGCTTATCGAGGAGGAAGAAAAGCTGCTGCCCGGCCCGCGCGGCGTGCCGAAACTGTAACACACCGACCTGTTGTCAGCGGAGACGGGTCGCAGGGACAATCGGCACGTAGCCCGGATGGAGCGAAGCGAAATCCGGGATTATCCGCAGGATGAAGCCACCCGGATTGCGCTGCGCTCCATCCGGGCTACGGCGGTGTGGCGGCTCCTGGCCTAGCCCTTCTCGCCGGTCGGCGAGAACAAATAGCCGCCGCCTCTGATCGTGCGGATCACGGCGGGCTTGGTTGGGTCGATCTCGATCTTGCGCCGGATCCGCATGATGCGAAGATCGACCGCACGGTCGAAGGCTTCGGCGTCGCGCGCATTCGCCAGTTCCAGCAGCCGCTCGCGCGACAGCACCCGCTTCGGGTTGGCCGCGAACACTTTCAGCAGGCCGAATTCGGACGCGGTCAGCGGATGCTCGTTGCCTTCGTCGTCGCGCAGCGCCTGGGCTTCGAGATCGAGCCATTTGGTGCCGAACCGCACCAGCTGTTCCTTTTCCGCCTTGGCGCTGGCGGTCTCGGGCGCCGCCTTCACCGGCGCGCTCCGGCGCAGCACCGAGCGGATGCGCGCCATCAGTTCGCGCAGTTCGCAGGGCTTTGCGATGTAGTCGTCGGCGCCAAGCTCGAGCCCGACGACGCGGTCGATCGGGCTTGCGGTCGCCGTCAGCATGATGACGGGGACGTTGATGCGGCTTTTCAGGTCGCGGATGATCGAGAGCCCGTCTTCCTCGGGCATGTTGAGATCGAGCACGACAAGGTCGGGCACATTGGTTTCGATCACGCCGCGCAGACTCTTGCCGCCGTCGCACAGCGTCACGGCGAAACCGTGCATTTTGAGGTAATCGCCAACCATTTCGCGGGCCGGCGCCTCGTCGTCGACGATGATGATGTGCGGGTTCTGGCTCATGACGTCTCTGCTGCTGGCAGTGTAACCGTAAACGTCGACCCCTGTCCGGGGCCGGGGCTATCAGCGGTTACATGGCCGCCATGCATGTCGATAATGCGTTTGACGATCGATAGACCAAGGCCCGTCGAGCTTTCGCCCGCGGTCGGCTTGGCTGACAGCCGCTGGAAGCGGCCGAACAGCCGGCCAAGGTCCTCGGGCGATAGCCCTGCGCCCTCGTCGGTGATCCGCACGACGGTGTTGTCCCCCTCATGGGTGACCCCCACCGTGATCTTGCCGCCGATCGGTGAATATTTGATGGCGTTGCTGACCAGATTGTCGATCGCCTCGCGGATCCGGTCGGCGTCGCACATGGTGACGAAGTTCAGCGGCGCGGAGACGTTGATGATCTGCTGCTTGTTGACGGCCGAGGGCAGGTTGGCGTCGGTGACTTCGGAAACCAGGGCCGCGACATCGACCGGCTCGCGGCGGATGGTGATGTCGAAGGCATCCGCCATCGCATCCGAGATCAGATGATCGACCATCGATGTCAGGCGCTTGGTGGCGTCGCGGATGTGTTCGACCTGCGCGGTGACGTTTTCCTTGGGCGAGCCGGCGCTGATCAGTTCGGTCAGCATTTCGGTGCGGCCGAGGATGACGCCGAGCGGATTCTTGAGGTCATGGGCGACGGTGCCGAGGATTTCGTTCTTGAAGCCGTTGGCGCGCTGCAGCCGCAGCCACTGCGCCGAAAGCCGGCGGTTGGCCTGCATCAGCGCCCGGGTGCGTTGGGCGACGCGGTCTTCCAGTTGGGTATTGGCCGCGTGCAGCTGCTGGTACAGGATCACGTTGTCGAACGCGATCGACAGCCGGCTGGAGAAGATCTCGACCAGCGCGCGGTCGGTGTCGGAAAGCTGGCGCTCGGCCTGCAGCAGCACCACGACCTCGCGGCCGGAGCCGGTGCGCAGATAAAGCACGCTGCGGTGGTCGGCGAATTCGTTCTTGCGGCGCATGAAGGCGTCTTCGACCATCTGCCGCAAATCCGGATCGAGCGACTTGGAGCTGGTGGTGCCGATGAAGCGGCTGTAGCAGCCCGAGCCTGCCAGCACGGAGAATTCGCTGCCGGCGGCGCCGTCGTCGCGCAGCACCAGTATGCCGGCGCAATCGACGTTGAGCAGCGAAGCCAGCTGCGTCAGCACGCCTTCGGCGAGCCGCTGCATCGATTTGAAGTCGTACAGGGTCGAGGCGGCGTCGATGATGATTTCGAGGCCGCGCCGGGTCTGCACCATGCGCTCCAGCTGCTGGTAGCTGCGCAAGGCCGCGGTCAGCGAGGTGAACAGCTTGTCGGCGGTGAGTTCGGTCTTGGCCTTGTAGTCGTTGATGTCGTACTGGACGATGACGCGGCGCTCCGGCGCCTGGCCGGGCTGCCCGGTGCGCAGGATGATGCGGACGGTCTCGTTCTTGATGTCGTTGCGGATGTATTCGACGAGGTCGAGGCCGGCGACGTCGGTCTCCATGATGACGTCGAGCAGCACGGCCGCGATATCCGGATTGTCGCGCATCAGGACGCGACCTTCGGCCGCGGAATAGGCCGAGAGGATTTCCAGCGTGGAGCCCTGCAGATTGTAGTCGCTCAGCGCGAAGCGGGTGCCTTCATGCACCGCCTGATCGTCGTCGATGACGGCGATCTTCCATTTGCGGGCAGTCGAAGCCTCCGGAACGGCTTCGGAATCGTCGATCAGGTGGAGGACATCGTCCTGTTCGGCCATTGAGGAGTTCCGTCGGCTGTGGCTTGCTCTGTGATCGGGGTGCCGCCCTTGGCGATTCTCGGCATGATAATGCGGAAAGTGGTGCCTTGTCCCAGCCTTGACTCCAGCATCATCCGGCCGCCGAGCTGTTGAGTGACAAGATTATAGACGATATGCAAGCCCAGTCCGGTGCCGCCCTCGTTGCGGCGCGTGGTAAAGAACGGGTCGAACGCCTGCCGCTGGACGTCCGGCGTCATGCCGGCCCCGTCGTCGGCAAAGATGATCTCGACATCGTCATTGCCGCGGGCCCGGGCCGACAGCGAGATCGCCCCGGAACGGCCGTCGGCGAAGGCATGATTGGCGGCGTTGAGGAAAAGATTGGTTAAAATCTGCCCGTAGGAGCCGGGATAGCCGTCGATCAGGAGGCCCTCCGGCACGTCGACCGACAGCGTGATCGTCGCCTTCTTCAACACCGGGCGCAGGCTGGCGACGATCTGGTCGGTGGCCTCGCTGAGGCTGAATTGTCGGCGCTCGGCATGCGAGCGGTCCACCGCGACCTGTTTGAACGACTGGATCAGCTCGCCGGCGCGATGCAGATTGGCCACCAATTGCCCGGCGGCGTCGCGCGCGCTCTTGACGAACTCGTCGAGCTTGGAGCGGCGCAGCGGCTCGGTGCGCAGGTCCGATTCGAAGATTTCCGCGCGGCGCGCGAAGCTCGATGCCACCGTCAGGCTGATGCCGATCGGGTTGTTGACCTCGTGGGCGACGCCGGCAACCAGGCCGCCCAGCGCCGCCAGCCGTTCGGCGTCGATCAGGTTCTGCTGGGCGGCATTGAGTTCCAGCAGCGCGCCCTCGGCCTTTTCCTTCGACGCGCGCAGCTCGTCCTCGGTCTTGCGTTTGGCGATGGCGTTTTCGCGGAACACCTCCACCGCGCGCGCCATCGCGCCGACCTCGTCCTTGGCTGACGTGCCCTGCACGGCGCGATCGTAATTGCCCGACGTGATCGCGTGCATCGACGCCATGATCTGTTGCAGCGGCAGCCGGATCGACAGCGCGATCAAGACGCCCGCGGACAGGATGATGCCGAGGAAGATCACGGCGATCGACAGCACCCGGCGCGAGATGCCCGCCAGCGTGCGGTCGAAGGTTTCCTGCGCCTTTTGCTCGCGCTGGCGCATCTTCACCGACAGGCGGTCGATCACGCCGATCGCATCGGCCTGGCTGGCGTCGATGGTGTTGCGCAACAATTCGGTGCGGATCGCAAGCTGCTCGGTCAGCTTCGCCAGCCCCTCGCGCAACGCCAGGGTCTTGGCATGCAGCCGCGTCAGCGCCATGCGCTGCAAATCATTGTCAGCGAGGTCGGACATCACCGGGATGGTTTTTTCGATCGTCTCGGTATTGCGGCGGGCATCCTCGGCCGAAGCCGACGCCAGCGAAAGGTAATAGGCGTTGGCGGCGACCAGCATGCCGGTAAACGCCTCGCGGGATTTTCCGAGCGACGGCCAGATCAGCGCGTCGCGATGCCCGGTGGCGCCCTCGATGATGGAATAGAGCCCGGCCATGTCCTTGGCCGGGGCCAGCACCTGCTGCTCGTAGGTTTTCGCGATCGTCGCCTGCACCGCGCGCAGTTCGCCGAAACCGTTGAGGAAGCGATCGGTGACCTGCTCCAGCTGCGCCACCGACCCCGACAGCATGGGGTCGTTGGCGGCGCGATTGGTCAGCGTGCCGAGCACGGCTTCGCGCAGCAACAGGATTTCCGCGAACAGTTCCGGGCTCGGCTGGTTGATGTAGCGATGGATCAGGTTCTGCAGCCGGCTGGTTTCGCTTTCGAGCAAGGCCAGGATCTTGTCGGATTCCCGGACATGGCGGACGTCTTCCCAGGCCGAGCCGAGCACCTTGGCGCCGTTCCATATCAGCACGGCCAGCACCACGACCACGGCGGAGTTCAAGGCCGCGATCGACAGGATGCGCCAGCGGATCGGGACCGCGCGCAGCACCTGGACGATGCGGATCCGGCCGCGCACGGCAAAACTCGCCGGCCGTTCCACTGATCCGTTCTGTTGCGAGGTTGCGGCCAACTCACTGCACCCCGCGAATTCGTTCGATCAATTGCGCGATCGCGGGGTCCTGCTGCGCCTTGGCGTAAATCCCCGCCATCGCCGCCTCCAGCGGCTTGCGGTCGAAATCGGTGACGATCCTGACGCCGGCGTCTTCGGCCTGCTTGCGCGAGCGCTCTTCGAGGTCGCGCCATTTCTCGCGCATGAAGCGGCTCGAACGCTGGGCGGCTTCACGAAAGACCTTCTGGTCGTCAGACGACAAATCGGACCAGGCCTTCTTCGACATCACAAGCACTTCCGGGCTCATCGTGTGTTCGGTGAGGGTGTAGAAGCCGGCGAATTTGTAGTGATCGGTGGTGACAAAGGACGGCCAGTTATTCTCCGCGCCGTCGATCAATTTGTTGGTCAGGCCGGTCAGCACCTGGCCGTAGGGCAGTGCGACCGGATCGGCGCCGAGCGCGCGGATCATCTCAACCATCTGCTCGGATTGCTGCACCCTGATCCGCAATCCCCGGAGGTCGGCCATCGAGGTGACCGGGCGGACGTTGTTGTAAATCGAACGGGCGCCGGAATCGTAGAACGCCAGACCGACGAATCCGTAAGGTTCAAAACTGTCCAGCATCTCATTGCCGATCGGTCCATCCAGCACCTTCTGCAAATGCTCGATGGAGCGGAACAGAAACGGCATCGCCAGCACATTCATCGCCGGCACCATGGTCCCGATCAATGCGACGTTGGTACGATTGAGGTCGATGGCACCTACGCGGGTCTGTTCGAGGGTTTCCTTTTCCTCGCCGAGCTGGCGCGAATGGAACACCTTGATCGCGTGGCGGCCGCCGGTGCGCTCCGCAACCAGGCTGCCCATGTAGTGCAGCGCCTGCACGGTCGGATATCCCTCGTTCTGGGTATCGGCGGCACGAAATTCGCGTGCGAAAACGCTCGTTGAGGCGGCCGTCAGGAACAGCGCCAGAACAAGCATCATGGTCCGCGAAAGGTCGGCGCGGCGGTACACAGGCAACAAATCCCCTTGGGAAGAAGTCTGCGGCGGGAGGAAAAGGTTCAAAGCTATTTAGCAGAAGGGATTTGTTTTAGCAGAAGGTTCTTGCACTTGGCTATCCGCAGCCGTTGCAATCGTTAATTGTGCGCTGCGACGGCGGTAGCGGATTGAAACCGCGGTCGCGGGCCTCTATGAGGGCGCAGCGCGCAGATTTGATCGCAGGTCCCGACAAGCGGTTTTGGCAAAGTGATTCGGCAGTGAAGTTGGTCTCGAGGCTATTGCAGTTCGTCGCGCTCGCGCTCACCGTGCTGGTATCTCCGGCGCAGGCAGCTACCGAGATCATGTGGTGGCACGCGATGTCGGGCGAACTCGGCAAGCAGCTGGAGAAGCTCGCGGCCGATTTCAACGCCTCGCAATCCGACTACCGGATCGTGCCGACCTACAAGGGCAATTATACCGAAACCGTGACGGCGGCGATCTTCGCCTTCCGTTCGCGCAGCCAGCCCGCCATCGTCCAGGTCAACGAGATCGCGACGGCGACCATGATGGCGGCGAAGGGCGCGATCTATCCGGTATTCGAGCTGATGCGCGACCAGTCGGAGCCGTTCTCGCCGGCCGCATATCTGCCGGCCGTTGCCGGCTATTATTCCGACGTCGCCGGCAACATGCTGTCGTTTCCGTTCAACGCCTCGACGCCGATCCTCTACTACAACAAGGACCTGTTTCGCGCCGCCGGCCTCGATCCGGAAGTCGCGCCGAAAACCTGGCCCGAAATCGGGGCCGCGGCGAAGCGGCTGCGCGGAGCCGGCGCGGTCTGCGGCCTGACCACCTCCTGGCCTTCCTGGATCCATGTCGAAAATTTCTCGGCATTCCATAACCTGCCGCTGGCGACCAGGGGCAACGGGTTTGGCGGCCTCGACGCCGAACTGACTTTCAACAACCCGACCGTGGTGCGCCACATCACCCAGCTTGCGGAATGGCAGGCCACGAAAGTGTACGACTATAGCGGCCGCGGCCAGTCGGCCGAGCCGCGGTTTCAAAAGGGCGAATGCGCGATCTTCATCGGCTCGTCGGCGACGCGCGCCGACATCAAGGCCAATTCGAAATTCGAGGTCGGCTATGGCCTGATGCCGTATTGGCCCGAGGTGGAAGGCGCGCCGCAAAACACCATCATCGGCGGCGCGACCTTGTGGGTGCTGCGGGGCCGGCCGGTCGCCGAATATACCGGCGTCGCGAAGTTTTTCGCGTATCTGTCAAAGCCGGAAGTCCAGGCAGCCTGGCACCAGAACACCGGTTACCTGCCGATCACCCGCGCCGCCTTCGATCTGTCGCGTGCGCAGGGATTCTATGATCGCAATCCCGGTGCGGCGATTTCGATCGAACAGATGACCTTGAAGCCGCCGACCGAGCATTCCAGGGGAATTCGGCTCGGCTCGTTCGTGCTGATCCGCGATGCGATCGACGAGGAGCTGGAGCAGGTCTTCGGCGGCAAGCGGACCGCGCAAGCCGCCCTCGACCTCGCCGTTGAACGCGGCAACCGCCTGCTGCGCCAGTTCGAACGGGCGAACCCGGACAGGTAGTCGCGTACGATCTCCGTCATTGCGAGCGAAGCGAAGCAATCCATTTTCGCCGCGATAATGAAAAGAATGGATTGCGACATCGCTATCGCGCCCTTCAAACGCTGCATTTGTCGCAGGCAATGACGGTTGAAAATGACTCTGTCGCTCCCGACGCATTCCGATTTCGAAGCCTTCCATGCCTGGCGCATCGACACCTCGCGATGGCTGCCGGTGGCGTCAGACATCGCGCACGGCCATGGTTTGAAAACCGCCGCGCCGCATGTTTTTACGACCGGCACCAACCTCGTCGTCGGTCTTGGCGATGAAGTGATCCTGAAACTGTTTCCGCCGATGCTTCGCGGCCAGTTCATCTCCGAGCGCGCTTCGCTGAGGCAATTGCGCGGACAGCTGAGCATTCCGATTCCCGAAATCCTGTTCGAGGGCGAGCGCGACGGCTGGCCGTATCTCGTCATCACGCGGCTATCCGGCGTCGTCGGCTCCGAGGTCTGGCCGGCGCTGCCGGAAGACCAGAAGGAGCGCGTGCTTGCGCAGATCGGCGCGACCATCGCCGAAGTGCAGCGCGTTCCGCCCGGCGAGCTTTCCCGCATCGAGCCGCGTTGGGCGGACTTCATGTCCAGGCAAATCGAGGGCTGTCGTGCGCGGCACACGCGTCTTGGATTGCCGCAAAAATTTCTCGATGGGTTCGACGATCTGCTGCGCGATGCGGCGACGCTGATTCCGATGGACGGGCCGCCGGTCATCCTCACCGGCGAATACATTCCGGAAAACTTCCTGCTGAGCTGCGACGGTAATGACTGGCGTCTGTCGGGGTTGTTTGATTTCGGCGACGTGATGACGGGTTTTGGCGAGTATGACCTGATGGGTCCGAGCGCGTTCATGGCCGCGGGGATGCGGCGGCGGGTTCGCAGCCTGCTCGAGGGGTTCGGCTATGCCAGCGCGGAGATGGATTTCGCCCTGAAGCGCCGGCTGATGGCGCTGCTCCTGCTCCACCGCGTCAGCGATCCCGCCCGGCACGTCTGCCTCGCGGGCTGGCAGCAGAAGGCCGAAAACCTCATCGAATTGCAGGAATCGCTGTGGCCGACCTGAGGGCGCGGCCAAATCGCATAGTTGCGAAGCCGCCGCATAGTAGAGAAGCGTTCTGAAAGATTTGCTCATTAAATGAGCAAATATGCCTCTTTGTATGCAATCTGGATATCTTTCACCGAAGCCGCCTGCCGCGTAAAATCGATATTCAAGCGTATTATCAGTCTGGTAACTGAAATCTAGCCTTCCATTAAGATTTGGCACGAACCTTGCGATTCCCGGTTCCAAAGCCGTTCCCCTCAGGCGTTGGAGCATCACATGAAGCGTCGCGATTTCCTGAAATCCGTCACCGGGGTCGCCGCCGGCGCCCTGGTGCCGGCGCCGGCGATTTTTTCCCCCGCCAAGGCCGATGCGCGGTCGGAGACGCTGCTGATCGTCTCGGAAGGCGGCCCCAACAACCTCGATATCCACGGCGTCGGCACCAACGTGCCCGGCTATGAAGTGTCGTGGAACTGCTACGACCGCCTGATCACGCACGAGATGAAGAGCGGTCCCGGCGGCGTGCCGTATTACGACCGCGACAAGTTCAAGGGCGAACTCGCCGACGACATGAAGATCGACGACATGTCGGTGACCTTCAAGCTGAAGAAGAACGCGAAATTCCACGACGGCGCGCCGGTCACGTCGAAGGACGTCAAATGGTCGCTCGATCGCGCGGTCTCGGTCGGCGGCTTCCCGACTTTCCAGATGAGCGCGGGCTCGCTGACCAAGCCCGAGCAGTTCGTGATCGTCGACGACACCACGCTGCGCGTCGACTTTGCCAAGAAAGATCGTCTTACGATCCCCGATCTCGCCGTCATCGTGCCCTGCATCGTCAATTCCGAACTGGTGAAGAAGAGCGCCACCGAGAAGGATCCCTGGGGTCTCGAATATACAAAACAGCAGACCGCGGGCTCCGGCGCCTACAAGCTGACGAAATGGACCGCCGGCACCGAAGTCATCATGGAGCGCAACGACGCCTGGGTCGGCGGTCCCCTGCCGAAGATCAAGCGCGTGATCTGGCGCATGGTGCCGCAGGCCGGCAACCGCCGCGCGCTGCTGGAGCGTGGCGATGCCGACATCTCCTATGAACTGCCGTTCAAGGATTTCCAGGAGATGAAAGCCAACGGCAAGCTCAACGTGGTGTCGCTGCCGTTCAGCAACGGCATCCAGTATATCGGCATGAACGTCACCAAGCCGCCGTTTGATAATCCCAAGGTGCGCCAGGCGATCGCCTACGCGATTCCCTATCAGAAAATCATGGACGTGGTGCTGTTCGGCCTCGCCAATCCGATGTTCGGCGCCTCCGCCGACAAGCCGACCGAGGTGGCGTGGCCGCAGCCGACCAAATTCTCCACCGACATGGCCAAGGCGAAGGCGTTGCTTGCTGAAGCCGGCTACGCCAACGGTTTCGAGACCACGATCTCGTTCGATCTCAATTTTGCCGGCGTCAACGAGCCGCTCTGCGTGCTGGTGCAGGAGAGCCTCGCCCAGATCGGCATCAAGACCACGATCAACAAGATTCCCGGCGCCAACTGGCGCACCGAATTGAACAAGAAGGAAATGCCGCTCTACACCAACGTGTTCTCGGGCTGGCTCGATTACCCCGAATACTTCTTCTACTGGTGCTATCACGGCAACAATTCCGTGTTCAACACCATGAGCTACAAGTCGCCGGAGATGGACAAGATGATCGACGGCGCCCGCAATGCGGCTTCGAGCGGCGACAAGGCGACCTACGACACCGATGTGAAGGGTTTTGTCGATCTCGCCTACAAGGACATCCCGCGGATTCCGCTGTATCAGCCCTTCGTCAACGTCGCGATGCAGAAGAACATCTCGGGCTACCAATACTGGTTCCACCGCCGGCTGGATTATCGTGCGCTGGTGAAGGCGTAACATCGTGATGGGCCTGCGCGGTGAGGGAAGTACGGCTTTATCATTCCCTCCCCCCTTGCGGGGGAGGGGCAGGGAGAGGGGTGACCACGGGCACCGCTTTCCCGGTTTACTCCTCTCCCCAGCCCTCCCCCGCAAGGAGGGAGGGAGCGCATCAAGCCGTGCGGCGAACACTGAGCCTCAGCAAATATTGGGGCCATCATGCTCTCCATGATCGGCAAGCGGCTGATGTTTGCGATCCCGTCGCTGATCGGGGTCGTGATCGTGACGTTCTTGCTGACGCGGGCGCTGCCCGGTGATCCCGCCGCGTATTTTGCCGGGCCCGCCGCGACCAAGGAGGCGGTCGAGCAGATCCGCAAGAAGCTCGGGCTCGACAAGCCGCTGATCGAACAGTTCTTCCGCTATAGCAACGATCTCGCCCATGGCGATTTCGGCAACTCGCTGACCACAGGCCAGCCGGTCGCCGCCGAAATCCGCAATCGCCTGCCGGCCTCCGCCGAACTGACACTGCTCGGCCTCGTCGTTTCCATCGTGATCGCGATTCCGCTCGGCGTGCTCGCGGCCACCCGCCCTGGCTCGTGGATCGACCATCTCTGCCGGATCACGACGACGGCCGGCGTGTCGCTGCCGGTGTTCTTTACCGGATTGGTGCTGGTCTATGTCTTCTATTTCCGGCTCGGCTGGTCGCCGGCGCCGCTTGGCCGGCTGGATGTGTTTTATAGCGCGCCGCCGACGGTGACGGGCTTTTATCTGATCGATACCCTGATCGCGCGCGACCTCGAGGCGTTTCGTTCCGCGCTGAGCCAGCTGATCCTCCCCGCAACGACGCTGGCGGTGTTTTCGCTGGCGCCGATCGCGCGCATGACGCGGGCCTCGATGCTGGCGGTGCTGGCGTCGGATTTCGTGCGCACCGCGCGGGCGTCCGGCCTTTCGCCGGGCACCGTAATCGTCACCTACGCATTTCGAAACGCGATGCTGCCGGTTATCACCACGCTGAGCATGGTGTTCTCGTTCCTGCTCGGGGCCAACGTGCTGGTTGAAAAAGTCTTCGCCTGGCCCGGCATCGGTTCCTATGCGGTGGAAGCGCTGATCTCGTCGGACTTCGCGCCGGTGCAGGGTTTTGTGCTGACCATGGCGGTCATGTACGTGCTGCTCAATCTGGTCATCGACATTCTCTATGGCGTGATCGATCCACGAGTTAGGCTGGAAGGGTAAGCATGAGCACCGTTGCGCCTGCCGTTGAGCCTGTCGGTCCCGTGCGAACCTCGGGACTTGTCGCGATCTTCGAACACACCCGCTATGTGCTCGGCGAGAACCGCGTCACCGCCTTTGCCTTCGCCCTGTTGGTCGTGATCCTGTTCGCTGCGGTGTTCGGTCCTTATATTGTGCCCTACGATCCGCTCGCCAGCGATACCGCGGCGGCATTGAAGGCGCCGTCGGCGGCGCACTGGTTCGGCACCGATCAATTGGGCCGCGATATTTTCAGCCGCGTCATCGTGGCCACACGGCTTGATGTGTTCATCGCGGTGGCCTCCGTGGCGCTGGTGTTCCTGATGGGCGGCCTTGCCGGCATCGCCGGCGGCTATTTCGGCGGCTGGACCGACCGCATCGTCGGACGCATCGCCGACACCATCATGGCGTTCCCGCTGTTCGTGCTGGCGATGGGCATCGTCGCGGCCCTCGGCAATACCGTGCAGAACATCATCATCGCGACCGCGATCGTCAATTTCCCGCTCTATGCCCGCGTCGCCCGGGCCGAGGCCAATGTTCGCCGCAACGCCGGCTTCGTGCAGGCGGCGCGGCTGTCGGGCAATGGCGAATTCCGGATTCTCCTGGTGCACATCCTGCCCAACATCATGCCGATCATGATCGTGCAGATGTCGCTGACCATGGGTTACGCCATCCTCAACGCCGCCGGCCTCTCGTTCATCGGCCTCGGTGTCCGACCGCCGACCGCGGAATGGGGCATCATGGTCGCGGAAGGTGCCGGCTTCATGGTCTCGGGCGAATGGTGGATCGCGCTGTTTCCGGGCCTCGCGCTGATGATCGCGGTGTTCTGCTTCAACCTCCTCGGCGATGGTCTGCGCGATATCGTCGATCCGCAGCGAAGAACCTGAGGGCAGGGCCAATGACTGCGCAGCCCTTGCTCGAAGTCAGCGATCTCACGGTGGAATTCGCCACGCGGCGCGGCATCGTGAAAGCCGTGCAGCATGTCAGCATCTCCGTCGCGAAAGGCGAGACGCTCGGCATCGTCGGCGAATCCGGTTCCGGCAAGTCGGTGACGTCATATGCCGTGATGCGGATCCTCGACCGGGCCGGCAAGATCGCCGAGGGTTCGGTGATGTTTTCCGGCATCGACGTCAAGGCCGCGACCGAGAACCAGATGCGCGATCTGCGCGGCCGCGAAATCTCGATGATCTTCCAGAACCCGCGCGCGGCGCTCAATCCGATCCGAAAAGTCGGTGACCAGATCGAGGATGTGCTGCGCCAGCATGTGCAATCGGCGGCAAGTGATCGCGGCGAAAAGGCGATCGAGGCGCTGGAACAGGTCAAGATCGCGCGGCCGCGCGAACGCTACCACGCCTATCCGTTCGAACTTTCCGGCGGCATGTGCCAGCGCGTGGTGATTGCGCTGGCGCTGGCCTGCAATCCGCAGCTTCTGATCGCGGACGAGCCGACCACCGGCCTCGACGTCACGACGCAGAAAGCCGTGATGGATCTGATCGTCGAACTGACAAAACGGCGCGGCATGTCGACCATCCTGATCACGCACGATCTTGGATTGGCCGCCGCCTATTGCGACCGCGTGGTCGTCATGGAAAAGGGCCGCGTGGTGGAGACCGCGAAATCCGCTGACATCTTCGCCAACCCGGAGCACGCCTACACCAAGAAGCTGATGCGCGCGACGCCGCGGCTCGGTGTCTCCCTGCGTGATCTGTTGCCGGAGGAGGAAGCGGCACTGCTGCCGGCGGTGACTGCCGAAGCGCCGGTCGACAGTGAAGCGAAACCGCTGTTGCTGGTCGAAAAACTGGTGAAGGAGTATCCGCGCCAGGGCGCCACGGCGGTGCTCGGCAAGCTGTTCTCGCGCAAGCCGCCGATCGAGGCCGAACAGTTCCGCGCCGTCGACGGCATCAGCTTCAGTGTCGGTCATGGCGAGAGCGTCGGTTTGGTCGGCGAGTCCGGCTGCGGCAAATCCACGACGTCGATGATGGTGATGCGGCTCCTGGACCAGACCTCGGGCCGCATCATGTTCGACGGCGACGAAATCGGCACCATGCTGCCCAATGCCTTTGCGCGGCTGCCGCTGCGCAAGAGCATCCAGATGGTGTTCCAGGATCCGACCGACAGCCTCAATCCGCGCTTTACCGCGGCGCGCGCCATCGTCGATCCGATCATGCAGCTCGGCGATATCAGAGGCCGCGACGCGCTGCGTGCCCGCTGCGAGGAACTTGCAGGATTGGTTGGTCTGCCGGTCAATCTGCTCGACCGCTTTCCTCATCAATTGTCGGGCGGTCAGAAGGCCCGTGTCGGCATCGCGCGCGCGATTGCGCTGCACCCGAAACTCGTGATCCTTGACGAGCCGACCGCGGCGCTGGATGTTTCCGTGCAGGCGGTGGTGCTCAATCTGCTGCAGGACCTCAAGGCGTCGATGGGCATGAGTTATCTGTTCGTCTCCCATGATTTGAATGTGGTGCGCCTGTTGTGCGATCGTGTCATCGTGATGCGCGCTGGGCGCATCGTGGAGCAGGGGCCATCCGATCAGGTCTTGGGCAATCCGCAGGACGCCTATACAAAGGAGCTGCTGACGGCGATTCCGCATCCGCCGTTGCCGGTTTGATTTTGCTGTCATGCTCCGCGAAAGCGGGGCATCCAGTAGTCGCCGGCGTTTACTGGATCGCCCGGTCGAGCCGGGCGTTGACAAGCTAGGGAGAGAACGTGACGGACAAATCGACTGAACCCCTGGACGATTATATCGACGCCGTCGCCAAAGCGCTGGCGCTGCCGGTGGACGAATCCTGGCGGCCCGCAGTGCGTGCGAACCTCGAAGTATCGCTGAGGCTGGCGCGGCTGGTCGATGAATTCCCGTTGCCCGACGAAACCGAGCCCGCCAGTGTCTTCGCAGCCTGATCACGCCATGACTGCTCAAGAGATCGCGCAGGCCGTGGCCGGCGGCAAGATGACCGCGCTCGCCGCGACCGAGGCCGCATTGGCGCGGATCGCAAAGCATGATTCCGTGCTGAATTCATTCACCGACGTCACCGCGGATCGCGCGCGCGCGAAAGCCCGCGCCGTCGATGAGGCGATTGCGGCAGGAAAAAAGGTCGGCCCGCTCGCCGGCGTGCCGTTCGCAGTGAAGAATTTGTTCGACGTAAAGGGCCTGCCGACGCGCGCGGGCTCGAAGATCAACCGCGACCTCGCGCCGTCCTCGCGGGATGCCACGCTGATCGAGCGCATGGAAGCTGCGGGTGCAGTGCTGGTCGGCGCGCTCAACATGGGCGAATACGCCTACGACTTCACCGGCGAGAATGTGCATGACGGCCCGTCGCGCAATCCGCACGATCCGACCCGCATGACGGGTGGCTCCTCGGGCGGCTCCGGCAGTTCGGTCGGCGGCGGCCTGGTGCCGATCGCGCTGGGCTCGGACACCAACGGCTCGATCCGGGTGCCGTCGTCGTTCTGTGGGATCTTTGGCCTGAAGCCGACCTATGGCCGGCTGTCGCGCGCGCGCTCGTTTCCGTTCGTCGCAAGCTTCGATCATCTCGGGCCGTTTGCGCGCAGCGTCGGCGATCTCGCGCTGGCCTATGACGCCATGCAGGGGCCTGATGCCGACGATGCCGCGTGCACGACGCGGCCGGTCGAGCCGGTGACGTCGCAACTGGCGCAGGGTATCGGCGGCCTGCGGGTCGGGATTGCCGGGGGATATTTCCAGAAGAACGTTTTCCCGGAGGCCGTCGAGGCGGTGGCACGCGTTGCCAAGGCGCTTGGCGCAACGCAGACGATCGAAATTCCGGAGGCCGCTCGCGCCCGCGCCGCGGCTTACGTGATCTCCACCACCGAGGGCGCCTCGCTGCATCTCGATCGCCTGCGCAAGCGCCCGAATGATTTCGATCCGGCGGTGCGTGATCGCCTGATCGCGGGTGCGATGGTGCCGGCACCGCTGGTCGACCGCGCGCAAAAATTCCGCCGCTGGTATCGCGCGCAGGTGCTGGAGTTGTTCAAATCGGTCGATGTGATCATCGCGCCGGCCACGCCCTGCACCGCGCCAAAACTCGGGCAGGTGACCTTCAAGCTCGATGGCGTCGAACTGCCGGTGCGCGCCAATATCGGCATCCACACCCAGCCGATTTCGTTCATCGGGCTGCCCGTGGTCGCGGTGCCGGTGCCGCTGGAGCCGATGCCGATCGGGGTGCAGATCATTGCGGCACCCTGGCGCGAGGATATCGCGCTGCGCGTGGCTCATGCGCTGGAGCAGGCTGGCGTCGCCGCTGCGCCCGCGCCACGAGGAATTTAGCCATGGATATCGATCTTCCCGACGTGCTCGCCGAGGTCACCGCCCAATTCGCGCGTTACGAAGCGGCGCTGGTCTCGAACGACGTCGCGGTGCTGGACGAGCTGTTCCGCAACGATCCCCGCACGTTGCGTTATGGCATCAATGAAAATCTCTACGGCTATGAGGCGATCATGGCGTTTCGCGCCGGGCGCTCGCCGGTGGGGCTGATGCGCAAGACCGACAAGACCGTCATTACCACCTATGGCCGCGATACCGCGGTCGCCTCGACCTTGTTCTATCGTGACGTGTGGAGTGGCAAGAAGGTGGGGCGGCAGATGCAAACCTGGGTGCGCTTTGCTGAAGGGTGGAGAATTGTCGCCGCCCATGTCAGCATCATCGACGAGCCCGGATCTTGAGAGCACCCGATTCAAAAAATCCTGGATCAAAACACATGAGCCTTGACGACGTTTCCCCGCGCATTGCGCCATCCGGCGCCGATTCCGAGTCGGTGGTCCGGCGTGTCGATCGCGCCTCGCCGCAAGCGGACAAGGTCACGCGCGCGGAGGAATTGCGACTGCAACTCGCCGACGAGATTGTGCGCGGCGTGCTGGCGCCGGGATCGGGGTTGGATGAAACCGATATCGCGCGGCGCTTCAGCGTGTCGCGGACGCCGGTGCGCGAGGCGCTGCGGCAATTGGTGGCGAGCGGATTGGTGGAAGCCCGCGCGCATCGCGGCGCTGTCGTGGCGCAGCCATCGATCGAGCGCCTGACTGAAATGTTCGAAGCGATGGCCGAACTCGAAGCGCTGTGCGCGGGGCTCGCGGCGGAACGGATGCCGGCGGTGGAGCGCCAGAAACTGGAGGCGGTCCACGAGGAGTTGCGGGTCCTGAGCTATGCCGGCAATCCCGAGCGATTCCACGAAGTCAATGAACGCTTCCACAACGCGATCTATGCGGGCTCGCAAAACGGCTATATCGCCGAGATGACTTTGGCGACGCGGGTGCGGGTGCAGCCGTTCCGCCGCGCCCAATTTCGCAATCTGGGCCGGCTCGCAAAATCGCACGCCGAGCACGACCGCGTCGTGGTCGCGATCATGCGTGGCGACAAGACCGGCGCCGCGGCCGCGATGCGCGACCATATCGAACTGGTGCGCGGCGAGTATGAACTTTACGCGGTGTCGCATCCCTGAGCTTGCGCTCTTGTTTACCTCGCCCCGCTTGCGGGGAGAGGTCGGATCGCCTCGGCGATGCGAAAGCATCGTCCGGTGCGATCCGGGTGAGGGGGGGCAGGTCTCTCGACACTCTTTGCTGGGAGAGAGGCCCCTCACCCCAACCCTCTCCCCGCAAGAGCGGGGCGAGGGAGCGTTAGATCTTCTGCGCCATGAACGCGCGCCAGCCGCCGAACGCGGAAATATCCCTTGCGCCGTTCACGGCCGCGGGTTCGACCAAAAACCCCTTCACGCCGCGGCCGTCAGCGAGGCGAATGGTGCCGATCGACAGCGGCGGCGGGATAGCGGCGACGAATTTTCCGAACGAGGCCGCTGACAGCGCCCACAATTCCAGCTTGATCGGAGACCCGGCGCCGGGCTCGATACGCAGCATGCCGGGCTTGGGCGGCGTGGTGTCGAGCGCATGGAGCTTGTAGTCCGGCGCGGTCGTGGTTTCTTCCAGCAGCCGTCCGCCGAGCGTCGTCAGCTCACCATTCAGCGCCATGCCGGAGAGATGCGCGCCGACCACCGCGATCGCGATTTCGTCGCCGCTCAGTTCCGATGAGGGAGCCACGAGCGGCGGCTGCGTCAGGCCCTTGGCGCCCATCTTCAATCCGGTATCGGTATGGAACACGCGGCCGATGCTGGCGAGCTGCGCGTCGTGGCCGGCGGGTGCCAGCAGTGTGATGCCGAACGGAATCCCGTCGGGCCGGATTTCCGAAGGCAGCGCCAGCCCGCAAAGATCGAGCAGGTTGACGAAGTTGGTGTAGGTGCCGAGCCTGGAGTTGAGTTCGATCGGACTGGCCAGCACCTGCGCCGTCGAGTAGGCGGTCGGCGCGGTCGGCAGCACCAGTGCATCGATATTGGTAAAAGTGCGATCGGCGATGCGCCGCAGCGCCTGCAGGCGATACAGCGCCGCGAAGGTATCGGCTGCAGTCAGCCGTGCGCCGGCAACGGTGATCTCGCGGGTGACGGGATGAATCGCATCCGGCGACGAGGCCAGGAGATCGCGGATCACCAGAAAGCGTTCGGCGACCCACGGTCCCTCATAAAGCAGCCGCGCGGTCTCATAAAACGGTTCGAGATCGAATTCGACCAGCGTGGCGCCAAGCGATGTCCAACGCTTCAACGCTTCGCCATAAGCTCTCTCCGAGGCCTTGTCGCCGAAGAAGATCAACTGGCCGCTGCGGGGAACGCCGAGCCGCAACTGTGCGGGAAAAGATGTGACCGCGCCGAGCGGACGGTCGCGCGAAAACGGATCGGCGCCGTCGGGGCCGGCCATCGCAGCCAGCGCCGTCATGGCGTCGTCTACCGTCAGCGCGAACACCGAAATGCAATCCAGCGTGCGGCAGGCCGGCACCAGCCCGGCATTGGAGATCAGGCCGAGGCTCGGCTTCAATCCGACGATGTTGTTGAGCATCGCCGGCACACGGCCGCTTCCCGCGGTGTCGGTGCCGAGCGCCAGCGGCACCAATCCCGATGACACGGCGACGGCCGAACCCGAACTCGATCCGCCCGGAACGAGATCGGCGCGGATCGGATTTGTCGGGATGCCGTAAGGCGAGCGCACGCCAACCAGGCCGGTCGCGAACTGGTCGAGATTGGTCTTGCCGATGATGATGGCGCCGGCCGCGCGCAGTTTTGCGACCGCGGTCGAATCATGTGTCGGCGAATAGGAGAAAGCCGGGCAGGCGGCGGTGGTCGGCAAGCCCAGCGCGTCGATATTGTCCTTTACCGCGACCGGCACGCCAAGCAGCGGAAGCGTCGCCGGATCCCGTGCGCTCAGCGCTTCGGCCTCGGCCAGCGCGTCGTTTTCGTCGCGCAGCGAGATGAACACGGCAGGATCGTTGTGGTCGCGGATGCGCTGATAGCTGCGCGCGACGGTTTGAGCCGGCGTCCTGGTCCCGGCGCGGTGCGCTGCGACGATCGCGGCAACGGTTTCAGTCACTTGATGCCCGTCCTGGGTTGGCTGCGGTCCGTCACGATCGACTTACCAAAGCGAGGCGTTCATCCGGATCGAAGCAAGCGATGTGCCATTGTGTACATTGCCGGCGTAGTCGGTGCGGATAAAAATAGCCATGTAATGTCTGTCGCTTAGACGAATTATCGCGCAATAGCGATGGCTCGTCGTTAACACCTGCCGCCCTGCGGTTGCCTAATTTTTAGGCTGCGACGTCGACCTGCAGTGGACCGCTTGGGTCCCCATCACCTCACCGACGAAAGTGAACCGGGGCGAGCGCCTTCCTGGGCCAGCTTTCAATGTAGTCGAGCAAGCGTTCCGTCGAGCCAGCGGCCGCTTCGGCGTCGCCGCGGGCGATGGCGCGCGCGATCTCGACGTGATGCTCGACGCCTTCGGCCGGCAAGGTCCGTCCATGATGCATGAACCAGTAGCGGCGGTTTAGCGTCGTGATCAACTGCATCATCGAAGCCGCGATCGGATTGCGGCATGCCGCGAGACAGAGATCATTGAATTCCGCGTCCAGCCGGGCAAAGCCATCGAAATCTCCGCTCGCGAGCGACGCGGCCATCGCGACTGCGATCCGCTCGAATCCTTGCCGCTCTTCGGCATTGGCGCGGATGGCCGCGGTGCGGACCACCAGGATTTCGATCGGCCGGCGCGCTTCGATTACGTTCAGCTCCTCGTCGGGCCGGCTGTCCGCGACGATGCAGCCGCGCCGCGGCAGGATCTGCAGCAGCCGCTCGCGGGCGAGTCGCTGCATGGCCTCGCGAACCGGCGTGCGGCCGATGCCGAGCTGCTTCGACAGCGCCGCTTCGGAGACCACGGTCCCAGGGGCAAGGGCCAGCGTCGCGATCATTTCCTCAAGCGCGCGATAGGCGTGCTCGGTCAGGTTCGCCAGGTCGGTTCGCTTGGGGGGAGGCTTTTTGGGGCGGCGCATACTGCTTGCCTAGCACGCCAGTTGACGGTCGTCGATTGATATACTACTGATATATCAGATACTGAAATCCATCGCGGCGATGCACTGCAGGCCGGGGAGAACGAAAACATGACGCTTCGGCCTCCGGTCACCGATTGGACCAGCGACTGGGATCATCTCGATCCGCCCTGGTTGTCCGATCCCTATTCGATCTGGCGCGACTTGCGGGAAACCTGCCCGGTGGCGCACACCGGCCGCTATCGCGGCGTGTATTTCCCGACCCGCTACAGCGACATCCGCGAGATCGCCTATGATCCCGCGCATTTCTCCTCGCGCCGGGTCGTGGTCCGTGAAGGCGACTACCGCGTGAACGCGCCGCCGATCACGTCCGATCCGCCGGACCACCGTGCGCTGCGGATGGTGCTGATTCCACCGTTCACGCCGCAGGCTGTCGCCGCGCTGGAAGGCCGGACCAGAGCTGTCTGCAACGAACTGATCGATGCTTTCATTGAAAACGGGGTCGGCGACGGCGCGGTCGATTATGCGCAGCATATTCCGGTTCGGATCATCGCCCACATGCTCGGAATACCCGCGAGCGACGGCGACCGCTTTCGCGGCTGGATCACGATGGCGCTGCAGGACGGCATCACCAACGAGGCTGTATTGAAGCAGGCGGAGGAGGAGATGTCCGCCTATTTCGCCGAGCAGATCAAGCGGCGTCGTGGCGCGTTGGGCGAGGATCTCGTCAGCTTCCTGATCCAGGCGCGGCAGCCGAACGGCGACGCCTTCTCCGACCATCAAGTGCTCGGCGCGCTGCGCCTGCTGCTGGTCGCCGGCACCGATACCACCTGGAGCGCGATCGGTTCGGCGATCTGGCATCTGGCGACCGTGCCGGCCGATCGCGAGCGGCTGGTCAGGGAGCCGGAGCTGATCCCGACGGCGATAGAAGAGCTGCTGCGCGCGTATGCGCCGGTCACCATGGCGCGCGAGATTGTCGATGACGTCGCGGTCGGCGGCTGTCCGATGAAACGGGGAGAGATGGTGCTGCTGTCGTTCCCGGCGGCCAATCGCGATCCCGGCAAGTTTGCCGACGCGGACAAGGTCGTGATCGATCGCAAGGAAAATCCGCACGTCGCGTTCGGCCTTGGCATCCACCGCTGCATCGGCTCCAACCTCGCGCGGATGGAAATGCGGGTGGCGGTGGAGGAGTGGCTGCGGCGGATTCCGGAATTTCGGCTGGATCCGGCCCGGCCGATGACCTGGTCGCAGGGAACGGTGCGCGGGCCGCGTCTGCTGCCGATCGTGTTTGGCTAAGCCGTCAGGAACTGGAGCTAACAATGTCAATTTCGTTCGAGCGCCGCCACGATATCCTGATCGCGGCACCGCCGGAGACGGTTTACGACTACGTCTGTAATCCGAATTCCTGGCCGGAGTGGCTGGCCGCGTCGCATCGCATCGACGGTGCAGACCGCGCGCTGGCGACTGGCGAAACCTTTCGCGAGCAATGGCATATCCGCCGCGGCGAGGTGGTGCTGGACTGGATCGTCATCGAGAGCGATCGCCCGAATGCCTGGACCGTGCAGGCCGCCACCGATTTCATCGGTCCGATCGTGATTCGCTACACCTTCGAACGGGCCGGCGACGTCACCAAGTATACAAGGCAGCTGCGCAACCCTGCGCGGCCCTGCGCGCCGAGCGAGGCGCAACTCCAGCGCATGGATGAAGAAGCCATGATCGGCCTGGCCAACATCAAGCGGCTGGTCGAGCAGCGCTCGGCGGGCCAGCCTACATGAACGCGCGCATCACCGTGCGGATCGTTCCGGAGAAATGCCAGGGCCATGCCCGCTGCCATGCGCTCGCGCCGGAACTGTTCGAACTCGACGAGTTCGGCAATGCGCGCGCGACGAGCCGTACGCTTGTCCCGCGCGAACTCGAGGACAAGGCGTTTACCGCGCAGTCCAATTGCCCGGAGGGCGCGATTGTGATCGAGGATAGCGCCGAGACCTGACGCAAACGGGCGCGGCTGCCGCGCTCAGGCGAACGCCGAGAGAATCCGCAGCAACTGCTCTCGATTCTCGGCGCCGATCTTCTCGGCCACATGACGCTCGTGTTCGGCCGCGAGCAGCTTGAATTGCCGCAATGATACCTCGCCCCGCGCGGTCAGATGGAGCGCATGGGAGCGCCGGTCGGTCCGGGATGGGACGCGCCGCACCAGCTTGCGGTCTTCGAGACTGTCCAGCAGGTGCACCAGCCGGGCGCGCTCGATCCCGAGCCGCTTGGCGACCGCCATCTGGCTCAGGCCCGGGTTGGCGCCGATCACCGTCAGCACCGAAAACTGCGTCGGCTTGATATCGACCGCCCCGAGCGTCCGGATGAAGTCCTGAAAAATCCAGATCTGGAAGCGCCGCACCGCGTAACCGGCATGGCCGACCAGCCCGTCGAGGCCAATCTCGACATCCCGCTCCCCGGCAAGCGCCTTGCCATTGCCGCTTCGCCTGGCGTTCGCGGCAATGGGGCGCTTCAAGGCTGCTCGGTTGGACACGTCGTTTCTCCCGTGGTCGCTTCCCTTCTAGCGCTTTGCTCTAGCGCTTTGCGCGCGGGAAGGAAATATTGTTGTTGACGACAACAATTGTTGCGCCCAACAATATGCGCAAAAGGCGGCCCGAAGAGGCCGGCGGCGGATGCCGCGCGAGGAGGAAACCGATGACGACAGCCGCCACCACTGGCCGCGACCCAACCGAGGCGCTGTTCGCGAAGCCCGCGATCTCTGCCGACCGCCGTTCCGACGGCAGCATCATCGTGAAATCGACGGTGCCATTGCAGCCAGGCGCGCGCTGCGTCGGCGACTGGCTCGAACATTGGGCGCGGCAGGCGCCGGAGCGGGTTTTTCTCGCCGACCGCAAGACGGCCGAAGCGCCATGGCGCACCGTTACCTACGCCGACGCGCTGCGACAGGTCCGCGCGGCCGCTGCCTGGATTATTGCGCAGGGACTGAGCGCGGAACGGCCATTGGTGATTCTGTCCGACAACAGCGTCGATCACGCGCTGTTCGCGCTGGCCGCCCAGCATGTCGGTGTGCCCTCGGCGGCGATCTCGCCGGCCTATTCGCTGATGTCGAAAGACTTCGACAAGCTCAAGGGCATGATCACTCTGCTCGGGCCCGGCGCGATCTATCTGTCCGGCACCAAGCCCTTCGCGGCAGCGCTGGCGGCGATCGCACCGTTGCATAAGGCAAAGATCATTTGCAGCGAATCCAGCGATAGCGACGTCTTCCCGTTTCGCGAGATCGCGGCGACGCCGGAAACGCCGGCCGTTGAAGCGGCTTTCAGGGCCGTCACGCCGGACACCATCGCCAAATTCCTGTTCACCTCGGGTTCGACCGGCACGCCGAAGGCTGTCGTCAACACCCAACGCATGCTGACCTCGAGCCAGCAGGCCAAGGCACAGACCTGGACGTTCCTCGACGCGCGCGACGATCTCGTGATCCTCGATTGGCTGCCGTGGAGCCACACGTTCGGCGCCAACCACAATTTCAATCTGGTGCTGCGCAATGGCGGCACGCTCTATGTCGACGGCGGCAAGCCCGCGCCGGGTTTGTTCGCGACTTCGCTGGCGAACTTGCGCAGCGTGATGCCGACGGTCTATTTCAACGTGCCGCGCGGTTTCGATATGCTGATCGCGGCGCTGCGCGGTGACGAGGAACTGCGCCAGAAATTCTTCTGCGAGGTGAAGTTCGCGTTCTATGCGGGCGCGGCGCTGCCGCAGAACCTCTGGGATGCGCTGGAAGAGCTCTCGGTCAAGACGGTCGGCCGCGCACTGCCGATGGTGTCGGCCTGGGGCTCGACCGAGACCTCGCCGCTGGCGACCGACTGCCATTTCCAGGCCAAGCGCTCCGGCAATATCGGCGTGCCGATACCAGGGACAGAACTGAAACTGGTGCCGTCGGGTGACAAGCTCGAAGTGCGCGTGCGCGGACCGAATGTCACGCCCGGCTACTGGAAGGCGCCGGAACTGACCGCGCAGGCGTTCGATGCGGAAGGTTTTTACCTGATCGGCGATGCCGTGATCTTTGCCGATCCTGCACGTCCTGAACTCGGGTTGTTCTTCGACGGGCGCGTCGCCGAGGACTTCAAGCTCAATTCTGGCACCTGGGTCAATGTCGGAGCCTTGCGCGTCGCCGGCATCGCAGCGCTGGCGCCGCTGGCGCAGGACATTGTCGTCACCGGCCATGGCGGTGATGAAGTCCGCTTCCTGGTATTTCCCAACATCGCCGCCTGCCGTGCCTGTGCCGGTTTGCCCGACAATGCCGGCGCCGATGAAGTCATCGGCCACGAAAAAGTTCGCGCCGCGATCGGGCAGGGTCTCGCCAGACTGAAAGCGCAAGGCGGCAATTCATCCGGCCACGCCACGCGCGCGTTACTGTTGGCCGAGCCGGCTTCAGTGGACGGCGGCGAGATCACCGACAAGGGCTACATCAACCAGCGCGCGGTGCTGACAAGGCGGGCAAGCGCGGTGGCGGTGTTGGACAACGACGCGTCGGCCGAATGGATCGGCTGCGCCGGCTAGCCGTCAAGGAGTTTTGGGGAAAGTTCGCGCCTGTAGGCCTCGACCAGCCGCGTCAGCATTTGGAGAAATGCCGCCCGCTCAGGCTTGCTGAGCGGCGCGAGCGTGCGCTCATTGAAGATCTCGCCAAGCCGGCTTGCCTGATCGGCCCGCCGATGCCCGGCCGCGCTGAGCGACAATTCGACCGCGCGCTTGTCGCGCGACGATCGCTTGCGCCTCACGATGCCGACATCCTCCATGACGGCCAGGATCTTGACGAGGTTGGGCAGTTGCATCTTCAGCACCGCGGCGAGTTCGCTCTGCGTCACGCTCTCGTTGTCGCGCACCGTCATGAGGATGGAATATTCGACCGGCGAAAGTCCGAGCGGCTGGAAGTGCCGGAAGAAAGCTTCGAAATTCAGAAGTTGCAGGATCCGGATCATGAACCCAGGCGTCTGCTGTAACGCGCTCAGATCGAGGCTCTTTTTCCTTTCATCGGCGGTTTCCAGCAGCGGAGATGTTTTGGCCGCGGCGCGGCTGCGGGGCTTTTGCATTTGTTCGGTATTCCCGGTCGAGATTGACACTCCGAAAAATACTTATATTATATAAGTAATTTCGGCAGCGCTAAGATTGCCTTTTGGAGTTGTAAACGTAAGGAGGTCCGGATGGGCCATGTTTTTTCGCGGCTGAAGATGCCGCTCGTTGTTGCGGCCGCCGTACTGCTCATATCAGGTGCGCAAGCGCAGGAAAAAATCCGCATCGGTGTGCTGAACGATCAGTCCGGCGTGTTTGCGACCTACCAGGGGATCGGTTCGGTGGTCGCCGCGCAGATGGCGGTCGAGGATTACGGCGGCAAGGCCGCCGGCAAGGTCGTGGAAGTTGTCGCGGCCGATCACCAGAACAAACCCGACATCGGCGTCGGCATCGCGCGGCGCTGGTATGAAAACGAAAGCGTCGATGCGATCTTCGATCTGCCGAACTCGGCGATCGCGCTCGCCGTCGCCGCCATCAGCGAGCAAAAGAACAAGGTGTTCATCGGCTCCGGCGCCGGAACCGTGCTGCTGACCGGTGCAAAATGCACACCCAACACCGTGCATTGGACCTACGACACCTATGCCTATGGGCACGGTCTCGGCAAGGCGGTGGTGGCGAAGGGCGGCAAGAAATGGTTCTTCATCACCGCCGACTACGCGTTCGGTCACGACCTCGAAAAGCAGGCGATGGAAGCGGTCAAGGCCGCCGGCGGCGAGGTGGTCGGTGCCGTCCGTCACCCGCTCGGGACCGCCGATTACGCGTCGTTCCTGCTGCAGGCGCAGGCTTCCGGCGCCGATATTGTCGGCATCGCCAATGCCGGCGATGACACCATCACGTCGATGAAGCAGGCCGCCGAGTTCGGTCTGACGGCAAAGCAAAAGCTGGTCGGATTGATCCTCGGCATGAACGGGCTGCCGGCGCTGACGCTGAAGGCGGCGCAGGGCGCGCAGATCATGAACCCGTTTTACTGGGATCTGAACGCCGGCACCCGTAGCTTCGCCGCAAAGTTCTCCGAGCGCCACCCGCAGAAGAACTATCCAAACGACATGCAGGCCGGGGTCTACGCTTCGGTGATTCACTACCTCAAGGCGGTCGACAAGGCCGGCGGCGCCACCGACGGCAAGGCCGTGGTCGCGGCGATGAAGGCGATGCCGACCGACGATCCACTGTTCGGCAAGGGTTTCATTCGCGCCGACGGGCGTAAGATTCATCCGCTCTATCTGCTCGAGGTCAAGAGGCCGGATGAGTCGCAATCGAAATGGGACCTCCTGAAAGTGGTCGGCACGATCAGCGGCGAGGATGCGTTCCGGCCCGAGAAGGACGGCGGCTGTCCGCTGTTGAAATAGCCTTTCGGTTCGCCGTCCAGCACCGCATTCCGGCGGAGGCTTCCATATGCCAGACGTCTCTCCCGTTTCGGCCGGGCTTGACCTTCGATTTCTCGATGCCGGTGTGAGCGTCGAGCGGCGCCCCGATGCGTCGATGGTTCTGCGTACCGAGGTGCCGTTCGAACCGTCAGATGCGTTGGTGCATGGCTATTTGCGCCAGTGGGCGCTGAGCCGGCCGCATCAGAAATTTCTCGCCGAACGAAGCGCCGACGGCGCTGGTTGGCAGGCCATCAGCTATGGCGAAGCCTTTGAAGCGGCGTCGCGGCTGGCGACTTCGTTCTCCGCGCGAGGGTTGGGCGACCAGCGCCCGATCCTGATCCTTTCCGGCAACGGCATCACCCATCAACTGGTGGCACTCGCGGCCATGATGGCCGGTGTGCCCTATACGCCGCTTTCGGTGGCCTATTCCACCATGAGTGGCGATCTCGGCAAGCTCCGCGCGATCCTGAAGGTGCTCGATCCCGGACTGGTGTTTGCCGCCGACGCCGCGCCATTCGCTCGTGCGCTCGCCATCGATGAGATGGGCGGCCGCGAAGTCGTGATCGGGCGGAATGATGGAAGCATCAACGGCGCTGTTTCGCTGGCGTCGCTGCTTGCGACGCCGATCGATGATGCCGTGCTGGATCGCGCCGCAAAACTGCCGCCGCAAACCATCGCAAAAATTCTCTTCACCTCGGGTTCGACGGGGACGCCCAAGGGCGTGCCGACGACGCACCGGATGATGTGCACGTCGCTGTCGCAGATCGAGACGCTGTGGCCCTTCATGCGGAACCGCACGCCGGTCATTCTCGATTGGCTGCCATGGAGCCACGTGTTCGGCGGATCGTTCAGCGTCAACACCGTGCTGCGCTACTGCGGCACGCTCTATATCGACGACGGCAAGCCGGTTCCCGGCGAGATCGCGCGGACCCATCGCAATCTGCGCGAGGTGCGGCCGACGCTGTACTGGAACGTTCCCAAGGGTTACGAGCTCCTGCTTCCGCTGCTGGAAGCCGATAGCGCGGCGTGTCAGAATTTCTACGGCGCCCTCGCATTGATGCTCTATGCCGGCGCCAGCTTGCCGGCGCCGCTGTGGCGGCAATTGGTGACGTTGGGACGGCGGACCACCGGCCGGGACATTCCGATGACCACGAGCTGGGGCCTCACCGAAACCGCGCCCTCGATCACCATCACCAATCGCGCCGCGCTGGCGCCGGGCAACATCGGCATCCCGATGCCGGGCCTCGAGCTGAAGCTGGTGCCGCATCAAGGCAAGCTCGAGGCGCGCGTGCGAGGGCCGAACGTGACGACCGGTTACTGGAATGCGCCGGAGGCCAGCGCAGCCGCGTTCGACGAGGAAGGCTTCTTCCGCACAGGGGACGCCGTTGTGTTCGCCGATTCCGATGATGCCACCCAGGGATTGATCTTCGACGGGCGCACGATGGAAGACTTCAAACTGCTGACGGGAACATGGGTCGATGCCGCCGCCATCCGGCTGCGCGCCCACGCGGCTTTCGTTGGCCTGATCACCGACGTGGTCGTGACCGGCGCCGATCGGAACGAGGTCGGCCTGTTGCTGATCTGCGCCGCAGCACATAACCCCGACGATGCGACCTTTCGGGCAAAGCTCCTTGCCGCGCTCGCCGATCTCAACAAGGGGGCGTCTGGCGCGTCGCAGCGCGTCACCCGCGCGATCGTCATGCGGCAGCCGCCGAGCTTCGATTCCGGCGAAATCACCGAAAAAGGCTCGCTGAATGCCCGCCTGATCCGCGAGCGCCGCGCCGACCTCGTCGCCGCCCTTTATTCCGGCAACCATCCTGACGTGCTTCTGGCCGGCTGAGAGCACGCCTTAAATTCCTGCTTTGACGCTCTTTTTTGTTTTGAAAAGGCTTGCCGGTTCCTCGTCGGATATTTGTTGCCTAGGCAACTAATTTGTGCCAGTGTCGGATCAAACGACGGCCTGGCCACGGAAGCAGTTCAACTGTCGGGTCTTTTCAGGGGAGGTTCTGTGCGCGAGAGCAGCAACGGGTATTGGCACAACACGTCGTGCGCGAGCGTGGCCTCGCCGCCGGTGCCGGGCCGCCTACGCGTCGCCGCGCGGGCCGCCGACGCCCTTGACGGCATCGAGATTGCCGTGGACGCGGCGCAGCAGATCGATCAGCACTTCCCGTTCGTCCTTCTTGAGGACCGACAGCAGCCGTCGCTCGCGTTCGAGCGCGGCGACGATGACCTTGTCGTGGGTCGCCCGTCCTTTTGCGGTCAGCGAAATCGAATGGGTGCGTCCGTCGTCCGGCGCGGTGCGGATCGTGACCAGGCCGCGTTTCTGCAGCATCGACAGCGTGCGGCTGACCGGTCCCTTGTCGAACCCGATCACATGGCAGATGCGCGAGGCCGGAATGCCAGGCTCGATCGCCAGCAGCGACATGATCCGCCATTCCGTGACGTTGACGCCGAAATTGCGCTGATAGAACGCGGTGGCGCTGTTCGAGAGCTTGTTGGCGATGAAGGTGATGATCGCCGGGACGTAACGCTCGAGATCGAGGGTCGGGCCGTCATCGGCACTTACGATTTCCGCCGGCCTCGGCCGGTGCGCTTTCCTGGCGGGTGGTTGACTGCTCATGTCCCTCGTCATCGCTGCGAACGCTAGGCCCGAGAGATAGAGACATGCGCCAGTGCTTTACAAGAGCAAACTTCGGGAGGTCGGAATGAGTGCATCAGGCTTCACGCCATCGGCCGCCGTGCCGCATCTGGACATCGATCCGTTCTCGATCGAGTTCTTCGAAGACCCGCACCCCGTCCACGAGGTGCTTCGGGAAGCCGGGCCGGTCGTCTGGTTCGACAAATGGAGCGTCTACGGCGTCGCCCGTTACGCGGAGGTCCACGCCGTCCTCAACGATCCCCTGACCTTTTGCTCCCGCCGCGGCGTCGGCCTGAGCGACTTTGCGAAGGAGAAGGCGTGGCGGCCGCAAAGCATCATTCTGGAGGCCGACCCGCCGGAACACACGCGCACGCGCGCGGTGCTGAGCCGGGTGCTTTCGCCAACGGTGATGAAGCAGCTTCGCGGCAGCTTTGTCGCAGCCGCCGAATCACGCGTGGACGCGCTGCTCGCCAAGGGCAGCTTCGACGCCATCGCTGACCTGGCCGAAGCCTATCCGCTGTCAGTATTTCCCGATGCGCTCGGGCTCAAGCAGGAGGGCCGCGAAAACCTGCTGCCCTATGCGGGGCTTGTGTTCAACGCGTTCGGACCGCCGAACAAGCTGCGCCAGGACGCGATCGAGCGCTCTGCGCCGCATCAGGCCTATGTCGCCGAACAATGCCAGCGCGAAAACCTCGCGCCCGGCGGTTTCGGCGCCTGCATCCATGCCCGCGCCGACGCCGGCGACATCACGGCGGCGGAAGCGCCATTGCTGGTGCGCTCGTTGCTCAGCGCCGGCCTCGATACCACCGTCAACGGCATTGGCGCCGCGGTTTACTGCCTGGCGCGTTTTCCCGAGCAATGGGCGCGGCTGCGCAGCGATCCGACGCTGGCACGCAACGCCTTCGAGGAGGCGGTGCGATTCGAAAGCCCGGTGCAGACCTTCTTCCGGACCACGACACGGGACGTCGAGATCAGCGGCGTGCCGATCGGCGAGGGCGAGAAAATCCTGATGTTCCTCGCCGCCGCCAACCGCGATCCGCGACGTTGGGACCGGCCCGACGAATATGACGTGACGCGCAAGACCAGTGGCCACGTCGGATATGGCTCCGGCATCCACATGTGCGTCGGTCAGCTCGTCGCGCGGCTGGAGGGTGAGGCGGTGCTTTCGGCGCTGGCAAAACGGGTCAGCGCCATTGAAATCACCGGCCCGGTGACGCGCCGTTTCAACAACACGCTGCGCGGCCTTGAAAGCCTGCCCGTCACAATCAAAGCAGCTTGAGCCAGATCATGCCGGTCATCATTTTCATTCATGCCGACGATCGCTCCCAGCGCATCGATGCGAGCGCCGGCGATAGCGTCATGCAGGTCGCAACCACGCACGGCGTCGACCAGATCGTGGCCGAGTGCGGCGGCAACGCCATGTGTGCGACCTGCCATGTCTATGTCGATGAGAACTGGACCGCACGGCTCGCGCCCATGGGCGAGGAAGAAGATGAATTGCTCCATGGCGTCGCCGCCGAGCGGCTGAGCAACAGCCGGCTGTCCTGCCAGATCAGGATCACACCGGAGCTTGATGGTCTCGTCGTACGGCTGCCGGACCGGCAGATCTGATTCAAACCCGGCGCAGTCCGGGAACAACAATCAAATCCATAGGGAGAGAATGATGAAAAGCTTCAAGGTCTGCCTGGCACTTGCGCTGTCATGTGCGGCATCCATCACGGCGCGCGCGGAGATTTCCGACAACGTCGTCCGGATCGGCGTGCTCAACGACATCTCCGGCATCTTCCAGGACACCAACGGCATGGGGTCGGTGGAAGCCGCACGCATGGCCGCTGAAGATTTCAACGGCGGGGCCAAGAACATCAAGGTCGAGATCGTCTATGCCGATCACCAGAACAAGGCCGACGTCGGCTCGGCGATCGCGCGCAAATGGCTCGATGTCGACGGCGTCGACGCCATCGTCGACGTGCCCAATTCGGCCGTCGGCCTCACCATCAATTCGCTGCTGCGCGATTCCCGCATGACGTTTCTGGCGTCGTCGACAGCGAGTTCCGATCTCACCGGAAAAGCCTGTTCGCCGAACACCATTCAGTGGGTCAACGACGTCTGGGCCACCGGCAACGCCACGGCGGCGGCGATGGTGGGGCGCGGCGGCAAGGAATGGTATTTCGTCACGGTCAATTTTGCGCTCGGCCAGGGCATCGAAGCCGAGGCCACCAGCTACATCGAAAAGCACGGCGGCAAGGTGCTGGGTTCGGCCCGGCATCCGCTCGGCACGTCCGACTTCGCCTCGCTGTTGCTGCAGGCGCAGAATTCCAAGGCCAAGGTGATCGGGCTGGCCAACGCCGGCGGCGACACCATCAACGCGGTGAAGCAGGCGGCCGAGTTCGGTATCCAGCAGGGCGGCCAGACCATGGTGGCGTTCCTCCTGTTCGTCAACGACGTGCACGGCATGGGTTTGAAGGTCGCGCAAGGGCTGCAGCTGCTGGAAGCGTTTTACTGGGACATGGATGACGACACCCGCGCGTTCGCCAAACGCTTTGCGGCCCGCCCCGGCATGAACGGCAAGATGCCGAGCGGCAACCAGGCCGGCGTCTATGCCTCCACGCTCGCTTATCTCAAGGCGGTGGCGGCAACCGGCAGCGACCACGCCAAAGACGCCGTGCCCGAGATGAAAAAGTTCAAGGGCAAGGACAAGCTGTTCGGCGACGTTACCATCCGGCAGGACGGCCGCGTCATCCACCCGATGTACCTGTTCGAGGTGAAGAAGCCGGCGGAGTCGAAATATCCGTATGATTATTACAAGCTGGTTTCGACGATTCCTGCCGATCAGGCGTTCCGGCCGATGGCCGACGGCGGGTGCTCGCTGGTGAAGTAGTTTGGCTTAGGCTCACCAAAAATCTCGTCATGCCCGGGCTTGTCCCGGGCATCCACGTCCTTGTTCACGTTCAGCAAGTAAGGCGTGGATGGCCGGGTCAAGCCCGGCCATGACGGACAGAAGGGGTGCCGCGAGGTAATGACGCTTCGCTCACCCCGTCACCTTGCTCGAGCCCTGCGTGATCAGCCGCGCCGCGCGCTGATCCCTGGCGTGGATCCAGAGCCAGCTCATGGCGACGCTGAGCCGGTGGCGCAGGCCGATCAGGAAATAGATGTGGGCAATGCCCCAGATCCACCAGGCGAGATTGCCGCGCAGCTTCATCCAGCCGAAATCGATTACCGCCTTGCGCTTGCCGATTTGCGCCAGGCTGCCGGCATGTTTGTAGCGGAAGGGCGGCTGCGTGCCGCCGCTCAGCCGCGCCTTGATGAGGGCTGCGACGTAACGGCCCTGTTGCTTGGCCGCCGGCGCAATGCCGGGCACCGGATTTCCGCTCGCATCTGCTATCGTTGCGGTGTCACCTACGGCAAAAATATCGGGATGGCCGGGTACTGTAAGGTCCGGTAGCACCTGCACGCGGTAGGCGCGATCGGCGGGCGCGCCCAGCCATTCGGCCGCGCGCGAGGCACGCACGCCCGCGGCCCAGATGATGGTCTTCGCGTCGAGCTTGTTGTCGCCATAGACCACGCCATCGATGCTGCATTCCGTCACGGGCTTTCCCAGCATTACTTCGACGCCGAGTCCCTCGAGCGAGGTTTGTGCATAGGCGGAGAGATCGTCGGGAAAGCCCGCGAGCACGCGGGATCCCGCCTCGATCAGCACCACACGCGCCTTGCTGGTGTCGATGTTACGGAAATCCCGTGGCAGCGTGTCCTTTGCCAGGTCGGCAATGGTGCCGGCGAGTTCGACGCCGGTGGGACCCGCGCCGATGATGACGAACGTCAGCAGCGCCGCACGCCGCGCCGGATCGGTTTCGCGTTCGGCGCGCTCAAAAGCGACCAGGATGCGCCGCCGCAGCGTCGTGGCATCCTCCAGCGTTTTCAGCCCGGGGGCGAACGGTTCCCATTCGTCATGGCCGAAATAGGCGTGGCGCGCACCGGTGGCGAGGATCAGCGTGTCATAGGGCAGCGCCTCGCCGTCATCGAGCAGCACACGCTTGCCTGCGGCGTCGACGCCATTGACGTTGGCGAACAGCGTCGTGACATCGGGCCGGTCGCGCAAGAGATAGCGGATCGGCCAGGCGATCTCGGAGGTGGCCAGCGAGGCGGTGGCGACTTGATAGAGCAGCGGCTGGAACAAATGGTGGTTGCGCCGATCGACCAGCGTGATCTTCACCGGTGCGCCGGCAAGCCCGAAGGCGGCTTCCAGCCCGCCGAAACCGGCGCCGACGATCACCACGTGGTGCGGTTGTTGCGGCGCTGTCGTCATGGAATCCAGCCTCGGTTCGAGATGTCTCCGTGCCCTCATTATGTAGTTATTTGTGCGCTGCTTCCAAGAGAAGCTTCAAGGCATGTTTGCCAATCGACCGATAGCGAAAGCGCATCGTCGGGGGCTAGCTGGACGGCTGAGAAATATTTTCGCGCGCCTGCATCCTTTGGCCCCTGCCAAACGTCCTTGGCTCGAGACCCCAAGCCATGGAGACGAGAGATGAAGCGGACCCTGATCAGATATAGGACAAAACCTGAAATGACCGAGAAGAACGCCGAACTGGTGGCGGCGGTATTTGCCGAATTGCAGGCGCTGCAGCCGGAGGGCACGCGCTATCTCTCGCTGCGCCTCGAAGACGATACCTTCATCCATGTCGTCGAGACCACGGCCGATGACGGCGCCAGCGCGTTGCCCAAACTGGCGTCGTTTGCGGCCTTCCAGAGTGGTATTCGGGAGCGTTGCGCTGAACCGCCGCTGGCCCGCGGCGTTACCATCGTCGGTAACTATCGGATGCTGGGCGAGGGCTGAGGCGGCATTCGCGACAACGGAGAAAGAATGACATCGGCCCCTGAAACCTCGCCAGCCGTGACGGATATCGATGCGCTTTTGGCCGCACTGCGGCCCAAGCTGCATCGCTACTGCGCGCGCATGGTGGGTTCGGTGATCGACGGCGAGGACGTGCTGCAGGATGCGCTGATCAAGGCGATGGAGGCGTTCGCCGCGGCAGGGCAGATCGACAATCCCGAGGGTTGGCTGTTCCGGATCGCGCACAACACCGCGCTGGATTTTCTGCGCAAGCGCAGCCGCCAAGAGGCGCTTTATTCGGTTGCGGAGGTGGACATGATGGCCGACCAGCTCGATGCCGTTACCAGCCGCCAGATCGCCAGCGCCAGTCTGCGCACCTTCATGCGCCTCAATGTGACGCAGCGCTCATCCGTGATCCTGATGGACGTGCTCGGATGTTCGCTGGCGGAAATTTGTGCGGTGATGGATGTGAGCCTTGCCGCCGCCAAAGCCGCGCTGGTTCGCGGCCGCGCGCAGCTGCGTAAATATGCCGATGAGCCGGATGACGCGCCGCTGCCGAAACTGTCCGACGCCGACCGTAAACGGCTCGGCGCCTACGTTGCCCATTTCAATGCGCGGGATTTCGACGCCATCCGTTCCATGATCGCCGACGACGTACGGCTCGATCTCGTCAACAAGACCTGCATGACCGGCAAGGTCGAAGTGTCGCGTTATTTCGGCAACTATGCAAAGGTCAGCGACTGGCATCTGGTGCCTGGCCTCGTCGAGCGACATCCCGCTGTTCTGGTGTTCGACCCGAACGAGCCGGGTTCAAAGCCGAAATATTTCATGCTGCTGAACTGGGCTGCCGACAAGGTCGCCACCATCAGGGATTTCCGCCACGCGCGTTACATCATCGATGGCGCCGAATATTTGATTTGAACAATCCGGCTACGCGGGTAACGGCCACGCGATCGACGCCTCGATGACCTCGGCGGTTCGCCGGTAGTGTTCGGCCAGGTGACGAACGGCATCTTCGCTTCGGCGCAGTGCGGCGTCCATGATTTGCTGATGCTCGGCAGAAACGTCGCGGGGGGGCGCACCGGCCACCTTGCCGACCAGGCTTGGCAGCCGGTAGCGCTGCGTTTCGATGTAAAGCTGGTCCGCCAGTTCGAGCAGCCGCGGCGATCCGCAATGCGCGATCAGTGCGCGATGGAATTGATAATGCCGCTCTTCCATTGCGCGCATGTCGCTCGCGTCGACCTCGCCGGAAAGGCGCGATTGCCGTTCGACTTGCCGGCTGAGCGCATGGAAGGCGGCCACGATGCCGGCTTCCCAATCATCGTCGCCGCCCTGCATCGATCGGCGCAGCGCTTCGGATTCGATCAAAATGCGGGTCTCGGTCGCGTCCTTCATTTCTTCGAGGGATAGCGGTGCGACCGAAAATCCGCGCAGCGCGGTCGAAAGCACCAAACGCTCGGATTGCAATCGCATCAACGCCTCGCGAAGCGGCGAAAAGCTCAGGCCGTAGCGTTGCCGCAGCGCTTCGAGCCGTAGCGGCTTGCCCGCGTCGAGCGCGCCGGAAACGATGTCGGCACGCAGGCGCTGATAGGCGACTTCGCTCAGCATTGCAGGCTCGCCGCTTCCCTCGCTGACGGTTCGGCGGTCTCCAGCCACGCTTGCCATGTTCTGATCTTTCCAGCCTGTGCCAATCCAGGATTCGATAGAAATCGATTCTTTCGAAAATTCTATCTTGCTTCGAAGATATAATCCATTTTATATGAATGGCAACCCTAGGAGAGCGAAATGGCAACAGGACGCCGGGAGAACCATCGGGAAGACATCGCGGGGCGCGCCAATGTCGAGGACACCCCGGAGCTGCTCGCCTATTACGACGAACTCGAGAATCTGGACGCGGGCGCATTGTGGACGGTCGCCAACAAGATCGAGCCCTGGCAGCCAAAGTCTTCGTCCGTCCCCGTGCTCTGGCGCTATGAGGATCTGCGCAAGCACGTGCTGCGGTCCGTCGAACTGGTGTCTCCCGAAAAGGCCGGCCGACGCGTCATCTATCTGAACAACCCGGGCCGTCGCGACCACGCCGCCGCCGTCGGCTGGCTCTATTCCGGGCTGCAGGTAATGCACCCCGGCGAGGTCGCCTCCGCCCATGCCCATTCGGCTTCCGCGCTGCGCTTCATCATGGAAGGCGAGGGCGCCTACACCATTGTCGATGGTCACAAGCTCACGCTCGGGGCCAACGATTTCGTGCTGACGCCCAACGGCACGTGGCACGAGCACGGTGTCTCCAGCGATGGCTCGCCCTGCATCTGGCAGGATGGTCTCGACATCCCGCTCGTCAATGCACTCGAAGCCAACTTCTACACGGTGCATCCGAAGATGCAGCAGGAGGTCGGCTATCCCGTCGACGACATGTCCCACACTTGGGGCAATCCGGGCCTGCGCCCCGCGGGCACCGAATGGGCGCGCGGATACTCACCGCTCCTCAAATATGAGTGGGGGCCGACCTACGAAGCGCTGCAGCGCTACGCCAAATCGACCGATGGTTCGCCCTTTGACGGCATTCTCATGAACTACGTGAACCCCGTGACCGGCGGCCCCGTCATGCAGACGATCGGCGCGTCGATGCAGATGCTGAGGCCAGGCGAGGCCACCAAGGCTCATCGCCACACCGGCAGCGTGATCTATCAGGTCGCCAAGGGCAGCGGTCACTCGATCATCGACGGCAAGCGCTTCGATTGGAAGGAGCGCGACATTTTCTGCCTGCCGTCCTGGGCCTGGCATGAGCATGTGAACGGATCGGAAAGCGACGACGCCTGCCTGTTCGCCTTCAACGATCTGCCGGTCATGAATTCTCTCGGTTTGTATCGGGAGGAAGCTTATGGCGACAATCAGGGCCGGCAGCCGCTGACACCCTAGGAAAGACCGCCATGCGTCTTGCTACCTATCGCGCCAACGTCGAGGCAGCGGCCCGTCTCGGCGCCATCGTCGACGAACTGGTCGTGGACGTCGAACGGATCGGCGCGCAGGCCGGCGTCGCACTTCCGGCGTCGATGCTCGATCTCATCGATCTGGGGCCGCCGGCGACGATGGCGCTGAAGAAGATTTTGGGCGACCACGGCAGCCATTGGCCGGTCGGCACGGCTCTGCCGCTCGCCAATGTCAGGCTGCTGGCGCCGATACCGCGGCCGCGCAAGAACATCTTCGGGATCGGGCTGAACTATGTCGAGCACGTCGCGGAATCGTCGCGCGCGCTGGACACCGCGAAGGAATTGCCGAAGCAGCCGATCATCTTTTCAAAGCCTCCGACCAGCGTGATCGGGCCCAATGAGGCTATCGAGCACGACCGGACGATCACGCAGCAGCTCGACTGGGAAGTAGAACTCGCGGTTGTGATGGGGCGAACGGCGCGCCGGGTCAGGGAAGCGCAGGCGCTCGATTTCGTTTTCGGCTACAGCGTGATGATCGACGTCAGCGCCCGCGACAACCGCCGCGCCGGCCAGTGGATCTATTCCAAGGGCCAGGACACCTACGCGCCCTTCGGTCCATGCATCGTGACCGCGGACGAGATCGGCGATCCGCACGCCCTCGATCTCTGGCTCACGGTGAACGGCGTCGAAAAGCAGCGTTCGAACACGCGCCACATGCTGTTCAAGGTGCCGCTGCTGATCTCGGACATATCAGCCGCGATCACGCTGGAGGCGGGCGACATCATCGCGACCGGCACGCCGGAAGGCGTGGGCGCGGGGCGGACGCCGCAGGAATGGCTTTGGCCGGGCGATGTGGTGGAGGCCGAAGTGGCCGGCATCGGCCGGTTGCGCCATCCGGTGGTGGCGGTCTGAAGCGTGGAGCCGGCGATGCTGTTCGACATGGAGACGCTGGAGGCTCAACAACGCTACAAGATATTGACGGCCACAGTGACGCCGCGGCCGATCGCCTGGGTGACGACCCTGTCGGAGGATGGCGTCATCAACGCAGCTCCCTACAGCTTCTTCAACGTCTTGGGCCATGAGCCGCCGACCCTTGCGATCGGCTTGCTCGCTGGATCGGGGCGCTTCAAGGATACCGCGACCAATATCCTTAGCACCGGGGAGTTCGTGGTGAACCTGGTTTCCGAGGCGAACGCCGCGGCCATGAACGTCACATGCATCGATGCGCCGCCCGATGTCGACGAACTGGCGCTGGCCGGCCTCACCGCGGTTGCGTCTTACAAGATACGGCCGCCGCGCATCGCGCAGTCCCCGGTGTCCTTCGAGTGCCGGGTGTTGAGTTCGATGGTGACCGGACCGCGCCAGACCGCAGTCATAGGCCGCATCCTCTGCGCCCATGTCGATGGCTCGGCGGTTCAGGACAAAGCGCGCTGCCACATCGACACGCCTGCGCTGCAATTGATCGGCCGCATGCACGGCAGCGGCTGGTACGCCCGCTGCACCGATCTGTTTCAGCTCGACCGGCCGGTCTGGGCGGACTGGCAGCAGAACGCCGCGTCCGAACCGTCTCGGGTGCCATGAGCAAAGTGGCGCTTCCCCTTCCTTGCTGCAGCGCAGCCGTCGTCCCTGCGACATTTGTTGCCCCGGCAACCGGAACTATAGTTCTTGCCATCCGCGCCGTCAGCGAACTATGGTGCAGGCCGCTGGGGTATGGGCCGAAGGTTCTAATCGGGGCTTTCGGTTCGTGCTTGCTGCCGGTGAGGGATTTCGCGCACAAAATACGTCAGGAAAAAACGAGAATTGACGAAGGCGCAGGCCTCGAACGGCGGCCGCTTTTTGGCGGGCGAAACATTCAAATAGTGAGGAGGGGAGTGAATATGAAAAAGACATTCTGGCTGGCGGGCGCAATGGCTCTGGCGCTGGCGCAGCCCGCGCTCGGCGCCGACAGCATCAAGATCGGTTTTGTCTCGACCTTCAGCGGCCCCACGGCCGCCATCGGCAACGACATGCGCAACTCGTTCGAACTGGCGCTCGACCACCTCGGCCGCAAGATGGGCGGCAAGCCGGTCGAGGTGATCTATGAGGACGACGGCCAGAAGCCGGATGTCGGCAAGCAGAAGACTGAAAAGCTGATCCAGTCCGACAAGGTCGATTTCATCGTCGGCTACATCTGGTCGAACGTGCTGCTGGCCTCGCTGAAGACCGCGGTCGATTCGAAAACCTTCCTGATCTCGGCCAATGCCGGTCCCTCGCAGCTCGCCGGCGAATTGTGCTCGCCTTACGTGTTCTCGACCTCCTGGCAAAACGACCAGACGCCGCAGGCGATGGGCACCTACATGAACCAGAAGGGCGTCAAGTCGGTGTTCCTGATCGGCCCGAACTACGCCGCCGGCAAGGACATGCTGGCCGGCGTGAAGAGCACGTTCAAGGGCCAGGTGGTCGGCGAGGAATATACGGTGTGGCCGAGCCAGCTCGACTTTTCCGCCGAACTCACCAAGGCCAAGAACTCCAAGGCCGAGTCGATCTTCGTGTTCTATCCGGGCGCGGCCGGCGTGCAGTTCCTCAACCAGTATGCGCAGGCCGGCATCAAGGCGCAGATCCCGCTCTATACGGCGTTCACGATCGACGAATTGTCGTTGCCGCTGCAGAAGGAGAACGCGCTCGGCGTTCCCGGCGCCCAGCAGTGGGTCAACGACCTGCCAAACCCCGAGAACAAGAAGTTCGTCGAGGACTACCGCAAGAAATATCCGAACCTGCGCCCGACCTTCTATGGCGCACAATCCTATGATGCCGCGCAGCTGATCAACAGCGCGGTGGTTGCAGTCAAGGGCGATGTGACCAAGAAGGACGCGATGAAGGCCGAGATGGAGAAAGCTAACTTCAAATCGGTGCGCGGCCCGTTCAAATACGGCAACAACCACATCCCGATCCAGAATTTCTACCTGCAGGACGTGGTCAAGGATGCCGACGGCCAGCTCGCGCTGAAGACGGTGGCGACCATCGTCAAGGACAGCCAGGATAGCTTCCACGATAAATGCCCGATGAAGTGATCGCGGGTACTTCCGGCGCATGATTTGTCGCGGTATGAGTGTTTCGGCAAAGATTATCGCCCAATAAAAATAGCGGCGGCGCGAAGGGCGCTGCCGCTGTTTTGTTTCGAGGTTAGGGGTCGAGTTTGGTTCTTGTCGAACAATCGCTGAACGGGCTGCAGTTCGGCCTGCTGCTGTTCCTGCTGGCGGCCGGGCTGACGCTGGTGTTCGGCATCATGGATTTCGTCAATCTGGCGCACGGCTCGCTCTACATGATGGGCGCCTATTTCGCCGCGACCTTTACCGCATGGACCGGAAGCTTCGTGTTCGGCGTGATCCTGGCGCTCGGCGCCACGCTGCTATTGGGCATCGCGCTGGAATTCATCGCGCTGAGACACCTGTACGGCCGCGACCACCTCGACCAGGTGCTGGCGACGTTCGGACTGATCCTGTTTTTCAATGACGCGGTGCGGCTGATCTGGGGCCCGGCCGGCCTCGCGCTGCCGCTGCCGGCCTGGCTGACCGTGCCGGTGCAGATCATTCCCGGCGTGTACTATCCGGCCTACCGGCTCTCGATCATCGTGGTCGCGCTGGCGGTTGCCGCATTGCTCTATGTCGTTGTGATGCGGACCCGGATCGGCATGCTGATCCGCGCCGGCGCCTCCAACCGCGAAATGATCGGCGCGCTCGGCATCAACATCAAACTGCTGTTCACGCTGGTGTTCGGGCTCGGGGCGGCGCTGGCCGGTCTTGCCGGGCTGATGCAGGCGCCGATCCTCACCGTGCAGATCGGCATGGGCGAGAACATCCTGATCCTCGCCTTCGTGATCATCGTGATCGGCGGCATCGGCTCGATCCGCGGCGCGTTCCTGGCCGCGATCTTTGTCGGCATGATCGATACGCTGGGTCGCGCCTTCCTGCCTGACCTCTTGCGCATGGTGCTGAGTTCCGCCGCCGCTTCCACCGCCGCGCCCGCACTGTCCTCGATGCTGATCTATCTTTTGATGGCAATCGTGCTGGTGGTGCGACCGGAGGGGCTGTTCCCGGCCGCCAAGCGATGAAACTTCAAATCAATGCCCGCAACGTCGTCGTGGTGCTGGTCGCTGCCGGACTGGTATTGCTGCCGCTCTATTCGCAGCTCACCGGCAGCATCTTCATCCTGACGCTGTTCACCCGCATCATCATCTTTGCGCTGGCCGCGGCCAGCCTCAATCTCATCATGGGCTATGGCGGCATGATGAGTTTTGGTCATGCCGCCTATCTCGGCATCGGCGGCTATGCGGTCGGCATCCTTGCCTTTGAGGGCATCGGCTCCGGCTTCATCCAGTGGCCGGTGGCGCTGGTGACGTCGGCGCTGTACGCGCTGGTGATCGGTGCGCTCAGCCTGCGCACCCGCGGCGTCTACTTCATCATGATCACGCTGGCTTTCGCGCAGATGGCCTATTACATCGCCTCGGGCATGTCGCGTTATGGCGGCGACGATGGCCTGACCATCTACAAGCGCAGCACTTTCGGCGGCCTGATCGACCTGTCGAACCGCGTGCAGTTCTATTATCTCTGCCTGGCTTGCCTGTTCGGCGGCATCTATCTGATCTGGCGGATCATCAATTCGCGCTTCGGCCTGGTGGTGCAGGGCATTCGCTCCAACGAGCAGCGCATGCAGGCGATCGGCTTTCATGCCAACAGATATCGTTTGGTCTGTTTCGTGATCTCCGGCACCATCTGCGGTCTGGCCGGCGCGCTGCTGGCAAACAACACCGACTTCATCAGCCCGGCCGGAATGTACTGGACCCGCTCCGGCGAACTGATGGTGATGGTGGTGTTCGGCGGCATGGGCTCGCTGTTCGGCCCGGTGATCGGCACGATCTTCTTCCTGGTGCTGGAAGAAGTGCTGTCGCAATTCACTGAATACTGGGCGCTGATCATGGGGCCGCTGTTGCTGCTGATCGTGCTGTTCGCGCGCGGCGGCATCATGGGCCTGCTCGGGAGGTTTAGCCGTGGTTGATCCTTTGGCCGATCCCCTGCTTCGTGTTGAAAATCTGGTGCGGCGTTTTGGCGGCATCCTCGCCACCGACAATCTGTCGCTCGACGTCATGCCCGGCGAACTGCACGCGATCATCGGCCCCAACGGCGCCGGCAAGACCACGCTGATCAGCCAGTTGACGGGTCAATTGGCGCCCAACTCCGGCACCATTCATTTCGGCGGCCGCGACGTCACCGGACTGCCGTCCTACCAGCGCAGCCGGCTCGGGCTGGCGCGCTCGTTCCAGATCACCTCGCTGCTGCCGGATTTTACCGCGGCCGACAATGTCGCACTGGCGGCGCAAGCCCATGACGGCCACTCGTTCCGGTTCTGGGGCAATGCGCGCAAGGAAAGGCATCTGCGCGATGCCGCGCAGGCCGCGCTGACGCGGGTCGGGCTCGGGGCGCGCGCCGACGTGCTGGTGTCCGAACTCAGCCACGGCGAGCAGCGCGAACTGGAGCTTGCGGTCGCGCTGGCGACAAAACCGCAATTGCTGCTGCTCGACGAGCCGATGGCGGGGCTCGGCGTCACCGAGTCGGCGCGCATGGTGGCGCTGCTCAAGGAACTGCGCAAGGAAGTCACCATCGTGCTGGTCGAGCACGACATGGAGGCGGTGTTCGTGCTCGCCGACCGCATCACCGTCCTCGTGTACGGCCGCGTCATCGCGTCGGGCGATCCCGATGCGATCCGCAACAACGAGGAAGTCAAGCGCGCCTATCTCGGCGATCAGCACGTGGTGGTCGCCCATGGTTGAAGCGCTTCTGGAAGTCGACGGCATCGAAACCTGCTACGGCCTCAGCCAGGTGCTGTTTGGCCTGTCGCTGTCGGTTCGGTCAGGCGAAATGGTCGCCCTGATGGGCCGCAACGGCATGGGCAAGACCACGACCATCCGCTCCATCATGGGCATGACGAGCGCGCGCGCCGGCACGATCCGTTTCGCAGGTGAGGAAGTGCGCAGCCTGCCGTCGTACCGAATCGCCAAACTCGGCATCGGCCTGGTGCCGGAAGGCCGCCAGATTTTCCCCAATCTCACCGTGTACGAAAATCTCGTCGCGGCGGCCGGCAACCGCGCCGGCAATGCCGATCCCTGGACCATCGAAAAAATCCACGCGCTGTTTCCGCGCCTCGCCGAGCGCGGCGGCAATATGGGCGTGACGCTGTCCGGCGGCGAGCAGCAGATGCTGGCGATCGGCCGCGCGCTGATGACCAATCCGAAACTGTTGATCCTCGACGAGGCCACCGAAGGCCTGGCGCCCCTGATCCGCGAGGAAATCTGGAACTGCCTGTCGATGCTGAAGGGACGCGGGCAATCGGTGCTGGTCATCGACAAGAACGTCGCCAACCTCTCGCGCATCGCCGACCGGCATTACATCATCGAGCGCGGCCGCACGGTGTGGTCAGGCACGTCGGAGCAATTGATCGCCGAGCCGGATTTGCAGCACCGCTATCTCGGGATTTGATTTCTCCGTCATGGCCGGGCATAGCCGTCTGAAGGACGGCGTCGCTTACGCTCGCCTATGCCCGGCCATCCACGTCTTGCTTGCTTCACGGTGACCAAAGACGTGGATGCCCGGGACAAGCCCGGGCATGACGACAGAATGGCAAACGCCCGCAGCAAACTATCGCCATGAACCCTGACGCCGACCGCATCATCGGACTGTATCAACGCCACGCGAGCGCGTGGGCGCAGGACCGGGGAAGCCGGCTGGTGGAGCGCGCGTGGCTCGACCGATTTCGCGCGCTGCTGCCGGCCGGAGCTACCGTGCTCGACATCGGCAGCGGCTCGGGTGAGCCAATCGCCCGTTACCTCATCGAGCAGGGCTGCAACGTCACTGGCGTGGATTCTTCGCCGGGACTGATTGCCTTGTGCATGGCGTCCTTTCCAGATCTTGCCTGGCACGTCGCGGATATGCGCACGCTCGCCCTCACGCGGCGCTTCAGCGGTTTGCTGGCTTGGGACAGCTTCTTCCACCTCTGTCCCGATGACCAGCGCCGTATGTTTCCGATCTTCCGGCAGCACGCTGCTCCGCGCGCAGCGTTGATGTTCACGAGCGGTCCGGCGTATGGCGAAGCGATCGGCAGCTACAAGGGTGAGCCGCTCTATCATGCGAGCCTGGACGCGACTGAATACTGCGCGTTGCTGCACGCGAACGGCTTCGAAATGGTGACGCATGTCGTTGAAGATCCGGCGTGCGGCGGTCATACGGTCTGGCTGGCGCAGCTCACTTAAGATCGGTCGGGTAGCCCGCGCAGCGTGCAGATCAGCCAGAGCGATCACGGACATGCTACGTGGGTCCCGGATTGTTGGAAGATGGAGAACGCTGGTATACACTTCCAGCAAGCTCGCGTGTTCTACTGTGTGCGCGTGCGATCAAATGGGCCAAGCCAGATCGTGACCCACTTCAGGCTAAAGTATGTCTAACAATGTATTCAATTGCTTTCTTTGTCGACCGGGGCGGCTTTTCACGATTGTCGGTGCTGCGATCACTGCGCCCGATACGACGTTGAGCAACCCTTGGTCCTGATCTAGCTCAAGGCATTGCGCGATGTCCCTCGATGCTCCCGCCGCGTTGCGATCCGGTTTGCCGACCCGGACGACCGGCGTCTCCCGCAGGCGCGTGCCGCTGCTGCTTTTTCTTTTCTCCATGAGCATCATCGTTGCGGCCTGGCACTGGCTGGCGGCGCCGGTGCTGCTGGATCATGCGCCGATCGATCCCGCAAAAAAGCTCGACTGCGTGTCCTACGCGCCGTTCCGGAGCGGACAGACGCCGTGGAATTCCGACATCGTCATCAGCCCGGAGCAGATCGCGGAAGATCTCGGCCAGCTGGCCGGGGTATCGAACTGCATCCGCACCTATTCGGTCGAGAACGGGCTCGACAAGGTGCCACAGCTGGCATCGAAGGTCGGGCTGAAAGTCATTCTCGGCATCTGGCTCGGCCGCGACCGCGCGAAGAATGCGGATCTCATCGACACCGCGGTAGCGCTGGCCAAGGGATATCCCGGCACGGTTACATCGGTCGTCGCCGGCAGCGAAGTGCTGCTCCGCGGTGAAATGACGGTGGGGGATCTTCGAGAGATCATCCGCTCGGTCAAGGCGCGCATCGATACGCCGGTGACCTACGCCGATTCCTGGGATTTTTGGCTGCGCCACCGGGAGATGGCCGACGACGTCGATTTCGTGACGGTCCACATGTTGCCGTTTTGGGAAGACGTGCCGATCCGCGCGGACGATGCGGCGGCACATGTCATCGATATCTACAGGAAAGTTGAGTCTGCCTTCCCCGGCAAGGGTATCCTGATCGGCGAAGCCGGCTGGCCAAGCAAGGGACGCATGCGTGAGGTTTCGCTGCCGTCGCGCATCAATCAGGCCCGTTTCATTTCCGAGCTCCGCGACCGGGCGGGGCGGGAAAAAATTCGCGTCAACCTGTTCGAGGCCTACGACGAACCCTGGAAGCGTCAGTGGGAAGGCACCGTCGGCGCCCATTGGGGTTTGTTCGATGGCGATAGCCGTCAGATCAAGCATGCGCACGGATCGGCCGTCAGCAATTATCCGTTCTGGAAGCTGCAGCTGGGAGCTGGCCTCGCTTTTGGTGTTTGCATATTCCTGGTCGCGTTGTTGACGCCCTGGCGGCGGCCATCGCCAACCGGATGGGCGCCGTGGCTTGCCGTGTCGGCATGCGCGACGACAGGCGGAATCCTGCTGGGACTGGCCGCCGAAAAGGCGCTTTACGAAAACTACGGCGCCGCCGGCTGGCTAAACCAGGGATGGCTTCTGACCGCGGCAATCACGTTGCCGCCACTGTGTGCCAACGCGTTGATGGCCGGACGACCGCTGCCGGCTTTTCAGGAATTGTTCGGTCCACGCGAGGGCTGGCCCTCGTCGCTGCCTGCGCTGGTCCTGGGCTTTGTGCTGATGGTCACCGCGCTGGTTACCCTGGAAATCGCGCTTGGCCTCGTGTTCGATCCGCGTTCGCGCGATTTTCCGTTTGCCAGCGTGACCATGGCGGCGGTGCCGGTCTGGGTGGTGGCGCGGCTCTGCCGCCGCAAGTCGGACGTCGGCGTCACCGCCGAGGCGGTGTTCGCAGGCTTGCTCGTGGCGGCGGCAATTTTCCTCTTTTTCAATGAAGGCGTTCACAACTGGCAATCGCTGTGGACCGCGGCGGCGTTCGTCCTGTTTGGTGCGGCGCTGTGGCCGCCGCATTCCGCTGCCGTCCGGGGCATGGTCTCGCATATGCCGGTCGGGTTCCGGAATACGCTTCGCAGGCAAGAACTCGTCGTTCAACCGGTCGCCATCGCCTCTCTGCCGCCGCCAAAGCCGGAGGCCGGCGCCGGCGGCATTGTGGCAGCGACGTCAAAGGTCGAATGCGACAAATAGCTTTGCGCTGACGAGGTCTCTGGTCCCGGGAACGAACGCATGTGGTCGAACGGATTTTCTCGGCGCCATCTTGGCAAGCTTGCAGGCTGGGCGGCGCTTGGCCTGTCGACGGGGTCGGTCAAATCGGCCGATGCTCAAAGCAGATCCAGCGACCATAAATCTATCGCGGCCTTTCCGGCTGATTTTCGATGGGGCACCGCAACCTCGTCCTATCAGATCGAAGGCGCCGTCAACGAGGACGGTCGAGGCCCGTCGATCTGGGATCGTTTCGCGCACACGCCCGGGAAAATTGCGGATCACAGCAATGGCGATGTCGCTGACGACCACTATAACAGGTACAAGGACGACGTCCAACTGATGAAGGCGCTGGGCACAAAAACCTATCGCTTCTCGATCGCGTGGCCGCGTGTTTTTCCGGAAGGAACAGGCGCGCCCAATCCGAAAGGCCTCGATTTTTACAATCGGCTGCTCGACGAACTCTTGGCCAACGGCATCGAGCCGTTTGCCACCTTGTACCATTGGGACTTGCCCCAGGCGCTGCAGGATCGCTCCGGTGGTTGGATGTCGCGCGACACCGCGAAAGCGTTTGCGGATTATTCCGCTTATGTCAGCGAGCGCCTGAGCGATCGCGTCAAGCACATTTTCACGATCAACGAATGTTCGAGGCTCGTCCAACTCGGCCACGGTCTTGGATTAGACGCGCCGGGATTAAAATTGTCGCAAGGCGAATTGAACCAGGTTCGTCACCATGTCGCCCTTGGACACGGCCTTGCCGTGCAGGCGATCCGCGCCTATGCGAAGCCCGGAACCAAAGTCGGCCTCGCCGAGAACATGGTCAACGGCATCCCCGCGATCGAAACGCCGGCCAACATCCGCGCGGCGGAGATCGCGACGCGGGAGCTCAATGCCGGCTATCTGACCGTGATCCTCGAGGGAAAATTCACCGACGCCTATCTGGCGCAGGCCGACGCGCCGAAGCATACCGCCGACGATGTCAGCATCATTTCATCGCCGATCGATTTCGTCGGGCTGAATGTCTATACGCCCGATCACTACGTGCTGGCCGCGGACAATTCGCGCGGCTACACGCTGGCACCGTTTCCGGCGTCGTTCCCGCATATGGATGCGGCCTGGCTGAGGGTCGGGCCGGAGGCGCTGTACTGGGCGCCGCGTCACGCGTCGAAGATTTGGGGCGTGAAGTCGATCTACATCACCGAGAACGGGACATCGTCGACCGATCAACCGGCCGCCGATGGCAATATCTATGATACCGACCGGGTCATGTATCTGCGCAACTATCTGCTCCATCTGCAGCGCGCGACGTCGGAGGGTGTCCCGGTGGCCGGTTACTTCCTGTGGAGTCTGATCGACAATTTCGAATGGATGGACGGCTACCAGAAGCGCTTCGGCCTCTACCATGTCGATTTCAACACCCAGCGCCGCACGCCGAAACTGAGCGCGTCGTTCTATCGTGAAGTGATCAGGCAGAACGCGGTGGTGTGATGCGGCCTGCTGGCCTTGGCTGTCGTCCCTGCGAACGCAGGGACCCATACCGCGTGATCCGTCGATTTGAGAACGCTGTTCGACGACCCGTCGTAACCAAAAGCATTTGTGGTTATGGGTCCCTGCGCCCGTGCGCAATTGCGCACTAGGCAGGGACGACGCGAGACCGTTGTTCAAAACATCTCGAAATATTCGCGATGTTCCCATTCCGAGACTTCGGCCTGAAAGCGTTCGATCTCGGCGTTCTTGATGTAGACGTAATAGTCGACGAACTCTTGGCCGAACGCTGTGCGGAAAAACGGATCGTCGCTCAGTGCCGTCACCGCTTCACGCAGCGTTTTCGGCAACAGCGCCGCCTTGGTCTCATAGGGTGTATCGGCTGACGGTCCAGGGTCGAGCTTGCGGTCGACGCCGTCGAGGCCCGAGAGAATCTGCGAGGCCATGTAGAGATACGGGTTCGCCGCGGGCTCGCCGATGCGGTTTTCGAGGCGGGTCGCGGCATCGTTGGGGCCGCCGAGCACGCGGATCATTACGCCGCGGTTGTCGCGGCCCCAGATCGCGCGATCCGGCGCCAGCGAGTAGCCGCGGTAGCGCTTGTAGCCGTTGATGGTCGGCGTCGTGAACACGGCGGAGGCGCGGGCGTGCGTCAGCAGTCCCGCGAGATAGTTGCGCGCAAACGAGCTGAGCACCTCGCCGTCGCTCGTAGCCATGAACGCGTTCGCGCCGCTTGCGCGCGACACGATCGATTGATGCAGGTGCCAGCCGGACGCGAACACGTTCGGCAGCTTTGGGCGGCACATGAAGGTGGCGTGGTAGCCGTGGCGGCGTGCGATCTGCTTCACGGCGGACCTAAACAGCACCATGTTGTCGGCAGGGGTCATCCCCCCGGTCGGCGCGAAGGTGAACTCGCACTGGCTCGGGCCGAACTCGACCTCGACCGACCGCAGGGGCAGGCCGAGTGCCAGCACGTCGCGCCGGATGATTTCCAGCACCGGCTCCATCTGGTCGTAGCGTTGCTCGGTCAGATATTGATAGCCGTGCGACAGCAAGCTCACCGAAGGCGGCTGGCCGGGCTGGCCGGCATCTTCCGGCGCCATGTGTGCGTCTTCGAGCTTGAAGATGTGAAACTCAACTTCGAGGCCCGCGACAAAATCATAGCCGCGCTGGCCGAGTTGATCGATCACCCCGCGATAGAGGTTTCGCGTCGCGAACGGCACCGGGCGGCCATCGCTGAAATGGATGTCGCACAGCAGCCAGCCTGTCGTGGGCGCCCAGGGCAGCACGCGAAACGTGGTGGGATCCGCGACCATCAATACATCGGCGGCGCCCTCCATCTCGCGCATGCCAAAACCGCCGCCGGATGTGAACACCGGAAACACCGTGCGGTGCGAGGTGTCCTTGGCGAGCATGGTCGTTGTGATGGAGCAGCCGCTCTCCAGCGAGGCCAGCGCCTCGCTTGCGACCAGCGTCTTGCCGCGCAGGATGCCGTGCTGGTCCGGAAACGACAGCCGGATCACTTCGAGCTTTTGCTCCTCGACGATGCGGCGCAGGCGGCCCGCCGCGTCTTTCTGCTCCGCCGACCACAGGCCGTGACGCTCTACGAAACTCAACGCGTCACTCCCTTTCTTCTCCCTCGCCCCGCTTGCGGGGAGAGGGTCGGGGTGAGGGGGACTCTCCGCGAAGCTGGTGTCAATTGAAAGACCTGTACCCCCTCACCCGGATCGCACCGGACGATGCCCTTGGCATCGCCGAGGCAATCCGACCTCTCCCCGCAAGCGGGGCGAGGTGAACCGAAACCTCGGCGTCTATTCAATTCCAGCAATCCCATCACTCGGCCGCCGTCAGATGACGTATCTTATCCGATATCTCGCCCGGCACCGGTGCCGCCCACGGCGCACCGCGGCGGCGCTTGACGTCGACTTCCATCCAGTAGATTTCCCATCCCCGGGTCGGCCCGATGCCGTCCATGGTGGCCGGGCCCTGAATGCTGCGGGCGCGGGATGCATCGAGGAACATGAACGGCTTCTCGCCGCCGCCGACCTTTTCGATCTCCTGCCGCAGCAGGCGCCGATATTGCACGATCGCCTTGTCGGACGTGCCGAGATGTTCGTTGGTGCGGTCCTGGATCGCGCCCATCGATTCGACCGCCCACTGGTCGTGCACGTTGATGTCGGCGCCCATGCCGGTATAGGTTGCGGTCACCTGCTCGTGCGGATCGAAGCCGTAATCGTTCGACCTGTTCTTGCGCGATTTATAGTCGGGCAGTTCGTAGAGTTCGAGGCGCTGGTCGCGCATCTTCTTCTTGTCGACCGGCGTCGTGTAGGAGGTGAAGATCGCGTACCAGTAGCAGTTCTCGTCATCGACCGGCACATGCCACTGCGTGATCGTCATCTCCTGACTCATCGGGATGACGAAGCCGTGCGGGAATAACTGGTTGGTGACGCGCACATGGGTGCGCTCCTCGTCGATCTCGCGCAGCGCGATCAGCCGCAGGCCATATTCCGTATGTTCGACATTGATGATCGGATTGTCGTATTCGCGCAGGATCTTTGTCATCGGCATGTCTGATCCTGCGGAAGCGCCGCGGAACTGCTTGCCGTAAGCGCCGGACGTGTCCTCGTCTTCGAAGAAGCGATGCAGGAAAGAAGCGTGCGCCGGATCGATGCCGACTTCGAGCGCCTGCAGCCAGTTGCAATTGATGTGGCCCTTGAAGGCGAACGTGTGGCTGTCGGGCGCGATGAAGCAGTCGATCTCCGGAAACGCCGGCGGCTCGTCTTCGCCCAAATAAGCCCAGAGAATGCCGCTCTTCTCGACCACGGGATAAGCGCGCTGCTTGATGCCCTTGCACAGGTTCGAGCCCTTCGGCTCCGCCGGCGTCTCGATGCACTGGCCTGACGTGTCGAACAGCCAGCCATGGAACGCGCAGCGCAGGCCGCCATGCTCTAACCGGCCGAACGCGAGGTCGGCGCCGCGATGCGCGCAATGGCGGTCGATGAGGCCATAGCGGTCGTTCTCGTCGCGAAACAGCACGAGATTTTCCCCGAGCAGCTTGACGGCTTTGACCGGGCGCGGGCCCTGCAACTCGTCGACCAGCGCGGCCGGCTGCCAGTACATCCGCATCAGTTTTCCGCAGGGGTCTTTGGCCCCGGTGCGGGTGATCAGGTCGTTCGCTTCCTGGCTCATCATCGCGGATTGCCCTTTCGTCGGAGGCAGTTTGTTCGCCTATTGAACGAATGGGCGAATTATGCCATGGCTGGAGATGACGGCAAGCACAATTTTGAACGCTTCCAATCGGAAGGGCCAATGCCAAAGCTGAAACGCGCCGAGGGAGAAGAGCGCGTCACCGACTTCGTCGAAAGCCTCGACCGCGGCATCCGCCTGCTCGGGCTATTCGGCACGATTGGCGGTCCCGCGACGTTGAGCGATCTGGCGCGCGCCGCCGGTCTGCCGCGCGCCACCGCCCGCCGCATCCTGTTCACGCTCGAGCACGGCGGCTTCGTCACCTCAGATGGCAAACTGTTCATGCTGACGCCGCGCGTGCTGACGCTCGCAGCCTCGTATCTGCAATCGAGCCAGGTGGTGACGGTGCTGCAGCCGGTGCTCGACCGCATCGCGCTGGAGGCGCAGGAAATAAGCTCGCTGGCCGTGCTCGATGGCGAGGAGGTCGTGTTCATCGCGCGCGGCAGTCCGACGCGGGTGTTTTCCGCCGGCCTCGACATCGGCTATCGCCTGCCGGCGTTCTGCACCTCGGTCGGCCGCGTCATGCTCGGCCAGTTCGACGATGGCGATCTCACTGCGCGGTTGGCCGCCATGCGGCGCGAGCCGATGACGCCGCACACCGTGAACGATCCCAAACGATTGCTCGCTTCCGTGCGCGGCGATCGCGAACAGGGCTATTCGCTGGTCGATCGCGAAGCCGAGCCGCATTTTCGATCGATCTCCGTGCCGGTTCGCCGCTACGACGGCGCCATCATTGCCGCCATCAACATGGGCGCGCATGTCGATCGGGTTTCAACGGATGAGATGATCGACCGGTTTCTGCCGTTGCTGCGGGAAGGGGCGGAGTCGGTGAAGTCGATGTTGCTGTAAGCTTTGCTGCGTAGGGTGGGTTAGCGAAGCGTAACCCACCATCTTTGTCGCCTGTCGGCGGTGGGTTTCGCTTCGCTCTACCCACCCTACGGCCGCACAACTGAATTTTTCCGCGATCTCAAGTGAACGCAATTCCCTCCGGCATGCACGAACTCGATGCAGATGCCGCGAGAACTGAAATGAACAATCCCGACTGGGCTGTCCGTATCGTCGCCGTTCCTCCCGGCGAGGCCCCGCTATGGGTGCGCCAGAAATGGGTCGGTCTCGACCTGCCGGTCAGGCGCTATGTGGCGCACCGGAAATCGCACGCGTTCGGCGTATTGTCGCGGCCGCATTCATGGCCGGCACAATGGGCGACGATTTTCCGCGGTCAGGCCGCGCTGGTCGCCGGCTATGTGGTGGCAGCCGCGCCCGCGGTCGGAATTCTCGCCAAAGTGAGTCCCGAGGCCGCCGCATGGTGGCGCGAGAACATGCCACATCTGATCGCGCCGCAGCGCTACCTCGTGTTTCACGAGGAAGTCTGCCGGACCGCCGACATCTGATCTAGCGCTTGAGCGCGGCGGCAATCAGTTCGAACTTGGCCACGATCTGCGGTGTCACAAGATAGCGAAGCGTGCCCGCGACCGAGACGCTTACGACGATCGCGACGATCGTGTATTGCGCCGTCAATACCGCCAGTATCGCGCGAAACGGACGCCGCCGTCGCTTCGGCATGCGCGCGGCGACACGGAGGAGAGCATCATCGTCTTCAACGGTACTCATGCGATTCCATCCCGCGTCGATCGCATCAGTATTCCGATCGCAGCTGATCGAGGCGCGACTGCAGCTGCCGGTTGGCGCGTTCGCTGGCGCGCAGCTTGCGCGCCCAGTTCAGCGGAATCACGCCTCCCGCCTCGCTTGCACCTGAAAATACCAGACCTGCGGCGAGATGACCGCGCCAGATCAGGCGTGCCGAACAGGAGATTCCTTTGCGTTCGATTTCGAAATCCACCTCGTCAGGCATCAGCGCCGCGTTCTCGAATTCGACCTTCGCCCCGAACTGGCTGAAGTTGCGCACGACGCAGGCGAGCGTCGAGCTGCGGGCGTTGAACGCGACCATCCCGCCGTAATAGACGCGGCTTCTCGGCAGTTTGCGGCGCTCCAACATGCTCTGTGTTCCATGCGTTTAATGCTTTGGTAACACTATTAGAGGGTGTGTTGCCGCATGGAACTGTGACGGTGGTTAATCGGCCATGGTTAACGCTGGCAGTTCTTGAGCCAGTCAGCCCCGGGCGAACATCCGCGCTTCGTCGTGCAGCATCGGCGCCACAGCATCGTTCAGCCGTGCGGCCGCGTCGTTGACGCTGAGCCCCGCGGTATCGACCACGGCTGACGCCCGCGCGTAAAGCGGTTCGCGGCTGACCAGAATGGTGCGCAGCTCGGCCATCGCGGAGCGATCGTCCGCCATCGGGCGCAGATCGCCCTGGCCGCGCACGCGCGCCATGTGTTCTTCGGGCCTCGCCTTCAGCCAGATCGTGTAGAACGACGACAGGATCAGATCGAACGTGAGCGGCTCGGAAACGATTCCGCCGCCGGTTGCCAGCACCATCAGCTCCTTACGCGCCAGCAATTGCCCCAGCGCGGCCTGCTCCATGCGCCGAAAGCCTTCCTGGCCGTAGAGCGCAATGATCTCGGCGACGGACAAGCCGTTCTGCGCCTCGATCTCCTTGTTGAGCTCGACAAAACTCCAGCCGATCTTCTTCGCCAGCATTTTGCCGAGCGTGGATTTGCCGGCGCCGCGCAGGCCGATCAGCGCGATGCCCGCGAACGCCATTTTCCGATGCGCCGCGGCACTGCCACCCGCGAGCACATTCTTGGCTTGCTCGATCTGGCTCGGCGCAGCCTTGCGCACGAGATCGCGGATCACGGCCCAATCTGGGGCCGGCTCGGTGGAGGGAATGAGATCCTCCAGATGCGCGCCCATCGCGTTCGACACCCGGCGCAGCAGCACGATGGAGACGTTGCCCTTGCCGCTTTCGAGCTGCGCGATATAGCGTTCGGAAATGCCGGAAACCTTCGCGAGCACTTTTCGCGACATGCCGCGGAGCGCCCGCATGGTGCGCACGCGCTGGCCGAGCTGCTCGAGAAAGCCGGTTTCGGGATCGCTGGTTTCGGACATTTCCCTCAAGTAGCCCTGACTGCAAATCGGCGCGTTTCGGAAACATAATGCCGATGAGGATTGACAGCAAGCACGCTCGGTGGTCTTTATATGAATTATAATTCTTAAAATCTGGGAGGAGCGTCGTGAGCGGCACGTCCGGTTCGTACAATGCGGTGACCTGGCTGCTCGACCGCAATGTCGACGAAGGCCGCGGCGCCAAACTCGCCTTCACTGACACCGTTTCCGAACTGACCTATGGCGAGCTGCAACGGCAGAGCCGCCGCGTCGCCAACATGCTGCGCCGGCTTGGCGTCCGCCGCGAAGAGCGCGTCGCGATGATCATGCTCGATACGGTGGATTTTCCGTGCGTGTTTCTCGGCGCGATCCGCGCCGGCATCGTGCCGGTGCCGCTCAACACGCTGTTGACGTCGGATCAATACGCCTATGTGCTGGCGGATTGCCGCGCGCGCGTGCTGTTCGTCTCCGAGGCGCTGCTGCCTGTCGTGAAAGACATGGTCGGGCGGATGCCCGACCTCGAGCATGTGATCGTTTCCGGCAAGGATTCGCGCGGCCACAAAAAACTCTCCGACGAACTCGCGCGCGAGGGCGACACGTTTGCGACCGCGGCGACTCATCCTGATGAGCCCGCGTTCTGGCTCTATTCGTCCGGCTCCACCGGCATGCCCAAGGGCGTGCGCCACCTGCATTCCAATCTTGCCGCGACCGCGGAAACCTACGCCAAGCAGGTGCTCGGCATCCGCGAGGACGACGTCGGCCTGTCGGCGGCCAAACTGTTTTTCGCCTACGGCCTCGGCAACGCGCTGACGTTTCCGATGTCGGTCGGCGCGTCAACGGTGCTCAATTCCGACCGCCCGACACCCGCGACCATGTTCGCGCTGATGAACAAGTATAATCCCAGCATCTTCTTCGGCGTGCCGACGCTGTTCGCGGCGATGCTCAACGACGAAACGCTGAAGGATGCGCGCGCCGGCACGCGGCTTCGCGTCTGCACCTCGGCGGGCGAAGCGCTGCCGGAATCGGTCGGCAATGCCTGGAAGGCGCGGTTCGGCGTCGACATTCTCGATGGCGTCGGCTCCACCGAGCTCCTGCACATTTTCCTTTCCAACGCGCCGGGCGACATCAAATACGGCTCGTCCGGCCGTCCCGTGCCCGGCTACCGCGTGCGGCTGGTCAATGAAGCCGGCGCCGATGTGCCGAATGGCGAGGTCGGCGAGTTGCTGGTCGACGCGCCCTCGGCCGGAGAAGGCTACTGGAACCAGCGCAGCAAGAGCCGGCAAACGTTTGAGGGCCACTGGACCCGCACCGGCGACAAATACATCCGGGATGCCGATGGCCGCTACACGTTCTGCGGCCGCAGCGACGACATGTTCAAGGTATCCGGCATCTGGGTGTCGCCGTTCGAGGTCGAGAGCGCGCTGATCACCCATCCGGCGGTGCTGGAAGCCGCGGTCGTGCCGGAGGCCGATCCGGAAGGCCTGCTGAAACCAAAAGCTTTCGTGGTGCTGCGCCCCGACACCAAAACCGACGGACTGCATGAGGCACTGAAGGAGCACGTCAAGCAGAAGATCGGCCCCTGGAAATATCCGCGCTGGATCGATGTGGTGGAGAGCCTGCCGAAGACGGCGACGGGAAAGATTCAGCGGTTCAAGTTGCGGGATGGCGATAACAAATAACGCCGTCATTCCGGGGCGCCGCAAAGCGGCGAGCCCGGAATCCATAACCACGATCGTGAGTATGGATTCCGGGCCTGCGCCAAGAAGCGCATCCCGGAATGACGGTGCTAGTGGAGACTACTCGATGACAACCCTTCCCCCCACCGGCTTCCTCACCATCGGCACTGCCAATCTCGAATATCGCATGATCGGTCCGTCACCTGCGGACGCGCCGACCATCGTGATGCTGCATGAGGGCCTCGGCTCGGCCGGCCTGTGGGGTGACTTCCCGGACAAGCTTCAAGCCGCGACCGGCGCCGGCGTGTTCGCCTATTCGCGCAGCGGCTACGGCGCGTCCACACCGACGAAGTTGCCGCGCCCGGTCGATTACATGCACACCGAGGCGCTCGACGTGCTGCCAAAACTGCTCACGCAAATCGGCTTTCGCCGCGGGCTGCTGGTCGGGCATTCCGATGGCGCCTCGATCGCGGCGATCTATGCCGGTAGCCATCAGGATCACCGCGTCGAAGGCGTCGTGATGATCGCGCCGCATTTCATTGTCGAGGACATCTCGGTGGCGTCGATCGCCAAGATCAAGACCGCCTACGAGACCTCGGACCTGAAGGCAAAACTCGCGCGCTGGCACCAGGACGTCGACAACGCCTTCTATGGCTGGAATGGGGCCTGGCTCGATCCGGCCTTCCGCAATTGGGATATTTCCGAATACCTCGCCTATATCCGCGTTCCCGTGGCGATCCTGCAGGGGGCCGATGACCAGTATGGGACAATGCGCCAGATCGAGATCGCCCAGGAAGAGTGCTATTGTCCGGTCGATGTGACGGTGATTCCGGGGGCGGGACACCAGCCGCATCGGGAGGCGCCGGGGGCGACGCTGGATGCGGTCCAGGAATTCGCAAACGCGGTGTTGCGTGTCGATGACGGCTCGCAGGGACGGGCCGCTTAAGCTATTTTTTCCTGCGTTGATTGAGACTCTCCGTCATCGGGCAGCGCCCCGATGACCGCACCACCTCTGCCCACAGGCAATCTTCCGCTGCCGCGATGGGCCTATGTGCCGGGTGAGGCTGACGAGGCCCACGCCGATTACGAAACGCTGGCCCAAATCACCGCCTTGGTGCCGTCGCGGTTCGGCGGCCATGTGCCGGGGCGGCATCCGGCGCTGCGTTACGCGCTGCGGCTCAACGACCACGGCTATTTCTGGGAATCGCAGGAGATCCTTGAGGCGGTGTGGGCGGCCGCACCGCAAGGCGGCCGCGAACGCATCCTGCTGCGCGCCTGCATCCAGATCGCGACCGCGAATTTGCGCCTGCGCATGCAAAAGCCGCACGCCGCGGCAAGGCTGCTCGGCGAGGCGCTCGGCGAACTCAAGGCGCTCGGGATGCGCAACGCCGGCGGCGACGGTTTTGCCGACGGCTTTCCGGTCGCGGGCTTAAGCGAACTGATCGAGGCCAAACTGGCGCGGCCGCAGCTGGCCAAGGCCGATTGGGTGGCCTTTGGGGCTGTCAACCGAACATGAAACAAAATGCATGTTCCGACGTTTTAGGCTGGACCTGATTAAAAACATGCACTATTGTGCATATCAGGTAAGGCAAAACAAACGTCAGGGTGGCCCAATGGCTGGCGAAGATCGCGTCCTCGCGGGCGGTGCAAAATACATCGATTTCCAGACCGAGCCGTCGCGCTACCGGCATTGGAAGCTTGATGTCGCAGGTGATATCGCGACGCTGACCATGGACGTTGACGAAAATGCCGGCCTGTTCGAGGGCTATCAGTTAAAACTCAATTCCTACGATCTCGGCGTCGACATCGAACTGGCGGACGCCGTTCAACGGCTGCGTTTCGAGCATCCGGAAGTAAAAGTCGTGGTGATGCGCTCGGGCAAGAACCGCGTGTTCTGCGCCGGCGCCAACATCCGCATGCTGGCGGGCGCCACCCACGCCCATAAGGTCAATTTCTGCAAATTCACCAACGAGACCCGCAACGGGCTGGAAGATTCTTCCGAAAATTCCGGGCAGCGCTTCATCACCGTCGTCAACGGCACCGCGGCCGGCGGCGGCTATGAGCTGGCGCTGGCGACCGATCACATCATGCTCGCCGATGACGGTTCAGCCGCCGTGTCGCTGCCGGAAGTGCCGCTGCTCGCGGTGCTGCCGGGCACCGGCGGCCTGACGCGCGTGGTCGACAAGCGCAAGGTGCGCCGCGACCACGCCGATTATTTCTGCACCATCGAGGAAGGCATCAAGGGCAAGCGCGCCGTGCAATGGCGCCTGGTCGACGAGATCGTGCCGAACAGCAAGCTGGAGGCCAAGGTCGCCGACCGCGCCAGGGAATTCGCCGCCGTTTCGAAGCGCAATGGCACCGGCAAGGGCGTCACGCTGACGCCGCTCCGCCGCACCATCACCGAGGCGGGCATCCGCTACGGCTTTGTCAGCGTCGACATCGACCGCGCGCAGCGCATCGCCACCATTTCGATCAAGGCGCCGGAAGAAACCCCGCCCGCGGACATCGACGGCCTGATCGCGCAAGGCGCGTCGTTCTGGCCGCTGCAGGTTGCGCGCGAGCTCGATGATGCGATCCTTCATTTGCGCATCAACGAACTCGAGACCGCCATGCTGCTGTTCAAGTCGCATGGCGACCGCGCCAATGTCGTCGCCTGCGACGCGTTCCTCGAAGCCAACAAGGCGCACTGGCTGGTCAACGAGATCAGGCAATACTGGAAGCGGGTGCTCAAGCGCATCGACGTCACCTCGCGCACGCTGGTGACGCTGGTCGAGCCGGGCTCCTGCTTCGTCGGCACGCTGGCCGAACTCGTGTTCGCCGCCGACCGCTCCTACATGCTGATCGGCCAGAAGCAGGGCGACAACCGCGCCCCGCCGACCATCGAACTGACGGCAATGAATTTCGGGCCGTATCCGATGAGCCACGGCCTGACGCGGCTGCAGTCGCGCTTCCAGGCCGATCCGTCCGATCTCGAGCGCGCCGAGGCCACCGTCGGCACCACGCTCGATGCCGAGGCGGCCGAAGAACTCGGCCTCGTCACCTTCGCGCTCGACGATATCGACTGGGACGACGAGGTGCGGGTGTTCCTCGAGGAGCGCACTTCTTTCTCGCCCGACGGCCTCACCGGCATGGAAGCCAATTTGCGCTTCGTCGGGCCCGAGACCATGGAATCGAAGATCTTCTCGCGCCTCACCGCGTGGCAGAACTGGATCTTCCAGCGCCCCAACGCCGTCGGCGAAGACGGCGCGCTGCGCCGCTACGGTACCGGCCAGAAGGCGCAGTTCGATATGACGCGGGTTTAGAACAACCACAGACGTCATCCTGAGGTGCGAGCGTAAGCGAGCCTCGAAGGATGGTTGAAACAAAGAATGCCAGACAAGCATCCTTCGAGGCTCGCGCAAGTGGCGCTCGCACCTCAGGATGACGGCAGAGCCAGACGCGAGACAGACAGAGGGAGCACGCCATGAACTTCATGAACGTCGATTACTCAACCAAGATTCCCAACAACGTGAATCTCAGTGAAGATCGCCAGGTGCTCAAGGCGCTGGAAGGCTGGCACCCCGGCTACATGGACTGGTGGAGCGACATGGGGCCGGAAGGTTTCCAGCAGTCGCTGGTCTATCTGCGCACCGCCTATTCGGTCGATCCGCGTGGCTGGGCCAAGTTCGACTACGTGAAGATGCCGGAATACCGCTGGGGCATCCTGCTGGCGCCGCAGGAAGAAAACCGCGTCATTCCCTTTGGCGAGAACTTTGGCAAGCCGGCCTGGCAGGAAGTCCCGGGCGAACACCGCGCCACGCTGCGCCGCCTGATCGTGATCCAGGGCGATACCGAGCCGGCTTCGGTCGAGCAGCAGCGCCACCTCGGCAAGACCGCACCCTCGCTCTACGACCTGCGCAACCTGTTCCAGGTCAACGTCGAGGAAGGCCGCCATCTCTGGGCGATGGTCTATCTGTTGCAGAAATATTTTGGCCGCGATGGCCGCGAAGAGGCCGATGATTTGTTGCGCCGTCGCTCCGGCGATGCGGATTCCCCGCGCATGCTCGGCGCCTTCAACGAGGCCACGCCGGACTGGCTGTCGTTCTTCATGTTCACCTACTTCACCGACCGCGACGGCAAGATGCAGCTGCACTCGCTGGCGCAGTCCGGCTTCGATCCGCTGTCGCGCACCTGCCGCTTCATGCTGACCGAGGAAGCGCATCACATGTTCGTCGGCGAGACCGGCATCAGCCGCGTCGTGCAGCGCACCTGCGAGGCGATGAAGGAAGCCGGCATCACCGATCCCACCGACATCGCAAAAGTCCGCGCGCTCGGCGTCATCGATCTGCCGACCATCCAGAAGAAGCTGCACTTGCACTACTCGCTGTCGCTGGATCTGTTCGGCTCGGAGGTCTCGACCAACGCCGCGAACGCCTTCAACGCCGGCATCAAGGGCCGTTACAAGGAAACCCAGATCGACGACGACCATCGCCTGCAGAACAGCACTTATCCTGTGCTCAAGCTGGTTGACGGTGTGATCAAGCGCGTCGACGAACCGGCACTGACCGCGCTCAACATGCGCCTGCGCGACGACTACACGCAGGATTGCGCCAAGGGCATGCTGCGCTGGAACAAGATCATCTCGCTCGCCGGCTACCAGTACAAGCTGACGCTGCCGAACGTCGCCTTCCATCGCCATATCGGCGAGTTCAAGGATGTCAAAGCGACGCCGGAGGGCGTGCTGATCGACGACGCCACCTGGAACGCTCGCCAGAACGAGTGGCTGCCGTCATCGGCCGACGGCGACTTCATTGCTTCCTTGATGACCCCAGTCACCGAAGCCGGCACCTACGCCTCCTGGATCTCGCCGCCGAAAGTCGGCATCGACAACAAGCCCGGCGATTTCGAGTACGTGAAGATCGAGACGTGAGTTTTACGTCGTCCCGGGCTTGACCCGGGACCCATACGCCGCGGCGCTTGTTTTGAGAGGCGCTGTTCGACGACTTTCTTTCAACCACCAGCTTCTGTGGTTATGGGTCCCGGCTCAAGGCCGGGACGACACCGGGTTTTTTGGCTCTCTCCTGCGTGCACTACCCCGAGATCTCAAGCCCGGCGTTGGCGTAGACCACGCCGCCGTCGACGGCGATGGTATTGCCGATCACATAGTCGCCCGCACGCGAGGCAAGATAGATCGCAACACCCGCCATATCCTCATCGGTGCCGATACGCTTCGCCGGGATGCGCTTGGCAAGTTCATCGGAGTGATCGCGCGCGGTGCGATTCATGTCTGATTTGAACGCGCCGGGCGCAATCGCGGTCACGTTGATATGGTCCTTGACCAGCTTGGTGGCCATCCGTCGCGTCAGGTGGATCACGGCGGCCTTGCTGGCCGCATAGGAATAGGTCTCGCCGGGATTGACGAAGATACCGTCGATGGAGGCGACGTTGATGACCTTGGCGGGCCGTTCGTGCGAGGCCGCCGCGCGCAGCGGTTTCGCCAGCGCCTTGGTCAGGAAGAACAGCGACTTGACGTTGAGGTCCATGACCTTGTCCCAGCCGCTCTCCGGGAATTCATCGAACTCCGCACCCCAGGCCGCGCCGGCATTGTTGACGAGGATATCGAGCTTCGGCTCGAGCTTGATCATTTCGGCGGCCAGTCTGTCGCAACCTTCGACCGTCGAAATGTCGATCGGCAGCGCGATGCATTCGCCGTCATGGGTGGCGGAGAGTTCCTTTGCGGTCGCTTCGCAGGGGCCGGCCTTGCGCGCGGTGATGTAAACTTTTGCTGCGCCCTGCGCGAGAAAACCAGCCGCGATCATCTTGCCGATGCCGCGCGACCCACCCGTCACCAGCGCGACGCGGCCCTTCAGCGAAAACAGATCCTTGAACATGCGTACCTCCTTTTGCGCTTGCGGTGGTTTTGAGCGCGGGCAGGAGGCGAGTCAAGGCAACAACCGTCGTCCCTGCGAACGCAGGGACCCATACGCTGCGGCCCATCGGTAAGACGATGGAGTGGTTGCCTTCGTAACAATAAGCGACGGTGGTTATGGGTCCCTGCGCCCGTGCGCAATTGCGCACTAGGCAGGGACGACGGCTAAACCGCGTCGATGCGCCGAAAACCGTTCCACATCGCGGTCGCGGCGCCGGAGGTCAGCACCGGGATGATGCGCTGGTCCTGGTAATTTCCGTTCAGCGAAACCCGCTGCAGCGCGGTCAGATGCGCCGCGGCTTCGGGAAAGATCATGCCCGGCCGGGTCGTCACCGCGGTCTTGAAGCCGGCCGCCTTGGCGAGCGTGAACTCGCGCTGGCCGGCGGCGATCTTGTCGCCATAGGGGTAGGCGAGGTGCAGCACCGGACGTTGCAGCGCCGCCTCGATCCGGGCGCGGCTGGTGGCGATTTCGAAACTGGCGGTCGCCTCGGTCTGCTTCGCCAGATTGCAATGCGTGATGGTATGCGCGCCGATGGTGACCAGGGGATCGTCCGCAAACGCCTTCAACTCGTCCCAGGACATGCAGAGGTCGCGCGCGATCCTTGTCTCATCCACATCATACCGCGTGCATAGCGCGGAAATTTCGCGCTGCACGTCCAGCTCGCCCGGAAGGGTACGCAGCCACTCGTGCAGCCGCTCGAAAGCGGCCAGCTTGGCTGCCGGCGTCGACGTATCGAGACGGGTAACCACACCGCCAATCGGCACCTCGATCGCGGAGGCCTTGGCGAGCGTCAGCTCCATCGCAACCCACCACAACCGGCCGGTGCCTTCGGCGAAATCGCTGGTCACGTAGACCGTCATGGGTGCGTCGAATTCACGCATCACGGGCAATGCGAAATCGCGGTTGTCGCGGTAGCCGTCGTCGAACGTGAAGCAGGCGAAGCGCCGCGCGAAACTGCCCTGGGAGAGCCGCGCATGGGCCTCGTCCATGGTGACGAGGTCGACGTCGAGGGACCGCAGATGCGCCAGCACGGCGCGCAGGAAGTCCGGTTCGACCTCGAGATGATAATTGGGCTGGAATTCCACGTCGCGGCGCGGGCGCACATGGTGCAGCATGAAAATAGCGCCGACACCTGCGAAGATTGGTCGCAGCAGATAGTGCGCACCGGAGAAGTACAGCGCTTCCAGTCCGGCGCGGATAACGGTGTTGCGGAGCATTTTCATCAGGGCTTGCCGCCTGTTTCATTACGATTCGAACTTAGCGACAGACCGTTGAAGAAACGGTTAGCTGGGCAAATATCCGCACCCTGACGCTTCTGTGTTATTTCGGGTTTGACAGCCCCGCAAGGGTTTGTTTTCTCTCTGTTCCCGGACCCTTAGGAACTCGAATGCACGGACTTTTCAGGTGGAGCGGCAAATGGTGGCCGGGCGTGATTGTGCTCGCCGTCTTTTGGGCTCTCGCCGCCTGGACCAGCACCGAACCGCTGGAAGCCGACGTGGCGCAGCGCGCGACCACGGCGCTCAAGGATACCGTCCTCGACAAAAGGCGAATAGCGGTCGCGGGCCGCGACGTGACGCTTGCGGCCGAAGCCTTCTCGGAAGAGGGCCGGCTCAACGCGGTCGCGTCGGTGGAAGCGGTGCCGGGCGTGCGGCTGGTCAACGACGAAACCCGGCTCGTCCCCGAAGCCAGGCCGTTCGTCTGGTCGGCTGAACGCGACGTTGTCCGGGTGACGCTGGGCGGCGGTGCGCCGCTGCCGTCAAGCAAGAACAAGCTGATGGAAGCCGCGCGCGCCATGCTCGGCGGCGTCGAAGTCTCCGATCGCATGAACCTGGCGCGTGGGGCGCCGCAGCGCTTCGACAGCGCCGCGCTGTTGTTGCTCGATCAGATCGCAAAACTGAAAGATGGAAAGATCACGCTGTCGGACAACAAGGTCACGCTGTCCGGGATGGCGCGTGAGCTTGGCGGCCGGGAAGCCATCGCCGCCGCGCTGAAAAATCTCCCGGAGGGCTATTCGGTCGCTGCCAACGACGTCAAGGCGCCGCCATACGTCTTCCAAGCCTACAAGGATCCGGTCGCGGTGACGCTGACGCTGACCGGCTATGTACCCGATAACAATGTCCATGCGGCGCTGGTGGCGGCGGCGGGCCGCAAATTCTTCAGCGAGAAAGTCGTCGATAATCTGAAGGCGAGCGTCGGTGCGCCCGCAGGATTTGCCGCGGCCGTCGTGCCGGCACTCGGTGCGCTGTCGCGGCTGTCGACCGGGACGCTCGTGGTCAGCGACCGCGAGGTGAAACTGTCGGGCGATGCGCTTTACGAGGCGGCCGCGACCCAGATCCGCGCCGGCCTCGGCAAGGAGTTTCCGCAAGGCTGGCAATTCAAGCCTGAAATCTCGGTCAAGCCGACCGCGGCGCCGGTCGACCCTACGGTCTGCCAGCAGCTGTTCACCGATCTGCTCGGCAAGGCCCGGATCCGGTTCGAGTCCGGCAAGGCCGACATCGTGGCGGATTCCGCCGGGTTGCTCGACCGGCTGATCGAGACGGCATTGCGCTGCCCGAACGCCAACATCGAGGTCGCCGGACATACCGATGCCGACGGCGAGGAAACCGCCAATCAGGCGCTCTCGGAGAAGCGTGCGCAGGCCGTCACCGATTACCTGATCAGGGCAGGGCTGCCGGCGAACCGCTTCACGTCGATCGGCCATGGCAGCGCGCAGCCGATCGCCGGCAATGATTCCGACCAGGGCAAGGCGCAGAACCGCCGCATCGACTTCGTGGTGAGGTAAGCATGACCAATCTGGCAACATTCTTCTGGGGCTGGCTGTTGGCGTCGCTGCTGCTGGGGCTGGCAATGGGCTGGATTTCCGTGGTTCAGCACGGCGAGGGCGTGTCGAAAAAAGCGAAGCGGTGGCTGGCGGCGTTGGCGGTGGTGCTGGTTGCCGCCGCGCTGTCGCGGGTGGTCCCGGGCCGGTTCGGCTATTGGCTCGACCTCGGCCTGGTCATGTTCGCGCTCTATCTTTGCGGCTGCGCGGTGGGATCGTGGCTGCGGGACTGGGTGGTCTCGCGCAGCGCGCCTGCGGCTTGAGATTCTCCCATGAGTCTGTCAGCCCATTATCAAATGTTCGGTCGCTACAATGCCTGGGCCAACACGCGGCTGTACGATGCAGCGGCGCGGCTTGGCCGCGAACAATATCGCGCCGATCGTGGCGCCTTTTTCAAATCGGTCCACGGCACGCTCAATCATCTGCTGGCGACCGATCGGATCTGGATGCAGCGGTTCACCGGTACGGGCAAGGCGCCGGACCGGGTGGATGCCATCCTGTTCGAGACGCTCGACGAACTTCGCCCGGCGCGCGAAGCCGAGGACCGGCGAATCGTCGATTTTGTCGATGGGCTGGACGATGCCCGGATTGCCGGTACGATCAGATACCGCCGGGTCTCGACACCGGAAGTATTCGAGCAGCCTCTGGCGTCGGCCTTGGCGCATTGGGTGAATCACCAGACCCATCACCGCGGCCAGATTCATGCGCTATTGACGGGTCTCGTCGGCCAGGCGCCGGAGCTCGATCTGTTGTTCTATCAGCGGCTTTCGGCCAAATCCGATGTTGGATAGTGCGCCGCGGCCGGGTTCACCTGCCAGTGACCGGACCGGCCGGTGTGTTAGAACCCGCTCTGGGCGCGCAGAATGCAGCAAATCTGTGCATCCGCTGTCATCAATTCCGCCTAATAGGTTGAAGAAGCGCGTTTTATTGTCGTTAGACGAATTCCACTCCGGGCCAAAACGCGCTACCAGAGGGCCCAGGGAGCAGCGGAGCGTCGGCGGGATTCGCACCGTTGCCGTCGTCGCGAGATCGCAATTCGAGGTCTAGATGCTGGAAGCAATACGCAGGGCGATTACGTTTCTGCGCCAGAAGCAGGTCCTGCATAAGCTCGGGGTTGTGATCAGTATCGCGGTCATCGGAACCGCGTGCTACGTCCTTTATCACATGCTGCGTGGCATCGACTCCAACGAGGTGATCGAGGCCATCAAGAGCACCGAGCTGCGCCAGATCGTGCTGGCGGCGCTGTTCGTGGCCGCGGGTTACTTCACGCTGACCTTTTACGATCTGTTCGCGGTGCGGGCGATCGGCCACACCCACGTCCCCTACCGCATCACCGCGCTTGGCGCCTTCACCTCCTATTCGATCGGCCACAATGTCGGCGCCAGTGTCTTCACCGGCGGCGCGGTGCGCTACCGGATCTACTCGGCCTGGGGCCTGAACGCGATCGACGTCGCCAAGATCTGCTTTTTGGCCGGGCTCACCTTCTGGCTCGGCAATGCCGCCGTGCTCGGATTGGGCATCGCCTATCATCCGGAAGCCGCGGCTTCGATCGATCAGTTGCCGGCCTGGCTCAATCGCGCTCTGGCGTTTGCGATTATCGCCGGCCTGGTCGGCTATGTGGTCTGGGTCTGGACCCAGCCCCGCAGCGTCGGCCGCGGCCCGTGGAGCGTGACGCTTCCGGGCGGGCCGCTGACGCTGCTGCAGATCGGCATCGGCATCGTCGATCTCGGGTTCTGCGCGCTGGCGATGTATATGCTGGTGCCGGACGAGTCCAATGTCGACTTTATCTTCGTTGCGGTGATCTTCGTCTCGGCGACGCTACTGGGTTTCGCCAGCCATTCCCCTGGCGGGCTCGGCGTCTTCGATGCCGCCATGCTGGTCGGCCTCTCGCAGATGGACCGGGAGGACCTGCTGGCCGGGATGCTGCTGTTCCGGGTCCTCTATTATATTGCGCCTTTTGTCATATCTGTAATCTTGCTGACGCTTCGGGAGGTTATCCTCGGTGCGCGGTCGAAGCGCCTGCGCCAGTTGACGCCTGGCCCCGACGCCGAGCCGAGACGCGAGGCCGTCTATGTGCGCGAGCGTGGCGACACCGGCGCCTGAAAACGCGCAAAAGGCCTGAAAGACAGAGGGAACAAAGCCAACGATGGCGATAGACGATTCCTCCTCTTCCTCCTCCTATTTTGCCCCGTGGTCGGACCGGCTACGGCATTCGGCCATCATCCTGCTGGTCGCGGGCCTCGCTCTGTCGGTATTCGTTGCGACCGGCGAACTCGGGGTCGCGCGCGCCGTCGCGGCCTTCATCTGCATCGCCGCCGCGGCGCTGGTGCCGTGGCGGCTGCATGACAGGGTGACCTCGCGCGAAGACGTTCGCGGCGTCAATCCGGTCGAAGCCGCCGCCGTCAACGCCGTGGTGGCCGGCATGCCGGATCCGGCCGTGCTGCTCGACCGCGCCGGCCGCGTCCTGCATCTCAATGCGGCGGCCGCCCAGCTCGCGCCCGCGCTGCGCAAGAACGAACTGGCCCAGTTCGCGCTGCGCTCGCCCGAAATCATCACCGCGCTGCGCGAGGCGATCGCGACCACCGAACCGCGCCGCGCGACCTATCTCGACCATGTGCCGGTCGACCGCTGGATGGAGCTGATCATCACGCCGGTACCGGTGCCGACGCTGTTCGGCGGCACTGACAAATGCATGCTGATGACGTTCCACGACCAGACGCCGCTGCGCCGGGTCGAGGAAATGCGCGCCGATTTCGTCGCCAATGCCAGCCACGAACTGCGCACGCCGCTTGCCGCATTGTCCGGCTTCATCGATACGCTGCAGGGGCCGGCCAAGGATGACGTCAAGGCGCGCGAGCGCTTTCTCGGCATCATGCACGCGCAGGCGACGCGCATGGCGCGGCTGATCGACGATCTGCTGTCGCTGTCGCGGGTCGAATTGTCGGCGCATGTTCGCCCCGACACCTCGGTCGACATCGTGCCGATCATCCGCCAGGTCGCCGATGGGCTGGAACCGCTGGCGCACGAACGCCAGGTGGTGATCGAGATCGATCTGCCGGAGGCGCCGGTGACGATCGCGGGCGACCGCGAGGAGCTGCTGCGGCTGTTCGAAAATCTGATCGAGAACGCGCTCAAATATGGCGCGTCCGGCGGCAAGGTCATCGTTTCGCTGGTGCAGGCGAACTCTACCGACGGCACGCCGGAAGTGCGCGTCCTGGTGCGCGATTTCGGGCCCGGAATTGCCCCGGAACACCTGCCGCGGCTGACCGAGCGGTTCTACCGGGTCGATGTCGGCGACAGCCGGGCGCAGGGTGGAACCGGGCTCGGTTTATCCTTGGTGAAACATATTGTTAACCGTCATCGCGGACGGCTTTTGATCGAAAGCGTGCCCAAAAACGGCGCCACTTTTACCGCCTGTTTCCCCCAGGCCAAGCCCCCGGTGGCGGTATAAAGTTTAGCGATTTCAATCGCTTGCGACTGTCATCCAACTGTCATCGAACCTTCGTAAAAGCTCTATCGACCGCACCTAAATGGGCGGCGTGAGCGCGATCGGGCGTAACAGGCGCTTCGCTCACCAGATGGAGACCAGCCATGAATTTCATCAAGACAATCGTCGCGGCAGGCCTCGTGGCCGCCTCGACGTCGGCGTTTGCGGCCGACATCACCGGCGCCGGCGCCACCTTCCCATTCCCGCTCTATTCCAAGTGGGCCGATGCCTACAAGAAAGAGACCGGCAATGGTCTGAACTATCAGTCGATCGGTTCGGGCGCCGGCATCAAGCAGATCATCGCGAAGACCGTCACCTTCGGTGCCAGCGACATGCCCCTCAAGCCGGAGCAGCTTGACAAGGAGGGCATGATTCAGTGGCCGCAGGCGATGGGCGCCCTGGTGCCGGTCGTCAATCTCGAAGGCATCAAGCCGGGCGAACTGGTATTCTCCGGCGAATTGCTCGGCGACATCTATCTCGGCAAGGTCAAGAAGTGGGACGATCCCGCGATTGCCAAGCTCAATCCGAAAGTGAAGCTGCCGAGCGACGCCATCACCGTGGTGCGCCGTTCGGACGGTTCCGGCACGACCTTCATCTGGACCGACTTCCTTTCGAAAACCAATGCCGAGTGGAAGACCAAGGTCGGGGCCGGTACGGCGGTTGAATGGCCGGCAGGCGTCGGCGCCAAGGGCAATGAAGGCGTGGCGGGCAATGTCGGTCAGACCAAGAATTCGATCGGCTATGTCGAATACGCCTATGCCAAGCAGAACAAGCTGACCCACGCCGGGGTGATCAACAAGGCGGGCAAGGCCGTGCAGCCCACCATTGGGGCATTCCAGGCCGCAGCCGCCAACGCCGACTGGACCAGCGCCAAGAACTACTTCGTGATCCTCACCGACCAGCCCGGTGAAGCGTCCTGGCCGATTACCGGTGCGACCTTCATCCTGATGCACAAGGACCCCACCGACAAGGCGGCCGCCAAGGAAGCCATCAAGTTCTTCACCTGGGCTTTCGCGAAGGGCGACAAGATGGCTGAGGAACTCGACTACATTCCGATGCCGGACTCGGTGGTCAAGATGATCGAAAAGACCTGGTCTTCCGACATCAAGAGCTAAGCCGCGAACACGAGCCGGGCCGCGTTCCGGCCTGGCGACAATGGGAGCGTGCTCCCACTTTACCCAACTCGGGTCTCCCGGGTTGGGTCTTTCCCTCCGGGCGGGAGGGCGAGTGCGGGCGTGTCTGGTTACCAGAGACTTGGTTGACCAGAGGTCTGGTTGAAAAGTCCGGTGCAAAACCGGCACCGGATCCGGGGCGGTTGGGTTATAAAGTACAGGGGATTGGCGTGGCAGACATGGCCGTTCAGCGCGACGTGATGGAAGCTGCAGGACCCTACGATCGTGCCAGGGCCCTCGGCGCTTTCAAGCTCGGCGACATCACATTTTACTGGATCACCCGCGCCTGCGCGATTTCGGTCCTGCTCATCCTCGGCGGCATCATCGTCTCCCTGATTGCGGGCGCCTGGCCGGCGATCAAGGAATACGGCTTCTCCTTCCTGTTCACCTCGCGCTGGGCGCCTTCCAACGATCCGCCGGTCCTCGGCGCGCTCGGCCCGATCTATGGCACCCTGGTCACGTCCGTGGTCGCGATGATGATCGCCATTCCGGTCGGGCTCGGCATTGCGATCTTCCTCACCGAGCTTTGTCCGCAGTGGCTGCGCCGCCCGATCGGCATTGCCGTGGAATTGCTCGCCGGCATCCCCTCGATCATCTACGGCATGTGGGGCTTCTTCGTGCTCGGCCCGTTCATGGCCGATCATTTTCAGCCGTTCATGATCAAGGTGTTCGACGGCGTTCCGGTGCTCGGCACGATCTTCGCCGGTCCGCCGTCCTATCTCAGCCTGTTCAACGCCTCGCTGATCCTCGCGATCATGGTGCTGCCCTTCATCACCGCGATTTCGGTCGACGTGTTCAAGACGGTGCCGCCGGTGCTCAAGGAAGCCGCCTACGGCGTCGGCTGCACCACCTGGGAAGTCGTCCGCAACGTCGTGATTCCCTACACCCGTGTCGGCGTCATCGGCGGCATCATGCTGGCGCTGGGCCGCGCGCTCGGCGAAACCATGGCGGTGACGTTCATCATCGGCAATGCCTTCAAGATCACGGGTTCGGTGTTTTCGCCGGGCACCACGATCTCGGCGGCTATCGCCTCCGAATTCGCCGAAAGCGACGGGCTGCATCAGTCCGGCCTGATCCTGCTCGGCCTCCTGCTGTTCGTGCTGACCTTCTTCGTGCTGGCGTCCGCGCGGCTGATGCTGTCGCGGCTGGAAAAGAAGGCGGGGAACTGAACCATGAATTCGATTTATCGATCCCGCCGCCGCGCCGACGTCATCATCAAGCTCCTGTGCCTCAGCGCCGCGATTTTTGGCGTCACCTGGCTGGGGCTGATCCTGTTCACGCTGTTCTATAACGGCCTCGCGGGTCTGAACCTGCAGGTCTTCACCCAGAATACCCCGCCGCCCGGCTCAACCGATGGCGGCCTGCTCAATGCGATTGTCGGCTCGATCATCATGACCGTGATCGGCGTTGGCATCGGCGCGCCGCTCGGCCTGTTCGCCGGCACCTATCTCGCCGAATATGGCAGGAACGACAAGCTCACCTCGGTGATCCGTTTCATCAACGACATCCTGCTCAGCGCGCCCTCGATCATCATCGGTCTGTTCGTCTATGGCGCCATCGTGGTGCCGATGGGCGGCTTCTCGGCCTTTGCCGGCTGCCTGGCGCTGGCCGTGATCGTGATCCCCGTGGTGGTGCGCACCACCGAGGACATGTTGCTGCTGGTACCCAATCCGCTGCGCGAAGCGGCATCCGCGCTCGGCCTGCCGCGCTCGCTCGTCATCAAGCGGATCGCCTATCGTGCGGCCCGCGCCGGCCTCATCACCGGCGTGCTGCTGGCTACCGCCCGCGTCGCCGGCGAAACCGCGCCGCTGCTGTTCACCGCGCTGTCGAACCAGTTCTTCAGTCTCGACCTGACCAAGACGATGGCGAACCTGCCGGTCACCATCAACAATTTCGTGCAGAGCCCCTACGAATACTGGAAGCAGCTCGCCTGGAGCGGGGCCCTGCTCATCACCCTCACCGTACTTGCCCTGAATATTGGCGCCCGCATCCTCGGCGCCGAGAGGACAGCAAAATGAACGATCTCTCTGTATCCGTCAGTTCCGCGAACGGACCCGTTCCCCAGGTCACGCTGCCCGACGCGCCGCCGAAGGTTACCGCGCGCGGCCTGAATTTCTACTATGGCGAACACCACGCGCTGAAGAACATCAACCTCGCGCTCGGCACCCATCGGGTTACCGCCTTCATCGGGCCGTCCGGCTGCGGCAAGTCCACGCTGCTGCGGATCTTCAACCGGATGTACGATCTTTATCCGGGCCAGAAGGCGACCGGGCAATTGATGCTCGACCAGACCAACGTTCTGGACCCCAAGCTCGATCTCAATCTGCTGCGCGCCCGCGTCGGCATGGTGTTCCAGAAGCCGACGCCGTTTCCGATGACGATCTACGAGAACATCGCGTTCGGCATCCGCCTGTACGAGAAGATCTCGAAATCAGAGATGGACGGCCGCGTCGAAAAGGCGTTGCGTGGCGGGGCGCTGTGGAACGAGGTCAAGGACAAGCTGAATGCCTCGGGCCTCAGCCTGTCCGGCGGCCAGCAGCAGCGGCTCTGCATCGCCCGCACGGTCGCGGTGCGCCCGGAAGTGATCCTGTTCGACGAGCCCTGCTCGGCGCTGGATCCGATCTCGACCGCCAAGGTCGAGGAACTGATCCAGGAGTTGGCGGAGGATTACACCATCGCCATCGTGACCCATAATATGCAGCAGGCGGCGCGCGTCTCCGACAAGACCGCCTTCATGTATCTCGGCGAACTGGTCGAGTTCGACGACACCAACAAGATTTTCACCTCGCCGGGCGATCGACGCACCCAGGACTACATCACCGGCCGGTTCGGTTGAGGAGATAACACATGGTTTCTGAACACACCGCCAAGGCGTTCGACAGCGACTTGCAGGAACTGACCCGCCTCGTCGCCGAGATGGGCGGCCTCGTCGAACGCATGATCACCGAATCCGTCGATGCCTTGATCCGCCGCGACGTCGCGCTCGGCAAGCGCGTCGTCGCTTCCGACGTCGAAATCGACCGCCTGCAGCACGCGATCGAGGAACGCGCGGTGCTGACGATTGCGCGCCGCCAGCCGATGGCGGTCGACCTGCGCGAGATCGTCGGCGCCATGCGGGTGGCCACCGATCTGGAGCGGATCGGCGACCTCGCCAAGAACATGGGCAAGCGGGTCGCGGCGCTGGAGAACGATTTCCAGCCGCTGAAGCTGATCCGCGGCCTCGAACACATGACCGATCTGGTGCAGTCGCAGGTCAAGTCGGTGCTCGACGCCTATGCCTCGCACGATCTGCCGGCGGCGATGGCGGTCTGGAAGGGCGACGAGGAAGTCGACGCCATCTGCACCTCGCTGTTCCGCGAACTGCTGACCTACATGATGGAAGATCCGCGCAACATCTCGTTCTGCATCCATTTGATGTTCTGCGCCAAGAACATCGAACGGATCGGCGACCACTCCACCAATATCGCCGAGACCGTGTTCTACATGATCGAAGGCCAGCAGATGCTCGACAAGCGTCCGAAGGGCGACATGACCAATTTCGCCACCACGGTGCCAGGCAACTAAAGCGGAACTAACAGCGTAACCAGAAACGTTCGCATACGGCAATCGCGTCAAGGTATTTGGATATCAAGAGGCTCATATAGATGAACGCACGCATTCTGGTGGTTGAAGACGAGGAGGCGCTGACCACGCTTCTGCGCTACAACCTCGATGCCGAAGGCTATGAGGTCGAAACCGTCGGCCGCGGCGATGACGCCGACACACGGCTAAAGGAGCGCGTGCCCGACCTGATCGTGCTGGACTGGATGCTGCCGGGCCTGTCCGGCATCGAGCTGTGCCGGCGCTTGCGGGCGCGGCCGGAGACCAAGACGCTGCCGATCATCATGCTGACTGCGCGCGGCGAGGAAAGCGAGCGGGTGCGGGGGTTGGCTACCGGCGCCGACGACTACATCGTCAAACCCTTTTCGGTGCCGGAACTCCTGGCGCGGGTGAAAGGCCTGTTGCGGCGGGCAAGCCCGGAGCGGCTCGCCACCGTGCTGACCTATGGCGACATCGAACTCGATCGCGAAAAGCGCCGCGTCGCGCGCTCGGGCCGCCCGATCGATCTCGGCCCGACCGAATATCGCCTGCTGGAGTTTTTCCTGGAACATCCCGGCCGCGTGTTCAGCCGCGAGCAGCTGCTCGACAGCGTCTGGGGCCGCGACATCTATATCGACGAGCGTACCGTCGACGTCCATATCGGCCGCCTGCGCAAATTGCTCAATCCCGGCCGCGAGCAGGACCCGATCCGCACCGTGCGCGGCGCCGGCTACGCGCTGGACGACCGGTTTGCGAAGGTGGAGTAGGGCACGGCTTAGCCCCGTACCAGAACAATATCGAAATTCAGCACGCGGTGGCCGGATCCTCCTTCCGACGGAACCGGCTTTGCGATCAACAAATCCGGACGCAGCGCGGCGTTGAGCAGCCTGTCGCAGGCATTGAGCGGTTCGTCCGGAAAATACATCTGGGTGATCAGCCGTTCGAACCGGCCGTGAACCTCGAAGTGGATGTGCGGCGGCCGCATCCAGTCCAGGCCTGCCGGATAGGCGCCGGGCTTTACGGTCTTGATCCGGTAGATGCCGTCGTCATCGGAACGAATGCCGATGCAGCCGACAAAGTGTGGGTCGAGTGGCGCCGGATTGGGGTCGTTGGCGTGCACGTATCGGCCAAACGTATTGGCCTGCCAGATTGTGACAGGGACGCCGCGGACAGGCTCGCCATCGAGATTGAGTATCTTCCCGGTGACTTCGATGATCTCGCCCCGCGCCAGCCCGTCGATCCCGTTGACTGAGGTCAGGTCGGCTTGCGGGACCGGCGTATGGCCTGTCGGGAAGTAGGGACCGAGAATCTGGTCCGGTGTCCGGTGTCGGCGCGTGTTGGTTGAGATGGACATGGTGCGCCTCAATCTTCCGGCGCAAAGCCGGAGGCCCTCACGATCGGCCCCCAGCGGTCAAAATCGGATCTGACCAGCTGCGCAAATTGCTGCGGCGTTTCGCCGGCAGGGTCCATTGAAAGCCTGGCCAAGGCGGTTTTGAAGCTGCCGGCACTCACGGCGGCACGGATCGCCGCATTGAGGCGTTTCACCGTTTCGGCCGGCGTATGGGCCGGAACGAAGATGCCGAACCATTCAATCGCTTCCAGCGCCGGATATCCTGCTTCCCGGACCGTCGGCACATCGGGAAGCAGTGGCGATCGCTGTGGCCCGGTTGTCGCCAGCGCTCGAATGGCGCCGGATTGCACGTGTGGAAGCGCGGTCCCGATTGGATAGATCGTTGCGGCAATTCGACCGCCCGTCAGATCCTGGATGCCGCCCGGGCCGCCATAGGGCAGATGCACGAATTCGAAGCCAGCCGCCTTGGCCAGCGTCACGCCGGTGAAATGCAGCATCGAACCAGCCGCAGCCGTGCCATAGGTCGCCTGCTTCGGATTGGCCGCGCACCATTTGGCGAAGTCGGGCATCGTTCTGACGTCGGCCGGCACCATCGGACCCACGGTGATCAGAAACGGAAACGAGCAAACCGTGGAGACCGGAACGAAATCCTTGAACGCGTCGTAGCCAAGCGTCTTGTAGACATGGGGGAATACGGCGACGCTGGAGGCAGGCGTCAGGATCATCGCCGTGCCGTCGGCCGGGCTGTTCTTCAGCGCTCCGAGCGCGAGACGCCCGCCGGCGCCGGGACGATTTTCGACGATGAAGGAAGGGGCGTCATGCTTCATTCCCTCCACGAGCAGTCTGGCGATCACGTCGATCGCGCCCCCGGCGCCGAAGCCCACCAGCATGCGCGAGACGGTCTCAGCGGCCGCCATCCGGATCGCATCGGGGATGATGGCGGCGATACCGCCGGCGCACGCCAGCGATACGAACCTTCGTTTTGTGATCATGTGATCATCCTCATGGGGCTGTCGATCATCATCGAAACCGCCGCCACTCTGGTCCTCCCGACCATTATCTGGTAGACCGAAAACCGCGACATCCCTGTAACTACTGGGTTAAGGCTCGCGATGGACTGGTCGGATCGAATTGGCCGTCGCCTCAAGCTGCGCGACCTTCATATCCTGATGGCGGTCGCCGACACCGGTAGCATGGCGAAGGCCGCCGCCAGGCTCAGCATTTCCCATCCCGCCGTTTCCAAGGCGATATCCGAAATCGAAGGCACGCTCGGCGTGCGATTGTTCGATCGCGGCTCGCGGGGCGCCGAACTCACGGCCTATGGCGAGGTGCTGCTTCGATGCGGAATCAATGTCTTCGACGAGATGCAGCAGGGCCTTCGCTCGCTGGAATATCTGTCTGATCCAAATTCGGGCGAAGTGAGGCTCGGATGCACCGACATCATTCTGCACAGCCTAGTGCCTCCCATTGTGGGGAGATTTTCCAGGCAACATCCCGGTGTTCAGCTTGACGTCAGGCTCACCAATCCGGGCGACCATCAGATCCAGGAGCTGCGCGAGCGCAAGATTGATCTGCTGATCACGCGAGCCACCGGCCAGCAGGACGACTTCCATTCCGAAGTCCTGTTCGATGAGCCGTTTGTCTTCGTTGTGGGGTAACAGAGTGAATTGGCGCGAAAGCGCCGAATTGCTCTCAAGGATATCGTCGAGGGCAACTGGGTCCTGCCACCCTACGACAGCGCGCCGGGTGCTCTGGTTGCCGAGGTGTTTCGCGCCAATGATTTTTCGCCGCCGAAGCCGTTGGTCAAAACCATAGCAATTCAGCTCACGGTGTCGCTCATTGCCAGCGGCGAATTTGTCGGAATCCTGCCGGCGTCGGTCGCGGCGCTGAGCGCGCATCAGGCCGCCTTGAAGGTTTTACCGCTGAAATCCTCCGGACCTCGGATTTCGGCCGAAATCGTATTCCTGAAAAATCGAACACTCAGCCCCGCGGTGGAGGCGTTTATCAATTGCGCGCGGGAGGTCACCAAATCACTTGTCCGCGCACCGTGAAGGGCGGCGGTGATGCGCTGGATGACCGGTTTTGCGAAGGTGGAGTAGGGCGCGGCGCAGATACATCCGCGTCGTCCCGGCGAACGCCGGGACCCATAACCACAAATCTTGATTGTTTTAAAAGCTGGAGCACCAGCTAAGCATAACCACTGCTATCGGTGGTTATGGGTCCCGGCTCAAGGCCGGGACGACATCAGTGAGCGTCGCCTTACCGCGTCGGCTTCGGTGCCGGACGGCGGCGATCGGAGGCCGGCTGATAGGCGATGCGCGAGTGATGTGCGCAATAGGGCAGGCTGTTGAGCGCCTTGCCGCCGCAGAAAAAGAATTCCGAGCTCGAGGGGTCGCCGATCGGCCAGTGGCAGGTGGCCTCGTTCAGCTCGAGCAGCGTCAGGCGCTGGCTCATCGGCACCACATTGTCGTAGGCGACCGGATCCGGCTCCATCTCCACGTCGAAGGCATGGGCCAGCGCGGTGTTGCCGCGCGACACCGGACGCGCCACCCGCATCATCTGCGGGGCGGGGCGGGCCTTGCGCTGCCGCGGCGCGGCCGAGGAGGGGCTTTTGGCGCGGCCGGAAAGGCCGAGCCGGTGAACCTTGCCGATCACCGCATTTCGCGTCACATTTCCAAGTTCCGCGGCGATCTGGCTGGCGGAAAGTCCGCCCTCCCAGAGTTTCTTAAGCTGCTCGACGCGATCGTCCGACCAGGTCAATACCGTCATCGCATTTTCCCTTCGCACAGAGCCGGCCAAACCGGGGGCAGCGCTGGCGATGCCAATTCTCAAAAATCCCAGCGGGCAGAATCCCTTAGCCCTCGCCGGGCGCGAAAATCGCCCGAACGTCTACGCCGTACAAAATGGGCTTCTAAGGGTCAGTACCGCCGCACGAGATGTCGTACCCGACAGCCCAGAGGCTACAATATGGCGTGACTCAGGCGCAAGAGTCCGCATCGGTGCGTCCACATGTTCCGACTATCTATGCATTGTATTCGGCGTTTTCCACCGCCCCGGAATCCTGCAGGATTGCTGTTTCGCACCGCAGGAAGGCGCTTTTGAGGTGTGTTGACACGGTCCACCGCCCGCATAGAATGCCTGCCACGTGCCGCCCCGAAAAGGCGGCACGTTTTGTTTTCGCAAGACCGGCTGTGCCGCGTTCGCGCCAATGCACGCTTTGTGGCCGGTCTCCAACCGTCAGTGATGGCCATGACCAACAGCGCCCCGTCGCATCTGCTTCCCGTATTCGCGAGAGTCGATCTCGGCTTCGAGCGCGGCGAGGGCGCGTGGCTGATCTCGACGACAGGCGAGCGCTATCTCGACTTCACCTCAGGTGTCGCGGTGAATGCGCTCGGTCATTGCCATCCGCATCTGGTCGCAGCCTTGCAGGAGCAGGCCACCAAGCTTTGGCATATGTCGAACCTGTTCAGGAGCCCGGACGGCGACAAGCTTGCCGCAAGGCTGTGCGAGCAGAGCTTTGCGGATCTGGTGTTCTTCTGCAATTCCGGCGCGGAAGCGATGGAATGCGCGATCAAGGTCGCGCGCCGCTATCATGCCGCCAAGGGCCATCCCGAGCGCTATCGCCTCGTCACTTTCGAAGGCGCGTTCCACGGCCGCACGCTGGGCACGCTGGCGGCGACCGGCTCGGCCAAATATCTGGAAGGTTTCGGTCCGCCGCTGGATGGCTTCGACCAGGTGCCGCATGGCGATCTCGAAGCGGTGAAGAAGGCGGTCGGGCCAGAGACCGCGGCGATCCTGATCGAACCGGTGCAGGGCGAGGGCGGGGTGCGTAGCGCGCCGCACGCGTTCTACAAGGCGTTGCGCCAATTGTGCGACGACAACGGCCTGCTGCTGATTTTCGACGAGGTGCAGACCGGCATGGGCCGCACCGGCGATCTGTTTGCCTATAAGCGCCTCGGCGTCACCCCCGACATCATGTCGCTGGCAAAAGCGCTCGGCGGCGGTTTTCCGATCGGCGCCTGCCTGGCTACTTCAGAGGCGGCTTCCGGCATGACGCCGGGCTCGCACGGCTCGACCTTCGGCGGCAATCCGCTGGCGATCGCGTCCGCCAACGCGGTGCTCGACGTGATGCTCAAGCCCGGCTTCTTCGATCACGTGCAGAAGGTGTCGCTGCTCCTGAAACAGAAGCTGGCCTCCGTGGTCGATCGCTATCCTTCCGTGCTGGCCGAAGTGCGCGGCGAGGGCCTGCTGATCGGCGTCAAGGCCGTGGTGCCCTCGGGCGATCTCGTTGGCGCGCTGCGAGACCAGAAGCTGCTGACCGTCGGCGCCGGCGACAATGTCGTGCGTTTCCTCGCGCCGCTGATCGTCTCCGAATCCGAGATCGAACAATCGGTCCAGAGCCTCGAACGCGCCTGCATCGCGCTGTCCGGCGACAGTTTGAAGAAGGCGGCGGGGTGATGAGCAAATCTCTTCGCCACTTCCTCGATATCAGCGAGCTGCCGCCCAAGGAATTGCGCAACATGCTGGCCTTGAGCGTCGCCATGAAGGCGAAGCTGAAGGCGCATGAGGCGCCCAGGAAGCCGCTCGAGGGCAAGACGCTGGCAATGATCTTCGAGCGGCCGTCGACTCGCACCCGGGTGTCGTTCGATGTCGGCATGCGCCAGCTCGGCGGCGAGGCCATCATGCTGACCGGCGCCGAGATGCAACTCGGGCGCGGCGAGACCATCGCCGATACCGCGCGCGTGCTGTCGCGCTACGTCGATGCGATCATGATCCGCATCCTCAACCACGATGCGCTGCTGGAGCTTGCGGCCAACGCCACCGTGCCCGTCATCAACGGGCTGACCCGGCGCTCGCACCCCTGCCAGGTGATGGCCGATCTGATGACGTTCGAGGAACATCGCGGTTCGATCGAAGGCCGTACCGTGGCCTGGACCGGTGACGACAACAACGTGCTGGCGTCATGGGCGCATGCGGCGGAACGTTTGAAGTTCAATCTCAACGTCGCAACCCCGCCGCAGCTCGCGCCCAACAAGGCGATGAAGGACTGGATCAAGGCGACGCAGGCGCCGATCGTGCTCGGCAACGATCCCGAAGCGGCCGTAGCCGGCGCCGATTGCGTCGTCACCGACACCTGGGTGTCGATGGGCGACAAGGACGGCGAACATCGCCACAACGTGCTCAAGCCCTATCAGGTCAACGCGCAGCTGATGTCGCTGGCCAAGCCCGACGCGCTGTTCATGCACTGCCTGCCGGCGCATCGCGGCGAGGAGGTCACCGACGAAGTGATCGACGGCCCGCAGTCTGTCGTGTTCGACGAAGCCGAAAACCGCCTGCACGCGCAAAAGGGCATCTTGGCCTGGTGCTTTAACGAAGTGGCGTAGCGGGCTCTCCCGTCGTCCCTGCGAACGCAGGGACCCATACGCTGCGGCCCTAATGATTGAAAGGCAGAGGTTGACGCCTTGCCTTACTCAGAACTCCCTGTGGTTATGGGTCCCTGCGTTCGCAGGGACGACAATAACCCCTTTCGATTCACTCCTTCCGACCCCAGATAAAGCGCCATGACTCAATCCCCCGACATCAAAATCACGGCCGAGGCGCCGACCCGCGCTCCATCGGCGGTTCCCGTCGATGATACGGCGCTGCCGTTCGAGGTCGATGCACTCGACCTGCGCGGGCGGCTGACCCGGCTCGGTCCGGCGCTCGACGACATCCTGACCAAGCATGATTACCCGGCGCCGGTCTGCAAGCTGCTCGGCGAGGCCATCGTGCTGGCGACGTTGCTCGGCTCATCGCTGAAGTTCGACGGCCGCTTCATCCTGCAGACCCAGACCGACGGCCCGGTGTCGTTCCTGATCGTGGATTTCCAGCTGCCCGATCGCTTGCGCGCCTATGCGCGCTTCGATGCGACGCGGCTGAAGGAAGGCGAAGAATCCTACCGTGATTCCGGTGCGCTGCTCGGCAAGGGTCATCTGGCGATGACCATCGACCAGGGCGCGGACATGAGCCGCTATCAGGGCCTGGTGGCGCTCGATGGCGGCAATCTCGAAGACGCCGCGCACGAGTATTTCCTGCGCTCGGAACAGATCCCGACCCGCGTGCGCCTCGCGGTCGGCGAGGAATGGCGCGGCAGCGGCGACGGCCCGAAACACCGCTGGCGCGCCGGCGGCATGCTGCTGCAATTCCTACCCAAGGCGCCGGAGCGGGCGCGGCAGGCCGACCTCCATCCCGGCGATGCGCCGGAAGGCGCGGCCGCGCATGCGGTGGCGGAAGACGACGCCTGGCTCGAGGGCCAGTCGCTGATCTCGACCGTCGAGGATGTCGAACTGATCGATCCGGATTTGTCGGGCGAGCGATTATTGTACCGCCTGTTTCACGAGCGCGGCGTGCGGGTATTCGCGCCGCTGGCGATGCGCGCGCAATGCTCCTGCTCGCGCGACGCGGTGTCCGCGATGCTGACCAGCTTTGCCGCGCACGACCGCGCCGAAATGGTCAAGGACGGCAAGGTGATGGTGACCTGCGAGTTCTGCTCGTCGGTCTATGAATTCACGCCGGAAGAAGCGGGTGTGGAGTAGGGCATTGCGCTCGCAATGACGATGTGGAGACAGTGGCCGCGAAAAAAGGGCGAAATATTCAAGAGCAAAATTCGCGCGGATTGCGCGACGAGATCGTGATGTTGTGTTTGCGATGACCCATCCACGTCGTCCCGGCCTTGAGCTCAGATGCGCAATTGCGCATCGGGGGACCCATACGCCGCGGCCTATCGGTTAGAGCGCCGGCGTTTGAGCCCTTCTGCAAACAATGACCGCCGCGGAGTATGGGTCCCTGCGTTCGCCGGGACGACGCGTGGAGGGCACCCCCCTAATTCAACACCCTCTTATTGTCCGGGCTATCCAGCGAGAATGTCGGCACGTCGATCTCAAAATGCAGGCCGCTTTCGCTGACCATCTGGTAGCGCCCGGTCATGAAGCCCGACGCGGTCGGGAGCGGGACGCCGGAGGTGTATTCGAAGCGCTCGCCGGGGGCCAGCACCGGTTGCTCGCCGACCACGCCTTCGCCGCGGACTTCGTGCTTGCGGCCGGTGGCGTCGGTGATGATCCAGTGCCGCGTCCGCAGCTGCACGGTTTCGTTGCCGGAATTGGTGATGACGATGGTGTAGGACCAGAAATACTGGCCCTTGTCGACCGACGAGCGCTCCGGGAGGAAATTCGGTTCGACGGTGACTTCGATCTGACGGGTGACGGCGCGGTACATGAATAAGAGCTTCCAGAATCCTGTGGCGCAGCATAGCGAAGAAAGCCGGTGGAACCAATCGGCGGGCGGAGGATGGTTGAGGTATTCCATCCTCGTTTCAACATAGTTTCGCCCTAAGGCGCACCCGCGCGGTTCCCGACCCTTGTCTGTTTTTCCTTGCCCGATCTTCCTTGCCCGATCTTCCTTGCCTGCAATCTGCGGGCCGATATTATCCTTTCTGTCGTGCAATTTGCGTAGATTCGACTGCCAAAACGGTGCCCGATGTCGTCCCTTGTCGATCAAATTGCCGGACCGTCCGTTGCGGACGCGCGCGCAAAGGACGATGCCTCGGCGCCGGCGATCACGCTGCCGGCAGCCGGCGAGCGCGAACTGCGGCTCGATCTGTTTCGCGGGCTCGCGCTGTGGCTGATCTTCATCGATCATTTGCCGCCGAACATCCTGACCTGGTTCACGATCCGCAATTACGGATTTTCCGACGCCACCGAGATCTTCATCTTCATCTCCGGCTATACCGCGGCGTTCGTGTATGGCCGGGCGATGCTGGAGGCAGGTTTCGTGATCGCCACCGCGCGCATCATGCGGCGGGTCTGGCAGATCTACGTGGCGCATGTGTTCCTGTTCACGATCTTCCTGGCGGAGATTTCCTACGTCGCCACCAATTTCAACAACCCGCTGTATGCGGAAGAAATGGGGATCATGGATTTCCTCAAGCAGCCCGATGTCACGATCATCCAGGCGCTGCTGCTGCGATTCCGTCCCGTCAACATGGACGTGCTGCCGCTCTATATCGTGCTGATGCTGTTCCTGCCGCTGATCCTGTGGCTGATGAAATGGCGGCCCGACGTCTCGCTGGCGCTGTCGGTGGCGCTCTACGCGGTGACCTGGCAGTTCGACCTGTACCTGTCGGCCTATCCGAACGGATTCTGGGCCTTCAATCCGTTCGCATGGCAATTGCTGTTCGTGTTCGGCGCCTGGTGCGCGCTCGGCGGCGCGGTGCGGATGTCGGCGATCCTCTCCTCGCGGATCACGATGTGGATCTGCATCGTCTATCTGCTCGCCGCCTTCTTCGTCACGATGACCTGGCACATCCCGCAATTGAGCCGCTTCATGCCGAAGCTGATCGAGCAGTGGATGTACCCGATCACCAAGACCGATCTGGATGTGCTGCGCTTTGCACACTTCCTGGCGCTGGCAGCGCTCACCGTGCGCTTCCTGCGCAAGGACTGGCCGGGGCTGAATTCACCCTGGCTGCGACCATTGATCCTGTGCGGACAGCATTCGCTCGAGATATTCTGCCTCGGCGTCTTTCTCGCCTTTGCCGGGCATTTCGTGCTGGCCGAAATCTCCGGTGGAGCAGGCCTGCATTTCCTCATCAGCGTCGCCGGAATCCTCATCATGTCCGGCATGGCGTGGGTCATTTCGTGGTACAAGCATTCCGCCGACAAGAATGCATCCCGGAAAAAGGGCGCTGTTGGCAACGCCGATATGGCGGGAGGGGGTTGATGACGTCCAACCCGGTGATGATCCTGGGTCTGACCTTGTTTGCCGGCTTGCTGGCCGTGGCCCCCGCGCGCGCCGAGCTTGCCCCGCCGAATTGCGAGGTCCCGGCCTATCTGCTCACCTCCGAGAGCCCGCTGCCCAAGGTCGAGACGGCCATCGTCAGCGAACGCCGGCTGGAAATTCTGGTGGTGGGCAGCCGGTCTTCGACCATCCTGGCATCCGAAGGCAGCGCCTATCCTGGCCGCCTGCAGGCGATGTTAAAGGAGATGCTTCCGAAGGTCGCGGTGAACGTCTCCCTGGAACTACAGGTAAAGAAGACGGCCGAAGAGGTCGCAAGCGGACTTGTTAAGCTCGTGGAAGCAAGAAAGCCTACTTTGGTTATCTGGCAGACCGGCACCTACGATGCTATCCGATCCATCGATCCCGATGATTTTCGCGCCGCTGTCGACGAAGGCGTTGTTGCGGTGCAAAATGCAGGGGCCAACGTGGTCTTGATGAACCTGCAATACAGTCCGCGCACCGAAACGATGATTTCCGCACCGCCCTACCTGGATAATATGCGGGTGGTGGCGCAGCAGCATGACGTTCCCCTGTTCGACCGTTTCGCCATCATGCGGCACTGGAGCGACGCCGGAGACTTCGACCTGTCCAGCACGGCGCATGGCCTCGACCTCGCCAAGCGGGTGCACGATTGCCTCGGCCGCGCGCTGTCGAAATTCGTGATCGACGCGGCGCATGTGAACCCGGCGCAGCAGAATTGAGGAACTGGCGTAAATGAGTTGCTACTGCCCTTTTTCCCCGTCCGCATCGCTGGCAGCGCTCGCCCTCGCGGCGACGGCACTGCTGACGCCGGCGTCGGTTTTGCCGGTGCAGGCGGAGCCGACCCAGGCCGCCCAGCAGGCGGCGACGCTATCCGGCTCGGGCAAGGCTGAACCGGGCAAGGCTGAGACGAGCAAGACTGAAGCGAGCAAAGCTGAATCGAACAAGGCTGAATCGAACAAGGCGGAAGCGGCTAAACCACAGGCGCCGAGCGCGGGGGCGGGCAGTGTGGCGGCCACCGACCCGTCCGCTCCGGCGCAGCAAAGGAGCCTCACCGGCAAGGCGGTCGACAAGGCAAAGGAAGTCGCGAAATCAGCCGCCGATATCTTCAGCCGCGTTCCCTGCCTGCCGGCAAAGGGTGGCGGCAAGAAGATGGCATCGCTGCCGCGTGTCGCGGGCAAGCTCGCGGCGGGCGAGCCGGTGGTCATCATCGCGTTCGGCTCGTCGTCGACCGCGGGCTTCGGCGCGACCTCGCCGGAATTCAACTATCCCAACCGCCTCGCGGCGCAGCTGCGCCGGCAATATCCGACCGCCGACATCACCGTGATCAATCGCGGCCAGGGCGGCGAGGACGCGCCTGAAATGATGAAGCGGCTGCAGACCTCGGTCATCGACATGAACCCGGATCTGGTGATCTGGCAGGTCGGCACCAACGCCGTGCTGCGCAATCTCGATCCCGCCGACACCATCAAGCTGGTGGAAGACGGTATCGCGCGCATTCAGAAGACCGGCGCCGATCTGGTGCTGATCGATCCGCAATATTCGCCGGCCGTCAACGCACGCGCGGAGAGCGCGGGCAAGATGATCAATCTGCTCAACAAGGTCGCCGAGCTGCGCAAGGTCGGCATCTTCCCGCGCTTCGAGGTGATGCGCGACTGGCACGAGAAGCAAGCGATCCCGATCGAGAATTTCGTCATCGCCGACGGCCTGCACATGAGCGACTGGGGCTACGCCTGCTTTGCGCAACTGCTCGGCGACGACATCATCCGCTCCGTCGGCCAGATCAAGCTCGGCGTCAACGTGCCCTCGAACGTGCGGACGTACAGGCCGATGTGAGTTTTGTCGTCCCGGCCTTGAGCCGGGACCCAGGCCGCGGCCCTGCTGATTGAAGCAGTGGTTGACGACTTCCCTAACTCACAACACCCTGTGGTTATGGGTCCCGGCTCAAGGCCGGGACGACACCTGTGTGTGGCTGCGTGTGCCGCCCTCTCACGCCTGCTCCAGCGCCTGCGCAAAATCCTCGATCAGATCATCGGCATGCTCGAGCCCGGCGGAGAATCTGATAAAGCCCTCGCTGATGCCGAGTTCGGCGCGCGCCTCCGGCGACAGCCGCTGATGGGTCGTGGTCGCCGGATGGGTGACGAGGCTCTTGGCGTCGCCGAGATTGTTCGAGATCCGCGAGACCTGCAACGCATTGAGGGTGCGGAACGCGGCCTGCTTGCCGCCTTTGACCTCGAAGCCGATCAGGGTCGAGCCGGCGCGCATCTGTCGCTTCACCAGTTCGGCCTGCGGATGATCGGCGCGGCCGGGATAGATCAGCCGCGAGATTTTCGGATTGTTCGCCAGCGCGTCGGCGACCTTGCCGGCGGTCTCGGTCTGCGCGCGCACCCGTACCGCCAGCGTCTCCAGTCCCTTGAGCAGGACCCAGGCGTTGAACGGCGACAGCGACGGGCCGGTGTGGCGCATGAAATTATGGAGGTGCTCGGCGACGAACGCTTCCGAGGACAGGATGATGCCACCGAGGCAGCGGCCCTGGCCATCGATGTGCTTGGTGGCGGAGTAGACAACGACGTCGGCGCCAAGCGAAAGCGGGCTCTGCCAGATCGGTGTGGCGAACACATTGTCCACGATCAACCGTGCGCCGCCACTGTGCGCGATCTCGGCAATCGCCGGGATGTTGAGCACGTCGAGCGTCGGATTGGTCGGGCTCTCCAGGAAGAAGGACTTGGTGTTCGGCCGCAATGCGCGCTGCCACTGGTCGAGATCGAGACCGTCGACCAGCGTCGTCTCGATCCCGTAGCGCGGCAGGAGATCCTGCACCACGTAAAGGCAGGAGCCGAACAGGGCTTTCGAAGCGACGACGTGGTCGCCGGCCCGGAGCGGTGCGAGGATCGCGGTCGTCACCGCGGCCATGCCGGTCGCGGTCGAGCGCGCGGCTTCCGCGCCCTCGAGTTGCATCATGCGGCGCTCGAACATCTCAATCGTCGGATTGGAATAGCGCGAATAGATAAAGCCGGGATCCTCGCCCTTGAATCGGGCCTCGCACTGCTCCGCGGAGTCGTAGACGTAGCCTTGGGTGAGGAATAGCGCCTCAGACGTCTCGCCGAATTGCGAGCGTAGCGTGCCGCCATGGACAAGGCGGGTTTCGGGACGAAAACGCTTGGTAGAACCAGTCTCAGACATGTGACCTCCGTCGTGACCACCATTGAAAATGGTCACAAAAAACCGGCCTGGAAAAATTTCCACAGGCCGGGATCACACGTGTCCCCGGCCTGTTTAGCGACTTGTTTAACGTGGCTGCAAGCCGGCCGGCTCAAATCACCACGGGATAAGTCATGCTGATATTCCCTCGCGCCCTTTTCGTCAAGCCAGCCATCGGATAACCCGTAAATACCCATATTTATGAGGTTTGGATGACATCTGGGTCATCCTTCCGGGCTCCTTCAGGACCCGGGCTCCTTGAGGACCGCCGTGCCGTTCACGCTGCCGCCCGACGCCAACGGAATCCTGCCCGACCGCATGATCGCGGCGATGGCGGATGCGGGCCTGATCCTGCCGGCCTATCCCTTTGTCGAAAGCCAGATCCAGCCCGCCAGCCTCGACCTGCGCCTCGGCGACGTCGCCTACCGGGTGCGCGCGAGCTTCCTGCCCGGGCCGGGTGCGACGGTCGCCGAGCGTATCGACGAACTGAAACTGCACGAGATCGACCTCACCGACGGGGCGGTGCTGGAGACCAATTGCGTCTACATCGTGCCGCTGCTGGAGAGCCTTGCGTTGCCGCCGGAGATCGTCGCCGCCGCCAACCCGAAAAGTTCGACCGGGCGGCTCGACGTGTTCACCCGCGTGATCGCCGATGGCACGCGCCGCTTCGACATGATCGGCGCGGGCTATCACGGGCCGCTCTATGCCGAAATCAGTCCGAAGACGTTTCCGGTGTTGCTGCGCGAGGGATCGCGGCTGTCACAGGTGCGCTTTCGCACCGGCGACGCGATTCTGAACGCCGACGAGCTGGACGCGCTGCATGACGCCGAGCGGCTGGTCGATATCGACGACGCCGATCTCGCCAATGGCGTGGCACTGAGCGTCGATCTCAGCGGCGAGAGTTCCGGCGGCTTCGTCGGCTATCGCGCCAAGCGCCACACCGGCGTGGTCGATGTCGACCGCCGCGGCGGCTATGCGGTCGATGAATTCTGGGAGCCGATCGCCGCGCGCCCCGACGGCAGCCTGATCCTCGATCCCGGCGAATTCTACATCCTCGCCTCGAAAGAGGCGGTGCAGATTCCGCCGGATTACGCCGCCGAGATGGTGCCGTTCGACCCTCTGGTCGGCGAATTCCGTGTGCATTACGCCGGCTTTTTCGATCCCGGCTTCGGCTATGCCGGCGCCGGCGGGCAGGGCTCGCGCGCCGTGCTCGAAGTGCGCTCGCGCGAGGTGCCGTTCATCCTCGAGCACGGCCAGATCGTCGGCCGCCTCGTCTACGAGAAAATGCTGGCGCGGCCCGACGCCATGTACGGCCAGCGCATCGGCTCGAACTACCAGGCGCAGGGCCTGAAGCTGAGCAAGCATTTCCGGGTGTAGCCAGGTTCACTCCCTCATCCCCGCGTGAGCGTAAGCTCATCGCTGGAGGAGCCCGTCTTCGCCCGTTGGGCTTCGCCGGGCACGCTTTGCTTTTTGGTGAGTGGCTGCGCCACGCGTAGCCCGTAGGGCAAAGCGTGGTTCGAGACGCGCGAAGACGCGCTCCTCACCATGAGGGGTGAGTTACCGCGCCGCCGACTTCGTCGCAGGCGTCACGCGCCAAATCGTGTTGCCGACGTCGTCGGCGACCAGGAGCGCGCCCTGCTTGTCGAGCCGCACGCCGACCGGACGTCCGCGAGCTTCGCCGTCGTCATTGACGAAACCGGTCAGCACGTCCTGCGGCGGGCCGGAAGGTTTGCCACCAGTGAACGGCACGAAGATCACCTTGTAGCCGGCCAGTGGCTTGCGATTCCACGAGCCGTGCTGGCCGATGAAGGCGCCGCCGGCCATCGCTGGCGGAAACAGATTGCCGGTGTTGAACGTCAGTCCGAGCGCAGCGGTGTGCGCGCCCAGCGCGTAGTCCGGCGCCATCGCTTTCGCGACCATGTCGGGACGTCGCGGCTCCACGCGCGTATCGACGCGGTCGCCGAAGTAGCTGTAGGGCCAGCCCTAGAACGCGCCGTCCTTCACCGAGGTCATGTAGTCCGGCACCAGATCGTTGCCGAGTTCGTCGCGCTCGTTGACAACGACCCAAAGAGCGCCGGTGTGCGGCTCCCAGGCAGGTCCGTTCGGATTGCGCAGGCCGGATGCAAACACCCGCCGCGACCCGCTGGCGCGATCGACCTCGAGGACGGCGGCGCGATCGGTCTCGGCCTCGATGCCGTTCTCGGCGACGTTGCTGTTGGAGCCGACGGTGGCGTAAAGCTTCGATCCGTCGGGGCTGGCGGTGAGGTCCTTGGTCCAGTGATGGTTGAGGGGGCCCGCGGGCAGGTCGACGAGCTTGACGCCGGGTGTCGTGATGCTGGTATCGCCGGTATGGTAGGGATACTTCATGATCGCATCGGTATTGGCGACATAGAAATCCTCGCCGACCAGCATCATGCCGAACGGCGAGTTCAGGCCGCTCAGGAAGACGCTGCGGGTTTCAGCGGCGCCGTCGCCATCGGCGTCGCGGAGCAGCGTGATGCGGTTCGCGCTCGGCACGCCGGCGCCGGCACGACTTTGCGCCCACTTGAAAAAGAAGCCTTTGATCCCCTTGCCGCCTTCCGGTTGCGGCGGCGCGTTGGACTCGGCCACCAGCACGTCGCCATTTGGCAGCACGTAGATTGTGCGCGGATGTTCGAGCCCCCTGGCGAAGGCATCGACGGCCATGCCGTTGGCCGCGGTGGGCTTGCCGCCTTCCGGCCAGCCCTTGGCGGCGGCGATGTTGACGGTCGGTATCCACGAGATTTGCGGCGACGGCAATTTGGGGGAGGGACCGTAGGTCTGCTCCGCGGAGCCCGAGGGGGCCTGTTCGTTGCAGGCGGCGAGCGGAAGTGCCAGCGCGCCCAGACATAGCGCCAGCCGAAGATGGCTATGCATGACGGCTCCTTGCATATCGATGTACAATGCGGTGCATATCGCTGCACCAATGCGGAACGCCGGCCATCGTTCGCGGTGCCCGCCATGAAATTCGCGTGAATTGAGCAACCGCAACGCGTGCTTGCGGAGAGAAAGGGAACCGGGATGGCGATGACCGAGGCGAACGATGACCGCGCGCAGCAAGCGCAATGGGCCAGATGGCGCAGCGTCGCCGATCTCTACCACGCGTTTTTCACCGGCCTTGTTCTCACCGTCGTCTCCCGCCGCGGTACGGCGGATGCCGCAGAATTCGTGTTCCGGGTGTTTCGCCGCCAGCAGAGGGAACGCTTCCTGCCCGGGTTGAAAAAACTTGGCCTCGATCATCTGCCGCCGGCGGTCGCGGCGGCGCAGTATCATTATCTCTCCAACTGGATCGGCGGCGTCCATGTCGAATACATGTACGAGACCGATCGAAAAGCCTGGATCCGCTATCCGCCGCCGCGCTGGATCTGGCGCGGGACTGCGATCTGCGGCGTGCCCGGCGAAGTGTCGCGCGCGATGCTGCGGGGATGGCACGCCAACAATGGCGCAGCGCTGGGTAATCTCAATCTCGGCTTCGTCTGCACCAAGCAGAGCGTCGACGGTCAGGACGGGCTGGAAGGCTATTATTGCGAATACGATCATCCGCTCGAACTCGATGCGCGCATGGTGTTCGCGCGGCATCTCGAGGCGCCGCGCTTCGATCCGGCCGCCGCCCCCGAATTGCCGGTTGCCAGCTGGCCAAAGCCGCGGCTGGAAAAGGCCTATCGCAACTACGCGATGGAATATGTGAAGACCGCGGCCCCGGTACTGGTGCAATGCTTCGGGCCGGAGGATGCCGGATATTTGTTGCGCCTCACCGGCAAACTGATCGGCATGCAGTATTTCGAGGAGATCGCGCCAAGCTTTGGTGCGAGCCGTGGCGGCGCGAAGGAGTTCGCGGCCTTCCTGCGCATCCTGTTCGAGTCGCAGGACGACGTCGCAGACATCAGCGAGTCCGATGGCGCGTTCGAAATCCGGCAGCAGAGCTGGAAGCTGATGGCCGATGTCGGCGATTATCACCCGGCTTGCGCCAGCGTGCTGCGGGGATTGTTCGAGGGCCTGGCCGCCGGCTGCGGCCGCCATATTCCCGTGCACTTGAAGCCGCCGGCCGGCGGAAGGCCACCGTTCGTCTGGTCGATCGGCTAAGGCGAGCGCGTTCGCCCGCAATCGTGCAGGCCCCCATTGCGTTCCGCGCACGCGGAATCAGGCCTTGCCGTGCTAGGAAGCAGTTTGGCGCGGCCGGATAATGCGCCCAAAAACATTGAATTGGCGTGCGATCTCAGGGGTTCCCCCGCGCGCGGGAGCAGAAATGTCCGATATCGGCGTTGCCGAAATTCCCGTCGATGAGGAAGAACGCCCGCTGCCGCCACCGCCGCCGCCGGCGAAGAACGCGCTGGTCGATGGTCCGATCCTGCGCACGCTGCTGTGGCTGGCCTGGCCCAACGTCATTGCACTCTCGGCCGGCACCTGTGTGGTGATCGCCGAGACCTCCTATATCGGCCGGCTCGGTGTGGAATCGCTGGCCGCGATGGCGCTGGTGTTTCCCTGCGTGATCCTGACCATGACGATGTCGGGCGGCGCCATGGGCGGCGGCGTCGCATCCGCGATCGCGCGCGCGCTCGGCGCCGGCGACGTCGAGCGTGCCTCGACGCTGGCAGCGCATGCCTTGCTGATCGGGCTCTGCTTCGGCCTCGTCTTCATGCTGGGCATGCTGATCTTCGGCCCGAAGCTGCTCGAATTGCTCGGCGGCCGCGGCAACGTGCTGGCGCAGGCGATCGGCTACACCCAGATATTTTTCGGCGGCGCCGTCGTGCCATGGCTGATGAACACGATGGCCGGCATCCTGCGCGGCACCGGCAACATGAAACTGCCGTCGCTGCTGATGCTGGTTTCCGCCGTCTGCCAGATCATCCTCGGCGGCACGCTCGGTCTCGGTCTCGGGCCGGTCCCGCAATTCGGCATGCGCGGCGTCGCCGCCGGTTCGCTGATTGCCTACATCATCAGCATCTCCGTGATGTCGTGGTATCTGTTTTCCGGCCGCGCGCGCGTCGTTCCCAAGATCGTCGGCTTGCGGATTCGCTGGGCGATGTTCATCGACATTCTCAAGGTCGGCGCCATCGCCTGCTTCTCGCCGCTGCAGTCGGTGCTGACCATCAGCATCTTCACCTACATGCTGGCGGGTTTCGGCACCGAAATCCTGGCCGGCTACGGCATCGGCGCGCGTCTCGAATTCATGCTGACGTCGATCGCGTTTGCGGTCGGCATCGCGACGGTGCCGATGGTCGGCATGGCGATCGGCGCCAAGCGCATCGCGCGGGCCCGCAGGATCTGCTGGATCGCGGGCGGTGTGGCTTTTGTCGGGGTCGGCGCGCTCGCCACCCTGATTGCGATCTTCCCCGACCTCTGGGTCAATCTGTTCACCGACAATGCCGGCGTGCGCGCCGCAAGCCGGCAGTATCTTGCCACGGCGGCGCCGATGTATGCCTTCCTCGGCCTTGCCACCACGTGCTATTTTTCATCGCAGGGCGCGGCCAAGGTGATCGGCCCCGTGCTGGCGCAGACCGCACGGCTGCTGTTCATCGGTGTCGGCGGCTGGTGGCTGTCGACGCACAACGCCACCGCCCAGGATTACTTCATGCTGACGGCGGCATCGATGATGCTGCTCGGCCTGTTGTCCTGCGCCAGCGTGATCCTGACCCGGTGGGGACCGAAGCACGGTCCCGTTCCCAAGGTTCGGCCGGCGTTGTCTTGACTGCATCCATCTCCGTCATCCCCGGACGAACGCACTTGCGTTCGCTCGGGAGGTGCGCGCTCTTGCGCGCCTCGAAGGATGAATCGGCCACAGTTCGGGCCGCACATCCTTCGAGGCTCGCCGAAGAGGCGAGCACCTCAGGATGACGGAGATAGCTAAGGCGCTGACGTCGTCCTACCGCCGCCGATGCCGGCGGCCGTGACGGCCGCCGCCCGTATTGGCCATGCGCATCAGCTGCGGAATCATGCTCATCATCTCGCCGCCGGCGCCGCCGAGCATGCCCATGATGTTGCCGCCGCCCATGCCGCCCATGTTGGCGCCATAGCTGTCGCCATAGCCGCTGGGGATGCCGCCGCCATAGCCGCCACCGGAGCCGCCGGGGATTCCGCCGCCGCCCATCATGCCGCCAAGGCCACTGAGACCGCCACCGCCGCCGCCTTCCATCATGCGGCCCATCATCGGCCCCATGGTCTGCATCATCATGCCAAAGCGGCGCTTGCCCATTTTGGCCTTCATCATTTCCAGCATCGGCGCCATCTGCGTCATCATGTCGTCGCCGCCGCCTCCACCACCACCACCACCGAAGCCGGCGAACTGCGCCTTCGCCGGCGTCGTCGTCAGGACAAACAGCAGCAGCAGCAGCGTGGCTGCCTGGCACACAACCTTGTCAGCTCCAGTCATGGTTCGAACTCCAATGCGCCGCGGCCCGCGGAGGCGGTGCCATCCGGGCGCAAATGGTGACGCTAGGAGCGGGCGAAACGCCGATCTGTGCGAAAGATCACGGTGCTTGGCGTTTGGCGGTGAACTCGGTGTTGACACGCCAGTTCGCGCCGTTGTCGGCGGAGATCTCGCCGCGCCACACGAACGAGTTAGGTGTGATCCCGGAAAAACTCCAGCGCATCAAATGGCCGTCCGGCCGCGTGCCGAGCTGCACGATGTCACGGCCTTCGGCGCGGCCGATCATCTGCAGGAAGCTTCGCGTCACCGGATCGGTCCACTGGATACGCCAGGCATCGATATCGGGATCGTAGACCCGCAGCGTCGTGCCATAGGAGTTGATGTTGGCGGCGGCGTCGCCGTGGCGCCCATCGCCGCGGGGCGGCACGATCCAGACGTCCTGGATCGCGCGGCCCTCCAGCGCCCAGCCGAAATGCCATTCGCCGGCGCGGCGGCGCTCGCGGCCGTCGCCCGAGAATTGCCTGACGTCGAGATCCCAGGAGCCGACGAAGCGTCCGTAGAGATCCATCTTGCCGGCGCGGTCGGCCGATGGGCCTTCCGCGCCGAGCGCTTCGAGGAACGCCGGAATCATGCCGCTGCCTTCCCTCTATACATTTTGTCGCGCGATCGGACGCAAAACCGGATCCACTTTTGCTGATCGCGCGAGCGCCTTCTGCATCGCCAGCGCCGCCTGATCCATCTGCGCATTCATGTAGGGCGCGATGTCATGCGGCAGCACGTCGACGGTCCAGGCCAGCCGGCAGCGGCCGCCGGCTTCGGCGGACACCTGCACCGAGGCGCTGTGCTGCTTGATCCGTTCGCTGATCACGGCATAGACCAGCCGCCGCCGCGCATCGTCGCAATCGACCAAGAGTTCGCGCGCCACCATGCCGTTGGAAAACGTCACGATCCGCGCGTCGCCGTCGAGTTTCGAATCGAGCACGAAGCCCGGCACCAGCCGCGTATGCACCGCGCCGAAATCGCGCACCGCGTCCCACACGTCGGCGGGGTTGGCGTCGATGATGATGTCTTTGTGGATGGAAGCCATGGTTGAGGTCCTTCTGAGAAATTGCTGTGGCGTCATCCTGAGGTGCGAGCCCCTTCGGCGAGCCTCGAAGGATGACTAGCTCGGTGCCTGCGGCCATCCTTCGAGGCGCGCAAGTGCGCGCACCTCAGGATGACGACGGTGGGTGGGTTGCGAATCGTACCTACGTACAAACCGCCTCGACATTGTTGCCATCAGGGTCGATCAGAAACGCCGCGTAGTAGGTCGGGCTGTAATCCGCCCGCGCGCCCGCGCCGCCATTGTCGCGGCCGCCGGCCTTCAGCCCCTCGGCGTGGAATTTCTTGATCGCGGCATGGTCCGGCGCACGGAAGGCGACATGGGCGCCGGTGTTGCTCGAACCCTTGTGCAGGTGCAGCCAGAGTGCGGGTTGGCCCTTGGGACCATAACCCGCGCCGGAATCGTCGCGTGAACACAACACATGGCCGAGGGGCGCGAGCACGGCCGTATAGAAGCGCACGCTGGCGTCGAGGTTTCCGACGCGTAATCCGATGTGATCGTACATGGTGTTCTCCAGTCAAAAGTGCGCGGGATGCCGCGCGAACTGGAGAAACCCTAGCTAGTGGAGGGCGAGCCGTTCTTGGAGAATCTTGCGCTTCCCCCGCGAGGCCTGACGGAACCGCAGCGGCGAGGCGCCCGCGGCGCGGTGGAACGTGCGCACGAAATTGGAGAGGTCGCCGAAACCGACATCATAGGCGATATCGGTGATCGGGCTGTCGTCGTCGGCCAGCCGCCGCGCCGCATGGCGCAGTCGGGAGCGCAGCAGATATTGGTGCGGGGTGACGCCCAGCACGTCCGAGAACAGCCGCAGGAAATGGAACGGGCTGATGGCGGCTTGGGCTGCGGCGTCCTCCAGGTCGATCTGCCGGTGCGAATGAGCGTCGATCCAGAGCGCGGTTTCCACCGCGCGGCGGCGGTCGCGGGCGGCGTCGGGACCAGCCTTGCGCGGCCTGCCGGAAACCACCTCGACAAAGCGGCTGGCCAACACCTGTCCGATTTCGTCGAGGCCGATGTCGCTGCTGCCATCTGCCGCCGCCTGCGCCAGCTCGCCGAGCACCATCAACTCCGGCAGCGGCGGCGCCGAGCCGATCTGCCAGATATCCTTGCTGTCGCTGATCGCCTCGACCAGTTCTGGTCCTAAGAAGAACGACAGGCATTCGTCGCCGCAGACGTGATCATGGGTGCAGGTATATTCGTCGCCGGGATGGCCGATCAGCACCGAGCCCGCCACCAATTCCCTGAACTTGCCGCGGCAGTGCAAACCAAAGCTGCCCTTGCGGACATAGGAGATCGAGTGGCGGCGATGCAGCTCGGCAAACGGCTTATCGCCGGGTCCCGCGCTGCAGCGGAAATCGGACACCGAAATGGATTTGCGTTCCAGAAGCGTGGTCGCGGCCATCGCGCAAACTTAAGTAGGCGATCGCGGCGGCGCAACCGGCAGCAGCACATCGAACAGGGTTTTGCTGGCGGTCGGACGGGTGCCCTCGATCGACAGCAGTCTCCGCTTGGAGATGGCGCCGCCGTTCGGCGAGATCTTGTCGGCATAGTGCCCGGCCTCGAGCACGCGATGGCAGGGCACGATCAGCATGAACGGGTTGCGGACGATCGCCTGCGCCACCGAATACACCGCGCCGGAGGCGCGCAGGGCGCTGGCGACCTCGCCATAGGTCCGGGTCTCGCCGCGCGGGATGCTGCGGGCCAGCGCATAGACCCGCTGGTTGAAGCCGGGAATGCCGGTCATATCGAGCGTGACCTCGGAAAGGTCGCTGTCGCCGCCGCGCAGCAGCGTGACGATGCCCTCGATCGCGACTTCGACATTGTCAGGGGGACGAAGTTCGCGGGCGTCGGGATAAAGCTGGAACAGCCGCCGCCGGGTGTCGATCTCGCGGGCTTCCGGGAGCTGCACGCCGACAACGCCGAGATCGCCCCATGCGATCCCGCAGCGGCCGATCCCCGTGTCAAAAATGCTGTAGCCACGCCCCGCCATACGCCACCAACCCCGGCAGGATCATAACACCGCCATAAAAGCGCGCATCTGGAATCTTTGTAACCGGTTGGGGCCTGGATCGGGGAGGGCGGGTACCGCTTGGCGGAACGCCCGGGGTCGGCTAAGCAGGGGAGCGCAAAGCCATGGTCGGCCAAGGCGTTCGCGGGCGTAGTTCAATGGTAGAACGGCAGCTTCCCAAGCTGCATACGAGGGTTCGATTCCCTTCGCCCGCTCCAACACCCCTTATTTTAAGGGGTTTGTGCGCAAGGCACGTCTTTGGAAAGAGCTGCATTTCTAGCTTGCAGTGGATACCCGTTCGTTGAAGCAATTGTGATTTTTGGTACTTATTGGCCCTTATCGGAGTGATTCCGGAGCCAAAACGGAGCCATTCTAGACACACAGCTAATTTGCAGGATTTTCGTCCTGTGATTCAATTACCGACATACTAGTAGTGCGTTCGAGTGTGGGGCTGTCACTACGGCCTCACGTTCGAGCTAAGAAAATTATCTGCTTAAAGGTCAAAATGCCTAATGTGATTGATGTTCAAAGCGTCTCTGTTCAGGCTTGCGATGCGATTTGACAGCTCGAAATCATCTGTCAGAACTAAAACTTCCTGTGCCAAACTCATAGTTACGCAGTCCGTCAAGCCGATAGCTGGGTAGATTGGTGCCTGCACTACCATTGCTGACGCGGTGTAAACCTCGAACGAAGTCGAGATGAGTTGAGATAAGGCAACCGAAATTGCTTCATGCTCAAACTCCGGCAATTGCCGTGCGATATTGTCTACTTCTGTGAGGATGTTTGGGCTCGTAACGCGCCGTGGAAAGTACTCTAGGATTCTGAGCATCAGCGCATAGTCGTCCAGGGTGTATTGCTGCGTTCTCTTCCATGAGAGAATCCTGGCTGCGCTATAGTTCCCGACCGCAACCATCAGCAACAAGTTGGTATCTATTAGGACCCCCTTGTCCCTATATTTTTCGAACAAACTGTTCGGATACATGCCCTATGGCCTAGGACCTGACGGGCCGGTGTATCCAGTAGGGCCGCTCAAGAAGCTTCGAGCCTTCATGGATTTTACGCTACCATCCAAAGCGTCAATCTCGAAAATTTTGTACGAGCGCGAGCCAATAATCTGATTTTCCAAGAAGCTTAGTGTAATGCGCCAAACACCCTGTTGGTCGCTAAGTTCAGTTTCCTCCAGGCGCACATCCTTTGTGGGAAGCAAATCAGCAAAACCCTTCACGTAATCAATGGCAGCCGCCACTGCCTGTCTCACATCGATCATCTGAACCTGTGGCATCTGAACTCCATCATCTAATCCAACAAGGAACATAGCACCGCGTTGGTCTCCATGGAAAACAGCAAAAAAGCGGAGCCAAAACAGTGCTAAAAGTCTATAAGTAACTAAAATCGTTAGGGCGTAGAATCCTTCCCAAGCTGCATACGAGGGTTCGATTCCCTTCGCTCGCTCCAAAACCCTTTAAAGCACCATCGAGATAATCCAGCCTCACGTTATCACAACATGGATGACTGGATGAGTTGGGCTGAGATATGAAGTCATTGGCAACATCTACAAGAATCCTGAATTGCTAAAGCAGGGCTCATGGCTGTGGGGGCAACGAATGGCCGACGAAGGCGAGGGCGCGCGTTTGGAACACATGGTAGCCATTGCCTGTGATCACGGGGGCTTTGCCCTCAAGGAAGCGCTGAAAGTAGCTTTGCCCGATGTGAAGTGGCTGGATTTGGGCACAAACAGCGCCGATTCCGTCGACTATCCCGATTTCGCCGGCAAGCTGGCCGATGCGATCAAGGCGGGCAAGGCCGGACGCGGCATTCTGATCTGCGGATCGGGCATCGGCATTTCGATCGCCGCCAACCGCCATGCCCACATCCGTTGCGCGCTTGCGCACGATGTCACGGGCGCGCGGCTGTGCCGTCAGCATAATGACGCGAATGTCCTGGCGCTGGGCGGACGGACGATCGGCGAAGCGGTGGCGAAAGAATGCGTCGAAGTGTTCTTGCGAACGACCTTCGACGGCGGTCACCATCAAAAGCGCGTCGATAAACTGGGCTCCTGCTAGGACTGCAGAGTTCGGGCGCGTCAGTCGGTTTGTGCCCTCCCGCTGGTCACTGGCTTGGATCTAATGCAGAATATCCGGCTGGTAGAAACAGGGGCCGAAGGCGAACGCGAAATGAACGACGAAGCAGATCCGCTCGCTCAGTTCGGGCGCGACGGGATCGATCTAAAATGGACATTGCGGGATATTGCCGCAAAGCGAACATTGATGATCAACAGGGACCATTTGGCAAAGCTGATCGAGCTTGGCTTGGTCGCGATGCGCGAAGACGCTCCATACCTAACGACGGCAGGACAAAACGCGGTGTGGGACAATTAATACGCCGGCAGATGCGGAAAATTCGTAGGGCGGGATTACGCCTTCGGCTCCAATCCGCCCTACGAGCTACGAGCTGCGCTGCTGACTGTCCGCCTATTGGCTAGCTGAAACGTGGAGGGAGACATGCGCGTATTCCTGGCCGCTCTTTCTATCACTGCACTGCTCTCATGCTCTGCTGTCGCAGGGCCAAGAGAAGATGCCATGGCGATCCTGGACAAGTGGACTCAGGCGTTTGCAGCTTCAGACGTGGACGCAATCGTCGCTCTCTATGCTCCCGACGCACTTTTCATGGGCACGGGCAGCAAGACGGTGGTGACGGACACGGCGGCTATTCGCAAATACTTCGAGGACGCGATCCTGACCCGACGGCCCCGCGCAGCTCCTATAAGTTCCTCAGAGGTGATGGTGCTGTCGGACACTGCCGTCGTAGTCGCTGGATTGAACGACTCAATGGGGGTCCTGGACGGCAAGCCGTTTAGTAATCCAGGCCGCGTGACGTTCGTAATCGCCAAGCGCGGGCCAGAATGGCAGATTGTCCACTTTCATCGATCCGCGATGCCTCGATGAGAATGCGCGCGCCAACGGACTATCTTTCGCCCTCAATCCCGCGTACAACCGCTCCCGTCGCAAGACGATGGCGCTGAACCTTAGAATGGACTGCGGGCAGACCCGGGGGCAGTACCCGGCGCCTCCACCTTAGCAGCTTGAGCTTAAAGGTCTCACTTTGGTGAGATCGATTCTGCCGCAAGGCAAAATCCCAGGGCTGCTATGGCGGGGGCGAACCAGGATCGATGGTCGCAAAGAAGTTCTGAATTGTGCTCGGCATGATACCGCCGTTATCGGGTCAAAAACCTAAATGCAAACGATAACGTTGCATTGAACGAAGTGCGCCTCGCGGCGTAACCTGTTCGGGGTTGGTCCACCTGGCAACAGAACGGCCATGGCCGCGTCAGCCTTCGGGTTGGCGCGGCTTTTATTTGTGAACCGGTGTTTGTGAACCGGGCTTGCGCCGCGCGCGACTACAGTCACAGCCGCTATCGTGCTAGACGATGGGCCCGCGCTGAGATGGAGGTGATCGCGTTGACCCAGGCCATCGCTGCCGACAACACCTCCCGCAATCTGCTTGTCATCGCCGCCGGCGGTTTGCTGTCGGGCATCCTGACGCCGCTGACGCCGCAGCTGATCGACAAGTTCACCGGCGGTTCCGGCAATCTGCGCATGGCGCTGGTGGCGGTGCCGTTTGCGCTGCTGGTCTTCTTCGTGGTCAGGCGCTGCAGCGCCAATCCATGGTGGGCGGCGCTGGTTGCCGGCATTGTCACCATGGTCGCCTTCGTCTGCGCGGTGAACGCTGCGATCTTCATTGACGCGCAGACCTATGGCGCCGCCAAGGTCATGCGCAATGTGCTGGCGGGCCTCGCCGGCGGTTTCGTCGGCGCCGGGTTGATGGCGCTTGGCATCGCCCTGCTGCCGGCCGGACCGCGCGATGCGGCGGTGTGGATGCGGATGGTGCTGACAGGCACGCTGGCCGGCGCGCTGATGACGGTCGACAGCGCGCTCGACCTCGATTTGACCTCGGTGCTCTATCCGGTGTGGCAGGCCGCCGTCGCGGTGCGGCTGGCGATGGTGCTGCAGCGGGGCAAGCTGGCCTGAAGAGGGCGCCGGCCTACGGCGCGATCGTCAGCACCGCCTTCATGTTGGGATGGAAGCGGCAGTAATATTCGACCGTACCGGCCTTCTTCAGCACCGACGTCACAGTTTTCTTCGGCGGCATGGCGACATCGAAATCGCCGTTCCGCGCGGTGGCGGTGTGGGCAAAAACATCCTTGTTGATCCATTCGACGGTGTCGCCGACCCTGGCGGTTACCTGCGCCGGCGACACCACGAGATCGTCCATCACGATCTGGATGGTTGCGGCATGCGCCGGGACGGCGATTGCGCCCGATATCAGGGCGGTCACGATGAGAAACGTGCGTCTCGGCAGCATGGCGTTCTCCCTTACTTCAAACCGGCGGCAACGTGTTCGGCGTGCTGCTGGTGGCCCTGAAAGAGCTTCAGGCCGGTCTGCAGCAGGCTCTTCAGCTCGGCATTGCTGGCTGACGGGATCAACAGCGTCTCCAGCGTGCCATTGACCGCCTTGTGGTAGGCGACCTCGTTGGCGACATAGGCCTTGTCGTAGTCGGCGCCCTTCAGCTTGCCGAGTTCGGCGAGCTTGTCGGCGGCCTGCTTCGACAGCGTCGTGCTGGTGTCGTTATCCTCGGGCGTCACCTTCAGCTTTTTGACCAGGTCGAGCGCCTGCTTGTTCACGGCTTCATGGTCGCGCACCATGCCTTCCGCGAACGCCTTGACGTCCTTGTTGCTGGCCTTGGTGATCGCCTGCTTGGCGGCGGCGATGTCGATAACGCCTGCGGTGTAGGCGATATGCGCGATCTGCGGGTCGGTGGGCTTTGCGCCCTGCGCCAGCGCGGCGCTGGCCAAAAGGCTCAACGCGGCAATGGCTGCGCTCAATCGAACGAACATGGTTTGACACTCCTGTGGCGCCGGCCGCGAGCGGCCGGCTTTTCAAGTTGATTGCACAGGAGTTGGATGGCGCTGGCGGCCGGAGGTTCCCGAAAAATTATACAAAGCGTTTTCGAGCGAAGCATGCCCTCGGACTTGATCCGTGGGTGGGTACCGGTTCGCGTGAAGAAAACGCGTCAAAATCAGAATCAGAATCCGAGCCGGTTCAGCACGGCAGCGGTGAGCCGTTCGCAGCGCTTGCCCGCAAACGGAAACGCTTCCATCACGACAGGGCCGATCTTCTTCTCGACATTGTCGCGCAACATGGCGCGGGCGCGGTGCAACCTCGTCTTCACGGTCACAGGATTTAGCCCCAGAATCTCGGCGGTCTCCTCCACGTTCATGCCTTCGATCACACGGGTGATGAAGACCAGCCGGAACGCTTCCGGCAATTCGTCGATGGCATGCTCCACGACATGCTGAATTTCACGTTGGGCCATGGATTTTTCCGGATCGTCGGCGGCGGCGCGGGGAAACTGGATGATCTGGGCTTCGAGCATACCCTGCGGCAATGACGACAATTCCACGCCCGGCCGCTGCCGGCGCAATCGTCCCAGCGCCTCGTTCATGGCAATCCGCGCCAGCCAGGTCGCGAGGCTGGAATCGCCGCGAAAACTCTTCAGCTGCGTGAAGGCGCGGACGTAAGTCTCCTGCACGACGTCCTCGGCCTCGCCGTCGTTGCGCAGGATGCCGCGGGCAAGCCGGTAGAGCCGGCGGTTGTTCGCCTGCATGATGGCGCGAACCGCGCTCTCGTCGCGCGCGAGCGCGCGGCGGATCAGGTCGAGGTCACCAGTATCGACCGGCGGGATATGCGGCGTGCGGGCCTGACGCATGATGGCTCCACCAATAGCATTGTATTGGGGTTGGATGCGGCAAGGCGGAAGAGGTTCCCGGAATAATTCGGGGCAGATGCGGCTGCCCTAAACTAGAGCGTGATGAGTTTAGGTCTGATTGCGAGCCGCGAGGCAGGTGCGCTCCCTCTCCCGCTTGCGGGGGAGGGCTGGGGTGGGGGTGTGGCCGCAAGCGAGACTGTTCGTGTGGAGAGAGCCCCCACCCGGATCGCATCTTCCGATGCGATCCGACCTCCCCCGCAAGCGGGAGAGGTGCAGCGAATCTGCGGCCCCACCGATTCAACTTAACTTCATCCCGCCCTGGTTCACGGAAGGCAGCCGCCCGTCTGCTTGCTTACGCGCCCGGCGGCACCTGATCGAGGAAGCCGGTGACGCTGCGGATGCGGCCGTCGCTGAGCACGGCAAAGTCCGTTCCCTTGATCGGGCTGTCGCCGCCCTCGGGGCCAAGGCCCCAGCAGAAGCGGACGTGATCGCCGTACCCGTTGGGCTCGCCGATCAGCTTGAACTTGAAATCGGGAAAGCGCTGCTGCACCCCTGCGATCAGCGCATCGACGCCGTCATGGCCGTCGCCGCTCATCAGCGGGTCGACATAGCGGGCATCCTTGGCCCAGTTGGCGGCGAGGATCTCGCGGCGGCGGGCAGGGGTTCGTTCGTTCCACAGATCGATGTAGCCAGTGGCAATCGTCGTTGCGTCGGTCATGAGACTCTCCTTCGTTGCGGCCGAACGGATCGGCTGGCCCTTTATCGAAGGTTCGCGCGGGCGGATCGATTACCTCTGAGGTCAAGGAGATTCGGCGCGAGGATGAAAACCTCGCGCCGCCAGAATCGCTCTGTCAAAATTCACTCGGCAGAAATTACTTCGCAGCCACTACCATGATCTCGACATTGTATTGCGGCGCCGCCAGCTTGGCTTCGACGGTGGCGCGCGCCGGGGTGTTGCCCGCCGAGACCCAGCCGTCCCACGCCGCGTTCATTTCCGGAAACGTCTTCATGTCGGTGATGTAGATCGTGGCGCTCAACAGTTTCGATTTGTCGGTGCCGGCTTTGGCGAGATGGCCGTCGATGATCGAAAGGATATCCTGCGTTTGCTCGGTCACGCTTTTGCCTGCGGCCTTGTTGGCGACGACGCCCGCGAGATAGACGGTATTGCCGTGGACGACGACCTGGCTCATGCGCGGACCGGTTTCGAAACGCTCGACTGACATGTTGTTCTCCGTTTTTTGTGTGGCGCGCCTCCTTAGCGCGGCGGGCCGGCATGCGCCACTGGTTCCTGCGAGCAGCCTTCAGAAGGCCGCTTTCGCCGCCGCAGTCAGCCTATTTTTCGAACGCATCATAAACCAGCGCCTTGAAAGCGGGAGTGATGCGTTGGCGCTCCATCTGGGTCTGCTCCATCAGGATGTAGACCATGTCCAGCTTGGGATCGACGCCGAAGTAAGTGCCGCTGCCGCTGTCCCATTTGAGTTCGCCGATCGAGCCCGCCGGCGGCGGCTTGGCATTTCCCGGTTCCACGCGAACCGCAAGGCCGTAACCGTAACCAAAACCATCGCCGGGAAAATAATAGTAATCCCGCCCGACGCCGGAGCCTGGTCCGATCTGGTCTGACGTCATCTGCTTGAACGCGGCCGGGCTGAGATACTGCTTGCCGTCGAGCTTTCCGCCGTTGAGCAGCATCTGCGCAAATCGCGCGTAGTCGGTGATGGTCGAAAGGAGACCGCCGCCGGCTGATTCCCATTCGGGATGCCGGCGCCGTTCCTCCGCCGACATACGCAGGACGGTATCGCCCGGCAGCGGCTCGGCCATGCGCGCCGCCTCAGCGGCGCCCTGCAGCACGAACTTCGTGCTGGTCATGCCGAGCGGATCGAGAACGCGCTCTTTCAGGAACTGATACAGCGATTTGCCGGAGACAATTTCGATGACGCGCCCGAGAACGTCGGTGGAATGGCCGTAGCGCCACAGTGTGCCGGGCTGTCTCGCCAACGGCAGGCGCGCAATGCGTTCGGCAAAATCCGCGTTGTTGAAGTGTCCCTCGAAGATGTTGGCAGCCATATAGGCCTTCATGATCAATTCGCCGCCAATGTATTCATAGGTGATGCCGGACGTATGCCGGAGCAGGTCCTCGATCGTCACCGGCCGGTTCGGCGGTACGAGTTTCAAGATCGGCTTGCCATCCTTCGCTTTGGACTCGACGCCGACTTTTGTGGCGGCAAATGCCGGAATGTACCGGGACACCGGATCGGACAGCGCCAGTTTGCCGTCATCGATCAGCATCATCGCCGCCAGGCTGGTGATCGGCTTGGTCATCGAATGGACGGCAAAGATCGTGTCCGGCGTCATCGGCAGCTTGGTCGCGACATCCCGCACGCCGAAGCTTTTGAGATAGACCGGCTTGCCATGTTGCTGGATCAGCACGACCGCGCCGGCAAGCTTGCCGGTCGTCACTTCGTTTTCGAAATATTGCGACAGGCGTTCGAGCTTGGCGGCTGAGGGCGCTGGCGCGCCGGGATTGCTCTGGGCGCGAGCCGGCGGGCCGCTCGCGGCCATTGTCAGGCTTGCCGCGAGCAATATCCCCATGATTTTCAGTGTCAAAACGATAACTCCGCCAATGGGTTCCTTTCTTTGCATGGGGTTGTTTTCGCGGTTTTGTTTCCGGGCCCCGCGGCCCTGATCTGTCCGCCGGGTCATCCGACCGCCTTCGCCGCCGCGCGGCCCGCGTTTCGTCCCGTGAACAGGCACCCGCCAAGGAACGTGCCCTCCAGCGACCGATAGCCGTGCACGCCGCCGCCGCCAAAACCGGCGGCTTCGCCGACAGCATAGAGCCCCTTGATGATCTCGCCGCCAGTGCCGAACACGCGCGAGTCCAGATCGGTCTCGAACCCGCCCAGCGTCTTGCGGGTCAGGATGTTGAGTTTGACCGCGATCAGCGGGCCATGCTCGGGATCGAGGATGCGATGCGGCTTTGCGGTGCGGATCAGTTTATCGCCGATATAGCGCCGCGCATTGTGGATGTTCATCACCTGCGCATCCTTGACGTAGGGATTGGTGATCTCGCGGTCGCGCGCCTCGATCTGGCGCTTGACGTGGTCGAGCTGCAGCAGATTGTCGCCGCTGAGCGCGTTCATGGCGCTGACGAGGTCGGCGAGATTGTCGCGCACGATGAAGTCGGCGCCCTTCTGCTTGAACGCCTCCACCGGCGCCGGCGCGCCCTTGTTGGTGGCGCGCTTGATGGTCATGCGCCAGCTTTTTCCCGTAAGGTCGGGATTCTGTTCCGAGCCAGAAAGCGCGAACTCCTTCTTGATGATGCTCTGGGTCAGGATGAACCAGGAATAGTCATAACCCGTGCCCATGATGTAATGCAGCTGGCCGAGCGTGTCGGAGCCGGGAAACAGCGGCGCGGGCAGCCGATTTCCTGTCGCGTCGAACCAAAGCGACGACGGGCCGGGCAGGATGCGAATGCCGTGGCGCGGCCAGATCGGCGCCCAGTTCCGGATGCCCTCGACGTAATGCCACATCCGGTCGCGGTTGATCAGCCGCGCGCCCGCGGCTTCAGTGATTCCGATCATGCGGCCGTCGACATGTTCGGGCACGCCCGAGATCATGTGCTTCGGCGGCGCGCCGAGCCGCTGCGGCCAGTTTTGCCGCACCAGGTCGTGATTGCCGCCGATGCCGCCGGAGGCGACGATGACCGCCTGCGCACGCAAGCTGAAATCGCCGATGACCTTGCGCGAACTGCTCTGGCCGCGCTCGACGTTTGTGGGTTCGAGGATCGCGCCGCTGACGCCCTCAACCGTGCCGTTGCTGATGGTGAGCGCATCGACGCGGTGGCGGAACTTGAAAATCAGCCTGCCGCTCTTCTGCGCCTCGCGCGCCCGCCGTTCGAACGGCTCGACAATGCCGGGGCCGGTGCCCCAGGTGACATGAAAGCGCGGCACCGAATTGCCGTGCCCCATCGCGTCATAGCCGCCGCGTTCGGCCCAGCCGACCACGGGGAAGATGCGATGGCCCATCGCGCGCAGCCAGCCGCGCTTCTCCCCGGCGGCGAAAGCGACATAGGCTTCCGCCCACTTCCTCGGCCAGAGATCCTCATCGCGATCGAAGCCCGCGGTGCCCAGCCAATCCTGCATCGCGAGGTCAACACTGTCCTTGATGCCGAGCCGGCGCTGTTCGGGACTGTCGACCAAAAACAGTCCGCCGAACGACCAGAACGCCTGACCGCCAAGGCTTTGTTCGCCCTCCTGATCGATCACGATGACGCGCTTGCCGGCGTCGGCGACTTCGCATGCCGCGACCAGGCCGGCCAGCCCGCCGCCGACCACAATTACGTCTGCGTCCTCTGCCATCGTGTCCTCCCCCAACCCGATGTTGATTCAAGACCACGCTATGCAATGCGGTCAACGGCAAATGCTCTTGCCTGTGGCGATGCGGCCACCGTGGAAGCGTTAACTTGTTCCAGTTTGGGACCTTTTCCCGCGGCCGGGTGCAGCGCCGCGGCAACACTTGATTTGAATTTGTTTTGAGGGACTTCGTCTGCCTAGACAAAATCACAGTCTCGAACGACGCTCGCGAAGTCATGCATCACAAAGACAATCAGATTCGGGTTCGACGTTTCAGGACTGGGGCTGGGATATGAAGCTGGTGACGGGGGTGCTGGCGGCGGTATTGCTGCTGGCAGGGGTTGCATCGAGCCAGGCGGTGGTCCGGATTGCCGACGATCGCGGCGGTCGGATCGGCACCTATGTCGATAAATATCAGGGCCTGCGGAGTTCCGGCGAGATGGTCATCATCGATGGCCTGTGCGCATCGGCCTGCACCATCGTTCTCGGCGCGGTTCCCCATGACCGAATCTGCGTCACCTCGCACGCCAATCTCGGTTTCCATGCCGCCTGGGATTTCGGCGCCAACGGCCGGGCGATCACCAACGCCGAAGCCACCCAGATGTTGTATTCGATGTACCCGACGCCGATTCGGCGCTGGATCGCCCAACGCGGCGGCTTGACCCAGCGCATGATCTTCCTGCGCGGCAAGCAATTGCAGGCGATGTTCAAGCCCTGCTATCTCGACGCCCAGGCCTCCGCAATCAAGCCCGCGTTTCGCTGAGAGATCGCGGGGTCTCGCTGAGATCGCCCGGCGTCTCGCTGAGATCGCCCGGAGTCTCGCTAAAGCTGCGGATATTCCTCCCCATGAGGTGATTGGCCGCGCGGTCATGGCGCTTGCCTGGCCCCGGAACTGGCCCTATCTGAACCCCATGGTTCAGCCGATTTCCACCCAGCACCGGATGATCGCGGCGACCGGGCCGCAGGGCAGGGTGGCGTCCGCGATCGTCTGGAGCGCCGCCGGCCTTGGCGCGCTGGCGGTGTTCGGCGCCGCAGCGCTCTGGTTCCACTACGGGACGGCGGTGTTTTTTGAGATGATTGCCGCCGGCATCTCGGCCTGTTTCTGATCCGGACATTGAGGAATTCTTGCATGGACCGGACTCTCCGCCCGCTGGTGATCGTCGCTTCCTTCGCCGCCAGCCTGTTGGTTGGCCTCCTGATCATGCTGTGGGCGCTCGGCGGTTTGCGCGGCGTGACCACGCCGGCCGCGATCGGCGGGCCGTTTCAATTGACCGACCAGGCCGGCCGAACCGTCACCGACAAGGATCTCAAGGGCAAGCCGACGCTGATCTTCTTCGGCTTCACCCATTGCCCCGATGTCTGCCCGACCGCGCTGTTCGAAATTTCCGAAGTGCTGAAGGCGATGGGCAAGGACGCCGACCGGGTCAACGCCTTTTTCGTCTCGGTCGATCCGGAGCGCGACACTGCGGCCGCGATGAAAGATTATCTGTCCAGCTTCGATCCGCATCTGAAGGGGCTGACCGGCAATCCCGAGGCGGTGTCCAAGGTGCTGTCGGCCTACCGGGTCTATTCCAAGAAGGTCCCGCTCAAGGACGGCGACTACACCATGGACCACACCGCGCTGGTCTATTTGATGGATCGCGACGGCCGTTTTGTCTCGCCGTTCAACCTGAAACGGACGCCCCAGGAAGCGGCGACCGACCTGAAGAAGTATCTCTGAGCAGCACCGAAAGCCCCAAAAGCCGCAAAACGGCCTCGCATCGGGTTCCGGATGGTCTATAAGGCCGTCCAATTCCACAATAAAACGCCGGCAATGCCCCACCACCAGCCAGCCTTTTTGACCAGCGCCAGATTGCCAGAATCCGTCCGCAGCTTGCTGACCGGGTTGTCGGTTGCGGCTGCGCTGGCCGTTGTCCTGCCCGGTGAGGCTTCCGCACAAACCGCGCCCCGGCCGGCGGTCGAGGCGGCGCCGCAGGCGGTGCCCGGGTTCTGGGACCCAAGGCGGCGGCCGGACCGGCCCGACATGTCGCGTCTCACGGTGATCCGGTTTCTGACCGAGACCGACTATCCGCCGTTCAACTTCACCGGTCCGGACGGCAATCCCGCCGGTTTCAATGTCGATCTGGCGCGCGCGCTGTGCGACGAGATCAAGGTCACCTGCACCATCCAGATGCGCCGGTTCGAGACCCTGATCGACGCCATTGCCAGCAACCGCGGCGACGCGATCATCGCGTCGATGGCGGTGACGCCGCAATTGCGCGCCCGCGTCGATTTCACCGATCCCTATTACCGCGCGCCGGCACGCTTCGCGTCGCGGCGCGACGCCGTGATGCCGGAGGTTCGCCCCGAATATCTCGAAGGCAAGAAAATCGGCGCCATCGCCGGCACCTCGCATGAGGCCTATCTGAAGGCGATGTTCACCGACGCCGAGATCAAGCCCTACCCCAACGACGAGGCACTGCGGCTGGCGCTGCGGCGGAGCGAAGTCGACTTCATCTTCGGCGACGCGATCGCACTGGCGTTCTGGATCAACGGCACTGATTCCGCCGACTGCTGCGCCTTTTCGGGCGGGCCCTTTGTCGAAAGCCGTTACTTCGGCGAGGGCATCGGCATCGCGGTCCGCAAGGGCAATGATTTGCTGCGGCAGTCGCTGAACTGGGCGCTGTTCCGGCTCTGGGAAAAAGGCCGCTACACGGATTTGTGGCTGCGTTATTTTTCCATCAGCCCGTTTTAGGAGTTGGATTCGTAGGGTGGGCAAAGGCGCACTTGCGCCGTGCCCACCATCTTGCATTCAACGTTGTGGTGGGCACGCTTCGCTTTGCCCACCCTACGATCTATACTGCTGGGCGCCGTTTCCCGGCCCTTCGGAGAAAGCTCGTCTAAATGTCCACCATCGACCTTGCCGCCAGCCCGAGCGATTTGCGTGCGCTCGCCGAACAATCCAGCGCCTGGCCATTCGAGCAGGCGAAAGCGATTGTCGCGCGGCTGAAAAAGAGCCCGAAGGACGAGGTGCTGTTCGAGACCGGCTACGGCCCGTCGGGGCTGCCGCATATCGGCACCTTCGGCGAGGTCGCGCGCACCACCATGGTGCGGCATGCCTTTCGCGTGCTGACCGAGGACAAGATCAAAACCAGGCTGCTGGCGTTCTCCGACGACATGGACGGCCTGCGCAAGGTGCCGGACAACGTTCCCAACCGCGACATGATGACGGCCCATCTCGGCAAGCCGCTGACGCGGGTGCCGGATCCGTTCTCGAACGAACACCCTTCGTTCGGTGCCGCCAACAATGCGCGGTTGCGCGCCTTCCTCGATCATTTCGGTTTCGACTACGAGTTTGCAAGCTCGACCGATTACTACACGTCGGGCCGCTTCGACGCGACGCTGCTCAGGATGCTTGCCGCCTACGACAAGGTGATGGCGATCATCCTCCCGACACTGGGACCGGACCGGCGCGCGACCTATTCCCCGTTCCTCCCCATCAGCAAGACTACAGGCATCGTGCTTCAGGTGCCGATGATCCGCCGCGATGTCGCCGCCGGCACGATTACATATGTCGACCCGGACAGCGGCGAAGAGGTCGAAACCCCGGTCACGGGCGGCCATGTGAAGTGTCAGTGGAAGGCCGACTGGGCAATGCGCTGGGTCGCGCTCGGCGTCGACTACGAGATGGCCGGAAAGGATCTGATCGATTCGGTGAAGCTTTCGGGCCAGATCACCCGGGCGCTCGGCGCCACGCCGCCGGAAGGCTTCAATTACGAACTGTTCCTCGACGAGCAGGGCCAGAAGATTTCGAAGTCGAAGGGCAACGGGCTCACCATCGACGAATGGCTGCGCTATGCGTCGCCGGAATCGCTGTCGCTCTTCATGTACCGCGAGCCGAAGGCGGCGAAGCGGCTGCATTTCGACGTGATCCCGCGCAATGTCGACGACTACCAGCAATTCCTCGACGGCTTGCCGCGGCAGGACGCCAAGCAACAGCTGCAAAATCCGGTCTGGCACATCCATGCCGGCCAGCCGCCGAAGGCTGACATGCCGGTCACGTTCCAGCTGTTGCTGACGCTGGTGTCGTCGTCGAACGCGGAGAATGCCGAGACGCTGTGGGGTTTTATCGGCCGTTACCGGCCCGGCGTGACGCCGCAGACCCATCCGAAGCTCGATGCATTGGTCGGCTACGCCATCAATTACTATCGCGACTTCGTGGCGCCGACGAAAAAATTCCGTGAGCCGACCGACAACGAACGGGTCGCGCTGCAAGATCTGCGCGACGCGCTGTCGCAATTGCCGGCGTCGTCAACCGCGGAAGAGATCCAGAACGTGGTCTACGAGATCGGCCGCCGCGAGCCGTTCCTCGATCCCGTCAAGAAAGGCAAGGATGGCCGGCCGGGCGTCTCGCTCGACTGGTTCAACATGCTCTATCAGGTGCTGCTCGGTCAGGAAAAAGGCCCGCGCTTCGGCTCGTTCGTCGCGGTGTATGGCTTGACCAATGCGGTGAACATGATCGACGGCGCGCTGGCGCGGAGTGCGTAATAGTCTCCGTCGTCCCTGCGCACGCAGGGACCCATCGCCGCCGAATGCAGTTGCCTTGATCGCGTCTGCCACGCTGCAGTATCGATAGATCACGCGGTATGGGTCCCTGCGTGCGCAGGGACGACGATGGAAGTGGGTTGACGGTCGCATCGTATCCCTCATCGCAACGGCCAGCGCCGCAAATCCGGATGGCAGGCCCGCCGCAATTTCAGCCGCAGGCTGCGCCAAATTGCGCTACAATGTTCGCCATCAAGCCCCCGTCGAGGGGCAGGCAACATCGGGAGCAGACGCATGCAGTTGGTTTCGCCGAACATGCTCAATGACAGCAGCGCCGAGGAATGGCAGGCGCGGGTTGATCTGGCGGCCGCGCACCGCCTCGCCTTCAATCAGGGTTTTTCCGAAGGCATCTTCAACCATCTGACCTACACGGTGCCGGGCCGCACCGATCGCTACTACCAGATCCCGTTCGGCATGCATTGGTCCGAGGTCACGGCCTCGTCCTTCATGGAGGTCGGCATCGATGACGGCGAGGTCAAGCGCGGCGAGGGCGAGGTCGAGCGCTCCTGCTATTGCATCCACGCGCCGATCCACAAGGCGCTGCCGCAGGCGAAAGCGGTGTTTCACACCCACATGCCCTATGCCAGCGCGCTGACGCGCCTCGACGATCCGCGCATCAAGGAGATCGGCCAGACCGAGGTCGGGCTGTCGGGCGCCATCGCCTATGACGACGAATACACCGGCCCGGCCGTCGATCCCGCCGAAGGCGCGCGGCTTGCGAAGGTGATCGGTGACAAGACCGTGCTGTTCATGGCCAATCACGGCATCTCGACGGTCGGTGCGACCGTCGCCGAGGCCTACGACATGCTCTATTACGTCGAGCGCGCCGCGCAGGTGCAGATCTACGCGATGTGGACCGGACAGAAGCTGAAGCAGCTTCCCGCGCCCGTGGTGGAGAAGACCAAGCGCGAATACAAGGATGAGCATCTTTACAAGGGACCGACGCCGGCGCAGCGGCACTTCGATGCGTTGAAGCGCATGCTCGATCGCAAAGAGCCTGACTACGCGACGTAGTGGAAGGTTTATTGTCGTCCCTGCGAACGCAGGGACCCATAACCACCGGCACCAATTGTTGGCGAAGGGCGTCAACTACATCGCAGCAAACGTAGGGTGGGCAAAGGCGCGCTTGCGCCGTGCCCGCCATCTATATTCGTGATCTCGATTGGTGGGGCACGCTTCGCTTTGCCCACCCTACAATCGTCTACATCGCGAAACGTAAGACCTCGCGGTATGGGTCCCTGCGTTCGCAGGGACGACGTTGATAGATGCTAATTCCCATACACCCTCACACGATCCGCAAACGCGTGCCACACTTCCGGGCGCCAGGTTCCGTTCGCGGCGCCCGACGTGGAGGGCAGGATCCAGATCCGGGTATCCGCGATCCGCTCAGCCTGCTCGCCGTAATCGCGTTTGCCACCGAGAAATCCTTGCCCGGCCGCCTTGCTCGTGAACGCGAGAAATTTCGGCCGGAACGCCGCTACCGAATTGTTCAAGCGAGATCGCGCCTCCAGTCTCAGTTCTGATAGCGGGATTTGGTGATCCATTCCCGAGTGCGTCTTCACCAGATCGGTGAGGCCGATCCGGTGCTGCAGCAGATCGCGGTATTGGTGCGGCAGCAGCCGCGTCGGCGTCAGTCCGGTCTCGTGCAAGATCGTCCAGAATTTGTTCTGCTTGTGCGCGTAGTAAGCCTTGGCCTTGGCGGATACAGTGCCCGCAGCCATCCCGCACAGGACGATGCGAAGCGAATCTTCCAGCACATCCTGCAGGACATCCGGCACGGCGGGAAGCGCTACTGGCTCGCCCACACGATACGCGCGATCCACTCGACGTCGTCGGCGTCGAGCGCGCGATCGGCCTGCGCCGGGTTGAGCGATTGCAGCTCCAGCGTCTTGGTGGTGCGGCGCTTCAACTCCTTCACCATCACCTCGCCGCCACTGGTCTTCACCACGACACGGTCGCCGCGCCGGATCGCGGTGCCCGGCGACACCACGATGATGTCGCCATCGCGATAGGCGGGCTTCATCGAATCGCCGGATATTTCCAGCGCATAGGCGTGCTCGTCACCCGCGGCCGGCAGCGCCACCTCGTCCCAGCCCTTGCCGGCGGGAAAACCGCTGTCGTCGAAATGATTGCCGCTGCCGGCCTGCGCGAGGCCGAGCAACGGCACCGATTGCAGGCTGCGCCCGCCGTCGCCGATCAGCTGCACGAAGGTTTCGACCGAGGCATTGGTGGCGGCCAGTGCCTTGGAGACCGATTCGGTTGACGGCCAGCGTTCGCGGCCATCGCCCGTGATGCGCTTGGATTTGTTGAAGGTGGTGGGATCGAGGCCGGAGCGCTTGGCAAGGCCCGAGGGCGATAGCCCGGCGCGCTCGGCGAGCCGGTCGAGCGCGGCCCAGACCTGGCCGTGGGTGAGGATACGTTGGGTTTTGGACTGTTTGGCCATGGAACAACCCTGAATCGCTTTAGGAATTATTACCTGAAGCGGCGGCGGTCCGCAAATCCGATTCTGGCCGGGCGGCGCGGCGACGCTTGAGTTAAGCCCCAGCCGCCTTTACGGTCGGCGCCCGACCCGGAGTCCCGGGGAAAAATCCCAAGAGACTCAACGACAAGCAGGGAATGCCGGCGAGTGCCCACGATCTACAAAATCAGCCCCGCCTCAGCCTGGCGCGAGGCCGAGCGGCAAGGCGTCTACAAAGGCAGCGCGGACGATCTGCGCGACGGCTACATCCATTTTTCCACAGCTTCCCAGGTCGCCGAGACCGCGCGGAAACACTATTTCGGCCAGACCGGGCTGTTTCTGATCGCGGTCGACGCCGATGCGCTTGGGGAAAGCCTGCGCTGGGAGGCCTCGCGCAATGACGAATTGTTCCCGCATCTCTATGGCGAACTCGATCTCGGCGCCGTTACCGCGATCCTCGATATGCGGGCGCGGTCCGACGGCTATCACGACATTCCGGAGCTTGCGCCGTGATCCGCGCCTTCGATGCCTTGTCGCTGCCGCTGCTCCGCTGGTTCGATCCGGAGGATGCCCATCGCATGGCGATCCAGGGCCTGCGGCTGCTGCCGCCGATCCGATCAAAGCCGGACGATTCGAAACTGGCGGTGCGCGCCTTCGGCCTGAACTTTCCCAATCCGATCGGCATGGCCGCGGGCTTCGACAAGAGCGCGGAGGTGCCCGACGCGCTGCTGCGGCTGGGTTTTGGATTCGTCGAAATCGGCTCGGTGACGCCCAAACCGCAAGTCGGCAATCCGCGGCCGCGGCTGTTCCGGATGGAGCGCGACGAGGCCGTGATCAACCGGATGGGCTTCAACAATGACGGTGCCGAGGTCGTGCTGCGGCGGCTCGCCGCGCGCGCGCATCTTGGCGGCATTGTCGGCGTCAATGTCGGTGCCAACAAGGATTCGGCCGACCGCACCGCCGACTACGTCAAGCTGATCGAGACCTTTGCGCCGGTCGCGAGCTATTTCACCGTCAACGTCTCCTCGCCGAACACGCCCGGCCTGCGCAATTTGCAGCAATCCGCAGCCCTCGACGATCTCCTCGCCAAGGTGATCGATGCGCGCGAGCGGGTGCGCAAGAATGCCGGCGATTCCCCGGTGCTGCTCAAGGTCGCGCCGGATTTGAGTCTCAACGAGCTCGACGACGTCGTGCACATCGCACGTTCGCGCCGCGTCGACGGCATGATCGTGGCCAACACCACGCTGGCGCGGCCCGCGACGCTGCGCGAATCGAGCCGCGCCAGGGAGCAGGGCGGTCTGTCGGGCCGGCCGCTGTTTCGATTGTCGACGCGGATGGTGGCGGAGACCTATGTACGTGCCGAGGGCGCGTTCCCGCTGATCGGGGTCGGCGGCATCGACTCAGGCGGAGCGGCCCTGACGAAAATCCGCGCCGGCGCCAGCCTGATCCAGCTCTACTCGTCGCTGATCTACAAGGGCCTCGGGCTGGTCGAGGACATCAAGAACGATCTGTCCTCGACCTTGCTGCGGACGGGGCGTGACTCGCTGTCGGAAATCGTCGGCGCCGATGCCGCGACGATCACCGCCGAAGAATGGCCGGTGCAGTAGTGGGCCAAGGCCCGAAATAAGTGATCCGTCACCCTGAGGCGGCCGCGCGTAGCGTGGCCCTCGAAGGGCGACGGCCCGTGGCCGTATCCTTCGAGGCTCGCCCAGCGGCGCGAGTGCGCCGCAAGGCTCGCGCCTCGCGGGTGAACGCAATTGCGTTCATCCCGGGGATGACGGATTACTGGTGCGGAACGACTTCTTCAACAGCGCCGGATAACGCAGCGCCTCCAGGCCGCCGCGGGCGGCGTAGTGCACCAGTAGCGCGCCCCACAGTCCGGCATTGCCGAACGAGCGCAGCGCCAGCCATGCGCCAAGGAAGATTGCAAGCGCCAGCAGCATCAGGTTGCGCATGTCGCGCGCCCAGGTCGCGCCGATATAGACCCCGTCAAAGGCAAAGGCGAACACGCCAAGCAGCGGCGCGAAGATCACGAACGGCAGAAACTCGCGCGCGAGGCGCCGCACCTCGACGCTCGCCGTCATCGTTTCGATCAATGCGGGGCCGAACAGCGCGAAGACAGCGGCGACGCCGAGCGCAAAACCAAAACCCCAGATCACGACCAGTTTGACCGCGCCGGCGAAGCTGCTCCTGTCGCGGGCGCCATAGGCGCGGCCGCAGAGCTGTTCGGCGGCGTTGGCAAGGCCGTCGAGGAAGAACGCGCTGATCAGCAGGAAATTGCTCAAGACCGCATTGGCGGCCAACGCCGCATCGCCGGCGCGGGCGCCCTGGGCAGTGAAAAACAGCCACACCGCGATCAGCGACGCGGTGCGGATCATGATGTCGCGGTTGACCGAGAGCATCCGCATCAGCTTGGCGCGGTCGAACAGGGTGGCAATCTCGATCGCGAGTTTCCAATGCGTCAACCGGCCCGCGATCACAATGCCGAGCGCAAGCCCTGCCGCTTCCGCGATCACGGCGGCGGTCGCCGCCCCCGCGATGCCGAAATCGAGCACCAGCACCAGCAACGCGGTCGCGGCCGCATTGATCAGGTTGATGGTGATCTGGGTACCGAGTGCGAGCTTGGCGCGCGCCTGCCCGATCAGCCATCCCAGCACGACATAATTGCCGAGCGCCAGCGGCGCCGACCAGATCCGGATCGTGAAATAGGTCTTGGCAGCGCGCGTGACGCCCTCGCTGCCGCCCATGGTCGCCAACAGGATATTGGCGAGCGGGATCTGCAGCAGGATGAGCACTGTGCCGATCAGTGCCGCGACGATGAAGCCGCGCACCAGAATGGCCCGCAATTCGCTGGTCTCGCCGGCGCCGGTGGACTGCGCCGTGAACGCCACCGTACCCATGCGCAGGAACGCGAACAGCCAGAAGATGCAGTCGAACAGCACCGAGGCGACCGCCACGCCGCCGAGCAGCGTGGCGTCACCGAGCCGGCCGATCGCCGTGGTCGAGACGATGCCGATCAGCGGCGTCGTCAGGTTCGCGACCATCGCGGGACCTGCGATGGCAAATACCTGTGCGGTCGTGACTTTCGAGGAAGGCGCCGGCGAATGCATGCTTACAGCTCGGCCACCAGGCCGTCGCTCGCCGTGCTGTAGGATAAGGAGTCGAGCCGCCCCAGCATGTCGTCGCTCATATGCGTCAGGATCAGCCGCTTGGCGTTGATCTCGGGCAGATGCGCTTCCAGCGTTTTCAGGCTGAGATGGTTCTTGACGATCTTGTCGTAATAGTAGGCCTCGGCAATGAACAGATCGGCCTCGCGGGCTGCCGGGATCAGCGTCTCCGTCCATTCGGTGTCGGCGCTGTAACATATGATCCGGCCCTCGGCTTCGATCCGGTAGGCCAGGAACGGTCCGCCGGATCCGCCGTGCACGACGGGATAGGGCGTCACCTTGATCTCACCAAAAGTCCGGCATTCCTCGGGATTGAGCGCGATGACGGAGAGTTCGAAGCGCGGCTTGGTCTTTGAGGAATGCTCGAACATCGCCTCCATCAACTGCGTCAGCCGGGTTTCGATTCCCTGCGGCCCGGCGATCACGAGCGGGCGCGTGCGCCGTGTGAACTGCGCATCAAGCAGGAAGAATGGCAGCCCGCCAAAATGGTCGCCGTGGAAATGCGTGATCAGGATCAGGTCGATGCCGTCACGCGCGACACCGAGCCGCTTCAGCGCCGGCAGCGACGAGGCGCCGCAATCGATCAGGAAATTGACGCTGGCGCCGGTGACGTGGAAGCACGTGTTGGCGCGGCCACCAGAGCCGAGCGCGTCGCCGCAGCCGATAAATTGCAGTTGCATCGGCCGCGGTCCTTGTTGACGAGATTTCGCCTCAGCGCTTGGTGCCGAACAGCCGCGACAGCAGCCAGATCGGGATCACGATCACGGCGCCGAGCAGGAAGTAACGCCACAGCCAGTTGACGGCGTCAAAGCCGAGGTCCCAAAGCCGCTGGAACAGCATCCGGACACTTTGCAGGATATTCCAGGGATCGAATCCGATCGCGGCGAGTACCACGCCAACCAGAACGGAGAGCAGCACCAGCCGGAACGCGACCGCCAGCGGCGATCCGCCGAGAAAGCGGTTCAAGCCGTCATTTCTGGCCGGCAAATCCCTGACGTCGTTCGGCATCTCAGCTCTCCTGCGGGGCACGCCCGCGTATTGTAGCGTTTTTAAGCGGCGAAGTGGATACCGGTTCGCGTGAAGAAAACACGTCGAAAAATAGACTCTAGTACAGCGGTGAGCAGATGGGGAACCCATATTGGCGCGTCAATGGGCCGCCGGATTAAGGCCCGGTAATGCTGGCCTCGCTCTTCAGCATCCGCTCCAGAGTCTCCAGCCGGTCGGCCTCGCGCGGCGGCTTGTCCCAGCGCAGCCGGCTGATGCGCGGGAACCGCATCGCGACGCCGGATTTGTGTCGCGGCGAGCGCGCCAGACCCTCGAAGGCGACTTCCAGCACCAGCCCCTGATCGGGCTCGTGCACGACGTGGCGCACCGGGCCGAATTTTTCGGTGGTGTTGCGGCGGACGAAACGGTCGATCTGCAGCAGCTCCTCGTCGGTGAAGCCGAAATAGGCCTTGCCGACCGGCACCAGCTGTTCGCCATCCTCGCCCGAGGTCCAGACCCCAAAGGTGTAGTCCGAATAATAGGACGAGCGCTTGCCGTGGCCGCGCTGCGCATACATCAGCACGGCGTCGATCAAATGCGGGTCGCGCTTCCACTTCCACCATTGCCCTCTTGGCCGGCCCGGCAGATAGGTGGCATCGCGGCGCTTCAGCATCACGCCCTCGACGGCCTCGGCATCCTCGCCTGCACCGGCGCTGGCAGGATCGGCGCGTGCCGCCGTCAGCGCCGCCCAACTGTCAAACGCCACCGTCGGCGATATATCAATCCTGACATCGTCGAGTTTTTTGACAAAAGCTTCCAGCCGCGCGCGGCGCTCGACGAACGGCAGTTCGCGCAGATCGTTCTCGTCATCGCCGAGCAGGTCGTAGGCGCGCAGATGGATCGGATACTCCTTCATCAGTTTGGGCGAGACGACTTTTCGGTTGAGGCGCTGTTGCAGCACGTTGAACGTCTGCACACGCCCCTCGCGCAGCACCAGCAACTCGCCGTCGATGGCGCCGGGCAGGTGCAGCGACGGCACCAGGTCCGGAAAACTCCCGGTGATGTCTTCCCCGGTGCGCGAATAGAGCCGCGCCTGAATGTTGCCGCGTTCGTCGCGGCCGCTCACGGCCTGCACGCGGATGCCGTCCCATTTCCATTCCGCGATGTAGTCGGCCGGATCGAGACTGGCGAAATCCACATCCTCGATCGCATGCGCCAGCATGACCGGGCGGAACGGCGTCGGATCGCGATTGAGGGGCTTGTCGCTGCGGCCTTCCAGCCAGGCGAACAGGTCCAGATAGGGCGGGCTTAATCCCGGCCAGATCAGCTCGACATCGTGGGCGTCCTTGCCGCCGAGGTTGGCCGCGGCGGTTTTGGCGAGCCGCGCCGAAATCCCGATCCGCATCGCGCCGGTGACGAGTTTTAGGAGCGCCCAGCGGCCGGTCTCATCGAGTTCATCGAGCCAGCGCGCCAGTTGGTTTGGAAGCTCGGTCTTGCCGAGGGTGCGTAGCGTGGTGACGACTTCGGACAGGGTTGGGGGAGGGGGGTTGTTGTGGCCGATCGTCTTCTCCCCTCCCTCCACGCGCATCGCGCGTGGCGGGGTCCGAGGCGAGCGAAGCTCGCTCTCGAGGTCGGGGGTGGGGGGTGGTTCAACGGACTCGCTGCGAGCGGTACGAGCGGATAGACCCCCCACCCCCGACCCCTCCCCGCCGCTTCGCGGGGGGAGGGGAGCAGACTGTACGTGGGATGGAGCGCGCGGCCACATCAGCGCCACCGTCTCGGAGAGATCGCCGACATAATCATAGGACAATCCGAACAGCACGGGATCGGCGCGCTCGGTGATCAGGTCGCGGATCAGGCCGGGCTTGGCGTGCTTGAACGACAGCGCGCCGGTCAGCGCCGCCAAGGCATAACCGCGATCGGGATCGGGCGTTTCGCGAAAATACGCCGTGATCAGCCGCAGCTTGTTGTTGCGGCCGGGCTCATAGGCGAGGCGATCCAACAGTTCGGCGAAGCGGTTCATGCCTCGGCCCCTTGGGCGGGCGGCGGCTCGTGTTCGTCTTCATCGCCGTAACCGACCAGATCGAGCGGCTGGGCGGCGAGGCCTTTTGTCTTACACCAATGCACCAGCGCGTCTTCCTGGCCGTGTGTAACCCAGATTTCACCGGCGCCGGTGGCTTCGATGGTCGCGGTCAGTCCGTCCCAGTCGGCGTGGTCGGAAATCACCAGCGGCAACTCGATGCCGCGCTGGCGGGCGCGGGCGCGCACCCGCATCCAGCCCGAGGCGAACGCGGTGACCGGATCGGGGAAGCGCCGCGTCCAGATGTCAGATGTGGCTGATGGCGGCGCCAGCGTGATGGTGCCGGCGAGGTCGGCCTTCTTCATGTCCTTGACGTCGCGCAGCTCGCCGAGCGCAACGCCGCGGCTCTGGTAGTAATGCGTGATCTCTTCCATCGCGCCGTGCAGGTAGACCGGCGCGTCGTAGCCGGCTTCGCGCAGCAGCGCGATCACGCGCTGCGCCTTGCCGAGCGAATAGGCACCGACCAGATGCGCGCGCTCCGGAAACAGCGCCACCGAGGCCAGCAGCTTCTTCACCTCATCCGCCGCGTTGCCATGGCGAAACACCGGCAGGCCGAACGTCGCCTCGGTGATGAAGACGTCGCAAGGCACCACTTCGAACGGCGCGCAGGTAGGATCGCTGGCGTCCTTGTAGTCGCCTGACGCCACGATGCAGGTGTCCTTGCAGGTGACGGCAATTTGCGCCGAGCCCAGCACATGACCGGCGGGATGGAATTTGACGGTGACATCGCCGAGCCTGAGTTCCTCGCCATAGCTGATCGCCTGCGTTGAGCCGGCGAAATTATCGCCATAGCGCAGCAGCATCATGTCGAGCGTCTCCTGCGTCGCCAGAACAGCGCCATGGCCGGGACGGGCGTGGTCGGAATGGCCATGGGTGATCACGGCGCGCTCGACGGATCGAACCGGATCGATGTGGAAGCCGCCCGGCTTGCAGCACAAACCGGCGGGAGCTGGCAGCAGGATGTCTTGCGGACGCATCTTCGTTATATAGGGCGTATTGCTGCGATTTTACCCGCCCCATCGAGCCCATGCCCACGCGAATATTCCTGACCTCCGGCGATCTGATGGCCGATCGCCGATATGATTTTGCACGCGACCTGCAAGTGAAGGGCGATCTGCCCGGCGCTGCCGACCTGCTGCTGCAGGCAACGGATTTGGCGCCGAATTTCGTCACGGCCTGGTTCTCGCTCGGCGACATCCGCGAAGCGCTCGGTGAACGCGATGAAGCGGTCACGGCGTTTCGCATGGCCTGGGCCGGCGATCCCGATGATCGTCATGGCGCCAGCCTGCGGCTGATGCGGCTTGGCGCCGAACCATTGGCCGCGATGCCGCAAGGCTATGTGCAGGTGCTGTTCGATCAATACGCGCGGCGGTTCGAATCGGCACTGGTGGACGATCTCGGTTATCGCGGCCCGGAACTGCTGTTTGGGGCGGTGCTGTCGGTACGTGCGGCCGAGCGCAAGCCCGCCTTCTTCAGGCGCGCGATCGATCTCGGCTGTGGCACCGGGCTCGCCGTTTCGGCCTTCTCCAAAGAGGTCGATCATTTCATCGGCATCGATCTGTCGCCGCGCATGATCGAGAAGGCCCGCGTGACCGGCCTTTATGCGGAACTTGAAGTCGCCGACATGGTGCAAGGCCTGCGCGCCAGGCCTGATGCCAGCGCCGATCTCATCCTTGGCGCCGACGTGATGATCTATGTCGCCGATCTCGCGGCCGTACTGGTGGAATCAAGCCGCGTGCTGGCTGCCGGTGGCCTGCTCGCCTTCACGACCGAGACGCATGCCGGCGAAGGCGTCATTCTCGGTGACGGACTGCGCTACGCCCACGCCGCGGCCCATGTGCGCGAAGCGGTGGAAGCAGCCGGCCTCACATTGCCGTTCCTCGAAGCGCGCTCGGCGCGCACCGAGGACAGCATCCCGGTTCCGGGCTTGGTAGCGGTCGCAGCCAAGGGCTGACCGCCCGAATGGTTCGGCCACGGAACATGCGCGCGTGGCGCGGGTATGGACAAACCCAAGGGAATATACCAATCTGGACCTACCAGATTGGTAGGATCAGATGTCAGCATCCCTGCAAGCAGGCGAAGGATCGAGGGCGATCAAGCGGACGATCGAGTTCATTCGCCATCACCGATTGCAGAAGGGCGACCGGCTGCCGTCGGAACGCGAACTGTCGGATCGCTTTGGCGTCACCCGCAGCTCGGTGCGCGAAGCGTTGGCGGTCCTTGATGCACTACGGCTGACGGAGCGCCGGCCGAAGTCCGGCATTTTCCTGCGCAACGCGCTCGAAGACAGCGGGCTTGATTCCCTGGTCGTTCAGGCCAATCTGGATTTGCCGTTTGACGAGCGCACCATGCGCGATGTCAGCGAGGCCCGCGTCATATTTGAAACCCACGCGATTAGCCTCGCATGCGCGCGCAGGACCGATGCAGATCTCGACAGGTTGCGCGAACTGGTCGCCAATTACTCCAGCCGGGTACAGGCCGACCTCAATGTCGCCGATGAAGACGTCGAATTTCATCTGGCAATGGCGGCGGCCAGCCAGAATGCCATCATCGTTCGAACGCTCACGCCATTGTTCCTCATGAGCTTTCAGTGGCGGCGGAAGTACTTTTCGTCGTCAGCCATTCGCCGCCGGTCACTGGCTGACCATCATGAGTTCGTCGTCGCCATTGCGGACAGGGACGAAACCCGGGCGGCGGCTCTGGTGCAAAAGCATGTCCATTCGGCATTCGACGAAGTTCTGGCACTTGTGGAAGGAAATGTGCCGCCGGAATCTCACCTCCAACCGGCAGGCCGAGACGAGTAAGTGTTGCCGGAAATACCGGCGCAGCGCAGGTCGAAGCCAATTTCGATCCGCACGAACTGAATGACAGACCACTGCATTCAGGCTTCAGACAACAACCAAGGGAGAAACAACAATGAAAAATCAACCGACCCGGCGCCAATTCGGCGCCACCGCGCTTGCCGGTATCGCCGCCGCTGCCATGCCCGCGCCGTTCGTCTGGGCCGCCGAGAAAAAATACGATCCGGGCGCGACCGATACCGAGATCAAGCTCGGACAAACCGTGCCGCATTCCGGCCCTGGCTCGCTCTACGGCGTGCTCGGGCGCGTCGGCGAAGCCTATTTCCAGATGCTGAACGAAAAAGGCGGCATCAACGGCCGCAAGGTGAAATTCCTCACCATGGACGACGCCTATAGCGCACCGAAATGCGTGGAAGCGACGCGGCGGCTGGTCGAGCAGGAGGAAGTGCTGGCGCTGTTCGGCTCGCTCGGCACCGCGCCGCAGACCGCCGTGCACAAATATCTCAACACCAAGGGCGTGCCGCAGCTGTTGCTCAATACCGGCGCGTCGAAATGGAACGATCCGAAGAACTTCAAATGGACCATGGCGGGCCTGCCGCTGTACCCGACCGAAGCGCGCATTCTCGCCAAATACGTCGTCGCTACCAAGCCGAACGCCAAGATCGGCATTCTCTACCAGAACGACGATTTCGGCCGCGACTTCCTTGGGCCGTTCAAGAAGGTGCTGGCGGATGCCGGCGGCACCGCCAAGGTGATCATGGAGCAGACCTATGATCTGACCGAGCCGACGATCGATTCGCAGCTGATCAATCTCTCGAAGTCGGGCGCCGACGTTTTCTACAACATCTCGACGGGCAAGGCGTCGTCGCAGTCGATCCGCAAGGTCGTCGAGCTTGGCTGGAAGCCGCTGCAATTGCTCTCGGCGGGCTCGACCGGACGTTCGATCCTCACGGCCGCGGGTCTGGAAAACGCCACCGGCATCGTCGCCATCCGCTACGCCAAGGAAGTCGGCGTGCCGCGTTTCGAGAAGGATCCCGACGTGATGGCGTTCGAGGCGCTGCGCAAGAAATACCTGCCCAATGTCGATCCTGACAACACCATCGCCTTCGCCGGCTACGGCCAGGTGGCGTCGATGGCGGAAATCCTGCGCCGCTGCGGCGATGATCTCACCCGGGCGAATGTGCTGAAACAGGCGACGACGCTGGCCGGCTTCCACTCGCCGTATTTCCTCGACGGCGTCAATTTCAGCTACACGCCGGAGGACTACACGCCGATGAAGACGCTCTTCATCTCGCAGTTCAACGGCAAGGACTGGGATATCTCCGACAAGCCGGTGACGGAGTAGGCGGCGTTTTTCCGCCACTCTCAACTCGTCATGCCCGGGCTAAAGCGCGAAGCGCGTCTTGGCGCTAGATGTCCCGGGCATCCACGTTCTTGGTGGCATGAAACAAGAAAGGTGTGGATGGCCGGGCACAGGCGAGCGGAAGCGACGCCGTCCCTTGGACGGCTACGCCCGGCCATGACGACTCGGATGGATTTGTGCCTCTCGCTGCAAGCCGGGCGAGGTTGATACCTCTCGACGTAGCGGGCGGAACGGCTTAGTTCTTGGTTTGTGCCGCCCCTGACCTCTTCAGCCATATCGGCCGAGCCGGCCGCGCTGCTGCCTGACCGCTTCCTTCAATGGTTCGCGTCGCGCGGCTGGTCGCCGCGCGAGCATCAGCTGGAACTGCTGGCGAAGGCGAGGGAAGACCGCTCGGCGCTGCTGATCGCACCGACCGGCGCCGGCAAGACGCTGGCGGGGTTTCTGCCGACACTGGTGGAGCTGTCTTCTCCGCTACCGGTCGCCGGGGAGGGCGCAAAGAAAGCCGTCATCTCCACCGGCCGCAGCGTCAAGCGCACCGGCGGCCTGCACACCCTCTATATTTCGCCCCTGAAGGCGCTGGCGGTCGATATCGCGCGCAATCTGGAGACGCCGATCGCCGAGATGGGGCTTCCGATCAAGGTCGAGACCCGCACCGGCGACACGCCGGTGTCGCGCCGGCAGCGGCAGCGGCGTTATCCGCCGGACATCCTGCTGACCACGCCCGAGCAATTGGCGCTGTTGTTGTCATCCGACGACGCGCCGTTTTTGTTCGGCTCACTGAAGCGGATCGTGCTCGATGAATTGCACGCGCTGGTTACCTCCAAGCGCGGCGATCTGTTGTCGCTCGGCCTCGCGCGGCTGTGGCGTCTGGTGCCCGAGATGCGCGGCATCGGATTGTCGGCGACGGTCGCCGAGCCGGAATCGCTGGCGCGCTTCCTGGTGCCGCAGCGCGACCGCAAAATAGAAGCCGCCGACATCGTCGTCGCCGGCGGTGCCGCCGCGCCCGTGGTCGAGATGCTCGACACCAGGGAGCGTCTGCCGTGGGCGGGACACAGCGCGCGCCATGCGCTTGGCGAAATGTATGAGCTGATCAAGCGCAACAAAACGACACTGGTGTTCGTCAACACCCGCAGCCAGGCCGAAATGCTGTTCCAGGATTTCTGGCGCATGAACGACGATGGGCTGGCGATCGCGCTGCATCATGGCTCGCTCGACGTCGCGCAACGCCGCAAGGTCGAGGACGCGATGGCGGCCGGCAAACTGCGCGGCGTGGTCTGCACCTCCTCGCTCGATCTCGGTATCGATTGGGGCGACATCGATCTCGTCATCAATGTCGGTGCGCCAAAAGGTTCCTCGCGGCTGATGCAACGGATCGGTCGCGCCAACCACCGGCTCGACGAACCCTCGCGCGCCGTGCTGGTGCCGGCCAACCGCTTCGAGGTGCTGGAATGCGCGGTTGCGATCGATGCGATCGCGGAGAATGCCCAGGATACCCCGCCGTTACGGACCGGCGCGCTCGACGTGCTGGCGCAGCACGTACTGGGCTGCGCCTGCGGTGAACCGTTTCTTTCCGATGAGCTCTATGAGGAGGTGCTGACATCGGCACCTTACTCCGGCTTGACGCGAACCGATTTTGACGACGTCGTCGATTTCGTCGCGACCGGCGGCTATGCCCTGAAAACCTATGAGCGTTTTGCGCGCATCAAGAAGGATAAGGCTGGCCGCTGGCGCGTCACCAATCCCCGCGTGCGGCAAAGCTATCGCCTCAACGTCGGCACCATCGTCGAAGAGCCGATGCTCAAGGTCCGGCTGGTGCGCTCGCGCGGCGGTGGTGCGGGGTCGACCGGCGCGCTTGGACGCGGCGGGCGGATGCTCGGCGAGATCGAGGAATACTTCATCGAGGGACTGGTGGCCGGCGACACCTTTGTGTTCGGCGGCGAGGTGGTGCGCTACGAGGCGCTTGCCGAAGATCAGGTTTACGTCTCGCGCGCTAACGACGCGGATGCCAAGGTGCCGTCCTATATGGGCGGCAAGTTTCCATTATCGACCTATCTGGCCGAACGCGTGCGTAAATTGCTCGACGACAACAGGGCCTGGAACGCGCTGCCGGATCAGGTGCGCGACTGGCTGTCGCTGCAGAAGCATTTCTCGCGCGTGCCGGCGGTGCGCGAGTTGCTTGTCGAAACGTTTCCTCGCGGCAACAAGCATTACCTGATCTGCTATCCCTTCGAGGGGCGGCTGGCGCATCAGACACTCGGCATGCTGCTGACGCGGCGGATGGAACGTGCACGGGTGCGGCCGCTCGGTTTCGTCGCCAATGAATACGCGGTGGCAGTGTGGGGGCTCGGCGACATGTCGTTCATGATCCGCCACGGCAAGCTCGACCTCAACGCGCTGTTCGATCCGGACATGCTGGGCGACGACCTCGAGGCGTGGCTGGCCGAATCCGCGCTGATGAAGCGCACCTTCCGCACCTGTGCGGTGATATCAGGCCTGATCGCGCGGCGATTCACCGGCGAGGAAAAATCCCGCCGCCAGGTGCTGTTCTCGACCGATTTAATCTACGACGTGCTGCGCAAGCACCAGGCCGACCACGTGCTGCTGCGTGCGGCGCGCGCGGACGCCGCCAGCGGGCTGCTCGACCTCAAGCGGCTCGGTGATATGCTGTCCCGCATCCAGGGGCGAATCATCCATCGGGAACTCGACCGTGTTTCGCCGCTGGCGGTGCCGGTGATGCTGGAAATCGGCCGCGAGTCGGTTTATGGCGAAGCGGCCGACGAGTTGCTGGCGGAAGCCGCCGACGAACTGGTCAAGGAAGCGACGTCTTAGAATGGAATCGTTACGGACGGCTCTATCAACATCGTCATGCCCGGGCTTGTCCCGGGCATCCGCGTCTTTCTTGGTGTGGCCATGACGGAGAATGTCGTGCGTGCCGTCGTCGCGAACGGCGTTCTGGATGTGGCGGGCGTTTCTCTCCTCGCCGATCTGTCCGGTGCACTGTTCTGGCAGGAACAGCGCCTGCTGGTCGTCTCCGACCTGCATCTTGAAAAAGGCTCCAGCTTCGCCGCACGCGGTGTGCTGTTGCCGCCCTATGACACGGTGGCGACGCTGTGCCGGCTTGCCGCCGTGATCGCGCGGCACGACCCGCGCATCGTGATCGCGCTCGGCGACAGTTTTCACGACCGCGATGCGCATGAGCGGCTGTCTGTGTCCGACCGCGAGGCGCTTTCTGCGATGCAGGCGCGGCGCGACTGGATCTGGATCGCGGGCAACCACGATCCGGCCTTGCCGTCCGACCTCGGCGGTGTCGTCGCCAGTGACGTTGCAATCGGCAACATCATTTTCCGTCATGAGCCGACCGGCGCGTCAGGCGAAATCGCCGGCCATCTGCATCCCAAGGCGCGCGTCACCACCCGTGGCCGCGCCATGGAGCGGCGTTGTTTTGCCTGCGACGGCGAGCGCGCCGTAATGCCGGCGTTTGGCGCCTATACCGGCGGGTTGAGCATTCGGGACGAGGCGTTTGCAAAAATATTTCGGACGCCCAGCTTCATGGCGCATGTGCTCGGCGATGTCAGGCTGCACACCATCGCGGCGTCGCGCTGCTCTTGAAATCGCCACGAAGCTGCCGCCGGTCGCTCTGTGACCGCCTCTCGTTCCCTGTGAGGCGAACTGCGAGACGCGGCAAATTGCTCGTGCGGATTCTCAAAAGCGAGCATAGCTCGTCCTCGATGCGAGCCAACTCACCTTTTCGTAAAGTATGATTGACACGTTCGTGATTTCAGCAGGCGAACGCGCATCAGCGTTTGTGACCGGTCGCGTCGCTGGAATTGAAATCGTAAGTCAACGCCATTTCACTATTTGGTGAGTCATTGTTGAACGGCGTTGATTGGCATCGAGCTATCGGCGGCTAAATATGGAGTTTGCTGCCTGTTGTCTCCGCATAACGAAGGCGTCGACGAGGTCCAATCGACAGCCGCGAAAAACGCATAAGACCCAAGCGGGAGAGCAGGCTTGTCCGTTCCGAGACAGCAAGCCAGTTACAAATCAAGGCGAGCTGAATCTCGCTCAACCATGGAGGAAATACCATGATCTACAAAACGCTCGTTGCCGCGTCCTTGATCTCGGTCGCTCTGACATCCCCGACGTTCGCACAGTGCACGGAGTGCGCGATGTATCCAGATCGCGATGCCCTGAACAAAGGCGCGGCAACCCCCGCCAGCAAGATGGAGCAGCCCGGCGCAGCGGGCGCGAGCACGGTGAGTTCTGTAGACAGAACGTACAATGCGCGTGCCGCAGCCAGGGTGGCTGGCGCTCCAGTCAGAGGAACGCCGCGCCGCAACTACCTCGACGCCAACGCTTCCATTGCTGGCGGTTCTGCGCCGGCCGGTGCTCCCTCTCAGCGGGTGTACATCAAGAACCTGCAGGACTCCGGATACAACCCTGCCGGCGACTTCGATAGCGCCGGCAAGATGAAGGTAAACTGATCCCGACGAACCAGCGAAAGCCGGGGTTAAGACCCCGGCTTTCCAGGCATGCACGGGCAAAGCGGGTCACTTCCCGGCAAACCGCAAAGCCTCAACGAGCGGCGTGATGGATTGCCTCGCTGCGCTCGCATTGGCGATGCGAGGAGGGGTGAAGAAAACTACGCCGCCTTTGCCTGCACCGTGTTGCAAAATTCCGCCAGCCGATCGGCCAGCCGTAACGTTGCCGGGCTGGCATCCGGTGCGGCGACCAGCGCCACTTCGGTGTGATCGATCGGCGCAAAGCCGTCTTTCGCTGTGAGCACGCGGTGGTCGGCCTGGATCGCCATCTCGGACAGGATGCTCAGCCCCATGCCGGCGGCGACCGCGGCCTGGATGCCGGAGAGGCTGGAAGACGTATAGGCCATGTGCCAGGGACGGCCGGCGCTTTCCAGCGCGTGAATGGCGCGCGCGCGATAAAGACATCCAGTGGGGAAACCGATCAGCGGCACCGAGCCCGTGGTGGTATCGCGCGGCCGGCTCTTGCTGGTGACCCAGTGCACGCGTTCGGGCCACACCGCGATGCCGGTTTTTTCGCCGGCGGCGCGTTTGAACAGCGCCAGATCGAGTTCGCCGCGCTCGAGGTCGCGTTTGAGATACGTGCTTTGGTCGGAGCGGACGTCCATCCGCAATCCCGGATGCGAGCGTGAAAACGCCGCCAGCAATTTCGCCAGCCGATAGGCGGCGAAATCCTCGGGCACGCCGAGCCGGATTGCGCCTTCGCTGCCGGGGCGGGCCATCACGTCGCGGGCCTCTTCCGCCAGCGATAGCAGCCGCCGCGCATAAGACAGCAGCCGCTCGCCGGCCTCGGTCGGCGTGACGTCTTTGCCGTTGCGGTTCAGCAGCGGCTGGCCGATGTCCTCTTCCAGCCGCTTGATCTGCTGGCTGACGGTCGACTGGGTGCGGTGGACGCGTTCGCCGGCGCGGGTGAAGCCGCCGGAATCCACCACCGAGACGAAGCTGCGCAACAGTTCCAGATCGAGCATGGCCATGGCTTGATCCTCAACACCTTGTATTCACGAATCCACTGACGATCAGTCTATCATTTAATTTCTAAATATCAAGGCGCGGGCCTACATCATGGGGGCAAGGAGACTTTCCATGTCGCTCGCCCCTTCGGCCGCGGTACCCCGCGCCGGCTTCAATCCGCTGCCGCTCTATATCACGCTGTTCTGCCTGCTCTGGAGCTTTGCCTTTGTCGCCGGCAAGGTCGGCGTCACCGATTGTCCGCCGCTGCTCCTGCTCACCGCGCGGTTCTCGCTCGCGGGCGTCCTGATCCTCGGCATCTCCGCGGTGCGCAACGAGGGATGGCAGCTGACCTGGCGCGATGCCGCGGTGTTTGCCGTGCTCGGCGTCGCCAACAACGCGCTCTATCTCGGCCTCGGTTACACCGGATTGCAGACAGTATCCGCCGGCCTCGGCGGGCTGATCGTCAGCGCCAATCCGGTGTTCACCGCGGTGGCCGCTGCGATATTTCTTGGCGAGGCGCTGACCTGGCGCAAAGTGATGGGCCTCTTGCTCGGCATCGCCGGCGTCGGCCTCATCGTCTGGCATCGCATGTCGGTTGGGTCGGACAGTGTGGATGGCATCGTCTATACGCTGGCGTCGCTCGGCTCGATCGTGGTCGGCACCATCCTGTTCAAGGTGCTGGCGCCCAAAGGCAGCCTGTGGGTCGGCAACGGCGTGCAGAACATCGCCGGCGGCCTGGCGCTGTTGCCCTTTGCCTTTACGTTATCTGATGTCAGCGACATCGTGCCCAGTGCGCGGCTGGTCGCGGCGTTCGCCTTCCTGGTGCTGGGCGGATCGATCCTGGCTTATCTGCTGTGGTTTCACTTGCTGAAGGTCTGCGGCGCCACCGCTGCCAGCTCCTATCACTTCCTGATGCCGCCGCTCGGCATGCTGTTCGCGTTCCTGGTGCTCGGCGAGCACCTCGAATTTCGCGACCTGCTCGGGATTATTCCGGTCGCGCTCGGAATCTATCTGGTGACCCGTCCCGCTTCTTTGGCCGGTCCGCTTTGCAAAGGAGTACGTCATGACCATATCCATCACCCTGATTGGCGGCCCGACCGCACTGATTGAGATCGACGGCTTTCGGCTGCTCACCGATCCGACCTTCGATGCGCCCGGCGCTTATCAACTGCCGCATGTGAAGCTTGAAAAACTGGTCGGCCCCGCGGTGACCGCGGACACGATCGGCGAAGTCGACGCGGTACTGCTCAGCCACGACCAGCACTCCGACAATCTCGATCACTCCGGCCGTGCGTTTCTCAACAAAGCGAAACGCGTGCTGACGACGGAAGCCGGCGCGAAGCGACTCGGCGGCAAGGCGGAAGGCTTTGCGCCCTGGGAGGTCACCGAATTGACCGGCAGCAACGGCCGTTCGCTAACGGTCACCGCGACACCTGCGCGTCACGGTCCGGCCGGGATCGAGCCGTTGTCGGGCGATGTCATTGGCTTCGTGGTGGCGTCAAGCAAGCCCGGCAGCCGCCCGATCTATATCAGCGGCGATACGGTCTGGTATGACGGCGTTGCCGAAGTCGCGAAGCGCTTCAAGGCGGGCGTGGTGCTGCCGTTCGCGGGCGCGGCTCAAACCCGCGGGCCCTTTCACATCACGATGGATACCAACGACACGATCGAGACCGCGCGCGCGTTTCCGGATGCGGTGATCGTGCCGGTGCATACCGAGGGATGGGCGCATTTCCGCCAGAGCGCGAACGATCTGCGCGCCACCTTCGACACGCTGGGCTTTGGGTCGCGGCTGCGGATACTGGAGCCGGGTGTTGCGACCGTGATCGAGCCTTCTCGCTCTGCATAAGGCTGGTTCTGCCTCCGGAACCAAATCCTACCCGGGTTCGTTGTCGCCCGGCTGGACCCGGGTATGGCACATCGCAACAAGTCGAGTTCAAAGCGCCGCGCGCACAAGGATGCCGGTACCGGCAAGCCGGCATCCAGGGCCAAAGCGCATCAGCCGTTTCGCCTCCGCGTTGCCGCGAAAGCGCTCGGCCCCGGCCTGATCACCGGCGCCTCCGATGACGATCCGTCGGGGATCGGCACCTACAGCCAGGCCGGCGCCCAGCTCGGCTACGGCATCGGCTGGACCATGCTGCTGACCTTCCCGCTGATGGCGGCGATCCAGGAAATCTCCGCGCGGGTCGGCCGTGTCACCGGGCATGGCATTTCCGGCAATGTATGCCGGCACTATTCGCCCGCGTTGCTCAACGTCGTGGTGACGCTGTTGTTCATCGCCAACACCATTAACATCGCCGCCGATCTCGGCGCCATGGCGGATGCGACGAAGCTCCTGATCGGCGGGCACGGCATCGTCTATGTCGTGCTGTTTGGCGGCGTGTCGGTCGCAGCGCAGATCTTTCTCGACTACAAGCGCTACGTCGCGGTGCTGAAATGGCTGACGCTCAGCCTGTTCGCCTATGTTGCGGCGCTTGCCTTTGCAAAGGTGTCGTGGGGCGAGGCGCTCGCCGGCGTGTTGATTCCGAAGATCAGCTGGAGCGCCGATTACTTCACCACCATCGTCGCGATCCTCGGCACCACGATCTCGCCCTATCTGTTCTTCTGGCAGGCCTCGCAGGAAGCCGAAGACCAGCGCGTCGACGCCCGCAAGCAGCCGCTGATCGAAAAACATTACGGCGCGCAAAGGGAGTTCAATCGGATCCGCGCCGATACCATTATCGGCATGGCGTTCTCCAACTTGATCGCGTTGTCGATCATCGTGACCACGGCGGCGATGCTCAACGCCGCAGGCGAGAGCAACATCCAGTCCTCGGCCCAGGCGGCTGAGGCGTTGCGGCCGATCGCCGGGCCCCTCGCGGAGGCGATCTTCGCGCTCGGCATCGTCGGCACCGGACTGCTGGCGGTGCCCGTGCTGGCCGGCGCTGCCGCCTACGCCGTCGGTGAAGCGCGACGATGGCCGGTCGGGCTGGCCCGCAAGCCGAAGCAGGCGGCCGCGTTCTACCCGGTCTTGGCGCTGTCGGCGGCGATCGGCATCGCGCTCAACTTCACCCCGATCAATCCGATCTCGGCGCTGTACTGGAGCGCTGTCATCAACGGCGTGCTCGCCGTTCCCGTGATGGTGCTCTTGATGTTCATGGCGCACCGCAAGGACGTCATGGGCCGTTACGTCATCAACGGACCGCTGTATTGGCTCGGATGGCTCTCCACCGCGGCGATGCTGCTCAGCGTGCTGGCGATGGGGGTGGGGTTTTTTCTGTAGGGTGGGCAAAGGCGCTCTTGCGATGTGCCCACCATCTATCCGCACTGCAATTGTGAATGGTGGGCACGCTTCGCTTTGCCCACTCTACGAGCCCGTGTCTAATCCTTCCTGAACACGATCGACGCCATCCAGCCCGTCATCAGCGCCATGAAGGCGGTGACCAGCCCATAGGCAAAACCATTATTGCGGGCGGCGTTGGCGACGAACTGCTCGAAGCCGACCTTGACGATCTCGAACGCGGTTTCGGTGCGCGTCACCAGCGCGCCGTCGGCGAACAGCTTGATCTCGACGTCATAGGTGCCGATCGGCACTTCGCCCGGCAGCGGGATCCCGGTGCGGAACAGCGTCGGCGTCAGGAACGTCACCGCCGATTGCGCCTCGCGATAAAGCCCAAGCTGGGTACGCAGCCGCACGAACGCGCTGCGGAACGGATCGTTGGGCACGACGTCGGCGTAGTCAGGACCGACGCGCTGGGTCAGCAGCACGTTGTTGAGGCCGAGTTGCTGCCGGCGCTGCACTTCGGGCGAAGCGATGGCGTCGAACGGGCGGTTGGAAAACAGCGCCAGATAAGTTGGCACCTGGAGAAATTGCCGGGAGTCGGTATTGATCCAGATACCGAATTTGCGCTCCTTGCGCCGTGTCACCATGTCGGCGCGCGGGCCGCTGACGGTCACCACCAGATCGTAACTGTTGCGTCCGGCCGGCGTCTGGGCGTCCTTTTCGACCGAGCCGAACAGCACCAGTTCTTCGCCGGAATAATTCGGCGTCACCGTGACGCGGTGGTTCGACACCGACACGATCAGCCGTTCGGCGTATGCCGGCGAAATGCCGAGTTCGGCGCCCAACACGAGACCTGCCAAAATGAGCGCGACGCGTGCGATCATCCGCCGCCTCCCGTTTCGCGGATCGTGAACAGATCGGCCGGCCGGATCACCAGTTCGACGGCAAAGCGGATGCCGACGGCGAGCACCAGAAGCCCGAGCAGCAGCCGCAGATGTTCGCCGCGGATCTTCTGACCGGCGCGGGCGCCGAACTGGGCGCCGGTCACGCCGCCGATCATCAGGATCAGCGCCAGCACGGCGTCGACCAGATGATTGGTCACCGCATGCAGCATGGTGGCGAACACCATGGTCACCAGCGTCAGTATCATCGAGGTGCCGACCACGGTCGACGTCGGCACCCGCAGCACATAGATCATCAGCGGCACCAGAATGAAGCCGCCGCCGATGCCCATCACGGCGCCGATGAAGCCGATGATCAGGCCGATCACGACCACGGGGATCACGGACAGATAGATCTTGGAGCGCTTGAAACGCATCTTGAGCGGCAGGCCGTGAATCCAGCCATGGCTGCCGGGGCGGCGCACGGCGGCCGCACCGCCGCGCCGGGCCCGCAGCAGCGCGCGCAAGCCTTCCCAGAACATCAGCCCGCCGACCGTGGTCAGCAGGATCACGTAGGATGTCGCGATCAGCAGATCGAGCTGGCCGAGCGAGCGCAGCATCGTAAACGTCCAGACCCCGAGCGCCGTGCCGACGGTGCCGCCGGTCAACAATACGGCGGCCAAAGTGGGATCGATGGATCGTCGCCTCCAATAGGATATCGCGCCGGAGAATGACGAGGCGGCGATGTGGCTGGCGACCGAGGCGACCGCGACCGCGGGCGCAATGCCGACAAAGATCAACAGCGGCGTCATCAGGAAGCCGCCGCCGATGCCGAACATGCCGGAGACGAAACCAACCGCCGCGCCCATCGCCAGGATGAGGAAAACATTGACCGGAATGTCGGCGATCGGAAGGTAGAGCTGCACGCGCGTCTGCTTCTTGCTGTCTGCCGCTGACCGGAGGACCGCTCAGGGCATGGTTTCGAGCATTTGCCGGCAGTGGAATCCGATTGGCGCGCAAAGCGCAGCGCGCGCGGACCGGGTGCCGCTTCTTTGCATAACCCAGATCAGTGGCAGGAGGGACTAAAGAATGCGCCGGAAGGCAATTTTTTGCCGCATTTTCTCGGGTGTCGCGCGCCATGGTGTATAGGTTCGTCGTCCCGGCCTTGAGCCGGGACGACAGTAACTGTGAGGCCCTTCAAATGGACCTTTGGGTTCAGCGCTTTGCGATCGGGTCGGTGACGAGGTTCATTGCCAGCGCTTCCTTGGGCGCAAGCCAGCGGATCTCCTTGGTCTCGGACATCGCCTGCACGAGCGACGATGAAACCCCCATTTTGGTCATGTAGCCCAGCACCGCGCCGGAGATCTTCTGGGCTTCGGCGAGCGGATCATCGATCGTCTTTGTGGTGGTAAACCGGTGCACGCCGAGGCCAGAGCCCGGCACGCCGAAGCGGGTGTTGCCGCCGGCATAGACCAGCACGCAGGCACTGGCGCAATAAGAAGGTTTGACGCGGCCCGCGGCATCGGCGGTGCCGACCGCCGTCACCAGGCCGCGCGAGCGAATGATCTCGCCCATGATCGCGGCCTGATTCAAATCGCCGCCGGGCGAGGACATCAGGATCGCGTCGCCTGCGACAAGCTGCGCTTCGTCCAGCCGTTCGCGGAACCATCTTGCGGCCGCGGGGCCGATCTCGCCCTTGATGAACAGGGCACGGTGGCCGCGCGCGGCGCCATCGAGTTCGAGCTTGGGGACCAGAGTGGCGGTCAGGCTCGAGGAGACATATTGGTCTTTCCAGAAATCCCAGGCATCGGGCCGCGAAAGGTCGCGCCAGGCTTGAATGCCGATGCTGGCAAGCAGCAGCACGAAGATGACGATCGATCCGATCGGCCATTTGCTGCGGGCCGCTTGCGGCGGCTGCGGAGGAGACGGCCACGGCGAGGGTGGAGGAGAAGGTGGCGCGGAAGGTGGCGACGAAAATGGATCGATCGGCTTGCGCGGCGGCGTCACCGAAGGGCCAGTCGGCGACCTCCGGAAACGGTTTTCCCCGCCCTGACCATCTCCAACAGACAATCGATCCTCACTGCAAAGCCGAGCGAGGCCACGCCGGCCCCGCTCGATGACGCAACCTTATATATGGGAGGATTATCGGGGCGATGCCAGCGGCACCGCCGCCGCGGCCCGCTTGGTCGAAGCCGTCTTGGCCGCGGGTTTGGCCGGGCTGGCCTGCGCCGGCGCCAGGTCCCAGCCGCCGGCCGGGGCCGCGACATTGACGGCGGCGTCGGGCTGCGGCTCTGGCGTAAAGGTCTGGATCGCGAGCTTGGCCGCGGCCAGCGACTGGGCGTCGAGGCGCTTGGCGATATCATCGCGCTTGCGGCCGGAATCCTCATCGCCCTGCGCTGCCGCGAGACTGAACCATTTGAAGGATTCGGCGAGGTTCTGTTCGACCCCGATGCCGCGGGCATAGAGGATGCCGAGGTTGAACTGGCTATCGGCGACGCCGCGGTCGGCGGCCTTGCGGAACCATTGCGACGCGACCTTGTAATTGGCGCCCTTGCCGCCGCCATCGGCGTCGAGCACGGCGAGGTTATGCATCGCCTTGGCGTTGCCGCGTTCGGCCGCCTGCAGATAGTAACGCCGCGCGACGTCGACGTCCTTTTTCACGCTCATGCCCTTCTCGTAGAAGGTACCGAGCCGGAAGATCGCGGGCACCACGCCGGCTTGCGCCGCGCGGTCATACCATTTCGCGGCTTCGTCGAGATTGGCCGCAACGCCCTTGCCCTCGGCAAAGCGCACGCCGACCTCATAGGCCGCGGCCGGATCGCCCTTCAGCGCAGCCGCGCGCAGCGCCGGTCCGCCGATGCCATCGGGCAGTTTCTCGTTCGGCGGAATTTGTACCGATCCAGGCTTGCCGGAGCCAGCTACCGCCGGGATCGCGCCGGTAGTGTCGCTGGCATGAATCAGCGACATGACCGCCTGCGGCGGGATGGACGTCGCCGCTTGCGGCGGCATCGCGGCCTGAGGAATCGTCGCATGCGGGATCGCGACTTGCGCGCTGTCCAGCGTGTTGGGCGCCGAACCGCCGTTCGATTGCCGCCCGATCGGGGCCGGCGAAATCATCGAAGGCGCGGCCGGTGCCGGCATGGCCGGCTTGGCGCTGTGCTCGGCCGGCGCATGCGAGGTCGGCGCCGGATCGGCGGATTCCATCTGCGGCATTTGCGGCGCGCTGCCGGTGTCGAGCAGCGTCATCGCCATCTTGAAGGTGCCGAGCACGATCACGACCACGCTGGCGCCGACCAGCAGCTGGCGGATCTTGGCGGTGATGTTCGATGGCTCCTTGCCGCCGGTCTTGCCCTTGTCGATGGCGGTAACCTTGGTGGTGGCCTTCGAAGCCGCCTTCGCAGCAGCCTTGGCTGCCTTCTCGTTGGCGGGCGCGGCGGCCGCCGCCTGTGCGGCGCGGCGCGCGGCGGCAATGAAACTCGACGAACTGACCGGCTCCTTGGCGACCGCGGAAATTTCGTTGATCACGCTTTCCGACGCTGCGATGCGTTCGGAGGGCGATGACGCCCGTCCGGCCGGCCGCGTGCCCGGCTCCAGCGGATGATCCGGCGGCAATTCCGGCACAATCGCGGTGCGCGGCGCCGCGGCGTGCGGCTCGAGGATTTCGCTGATGGCGCGCGGCGTCGTCGGCGGCATGGCCGGCGGCGCTACCGGCTGGGCGGCATGGAATTCGCGAGGGGCGGCGGCAAACTGCTCCTGCGCGGCGGCGGGATTCGGCAATTCCGGTTTCAACTGCGGCGCATAGGTCTGCGCTGCAGGGGGCGGGACCTGCGGCGCAAAGGCCTGCGGGACATAGGCCGGCGGCGCAAAGCTCGACGGCGGCATCGCCGCGCGCGGCGCATCTTCGCGGGCTTCGTACGGTGCAGGGGCAGGCGCTGCGGCCGGCGGCGCGGCGCGAACCGCGCGCAGGTCGCCTTCGATCATCGCCAGACGATCGACCACATGGCCGAGCGTGCTGTGCACTGTCTCCAGCGAGTCCTGGGTGCGGCGGTCGGTTTCCGACTGGTTGAAGCGGATGTCCGACAACTCGCGCTTGACGGCTTCGACGATGCTGGAATCCATCGGCTGCGGCGCGCTGTAGCTGCTGGTGTTGTCGGCGAGCCTGACCAGATTCGCGTGCTGGTGTTCGAGATGGCGCAGGATGTCCTGCAGCCCTTCCTCGACGCGCCCGAGATTGCCGCCAGAACCGCCCGAGCCGCCGGAGGTTTCCAGGCGTTCCAGCAGATACGTGACGCGCTGTTCGAGATGGGTGAATGCCGAAGCGTTGTCGTCGCCGGCCGGGATGCGATCCAGGCGTTCGGACAGCGAGCGCAGCGCGCCTTCGATATATTCCGAATTGTCGCTTGCGACCGGCCGCTCGCGGGTTTCGATCGACGAGGTCAGCGCGGCAATGCGCTGCTCGAGGCTGGCCAGCGACTCGCTGTTGTCGCCGGCACGGGACAATTGATCGACCTTGGCCGACAGCGCGTGCAGGTCGTCGGAAACCCGCGCCAGCGCATCATTGGACGCGACGTTGGAGGCGATCGCGCGCATCGCCGAGATCGCGTCTTCAAGCTGGCGCACCGTCGACGGATCGTCGTTTGAACGCAGGATCAGATCGAGCTTGGTGCCGAGATTGCGGATCGCATCGTCATAGCCGGTGAGCTGCTCGGCCGGCTTCAGCGCACGCAGCGCGTCGTAGATTTCACCGAGCGCGCGCTCGAGGTTGGCCAGCACCTGGGCGTCGGTGCCGTTCTGGCGGGTTTCGTCGATGCGGCGCGACAGCGAACGGATTTCGTTCTCGATCGAATCGATCGCCTGGCGCGGCATCGCCTCGGTAATGGCGCGGCGGATATCGGCAAGCTCGGTGCGGAAGGCGGCGATCGACTGCTCGACATTGTCGGGGCGTTGCAGGGCCTCGATCTGGCTCGTGATCTTGAGCAGGTGCCGTTCCAGCGAGGAGAAATCCGGACCGGCGGGCGTCGCAGCAGGTGCGGGCGCCGGTGCGGGCGGCTGCATCGGCGGCGCGTAATGCATGGCAGGGGCGCTCGGCGCCATCGGCGGCACACTTGCCGCCATCGGCGGCGGGCTGCGCGGCGGCATCTGCCGGGGCGGCACACCGTCCAGTTCGTTCTGGCGCGCGATGATTTCGGCGATCGCCGAATCAAACGACGCCGGGCTCAGCGGCGGCGAGGGACGATAGACCTGCGCCGCGGCGCGCTCGACCATCTCGGCCTGGCGCTGCTTCTCCTGCACCGATGGCTGGCGCGGGGCGTGGTTTGAGATCTGCGACAGCCGGGCATCGAGGCGCGAAATGGCGTCGTTCAACTGCCGCGCGACAGTTGGTTCGGCCCGGGGGGCTTCCGTGCGGGGCGCGTCGCTCCGCGCGGGGGGCCGTGAAATCTGATCGATCTGCCGGGTGATCGAATCGAGCCGCTGGTGAATGTCCGCGACGTCGCGGCTTTCCTGGCTCGGCAGCGCCGGCTGTTCGTCGTAGGACGCACGGAAATTGGGAGGGGTGGATTCGCCGATGGTGGAATTGAGCCAGTCGTTCAACGACATGCCGGCGCGCCGCGCGGCCGCCTCGGCCTTTTCGCGGACGTTTGGATCGATGCCCTCTACACTCCACGATACGCGCGAATTCATGCTCTCGTCCGGTTCTGACTTCGGCGCTTCCTGCGCCTTCAGCTTCCCCGCGCGTCCCCCACCCCAGGAGACAATCGAATTCCGCGCAGGTCGTCTGCCTCAGATCCTGACTTTTTCCCGTTACGGTAAAGAACGGGTTAAGGAATCGGCCCGACGGTCCCAAAAGTTAACCGTGGAACCCGATCAACGGGTTCCGCAGGCCTCAGCGGTTGTTTTCGCGCCTGTCGTCTTCGAGCAGCAGGACGGAGGCGGGCTTGGCGACGGCGGCCAGGGTCTCGATCGCCTCTTCGCACCATTCCGCCACGGCTTGTTCGTGGCGCAGGCCGATGCGCAGCCCCAGCAGCTTGCCGGTATCGGCGACGGAGGTGGCTTTGCCGCTCGGAAACAGCTTGTTCAAAATGCGCTCGTAGCGGGCATAGCGATCGCGGTGGTGTTCCAGCCGTGCCATCAGGTCGGCGCGCAACGGCTCGATATCGAAGCTGTCGAGCGCACACAGCCGCACCAGAAGGTCGTCCTTCATCATGGGGGGGCTGCTCGGCCGGGCACCCCAGTGCCGCAGCGCGGCCCGGCCTTCCTGCGTCAGCGTATAGACCAGCTTGTTGGGCTTGCCGGACTGCACCACCTCGTGGCCCTGGATATGGCCGCGATCCCTGAGTTTTGAGAGCTCGCGATAGATCTGCTGGTGGTCAGCCTTCCAGAAGAACCCGATCGAGGAATCGAACGTCTTGGCGAGCTCATAGCCCGACATCGGACGTTCCGTCAGACAAGCAAGGATTGCGTCACCGAGCGCCAATACGTCGATCCCTCAAATGGTGCGTCCGAGAGCATGCAGCGCGTGGACAAAAAATCGCGAAAACAACCCCATGCAAAGATAGAGGCAGCCGGTCGCTCGACCAATCTGTCGCGTTGACTTTATGCATAAAGTTGCATATGCGTCAACGTGCATAAAAGATTGGGCTGAACCCCGTGTAAGCCGATCGGAGACGCATCATGACCGTGACTGCCGCCATCACCGCCCTGGACAAATGGTACGGCTACATGAAGTCGCACGATAAGGCGGCGCTGTGGGATCTCCTGCACCCCGACGCGGTGTTCGAGAGCCCCGTGGTCCATACGCCGCAGCGCGGGCGTGACATCACCTTCAAATACCTGTCGAGCGCCGAGCAGGTGCTGGGCGGCCCGGGCTTCAAATATGTCGGTGAATGGCGCAGCGACAATGGCGCGGTGCTGGAATTTGAAAAAGAAATCGACGGCATCGTGATCAACGGCGTCGACATCATCACCTTCGCGGATGGCAAGATCAGCCATTTCAAGGTGATGGTGCGGCCGCTCAAGGCGATCACCCTCTTGCATCAGATGATGGGCGCGCAACTCGCAAAACAATGAGGCCGCGTCGGCCGGAACCGGATAAGGTCCGTCCCTGAAATCTGAAGCGCCTATCGGCCCGCCAGCCTTCACCTGAAACGTATCAGCCAACTCATTCTGCCCCTGCCGGGAGAACACCATGCCGACCTACAAAGCCCCCGTGGAAGACGTCACCTTCCTGCTCAACGATGTGTTTCAGATCGACCGCTACGACAATCTCCCGGGATTTACCGACGCTTCGGCAGATGTCCGCGAAGCGATCCTCGGCGAGGCCGCCAAGCTTTCGGAAGAAGTGCTGCAGCCGCTCAACCGTGTCGGCGATCTCCAGGGCTGCGTTCGCCACGATGACAACAGCGTCACCACCCCGAAGGGTTTCAAGGAAGCCTTCAAGCAGGTCGCCGAGGGCGGCTGGCTCGGTCTCTCCGCACCGGCGGAATATGGCGGGCAGGGGCTGCCGGTCACGCTGAGCCAGGTCGTCACCGAATTCCAGAGTTCGGCCAACATGGCGTTCTCGATGTATGGCGGCCTGACCATGGGCGCGACCGCCGCGCTGATGGTGCATGGCAAGCCCGAACAGAAGAAGATGTTCGTGCCGAAAATGGTGGCCGGCGAATGGACCGGCACCATGAACCTGACCGAACCGCAATGCGGCACGGATTTGGGTCTGCTCCGCACCAAGGCCGTCAAGCAGCCCGACGGCAGCTACAAGATCACGGGCACCAAGATCTTCATCTCGGCCGGCGAGCACGATCTCGCCGACAACATCATCCATCTGGTGCTGGCGCGCATCGAAGGCGCTCCCGCAGGCATCAAGGGCGTCTCGCTGTTCGTGGTGCCGAAGGTGCTGGTCAATGCCGACGGTTCGCTGGGCGCACGCAACGGCGTGTCCTGCGGCTCGATCGAGCACAAGATGGGCATCCACGGCAATTCCACCTGCGTGATGAACTACGACGGCGCCACAGGCTGGCTGATCGGCGAGGAAAACAAGGGCATGCAGGGCATGTTCGTGATGATGAACGAGGCCCGCCTCGGCGTCGCCGTGCAGGGCCTTGCGCAATCCGAGGTCGCCTATCAAAATGCGGTCAATTACGCGCGCGAGCGCCTGCAGGGCCGCGCGCTGTCCGGCGCCAAAGACCCGGATAAGGCGGCCGACCCGATCATCGTGCATCCCGATGTGCGCCGCGTGCTGCTGACGATCCGCGCCTTCAACGAGGCGGCCCGCGCGATGGTGGTGTGGACCGCGCTGAAGAGCGACGTCGCCCACCGCTCAAGCGACCCGAAGGATCGCCAGGAGGCCGACGATCACATGGGCCTGATGACGCCGGTCATGAAGGGCGTCATGACCGACGTCGGTTTCTCGAACGCGGTGCTGGCGCAGCAGATGTATGGCGGCCACGGCTACATCGCCGAACACGGCATGGAGCAGTTCGTGCGCGATGCGCGCATCGCCATGCTCTATGAGGGCGCCAACGGCATCCAGGCGCTCGACCTCGTCGGCCGCAAACTGCCGCGCGACGGCGGCCGCGCCGTGATGGCGTTCTTCGGCGAGGTTGCCGGCTTCGCCAAGGAGCACGGAGCAGACGAGGCGATGAAGCCGTTCGTGACGCCGCTCTCGACCGCACTCGGCCATCTGCAGCAGGCCACCGGCTGGCTGATGCAGAACGCGCTCACCAAACCCGACAATGCGGGTGCCGCTGCCACCGATTACATGCAATTGTTCGGCCTCGTCACCTTCGGCTATATGTGGGCGCGGATGGCCAAGGTGGCGCAGGACAAGATTGCGTCCAGTGGGGCCACGCCCTATCTGACCACCAAGCTGGTGACCGGCCGCTTCTTCATGGAGCGGATGCTGCCGGAAACGACGGTGCACCTTGCGCGCATCCAGACCGGAAGCGCGACCACCATGGAATTAGCGGCGGAAGCGTTCTGATAGGTCATTACGAGCCAACGTGTCGCGAGAATGCGGCCACACATTCAGTTGTCATCGCCCGGCTTGACCGGGCGACCCAGTATCCAGAGACGTCGATGATAGAACCGAAAAGCCGCTGCGTACTGGATCACCCGCTGGAGCCTGTCATCGGGCGGCCATTCGGCCGACCCGGTGGCGGGTGACGACAGCTGTGGGTGCGGCCACACCATCCACGTCCTCGCAATGACGGACTGCACGATCTGACTGTTCTGAACTTCGTCTGGCTCGATGAGAGCCGAGACCGAACCGGGAGAAAACGATGCCTGAGGCATATATCTACGATCACGTTCGCACCCCGCGCGGCCGCGGCAAGGCCGACGGCTCGCTGCATGAAGTGACCGCGCTGGCGCTGGCCACCGTGCCGCTGCAGGCGCTGAAGCAGCGCAACAATCTCGCTGAAGACGTCGTCGACGACGTGATCCTCGGCGTGGTCGATCCGGTCGGCGAGGCCGGCTCCGACATCGCGCGCTTCGCGGCGCTGAAGGCCGGTCTTGGAGAAGCCGTCCCCGGCGTCCAGATCAGTCGCTTCTGTGCTTCAGGTCTCGATGCCGTGAATTTTGCCGCCGCCCAGATCATGAGCGGCCAGCATGACCTCGTGATCGGCGGCGGCGCCGAATCGATGAGCCGCGTCGGCATCGGCGCCTCCGGCGGCGCCTGGCCGATGGATCCGTCGATGGCGGTACCGGCCTATTTCATGCCGCAGGGCGTCTCGGCCGACCTGATCGCGACCAAATACGGTTTTTCGCGCGACGACGTCGATGCCTACGCGGTGCAGAGCCAACAGCGCGCCGCAAAGGCCTGGGAAGAGGGCCGCTTCAAGAATTCCGTGGTGCCGGTAAAGGACGTCAACGGCCTCACGATTCTCGCCAAGGACGAGCACATGCGCCCGACGACGACGATGCAGTCGCTCGGCCAGCTGCAGCCGGCATTCGTGGCGATGGGCCAGATGGGCGGCTTCGATGCGGTCGCGATCCAGTCGCATCCCGAAGTCGAGCGCATCAACTACGTGCACCACGCCGGCAATTCGTCGGGGATCGTCGACGGCGCCGGCGCGGTGCTGCTCGGCAGCAAGGAAGCCGGCGCCAAACACGGCCTTAAAGCGCGCGCGCGAATTCGCGCCTTCGCCAATATCGGCTCCGAGCCCGCGATGATGCTGACCGGCCCGGTCGACGTCACCGAAAAGCTGTTCGAACGCTCCGGCATGAAGAAGTCGGACATCGACCTGTTCGAACTCAACGAGGCCTTTGCCTCGGTGGTGCTGCGCTACATGCAGGCCTTCGAGATCGACAGCTCCAAAATCAACGTCAATGGCGGCGCGATCGCGCTCGGCCATCCGCTCGGCGCTACGGGTGCAATGATCCTCGGCACCGTGCTCGACGAACTCGAGCGCACCAACAAGTCGACCGCGCTGGTGACGCTGTGCATCGGCGGCGGCATGGGCACCGCGACGATTATCGAGCGGGTCTAGGCAACGGCGTCATCCTGAGGTGCGAGGGCGAAGCCCGAGCCTCGAAGGATGATTTGAGAACTCATCAGGTCATCCTTCGAGGGCCTCGCAAGGGCGAGGCCACCTCAGGATGACGGAAACAGATCGGGAGCGACCAACATGGCCTTCAAGAATTTCAAGCTGGAAACCGACGCCGACGGCATCGTGCTCGTCACCTGGGATACGCCGGGACGTTCGATGAACGTGCTCGACGAGACCTCGGTCACCGAGCTCGAGGAGATCGTCAAGCAGACCACCGGCGATGCCGCCGTCAAGGGCGTCGTCATCACCTCGGGCAAGGAGGCGCTGTGCGCCGGCGCCGACCTGTCGATGCTCGAAGGCATGGCCCATCAATATGCCGATCTGCTCAAGGCCAAGGGCGAAGAGGCCGCCAATCAGATGCTGTTCGACCAGAGCCGCCGCTTCTCGCAGGTGTTTCGCAGCATCGAGACTTCAGGCAAGCCGTGGGTCGCCGCGATCAATGGCCTCGCGCTCGGCGGCGGCTTTGAGCTGACGCTGGCCTGCCACTACCGGGTCGCCGCCGACAACCCGAAGACCCGGCTCGGTCTGCCGGAAGTGAAGGTCGGCCTGTTCCCCGGCGCCGGCGGCACCCAGCGCGTGCCGCGTATCGTGCAGCCCGCCGATGCGATGCAACTGCTGCTGAAGGGTGAGGCGGTCAACCTCGTCAGGGCCAAGGCACTCAATCTCATTCACGCCATCGTTCCCGCCGCCGACATGATCACGGCGGCGAAAGACTGGATCAAGGGCGGCGGCAAGGCCGTCGCACCGTGGGACGAGAAGGGTTTCAAGCTTCCCGGCGGCCCGGTGTTCTCCAAGGCGGGCATGCAGATGTTTCCGGCGGGCAATGCGATCTACCGCCGCGAGACCTACGACAATTACCCGGCGGCGCGCGCCATCATGAGCTGCGTCTATGAAGGCCTGCAATTGCCGATCGATGCGGCGCTGCGCGTCGAGTCGCGCTACTTCACGCAGGTCCTGCGTTCCAATGAAGCCGCCGCAATGATCCGCAGCCTGTTCCTGTCGATGCAGGAATTGAACAAGGGCGCGCGGCGTCCGCCAAACGTGCCGCCGACCAAGGTGAAAAAACTCGCCGTGATCGGCGCCGGCTTCATGGGCGCCAGCGTCGGCTATGTCTCGGCGCGCGCCGGCATCGACGTGGTCTTGATCGACCGCGACCAGGCCAGCGCCGACAAGGGCAAGGGCCACGCCCAAACCGTGATCGACGATCTGATCAAGAAGGGCCGCGCCAAGGAAAGCGACCGCGACGCCGTGATGTCGCGCATCAGCGCCACCGCCGATTACAGCGTGCTGAAAGACTGCGACCTCGTCATCGAGGCCGTGTTCGAGGATCGCAAGGTGAAGGCCGAGACCTACGCCAAGGCGCAGCCGCTCCTGAAGGACGGCGCGATCTTCGCCTCCAACACCTCGACGCTGCCGATCAACTCGCTGGCCGAGGAATTCAAGGACCAAGGCAAGTTCATCGGCATTCACTTCTTCTCGCCGGTCGAGAAGATGATGCTGGTCGAGATCATCGTCGGCAAGAACACCGGCGATGCCGCGCTCGCCACCGCGCTCGATTACACGCGGATGATCGGCAAGACGCCGATCGTCGTCAATGACTCGCGCGGCTTCTACGCCAACCGCTGCGTCGGTCGTTACATCGCCGAAGGCAACGAGATGTTCCTCGAAGGCGTGCCGCCGGCGATGATCGAGAACTGCGCCAAGATGGCCGGCATGCCGGTCGGCCCGCTGTCGCTGTCGGACGAGGTCGCGCTCGACCTCGGGCTCAAGGTGATCAAGGCAACCGAGGCCGACCTCGGGCCGAACTCGATCAATCCCGACCAGAAGAAGCTGATGGTGGAGTTGGTGGAGAAGCAGGGCCGTCTCGGCCGCAAGAACAGCAAGGGCTTTTACGACTATCCCGAGAAGGGCAAGGGCCAGAAGAGCCTGTGGGCGGGCCTCGCCGACCTGCAGCCGAAGAAGCTCGACCCCGACACGCTCGACATCGAGGAGCTGAAGCAGCGTTTCCTGGTGGTGCAGGCGGTGGAAGCCGCGCGCACGGTCGAGGACCACGTCATCACCGACATGCGCGAGGCCGACGTCGGCTCGATCCTTGGCTTCGGTTTCGCGCCGTTCACCGGCGGCACGCTGTCCTATATCGACTTCATGGGTACCAGGAAGTTCGTCGAACTCTGCCACCGGCTGGAAGCCAAATACGGCTCCCGCTTCACGCCGCCGAAACTTCTGGAAGACATGGCGGCCAAGGGCGAGACGTTCTACGGCCGCTTCCCGCCGAAGAAGCTGGCGGCGGCATAAAACAAATCTATCGTCGTCCCCGCGAACGCAGGGACCCATAGCCACCGTTGGTAGTAGTTGTGCAAGGTGTCAGACACCTCGATCCAACTGCGCGAGCAACGCGGTATGGGTCCCTAATTTATTGGAACCAACTTGCTGCCTGGCGCCTATCCGTGCTGGCCAAAAAACTCGAAGCGGAAACACGCCGATGATCCATCATGTTTCGTTAGGCACCAACGACCTCAAGCGCGCCAAGGGGTTTTACGATCCGCTGATGTCTCTGATCGGCTTTCGGGCTTTGAAGGTTTCGGACAAGGCGGCCCATTACGGCGCTTCCGAAATCGTGTTCAGCCTTGAAACGCCGGCAGATGGCCAGCGCGCAACACCGGGCAATGGCGTTCATGTCGCGTTTCTGGCACCGGACCGGGAAACGGTCAGGTGGTTTTACGAAAGGGCGATAGCCAACGGCGGAATTGACGAAGGCGCGCCCGGCATTCGGGAAAACTACAACGCCAATTATTACGGCGCCTTTGTTCGCGACCTCGACGGCAACAAGATTGAAGCCGTGACCTTCACGGCGAAGGAGCGCATCAACACTTGAAATTGGCGGCCAGCCGTATCGATCGTCGTCCCTGCGAACGCAGGGACCCATAGCCACAGGCGGAAATTGGTTCAGAAGGTAATTGCCTTCAGCACTCGATCGCTAGATCACGCAGTATGGGTCCCTGCGTTCGCAGGGACGACGTCAAACAAAAAGGGCCGGATCATCGATCCGGCCCTTTCTCGTTGTTCAATGTCGACCCGTTACGCCGCTTTCAGCAGGCCTTCCTTGGTCAGCGCTTCCTGCACCTTCGGGCGCGCGCCGACGCGGGCCTTGTAGGCCATCAGGTTGGAGAGATCCGCGAGATCCCATTTCATCCGCTCGGCCCATGACAGCATCGTGAACATGTAGCCGTCGGCTACGGTGAACTGCTTGCCCATCAGGTAATCTTTCCCGGCCAGTTCGCCATCGACATACTTGAACTTGCCCATGACCCGGTCCTTGAAGAAGGCCTTGGCGTCATCGGCGAGCGCGGGGCTGAACTGCGGGCCGATGTTCTTGTGCAGTTCGCTGTTGATATAGGTGAGCCAGGCCTGCAGCTTGTAGCGATCGGCATGGTCGCGGGTGGGGGCAAGATTCTTGTCCGCGGCCTTGTCGGCGATCATCTGGACGATGACCGGGCCTTCGGTGACCAGTTCGCCGGAATCCAGCGCCAGCGCCGGCACCTGGCCCTTCGGATTGACCGTCAGATAGTCGTCGCCGTTTTCCAGCTTCTTGGCGCGCAGGTCGACCTTGACCAGATCGTAGGGGAGGCCGGCCTCCAGGAGGGCGATATGGGGCGACAGCGAGCAGGCGCCTGGCGAATAATACAATTTCAATGGATTTTCCTCCCTTTGGAAAGTTCTGCCTTTGGAATCTTGGCATAAGGCCGCGGAACGACTAAATGCATCTGCATGTAATAGTCAAGATTGATGCAGCTGCATTTAGTGCGGTACACTCATCTGTGACAGACGAGGACCTGTGGCATACGGGCTGGACCATGAAACGCAAACCATCGACCGAGGCGACCAACGCCTGGATCCGCCTGATGCGGGTGCAGAGCCGGGTGCTTGACGCCGTCGAGCAGGATCTGAAGAAGGCAGGCTTCCCGCCGCTGGCCTGGTATGACGCGCTGCTGGAGTTGTCGCGCGCGCCGTCGGGCGAGATGCGCCCGGTGGAACTGGAGAAGCAGATGCTGATCCCGCAATACTCGACCTCGCGGCTGATCGACCGTCTGGTCGATGAAGGGCTGGCGGCGCGGCGCGAATGCAAGATCGACAAGCGCGGCCAGTTCGTCGAGATCACCGAGGCGGGCCGCGAATTGCAGAAGAAAATGTGGAGCGCCTATTCCGCCGCGATCGAAAAACACGTCGGCTCCAAACTGTCCGACACCGACGCCATCAAGCTCTGCGGTCTGCTCGACCGGCTGGGCTGCTCCTGCAGCGAGGTCAGGGCGGCCGCCGTGCGAGACGGCGTTCCGGCCCGATGATACGACTGCTATTCTCGGTTCCTGCTATCGTTTTTGCGGACAGCGCTGTCCGCAATGTTCCCTGCCACACGGCGCGTTCGGTCGAATCGCCAAAGATCCGGATTTTTTATGGCGCGTGACCAAATCGATATGACGCCGCTGCAATCGCGCGACGAACTCGTGGCGTGGCTGGCGGACGGCGTGAAGCCGCCGTCCGAATTCCGCATCGGCACCGAGCACGAGAAAACCCCGTTCACGCTCGAGGGGCATCACCCGGTGCCGTATGACGGCGCGCGCGGCATCGGCGCGCTGCTGGAGGGCATGAAGCTGCTGCTCGGCTGGGAGCCGATCATGGAGCGCGGCAACATCATCGGGCTCTATGACGTCACCGGCGGCGGCGCGATTTCGCTGGAGCCGGGCGGGCAATTCGAATTGTCGGGCGCGCCGGTCGAGACCGTGCACCAGACCCAGTCGGAGCTGATGGCGCATCTGGCGCAGGTGCGCGAGATCGCGACCCCCTTGGGGATTGGCTTTCTCGGCCTCGGCATGACGCCGTCCTGGTCGCGGGCGCAAATCCCTGTGATGCCCAAGGGCCGCTACAAGATCATGAGCAGTTACATGCCGAAGGTCGGCCAATACGGCCTCGACATGATGTACCGGACCTGCACCGTGCAGACCAACCTCGACTTCTCCTCCGAAGCCGACATGGTCAAGAAGCTGCGGGTATCGGTGGCGTTGCAGCCGATCGCGACCGCCTTGTTCGCCAATTCGCCGTTCACCGAAGGCAAGGTCAACGGCTTCCTGTCGTTCCGTTCCGAAATCTGGCGCGACACCGACAACGCACGTTCGGGCATGATCCCCTGGGCGTTCGAGGACGGCATGGGGTTCGAGCGCTGGGTCGACTACGCGCTCGACGTTCCGATGTATTTCGTCAAGCGCGGCGACAGCTATGTCGACGTGTCAGGCTCCTCGTTCCGCGCCTTCTTCGATGGCAGGAATAATTCATTGCCCGGCGAGCGGCCGACGCTGTCGGATTGGGCCAATCACCTCTCGACGATTTTCCCGGAAGTGCGGTTGAAGCGTTATCTGGAGATGCGCGGCGCCGACGGCGTGCCGTGGGGCCGGCTGCCGGCGCTGCCGGCGTTCTGGGTCGGCCTTTTGTATGACGACGATACGCTGAACGCCGCCTGGGATCTCGTGAAGCACTGGACGGCGGCGGAGCGTCAGGCGCTGCGCGACGACGTGCCGCGCTTCGGCTTCAAGGCCCGGATCCGCGACCGCTATCTGTTCGAGATCGCGAAGGAATGCCTGAAACTGTCCCATGCCGGCCTGCGGCGGCGCGGCCGCATCGATCACCTCGGCCGGGACGAGAGCCGTCATCTCGAACCGCTGGAGCGGATCCTCGAATCCGGCCGCACACCGGCCGAAGAGATGCTGGATAAATTCAACGGCGCCTGGGGCGGCTCCGTTGAGCCGGCCTACCAGGAATACGCTTTCTAGAGCCTTTTCCGTTCCGATTGAATCGGAACGGGACTCTAGATTCTTGATTTGACGCGTTTTCTTCACGCGAACCGGTATCCACTTCGCTGGAAAACGCTCTGGATCAGCTCGCTTGCCGCGTTCCCGGGCCGTTCATCCGCCATACAGGTTGAGGCGGTTCCAATGGCAACCTTCGGAACGCGCGCATTCGAAAGCAATCTCATGGGGATAGGCCGCCTGCTCAGGGCGTGTTTGGTGACGCTCGCCTTTTTGGCGGCGGCAGCACCCGCGCGCCCGGCCGCGGCGCAGGCCAATTTCGACCGCCCCGGCGGCGATTATCTGAGCTCCCCGGTGATCTCGGGCGATCCGGCCGACTGCGCCCTGGTGTGCGAACGCGACCGGCGCTGCCGGTCGTGGAGTTTCAATTATCCGACCGACCTGACCAGCGGCGCGGTGTGCTGGCTCAAGAGCAACGTGCCGGCGCGCGTCCAGGACAGCTGTTGCGTCTCCGGCGTGCGCGGCGCCGGCGTGGTCGAGCCGAGGAACAGCGCGATCGAAACCTCGATCGACCGGTTCGGCGGCGATTACAAGAATTTCGACGTCAAGAGCAAGGACGGCGACGACGCCTGCAAGGCGGCCTGCACCGCCGACAACAAATGCCGGGCCTGGACCTATGCGCGCCCGGGCTACGCCGGCAAGGAAGGCCACTGCTTCCTGAAAAAAGACATCAAGCCGCCACGCCGCAAGGCCGGGTTCACCTCGGGCGTGGTGCGGTGAAAAAACTCGATGTCGTCCCTGCGAATGCAGGGACCCATACGCCGCGGCCGTCCTGATCAAGGGAAGTGGTCGAGGACTTCCTTAACTTACGACGCCCTGTGGTTATGGGTCCCTGCGTTCGTGTTCGCAGGGACGACCATCGGGTGAATCTTCCGCTGGCAGCACCGTGATCTCCGGCCACAGCTTCGTCCACCGCGCCGCCTTCGCCGCATAACTCGCCGCGGAGAAATTCGGGCCCGGATTGGGCCGCACGATCAGGCCGGCGGCATCGTCAAATCCATCGGGCGCATAGACGTCGTAACCGCCCTCGGTGCGCCGGATGCCGATCTGCGTGTTCCGCGTCGGAAAGCGATCGATGCCTTCGGTCGAGCAGCGCAGCGGCGGATAGGGCAGGCGATGTTTTGCGCCGTACCAGAGGTGGACGCGCGCCTGGTTGCGCGCCTCGACCTTGGCGTCGAGGTCGCCGAGCGCGCCGTGCAGCCTGCCGATCACGGCGTCCTCGGCGGCCCACGACGTATCGGGATCGAAATAAAACACGTCGTAATCGTTAATACCGTAATCGACATCGCGTCCGGTCAGGGTGTTCCACACCGTCTGCACCAGGCACCCCGAAACGATCCACGCATCCGGCAGCGCCAGCTCGAACAGTTTTTCGGCGATGAATTTGTTGGAGGGATTGCGCAGGGCGAGGTTGAGGAATTCGTTTTGCGTCATCGCTCTGCCGTGGTCCCGTAGGGTGGGCAAAGCGAAGTGTGCCCACCATTCTTGTTGTCAAACAAGGGATGGTGGGCACGGCGCGCGAGCGCCTTTGCCCACCCTACACACTTCGCTCGCAATGACGGATTGTACTATGATTCATCGTATTCCTTCACCGCCTTCTGGGACGCCAGCGTGCGCCAGTGCCGGCGCAGCAGCGGCTCGACGGTGGCGCGCCTGGCCTTCGACAGGCGGAGCAGCACGATCGGATAATCGCGATAGTGGCCGGTGAAGTAAAACAGCTTCGGCTGGCTCTCGACCAGCATTTCGCGCTCGCCATGGGGAACGCCGAACACGACAAGACTGTCATTGTCTTCGCGCAGCCGCGCCAGCAGTTTCTTGCGCACCTTCAGCGCCGGCGTGCCGTAGGACGTGCCGTCCTCGACCTCCGGCCACAGCAGCGCGAATTTTCGGACGTCGTCGAAGGTCACTGATTTTTCCCCTCATCCCCGCGTGAGCGTAAGCTCATCGCTGGAGGAGCCCGCGTTTGCGGGCGTCTCGAAGGATGTGGCCCGACTGTCGGCCTCATGGTTCGAGACGGCGCAAGCGCGCCTCCTCACCATGAGGAGCTACTAATGCACCGACGTGAAAAACCGCGCCATGCGAATGCCGGACAGCCAGGTCCAGACCGGCTGGCTGCGGATGCCGAGATCCCAGGAGCCGACCACCGCGTCGGCGCGGCCGATCAGATTGTCGATCGGTAGCAGCCCGACACCGCCGTCGCGCACGGGGACGCGGCTGTCGGCGGAATTATCCCGGTTATCACCGAGCACGAACAGTTTTCCGCTCGGCACCGTTACCTCGGGCGTGTTGTCGAGCCGGCCGTTGTCGCGCATCTTGAAGATCGCGTGCGTAACCCCGTTCGGCAGCGTCTCGACAAAGCGATAGGCCTTTTCGCTGCTGCCGCGGTCGTCTTCCGCGGCACCGACGCCATCTGGCTTCAGCGCCGCGGCGTGGTCGTTGATGAAGAGCTGGCCCTGTCGCATCTGGATGCGGTCGCCGGGTATTCCCACCACGCGCTTGACCCAGGCCTGCGAACGGTCGCCGGGCCAGCGGAACACGACGACGTCGCCGCGCCTGGGCGTCTCGCCGAACACCCGGCCGGTTTCCGGCAGCGTGATCTGGATCGGCAGCGACGCCGCGCCGTAGCCATAAGGGAATTTGGATGCCAGCAGCGCGTCGCCGATCAGGAGCGTCGGCTCCATCGAGCCGGACGGCACGTAAAACGGCTCGGCCAGCGCGCCCTTGGCGACGAACACCACCATCACGATGGCAGCCAACTGCATCGCCTGCGCGCGCCAGGAAGGTTTTGCCGAGGGTTTTGCCGGAGGTTTCGCGACAGTGGTTTCGTTCTCGATCGTCACTAGCCGGTTCCTCCGACCGTAATGCGCTCCATCCGCAGCGTCGGCTGGCCGACGCCGACCGGCACGCCCTGGCCGTTCTTGCCGCAGGTGCCGATGCCGGTGTCGAGCGAAAGGTCGTTGCCGACCATGGTGATGCGATGCAGGTCGGTCGGGCCGTTGCCGATCAGCATCGCGCCTTTCAAGGGCGCGCCGATCTTGCCGTTTTCGATCTTGTAGGCCTCGGTGCACTGGAACACGTATTTGCCCGAGGTGATGTCGACCTGGCCGCCGCCGAAATTCGCGGCATAGATGCCGTTCTTCACTGAGGCCAGGATTTCGGCGGGGTCGCGCCCGCCCGACAGCATGTAGGTGTTGGTCATGCGCGGCATCGGCACATGGGCGTAGCTCTGGCGCCGTCCGTTGCCGGTCGGTTTCATGTTCATCAGCCGGGCGTTCTGGCGGTCCTGCATGTAGCCGACCAGGATGCCGTCCTCGATCAGCACGGTGCGGTTGGTCGGCGTGCCCTCGTCGTCGATGGAGAGAGAACCACGCCGCGAGGCCATGGTGCCGTCGTCGACGACCGTGACGCCCTTGGCGGCGACCTGCTTGCCCATCAGACCGGCGAACGCCGAAGTCTGCTTGCGGTTGAAGTCGCCCTCAAGCCCGTGGCCGACCGCTTCATGCAACATGACGCCGGGCCAGCCGGCGCCCAGCACCACGTCCATTTCGCCGGCAGGCGCGGGAACCGATTCCAGGTTGACCAGGGCTTCGCGGATCGCGCCGTCGGCGGCATCGCGCCAGGCTTTGGTTTCGATGAAGCGCGCATAGCCCTCGCGGCCGCCATAACCCTTGCTGCCGCTCTCCTGGCGGTCGCCCTGGCCGGCGACGACGGAAACATTGACCCGCACCAAGGGGCGGATGTCGCGATAGCTTTCGCCGTCGGGCCGCAGGATTTCGACCACCTGCCAGGTGGCGCTCAGGCTGGCCGTCACCTGCCGCACCCGCGGGTCCTTGTCGCGCACATAGGCGTCGATTTCGGCGAGCAGCTTCACCTTGGCTTCAAAACCCGGCGCATCCAGCGGATTATCGTCGCCGTAGAGTCTCACATTGGTGTGAGCGGGGGCTGCGGCAAAATTGCCGGAATAGCCGCCGCGGACGGCGGCGACCGCATCCGCGGCGCGGATCAGCGCCGGCAGCGAGACGTCGGAGGAATGCGCGTAGCCGACCGCGTCGTCCTTGACCGCACGCAGGCCAAAACCCTGCGAAGTGTCGTAGGTTGCCTGCTTCAGCCTGCCATTGTCGAACATCAGCGCTTCGGTCTGGCCATATTCCAGGAACAATTCGCCGTCGTCGGCGCCTTCGAGCCCGCGTGCGATCTCCCGGCGGACGGAATCGCGGTCGAGATTGGCGCGGTCGATCAGGGAGGTTGTCGCGGGGGAGTTGGTCATTACATTCAGTCCGTTGTCGGAGGGGCGCAACCAAGATAGTTGTTTCCCGTCCGTTTCGCGAGGGGCGGGAGAGTCTCGCTGCAAGTACGATGGCTACAATCGAAATTGTCCCGATAACGCAAGGCCATATCGACGGCTTTCATCGCACCCTCGATATCGTCGCGCGGGAGCGGCGCTATTTGTCGTTCCTGGAGGCCCCGCCGCTGGAAGCGACGCGGGCGTTCATTCTCGACCTTATCGAGCAGGGTTATCCGCAATTTGTCGCCCTGTCGGGCGGTGAAGTGATCGGCTGGTGCGATGTGACCCCGAAGCCACGGCCGATTTACGCCCATAACGGGGTTCTCGGCATGGGCCTTTTGCCGCAATTCAGGGGACGGGGCATCGGCAAGCGCCTGATCGCGCAGGCGCTAGCAGCCGCGCAGGCCTACGGGCTGGAGCGGGTCGAACTGACGGTCCGCGAAAACAACACCAACGCGATCGCGCTCTACAAGAAGGTCGGCTTCGAGATCGAAGGCGTGCAGCGCGAGGCCATTCTGGTCGATGGCAAACACGAAAACCTGATTCTGATGGGACTGCTGTTTTAGACCGCAGGCCAAGAAGGAGGCCCAAGAAAATGGGCTTCCGAAATGGCACGCGCAGATCACGCTTACGCTAGTGCGCGCGACGCCCGGTCGCCAGCCCTGAGGCGGCGTCTCGCGGGGACTTCACGCTGTGGTCGAAGCACACGATTTCAAACCATTTGCCGCCGGATACGATGTTGAGTTGCTCCCCGGTCAGCTCCGCAGCGTCTGCACGGCTCTGGAACGTTTGGCCATTCGTCATGACGGTCTCCTCCGCTTTGATGGTGGACCTTTGCCGGACGGCCGTCGCCTTGGCTGTGAGCGGGGTCACTGATCGCTCAGCGTCATTGCGAGCGCAGCGAAGCAATCCATCGAGCCACGAAGTAAGTGTGGATCGCTTCGCTGCGCTCGCAATGACGAGGAAGCCTCACGGCAACTTGTAGCCCTCGCCCCGCCCGGTGTTCTCATCGGCTGAAGAAGCCTCGGGCTGCGCCTCGGTCGGAAAGCCATGCTCCTGCGACCATTTAAACAATTCGTCGAATACCGGTTTGAGGGCCATGGCCGACGGCGTGATCTCGTATTCGACGCGCGGGGGCACCTCGGGATAGACCGTGCGCTTCACCAGTCCATTGGCCTCGAGATCGCGTAGCTGCGTCGTCAGCATGTGCTGGGTGACGCCGGGGATCGTTTGGCGCAATTCGCCAAACCGGTGCTTGCGCTGGACCAGTTGCCAGAGAATTTCGCCCTTCCATTTTCCGGCCAGAACGCCCAGCGCGCGATGAAATTGCTCAACGACCCCGCGCTGGCACGGCTCAGCGGCGGAAATGTCGTCGCTTTCTGCAATAGTCATCTTTTTCATACTACCTCACAAAAAGCATCCTACTTGTGCTTTTCATCTTACTCCCGAACTTTGTGTGGCGAAAGTCTTCGCGGGGCCGGCCACCGGCACCGTTGCCGCGGGGCCTAAACCGCTCGAACCTATCGGGAGCGACCAATGTCACTTGCTGCTGCTGCATCGGCGCCGCCGCGCTGGAAGTCTGCCGGTCTCTGGGTCGTCAGGGGATTGCTGGCGCTTGCTTTTGCAGGCGCGGGCGGCGCCAAGCTTTATGGCGTGCCGATGATGATTGAGGAATTTCAGCACATCGGCGCCGGTCAATGGTTCCGCTATGCGACAGGGGCGCTGGAATTGCTTGGGGCCATCCTGATCCTCACGCCGCCGCTGGCGGCCTTCGGCGCCGTGCTGCTGATCTGCATCATGATCGGCGCGACCGTGACCCATCTGTTCCTGATCGGCGGCTCGGCGGTGCCCGCGCTGGTGCTGTTGGCGCTGAGTGCAATCGTCGCCTACGCCAAGCGCGACCAGCTTGCCAAGATTTTGTGAAGCCGCTGCGATGGGCTTTTCTCGCCGCGAATTGACGATTGCCGCAGGCCTCGTGCTGGCCTTCGCGGTGCCGCTGGCCGTCACGCTGTTGCTGACAGGATCGGAGGCGGCGACCTCGAAGCCGCAGGCCAAGGCCGCCGTGCCTGCGATGCATCGGCTGGTGCTGCCGATCAACACCGATGATCCCAGCACGATGCGGGCGCTGATCTCGACTTCGCTCAACCTTCCAAAATACTATCAGGAGCGCAACGAGGCGTTCACGATCGAAGTGGTCGCCTACAACGCCGGCGTTCACATGCTGCGCGCGGACACCTCGCCGGTAAAGGACATGCTGCGCATCCTAAGGAGCGTCAATTCGAATATCCGCTTCGTGGTTTGCGACGCCACCAGGCTCGGCATGGAGCGCCAGGAGGGGCGTGCGGTCACGCTGATCGATGGCGTCGACCTCGTGCCGAGCGGGCCGGGGCGCATCATCGAATTGCAGGAAGCCGGCTGGTCCTACATCCGATCGTGATACTCGTATTTAGAACTGCAATTCAGCCTTGCGATTCTAGCCTTGCATAGCGGAGCATCCGACATGACGTCGCCTCGCAGCCCGACCCGCCGCGCCTTTGTCGCGAGAATAATGGGCGCGGCCGCTTCGGTTGCGATCCCGGCCTTGCCGGGCCGCGCCGCGGCCGGCGGGCCGCCGCCATTCGCAACGGCCAGACATCAGTTCACCCTTGTTCGCGGCGCACGGCCGGTCCCGCCGCTAGCCATCCCGCGTCTCGGCGGCGGCGCGCTCGATTTGCCGTCCTTCCGCGGCAAGGTGGTGCTCGTCAATTTCTGGGCGACCTGGTGTGCGGCCTGCCGCACGGAGCTGCCGATATTGGACCAGCTCGCGGGCAACCGCCGCGCCGACCTCGCGGTGGTCGCGATCAGCACCGATCGCGATCGATCCGTGGTCGCGCCGTTCGTCAAGCGGTTGAAGCTACGCCACCTCGGAATCGGCTTCGAACCGAGCGGGCTGGTGGGACGTGCCGGCGCAAGCGAAGGCATCGACACGCCATTCGCGCTTTACGGTATGCCGATCACCTTCCTGCTCGGCGTCACCGGGCAAGTCGAAGGCTACATCACGGGTGAGGCGGACTGGCTCTCGATCGAGGCGCGCCGGCTGTTCGACTACTACGCCGGCGCCGCCGCGGGTGGGTAGCGACTTGGAGGGCGAGCCCCCGGTGCCTCACGGCAGCTTGTCGTAGCCCTCGCCGATCCCGTTCAGGCTGAGCGGAAATCCAATGCCCTCTTCGGGCGTCTCGAAGATAATGAAGGTCGCGGTCTTGGCGGTGCGCAATTGTCCGAGCAGCTTTTCGTCCATCACCACTTCGGCGACGCAGCCATTGGGCAGGCATCTGACAAAACCGGCGCGGCCGACGTCCTGATTGTCGAGCTTTAGCCCGAGCCCGGAGGGCAGCAGCACGCCGAGCGGCGCCACCACCCGCATCAGCTTGCTCTTCTGGTCGGCGGTCTTCAGCACGATCACAGTGAGGCCGGCGTTGGAGCGGTCTTCGGCTACCACGCTCTGGATCAGGGCGCATTGCTCGCCCTGGGCGCCCGGCGGGGTATCGCAGCGGATCTGCCAGTCGCCATGGACCGAGCGCACCGCGCCTTGAGCGCTGGCAACCTGGGTGAGGCCGAGCAGGAATGAGGCGGCAAGCAGCCCGCCCAACCAGCGGCCCGGCCCTCTGTCGCCTCTTGCCTGATGTCTCGAACGCCCCATCCGGGTCGATCCTCTGATTGCCTGGGGTATTTACTCGGACTGATACGCAATGACGGCGTCTTGAAGGCGGTCTTTCGCTAAATCTCGAGCAATTCCCAAGGAGACCGAGCCGTGAAGGCCGCTTAAGCAGCGAATCAGGTCCCTGCGGCGCATCCTGCCTGTGCGTACATCCGGTAATCCGCCTGTCAAGCGGCGCAGGTCGACAAAAAAGCGAGTTTTGCCTGATTCAGCGGGAAAACCTGACATGCAGAGATTAGCCGGTGACGCATGGCATTGCGCCCCACTACTGCATTGCGAGAGCCTGCGAATTATGGTTTGAGAGGCGGGATTTCGAAGCGTTCTAGCGATCTGGCCCGGGTACTGGTGTGCTGCCAAGCTACCTCCGGTGGGCTGTTTGTGAGGGCGGATCGTGCGGCATTTCCGGCCATCCGGCGGGGATGCTTTGGGGATTTATCAAAGGAGCGCGAGCGGCATGAAGATGTCGAAGGGCCAGATTGGCCGGCGGTTGCTGGGATTAGCGGTGGCGGGCATGGCCCTTGTCGCCGGCGGTACGGCATCTGCCGAATTGGGACAGCCGGCGCCGTGGGAATGGACCCTGCAGGAGTCGGCGACCCCGGTGATGGACTACATCATCTGGTTCCATAACTGGCTGCTCATCACCATCACCGTCATCACGCTGTTCGTGCTGGTTCTGCTGGTCATGGTCGTCGTGAAGTTCAACGCCAAGGCCAACCCGATCCCCTCCAAGACCACCCATCACACCCTGATCGAAGTGGCATGGACCCTGATCCCGGTGCTGATTCTGGTGGCGATTGCGGTGCCGTCGTTCCGGCTGCTGTTTCTGCAACTCGACACGCCCAAGGCCGACCTCACCATCAAGGCGACCGGCAAGCAGTGGTACTGGAGCTACGCCTATCCCGATCACGGCAAGTTCGAATTCGATTCGCTGATGGCGGCGGACAAGAAGCCCCGGCTGCTCGGCGTCGACAACGAGATGGTGGTGCCGGTCAACAAGGTGGTCAAGGTTCTGACCACGGGCGCCGATGTCATCCACGCTTTCGCGGTACCGGCGTTCGGCATCAAGATCGACGCCATCCCCGGCCGTCTCAACGAGACCTGGTTCAAGGCCACCAAGACCGGGATGTTCTACGGCCAGTGCTCGGAGCTGTGCGGCAAGGATCACGCCTACATGCCGATCGCGGTGCGGGTCGTGAGCGATCAGGAGTTCGCGGCCTGGGTGGAAACCGCAAAGAAGAAATATGCGACCAACCCGGCGAATTCTTTCGCTTCGGCGGGCGGCGCGGTGGCGCAGTAGGCCGCACAGCTTGTTCAAGCTGAAGGCTCAGGCGTAACGGGACAAGGGCGACGGGACCGCAAGGTCCGAAAAGGGACTGCAAGGCAGGATTTGAACATGGCAACAGGCGCAGCGACACACGACGATCACGCCCATGATGACCACGCGCATGCGATTCCGACCGGATGGCGGCGCTTCGTCTATTCGACGAACCACAAGGACATCGGCACGATGTACCTGGTGTTCGCGGTCATCGCCGGTGTCATCGGTGCCGCGATGTCGATCGCGATCCGCATCGAGCTGATGTATCCCGGCGTCCAGCTGTTCCACGAAGCCCATACCTACAACGTGTTCGTGACCTCGCACGGCCTGATCATGATCTTCTTCATGGTGATGCCGGCGATGATCGGCGGCTTCGGCAACTGGTTCGTGCCGCTGATGATCGGCGCGCCCGACATGGCGTTCCCGCGCATGAACAACATCTCGTTCTGGCTGCTGCCGGCCTCCTTCGCGCTGCTCTTGATGTCCACCTTCGTCGAGGGTGAGCCGGGCGCCAACGGCGTCGGTGCGGGCTGGACCATCTACGCGCCGCTGTCGACCTCGGGCCATCCGGGACCGGCGGTCGATTTCGCGATCCTGGCGCTGCATCTGGCCGGCGCTTCGTCGATCCTCGGCGCCATCAACTTCATCACCACGATCTTCAACATGCGCGCGCCGGGCATGACCCTGCACAAGATGCCGCTGTTCGTGTGGTCGATCCTGGTCACCGTATTCCTGCTGCTGCTGTCGCTGCCGGTGCTCGCCGGCGCGATCACCATGCTGCTGACCGACCGCAATTTCGGCACCACCTTCTTCTCGGCCGACGGCGGCGGCGATCCGCTGCTGTTCCAGCATCTGTTCTGGTTCTTCGGCCATCCCGAAGTGTACATCCTGATCCTGCCCGGCTTCGGCATGATCAGCCAGATCGTCTCGACCTTCTCGCGCAAGCCGGTGTTCGGCTATCTCGGCATGGCCTACGCCATGGTCGCGATCGGCGGCATCGGCTTCGTGGTGTGGGCGCACCACATGTACACGGTCGGCATGTCCAGTGCGACGCAGGCCTATTTCGTCGCCGCCACCATGGTGATCGCGGTGCCGACCGGGGTGAAGATCTTCTCCTGGATCGCCACAATGTGGGGCGGCTCGATCGAGTTCAAGACCCCGATGCTGTGGGCGATCGGCTTCATCTTCCTGTTCACGCTCGGCGGCGTCACCGGCGTCGTGCTGGCCAACGCCGGCGTCGACCGCGTGCTGCAGGAGACCTATTACGTTGTCGCGCACTTCCACTACGTGCTGTCGCTGGGCGCCGTGTTCGCGATCTTCGCGGGCTGGTACTACTGGTTCCCGAAGATGTCCGGCTACATGTACTCGGAAACCATCGGCAAGCTGCACTTCTGGGTCACCTTCATCGGCGTCAACCTGGTGTTCTTCCCGCAGCACTTCCTCGGGCTGTCAGGCATGCCGCGCCGCTATATCGACTATCCCGACGCGTTCGCCGGCTGGAACCTGGTGTCCTCGCTCGGCTCCTACCTTTCGGGCTTCGGCGTGCTGATCTTCATCTACGGCGTGGTCGATGCCTTCGTGAAGAAGCAGCAGGCCGCGGACAATCCGTGGGGTCCCGGCGCCACAACGCTGGAATGGACGCTGTCGTCGCCGCCGCCGTTCCATCAGTTCGAAGTGCTGCCGCGCGTGCAATAACCGCTACAATTCGCGGCGCGTCCTTAAAGACGCGCCGCGGCCTTGAACCAAGCGAGATCAATCTTGTCGGTCGTCGATCACAACGCCATCGAGTTGCCCCGGATTTCCGAGGCCGAGGTAGGCGATTACCTCGCGCTGCTGAAGCCACGGGTGATGTCGCTGGTGATCTTCACCGCCCTCGTCGGCCTCGTCATTGCGCCGGGCCATGTCCACCCGATCCTGGCGTTCACTTCCATCCTCTGCATCGCGGTCGGTGCCGGCGCCTCTGGCGCGCTCAATATGGCCTATGAGGGTGACATCGACGCCAAGATGTCGCGCACCGCCAACCGACCGATCCCGCGCGGCCGCATCACGCGCGAGGAGGCGACCGCGTTCGGGCTGATCCTGGCGTTCTTCTCGGTGCTGACGCTCGGTATCCTCGTCAACTGGCTGGCGGGCGGGCTGCTGGCGTTCACGATCTTCTTCTACGTCGTGGTCTACACCATGCTCCTGAAACGCTGGACCGCGCAGAACATCGTGATCGGCGGCGCCGCCGGTGCCCTGCCGCCGGTGGTGGCGTGGGCCGCGGCGACCGGTTCGCTGTCGATGGAGCCGGTGCTGCTGTTTTTGATCATCTTCTTCTGGACCCCGCCGCATTTCTGGGCGCTGGCGCTGTTCCGCAGCGACGACTATGCCCGCGCCGGCGTCCCGATGCTGCCCGTCGTCGCCGGCCCCGACGCGACCCGGCTGCAGATCCTGCTCTATACGGTCGTGCTGGTCGCGGTCGCCGTCGCGCCCTGGCCGCTCGGCTATTTCGACGCGATCTACGGCATCACCTCGCTGGTGCTCGGCGCCGGCATGATGGCGCTGGCGATCAACGTCTACCGCCGCCGCGAAGGCTCCGCGGCGCTGCGCGCGACGCGGCGGCTGTTTGCTTTCTCGATCCTTTATCTGTTCGCGCTGTTCGCGACGCTGCTGCTCGAAGTTGTCGTGCGCGCCGTCATGGCCGCGATCGGGTAGGGGGCGCATGGGACCGGAATGGACGACAAGCGGATGCCAGATGGAATCGTGCTCACCGAGGCGCAAAAAAGAAGCCGGCGCCATCGCTCGATCGCGATTGCGCTCGCGCTTGTCGTGCTGGTCGTGCTGTTTTTCGCGGTCACCATGGTCAAGGGGCCGGCCGTTCTCATGCGGCCGATGTAACTTGAGATGAAGACTGGAATGTAAGGCGGACATGGCAGACGAACCGATCACGCGAACGGAAACCGAGGCAAGCCGCAAGGCTTCGCGCCGCGGCCTGACGCGTGATGCGATGGTTGCCTCGATCTGCGGTTTCGTCGTGGTGTTCATGGTCGGCGCGGCCTATGCCGCCGTGCCTTTTTATAACTGGTTCTGCCGCGCCACCGGCTTCAACGGCACCACCCAGGTGGCGACCTCGGCGCCGTCGCAAGGCCCGCTGGCGCGCAAGATCGCGGTGCGGTTCGATGCCAATGTCGGCGCCGGCCTGCCGTGGAAGTTCGAGCCGGAGCAGAACGAGATCGAGGTCAGGATCGGTGAGGTCGTCACCGTGTTCTATACGGTGACCAACCAGGCGGCGCGGCCCACGGTCGGCCAGGCCGCCTACAACGTGACCCCGCTGACGGTCGGCGCGTATTTCCAGAAGATCAACTGCTTCTGCTTCACCGAACAGACCATGGCGCCGGGCGAGAAGCGCGAGATGCCTGTCGTGTTCTACGTCGATCCGGCGCTGATCGCCGACAGCGAGAACAACGGACTGAACACCATCACGCTGTCCTACACCTTCTATCCCGTGCGCGATCCGGCGCCGAAGCCGGTGGCAGCCGGCGAGCCGGACAAGCGCAAGGGAAGCATGTAGGCTGAAGCCTGTAAGCTTGCGAGATTCCGGATAAATCGGGATTTCGAAATTTGAATTTAGAGACGAAGATGTGCCGAAGGATCCGGCACCGCTAACGGAGAGACCGCAATGGCTACGGCGCACGCGAAGCACCACGACTACCACCTCGTCGATCCGAGCCCGTGGCCGGTGGTCGGCTCGATCTCGGCCTTCATCATGGCCGTCGGTGCGGTCGGCTGGATGCACCATATGTACGCGGCGGCCCCGATCGTGTTCGGCGTCGGCACCATTGGCGTGCTCTACACGATGGCGAGCTGGTGGGGCGACGTGATCCGCGAAGCCCAGTTCAAGGGCGACCACACCCGCGTGGTGCAGATCAGCCACCGCTACGGCATGATCCTGTTCATCGCCTCCGAAGTGATGTTCTTCGTCGCCTGGTTCTGGGCCTTCTTCAATTCCGCGCTGTTCCCGGCCGACGCCATTCACGCCACCCGCGATGCGGTGTTCGGCTGCGGTCCCGGCACCGCGGCGGGCGCCTGCAGCGTGCCCGGCACCTGGCCGCCGAAGGGCATCGAGACCTTCGACCCCTGGCATCTGCCGCTGCTCAATACGCTGCTGCTGCTGACTTCGGGCACCACGGTGACCTGGGCGCATCACGCGCTCTTGGAGAACGACCGCCAGGGCCTGAAATACGGCCTGATCCTCACCGTCGTGCTGGGCGCCTTGTTCACCTGCGTGCAGGCTTACGAATACGCCCATGCCACGTTCTCGTTCTCCGGCAACATGTATGGCGCGACCTTCTTCATGGCGACCGGCTTCCACGGCTTCCACGTGCTGGTCGGCACCGTGTTCCTGCTGGTCTGCCTGTTCCGCGCCTATGCCGGACACTTCACCCCGACCCAGCATCTCGGCTTCGAATTCGCCGCCTGGTACTGGCACTTCGTCGACGTGGTGTGGCTGTTCCTGTTCATCTGCATCTATGTCTGGTTCCGCGGCGCTGGACCTGTCGCCGGGCATTGATCGCCGGCCGTATGTGTTACAAGAGGGCGGCCGCCGGGCCGCCCTTTTTCTTTCCCTTGCCTTTTGGCTAACGATCGAGATGCGTGTATCGCGGGGCGTTAACCATCCTCATGCTGACACGGTCACCGACGGGCGAAGTCTCGGATCGTGACAGCATGGAGACTGGTTCACCACTAGCCGGAGCGGCTTGCCGGTTTGGGTAATCCTTCTGCGCACTCACTCTTGCGTCGCCCTCCGAATACTCTGAACAAGCTGCCGGGGCGGTCGGGGGAGCTCCCGCGCGTGCCGATAGACTGAACGATTAAACACTGGACGATATTGAGATCGCGAAGTTCGAAAATTGAAGGGGCTGCCTTTTGACGGCGACGTTCGTGCCGAAGAGGAGCAAGCGCGATTGCATCGCGGGCGCGCACCCCGACGAGGTATCGATCTTTTCGCAGCCCTGGTTCCTAGATATCGCGTACAGGAAGGAGCACCGTGTAGCCAAAGCATTCAACAAAGCCGGCAAGCTGATATGCGTTTTTCCATATTGCCAAACAAACGTACTGGGCATTTTTCCAAGGATAACAAGTTTAGATCACTGGAGACGCCTTAGTTCATTCGTCTTTCTCGACAAACACATAAGTGATGAAGAGAAGCGAGGTGCGGTTACCGATATTATAAAGCAGCTTCCTAGATCGATTGGTTACTGCCAATTCATCCTGGATGATGATTCAGGCGTCATTCGCGATGCGTTCATCAAAGCCGGGTTTGAATGCATCAAAATACCCAAATACATCCGTCCACCCAGCAAACAAAATTATGAGCGTGACGCGTATGCGCAAGCCAGAGACAAGGTGCTGAAAACCATCTCGAAGGACGGAAGAACCAGATACAGAATAGCATTGGAACAAGCAAAAATAGAGGATATCTCAGCGTCTGACTTCTGTAAGTTTTACGAGAGCAATCTTATTAGTAAGGGCGCGCAGAGCTATGCCCCGCTCAGCATTGCAGAGACACTCATCGAGAATGGCGTCCGTCGTCAGAAAGCGTTCGCGCTTGCGGTAAAAGATAAAGACGGCATAGAAGCCGCCGCCGCTTTCCTGTTTGATTCAGGAGCTATCTATGCGTGGCTGGCAAGCAGAAAATATCATCCGCAAAGCACGAAATTTTGTGGTAATGATAAATACAAAAAATATTTCATAGATATATTGGCCATCGAAGCCATGATCTTCGCAGAATTGCATGGCCTAATTTATGATGCCGAATTTGTTCCTGTTGAAACAAATGGCGCCCCCCGAAATCCGCACAAAGTCTTTGTCAACGAGAAGATACTTCACCTTTCGAAAAAAGAATCCAGATTTCTGTTCGAAAGAGTGGGGTGGTGGTATCACGGGGCAAGGCGGTTTTTTTACAAGGCAAGGGATTTTTGCAAAGCGACCGGTTGATATGATCGGACGACGCTCAACTTGACCGTCGGGGGCCGATCCTTGCGAGGCGCTGCCGCGGCGTCGCGCCGCGCTTCTTGGAATTTCATTCAGACTGCTCCAAAATGACTCCTCAAGGCTGATGCTGGTGGTCGGGATTGCCATGCGCGTTTTGGCCAGCGGCGGTCCGGTGCAAGCTCGTAGCGCCTTGCGCCGTGCAGCTTGCCGAGAGTGCATTGCTGCGCTTGCCCCCGAGCTTCTTGCCGCATGCCTTGGCGGCTGCAAGCGGGGCCTTGATGCGCTCCTGATGAGGCGGCGCGTCTGCTCGGCTACCAACACCACGATGCCGATCGTCAGGCGATTGGCGTTCGGCATGTCGGCGGACGCATTGGCAAAGAGCGGAACCAGGTTCCGTACGTTCGACTACCGGAGTTGCCCGGCCCCAATAGCATCCCGGGCACAGCGGACATGCTCCGCCCGCCCGGTTCCAGCCGGAAGGCGACGTGACGGCGTCCGAAATGTCTCGACTGTGGCTTGAACGTTACATCTGAGCACGATGAACCCGTTTAAGCTTTGGTTCGGGCCATTCAACGAGCGCTTGGGGCTTTCTATGAGAAAACTGATTTTGGCAATATCCGTTCTCGCGGCCAGCGCTATGGGCGCATCCGCTGCCGACATGGCTGTGAAAGCCCCTCGATATACCGCGCCCGAAGCCGCGGTCTCGACTTGGACAGGCTTTTATGTTGGAGCCTCGCTCGGCGGCGAGCAGGTCAACGCCGATTGGACTACTACGTCGATTGCCGTTGTCGCACCGGGCTTTGTAATTCCTCCCCCAATAGTAGACGGTAGTTCGCCTAGACGCTTTAGCCCCTCAAGCGGTCGCTTCGGCGGCTTTGCCGGATACGACTATCAGTTCGCGCCTCAATGGGTTGCAGGCATTGTCCTCGATGCCGCCTATTTCAACGGCACCGTCACGACTGTGGGGACGCCCGGTTGCACGGTCACTTGCATTTTGGGCGTCCCGGGACCCGGAGCCGACTTATCAAGCGTAAAAGCTAGGTGGGATGCGAATGTGCGGGGTCGGCTCGGATTTCTGGTAACTCCCAATGTTCTGCTCTATGGGACAGGCGGCATTGCGTTCCAGAACTTCTCCAACTCCATAACCTGCGAGACCAGCTTTACCGATCCCCTTTGCGGACCAACTCCAATCCCCCTTCTTACGACGGCGACGAACAGCTCCACCCGAACGGGCTGGACGGCCGGCGTCGGCATCGACGCGAAAATCTTCGCAAACTGGATGCTTCGTGCTGAGTATCGTTACTCGGACTTCGGAACGTGGAGCAATTCGCTGGTGCTGGTATCCCCCGGTGTTTCAACTGTAACGGTAGCCACGGATTTGAAAATCCATACGCACATTGCAATGATAGGATTAGCGTACCGGTTTGGTGGCCCCGTCGTTGCAAAGTACTGAGTTCTCCAAACTCTCCATACGTTAAAGTAACGCCCACCTCCCTTTGTGCCGCTTCACGCTCGGTGAGCAGCGCGATGGCTTTGTTGTTCAAGGCGTTGGTCAGACGCAAGCGGAACCGGGTCGCGTTGTACTTGCGGCTACCGCGCATTTCGAGGTCGCCTTCATAGGCGTCAATGGCCTCGGCGACCGCGCAAGAAGCCGTACAGCGTGCTGATCGCGCCGGGCACTTTCTTGCTTATCGTCGCAACGCTGGCCCTGGCACATGGTGCGTGCGTTTTCCAGAGGTGCAGAACGCGTCTGGCCGGCCATGGTGTCCCTCAAAATGTCCCGAATATGGGGAGTGGAGGAATATGGAGCCCACTTAGCGCCGCGCTAGATAAAATGAGAAACTACAATCACTTAGTGGCGTTGCGTGGAGCTGTAGAGAGCGCTATGGAGTGCACCTTCTCCCCTTGTGGAGAAAAGGTGGCAAAGGCGGCCTGAGGGGTCTGTCTCCGCGGATAGAGACCCCTTACCCGCCCTCGCTTCGCGAGTGCACCCTAAGAGCGAGCTTCGCTCGTCTCGGTCCCACAAGGGGAGAGGGGAAAAAGGATGCAAATGGACGAGACACCCCCCACGCTGACCGAGAGCGCGCTGCGCGGCATCGCCTGCCGCTGCCCGCGCTGCGGCAAGGGCAAGCTTTACGCCGGGTTCATCGACCTGCGGCCGAACTGCGAGGCCTGCGGGCTCGATTACGCCTTCATCGACGCCGGTGACGGACCGGCGATCTTCATCATCATGATCGCCGGCGCCATCGTCGTTGGATCCGCCCTTGTCGTGGAGATCAAATACCAGCCGCCGTTCTGGCTGCATGCGGCGCTGTGGCTGCCGCTGATTCTGGCAACCACACTGTTGCCGCTGCGCTCGATGAAGTCGCTGCTGATCGCGCTGCAATACCATCACAAGGCGGCGCCCGGCCGCCTGATCGACCGCGAGCCAAAATGACCGGTGTCGTTGCGCGGCGACGCGGCACGCTCGGCTTCGCCATCTTCACGCTGGTGATGATCGTGACCTGCCTTGGCCTCGGGATCTGGCAGTTGCAGCGGCGCGTCCAGAAGCACGCGCTGATCGCGGCGCTCAATGAAAGGCTGGCCGCGGCGCCCGAGGCGCTGCCGGCGCCAGCGCAATGGAGCGCGCTGACCCCGGCCAGAGACGAATTCCGCCGCGTCAGTTTTACCGCGACCTATGCGCGGCTACCCGATGCGATGGTCTATAGCTCCGGCTCCTCGGTCCGCACCGATGTTTCCGGCCCCGGCACCTGGGCGTTCCTGCCGGCGCAAACCGCCGATGGTGCGATCATCACGGTCAACGCCGGCTTCGTGCAGAACACGATGCAGGACCGCGCCCAGCAGGATCGCGCGGTCGGCCGGCTCGTCACCGGCCAGCCGGTCAACCTGACCGGCTACCTTCGTTTCCCCGAAGCTGCCGGCACGCTGACGGCCTCGGAGAATATCGGCAAGCGGCTGTGGTTCACCCGCGATCATCTCGCGATGGCGCGCGTGCTCGGCTGGGGTGAGGGCGGCAAGTCGGTTGCGCCGTTTTACATCGACCTGGAATCCCCTCGGCCGGAGAGCGGCATCCCGAAACCGGGTCCGCTGACCGTCCATCTCAAGGACGACCACATGCAATACGCCATCACCTGGTTCAGCCTGGCCGGCGCGGTGGTGATCGCCTTCGGCGTGTGGTGGCGCGCGCAAAGGCGAGGCGCACATTCGTAGCTTCGTAGGGTGGGTTAGCGAAACGTAACCCACCTCTTCGTCCCTTACTGAAATAGCTTCATAGCGCGGATTAGCGTAACTATAGCCCGCCGTCTTTGCCCTTGCTGCGTGGAACGTGTCAGCAGAGATTCGATAGTCATGACCGAGACGTTGAAAGCTTCCCTCGCGGGCCTGCCGGTTAGCCTTCGCGATATCGAGATGGCGGCCAGCGTTGTCGCCGGCTTCGTGACGCGGACCAGCTTCGAGCGTAGTCGTACGCTGTCCGACATCACGGGCGCGACCGTATGGCTCAAGTTCGAAAACCTGCAGTTTACAGCGACGTTCAAGGAGCGTGGCGCGCTCAACCGGCTGTCTGCGCTGTCCGTCGATGAACGGCGGCGCGGTGTGGTAGCCGCCTCGGCGGGCAACCACGCCCAGGGGGTGGCCTATCACGCCGCCTCGCTTTCGATTCCCGCAACCATCTTCATGCCGGTGGGGACCCCGACGGTGAAGATCGAGAATACGCGCCGGCATGGCGCGACCGTGATCGAGGCTGGAGCAACGCTCGAGGACGCCGCCACCCTCGCCACGGACCACGGCCGCGCGCAGGGTTTGACCTATATCCATCCCTACGACGATCCTATGATCATCGCCGGTCAGGGCACCATCGCGCTTGAGATGCTGGCTTCGGTGCCTGATCTCGACGTCCTGATTGTTCCAATCGGGGGCGGCGGCCTGATATCCGGCATGGCCGTTGCCGCCAAGACCCTCAAGCCGGACATCGAGGTCGTCGGCGTGCAAGCCGCGCTTTATCCTTCGATGTACAACCTCATCAAGGGCGAAAATCTTCCGATGCGCGGTGATACGCTCGCGGAGGGCATTGCAGTCAAGGCGCCCGGCCGTATCACCTCAAACATCGTGCGCGCGCTTGTCGATGATATCGTGCTCGTCACCGAACAGCAGATCGAGCATGCGCTGAGCCTGCTCATTACCATTGAGAAGTCGGTGACGGAGGGCGCCGGGGCAGCAGGCCTGGCGGCCGTACTCGCCCATCAAGAGCGCTTCAGGGGCCGTTCGCTCGGCCTGGTGCTGAGCGGAGGCAATATCGATACACGGCTGCTGTCCGGCGTGCTGACGCGCCAACTCGCGAGGGAAGGCCGGCTTTCGAAACTGAAGTTCGACATCGTGGATCGGCCCGGTCAACTAGGCACGGTTGTCGGCGTCCTGAGTAAGGCAGGTGCCAATATCGTCGAGGTTTCCCATCAACGCATCTTCACCGATCTACCAGCCAAGGCCGTGGTGCTGGAGGTCGTGATCGAAACCCGAGACCGATCTCATCTTGAGGCGACGATTGCAGCACTGAGGGCGGCCAACCTCGATGTCGATGTTGGTGCCGAATAACGGCGAATGCAAACAGGGCTTGGCACCCGCGCGCCGCCGCATGCGAGACATGCAAGCGGCGGCTGGACCGCGGATTCCCATTCGCTACTATCAGCCCCGCACCTCATACCCACAGGCCATCCATGGACCAATCCTCCGCCAGCATCGACGCCGCGCGCCCCCTGCTGTTCCAGCCGTTCAAGATCCGCGGCCTGACTCTGAAGAACCGCCTCGTGGTGCCGCCGATGGTGCATTACCGCGCCGATCCCGGGGCGACCTGCGGGATGTTTCATCAGGTGCATCTCGGCCGCTACGCGCTCGGCGGTTTTGGTCTGGTGTTCGTCGAGGCCACCGGCGTTGAGGAAATCGGTCTGATCAACGAGTTCGATCTCGGCATCTGGAACGAGGCCCAGGTCGAAAGCTTCAAGCCGTTGATATCATTCATGAAGCGCGAGAACACCGCGATCGGCATTCAGCTCGCGCATGGCGGACGCAAATCGTCCTCACAAAAGGCGATGGACGGCATGGGGCCGCTCACACCAGAAGAGATCAAGGCCGGCGCAAAGCTGTGGCAGCCGGTCGGCCCCACCAGCGAGCCGGTGGCGCCGGGATGGCTGACGCCGCGCCAGCTCACCACTGAGGACTGCCGCGCCATGGTCAAGACCTGGGCGCACGCCGCCAAGAACGCGGTGAAGGCGGGCTTCGACGTGATCGAGGTGCATATGGCCCACGGCTATCTGCTGGCCTCGTTCCTGTCGCCGATCTCCAACACCCGCAACGACGAATATGGCGGCGACCGCAACGGCCGCATGCGCCTGCCGCTCGACATCGTCGAGGCAGTGCGGCGCGAGATGCCGGACACGATGCCGCTGTTCGTGCGCGTATCCTCGGTCGACGGCGCGCAGAACGGCTGGAACATGGATGACACGGTGGTGCTGGCGCATGAATTGAAGGCGCGCGGCGTCGACGTGGTCGACTGTTCCTCCGGCGGCATTTCCGGCTCGGCGACGGCAGCGCAGGTGCCGCGCGGGCTCGGCTTCCAAGTGCCGTATGCCGAGCGCGTGCGCAAGGAAGTCGACATCGCGACCATGGCGGTCGGCATCATCCTCGAAGCCGAGCAGGCCGAAGCGGTGCTCGAAAAAGGCCAGGCCGATCTGATCGCGGTCGGCCGGCAATCCCAGTACAATCCCAACATCGCCCACCACTGGGCGCACGATCTCGGCATCAACCGCAGGTTCGAGGACTGGGCGCCCGAATTTGGCTGGTGGCTCGAGAAGCGGATCCGGACCATGGAAGGGTTTGCGACGCCGACCGGTGCGGTGAAGCGGTAACGGGTATACCATCGAGGCCTCGCGCCTGGAACTTCCGGGGATCGAGATTGTTTTTGGTTCCAGATTGAATTTCGGCCAACCGGTCGTTCAGTGCCCGTTCACGACGATCGGCATACTCGGTTGCCTATCTCGACCAAGCGAGCCAGGGTGCAGCCAATGGACGCGTCGAATCTGCCCAAGGATACTGCCAAGAATACAGCCAAGGATGTCGATCAGGTGGCTGTGGTGGTCGATTGGCTCGACGCCTGCCGGCGCCACGACCTTGGCCCGCTGCTCGACCTGTACGCGCCCGATGCAAGCCTCGAATGTAAATGCGACGGCGGCAACACCTGTGCGGGCCGGGCTGCGCTGGAAGCGTATTGGCGGCCCCAGCTCGAGGCGTTCTCGCCCGATGCCTTCGGACTGGAAGAGATCGCGCCGTCCGCCGACGGGGTTGTGCTCGATTATCTGAATTTCGAAGGCAAGCCCATTAGCATTGTCTTCGCCTTCGACGCGGCGGGGAAGATCCTGCAAACCCGCTGCAGGCCGTCCGCGCCGGCCACGGCGCCGGATATCGCCGGCGTGCAGAATCGAGCCCGATGACGAAGCGGTCACCGCCTCGGATTTTCAAATCTCAGTTTCTTTCGCGCGGCACCGCGGACCGCTGCGGTAACGACCTTGCCGGCCTGTCGTTCCCGCCATTTCAATGTTAGGAACAAGCGGTCAGGCGATCTGTTGTTCCCACGCGCCCTGGCAAGAAGACCGTGACATGCTCGATCGTCTTCGCGAGGTTGAGTTCATCTGTCTGGCCGTGGATTGGCTGGAAGCCTGCAAGCGAAGGCAGCCAACCGAGCTGGCCGAGCTGTATGCCGAGACGGCCGTATTCGAATGCGCGTGCGGAGGTGCCGGCAACGGCTGCATTCTTGTCGGCCACCGCAGGATATCGGAATACTGGCAGGCAAAACTCGCGTTGCCGGCGCCACGTCCGTTCAGGCTTGAACAAATATGGCCTGAAGCTGCCGGCATCGCGCTGGTCTACCGATTCATGGATCAGCCGCCGGTTCGCGTGTCTTTTCAGTTTGACACAGCGGGCAAGATCGAACGCTCGCACTGCAGGCCGGAGCTTGCATTGCCGCTGGCAACGGCGCGCGGGATCGATCCGTAAGGCGCGCCTCACTCGCCAGCCGGCAAACGGCAGCGGACATAGGTTCGGCCGTTCTCCCGCTTGAATTCGAAGGTCCCGCTAAGGGCGCGGACACGTTCATGCATGCCGGTCAGTCCCCGGCCAAACCGCTGGTTGGACGGGAATCCGACGCCATCGTCGGAAATCTCCACCAATACGTGACGGCCTTCGATCGCCGCCGCGACGCTCATCGCGCTGGCATTGGCGTGCCTCAGGACATTGGTCACGCCCTCCTGGATGACCCGGTAGATCGTCTGGGAAAGCAGGCCATCGACGTCGTTCAGGCGGGGATCGATCCGCAACGTCAGTCTGAGACCGGCCGCCTGCGATCGCGCATACTGCAGCAGGGTCTGGACGCTCTTCTCGAGCCCCAATTCGCTGATATGGAGCGGCCGCAGCCGGTCGAGGATACGGCGATTGGCGAACTGCAGCGCCTCGACCGAGGAAAGCATGGCCTCGACCGAAGCGCCGGGTTTCCCGTCCTGCGCCGCGCCATCCTGTAGCGCCACCGCATTGGCGCGGATTCCGAACAGCAATGGCCCGAGTTCGTCATGCAGGTCGCGTGCGATGTCGCGGCGTTCGTCGTCCTGCAGGGAGACGATCTTTCGCAGCAGGCTGCGGTTGTCCTGGCTTAGCTGGCTCAGCGTGCGTGCGAGTTCATTGGCCTCCTCTGCACTCCTGCGTATTTCCGGCGGTCCCGAGGCCGCGATCAGGTGCTCGTAGTCGCCGCTCCGCATCCGCGTCAGGCCTTCGCCCAAACGCCGCAGCGCGTCGACCACGGTGCCTGCGGTCAAATAGGCGATCGTGCCGGTCACGAGCATCAGGACGCTGACGGACGAAACCAGTGCGAGAAATCCGACCCACTTTTCGTAAATGTCGGCTGAAAGATCGGGGGCGGACACGATGTCGCCGACCTGCGTTGCGCCGATCCGCACCGGAAACGAGGCGCCGGTCTCCGGCAAGCCGAGAAGATCGACGAACCAGTGCGGCACCCTTCCAAGCGGGGTGCGTACCTCGACCGGTGAGGGCGTGCTCATCTCGCTACCGCTGCGCCGGAACCGGATGCCTTCCGATGTGCCCAACGCTTGCGCAAACGCGTCGAGCGTCTGTTGCGGATTATTGGAGGACAGCAGCGCGCTGTTGAGCGCCTCGGCAACCGCCCGTGCCGAGCGCAATGCCGGCTCGCTTTCCTCCATCAGTTGGGCCGGCGCGAAAAGCCGCAGCGAAATGGCCCCGAGCAGCAGCGCGGCCACGAACATGGTGCCGAGCGGGAGAACCAGCCGCATTCGAAGAGAAAGATTCTTCCACATTTGGACTATTCTAACTCCCGTTGCGGAGATTCCTCTTTCCAATCATCGCGAAATGCCTATTTATCCCGAAAGAGGCTGCAAGGATGCAGAATATCGCCAAATCGGCAACCAGGATCCTGATCGTCGACGACCATCCCGTGGTCGTGTCGGGATGCCGATCGCTGTTCGCTTCGGACACTTCGGTCAAGATCGACGAGGCCGGCGATGCAAAATCCGGTCACAGGGCCTTTGTGACGCGACGCCCGGACGTCACAATCATCGACATCAAGCTTCCCGATGTCTCGGGTTTTGAGTTGATGCGGCGGATTCGCAAGGAGGATCCGGGCGCGAAGATCATCATGTTCAGCATGAATGACGATCCCGCCTTCGTGGTTCGCGCCATCGAGATGGGCGCGCAAGGCTATGTCGCCAAGGGCGACGATCCGCGGATGCTGATCAAGGCCGTTCGCAAGGTGGCGTCCGGCGACAACTTCATCTCGCCGCAACTGGCGGAGGCGGTCACGTTCTCGGGCGCTTCCATCAAGGCCAATCCGGCTTCGCAGATGACCGCGCGCGAACTGGAAATCCTGCGGCTGCTGGGCCGCGGCGACAAGATCGTGGAAGTCGCCGACGCGCTCGGTATCTCCTACAAGACGGTGGCCAACACCACCTCGCTGCTGAAGCAGAAGCTCGGCGCCAAGAACCATTCCGACCTGATCCGGATCGCCGTCGAGATGGGGCTGGACTGACCGGCGCAGCCTTGTCAGAAAACCGCCTTTTCAGAAAGCAGGCTCGTCAGAAGACTTGCTTGTCAGAGAAAACTTGCTTGTCGGAAAACAGAACCGGCCGCGCCTGTCGGCGCGACCGTCCATATCGCCAATGTGTGCTTTCGTCGGGGCAATGATCGATGAAAGCCGCACCGGCGAAATTCGCATATCAATAAAAGCGGCGATGATGGCGCCAGCCGTAATGGTGTCCACGGCCCCGGCCCCAGCCGTAATGATGACCGCGGCCGCCGCGGCCCATGCGGTGCCCGTGACCGCGTCCATGTCCGCGCTTGACCTGAATCACCGTGTCGTCCTGCGCGGCAAGCGGCGCGATCCCCAGCCTGGCGGAAGCGGATGCGGTCATCGCCAGCAGCAGCGCGCAGCCAACCAGTACAATGCGTCTCATGCAGTCGTCCTCCCATCGCCTGAGTGCGATGCGTCTACAAGTTCCCGGCGATGGGTTTGTTCCGCTCGCAGGGAGATGCCCGAACGAATGTTGGACTGTCTCGGAGTTGCCGTTTATTCCCGAGTGGCGTACTATCCATCGGCAGAAATAGTGATGTGATGCGTGGTGCGCTCCTCCGGGATTTCGGGAAAAAGTGGAACATATGGTTTCGTCGCGGGTTGCCGCCAAGACACACGAACAGCCCAGGACACAAATCGAAGCCGGCATGAAGACGACCAAGGTCTGCACGGAGTAACGACAGACCCTTCCAGGAGAAAGGGCCGCGGCATCACCCGCGGCCCTTTTTGCGTTTCGATCCTGCTTGAGGTCGCCGGCTCGGCGTGCCCGTCGGTTACGGCCGTTCGACGTTGCTGATCGTCTTGGTTCCGCCCACGTCGGTGAGGGAGAACTTGACCCGGTCACCGGCGTGCAGGACGTTCAACAGATTGCCCTGTATCTTGGTCTTGAGTTCTTCGGCAGGACCGTCTGTCTTACTGTCTGTCTTGGCAGCGCCGACGGTGCCGCTCTGCGTTGGCGTGCGGTGCAGCTGAATTGCGACCGTCCCGTCGGTCCGGTCAATCCGCGTGACCGTTCCCGTCATCGCCTCTTGGGCTGAAGCCGCTGAACCGAGGGCGAGGGCGGCCAGTCCAGCCAGCATGATTTTTGCCGTTTTCATGGAAGTCTCCCGGAATTCGAAACGTTGACGACAATGCCGGCGGGATCGGATGGTTCCCGCCGTATTCTCGTTGGTGAGCGCAATCTGATCTGTTTGTGCGGCTTTTTCGTGCGAGTGGGCTGTTCCTCAGGCGACGCGATCCGCACTATTCAATGGCGATTCGGGGACAGTGCGTTGGAATCGATTGAGGCATGTACTGCACGCAACAATCGCGTGGGACGGGCACGCTTGGCGACATTGTCGGTTCCCGATACCGTCGGGCGATATCGGGGCCGACGCACATGAATTTGAGCCATGACATTGGCGCTCGCCAAAATCCGGGTTCGCGCGTTCACCGGCGCGGCCATCAAGCGCTGACGTTTGTGGCCGGTGCCATCAGATGAGCCGCGAATCCGCGAAGGGCTCGGTTGCGGAAGTGTTCGCGGCTTTCCTCAAGCTGGGCCTGACGTCGTTCGGCGGGCCGATTGCGCATCTCGGCTATTTCCGCAGCGAGTTCGTCGAACGCCGCAAATGGCTGGACGAGACGTCCTACGCGGATCTGGTCGCACTTTGCCAGTTCCTGCCGGGGCCGGCCTCCAGCCAGGTCGGCTTTGCCCTCGGCGTTCAGCGCGGCAATGGACTTTTGGGCGGCCTTGCGGCCTGGTTCGCCTTTACCATGCCTTCGGCGCTGATCCTGTTCGCCTTTGCAATGGGGGCTGCCTCATTTACCGGGCCGGTGTCCGAAGGATTCCTGCACGGCCTCAAACTCGTCGCCGTCGCGGTCGTCGCGCAAGCGATCTGGGGGATGTCGCGAACGCTCACGCCGGATCGTGCCCGCGCCGGCATCGCGCTCGCCGCGATCGGGATCGTCGTGATTTTCACCGGATCGTTCGGGCAGGTCGCCGCGATCGTACTAGGTGCGTGCGCCGGCCTCTGGCTCTGCCGGGGCGAGGCCGCGCCGGTGTCCGGACATCTGGATTTTCCCGTCACCCGGCGCGCAGGTTTCATTGCGCTCGTTCTGTTCGCAACCCTGCTCCTGATTCCACCGCTCGTCGTCCCGGCGGCCGGCTCGCAGGCTCTGGCGCTGTTCGACGCGTTCTACCGGTCGGGCGCGCTGGTCTTTGGCGGCGGCCATGTCGTGCTGCCGCTGCTTCAGGCCGAGGTCGTCACCCCGGGATGGGTCAGCAACGAGGTGTTCCTGGCGGGTTACGGGCTGGCTCAGGCCGTGCCGGGGCCGCTGTTTACCTTCGCCGCTTATCTTGGCGCGGTGACGGGCCCGGCACCGAACGGCCTTGCCGGTGCGGTGATTGCCCTCGTCGCACTGGCGCTTCCGGGCCTGCTGCTGGTCTACGGCATGTTGCCGTTCTGGGATGCGATGCGCACACGCCCGGCCGCGCAAGCCGCCATGCGCGGCACCAATGCTGCCGTGGTCGGCATTCTCGCGGCGGCGCTCTACCATCCGGTCTGGACCAGCGCCGTCGTGACGCCGCGCGATTTTGCCCTCGCGCTCGCGGGCTTTCTGCTGCTCACGGTTTGGAAGTGGCCGCCATGGATCGTGGTCGTGCTGCTGGCCGGTGCCGGCGTGTTGTCGCGCTTGATCTGAACGTTATCGCGTGGAAGGCGGCTCCGGATAAGGGCGAAAATGACCGTTTGGTCCAATTAAGTGCCCTGTAACCCGTTCGCGCTATGAAGATAGGCAGAAGGCTCTGGCATCGGCGAATTGGAAGATATCGATGAGCACCGACATGATGGCAGGCCGCTTCCGGGGCCTCAGCCTGAAGACCACGCTTGCAGCGGTGGTCGGGACGCTTGCCATCCTCGTTCTCATTGCCTGCGGCATCGCGGGGATGGAAGCCTGGCGCGGTTACGTTGGGGCCGGACGCGTGGCCCAGGTGAACGCGAATACCGATCTGTTGCTCAAGGGGCTTGAAAGCATTCAGCTGGAGCGCGGCCAGACCAATACGGCGCTGCAGGCACCGGCTCCCGTTGCCGCCCAGGTCCGGACCGTCATCGACAAGCGCCGGGCGGAGGGCGATCCCTTGCTGTCGAATGCGCTGGACCGAATCTCCGTCAGCGGGATTGCCGAGGGCGACCGGCTGATCGCCGATGTCCGGCAGGCCTACGACCGCGTCAAGAAGATACGTCTCAGCGCCGACGCGGCCCTGCAATTGCCCAAGGAACAGCGTGACGTCGAGCTGCTGAAATCCTGGTATCCCGCTCTGTCGGATCTGCTGGCCAAGATTCAGAACCTGTGGACCGCGGCATCGCGCGAAGTGAGCAAGGAAGACGCCATCGTCGGCCAGCTCACGATGGTCAAGCAAAGCGCGTTTCTGATGCGCGAGTATGCCGGCCGCGAGCGCGCTACGCACGCGGCGAACCTGTCCGCCAGCCGGCCGCTATCGGCAGACCAGCAGCGCGACATCGCCAGTTGGCGCGGTTACGCTCAATCGGCCTGGCAGACCATCCGCGACATGAGCGCCGGCGGTGCGCCCAAGCTGGTTGCAGCGGTGGCCGAGGTCGAGCGCGGTTACATTCAGGGCCTGCAGGCCCATACCGATGCGATCACCAAGGCCGGTGTCGCCGGGACCGCCTATCCGATGTCGGTTCAGCAGTGGTTCGAGGTTTCGAACCCGGCGCTGGAACTGATCGTCCGGATCAAGGATGCCGCCGTCGACGTCACCGCCGAGCACGCCGCCGTCAAGGCCACAGCTACCGAGACGCGGCTTATATTCGTCATCGCGCTCACGCTGCTCGGCATCGCCGTCGGCGCGTTTTCGATCTGGGTCGTGTCGCGCCGCGTTGCGCGGCCGTTGCAGGCGATGACGACCGCGATGCAGCGTCTTGCCGGCGGCGATCACTCGATCGACGTGCCGGCGCTGTCGCGCACCGACGAGATCGGCGAAATGGCCCGATCGGTTCAGGTGTTCCGGGACAATGCCATCAAGGCCGACGCGGTGGCGGGGGACCAGGAGGCCGAGCGCCGGACCAAAGAGCGCCGCCAGCAGGCGATCGACCAGTTGACCGGCGGATTCGACCTTCATGCCACCGCCGTGCTCGAAACGGTTGCCACTTCCATCGCCGAAATGCGCGCGACCGCAGCCAAGATGTCGGCGGTCGCCACCGAGAATACCAGCAAGTCGTCGGCGGTCGCCGCCGCCGCGCAGGATACGTCGGTCAATGTGCAGACCGTCGCCGCGGCAACCGAAGAACTGTCGGCGTCTGTGGCCGAGATCGGCCGTCAGGTGACCCATTCGGCAAGTATCGCCGCAAAGGCGGTTGAGGAAGCCGGTCAGACCAACGCCGATGTTCAGAGCCTTGCCACGATGACCGAGAAGATCGGCGATATCATGAAGCTGATCAACGATATCGCGTCGCAGACCAATTTGCTGGCGCTGAACGCCACCATCGAGGCGGCGCGGGCGGGGGACGCCGGCAAAGGCTTCGCCGTGGTGGCCTCGGAGGTGAAGAGCCTGGCCAACCAGACATCGAAGGCGACCGAGGACATCTCCAGCCAGATCGCCGCGATCCAGGGCGCCACCAACAAATCCGTTGTGGCCATTGCGGGGATCGGCAAGACCATCGGAGAAATCAGTGAGGTTGCGGCCGCGATTTCGGCGGCGGTGGAACAACAGCGGGCGGCGACCCAGGCCATTGCCCGCAACGTGCAGCAGGCCGCCACCGGAACGCAGGAAGTGTCGGCCAACGTCGTCGGCGTTACCCAGGCCGCATCGGAGACCGGCACGGCGGCAACGCAGGTCGAAGCCGCCGCCACGACGTTGTCGGCCGAATCGCAGCGCCTGCGCGAGCAAGTGAGCGCGTTTCTCAGCGAGGTCCGGGCCGCCTGATCGGGGCGTCGTCTGCGCCCGCAAGCCCGGTCGAGCGCGGCAAATTGACCCGACGGGCAAATCACTTCTGTTTGTCAGAATCGGTGTCAAGCCCCGAAACAAAAAATATTTCGCTTTTACGGAAATGAAAATCAGTCTATATCTCCGCCATCCCGTCCCGCCAGAGGGGCGTATCATGATCGTCACGATCGTTGGGACGGGTCGCGGTGGACGCTGGTAGTGCCGATAACGAACGGCACGAGAGCGTACGGCAAAGGCGTGTGGTCCTGACGTCGCGGTGCTGGCGTCAATGCACCTGGAGGCAACTGCTTTTCAGGGCGCAACGGAGGCAAAAGAGCCGTTCTCCGGGGAGAGCTCGTTATAAGCCGTAAAGCCATTGCGCAGGGAATGTCGGATGTTCTCCGCTGCCCTGTATGCTCGTGTGCGCACTTTCTTGTGCACATTGCACACGAGATCGCGGGTGCAGCGCGCATCCGGCATTCCCTGCGCCCTCTGTTTTCGGGGGCAAGGAGATTTCTGGCAAAGCTCGGGCGTATCAAGCCGCGAGATTGCGAACACATATTCAGTTGTCATCGCCCGGCTTGACCGGGCGACCCAGTATCCAGAGACGCCGATGATTGAACCGATAAGCCGCGGCGTACTGGGTCCCCCGCTTTCGCGGGGGACGACAAAACCGGGTGAGGCGACATCTGCGTGCCAATCGACCAAACCCCACCCTCGCTCCCCTTTTTCGTCATTGCGGCATTTCCCAAGTCCCGAAAACGCTTTATGGTGCCGCGCGCTTTGTCGTTGACGAAGGGTAATAAATTCATAGGTATCAAAGGCTTGGCGGAATGCCTAAGCCTTTGGAGGGCGGTTTGACGCGGTATATTTCGACGCGGGGGGAAGCTCCCACTCTGGGCTTTTGCGATGTGATGCTGACCGGGCTCGCCCGCGACGGCGGCCTTTATCTGCCTGAAACCTGGCCGCAGCTCTCGCCGGAGACCATCGCCGGATTTTTCGGACGGCCCTATTGGGAAGTCGCGGTCGAGGTGATGCGGCCGTTCGCCGGCGGTGAAATTTCCGACGCTGATCTCGGCCGCATGGCCAATGAAGCCTATGCGACGTTCCGCCATCCCGCGGTGGTGCCGCTGCGCCAGACCGGCTCCAGTCAATTCGTGCTCGAACTGTTTCATGGGCCGACGCTCGCGTTCAAGGACGTCGCGATGCAGTTGATCTCGCGGCTGATGGATCACGTGCTGGCCAAGCGCGCGCAGCGCACCACCATCGTCGTGGCCACGTCAGGCGATACCGGCGGTGCGGCGGTCGATGCCTTTGCCGGTCTCGACAATGTCGATCTGATCGTGCTGTTTCCGCATGGCCGCATCTCCGACGTGCAGCGGCGGATGATGACGACGACGGGCGCCGCCAACGTGCATGCGCTGGCGATCGAAGGCAATTTCGACGACTGCCAGGCGATCGTGAAGGACATGTTCAATCACCACGGCTTTCGCGATGCGGTCTCGCTGTCGGGTGTCAACTCGATCAATTGGGCGCGGGTGGTTGCACAGGTGGTGTATTACTTCACCTCGGCGGTGGCGCTCGGTTCGCCCGCACGCAAGGTGGACTTCACGGTGCCGACCGGGAATTTCGGCGACATCTTTGCCGGCTACGTGGCGAAGAAGATGGGCCTGCCGATCCGCTGGCTGCGCATCGCCTCCAACATCAACGACATCCTGCCGCGCACGCTCAAGACCGGCATCTACGAGGTGCGCGATGTGCACGCGTCAGCCTCGCCTTCGATGGATATCCAGATCTCCTCGAACTTCGAGCGGCTGCTGTTCGAGGCCAGCCACCGCGATGCCGCCAGCGTGCGGCGGCTGATGGGTTCGCTGAAACAGTCCGGGCGTTTCGTGCTGCCGGATGCGACGCTGGCCGCGATCCGCGAGGAATTCGACGCCGGGCGCGCCGACGAGACCGAGACCGCGGCGGCGATCCGCGCCGCCTGGCGCGAAGCCGGCGATCTCGTCGATCCCCACACCGCGGTGGCGCTGGCGGTGGCCGATCGCGACACCTCGGATTCAGGGATCCCCAATATCGTGCTGTCGACCGCCCATCCGGCCAAATTCCCCGATGCGGTCGAGGCCGCCTGCGGCGTGCGGCCGCAATTGCCGGCCTGGCTCGACGGCCTCCTGACCAAATCTGAACACATCACGGTGATGAAAAACGATTCAGCCGAAGTAGAGAGATTCGTGCGCTCGGTGAGCCGTGCCGCGAAGCAGGGAGTTACCGGATGAGCGTCGACGTCACCAAGCTTGCATCCGGCCTCACCATCGTCACCGACAGCATGCCGCATCTGGAGACCGCCGCGCTCGGCGTCTGGGCCGGCGTCGGCGGCCGCGACGAGAAGCCCGACGAGCACGGCATCTCGCATCTGCTCGAACATATGGCGTTCAAAGGCACCACGCGGCGCTCTTCGCGCGAGATCGTCGAAGAGATCGAGGCGGTCGGCGGCGACCTCAATGCCGGAACCTCGACCGAGACCACCGCCTATTACGCGCGGGTGCTGAAAGCCGACGTGCCGCTGGCGCTCGACGTGCTGTCCGACATCCTCGCCAATCCGTCCTTCGCGCCGGATGAACTCGAGCGCGAGAAGGGCGTCATCGCCCAGGAAATCGGCGCGGCGCAGGATACGCCCGACGACGTCGTGTTCGAGCACCTCAACGAGCTCTGCTATCCCGACCAGCCGATGGGGCGGTCGCTGCTCGGCACCACCAAGACGCTGAAGAAATTCGATCGCGACATGCTGCGCGGCTATCTCACCCGGCATTATCGCGGGCCGGACATGGTGGTGGCGGCGGCGGGCGCCGTCGATCACACGCGCGTCGTCGAGGAGGTGGCGCAGCGGTTTGCCAGCTTCGAAGCCACGCCGGCGCCGAATCCGCAAGCTGCGATGTTCGGCAAGGGCGGCTCGCGCGTGGTGCATCGCGACCTCGAACAGGCGCATCTGACGCTGGCGCTCGAGGGCGTGCCGCAGACCGACCTGTCGCTGTTCTCGCTGCAGGTGTTCACCAACACGCTCGGCGGCGGGATGTCGTCGCGGCTGTTCCAGGAAGTGCGCGAGAAGCGCGGCCTGTGCTACTCGATCTACACCTTCCACGCGCCCTATACCGACACCGGGTTCTTCGGCCTCTACACCGGTACCGATCCGAACGACGCGCCGGAGATGATGGAAGTGATCGTCGACGTCATCAACGACGCGGTGGAAACCCTGACCGAGGCCGAGATCGCCCGCGCCAAGGCGCAGATGAAGGCGGGGCTGTTGATGGCGCTGGAAAGCTGCTCCTCCCGTGCCGAGCAACTCGCCCGCCATATGCTGGCCTATGGCCGGCCGCTGACGGCGGAGGAACTGGTCGCCCGGATCGACGCGGTGAGCGTGGAATCGACCCGCAACGCCGCACGGGGCCTGCTTTCGCGCAGCCGGCCGGCGGTCGTGGCGCTCGGCAGCGGCAGGGGTCTGGACACGGCGGTGGCTTTTGCGGAAGGATTGACCAAGGCGAAGGCCAAGAGCTTGCTACATTAAGACCACTGCCGCGTTAAGACACTGCCGCATTAAGCGCTGCTCCATCGAGGAGCGCGTTCTGGGAGCTAGGGCATGGCCCTGTTTCGGTTGCCATCCAGCGGACCGGCCGCACTCATGCCGCGCGGCCACGGCCTGTTGCTGCGCGCCCCGCAGATGGCGGATTACCTGCAATGGGCGCAATTGCGTGAACACAGCCGGGCCTATTTGACGCCGTGGGAGCCGATCTGGCCGTCGGACGATCTCACCCGGGCCGGCTTCCGGCGGCGGCTGCGGCGTTATGCCGAGGACATCGCGGCCGACCGGTCGTATCCGTTCGTCATCTTCCGCGAATCGGACGGAACCATGATCGGCGGCATCACGCTTGCCAATGTCCGCCGCGGCATCGTGCAGGCCGGCACCATCGGCTATTGGGTCGGCCAGCCCCATGCCCGTCGCGGTTACATGACGGCGGCGCTCAGGGTGCTGCTGCCGTCGCTGTTCGGCGAGCTCAGTTTGCACCGTATCGAGGCGGCCTGCATTCCCACCAATACGCCCTCGATCCGGGTGCTGGAGAAGTGCGGCTTTACCCGCGAGGGGCTGGCGCGGCGCTATCTCTGCATCAACGGGGTCTGGCAGGACCATCTGCTGTTCGGCATGCTGCACGAGGATTTCCGCGGTTGAGCCTTGATTTCAGGGCGTTCCCGGGCATCCCGGGTGCCTTCAGGTGGCCTTGGGTTCGCCGCCATTGGCCTGCTATAAGGCCGCCGGGGATGATGACTTCGAGATGACGTGAATGGCAGGGGACGTCGCATGGGTGACATCAGGTTGTTCAGAATGGCGCTCGCGGCCACGGTCGTGGCCGGGCTTGGCTGCGGCTTCGCGCAGCCCGCGTCGGCGCAGTCGCTGACCGACCGCTTCAAGGGCCTGTTCGGCGGCAAGTCGGAGGAGCCGGCCCAGGGTGCCGAGGCGCCGAAAGCTGAGCAGGATATCGGCGACCTGACCTGTCCGGACGTGAGGATCAGGGCCGGCGCCTCGACTTATGCCGTGGCCGCGCCCGGCAAGCAGCCGGTCGGCAACGATTTGCGCTTCCAGGCGACCATCGGCAAGACGGCGCGGGAATGCAGCCTCAATGGCGGCGTCATCACCGCGCGAATCGGGATTCAGGGGCGCGTCATCGCCGGTCCCGCCGGCGCGCCGGCATCGGTCCAGGTTCCGCTTCGGGTCGCGGTGGTGCAGGGCGGGATCAGCGAAAAGACCATCGCCACCAAGGCCTATCAGACCACGGTCAACATGACCGAGACCGGCAGCGAACCCTTCACCCTGGTGGTCGAAGATCTGGTCTATCCGGTGCCTGCGCCCGGGACCGCCGACAACTACATCTTCTACATCGGCTTCGACCCGCAGGCCCTGAAGCCGGAACGTCCGGCGCCGCGCAGGAAGGCGGCGCCGACGCAATAAAAAACCGGCGCGAAATGCTCGCGCCGGCTTCTATCTCGCAATGCGAAGTCGCTCAGTTCAGCTTGGCGCGAACCTCGGCGATACCCTTGGCCATCAGGTCATCGGCGAGCGAGCCCTTGACCGACTGCGACAGGATGGTCGACGCCGCGGCCACGGCGGCATTGGCCGCGGCGGAACGGACGTCGGCGAGCGCCTGCGCCTCGGCGAGCGCGATCTTGCTCTCGGCGGTCTTGGTGCGGCGGACGACGAAATCTTCCATCTTGGCCTTGGCTTCGACCGCGATCCGCTCGGCTTCGGCCTTGGCGTTGGAAATGATTTCCTCGGCCTCACGCTCGGCGCTCGAGCGCTTGTTCCTGTACTCGGTGAGCAGCGCGGCGGCCTCGTCCTTCAGGCGGCGTGCGTCGTCGAGCTCGGCCTTGATGCGATCGGCACGATGGTCGAGCGCCTTGAGCACCGTGCGATGGATGCCGAGATAGGCAAACAGCGCCATTAGGATGACGAACGCAATGGCAACCCAGGTTTCTGGCTCGGCGAACATCATCTATCCCTTCAAGGAAGCATCGACGGCGCTGTTCACCGTGCCGCCGTCGGGCAGCACGCCGGTCAGCCGCTGCACGATCGCGCCGGCTGCATCCGCGGCAATGCCCCGGACGTTGCTCATGGCGGTTTCGCGCGTTGCCGCGATGGTTTTCTCGGCCTGGGCGAGCTTGGCGGAGAGCTGGTCTTCCAGCGTCTTGCGTTCGGCTTCCGCGGCCGCGTTCAGCTTCTCGCGGGTCTCGGCGCTGATGGCCTGGGCACGCGAGCGCGCCGCGGCCAGGTCGCTTTCATACGCCTTCAGCGCCGCGTCGGACTCGTCCTTCAGCTTCTGCGCCGCCGCCAGATCGCCTTCGATCGCGTTCTGACGTGCATCGATCACGCCGCCGACGCGCGGCAGCGCAATGCGCGACACGATCAGATAGAGCGCGACGAACGCGATGACCAGCGACACCAGCTGCGAAGCGAAGGTGCTCGACTCGAACGGAGGAAAACCTCCGCCGTGGTGGCCATCGGCTTCGGTGTGGGCGCCGGTCTTCTGGCCCTTGGCGGGGGCGCCCTGACTTTTTTCAGCCACGGGGTACTCCTGTTGCTGTCATGCGCGCCGCCGGAAGGCGGCGCGGGAAGGTGCAGCTCAGAGCGGAACGAACAGCAGCAGCAGCGCGATCAGCAGCGAGAAAATGCCGAGCGCTTCGGTCACCGCGAAGCCGAAGATCAGGTTGCCGAACTGGCCCTGGGCTGCCGAAGGATTGCGCACCGCTGCGGCGAGGTAGTTGCCGAAGATGATGCCCACGCCGACGCCCGCGCCGCCCATGCCGATGCATGCGATGCCCGCGCCGATGAGTTTTGCTGCTGATGCTTCCATTTTCTTGAGCTCCTTGAGAGGATAGGACGAAGTTGAGGTGGGAATTCTCCGGACCGCTTAGTGTCCCGGATGAATGGCGTCGTTGAGGTAGATGCAGGTGAGGATCGCGAACACGTAGGCCTGCAGGAACGCGACCAGCAGCTCCAGCGCGGTCAATGCGACGGTGAGCGCCAGCGGCAGGATGCCGCCGATCCAGCCGACCGCGCCCAGCGAGACGCCGAGCATCGCGACGAAGCCCGCGAACACCTTCAGCGCGATGTGCCCGGCCAGCATGTTGGCGAACAGACGCACGCTGTGCGAAACCGGCCGCAGGAAGAACGACAGGATTTCGATGAACATCACCAGCGGCAGGATGTAGATCGGAACGCCGCTGGGCACGAAAATCTTGAAGAACTTGAAGCCGTTCTTGTAGATGCCGTAGATCAGCACCGTGAAGAACACCAGGAACGCCAGCGCGGCGGTCACGATGATGTGGCTCGAAATGGTGAAGGTGTAGGGAATGATGCCGACGAGGTTCGAGACGCAGATGAACATGAACAGCGTGAAGATCAGCGGGAAGAACTTCATGCCTTCCGAGCCGGCGGTGCTGCGAATGGTGCTGGCGACGAACTCGTAGGAAATTTCGGCGACCGATTGGAAACGGCCGGGAACCAGTTGCCGCCCGCCACCGAGCATCAGCACCGCAGTCAGCGCCACCGCGATGAACATGTAGAGCGACGAGTTGGTGAAGGCGATCGTCTGATTGCCGATATGGCCAATCGTGAAGAGGGGCTCGATATTGAACTGATGAATCGGGTCGATTTTCATCCGCGCGGGCCTTGGTCCGCCGGCCTGGGGTGCCGGCAATCGAATTTCAAATGTCGTGACTTCCCGCCGGTGCTCAGCGTTTGCCCGAGGCTACGCCCGCGTATCTCACCACGTTGACCACGCCGGCGACGAAGCCGAGCAGCAAAAACACGATGAAACCGAACGGCGATGTCGACAACAACCAGTCGAAACCCCAGCCAATCCCTGCCCCGACGACAACGCCCGCAACCAACTCCGAGGAAAGGCGGAAACCGAGCGCCATCGCCGAAGCTCTGGCCGCCCTGTCGCCGCTTTCAGTGCCGGGTTGGTCAGTCCTGATTTTTCGGCTGTCCCGAATTTCGGACAACCGGTGATCGAGACTTCCGAGCCTTGCGGAAAGCGCAGCTTCATCGGACGACGATTGATCGCGATCTCCACCTGCGTTGTCGCTTTTGTCTTTGGCCATGCCCAAGACATTAAACGATGCTGCGGTTGATGGAAATTACGCCCGTCACCCTTAAAAGCCGCGCGGACCATACTTACCGCGTCTAATCAAGTCAAGATTGCGCCGTAACCAGTTAGTGCATTGATTTAATTGGATTTATTTAGAGATATTCCACGGACCTGTGGACCCGCCATCGCACTGCAGCAGCAAAAGCGTTTTCGGGCGAAGCCTGCCCCGGATAGGATCCGGGTGGATGCCCAAGGACCGGATCGAATTGCCGGGCAGACGCGTTGAAGTTCGGCCGCGCGGCCCATAGCTCAATAGCTCAGGCCGTTGCGTGAGGCGTCTCCATACGTGTTCTGTCCGTACTTATCCCGACGGTTGAGGAAACCGGTACTGTCCTTCAGGCGGAGCAAGCCCATGAGCACAGCGTCGTCCTCCAGATTGTTTCTCCCGGTACTTGCCGTGCTGGTGCTGGATCTTGCCGGCGCAAGCGCCGCGGCTGCGCAGGCGATGCCGGACACCGAGAACGGCCGTTATGCGCTGTCCTCGACGTCGGATGGCGTACTCCGGCTAGATACGAGAACCGGCGCGATTTCGACCTGCAGCAATTCGGGCGCTGGCTGGGCCTGCTACGCGGTGCCCGATGAGCGTGCGGCGCTCGAGGCGGAGATCGGCCGGCTGCAGGCCGACAATGAAAAACTCAGGAAGGACCTCGCTTCGCGCGGGCCGGCCGTTGCCGGCAAGACCGAAGAGCCGATGCCGAAATCCGACTCGCTGAAGAAAAGCGAGCCGAAGATCGTCGAGGGCGACCGCAAGATCGAGATTCCACTGCCCAGCGACCGCGACATGGAACGCATGATGTCGTTCCTGGAGCGGGCCTGGAAGCGGTTGATCGAGATGGCCAACCGCGTGCAGAAGGACGTCAACGGCAGGATTTGATGAGGTTCGTAGGGTGGGCAAAGCGAAGCGTGCCCACCAATGCGTTCGATCAAATACATGGTGGGCACGGCGCGAAGTGCGCCTTTGCCCACCCTACGATTCCGAGGCTTTTGTGACATCACCCAAGCTTACCCGCACGCCATCCTCCAGCGTCACCGCGACCGCCATCGTCTCCTCGCTGCTGACCGTGCAAACCCCGGGTGCAGGCTTTAGCGATCTTACCGCGGAAGTCGCAAAGTTCGTGCGCGAAGCCGGGGCGCGCGAAGGGATGCTGACGCTGTTCATCCGCCATACCTCGGCGTCGCTGACGATCCAGGAAAATGCCGACCCGGCCGTGCTCGACGATCTCGCGACGGCGCTGGACCGCGCCGCGCCCGAAAACGCCGGATGGCGGCATGACACCGAAGGCCCCGATGACATGCCCGCGCACATCAAGACCATGCTGACCGCGACCTCGCTGCAGGTCCCGGTGCTGCGCGGCGCGCTGGCGCTGGGAACGTGGCAGGCGGTCTACCTGATCGAGCACCGGGCGCGGCCGCACCGGCGCGAGATCGTGCTGCAGTTCATCGGCGCGACGGCATAACGCGCTTCGGCAAAACAAAACCGGCCGCGGATCGCTCCGCGGCCGGTTCGTATTGTGATCGTCCGCCGGATGCCCAGCGGACGAACCTGGTTACTTCGTGATGTCGACGTCCTTGGTTTCCGGCAGGAAGAAGAAGCCGACGACCGCGGTGATCGATGCGAAGATGATCGGGTACCAGAGACCTGCGTAGATATCGCCGGTCGAGGCCACGATCGCGAACGATGTCGCGGGCAACAGACCGCCGAACCAGCCGTTGCCGATGTGGTAGGGCAGCGACATCGAGGTATAGCGGATCTTGGTCGGGAACAGTTCGACCAGCATCGCCGCGATCGGCCCGTACACCATGGTGACGAAGAGCACCAGGACGAACAGCAGCCCGATCACCGCCGCGACCCGCGGTTTGAAGATGTCGAACGGGTGCGCCATCTTCACGATCTGGGCGTCGCCGGCCTTCGGATAGCCTGCAGCCTGCACCGCGCCCAGCACCGCCGGGTTCGATGTCTTGGCATCCGCGTAAGCCACATCCTTGCCGTTGACGACGACCTTCACGCCGGAGCCTTCGTAGCGCGTCGAATACTTGACCGACTGCTGCGCGAGATAGGCGCGGGCGGTGTCGCAAGGCGCGGTGAAGACGCGGGTGCCGACCGGGTTGAACAGATCGCCGCAGCCCTTGGGATCGGCGACCACCTCGACCTTCACGGTTTCGATCGCCTTTTCGAGCGCCGGGTTGGCGTTGCTGGTGATCATCTTGAAGATCGGGAAGAAGGTCAGCGCCGCGATCAGGCAGCCTGCCAGAATGATCGGCTTGCGGCCGATCTTGTCGGACAGCGCGCCGAACACGATGAAGAAGCCGGTGCCGAACAGCAGGGACCAGGCAATCAGCAGGTTGGCGGTGTAGCCGTCGACCTTGAGGATCGATTGCATGAAGAACAGCGCGTAAAACTGGCCCGTGTACCAGACCACGCCCTGGCCCATCACGCCCCCGACCAGCGCAAGAATGACGATCTTGGCGTTGCTCCAGTTGGCAAAGGCTTCGGTCAGCGGCGCCTTTGAGGCTTTGCCTTCATCCTTCATTTTCTGGAACACCGGCGATTCATTCAGCCGCAGCCGGATCCAGACCGAGATGCCGAGCAGGAACACCGAAACCAGGAACGGAATGCGCCAGCCCCACTTCGCGAATTCAGGTTCGCCGAGTGCGGATCGGGTGAACAGGATCACCAAAAGCGACATGAACAGGCCGAGCGTGGCCGTGGTCTGGATGAACGAGGTGTAGTAGCCGCGCTTGCCCATCGGGGAATGTTCGGCCACGTAGGTCGCCGCTCCGCCATATTCGCCACCGAGCGCGAGGCCCTGCAGCAGGCGCAAGCCGATCAGGATGATCGGCGCCGCGATGCCGATGGTGGCGGCGTTGGGCAGCAGGCCGACGACGAAGGTCGACAGGCCCATGATCAGGATGGTGACGAGGAAGGTGTATTTGCGGCCGACGATGTCGCCGACCCGGCCGAACACGATGGCGCCGAACGGGCGGACGATGAAACCCGCGGCGAACGCCAGCAGCGCGAAGATGTCGCGCGTGGCCTGGTTGAACATCGGCTGGTTGGTTGCGGGATCAATGACGCCGAAGAACTGCGCGCCGATCACACTGGCCAGCGAGCCGAACAGGTAGAAATCGTACCATTCGAAGACGGTACCGAGTGACGAGGCGAGAATGACGAAACGTTCGTCCTTCGTCATTCCTCCGGTTCGAACTTTTTCCGTTGCCGCCATTGAAGACATTTCGATCGCTCCCACTTTTTTCTTTGAAACACGAACACGTGCGTTGCGTCAGTTCGACGCTCAATTAATTAGGCGCCTCACTACATGTTCGAGAACCGTGCCCCAATAGTACTTTCGGCTGGCATCGATCCGTGCTGCGTGTGGACAATTCCTGGAAGGCGATCGCCGCGCGGGTGTCATTGCGGCCTGCGAATCGCGAGTAGCGCCGGCTTTTCCGAGAAAAATAGCCGCCATGATCCATGGCCAATGTCTTCGACGATGCCTTGGCTCGCGCGCAATTTTGCAAATCAGTTAGACAAAAGGCGGGAACCTCGCTGCGCAGGAGTTCTGCCCATTAATCGTGCAGCTTCAAACTAAAGTCCAATAACAGAGAGGAACAGCGCAATGCTCCACATCACGATGGAGATCAGTGCGGTCCAGCGCGCGAACAGAAAATAGATTTCGCGCATGAGCGTCGATACGGTTTTTTGAGCCGAGGCTTGGGGCGGACGGCTGTCCTTGGGGAGATAGAGCCACATCTCGGTCCGGCGGTGGTCCTTGGTCTGGGCTTCATGAGCCTTCAGCACCAGAACAAGCGTCATCAACATGCTGAGAAAGCCGCCCGCCTGAAACGCGGAACGCGGAAGGAAGGACAAGCCAATCATGATGCAGAAGATGGCAAGTGAGGCAAACGCGCACGCGCGCAGCACCGTTTCATAAGCAATACGGCGCATCTCTTCCATGATCCGCCACTCTCCGTCGTTGGCAAGAACGTGCCGGCTCAGAGTAGCGCCAAGGTTCTGCGCCCTCAACCTCGGGCGGTCGGGCTAGAGGCCGATTTTGAGAAAATTGCCGGCGGCGGGCAATGTCAGGAGAGCGACTCCGGCAAGCCAGATCCAGAGCGAGACATTGTTCGATTCCGGTGCGCCGGTGACCCGCTCGTAGATGGCAGCAGGAATCCCGCCGAGAATGACCGTGGCGGTCGAGACCATCAGCGATGCGAACATCAGCGTCAGAGACAGGCTGCCAAACAACAGGGGGCCGGCGAGCAACTGGACATACAGCAGCGCGAAGATCAGCGCGAGCTGGTTGAATATCCCGTTGATCATTCCGAAGAACGCAATTCCGATGAAATAGAAATTGCGGTTCATGATGCCGCTCCACCGAACCGGGGCGCGAGATTCAACAGCAGCAATATGTAGTGAAGTGCGACGCGCAGCCAGAACATCCAGACAAAGCCGAACAGCCACAGCACGGCGGGAGCGGTCACCTTCGGAGTTACCATCGCGATGACGCCGATCACGGGATCGGTGAACCGGCAAAAGAACCGCCAGATATAGTTCGGCGAATCCGCATCGACCATCAGGCCGAGCAGGAACCGGCCGAGCATGGTGTACATCAACGCCGCCAGGACGAAGTTTGGCAGGTGATAATACCAGTAGGTGGCGATGGAGGTTGCAGTATCCAACGTCCGATTCTCCCGCGAGCCTTCAGCAATCGACGAATCGAGATGTGTGACGACACCACGCTCGTGCCCAACAATGGCAAGTGGCGCGTTTCCCGGCAAGCGATGTCGTGGCTTCGTGGAAAACAAAACGGGGCCCCGAAGGGCCCCGTTTGCCGATATCAGCCGTTGCGCTCTTAAGTGGTCTTCTCTTCGAGCACCGTCCTGCCCCGCGGCTTGCGGATATCGTCGACATAGGCCTGCATTTCCGCCGACGGCTCCTTGCCGAGTTTGCTGACGACGTAGATCACCGCGAAGCCGAGCGGCGCTCCCAGCATCCCGCAGGCGATGTTGGTGAGGCCGAACCAGCCGACCTTGTTGGCCAAGGGGTGGGCGAGCGTCGGGAAGGCCTCCATCGCGTTGGGCAACGCCATCGCTTTCGCGACGTCGACCAGCGGTCCGCCCGTTATCGGGTTCACAAGGGAGGTCATGCCGAAATACTTCACGCCGGCGCCCGGGAAGTAGCGGGTTGTGACGAGATAGAACAGGCACAGTCCGAAGCCGGCGATGATGCCGGAGACCGCGCCGGTCGCCGTGGCCCGCTTCCACCAGACGCCCATCACGAGAGCCGGGAAGTTGCCGGCCATCGCGAGTGAGAACGCCCAGCCGACCATGGCCAGAATGTCCCCGGGTTTGGTCGCTGCAGTCGCGGCCGAAATCACGGCGACGATCAGCAGCAGTACGCGGGCAACCATCAGCCGGCGCACGGTCGGGGCGTTGGGATCGACCATCTTGTAATAGACGTCGTGCGACAACGCGTTGGCGATGGCGAGCAGCAGCCCGTCAGCGGTGGACAGCGCGGCGGCAAGACCGCCGGCGGCGACCAGACCCGAGATCACATACGGCAGTCCCGCGATCTCCGGGGTGGAGAGCACGATCACGTCCGTATTGATGATGAAGTCCTGCAGCCGGACGACACCGGGATGATCGGCAATCGCTTTGCAGGCTGCAATGATGGCGTCGATACTGGCAGCGTTCTTGCCGCAGATCTGGATCAGCCCGAGTTCACCCCAATTGAAGATCCATGGGCGAATCGCGGTCAGATCCCGTCCGATGATGTTGGTGTAAACTTCGAGCTTCGAGAACGCCGCGTAGGCCGGCGCCGAGAAGTACAGCAGGAAGATGAACAGCAGCGACCATGCCACCGACTGCCGCGCCGCACGCACCGAAGGGGTGGTGAAGTAGCGCATCAGGATGTGCGGCAGCGAAGCCGTTCCGACCATCATGCAAAGGATGATCGCGAAGAAGTTCAGCGGGGTGTAGTTGATGAAGGGCTGAATATGCGGCTTGAGGTTTGCCACCGTGGCAAGGCCGGTCGCCAGCATCTGCTGCTCCCGCGCCGTAATATCGGCGATGGCCTGCCCGTAGGTGAGTTCGGGAATTGGAATCCCGTACTTCTTGGTGGACAGGATCACGATCGGCGCCAGGTAGGCAATGATCAGCACGATGTACTGGGCCACCTGGGTCCAGGTCACCGCCCGCATTCCGCCCAGCATCGAGCAGACCAGGATGCCGACAAGTCCGGCGAAAACCGCGAGTTCGAACGGCATCCCGAGGAAGCGCGAGGCGATGATGCCGGTGCCGTAAATCTGCGCCGTCACATAGGTGAAGGAGCAGGCGACCAGCACGATCACACCGAGCCCGCGGGCGAGATTGCCGCCGTACCGGAATGCCAGGAAGTCAGGCACGGTATAGGCGCCGAACTTGCGCAGGTACGGCCCGATCAGGATCGACACCAGCACGAATCCGCCGGTCCATCCGAGCACCCATGCGATGCCGTCATAGCCAAGCAGGAACAGAGTGCCGGCCATGCCGACAAAGGACGCCGCCGACATCCAGTCGGCGCCGGTCGCCATGCCGTTGTAAAAAGCCGGCACGCTGCGGCCGGCGACGTAGTATTCGGAGACCTGCGCCGTTCGCGAGAGAACGCCGATGATGGCATAGACCGCGAGCGTGAAGAACACGAACAGGTAACCGAGGATCGTGTTCGGTACACCCATCTTCTCGAGCACTGCGATCAAGATGACGAAGGCGACGAAGCCTCCGGTGTAGATGCTATAGACCCGCCCGAGATTGTTGAGAAAGTCGCCGCCGCCTTCAGATTTCGTGGCCATGATCTCTTTCCCCTTCAATCTTCCTCGGCAAAGCCGAATTCGCGGTCAATCTTGTCCTGCTGTTTCGCAAACATGAACAGCATGACCACGAACACGATGAGCGAGCCCTGCGCGGCCATGTAGAAGCCGAGCGGGAAGTTGAGGATCGGAATGGTGATCTTGTTGAGCGGCACCACGAACATGTGGATGACGTAACCGAAGAAGAACCAGACACCGAGATGCGTGAACATCAGACGCGAGGTCTTTGCCCAGTGCGCTTCTTCTCTCTCTTTCATACTTTTGGATTCAGGCATGGATCGCAATTCCTCCCTCAAGACACCGGCCAGCAAAATGTGCCGGGATGAATGATCGAGGGGAATGTAAAATCCCTTCAGCGCGGCGCCCCCCTTGCCGCTGTCCCAACGGTCTTGTGCCGATATTGGAACAATGAAAGGCTAACACTACGAATGCTCAGGTCTTAATTATACTTTCGGCGGGTATCGAATTGTTGCAACTGCTAACAGGGATACGCTGAGAACATTGCACTTGTTGCGAGCCAGATGGGTTAAGCTAGCGCAGTGACCTCGGCCGATCGGGCTGGATGAGAGATGAAGCTGTTCGAAAGGTTGTTTCGCCCCCGTCCGCCGATTCGCGATCGGGCTGCGCTTGCGGATTTCATCGACGCGCAGTCCGCCTTCATCGTGCAAAAGGGCATCTACGAATACTCGCGCGCCCGCGCGGGTCACTATGCAAAGGTCTTGTTCGCCGAAAAGGAATTTGCGCAATCCGTCGAGCACGCCCGCTGGAGGGCCTATCCGCTCGGCCTTGCGATGGTGGGCGAAATGATCGAGGGGGTGCTGACTCATCACGCCGGGACCCAGCGCCGGGCTATTCTCGATCAATTGATCCTGGTGGTTCTCTCGGTTTTCGACCGCTATCCGGTCCCTCCGTCGATCGGCGAAGCGGCCTGGCTCGAAGCACGCGGCGAACTTGCGCATCGGCTCGATCTGGTCGGCGGCCATGCGCCCAAGCGCGTGATGGACGTTCCCGAACCGCTGGCGGAAAGCTATTTCTCGATGATGCCGATCCACGAAAAGCTGCGCGGGCGGGATTTCCAGACGACGCGCAATTATCTGCGCGTCAGCCTTTGCAACATTCATGACGAATTGATTGCGCGGATGGACAAGGCCGCGCTGGAACGGGCATTGATCGTGGGTGCCGCGGCATAGGCCGGATTGATCGCACGCGGCCACCGGCAGGGAGGGGCGATGGACAGGGCAAACAGCGGGGCTCCGCTTTTGTCGCTCGACGCCGTTGTCATCGATACCGAAACCACCGGGCTCGATCCACGCTATGCGCGCGTGATCGAGCTTGCCGGGCTACGGCTTTCGGCCGGCAAACCGGTTGCCGACGGCTCGTTCCGTCAATTGCTGCGGCCGGCCGGTCAATCGATTCCCGCCGAGACGACGCGCGTCCATGGCATCGACGACGCCATGGTCGCCGACGCGCCGCTGTTTGCCGATGTCTGGCCGGGCTTCCGTGCGTTTCTCGGTCAGGCGGTGGTGATCGGGCACACGGTCGGGTTCGACCTCGCCGTGCTGAAGCGCGAATGCGATCTCGCCGGCTTGCCGTGGATACGGCCGCGGACGCTCGACACGCGGCTGCTGGCGCAGATCGCCGCACCGGAATTGGCCGGCTATACGCTGGAGCACCTCGCCGCCTGGCTCGGTGTCGGCACCGCCGACCGGCACTCCGCCCTCGGCGACGCGACAACGACCGCGCGGGTGTTTCTGGCACTGGTACCGAGACTGCGCGACCACGGTATCCGCACCATTGCCGAAGCGGAACGGGCCTGCCTCGCCCTCACGGCTGTACTCGACGATCAGGCGCGCAGCGGCTGGATCGATGCCGTCGAGGCTCCGGCACGTGCCGATGCGGAAGGGACCCTGAAACGCTTCGACAGCTACGCCTATCGGCACCGCAACCGCGACATCATGCGGGTGCCTGCGGTGTTTGTTGAGCCCGGCATTTCGATCCACGATGCCCTCGCGCGGCTCGCGAGCGAGAGAATATCGGCGGTGTATGTCGGGCCGCATGCGGTTTCCGGCGGCGTCAAGGCGGCGGAGGCGGGCATTGTCACGGAACGCGACCTGCTGCGCGCGATCGCGCGGTTCGGCGCCGCCGCGCTCGATCTGCCGGTCGGGCAGATCGCGAGCCGGCCGCTCGCAGCGGTTCCGGCGGACGCCTTCGTCTATCGCGCCATCGGCCGCATGAATCGTCTCAAGACCCGACATCTCGGCGTCGTCGACGAGGCCGGCGACGTGATCGGCGCCTTGTCGGCGCGGGACCTGCTGCACCTGCGCGCCGGGGAGGCGATCTCGCTCGGCGAAGAGATCGACGATGCGGCGGACGCGCACGCCCTGGCGGTTGCCTGGGCCAAGCTGCCGCGGGTCGCGGAATCCCTGATGGCGGAAGGACTGCCCGGCCGCGACATCGCGGAAGTGATTTCCCGCGAACTCGGCGCACTGACCGGGCAGGCCGCCGTGATCGCCGAGCGGATCATGTGGCAGCGCGGCGAGGGCGAACCGCCATGCGGTTACGCCATGATCGTGCTCGGCTCGGCCGGGCGCGGCGAAAGCCTGCTGGCGATGGACCAGGACAATGCGGTGATCTTCGAGCGCGGCGAGCCTGATGGCGAGGAGGATCGCTGGTTCGCGGGCCTCGGGACCCATGTCGCGGATATCCTGCACGAGGCCGGCGTGCCGTATTGCAGGGGTGGCGTCATGGCGAAGAACGCGCCCTGGCGCGGCTCGGTCGCAACGTGGCGGAATCGGATCGACCACTGGATCATGCGCGCCAATCCCGAGGATCTGCTGTCCGTCGATATCTTCTTCGACCTGCGCGCCGTCCATGGCGATGGCAGTCTTGCCGTCGCCATCAGGCAGGCTGCCTTCGCGGCCGCCGAAGGGCAGGCCGCGTTTGCCAAGCTTCTGGTCGAGGACGTCAGCATTCCCTCGAGCCTGAAGCTTTTCGGCGGCATCCGCACCAAAGGCGGCCGCATCGACCTCAAGGCGGCCGGGCTTTTTGGTATTGTGGCCGCCGCACGTGCGATGGCGATCCGCCATCATGTGTTGGCGCGATCCACGCCGGCGCGGCTCGCCGGCGTGAAGGCGCTGGTCGATGTCAGCGAGGCCGATCTGGATGCGCTCGTCGCCGCGCAGGGCGTGTTTGTCGATCTCATCCTGGCGCAGCAGATTGAGGATATCGCGCACGGAACTCCGCCCTCCAACAAGGTCGCGGTCAAGCGATTGTCGGTCCGCGACCGCGACCGATTGCGTGTCGCGCTGGGTGCCGTCACCAACATCGATGAACTGACCCGCGATCTCTTGTTCCGCGATTGACGCGCGCCCGTGCCGGAGGTCTTGCTGCGGTGCACAAATTCGGAGATTAACCGCTTTGCGGCGTGCCGGTATTGCGCGCTTGCATGCGGCAGCCGGGCAGGGGACAATTGAACACCGCTTGACCGACAGAATGCGGTTGAACGGTTTGCCGCAACGCTTTTCACAAGAAATAAATGACTGCCGCTTCCAGCACCCATCTCGTCATTGCCGATGATCATCCCCTATTCCGCGACGCTTTGCGGCAAGCGGTGACGAGCGTTGTGGGTTCGGCTGTGATCAGCGAGGCGGGGTCGTTCGACGAACTGACCGCGCTGCTCGAACGGGATTCCGACGTCGACCTGATCCTGCTCGATCTGACCATGCCGGGGATTAGCGGCTTCTCCGGCCTGATTTACCTGCGCGCGCAGTATCCGGCGATCCCGGTGGTGATCGTGTCCGCCAGCGACGATGCCGGAACCATCCGAAGGTCGCTCGATTTCGGCGCCTCCGGCTTCATTCCCAAGCGCTTCGGGGTCGAGACGCTGCGCGACGCCATCATGAAAGTGATGGAGGGCGACGTTTGGGTTCCGCAGGACGTCGATCTGACTGCCGCCAACGATCCGGACATGACACGGCTGCGCGACCGGCTGGTGACGCTGACCCCGCAGCAGGTGCGGGTGCTGATGATGCTGTCGGAGGGGCTGCTCAACAAGCAGATCGCCTATGAGCTCGGCGTGTCGGAGGCGACCATCAAGGCGCATGTCTCGGCGATCCTGCAGAAGCTCGGCGTCGAAAGCCGCACCCAGGCGGTGATCGCAGCCGCGAAAATCTCCGGCGGCCAGTGGCGCCAGGGTACGCCGACGGCGTAACCGCAAAGAACTCGGAATGCCGCCAGTATCAGGGAAAGCGCTGCTGTTCGACATTGACGGCACGCTGGCCGATACCGATGCGCTGCACCTGGAAGCGTTCAATCAGGTTCTGGGCCCGCGCGGTCACAGCTTTGATCATGCGCGCTTCTCCAGGGAGCTTCAGGGATTTTCCAACGCGTCGATCAGCGCGCGATTTCTCGCCGGGGAGCCGCCGGCGCGCCAGGTCGCCATCATCGGCAAGAAGGAGGCAACCTTCCGCAGGCTCGTTGCCGGGAAAATTCAGCCATTATCCGGCTTGATGACGTTGCTTGACCGCGCCGATCGCGCCGGCATCCCGATGGTCGCGGTCACCAATGCGCCGCGCCTGAATGCCGAGATGCTGCTCGCCGGGCTTGGGATCACCGATCGGTTCAAGGCGCTCGTCATCGGCGACGAACTTGCCCACGGCAAGCCGCATCCCATGCCGTATCTGGAAGGTTTGCGCGCGGTGAGTGCCGCGGCCGCTTCATCCGTTGCGTTCGAAGATTCCCGCTCCGGCATTCAATCGGCTTCCGCGGCAGGCATTGCGACGATTGGGATCCGAACGAGCCTTGCTCATGCGGACATGGTCGCGGCCGGCGCCGTCACGACGGCCAGGAACTTTGACGACCCGGAATTGGTTCGGATGGTCGGGGCAACCATGGACTGGTGAAGGCGGGGATTTTCCCGCTATCGCTGCGCTTCGCCCATCCTGCGCTCTACGGTCTCGCGCCTACTCCGCCGCCACCAGCTGCTGGGCCCGCCACTGACCGATCAGCGCCCGGAGCGAGGCCGGTTTGACCGGTTTGTTGAGCACCGCGATATTTTCCTCGCGCGCGGCCGCCCGCACATTCGGGCTGCGGTCGGCCGTGATCAGGATGGCCGGAATGTTCTCGCCGAAACGGCGGCGGATCTCGCGGATCGCGGCGACGCCATTGCCGCGGTCGAGGTGATAGTCGACCAACAGGCCCGTGACGCTGCCGCCGGAGGCCTCGATCGCCGCGATCGCCGCCTCGGGGTCAGCCACCGCGATCACCTCGGCGTCCCACGCCGTGAGCAGCGTCCTCATGCCATCGAGGATTGCCGGGTCGTTTTCGATGCAGACGATCAATGCGCCGCTCATCGGCGTCTTCGAGAGCGGCGTCGCGCTGGTGACCGCGGCGGTATAGTTGACCGCCTTGGCAACCGGCACCGTGACCGAGAAGACCGAGCCGCCGCCGGCATTGGCGTTCAGCGCGATGCTGTGGTTGAGCACCCGCGCCAGCCGCTCGACGATCGAGAGCCCGAGGCCCAGCCCGCGCGCGATCCGCGCGCCTTGTTCGAGACGGTGAAACTCCTTGAAGATCTCGCCGCGCTTCTGCACGGGGATCCCGACGCCGGTGTCGTAGATGCCGATCTGCAGGCTTTGCCCGTGGCGGCGGCAGCCGACCAGCACCCGCCCGCGCGGGGTATATTTGATGGCGTTGGAAATGAAGTTCTGCAGCAGCCGCCGCAGCAGCGAGCGGTCGGACTCGACCGGCAGCGAGCACGGCACGAAGGTCAGCTCGAGCCCTTTGGCGCGGGCGATCGGGGCGAATTCGATTTCCAGCGACCGCATCAGGTCGCCCATCCGGAAGCTCGTGATCGAGGTCGTCATCGCGCCGGCGTCGAGCCGCGAGATGTCCAGCAGCGCGCCGAGGATTTCCTCGATCGCCTCCAGCGAGTCGTCGATGTTCTCGACCAGGCGCGAATCCTCGCCGCCGCTCTGGCGCTCGACCAGGCTCGTGACGTAAAGCCGCGCCGCGTTCAGCGGCTGCAGGATGTCGTGGCTGGCGGCCGCGAGAAACCGCGTCTTCGAGATGTTGGCGTCCTCGGCGGTGCTCTTGGCCAGCGCCAGTTCGGAATTCAGCCGGGTCAGCTCCTCGGTGCGGTCCCGCACGCGCTTTTCCAGCGTCGCATTGGAACGCTCCAGCGCTTCCGCCGCCTCGAAGCTTGGCGTGACGTCGGAGAAGGTGATCACCAGCCCGCCGCCCGGCATCCGGTTGGAACGGACCTCGATCACCATGTGACGGTCGGGCAGGCGCTCCAGATAGGGCTCGCCCTCGGTGGTGTAGGCTTTGAGCCGTCGCGCCAGCAGGACGTCGCCGTGGCCCGAGCCGGGCGGGCTGATGGCGTCCATGAATTCGAGGATCTCCTGCAAGGGAATCCCGAGTTGCACCAGATGCGGCGGCAGCGCGAGGATTTCTCCGAACTGCGCGTTCGAGCAGATCAGCTGCAGGTCCGCGTCGAACACCGCAATACCCTGGCGCACATGGTTCAGTGCGGTCTGCAGGATCTCGCGGTTGAAATGCAGCGCGGCATGGGAATCGTCGAGCAGCTTCAGCGCCGCCTTGGCGGAGACCGTGCGCTTGCGCAGCAACAGCGACATCACGAGGCGCGAGGAGGCCGCCCCGATCGAGGACGCGATCAGGCGTTCGGCGTGCTGCAGCAATTCGAAATCGGCAGGCGCGGCCGGATCGAGATGGCCGGGGTGGGCGGCGGCAAAGGCCTCGAACGCATGGCGGGCGCGGTCGGGGCCGAGATACTGCGCCACCGTGCTCTGGATCTCCTGCACGGTGACCGTGGTGCGCCAGCGCCGGAAGGTGGGGGCGATCGGCGTCAGCGTGCTTGGCACGAACAGGTCGGCCTGCAACCGTTCGATCGAGGACGGCTGGCGCGCCATCGACATCACGATGTAGGTCAGGATGTTGAGCGCGAGCGACCACAGCACGCCATGCATCAGCGGCGGCAGATCGGCGCCGAACAGCGCCCGTGGGCGCAGCGCCTCAATGCCGAACGGTCCGTGCTGCAGGAATTGCAGCCCCGCCGTGGTGGTTTCGAGGAAGCTCGGCAGGAACAGCGTATAGATCCACACGGCGACGCCGACCAGCATGCCGCCCATGGCGCCGCGCGCGGTGCCCTGCCGCCAGAACAGGCCGCCGAAGAAGGCGGGCGCCAGCTGGGCAAGGGCCGCGAACGACAGCAGCCCGATCGCCGCGAGTTGGGTGCTGCCGAGCGCGCGATAATAGAAATAGGCCATCACCATGATGGCGAAGATCGCAAAGCGCCGCACCTTGAGCAGGAAGTCGCCGAAATCCTGCCCGCCCGCGCGCGTCCGCGGGCTCCGCTGCAGCACCAGCGGCAGGACGATGTCGTTCGAAACCATGATGGAAAGCGCCACGCATTCCACGATCACCATCGCGGTCGCAGCCGACAGGCCGCCGACAAAGACGGCGATGCTGAGCAAGGGAGCGTTTCCCTCCATCGGCAGCGCCAGCACGAACATGTCGCTGTCGACGGCGCCGAACGGGAAGGTGACGAGGCCCGCGATGGCGATCGGGATCACGAACAGATTGATGGCGACCAGATAGAGCGGAAACAGCCAGCGCGCGCGGTTGACCTCGTCGATGCTGGAATTCTCGACCACGCTGACGTGAAACTGCCGCGGCAGCAGCATGATCGCGCAGAACGACAGCAGCGTCATGGTCAGGAAATTGCCGATCGAAGGCGTGTAGTTGATCGCGCGCACTGCTTCCGGCGTCTTCATCGCGCGTTCGATCAGCTCGACCGGCGAGAACATCCAGAAGGTGACGAAGGCGCCGGCGGCGATGAAGGCCACCAGCTTGACGATGGATTCGGTGGCGATCGCCAGCATCAACCCGTGCTGGTGTTCGGTGGCGTCGGTCTGCCGGGTCCCGAACAGCACGGCGAACACCGCCATCGCCAGCGTCACCACCAGCGCGATGTCGCCGATCAGCGGTATCGAGGAGAACATCCTGTCCTCGCTCAGGATGGTTTCCAGCGACGAGGACATCGCCTTGAGCTGCAGCGCGATGTAGGGCACCGACCCGATGATCGCGATCACGGCCACGGTCGCGGCCACCGCCTGGCTCTTGCCGTAGCGCGCGGCGATGAAGTCGGCGATCGAGGTGATGTTCTGCGATTTGGCCAGCTGGATCACGCGGCGGAGCAGCGGCGTGCACAAACCGATCATCAGGATCGGGCCGACATAGATCGCGAGGAAATCGACACTGGTGCGGCTGGCGAAGCCGACCGAGCCGAAGAAGGTCCAGGAGGTGCAATAGATCGCCAGCGACAGCGGATAGATCATCATGCTGGCGCGGCCGCGTTGGCTCGGCGACAGGCGGTCGCCATAGCTGGCGACGACGAACAGCAGTCCGATATAGGCGAATGCGGCGGCGATCACGCCCCAGTCGTGCAGCATTGCTGCCTGTCTCCCTTCCCGGCCTCTGTTCGGACGCGTTTTGTGCACCCGCGCCGGGCCGCAAGCGCCAGTATAAACGCATTGAGCCGGCAGCGCATCGCGCTACCGGCCCGATTCTCGGGGGTTTTTGAAACGCGCAGGGCCGGCAGCGTTACTCGGCCGCCAGCGATTTCTGCTTCAGCGGCAGGCCGAGGCGTTCCCAGACTTGCAACAGCGCCTCGGCAAGCCCGTCGATCAGGCCGTCATCATGGTAGGGCGAGGGCGTGATCCTCAAGCGCTCGGATCCCTTGGCGACTGTCGGATAGTTGATCGGCTGGATGTAGATACCGTGCTCTTCGAGCAGGATGTCGGACGCCTTCTTGCAGTTCTCGGGATCGCCGACGAACAGCGGCACGATGTGGGTGTCGCTCGACATCACGGGCAGGCCGGCGGCGTTCAGGATCGCCTTGACGCGGGCGGCGCGGTCCTGGTGGCGCTCGCGCTCCCAGCTCGAGGTTTTCAGGTGGCGGATCGCAGCCGTGGCGGCCGAGCAGATCGCCGGCGGCAGCGCGGTCGTGAAGATGAAGCCCGGCGCATAGGAACGCACGGCGTCGATGATGTCGGCATTGCCGGCGATATAGCCGCCGAGGCAGCCGAAGGCTTTCGCGAGCGTGCCTTCGAGCACGTCGATGCGATCCATGACGCCGTCGCGCTCGGCGATGCCGCCACCGCGCGGGCCGTACATGCCGACGGCGTGCACTTCGTCGACATAGGTCATCGCGCCATATTTCTCGGCGAGATCGCAGATTTTGGCCAGCGGCGCGATGTCGCCGTCCATCGAATAAAGGCTCTCGCAGGCGATCAGCTTGGGCCGGTCGGGACCTGCGGCGATCAGCAGTTCTTCCAGATGCGCCATGTCGCTGTGGCGGAAGATCTGGCGCTCGCAGCCGGCCTGGCGCACGCCCTCGATCATCGAATTGTGGTTGAGCGCGTCGGAGAGAATGAGGCAGTTCGGAATCAGTTTTGCGATGGTCGCGATGCCGGTCTGGTTCGAGACATAGCCCGAGGTGAACAGCAGCGAGGCTTCCTTGCCGTGCAGATCGGCCAGTTCGGCCTCCAGCTGCACCAGCGGGTGATGGGTTCCGGCGATGTTGCGGGTGCCGCCGGCGCCGGTGCCGACCCGGGTCGCGGTTTCGACCATGGCGCCGACCACTTTCGGGTGCTGGCCCATGCCGAGATAGTCGTTGGAACACCAGATCACGACGTCGCGCTTGCCCTTCGGCGAGTGCCAGACCGCATGCGGGAAGCGGCCCGCGATCCGCTCGAGGTCGGCGAAAACCCGGTAGCGCCGCTCGTCATGCAGGCGGTCGAGGGCGGCGGAGAAGAATTTGCTGTAATCCATCACAAGACCTGACAAGAACCCTGGAACCAACTGGCCGGAGCGGCGTGAGGCCTTTTTAGAGCTTTTCCAGGTTTGGTGTCTATGTGAAATCACACATTTCAGCCGGCCTCCGGAATGCACCGGAGACAGGGTAAATCTCGATCTCGATCAACACGCTAAGTGGGATCTAGGGGCCCGGTATTTTGGCCGCCCGCCGCAATCCTGGGTAATCCAGCGCGCCGCTGATCCGATCAGGAGTCGAGTTCCCTGATGGCGCGATTGGCCGCGATGATGGCGTCTTCCTCGGACTTGCTGTCCTCCGCCGTCACGAAGCCCCGGATCGCCCCGCCCCGCGTGATCGTGGCCGGCTGGACGATCGGCGTCATATTGGCCCGCCAAAGTCCGGGCTGCCGCTGAAAGGTAATGATTCGGTAGTCCGACACTTTGGCCATTGCCGTCCTCTTTCACCCGCCGCGCGGCTCAGCAACCGCGACAGATATTATTCAGTTTGGAGGTGGTGCGGGCGTTCTCCGCGAGGAAGGGATCCTTGTATTCGGGCCGTGAGGCGTCGCTCTCGATCGCCCTCGGCTTTTCCTTGGAGCTTTCCTTAAAGCCTTCCTTGGAGCCCTTCCTGGGCGTCGCGATTTTCGGAGGCTGCGCCGCGTCGTAGCAGGCGAGCCGTGCGCTGTCGTTTTCAACCGCGTGGCACTCCGGGGTTGCGGCGAGCGCGCTTGGTGCGAAGGCGCACAGCGCCACGACAGCGATAATTGTTTTCATCTATTTTCCTTTGCGGGCGAAATTGCCCCGGGGCAGAAAGTTGCATTTCAAGAGGTCACATTTCAGAAAGGTTACATGGACGAATAGCGAACCGCGCTCTTCAACGCGCCGTCGATCTCATCAGCCAATTCCGCCTCTCCGATCTCGTGAAGGGCTGCCGCCAGCGTCGATGCCTGCACCGCGCTCATCGAAAGCGGTTCGGCCGTCTCATAGCTGAACTTGATGCGCCAGATACCGCCGGGGCTGCGGTGCGGCTCGATCAGCAGCGCCGGAAGATCAGGCAGACCGTTCTCATAAAGCAGAGCCGAGCGGGTCAGCATGACGGCGTCAAATCAATGCCGCCGCTGGGTAAGGTTTGAATGTTGGAATTTGTCTGGCGCGACAGCCGGGAGAACATGCCCGCGACCGTGCGCCCTTTTGCAGCCAATAGCCATGGATTAGTTTGCAAGCGTCAGGTGGTCCGGAAATACAGCACGCCATCGATCGCTTCGGAGGTCAGCCGTCCTTCGACCAGCATGTAGTTGACGTGGGCGATCAGCTCGCCGGCGGCAAAACCCATCTGGTGGGCGTCCAGCACGTGCTTGTGGAACACGACCGGCACCAGTTCCTTCGAGGTCTGCGGCACGCTCCGGCAGGCTTCGGCGATCAGCCGGCAGCGGTCCTCGTGATGGTCGGCCAGCTGCTTGATCCGGGTCTTGAGGCCGTAGAACGGCACGCCGTGGCCGGGTAGCACCATCACGTCGTAAGGAAGCGTGGTGGTCAGGCTCGCCAGCGAGGCCAGGTATTCGCCGAGCGAGTTCTGGTGGGGCTCGACCGCCCAGACGCTGACATTGGGCGAGATCTTGCTCAGCACCTGGTCGGCGGAAAGGAACAGCTTGTCGGCGGCGCAATACAGCATCACCTGGTCGAGCGCATGGCCGCCGCCGGTGATGACCTTGAAGCGCCGCGTGCCGATCGAAATTTCGTCGCCATGCGAGATCCGGCGATAGGACGGCGGCAGGATCGACACCTGCTTCAGATAATCCTGGCCGCGGCTCAGCAAGGTATCGGTCAGGCTCTCGTCCATGCCGTGGCGGCGAAAGAACAGCCGCTGCGCGTTGCGGCGCTCCTCGGTGCCGCGGTTCTGGTGATAGACCGATTGCAGATATTCGACCTGCGACATCTGCAGCGAGCAGTCGAAGCGCTCGGTGATCCAACCCGCCAGTCCGACGTGATCAGGATGCGAATGGGTCACGATCAGCCGGGAGACTCTGACGTGCCGGAGCGGGCCCTCGAACAGCGTGGTCCAGGCTTCGATGGTTTCCTCATTGCCGAAGCCGGAATCGATCATCGCCCAGCCGTCGCCGTCGGCCAGCAGATAGATGTTTACGTGATTGAGCCGGAATGGCAGCTTCAGCCGCACCCACAACACGCCCGGCATCACCTCGACGACCTGATCCTGGCCGGGGTGATTTTCCCAGGGGTAGCGCAGGGCCTCGGCCGAGGACTGAACGGTGTCTGTTTTCGAGTGCATGCTACCGGCTTACCCGCACATTTGGCGCCGCGCTAGCCGAAAAAGCAGGGGCCTGTCCGGATAAAAAGCATGCCCGTCATTCCGGGGCGATGCGCAGCATCGAGCCTCAGGTGCGCAATTGCGCACCGGGGAATATCGAGATTCCGGATTCTATGCTGCGCATTAGCTCCGGAATGACGAACACCAATCACGCCGCCCGGATATTTCCCAGGAACGCGTCGATTTCCGCCCGCAGCACGTCGGCTTCGCGGCGGAGCGCGCCGGAAGCGGTCAAGACCTCGCCGGCGGCGGTTCCCGCTTCGGTCGAGGCTGAGGAGACGCCGACGATGTTGCTGGAGACCTCGCTGGTGCCGCCGGCGGCATGCGAAATGTTGCGTGCGATCTCGCGCGTCGCCGCACCCTGCTCCTCGACAGCAGCCGCGATCACGGTGGTGACGTCGTTGATCTCGCCGATCGTATGGCTGATGCTGCGGATCGCGGTGACCGCCGTCGTCGTCACCGTCTGCATGCTGACGATCTGCTGGCGGATCTCATCGGTGGCCTTCGCGGTCTGGGTGGCGAGGCTCTTTACCTCGGAGGCGACCACGGCGAATCCGCGGCCCGCTTCGCCGGCGCGGGCCGCTTCGATGGTGGCGTTCAGCGCCAGCAGATTGGTCTGCGAGGCGATGGTCTGGATCAGATCGACCACCACGCTGATGCGGGCGGCGTTATCGGCCAGCCCCTGCATGGTGGCATCGGTGGCGCCGGCTTCCTCGACCGCCTTGCGGGCGATTTCCGCCGAGGTGACGACCTGACGGCTGATTTCCTCGATCGACGAGGACAGTTGCTCGGTGCCCGACGACACCGTCTGCACGTTGACCGAAGTTTCTTCGGCGGCGGAAGCCACCGCGCTCACCAGCGCGCTGGACTGGTCGGCGGTCGCCGACATGCTCTGCGCGGTGGTCTGCATCGAGCCGGCGGCGGTTTGCAGACTGTCCAGCGCTGATTGCACGGTGGTTTCGAATTCGACGATGCGGGCTTCCATGCGCGAGGCGCGCTCGGCCTTGGCGATGCGATCCTTGTCCTGGTCGGCCGTGAGCGCGCGTGCGGCGATCATGCTCTCGCGGAACACCTGCAGCGATTCCGACATTTCCGCGATTTCGTCGCTCTGGCCGGAACGGTAGATCTGTGATTCGAGATCGCCGCTCGACAGTAACTTCATCGAGCTCTGCAGGGCGCCGATGCGCCGCAGGATGTTGCCGCCGACATAGAGCCAGACGAACAGCACAGATCCGATCAGGGTCGCCGCCCCGAGGCCGAGCATCACCGTGGTCGCCAGCGAAATCTCCTTGCCGGCCTGCAGGGTCGAGGCGTCGGTCTCGCCGCGCACCCCGTCCACCAACTGCTGCACGCTGATGCCGAGGCCGACATTGAGCTTGCGGGTTTCTTCCAGGATGGTCTGGCCGTAATCGGCGGCGTCCAGTTCCTTCTGGCGAACCTTGAAGACGCCGGTCTTGCCTTCGCCGAGCGCCTGCAGGCCCGTGGAGGCGGTGCGCAGCGCCGTCGTCGCGGAATTCTTCGGCAGCAAATCGAGATTGGATTTGAGGCGTTGTTGCGCGCTGCGGGTTTGCTTCTCGATGGTTTCGAGCGTGTCGCTGCTCTCGGAGGAAAGCGCGGCCATCATGTTGAACGCCGCCAGGTTGCCGGCGGCGACGATGTCGCCGAGCTGCTCGACGGTTTTCTCCGCCTTGGTGGCCTCATCCTGGGAGAAATCGGCGGCGCCGAAAATGCCGTTGAGCTGGGTCTGGGCGTCGACCATCGCGGGTGCTGCGGCCTTGACGAAAGCGGCTTGGGCTGTGCGCAGCGCTTCATACAGCTTGTCGTGCTGGGCGGCGGTTTCCAGCCGTTCGCGTGCCGCGCCGCCGAGGCTCTTGATCATGTCCTCGATGTTCTTCACCGTCTCGGTGAGGGCCGCCACGGTATCCTTGTTGGCGCCGAATTTGGTGATCTCGCCGAGCCTTTGCAGGGTGATCCGCTGGGTCTCCTGCATCTTCCCGGCGCGTTCGTTCAGCATCTCCTCGCTGCGCGAGGCCAGCAGCCCCGGCCCCTGGCTGGCCAGGCTGGCGCTCTCCGCCGACAATTGCAGGCTGGCCGCGAGGCGGGGGATATCCCGTCCGCTCAGTTCGACCATGGCGCCCCCCAGATGCCCCAGCACCAGGCCGGCCCCGGCGCTGATGACGATCGCCATGCCGGCGATGACGGCGAAAGCGGCAAACAGGCTGCCCCTGACGCCGAATTTTGGAAAGCCGAAACCCTTGAGCCTGATCTTGCCGATGCTGGAAAATATCGCCATTTGCCGCCGCCCCGTACCGCTACCCCTGGATGAATCCCCGCGGCAGTATCGTGGTACCCGGTTAACAACTTTGGAAAATGCGCACGGTTTTCGCGATTTTGAGCGCCGACGCGCCATCGAACATTGTTTGAAAAACTCAGGCGGACTCTTTGTTTTGACGCGTTTGCTTCACGCGAACCGGCGGCCAATTCGCTCGAAAACGCTATGGGGCAAACAAAAAGGCCGGCGTGAACGCCGGCCTTTTCGCGCCTCCCTGTAGAAGCGATCAGTACCGCGCGGCGATCGGTGCTGCGAAGTTGAACCGATAATTGACGCCGACCTTCAACGTATGCTCGTCGTTATGGAAGGTGCCAAAGGGAGCCAGCGCAACCGGGGTCACGAAGCGGGTGGTGCCGAAGTCGTAATACATGTACTCGGCCTTGGCCGACCAGTTCGGGGCGAACATGTATTCGAGGCCGGCGCCGACCGTGTAGCCGTTGCTGTGATTCTTATCGAGCGTGAAGGCGACCGGAACGCCGCCAAAAGTCAGCGTGTCGCGATTGTTGGAATAGGCGTAGCCGCCTTTGACATAGAGCATGCCCGGGCCCCAGGTGTAGCCGACCCGGCCGGTGATCGACGCGATTGCGCGCTGATCGTGGTTATAGACGAAGCCGTTGGGGAAAATCGCATTGAGGTTGTTGTCGCCGAGCCAGCTGTACTGGCCCTCGGCGCCGACGACCCAGTTCGGCGCGAACTGATAATCGGCGCCGGCCTGCACGCCGCCGAGCAGGCGGGCGCTGTGGTCGCTGAGCACGAGGCCGTTGAAGGTGTTGCTGCTCGAGAACGCGCCGCCGATGTGCGCGCCGAGATAGAAGCCGGTCCAGTTGTAGAGCGGCGCGGCATAGGCCGGCGCCTTGCTGTAGTAGGGCCGAGCGCCCATGTCGGCGCCGAGGGCCGGGGACGCCGCGCCCAGGGCTGCGAGAACGACGGTGGCGAGCAGGAACTTCTTCATGGTCTTGGGCTCCGGAAAAATCGTTGGGAGACACCGCATGCGGGCGTCGTCCATGGCGATCAGTTAGACAGCTTTTGAATAAAATGCTGTCACTTGCCGGGCACATCGGTTGATAACCCAACCCATTGGAGAACAAACGTTTTTTGTGCTTAATGAAGTGCTATTTTTGGTGCTTAACGGCGCCCTAATGAAAGCTTAAGCAAGGCTTAAATCGGGGCCCTTGAGGCGGTGCCCCCGCGAAAGCTGCTTAACCAATGCGCCGCCGCACGTCGCCGCGCATCTGCTCGCGGAACGCCTGCCGCCGTGCCGGCCGGTCCTTCTCAGGCACGTCATGGCGGTCGAACACGTTGAACATGTCCAGGATCGGATAGCGGTCGCTGGCCATCGCCAGGATGCGCAGCAACTCGGCCACGGGGCCGGTCGGGCCGGTGACTTCCCATTTCCGGATGGTGTTGGCGCCGTCGTCCGGCGGCAACCCGCAGAGCTTGGCCATGTCGGCCACGCCAAGGGGTTGGCCGATCGCTTCACCGAGGTCTTGGCGCAGTTTCTTCAGTTCCGGACCGGTCACGTCTTCTCCGTTAAAACGACTTCTGTGAAGTACGTCACACACCGTGGCCGGCGTGCAAGCTATACGCAGCGCCATCAGTTCCTCGAGGAGGAAGCAACCATGCGCCGCTTGATCGAAAGTCTTGCCCCCGACAGCCGCCGGATCTACTGGCGCTGGGTCGGTGGCATTTTCGGCCTTTATGTCGTGTTGATGGTCAGCGCCGCCAGCATGTTCATGAGCCACGAATCATCACGGAACGTGCGGCATGAAGGCGCCGCGACTGTGGCGGTCAAGGGCGATCGCGCGCCGTCACAGCGGGTGGCGCTGCATTGAGCCGTTCAATGGTCGAGCGGCTTCAGACGCCGATCGCGTTGCGCGTCACGACGTCGCGATAAAACGACGCACTGAGCTTTGGCGTCCGGCGCTGGGTTTCAAAATTGACGTGGATGACCCCGAAGCGCTTTTCGTAGCCGTAGATCCATTCGAAATTGTCCATCAGGGTCCACAGGAAATAGCCGCGCACCGGCACGCCCTCGGCCACGGCACGCTGCAGCTGCCGCAAATAGTTGCGCAGGTACATGATGCGGTCGAGGTCGTAGATCTTGCCGTCGGCATGCACCCTGTCTTCCGACGAGGTGCCGTTCTCGGTGATGTAGATCTCCTTGATGTTCCAGACCTTGGCCGCGAGCCGCGGCGCCCAGTAGATCGTTTCGGGGCCGACCCGCAGCCAGTCGGCACTCATGTGCGGAAACGAGCCGGGAAACGGCAATACCGACCAGCCCGGCTTCTTGTCTGACGCTGCGATGTAGAATTGCGGCGCGTAGATGTTGAGGCCGACGAAATCGTTGGGTGAGCCGATGATCTTCAATTCGTCGGCGGTGAATTTCGGCGCGTCCTTGCCGGCATATTCCAGAAAGCCGTCGGTGTATTTGCCCTCCAGCATCACGCCGAGCAGGCCTGCGTTCATTTCGCGGGTCGCGATTTCGGCGGCACGGACGTTTTCGGGCGTGTCGAAGGCCGGCACGCAGGTCGCGATGTTCTCCGCCGGGCCGACCTTGGTGCCGGCGCGGCCGCGGGCGCGGATCGCCTGCACCGCGAGGCCGTGGCCGAGCACGACGTTGTGCCGTGCCTGATTCAATTCCGCCGCCGGCAGCTTGAGGCCAGGCGCATCGATGCCCCATCCATAGCCGAAATTCAGGAAACGTCCGGCTTCGTTCAGCGTGAAGACGTATTTGACCCGGTCGGTCAAACGCTCGGCGATATAGCCGGCGTAATCGGCGAACGCCTTGGAGGTGTCGCTGGACTGCCAGCCGCCGACGCGATCCTGCAGCGCCTGCGGCAGGTCCCAATGATACAGCGTGGCATAGGGTTCGATGCCGCTAGCCAGCAGTTCGTCGACCAGGCGGTTATAGAAGTCGAGGCCCTTGGGATTGGGCTTGCCGGTGCCATCAGGGAAAATCCGCGGCCACGCGATCGAGAAGCGATAGTGCCTGACGCCGAGATCGCGGATCAGGCCGATGTCTTCCTTGTAGCGGTGATAGTGTTCGTTGGCGCGGTCGCCGGTGGTCCTGTCCTCGATGGTGCCCGGGGTGTGGGCGAAGGTGTCCCAGATCGAGCGGCCGCGGCCGTCCTCGTTGACGGCGCCCTCGATCTGGTAGGCCGATGTCGCGGTGCCCCACCGAAAATCTTTCGGGAAACGGGCGGGGGCGTGCGGGTCGGCGGCCGGCTTTTGCCGGGTGCTGGCCGCGTCAGCCGCTGTCGCCGCCAGCCCCAGCGCGGAGAGGCCCGCCAGTCTGGCAAAGTGCCGGCGCGAGAATTTTCCGGGCATTACGTACTCCGTCAGCTTCGTTGCTGCCGGCGTGCGTGTCCCGGCCGGTCACATCATCAGTATGTATCAATTTGATAGGCCGAAATCCGGTCGATCTCGAATTCCACCACATTGGGAGACAGGCCGTCGACGAATCCGACGCCCTCCATCGTCTTCGAGCCCATCGCAAGATTGACGATCATGTACATCGGGGCGTCGAAGCCGACCGGGACCTTGATCTCCGACACCGGCCTGCGGTCGATGAAATAAATGATGCGATCGCGCAGCCACAGCACACCATAATTGTGGAATTCGTTCCTGGTATCGGCGACCGCAAAGTCGAACCCGCAACGTTCGACGCGTCCGGTGGCCGGAATCCGCCAATGCGTGGTCATGACGATGTTGTCGTGCTGCTGTCCGCGGCCTTCCATCACGTCGATTTCCGGCGGCCAGCCGCCATCGTCGGCGAGCATCCAGAACGCCGGCCACACGCCGACGCCGGCCGGTATCTTCGAGCGCATTTCGAAATAGCCGTACTTCTGCGTGAATTTGCTCTGCGTGGTGAGGATGCCCGAGATGTATTCGTTGTTGAACAGCAGGGACTTCAGGTCGGGCGGGGTTCTGCTGGCGATGATCGAGAGGATACCATTGCGGACCCGAAACGGATCGAGCCCGAGCGGCACCGTGGCCCGCCCGGCATAGACCGAGTCGACGTAGATCTGCTGTTCGCCATTGTAGCTGGTCTTGCGCTTGAAATCGGAGCCTTCGCCGCCCCAGTAGCGCGATTGCGGCCAGGCGGCGCCGCCGGCGTAGTGCGGCACCCAGCGCGCCTCGACCAGCGGATGCACATCGAAATCATCGTGGAAAGTCCGATGCAGCGACACCGGCACGAGGGCATCCCCCGCTTCGATCTTGCGGCACCGTTCACCAATGGCGCCGGTCGGCGCCTGCAAGGTGAGTTGCGGCAAGGCGAGCGCGGGGTCGCTTTGCGCGAAAGCCGGCGCGGCTGCGAAAAGACTGCCGATCAATGCGAGAACGTGCGGCCTCAATCCGTCAATCCTTCGATTCGGCATGCACGTCGCGGTCTGCGGGATGAGGGCATCGAAAATGCTGGCGCTGCCGGAGGCTTGGAATTGTCGACTGCTTTATTACCAATGGAGTGCTTTGGCTGCCAGACCCAGGGTTCCCGGGTGCGGCGATATGGACCATCTTATCGCGAACGGCGGCGTGAACCGGCACCAATAACAGCAAGGAATGGCCGATGCTCCGTTCCACATAATCTCTGCAATCCCGTTTGGAACCAGTTCGGCGCGCGCCCGTTCCGCCACAAACGACCTGAACTGGCGGAGATGCACCATGAGCACGAATGGTCTTGAAACTTTCGACAGATCGATCCACGCCACCAATCTTTGGCTCAAGGAAATTTCCAAGGAGCTCGGCCCCGATCGCCGGCTGGCCTGGCGCGTCCTCGGGGTCGTTCTCCGCGTCTTGCGGGATCGGCTTCCGGTTGACGATGCGGCGCATCTTGCCGCCCAGATGCCGCTGCTGATCAGAGGCGCATTTTACGAACAGTATCGGCCCGTCGTGCAGCCGGACTCGATACGTTCGCGCGCCGAGTTCATCGCGCGCGTGGCCGACGGCCTCGATGGCGGAGGCAAGCCTGTCAATCCGGAAACAGCCATCAAGGCGGTGTTACGCGCGGTCGACCGTCATATCGGCGAGGCCGAAACCGCAAAGATCCGCCATGTGCTGCCGGGGGACATCAGGGCGCTCTGGCCGGCCCATGCCGGCGCGCAGCAACGCAAGCGCGGCGACGGAACGATGAAGGTCGCCGATGTGATGACCCGCGACGTCCGTCTTGCAAGCCCGGATGATACCCTGCAGGCGATCGCCAGCCGCATGGCGGACGAAGACATCGGCTTTCTGCCGGTTGGCGAAAACGATCGTCTGGTCGGCACCATTACCGATCGCGACATCGTCGCACGCGCCGTCGCGCACGGCATGGATGGAAAAAGCTGCGTGCGCGATGCGATGACCCACGACGTCATGTATTGTTTTGAAGACGAGAGCATCGACGATGTCATTCACAACATGAGCGACATCCAGGTCCGGCGGATGCCGGTCATCGATCGCAACAAGCGCCTGGTGGGCGTCGTCTCGATGGCCGATGCCGCGATCAAGTACAATCCAGCCGTGACCGGCGCTGCGATGTGCGGGGTGATGCAACCCGAAGGTTTCCACCCCCCGTCGCCGTCAATGTAGCCGTCGAGGCCAATGTCGTGGCAGGCATCCTCTGAAATCTGCACGCGGCAGCGGACCAGTCCAGCAATGGAGGTCAACCATGCAAGTCAACGAAATCATGACACCGACGGTACAACTCGCCGATCCCAACATGACGATCCGCGATGCGGCACGGCGCATGCGGGCGGATAATATCGGTGCACTGCCGGTTGGCGAAAACGACCGCCTGATCGGCATGGTCACCGATCGGGATATCGTCGTGCGCGCAGTCGCCGAGGAGCGTGCGGCCGGCAATACGACGGTTCGCGAGGTGATGTCGGAGGGCATCTGCTACTGCTTCGCGGATGACGATACCGAAGGCGCGGCGCAGATCATGGCGAAGCACCAGGTACGCCGCGTGCCGGTGCTCAACCGGGCCAAACGGCTGGTCGGTGTGGTTGCGCTCGCCGACCTCAGCCGTGCGGAGGATGAAGTGGCTCAGGATGCGATGAAGGATATCGCCGAGCCGAGCGACAAGCCGCGGCGCTGAGGTGGCGACGGAGCTGCAGAAAGTTGCGGTGTTCGGCGGCACCGGCTTTTTGGGACGGCGCGTCGTTCGACACCTGCTCGATCGCCATTTTGCCGTGCGCGTTGCATCTCGCCGGCCCGAGCGCGGTGGCGCGATCGTCCGGGGCACGTCACCGACGCTGGAGTTCGTGCGGGCGGACATCAGCGATGCCGCCTCGATCGACGCGGTCGTTGCGGGAACGTTTGGCGTCGTCAACGCCGTGAGCCTTTACGTCGAGCAGGGCGGGCGGACCTTCCATTCCGTGCATGTCGAAGCCGCTGCCAGGCTGGCCACGCGTGCGCGCGAAGCCAACGTGGCGCAGCTGGTGCATGTTTCGGGTATCGGCGCCGACGCCGCGTCGGCTTCGCCGTACATCCGCAGCCGTGGCGAGGGCGAACACGCGGTCCGCGCCGCATTTCCGCTGGCGAGAATCATCCGCCCGGCGGTCATGTTCGGGCCCGACGACGCATTTCTCGTTCCGCTGGTCAAACTGCTGCGCAAGTTTCCGGTCTTTCCGCTGTTCGGGAGCGGACGTACGCAGCTTCAACCGGCTGGCGTGGAAGACGTGGGAGCTGCGATCGCGCGCACGCTCGAAGCGTCTCAGGCCGAACCCATCCATGAGCTGGGTGGTCCGCACATTTACAGCTATCAGGCCCTGCTGCGAACGGTCTGCGATCATCTCGGCCTGCAACGCCTGTTCGTTCCCGTGCCGTTCGTCATGTGGCAGGCACTGGCTTTGCTCGCGGAAAATTTGCCGGGACCGCCGATTACGCGCAACCAGATTGACCTGATGCGAATGGACAATGTCGCTTCGCCCGATTGTGCAGGCTTCGGCGCGCTGGGTATCGAGCCGCATGGAATCGAAGACCTGCTCCGTCAGCAAATGATATGACGATCACGGCGATGCGGTCCGAGCATTTCGGAAATGAGGACGCCGCAATTTTGCGTTCCGTTCGCACCCCGTGCCGACGATAACTCGTCGGAGAGCGAAACCTTGCGCGGCAATTTGTTGCACGGGCATTTTCACGGTCGCTTTCAGGCACTGACCTCTCCGCGAAAAGGTGGCCTCAGGAACATCGTTTGTCCCCATGCGTTTTATTTTGTCGGATGGGAGACAAGCACATGACCAGCAAACTTCCGCCTGTGCCTCCGCAGAATCGAAGCCCGAAGGGAACCGGCGACGACAAGCAGATGGTTCGCGATCAAGCCCCGCATGGCAAGCAGCGTGCGCAAAACACCGAGGAACGGGGCGATCAGGGCAACATCAAGCAGAACACGACCCACCAGGGATATCAGCAGGACCGATAAGGAACAGCGCGATGTCGACATCCACCAAGACGCCAAACAGCATACGCCAGGGTGGTCCAGGCGCTTCTCACGAGAATGCGAAAGCGGAACTGGAGATCAAGAAACCGCCAGCCGACAGCAGCCAACGCAAGCATAGCAAGGTCTCGGGAGGCGGCGGCGAACGGGACATTCATCACACCCGGCATCCTGCCGGAAAAGCCGGAGGCGAGTGATTGCACATGAGCAGACATTCAAAAATGAAAACGCCGAGCGATAGAGACCTGCGAACCAATCCGATGATTGGAGGTTCGAAGGGCACAAATCTGGCGGGGGCCAGCCCGGACGACCTCGAGGACTCGCAAGGCGTCAACACCATTGAGGGCGATCTGGAAAACGACCCGAATGCCGCGGGAGGCATCGACAAGAGTGAGAGCCGCGCCGGCGCCAGGCCCAAGCGGCGATGAGGGGGGACAAACAGACGCATGATCGGAGGCCGATATGCAAGGCAAGAAAACCCACGAACAGCAGCGTCGCATTCTGGAGCGAAAGTCGGACGTGCCGGACGCGCGGCGAACGGCGGAAGAGGCCGCGAACCGTGCCGGACAGGACACTACGGTGCACAAGGCCAGAGCGGGCGTGAGGCAGAGTGAATTCCCGGTAAGTCGCGGCGGTCTCAACCAGGAGAGCGATCACAACAAGCACAACAATCCCGGCCAAAGCGGCCACGCGCCGCAGCAGCCCGGACCGGCCGAACAGAAGCAGTGAGCCGGAGATCAGCTACGCGTCCAACGCAAGGAGAGAGCGATGCCCAACGATGCCCAACAAGGGAAGCAAAAAGCAGGTTGGCGCAGGCGCGCACGGCAAGGGCGCCGGGGCAGGCGCCAACACCGATGTTGCAAAGGAGAAGATCGGCGACAACATGGTGCTCAGCAACCGCGACAAGTCCCAGCACTCGGATCAGCGCGGGATGGACAGCAAGCATATTCAGAACGAGCAACTGCAGGATCATTCGGCAAATCGGCTTCGGGACGACGCCGCAGAATAACGTGTTCGCGCCGATAGGGCGGGCCGCGGCCATACGAAGCATCGAAAGAGAGTTGCTACTTGATGGTTGCGTTCACGGTAATGACCGACGTGCCGGACGCCGTCGGCCCCTTGCCCGTGGCCTTGATGGCAAACGTATCGCTTCCCTTGTATTTGGCCTTTGCCCGGTATTCGTAGGTGGACACGTCGAGCTTCTTCAACTTGCCGCGGGCCGGCTTTTGCGAAATCTCGGAACTGCTCACCGTGCCGCGGATCCGGATCGGAAACTGGCAACTCTCCCCGGGCGCGATGTCAATATAGCCCGTCGAGTTCTCGCCCCAATCGGCGAGCGTCATCGACGTCGAACAGTCAGGAGCAGCCCGCGCCGGAGACTCGGGCATCAGGCTCGTGGCTGCAACGATCAGCGACAACGCAGCGACTTTGGACAACCGCATAGTCAACTTCCCCATTTTCATGCAAACCCGTTCAAGGTCTCCCGCGTGAGGGCTATCATAATCCGGAATTGGACGCGCGCGTGGCGTGTGGAGCAGCTGAGCGATGCCGAATTGAGGGGTATCGCGATGGGCGGTCAGCAAACCCGCGTCACAATCGCCGAGCCCTCTGATCCTCGATCGTCGTTAGCGGATCGCGGCTCAAAACCGTTTACGGCCACCACGCTGGTCGATCTGCTCAGGGCCGTCGGATAAGCGATTGCTCGAAAGCTGATCGAGATGGCAGTCGGGACAGAATAGAGGGCAGGTGCGCGGAGATCTTTGAGCGCGGCGACGTCTCGCTTGAGGCAAGAGGTAATGCCAGGAATGGTGCTGCTAGACAGGATTGAACTATCGAAAAAGGCATCTCTTCCACTGAAATCGTTGAATTTTTTCGCTTCACCACGCGCGCCCGCTGCAGGGTCCCATCGTTAGCGCCGAAAGCAGTTGTCATCTCGAGAAAGCGACCTTAGCTCCATCGCCCAAAGTCAGGATTTGACGAATAAGCCTCTTGCTGCGCCTCGAACATGTCGCCCTGTGATTTGGCGACGGGAAGCGGCAGTGAGGCGATACCCAGCACCTGCATTCTGGGACTCGCCAACTTCGCGATGTCTCCATCATCCGAATAGATGATCGTTGCATTCTCCACTCTGGCAATGGCCACGATCTGCTCGTCGAACTTGGCTTTTGTTCGGTTCGTGGTGACCTTTCCCAACCGCGCTGCGTGCATCGCCGCGTATTCAACCGCAGCCATCGCGTCAAACGACGAGACCCGAAAGTGCTTCGATGAAGTCAAATCGCGGAGCAACTCTGGCGCAGCTTGCTGCGCCTTTACAAGCACCTCGCCGAGCGCCAGGGTTGGAATGATGATCTTCGCGTTCTCCTTCTGAAGGGTGAGTAGGAGATGATCGAGCCGTTCTTTGCAGTTTTTTACAGCTTGCCCAGTGGCCGGATCTATGGGAGGCGGTGCATTCTCGTCGATGATGTAGATGAGAACGGTGGCGTCCAGGGCGACGATCACTGAAACTCTCCATCATCACGCCGCTGCTCGATAAGGAACCGCACGGGGTCCGGCACTTCATTCCACTGGCTCCCGCCGATCTTGCGGATGTTGCGCACAACTTCCGTCAGGGGTTCGTCGCCGAGCAACTCGAAGTCCGTGATCTTGAAACTCTTCAGCTCCCAAATCCCGTCTTCGCCCCGAAACCATGTGCCGGTCCCGTGTACGCGCACAACGGGGCCGAGGAGATGTTGGGCTATGCGCCGAGCAATCTCTGGCGTGGCGTGAAGATGCGTATGGATGGTGTCCGTATCGCGAAGGTGTACCGGGACCGTGTCATCAGAGCCACCAACCCGAATGACCTGTCCGTCAAGTGTACCGTCCTGCTTGAACGGGCCAAACACGATGGGTTCGGGGCGTTCGCGTCCGGGAAAAGGAATAACGATGCCGTATTCCTCACTGAGCAAACATCCTGTGGCACCGTCGCGGCGTAGCATCTCATCAATGTCGCTGTACGCCTTCAGCGCGTCTTTTGGGCCGAAGCCCGCTGGCAGACCCCTTATCCGATCAACCACCGACGCCCTTGCGTCATCGTCAATCCGCGCGACCACAATGGCCGACCCGCTCTCAATGTCCGCGAAGTGAACGCTCTTGGACTTACCAAGCAACTTGGCCAACGCGCCCAGATACTCCGCCAACCGATCCATGGGAAAGGTGTCGGGGGTCATGTCGCTCTCGATGCGAAGGCGGTACTCGGCGGCCATGGCCCGGTTCTCTCAGTCCCAGCCTAGATAATACAACGGCGTCTTTGACTAATCGTTACGGAACAAAGATAGAACAACTGCGATTAGCTGACAATCGTCGAATTTTACCATCGCGCAAAAACACTGATCGGGCCACGTATACCCTACGGACAGCCCGTATCGGCGGGTCGCCAGCAACTACGAACTGGTGGCAGGCCCCTTGGCGGGAACTTTGACCAGCGGGGCACTGGCGTCGAAGCGGTCCCGCCCGATCACCTGCCGCCTCAAGGGTTCGCCTTACCTTTACTGGCATGGCGCGTTAAGGTACTCAGCAAGGATCGTATCCACGAAGGCCGTTCAAAGCCGGCACGATGAAAGTGGAGTTAGTGTCGGCGCAGCGCAGAAGACATTCCTGCCAAAGACATTCCAGGAGAGCTGCGTGTTCTTCTGAGGTCAGAAGTCTCTCGTGATGAGACGTCCGGCGAGCGCCGGTAATCGTCTTCTCGCCGCGTTGCCGGCGGCAGACCTCGCGTTGCTCGCCCCTCATCTCCAGAAGGTGTCGCTTGAACAGGACGCCGTGGTGACACGAGAGGGAGATCGACGCGACCATGTTTATTTTCCCCATAGCGGTGCCATCTCCTTCATGCTCGGCCTGCCGAACGGAGAAACGATCGCAACTGCGGTAATCGGGCGCGAGGGAGCGATCGGCGCATTATCGGTGCTGGGACCCTCTTTCATGTCGTCCGTGACCGCGGTCGTGCGGGTGCGCGGCACCGCATCGCAAATCTCCGTGTCGCGGTTTCATGCAGCCTACATGAAGAGCGGCGCCATCAGACATGTGGTCGAGGCGCACACGAGATCGATACTCATGCAATTCCAGCACGTCTCGGCCTGCAACGGACTGCACTCGGTCGAGGCCCGCATGGCCCGGTGGCTGCTTCACCTGCACGATCGAACCGAGCACGACAATGCCCTGCCATTAACGCAGACGACGCTTTCGCAGTTGCTCGGGGTACGACGAACGACCGTGACGCAGGTGATTGCCAAACTCCGCGCCTTGGGTGCCATCAGATCGGTTCGGCGAGGCCTGGTCGAAATCGACAGGGTGCGGCTCGAGGAAGCAACGTGTGAATGCTACGACATCATACGCAGTGCAACCGATCGGATCGTCCCGCATGAAGTCGGGGGGGCGCACCCGCATTTTGTGTCGGCCGACAAACTCCACGGTGTATGATCGTCTTCCACCTTGCATGACGTGGTCATTGGACCAGTGCGGTGGCCGCTGATCCTTTGGCAGCTTGGCCAGGATCGCTTGAACATCGGCCGGCTCAGCGTGAAATGCTCGGTCGTTCGGCAACTTGCCGATGCTGAAAGGGCTGGTGCTGCCAGACAGGATTGAACTGTCGACCTCTCCATTACCAATGGAGTGCTCTACCACTGAGCTACGGCAGCATGCCCGGTATTCAAGAATCGGCCCGAAAGGCCCCTACAGGCGGGCGGTTCTTGCCACAAGGGCCCCGCTGGCGCAAGCACGCGGCGGGGCCGGGAAGGGCCCAAAACGCGCAAAAATCGACGCGTAAGCGTTTCGGCGAACCGGATACCAGCTTTGCTGCTTCAAATCGGGCCAACTCCGGGCTGATCCGGTTCCATTTCGCTCGGCGGCCTTGAGAAGCCCGGGCGGACGAATCAATCATCCGGAGAGACGATTGCGCGGCGGGTCGGCGAAACCCAATATGCCCGGAGAACAGGAGCGCCGCGACGGCGCAGGCAACAGGCCCGTCATGATGAACGATCAAGGCAAAGGCGCGGGAAAAATCAGCCCGGTTGTGAAGGATTCGCGACAGCAGCGCCTCAAGCTGGCGCTGCGTGAAAATCTCAAGCGGAGGAAGTCGCAGGCGCGGGGGCGCAGCGACGAGACGGCTGCATCTTCCGAAACGGCGGACGCCTCCCTAGATGACGCAGGCGGAGAAAAGCCCGGCCAGTAGCGGATTGGGAAAATTCCCGACCGCTCGCCGGATGGCCGGGCGCCTTGGAAAAGCGCGTTTTCTCTTTTGGGGTAACAAGATGAGTGCAGTCGACACGACAGCCGGTCCGGCGACCGGCCAACATTCTTTTGCGTTTCCGCGCCACGAGCAGACATTTCCGAGGCTGACGCCGCATGAAATCGAGCGCATGCGCCGATTCGGCGAATTGCGCAGTTTTGGGCATGGCGAGGCGCTGTTCGAGACCGGCAAGCCGGGGCCCGGCATGTTCGTGGTGCTGTCGGGCCATGTCGCGATCACGCTGCGCGACGGCCTCGGCCATGTCACGCCTGTGATCGATCAGGGCGCCGGGCAGTTTTTGGCCGAAATCGGCCAGCTCTCCGGCCGCGTCGCGCTGGTCGACGGCCATGCCGAGGGCGATGTCGAGACGCTGCTAATTCCGCCGGACCGGTTGCGCGCGCTGTTGATGGCCGAAGCCGACCTCGGCGAGCGCATCATGCGCGCGCTGGTGCTGCGCCGGGTTAGCCTGATCCAGGGCGGCGCCGGCGGCCCGGTGCTGATCGGGCCGGCCTCGCTCGGCGACATGGCGCGCCTGCAAAACTTCCTGACGCGCAACGGCCAGCCGCATCATCTGCTCGATCCCGGGACTGACAAGGATGCCGCCGATCTCGTCGAGCGTTATGCGGCGGCGCGCAGCGATCTGCCGCTGGTGGTCTGTCCCGACGGCACCGTATTGCGCAATCCGTCCGAAACATCGCTGGCGCTGGCGATGGGCATGATCACCAACCATGCGCATGACAAGCTTTACGATGTCGCCGTGGTCGGCAGCGGCCCGGCCGGACTTGCCACCGCGGTCTATGCGGCGTCGGAAGGCTTGTCGGTCGCGGTGTTTGATTCCTGCGCCTTCGGCGGCCAGGCCGGCGCCAGTGCGCGGATCGAGAACTATCTGGGATTTCCGACCGGCATTTCCGGCCAGGCGCTGGCCGGGCGGGCCTACAACCAGGCGCAAAAATTCGGCGCCGAGATGCTGATCCCAGTCTCGATCCGCTCGCTGGATTGCTCCAAGCGTGATGGCCTGTTTGCGCTGGCGACCGAATGCGGGCAGTCGCTGCGCGCCAAATCGGTCGTGGTCGCGAGCGGCGCGCGCTACCGCCGGCCCGAAATCGAAAACCTCGACGCCTATGAGGGCCGCGGCGTCTGGTACTGGGCCTCGCCGATCGAGGCCAAGCTGTGCGTCGATCAGGACGTCGTGCTGGTCGGCGGCGGCAACTCCGCCGGACAGGCCGCGGTGTTTTTGTCCGGTCATGCGCGAAAAGTCTACATGATCATCCGCGGCGGCGGCCTCGGCGCCAGCATGTCGCACTATCTCATCGAGCGCATCGAGGCGACGCCGAATATCGAATTGATCTTCAACGCCGAAGTGGTCGGCCTCGAGGGCGAGGACGCTTCGCTGCGGCGCGTGCGCTGGCGCAGCCGTCTGGCGCCGGACGATGTGCAAAGCTTCGACGTCCGCAACCTGTTTTTGTTCGTCGGCGCGGACCCCGCGACCGGCTGGCTCGAGGGCTGCGGCGTCAAGGTCGACCGCGCCGGTTTTGTTCTGACCGGCGTCCAGGGCGGCCAAAATGGCGAACGTCCGGTGCCGCTTCTGGAAACCACCGTGTCCGGCGTGTTCGCGGTCGGCGACGTCCGCTCCGGCTCGGTCAAGCGCGTCGGCGGCGCGATCGGCGAGGGCGCGCAAGTGGTGGCGGCATTGCACGGCTTTCTCGCCGATGGTTCGAAGCCGGCGTTATGAGAAATCAGATTGAGGAAGTACGCTCGCACTATCTCCGTCACCCTGAGGTGCGCGCTCTTGCGCGCCTCGAAGGGCGACGGCCACCAGCCGGGCCGTACATCCTTCGAGGCTCGCCGAACGGCGCTAAGCGCCGTTCAACTCGCACCTCCCGAGCGAACGCAAGTGCGTTCGTCCGGGGATGACGGTTGCGAAGTAGGCGATACGTAAAGCTATTGCACTTGGATGGCGACAGTCCTGCAAATCCTGCGACTTTCGTCGGTGCCTCGTGCGTTGCCGCACATGCCTGCATTGCCGCAGTTGCAACGGATGCGTGTGGCAATTTCCTCGGCTGCGTCGTAACGTTCGCCAAGTTTCCAACGAAGGGGGCGCGTCATGATACTCGGTATGAGCACGGCGACATTTGTTCTCGTCCATGTCATCATCAGTCTGATCGGGATCATTACAGGCCTCATCGTGATGTTCGGAATGCTCGGCTCGAAGCGGCAGCCGGGCCTGACCGCGATCTTTCTGCTGTTCACGATCCTGACCAGCGCCACCGGCTTTGTGATTCCGCCGCTGCTGTTCGAAAAGATCTTGCCGTCGCATCTCTTCGGCCTGCTCTCGTTGGTGCTGCTGGCGATCGCCTGCTTCGCGCTCTACGTCATGAAGCAGCGCGGCGCCTGGCGCTGGATCTATGGGCTGACCGCGCTGGTGGCGCTCTATCTCAATGTGTTCGTGCTGGTGGTCCAGTCGTTCCTGAAAGTGCCGGCGCTGCACGCGCTGGCGCCGAGCGTGCCGCCGGCCGAGCCGCCGTTCGCCATCGCCCAGGGCATCCTGCTGGTGTTTTTCGTGGTCGTGATCATCGGTGTCATCAGGCGCTACCGGCCGGCGATGGCTGCGTGATTTCGTCATTCCCGGACGACGCAAAGCTCAAACCCGAATTTTCTATCAATCATCTCCAGATTCCCGGTCCACGCTGACGCGTGTCCCGGAATGACGTGCAAGAGCAAAAAGAGGAGTTTCTAATGCCCACGATCACCACAAAAGACGGCGTCGAGATTTTTTACAAGGATTGGGGCTCCGGCCAGCCGATCGTGTTCAGCCACGGCTGGCCACTGTCATCGGACGACTGGGACACGCAGATGCTGTTCTTCCTGAACAACGGCTTTCGCGTCATTGCCCATGACCGCCGCGGCCACGGCCGCTCCAGCCAGACCGGCGACGGCCACGACATGGATCACTATGCCGACGACCTCGCGGCGGTGACGGCGCATCTCGATCTGAAGAACGCGGTTCACGTCGGCCATTCCACCGGCGGCGGCGAGGTGGTGCACTACATCGCCCGCCACGGCGAAAGCCGGGTGGCAAAGGCCGCGATCCTCAGCGCGGTGCCGCCGCTGATGGTGAAGACGCCGGCCAATCCCGGCGGCCTGCCGAAGGATGTCTTCGACGGATTGCAGGCCGCGCTCGCGGCCAACCGTTCGATCTTTTACCGCGATCTGCCGTCCGGTCCGTTCTACGGCTACAACCGGCCCGGCGCCAAACCCTCGGAGGCCGTGATCCAGAACTGGTGGCGGCAGGGCATGATGGGCGGCGCCAAGGCGCATTACGACGGCATCGTCGCGTTCTCGCAGACCGATTTCACCGAGGATTTGAAGAAGATCACCGTGCCGGTGCTGGTGATGCATGGCGATGACGACCAGATCGTCCCCTATGCCGATTCCGCGCCGCTCTCGGCCAAGCTGCTGAAGAACGGCACGTTGAAGACCTACAAGGGCTTTCCGCACGGTATGCCGACCACGGAGGCGGCAACCATCAACGCCGACCTGCTCGCCTTCATCAGGGGGTGAGCTGGGTTGAAATGAAGCTTCTGTTTAGCCGGAAGCCGGTGCTGGAGAGCGAGGATATTAAATCTCTCTAGCTGTCGTCCCTGCGAACGCAGGGACCCATACGCCGTGACGCCATTGCATTTGCACGCCGGTCGACGACTTCGTTTCAACAATGGATAACCGGGGTTAAGGGTCCCTGCGAACGCATGCGTTCGCAGGGACGACGTATCGTGACAGTGCGAGTGGAACCCCAACCCCATCAAATAGCCGCAAATTTCGAAGCGTTCTCAACAGGATCCTTTCTTTGCATGGGGTTGTTTTCGCGGTTTGTGTCTGGCCCCGTAGCCCCTATACTTCGCCCATAGCAAAAGGGTTTGGCATGGACCGCATCCGGATTGTCGGCGGAAGCCCGCTCAACGGCACCATCGCGATCTCGGGCGCGAAGAACGCCGCGCTGCCGCTGATGATCGCGGGGCTGCTCACCGAGGAAACCCTGGTGCTCGACAACGTGCCGCGGCTCGCCGATGTCGCGCAGCTGCAGCGCATCCTCGGCAACCACGGCGTCGATATCACCGCGGTGGGCAAGCGGCCCGGCGACGGCGCGTATCAGGGCCAGACCCTGCATATTTCGGCGGCGGACATCATCGACACGACAGCGCCCTATGAGCTGGTGTCGCGGATGCGCGCCAGCTTCTGGGTGATCGCGCCGCTGCTGGCGCGGATGCACGAGGCGAAGGTTTCGCTGCCGGGCGGCTGCGCGATCGGCACGCGGCCGGTGGACTTGCTGATCATGGCGCTGGAGAAACTCGGCGCTGACCTTGCCATCGATGCCGGCTATGTGGTCGCCAAAGCGCCGGGCGGCCTGCGCGGCGCGGCCATCGATTTTCCCAAGGTGACGGTCAGCGGCACCCATGTCGCGCTGATGGCGGCGGCGCTGGCCAAGGGCACCACGGTGATCGGCAACGCGGCCTGCGAGCCCGAGATATCCGATGTCGCCGACTGCCTGAACAAGATGGGCGCGCGGGTCGCGGGTGCCGGCACGCCGCGCATCGTCATCGAGGGCGTCGAAAAGCTGCACGGCGCGCGGCATCCCGTGCTGCCGGACCGCATCGAGGCCGGCACCTATGCGATGGCGGTGGCAATGACCGGCGGCGAGGTGCAACTGGCCGGCGCGCGGCCCGAGCTGCTGCAATCGGCGCTCGACGTGCTGACCGCGGCCGGCGCCGTCATCACGGTCAACAACGAAGGCATACACGTCGCCCGCAACGGCACCGGCATCCGGCCGGTGACGGTATCGACCGCGCCGTTCCCGGGTTTCCCGACCGACCTGCAGGCGCAGCTGATGGCGCTGATGACCTGCGCCGGCGGTTCCTCGCAGATCACCGAGACGATCTTCGAGAACCGCTTCATGCATGTGCAGGAACTGGCGCGGTTCGGCGCGAAAATATCGCTCGACGGCGAAACCGCCACCATCGAGGGCACCGCAAAACTGCGCGGCGCGCCGGTCATGGCGACGGACCTGCGCGCATCGGTGTCGCTTGTCATCGCCGGCCTTGCCGCCGAGGGCGAAACCATGGTCAACCGGATCTACCATCTCGACCGCGGTTTCGAGCGGCTGGAGGAAAAATTGTCGGCCTGCGGCGCATCCATTCAACGCATCAGCGATTGACGCGCGCATCTCGCGAAAGCGCAAAACGACGCGCGTACCATGTCTCCGGACATGATCCGGGGATCGGGGCCGGCTTTGCGATCGGGGTGCGGGCAAATCAAAGGTAAGTTTTTATCGGATGGGAACAGCTGAACAGCTCAAACTGATCGCACTCGACGCCGATGATCTCTCGGTCATCTCGGCGCATGTGCAGGACGCCCGCGTGCGGGCCTCCGACGTCGTCTGGCGGCAGGGCGAAAAGCGCCTGGTGGTCGGCATCAACCGGCTCGACTGGGAGCAGACGCTGTCCGGCGGCACCGCCCCGCGGCGGGTGCTCGCGGCGCTGCGGTTCGACCGGGTGCTGGCGTGCAAGTCGCGCAATATCGATATGGATGCGCCGGCAGCCGTGCTGGAACTGGTCGGGATCGAATTCCACCCCGGCGAGGCCCCCGGCGGCAGCGCCTTGTTGCTGTTCAGCCATGGCGGTGCCCTGCGGCTGGACGTCGAATGCCTGGAATGCGAGCTGACCGACCTCGGGGCCGACGGTCTCGGCACCAGCGATGCCAGCATCGCGCCGTCGGGGCAGGAGGTGTGAAACGCCCTTCTCGTCGTCCCCGCCTGATGCGCAATTGCGCACGGGGCGCGGGGACCCATAACCACCGATGCTTATTGGTGCACCGGGGCTGGAGCTCCAGCGTTCATAACCACACACTCCCGTAGTTATGGGTCCCCCGATGCGCAATTGCGCATCTGAGCTCAAGGCCGGGACGACGAGGAATTGGGGCTTCCAAGGGTTGACGGAGTCCTGATCCTTTGAACCATCCGGCCGTGGCGGACTCAAAGGGTTGACGACCTTGGGCCGCCGCGCCATTGAGCATAGGCGCCTTCGACCCCAAAAGCCTTTTTTACCCCAGCTCCACAGAAAGCCACCATGCCCATTCGCCTGGACAGAAGCAGCGCCGATTTCGACCAGCGCTTTGGCGCCTTTCTCGGCGCCAAGCGCGAAGCATCCGCCGACGTCGAGCGGGCAACCCGCGCCATCGTCGATGATGTCGCCGCGCGCGGCGACGCCGCCCTGCTCGAGGCGACGCGCAAATTCGACCGGCTGGATGTCGCGGCTTCCGGCCTGCGCATCTCCGCCGATGAAGTCGATACCGCGGTCAGGGCCTGCGACAGCGCAACGCTCGACGCGCTGAAATTCGCCCGCGACCGCATCGAGGCGTTTCATCGCCGCCAACTGCCGAAGGACGAGCGCTTCACCGATGCGCTCGGCGTCGAACTCGGCTGGCGCTGGAGCGCGATCGATGCGGTCGGGCTTTATGTGCCCGGCGGCACCGCGGCCTATCCGTCCTCGGTGCTGATGAATGCGGTGCCGGCCGCGGTCGCCGGCGTGCCGCGCGTGGTGATGGTGGTGCCATCGCCGGACGGCAAGCTCAACCCACTGGTGCTGGCCGCCGCACAGCTTGCCGGCGTGTCGGAAATCTACCGCGTCGGCGGCGCGCAGGCGGTGGCCGCGCTCGCCTACGGCACGGCTACGATCGCGCCGGTCGCCAAAATCGTCGGCCCCGGCAACGCCTATGTCGCCGCCGCCAAGCGCCAGGTGTTCGGCAAGGTCGGCATCGACATGATCGCCGGCCCCTCCGAAGTGCTGGTCATTGCCGACGACACCGCCAATGCCGGCTGGATCGCGGCTGATCTGCTGGCACAGGCCGAGCACGACGCCAGCGCGCAGTCGATCCTGATCACCGACAGCGAACGTCTGGCCGCCGAGGTCGCGCAGGCGGTGGAAGCGCAACTCGTCACGCTGCCGCGCGCGCAAATCGCCCGCATTTCGTGGCAGGATTTCGGCGCCATCATCATGGTGAAAAAGCTCGACGACGCCGTGGAGCTGGCCAACGCCATCGCCGCCGAGCATCTGGAGATCATGACCGCGGACGCCGAAGCGCTGTCGGCAAAAGTCCGCAACGCCGGCGCGATCTTTCTGGGGTCGCATACGCCCGAGGCGATCGGCGACTATGTCGGCGGCTCCAACCACGTGCTGCCGACCGCGCGGTCGGCGCGGTTCTCGTCTGGGCTCGGCGTGCTAGACTTCATGAAGCGCACCTCGATTCTCAAATGCGGACCGGACCAACTGCGCGCGCTGGGCCCCGCCGCGATGACCCTCGGCAAGGCCGAAGGCCTGGATGCCCATTCACGCTCGATCGGATTGCGTCTCAATTTGTCATGACCAGGCCGCCCGCAGAAGAAGATCCGCTAAACCGCATTGTCGCGGTGACGCTGGATGAGGAATCGATCGGGCGGTCCGGGCCCGACATCGAGCACGAGCGCGCGATCGCGATCTACGATCTGATCGAGCAGAATCTGTTCGCGCCGGAGAGCGCGGAGCAGGGCCCGTTCACGCTGCACCTTGCGATTACCGGCAACCGGCTGGTGTTCGACATCCGCCGCGAGGACGGCACGCCTGTGGTGGCGCATCTGCTGTCGCTGACGCCGTTCCGGCGGATCGTGAAGGACTATTTCATGATCTGCGACAGCTATTACCAGGCGATCCGCACCGCGACCACCGACAAGATCGAGGCCATCGACATGGGCCGCCGCGGCATCCATGACGAGGGCTCGCGCACGCTGCAGGAGCGGCTGAAGGGCAAGGTGCGGGTCGATTTCGAAACCGCGCGGCGGCTGTTCACGCTGATCTGTGTCTTGCACTGGAAGGGGCAGGACGCATGATCATCGAGCAGTGCTCCGAGAAGGTCGCTCCCCAAACAAGAGAAGCTTGACCGCATGGAGGCGCCGCCCCGCGCGCGCAATCCGCAGGCCGTGCTGTTCGCGTGCGGCCTGAACAGCGTGCGCTCGCCGATGGCCGAAAGCCTGCTGCAGCAGATGTTTCCGCAGGCGCTCTATGTGAAGTCGGCCGGCGTCAAGAAGGGCGAACTCGATCCGTTCGCGGTCGCCGTGATGGCCGAACTCGGCCAGGATATTTCCACCCACAGACCGATGACCTTCGAGGAACTCGAGGATTGGGAAGGGCTCAATTTCGACCTCATCATCACGCTGTCGCCGGAAGCGCATCACAAGGCGCTGGCGCTGACGCATACGCTGGCCGCCGACGTCGAATACTGGCCGACACCGGATCCGACCGACACCGAAGGCAGCCGCGCGCAGAAGCTGCAAGCCTATCGCGACGTCTGCGACGGGTTATTGCTGCGCATCCGCAAGAGGTTTTCGAAAGCGGGTGCGACGAGTGAGTAGCCGTCGTTCCTGGGCAAGCAGGAACCCATACGCCGCGGCGGATGTGATTTAGGACGATGGCTGTGCCCTTCCTTCCCTCTCCCGCTTGCGGGGGAGGGTGCCGAGCAAAGCGAGGCGGGTGGGGGCTCTCTCCACGAGTCGTATCGCGGTGAGAGCCCCCACCCCAACCCTCCCCCGCAAGCGCGGGAGAGGGAGCGCACCGCGCCCAGCATCGACAGGATTTTCCACGCCACCTCAACCACTTGCCCCCCGGTTGTGAAAACCACGCCCTTCCGATAGGTTCCGCGCGCATTCGCCCCCTCGATTCCTCTGCCTTCCAAAAATCAGCATGCTTGGCCGTCCCAAATTCGTTCTCGCCTCTGGTTCGCCGCGACGGCTCGGCCTGCTCAACCAGGCCGGCATCGAGCCCGACGCGCTGCGTCCCGCCGACGTCGACGAGACCCCGAAGCGGGGTGAACTGCCGCGCGCCTGCGCCAACCGGCTGGCGCGCGCCAAGGCCGATGCCGCGCTGAAATCGGTGCAGCTTGACGACGAGCTGCGCGGTTCCTTCATCCTCGCCGCCGACACCGTGGTCGCGGTCGGCCGCCGCATCCTGCCGAAGGCCAATCTGGTCGACGAGGCCTCGCAATGCCTGCGGCTGCTGTCGGGCCGCAACCACCGCGTCTACACGGCGATCTGCCTGGTAACGCCGAAGGAAAGCTTTCGCCAGCGCCTGATCGAGACCCGCGTGCGCTTCAAGCGGCTCAACGAGGACGACATCCAGACCTATATCGGCTCCGGCGAATGGCGCGGCAAAGCCGGCGGCTACGCGGTGCAAGGCATCGCCGGCTCGTTCGTGGTCAAGATGGTCGGCTCCTACACCAACATCGTCGGCCTGCCGCTCTATGAGACCGTCACACTGCTCGGCGGCGAAGGCTTTCCGATCCGCTTTGGCTGGTTGAATGCCAGCTGAGCCGCCGAAAGATGCGGGCGAGGAGTCCGGCCGGGAGAAGTCCGCATCGGAGGCACCGTCGAAGCCTTCATCGAAGCCTTGCCCGGAATGCGGCAAGCCCGCCGAGAACCCCAAAACCCTGCCGTTCTGCTCCTCCCGCTGCCGCGACGTCGACCTGAACCGCTGGCTCTCCGGCCGCTACGTGATCCCCGGCAAGGAGAATCAGGGCGAAGACGAGGAGTAGGCGATCTTTGGTTGAGGCGGCCTATCGGCGGCCTCGCTTAACCTCTCCCGCTTGCGGGGTCGAGACGAGCGAAGCTCGCTCTTAGGTCGGCACGCGCAAGCGTGCCGGGTGGGGCTCTCTCCATACGAAGGTTCCGACTCGCGGCAACACCCCCACCCCAACCCTCCCCCGCAAGCG
>NZ_CAXUPS020000009.1:0-247500 GCF_964252915.1 Bradyrhizobium sp. LjRoot220
TTGCGCAGGGAAGGCCGGGTGTTCCCCGCTGCCCTGTATGCTCGTGTGCAGCTTTCTATCTACAAACCGCACACGGGACCGCGGGTGCAGCGCGCATCCGGTCTTCCCTGCGCCCTCTGTTTTCAAGGGCAAGGAAATTACTGGCAAAGCTCGGGCGCAATGCGTCGCGAGAACGTGAACACACATTCAGCTGTCATCACCCGCGTATGCGGGTGATCCAGTAGTCCAGAGACGTCGATGGTTGAACCGATAAGCCGCGGCGTACTGGATCGCCCGGTCAAGCCGGGCGATGACGACAAGGGCTGTTTGAAAATTGAATCAGACCCGATCCACGCCCGCCGCGACGTCGGTATTGCACGAAGCCGGGCTTGCCGCGGCGTAGCCCGCAGGCGAAGCCGGTCCTCCTTAACCTCTAAGGCCAAGCCTTCACACCGGGGTCGCATTGGAGTCATGTTGCCGGGCTATGTCAGCGCCAACGGGAGTGCGCATGACCAGGATTTCGCCGATCAACTTCAATCCGGAACTGGTTTCCATGATGAAATCGGTGCTGGAGATAGCTTCGGCCCATGTCGACCACGCGTCGGGCAGGCCCGCGACATCGGCGATCAAGGTGAAGATGGCGTCGCGCATCCTCGCCACCGCCGCGGCAGGCGTCACCGACGCCGGCCAATTGCAATCGGCGGCGATTGAAGCGGGGCTGTGCCCGGCGGATTGAGGCCGTTACTTCCTCAGAAGTTTGCCGCGCCGAGATCGTAGGAGCCGCGGCTGCCGCGTACGTACACGCGGGCGGCTGCGGCGCAGATCCTGTCGCGGTTGGCGTCGAACGCGTTCAGGCATCCGGATTCATCGAGCGGCACGCCCGGCTGGATTCGCGCCAGCGCCTCCTCGTGCACGTAGAACGAGGCCTCGATCGCGCTGTCGTAGCCCCAGAACCGCACGGCGCGACGGGTATGGTCATACGCTCGGCTATGGTTCGGAAAATCGATCATCGTGCTCACCAGTGGCGGTGACGGCGGCCCCAATAGCGGCCGCTGCCAAACAACAGTACCACGACAATAACGATCAGGATCGGTTCAACACCCAGGATCGGTTCCATCGGAAACCTCCGCTGGCCTGTGGCGTGCGTTTACCGCGCGTCGAAGGATTCAACGGTCCATTCGGGCCGTTGTTCCCGGGAAATTGGAACCCGCGTCCCGCGACCTCAACCGCCGTACAGATACCTCGGCAGCCAGAGCGTCATGCCCGGCCACATATACATGATGACCATGCAGATGATCACGATGAACATGTAAGGCATCATGCCGGAAAAAATCTGGTTCAGCGTGACGTGCTTGGGCGCGACGCCTTTCAGGTAGAACGCCGACATCGCCACCGGCGGCCACAGGAAGGCCGCCTGCAGGTTCACGAACACCAGCACGCCCCACAGGATCGGCAACCGCGCCGCCCAACTGCTCCAGCTTTTCTTCCGCGGGTTGCGCGCCGGCTCCAACATCTGAGGTGCCGTCTGCATCCTCTGCTGCGCCGCGTTTGTGACCGGCTACTGAGGGACCGGCTGCCGACGAATCACGACGTACCCCACTCCGCGCCCAGCGGCGCCAATGTCAGCACCAGCGGCATCCGCGTGAAGCCGGGATTCTTTGGTATGATCCGCTCGCGTCGGTCTTACAGCGGGGCCGCAAAAGCGCGAATATTCACGCCGGTTCTGGAGCCATCGAAAGGCGGAAAAGGGCGGCTGGCTGGCGGGATTCCGGCCCGCAACGGCTCGGGATTGACGGGGAAACGCCTATCAATTCTCCGGAAAGAGGCCCAAAAAAATACTCGCCTATGTCCAAATGCGACATCGCGCGACTTGTAGGATGCTGGCATTACGTCCAAACTGTGATGAAGTCGCTGGAATACGACTTACCTCCAGCGGTTAATACGAAAAGCGCACTTAAGTGCCGTTCGAACAACAACGCCAGGGAGGACCTCCATGACCGCAAAGTCTGAGAAGAGCAAGGCAACTCGTCGCAAATTTTTGCTGGCCGCCGGCGCTACCGGTGCCGCCGCCATCGCCATGCCGCAGGTGTCGCGCGCGCAGACTGCTACTCTGAAGATGCAGGGCTCATGGGGAGCCAAGGACGTCTTCAACGAGATGGCCGAAGACTACGTCAAGCGCGTCAACGAAATGGCCGGCGGCCGGCTGAAGATTGACTTTCTCGTCGGCGGTGCGGTCGTGCATCCCTTCCAAGTGCTGGACGGCGTGCATGGCGGGCAGATCGATGCAGCTCACACCGTGACCGTGTACTGGTACGGCAAGCACAAGGCGGCCTCGCTGTTCGGCACCGGCCCGGTGTTCGGTTTCAACGCCAATGAAGGTCTCGGCTGGATCCACAATGGCGGCGGTAAGGAGCTGTTCGAAGAGCTGCAGACCCAGATCATGAAGGTTAACGTCAAGAGCTTCTTCGCGATGCCGATGCCGACCCAGCCGCTTGGCTGGTTCAAGAAGCCGGTCACGAGCATGGCCGACATGAAGGGCCTGAAGTACCGCACCGTCGGTCTTGCCGCCGACCTGATGCAGGCCATGGGCCTTGCCGTGGCGCAGCTTCCGGGCGGCGAAATCGTGCCCGCCATGGAGCGCGGCGTGATCGACGCCTTCGAGTTCAACAACCCGACCTCGGACCGCCGCTTCGGCGCCCAAGACGTCGCCAAGAACTACATGATGGGCAGCCATCATCAGGCAACCGAGTATTTCGAAATCATGTTCAACCGGACGAAGTTCAACGCTCTGCCCAAGGAGCATCAGGCGATCCTGCAATATGCCGCCGAGTCCGTCTCTTCCGCCAACGAGTGGAAGGGCATGGACTATTACTCGAAGGACCTCGTCGAGCTGCGGGACAAGGATAAGGTCAATGTTCTCCGCACACCGAAGGACGTGTTCGATGCCCAGATCAAGGCTTGGGACGGTATCATCGCCCAGCTTGATAAGGACCCGTTCATGAAGAAGGTCATGGAGTCGCAGAAGGCCTGGGTGAAGCGCGTCGTGTATTACGGCATGTTCAACTCCACGGACTACCGCGGCGCTTACGAGCATCACTTCGGCAAGCTCGCGATCTGAGGGGAGCGCCCGGCACACGCGTGCCGGCGGGTCATGGAGGGCGGCGCATCCGCGCCGCCCGATGCACAGTGGGGACGGCGTAAACTTTTGCGCTCGAATTTAGCATGAGAAAGATTCCATTATTCATCGATGCGCTGAGCGCGTCGGTCGGCAAGAGCTTCGGCTGGCTGATATTGGTGTTGACGCTGGGGGTCAGCTACGAGGTGCTGGTGCGCTATGTGTTTGGGGCGCCGACGACCTGGGCTTTCGACTTCAGCTACATCACTTATGGCGCGATGTTCCTGATGGCTGGCGCATATACGCTTTCGCGCAACGGCCATGTGCGGGCGGACGTGCTGTACCGGTTCTGGAGACCACGCACGCAGGCGAGCATGGATCTCGTCCTCTACATCCTGTTCTTTTTGCCCGCTGTTGCGGCCTGGATGTATGCGGGGTGGTCGTACGCCGAGATGTCCGTCCGCTTCCGCGAAGTAAGCATCTTCAGCCCCGCCGGCGTACCGGTGTTTCCGCTCAAGGCCTTGATTCCAGTAACCGGCCTGCTGCTGTTCATCCAGGGAGTGGCCGAAGTCATTCGTTGCATCCTGTGCATTCAGGACGGCGAATGGCCGCAACGCCTGCACGACGTCGAGGAAACCGAGTCTGTAATCATCCGCGAGAAGCAGCATCTCGCGGAAGCCGGCGTCGTGGACGAGCCGTTGCCGGGCCACAGGGAGACTGGAGCATGACCGACCCTCAAATCGGCATGCTGATGCTGGGACTGTTCATTTTCATCATCATGCTGGGCTTCCCGATCGCGTTCACGCTCATCGCGATGGGTGTCGGGTTCGGCTACTACGCCTACTTCACGCCGGGCCAGGAATTTTTCCAGAACCGCATCTTCACGCTGCTGGTGCAGAAAACGTTCGAGGTCACATCGAGTGACGTTTTGACGGCCGTGCCGCTATTCCTGTTCATGGGGTACGTGGTCGAACGTTCGAACATTCTCGATCGCCTGTTCCATTCGCTGCAGATATCGATGAAGAACGTGCCCGGCGCGCTTGCCGTCGCGACGCTGCTAACCTGCGCGATGTTTGCAACCGCGACCGGCATCGTCGGTGCCGTGGTGACGCTGATGGGCCTGCTGGCGTTCCCTGCAATGCTGCGCGCCGGCTATGACGTGAAGCTCTCCGCTGGTGTGGTTTGCGCCGGAGGCTGCCTCGGCATCCTGATCCCGCCCAGCATCCTTCTCATTGTCTATGCGGCCACCGCCGGCGTCTCGGCCGTCAAGCTGTACGCTGCGGCGTTTATACCGGGCTTCATGCTGGCGGGCTTCTACGTCCTGTACGTGATCGCGCGGGCGATGATCAATCCGGCGCTCGCGCCCAAGCTGCCGCCGGAACAGACCAACGTGCCATTACGCGAGGTGGTGTGGTCGCTGGCGACATCGTTCCTGCCGCTGGCTCTGCTGATCGTGTCGGTGCTCGGTGCAATTCTGTTCGGGCTCGCGACGCCTTCGGAGGCCGCCGGCATAGGCGCTCTCGGCAGCATCGTTCTGGCATTTGCTTATGGTGCGTTGAATTTCCAGATGATGAAGGAATCCGTGTACCTGACGACGCGCGCGACTGCGATGGTCTGCTATCTATTCATCGGATCGTGGACCTTCTCGTCAGTGTTCGCGCTGCTCGGCGGTCAGTCGGTCGTCGAAAGCTTCATCCTGGGGCTCAACCTGTCTCCGACGATGTTCTTGCTGCTCACCCAAGTCATCATCTTTCTCCTGGGATGGCCGCTGGAGTGGACGGAGATCATCATCATTTTCGTGCCGATCTTCCTGCCGCTGCTGGATGATTTCGGTATCAACCCGATCTTCTTCGGCATCCTGGTCGCGCTGAACACTCAAACCGCTTTCAACACACCGCCTGTCGCGATGGCTGCCTTTTACCTGAAAGGCGTCGCGCCGCCCTGGGTGAAGCTTACGGACATTTTCAGTGGTGCCCTTCCGTTCGTCTTCATGGTGTTCTTCACGATGGCGCTGGTCTACATCTTTCCGCAGATCGCGCTGTGGCTGCCGGACTATCTCTATGGAGTACGATGAGTCGTATGGTGCGCACGCGCGGAGTGCATGAATGAGCCTGTGCGTACTCAGCCTTGCCGAGGCCGCGGCGGACATTCGCGAGGGGCGCATCACCTCCGCGGAACTGATGGAGGATTGTCTCAAGCAGGTCGCGGCGGTGGACGAAAAGGTGCAGGCCTGGGCGTTCCTCGACCGTAGCTACGCGATGCAACAGGCGGAAGCGGCCGATGCCCACCGCAAGCAGGGCAGGGCTTTGGGTCCGCTGCATGGGGTGCCGATTGGCATCAAGGACATTTTCGACACCAGCGACATGCCGACCGAATTCGGCTCCCCGTTGTGGGCAGGCCGCACGCCGCGAACCGACGCCGCCGCGGTTGCCCGGCTGCGGTCCGCCGGTGCCGTGATCATGGGCAAGACCGTCACCACGGAATACGCCTATTTCCATCCCGGCAAGACCCGCAACCCGCATGATCCGAAGCATACGCCCGGCGGCTCTTCGAGCGGTTCGGCCGCGGCTGTGGCCGCTCACATGGTTCCGGGCGCGATCGGGTCGCAAACCAATGGCTCGGTGATACGTCCTGCGGCATTCTGCGGTGTGGTCGGCTTTAAGCCCACGCATGGCCTCATTCCGCGCAGCGGCGCGCTCGAATTGTCGCGCACGCTCGATCATGTCGGTGTGTTCGGGCGCAGCATCGAGGACGTGGCCTTGCTGGCCGAGGTGATGGTCGGGTTCGACGAGGAGGATTTGGACACGCAGCCTGTTGCGCGTCCCGGATTTTCTGCCGTAGCGGCGAGCGAGCCGCCGTTGCCGCCGCGATTTGCCTTCGTGCGCTCCGCGGTCTGGGAGCAGGCCGAGCCGGTGACGCGTGAAGCTTTCGGCGAACTTGTCGAGACGTTGGGTGAGGCTGCGAGCGAAGTCGAGCTTGGGCCGAGCTTCGACAAGGTCGTCGATATGCACCGCGCCATCATGGAAGTTGAGATGGCGCACAATCTGCGCCGCGATTACACGCGAGGCGGCGACAAGCTCAGCACCCAGCTGCGGCAGCTGATCGAGCGTGGCCGCGCGCATCTCGCGATGGACTATTGCGCCGCCCTGGCCGGCATCACGCCGCTCAACCAGGGTCTGGACTTTGTTTTCGACGAATATGACGCCGTTCTGACGCCCGCTGCGCCTGGCGCGGCGCCCGGAATCGAGACGACCGGCAGCCCGATTTTCTGCGCGACCTGGACCTATCTCGGTGTGCCCGCCATCAGCTTGCCGTTGATGAGTTCCGAAACCGGCCTTCCGCTGGGCGTTCAGCTGGTCGGCCGCCGCGGCAACGATGCGCGCCTCTTGCGCACTGCGCGCTGGCTCGTCAAGAATGTCGAGCGCACTAGTCGCAGTGGCCGGCGCAAAGTCCCGACCGTTAGGTCGAAGCCGGCGCCCGGCGCCGAGAAAAGGAAAGCGCGATGACCAATCTGATCACCGGAATCATCGGCCTCGCGCTTGTGATGCTATTTCTGGGATTTATGGTGGTTTGGGTCAAGGCGATCCCGCTCATCGTCATTGTTGTGGGCGTGATGACTCTGGCGGTGATCGATTTCGTGCAATCGCTGCGGGCGCCGAACGGCGCGCGTCGCTGACGTCCGGCGTCGAAGAAGGACGCCGACGCGCGGGACTCCTGCACGGGATCGACTGCTCCCGGTCGGGCGCGCCAGCGCGCTAGGCTTCTGCGCTTGGCTTCTCCTCGAAGAACGCAGCGGTTCGGCCCCAGGCGAGACCGGGTAACGGTTGGAAATCACTCCAATTATTGCGGTCAGTGAAAATCGATCGCGCGCAGGATCACGCCGGGGGGTGCCCTCCAGTTAGAGCGTTTTCAAGCGAAGTGGAGACCGGTTCGCGTCAAGAAAACGCGTCAATTCAAGAATCTAGAGCCCCGTTTCTATCGAAACGGAAAAGGCTCTAGGCGGAGTTCCGCGCCCGCCGTCCCTCGATCGGATAGGCCGGATCGTTGAACCCCGGTGTGGATGGATGCCCACTCGCGACCAGCCGGTCGATCAACGCTTCGTCTTCCGCCGTGAAGCGATAGTCGAGCGCGCGCAGATAATCGTCCCATTGTTCCTCGGTGCGGGGACCGGCGATCACCGCCGAGACGAATGACGAATTCAGCACCCACGACACCGCGAACTGCCCGGCGGTGATGCCGCGCGCCTCGGCATGCTCTTTGATTTGCTGCGCGAGCCGTAGCGATTCCGGCCGCCATTCGGTCTGCATCATGCGCTTGTCGTTGCGCCCCGCGCGGCTGTCCTGGTCAGGCGGCGCATCGGGGCGGTATTTGCCGGTCAGCACGCCGCGCGCCAACGGGCTGTAGGGCACGATGCCGAGGCCGTAATAGCCGCAGGCCGGGAAGTGCTCGACCTCCGGCATCCGGTTCATGGCGTTGTAATAGGGCTGGCTGACGATCGGACGGTCGATGCCGTTGCGGTCGCAGATATTGCAGATCTCGGCGACGCGCCAGGCGCGGTAGTTCGAAACACCGAAATAGCGGATCTTGCCCTGCCGCATCAGGTCACCCATCGCGCGCACGGTTTCCTCCAGCGGCGTCGAATGGTCCTCCTTATGCAGATAGTAGATGTCGATATGGTCGGTGCCGAGCCGCTTCAGGCTTTCCTCCGCCGCCTGCAGCACCCAGCGCCGCGACAGCCCGCCGCGATTGGGATCATCGCCGAGCTGGTTGGCGAGTTTTGTCGCCAGTACCCAGTCTTGCCGGCTGTTCGAAATCGCGCGACCGACGACTTGCTCGGACTGGCCGCCATTATAGGCGTCCGCGCTGTCGATGAAATTGATGCCGGCCTCGCGTGCCATCGCCACGATCCGCGACGACGTCGCTTCGTCGGTCGGACCGCCGAACATCATGGTGCCGAGGCAGATCGGCGAAATCTTCAGGCCGCTGCGGCCGAGTTGGCGGTATTGCATCGGGTGGGGCTCCATTGACGGCTTTATCGACTCCCTCTCCCCGCCCTTCGCGGCGAGAGGGTTGGGGTGAGGGGCCTCTCTCCGAGTAAAGACTGACGAGACCTGTACCCCCTCACCCGGCGCTGCGACATAGCCGAAGCTTCGCTTCGGCGTTCTTCCTAAAACGGCCGCCAAAGGCGGCCTATGCCTCTCCCCGCAAGCGGGGCGAGGTTAAAGGACAGAGAGCTACGTATCGTTCTTCAACACCTTAAACACGCCCGAGGCCATCGCGATACAGCGCTTGTCGACGGTGACTTCGGTGGTGATGAAAATCAAACTGCGGGTGGTGCGCACCACGTGCGGCTTTGAGATCAGCACCTCGCCGATTTTGCCGGGCTCGACGAAATGCGTATCGAGCTGCACGGTCGCCAGCGTCGGCTTGCCCGACACGTGTCGCGCGGTGATGCCGCAGGTGCGGTCGGCGAACGTCATCAGTACGCCGCCCTGCACCAGGCCGCGGCGGTTGTGGTGCTTGTCCTCGGTGATCAGCGCGAACTCAAGCTCGTCGTCGACGAGCCTTTCCCACAATGGTCCGATCAGATGCATGAACCCTGTCGTTTCGACGATTTTCCAGCCATCGGATTTGAGTTTCTCGGTGGCAGCCCTGGACGTCATCTGATGCATTCCGTTTCCTGCAGGCGGTCATGTCTCGACGGTCATTTCATCAAGCGCGGGAGTATTGTAGTCAAGCGTCATGGCCCGTTCATTTGATGATGCCACCCGGCGAAATATCGCAGAGCTCGTTGCAGGCTTCACGCGGGCGGCGGCGGATGAGCCCATGCCGGCGCTGAAGCGGGCTGCGGTCGCGATTGCGCTCACCGCCAGCGAGACCGGCGCGGGCGCGACGTTCCTGCTGACCCAGCGCGCGGCAACCTTGCGGTCCCACGCGGCCCAATGGGCGCTGCCGGGCGGCCGCTGCGATCCCGGCGAAACGCCGGCGAGAGCAGCGCTGCGCGAGCTTCACGAAGAGGTCGGCCTTGAATTGGGCGAGGGCGACGTGCTGGGCGTGCTCGATGATTATCCGACGCGCTCCGGCTACCTGATCACGCCGGTCGTGGTGTGGGCGAGCACAAACGCCACGCTCGCGCTGAACCCGGCGGAAGTTGCTTCCGTGCATCGCATCGCGCTCGATACCATCGAACGGGAAGACGCGTTCAGCTTCGCCACGATCCCGGAAAGCACGCGGCGCGTGATCCGTTTTCGCCTGGCCGGCCAGCACATCCACGCGCCGACCGCGGCGCTGATCTACCAATTCCGCGAAGTGCTGGCAGGTCGCAATACCCGCGTGGCCGAACTGGAACAGCCGGTGTTTGCCTGGAAATAGGACGGGTCGCGCGAATGCGCGCCCGATGACAGGCTCCGCGAAGCAATTCATCGCGCGGCAAAGCAAGAATGGATGCTTCGCTTCGCTCGCAATGACGACGGGTAGGGTTGTCCGGAACGCGGGTTGCGGACACCGGCTGTTTCCGCGACCATACGACCAACAAGAAATCAAAAGGGAGGTGCCGCATGCGCATCTGGAACGCTTCAGCTGTCACCGTCGCCGTTGCATTGTGCTCGGCTGCCGGCTTCAGCAGCGCGTCCGCGCAAACCTATCCGACCCGCGCGATCACACTGGTGATTCCGTTTGCACCGGGTGGCTCGACCTCGATTGTCGGCCGCGGCATCGCCGACAAGATGAGCGAACTGCTTGGTGAGAAGGTCGTGGTCGACAATCGCCCGGGCGCCGGTGGCACGATCGGCACCAAGGCCGTCGCCAAGAGCGAGCCCGATGGCTACACGCTGGTGCTGGGCTACACCGGCACGCTGGCGATCGGCCCGTCGCTCTACAGGAGTGCCGGCTACGATCCGCGCAAGGATTTCGCGCCGATCGGGCTGATCGGCAATGCGCCGAATTCGCTGGTGGTGCATCCGTCGTTTCCGGCCAAGACCGTCGCCGAACTGATCGCCCACGCAAAGGCCAATCCAGGCAAGGTCAATTTCGGCTCGGCCGGTGCCGGCACGGTCAGCCACATCACCGGCGAATATTTCGCCCGCAGCGCCGGGATCACGCTGGTGCATATTCCCTACAAGGGAACCGGCCCGGCGCTGACCGATCTGTTGGGTGGCCATATCCCGATGGCGTTCGCACCGATCCCGGCCTCGCACCCCAACGTCTCGGCCGGCAAATTACGCGCACTCGCGGTAACCAGCACGACCCGCTCCAGCCTGTTGCCGGAGGTGCCGACGATGGCGGAAGCGGGCGTGGCCGGCTTCGACGCGTCGCTGTATTACGGCCTCGCGGCGCCTGCGGGCACACCGCGGCCCATCATCGACAAGCTCAACAAGGCGCTGCGCGACGCGCTTGGCTCCGACGAGGTCAAGAGGCAACTGGCGAACGACGGCACCGAGATCACACCGGGCACGCCGGAGGATTACGCCGATTTCATCGACAAGGATGAAAAGAAGTGGTCGCAACTGATCAAGACCAGCGGTGTCGAGCAGGAGTGAGCGGCACGGCGTCGCGCCGTCTCGAGGTTGCCATATTGTTAGCTGACTTGGCCTGCGCAGTTGCTACAACGAGGCGATGCGCCCGCAATTGATTCGCCGTTATTTTGGTCTTGTCGCGCTCGCGCTATCCGCGGGCGCGCCGCCGGCTTTGGCGATGGACGCGCTGCCGGCCTCAACGGCCAATGCGATGGCGCAGGCGGTCTCGCCCCAGGCCATCGCGGAATATCGCCGCAAGCTGAAGGAATATCAGGCCGCGCGCGCCGCGTTCGAACAGGTGGCCGAACCCTACTGGACCGCGATTGCCGAAAAGCGGCGCGGCCGCAATGCCAAGCGGCGCGAGCGCCAGGCCATCACGCTCGATGATTATGTCCTGACACAGCCACCGCTTTACGACGGACCGAAGCGGCCGGTGGATCCGGAGCCCGACGACAAGCCCCGCGAGCGCAAGCCCCTTCCGGTGGTCGCCGATTTCCTGCAAGCCGCCGCGGCGCATTTCCAGTTTTCGCCGCAGCGGCCCGCCAGCGAGGTCGAGTTCAAGCGCGCCTATGGCCGCGTCGCATTGGCTTCCGGGCTGACGCGCGAGCAGATCGTGCGGGTCTATTCGTTCGAGACCGGCGGCACCGGCAATCACGACATGCAATCCGGACTGAGCGCCTCGCGTCCGGGCTCGCGGGCGATCTCGACGGCGGTTGGCTACAACCAGTTGCTCACCACCAACACCGTCTCGCTGCTCGCCGAACAAGGGCATGACATCGTCAAGGCGTTGACGGAAAGGGCCGCCGGCCTGTCCGGGCCAGCGCGCAAGGCGATGGATCACAAACTGGCAGTATTGAAGCGGATGGTGGCGTTCACGCGCTCGGTGCCGGTGCAATGGTCGGAGCACGAGAAGCTCGCCAACACGCCGCAGGGCTGGGGGGTCCACGCCATGGTGCTGGACATCGACGTCGGCCCGCTGCTGCAGACCCACAAGCTCTTGACCTCGGTGCTGTTCGCGCGCGCCAAGGGCTATACCAGGCCGCTCAGCGCCGCCGAACTCGAGATGATGAACCTGACCGGCGACAGCACCGGTTTAGACATGGTGACGATGCCGCAGGCGATGCGCGAGCGGGTGCCGACGGCGAACTTCTTCCAGCGCGGCGGTTATGAACGCAACCCGGTCGCGATCCGCCACAACACGGTGGCGAAACTGCTGGCGATCACCGACGAGCGGATGGACGTCAACAGCACCAAGCCGGGTGCCAAGGAACTGGCGGCGGCGTTTTAGGAAACTCTGCTAAAACTTCGCCGGGACGACAAGTGGTGGTTAGACGCGCCTCTCAATTCGCGCCGAACATGAACTTGCCGTCGCCCTCGAGATAGGGGCCGCTTCGCATATAGAGCTGGCCGTTCTGGCCGATGAAGAACAGCGTGCCCTTCGGCACTTTCTTGGCGCCCTTCAGCAACGTACCGGCATTGTTGGTGCCCATTTTGTACGCGAAGGTCTTGCCGTCCTTGCCATAGGCATAGGCCATGTCGGACTGCAGCTCCCAGGGCGTCGGCGCGGCGGCCTGTGCGAACGCGGACGACGTCAGCACGCTGAGCGCGGCCGCGGTCAAAAAGGTTTTGGTTGAAATTCTCGTCATCGTCGTCCCTCCGAGCGGCCCAATCGGCTTCTGCCCCGTCTCATTGAACAAATCACGAACGCCATTATTCCGTCAATGGCAGCTTTGCCGCATCAGGCTCCCCTGCGAGTTTGTGATTTCCCGCCTTAGACTTCGCGACTATGTTCCGGTTGCCGGTTACAAACGCGCTGCGAGAAAATTTATAGGGATGATTCGGATGAACCTCGTCATGAAGATCGGTCTCGGTGCTGCGCTGTCATTCATGACGCTGGCCTCCGCGGCCCAGGCCGACGAATTCAAGCTCAGCAACAACCAGCGGATTGCCTGCAGCCGGGGCCTGAGCCCGGGCAAGCTCAACACCGCGACCTGCAGATCCTTTGCATACGTCTTCAACATCAAGACCTCGGAATATTACCGCTGCCAGGTCTCGCTGGCGCTGACGCGCGACAACAAGGAAGTCATCAACGTGCAGGCCGACGGCAGCTGCGCCAAGAAGCCGCGCATCTTCGATACCGATGCGAATTATTCGTTCGACGCCACCGAAACCGAACCGCCCAACACCAATTCGTTCTTCGGTCCGGGCGGCTATGCGGTATGGGCCAGCGACAACAATGCGCGCAGGGTGCGCGGCTGCATCATCATCTCGTCCGGTCTCGGCTCCGATATCGCGAAATGCATCGATATGAAGTTCGATTGATGGACGGCGGGCGTGACAACTTCTCCATCCGCGCCGGGTTTGTCGCCACCGCCCTGGCCGTTTCCTGAACGGCTTGCCTTTGAGGGACGCTCGGTGTCCCTTGAACCGCTAGGCCGCGGGCATATTGACGAACTCTGGCGCGTCGCAGAGGGCGCCGATGCGTCTTTTGCCTATTTGCGTTACGGGCCGTTTGCGCACCAGCGCGACCTCGAGAAGCTGGTCACCGAACTGGCCGGGCGGGCGGATCAGCCGTTCTGGGCGGTGCGACCGGAGAGCAGCCGGACGGCCCAAGGTTGGCTTTCGCTGTGCGATATCTATCCGGCTGACGGCGCGATCGAAATCGGGGCGATCTGGTTTTCGCCGCGGCTGCAGCGAACCCGGGCTGCGACCGAAGCGATCTTTCTGCTGATGCAATATGCGATGGACGAATTGCAGTATCAGCGGCTGGTCTGGCGCTGCAACGCTGCGAACCAGGCGTCGCTGAACGCGGCCGCGCGCTACGGTTTTACGCCGGAGGGTACATGGCGTGGCTCGGCCCTCAGCAAGGGGCGTCGCTGCGACGTGGCGTGGCATTCGATCATCGCCGCCGAGTGGCCGGTCCGCCGCGCCGCCATCACGGCGTGGCTCGCGGATGAGAATTTCGACGAACATGGCCGCGCCCGCAACCGGCTGGTCCACGTGCCGACAACTTCCTGATCGAACCGAGCGACCCCTCACGGTCTTTGCCCGGCGGGAGGTGTCAGCACAGGCGGCGAGCGGGCAAACTTCTTGACCCCAAGCGGCTTGCTGAAGAGATAGCCCTGGACCAGATCGAAGCCCATGCCATGCGCGGCGAGATAATCGGCGCGGGTTTCGACGCCCTGAGCAATGGCGCGCGCACCATGGTCCTGCGCCAGCTCGACGATGCGGCGGCATACGGTCTGCTTCAGGCGGTCATCGGCGCAGCCCGTGATGAATTGATGATCGACCTTCAGTTCGACGAATGGAAAGTTCCGGAGCCCCATGAGGGACGGCCACTCGGGGCCGACATTGTCGACTGCAATCGCGATGTTATGCAGCCGCACCTGTCTGGCGACATCGATCACGAGATCCAGATTGTCTGCCACCTCGGTGCTGTTAATCTCGATGATCAAGCCGCCGAACGCGGGATGGTCGGGCATTCCGAGGCACATGTCGCGCACCGTTTCGCGATCCCTGAGAAACGAAACCGGCAGGTTGATCGAAAGATCGACCGGACCCTGCTGCTCCAGAAGGTAGTGCCAATCGTCAATCGCACGGCCGATCACGAACTCGGACAGGGCGCGATAGTACGGATCCTTTTCGTCCGGAATGAAGTAAGCCGGTGGAACGACGCCCCAGGCGGGATGTCGCATCCGCACCAGCGCTTCCGCACCGCTCGGAACCAGGGTGCGGGCATTGATCTTTTGCTGATACCACAATTCGAGCCAGCCGGCCTTCAGCGCCTCGGCCACGTCCACCGCCGGGCTCGGCGCCGGTTCGGCCGGCAGCAGCGACGCGACGCTGGCCCGCAGCGTTCCAGCGCTGAAAGGCGTCGGTAGCGCGGGCAGCATCGCGATGTCGTATTCCTCGGCAATTTGTCGAACCGCCTTTACCATGATCGAGTCCGGCGGGCCGATAATGAGCACCTTGCCGCCAAAATTTTTCCGGACCAAAACTTCGAGAATTTCAGCGACTTCGGTGCCGTTGACGGAAACGCCGAGCACCACGAGGTCAGGCTGTTGTGCGTCAAGCATCCGCGCCAGCTCGCTTGCATGAGCGCATTCGCTGGTGATGAAGCCGAGCTCCTCGAGAGCGTCAGAAAGGAACAATCGCAGGTGTTTCTTGACGTCGGCCACGCAGGCGCGGGGTATCATCCTTCGTAGTCCGAAGCCGCCGGCGTACGCATGCGCGTCAGGATTGTTCAGATTCATTCCATTCCCCATCACAGATGTCGGCGATAGTCGTACATCCGCGCGGCGGCACTAATCATGGAGTTTTAGGGACGCGACGATGAATGCGCGAGTAGGGTTAAAGCCGCCATTTAAACTAGAATTTTAGCGAAAGCGACGTGTCATCTGGCTGCAATATAGCGGCTCACGACCTAACCCGTTGTTCGTTTTTGTCGTGAGCGTAGCTGATGAGCCGACGCGCGCGTTCTACGCGCTGTTTCATTGCTGGACCGCGTTAACGCCTGTGGTCGCTTGTCGGCGCGGCGACTGTTTATGTTCGGTGTCCGACACAACAATCTCTTCGATGCGCGGCATCTGCTGCATACTTCGTCACTCTGGCTGGCGGCTGCGAACTTGGTGATGTCGGCAAAAAAACAGGCGGCGCACAATGGCGCCGCCTGACGAATCGTGAAGCGAACCGGTGAGGCGTGTCAGCCGCCGATGCCTTTTTCCTTGAAATATTTCAGCGCGCCCGGATGGAACGGGATCGGCGAGCGTTCCTGCACCTGGTTGTCGAGCGAGAAGCTCAGGGCCTCCTTGTGCACGGCGACGATATCGGCCTTCTTCTCTACCAGCGTCTTGACGATCGCATAGGCATCGTCATTGCTCATCTTGTTGCCGGTCACGATCAGGTTCCAGACTTCGGCAATGGCGTTGTCCTTGTCGACGCCTGGATACGAGCCGCCCTTGATCTTGGCGGCGGTATAGAGCTTGCCGTATTTGGCATTCATCTTTTCGGCCGTATCGGCGTGGTCGATCAGCTTCATCTTCAAGCCGGGGGTCGCCGCAAGATCGGTCACCGCGGCGGTCGGAATGCCGCCGACCCAGAAGAACGCGTCGATCTTGCGATCCTTGACGGCATTGACCGATTCGGCGACGCCGAGCCGCTCACGCTTCAAGTCCTTGTCCCTGTCGAGACCGGCGGCCTCGATGACGCGGAACGCCATCACTTCGGTGGCGCTGCCCGGCGATCCCGTGGAGACGCGCTTGCCCTTGAGGTCCGCCATGGTTTCGATGCCGGTGCCTTCGACGGTCACGACGTGCATGCGGTTCGGATAGACCACCAGCAGCGCCTGCAACGGCACCTTGGCACTCTTGAACTTGTCCTGGCCCTGCAGCGCGTCGAGTGCGGCATCGGCCATGGTGAACGCCATCTCGCTCTGACCCGACGCGATCAGCTTGAGATTATCGACGGAACCGCCGGTCACCTCCGCGGTGGCCTGCACGTTCGGAAGATTCTTCGACAGCACGTTGGCGACGGCGCCGCCGAGCGGGTAATAGACGCCGCCGGTTCCGCCGGTGCCGATCGACATCGTCTTCTGCTGCGCATGGACGATGCCGGCGAACGCGAGCCCGGCCGCAACAGTCACAGCCAGCACCGCTACGGTCTTTTTCATTATTTTCATCTCAATGACTCCCTTTAACCTTCCTTGGACTTAAGTTGTAAGCGCCGGTTGTTTAGGCGCCCGTGTTCTCGCCTGCCACAGCAACACGCCGAGGCCGATGACCAGCCCGGGCACGTAGGTATAGCTGATATCGCGGCCGATCATCCATTCGACGATTGCCTCGATCAAACTCGGAAACACCAGCAGCAATCCGGATAGCAGAAGCAGGCCGCCCTCGACCGGCGTATTTTGCCGCAGCGCCCAGTTCTGGGCAACCGAGGCCAGCGCCAGCAGCCCCAGGGTAGTCTTGATCGTGATTTCGAGGATATCGAGCCACGAGCCGCCCTTGGGGATCGACAGCAGCAATCCGACGCCCTGCGGGTCGAGCACGAACACGAACGGCACCAGAAACGCCGGCAGCGTGTATTTCCAGGACTGCAGCGTGGTTTTGTAGGGATCGCCGCCGGTGATGGCGGCGGCCGCGAACGGGGACAGCGCGGTCGGCGGCGACACCTCCGACAGCACGGCATAATAGAAAATGAACATATGCGCGGCGTAATCGGGCACGCCAAGTTTGATCAAGGCCGGCGCGGCGATCACGGCGCAGATGATGTACGAGGCGGTCACCGGCACCGCCAGGCCGATGATCCACACGATGAGCGAGGTATAGATCGCGGTCAGCAGCAAGCTGCCACCGGCATAGCTGATCACGATCGACGAGAATTTGAGGCCGAGGCCGGTCAGCGTCACGATGCCGACCACGATGCCGGCGCAGGCGCAGGTTGTCGCGGCGTTCAGCGCGCCGATCGAACCGTCCGCCAGCGCCTTCACCAGTTTGCTCGGCACCAGCGCGGTTTCCCTGCGCAGGAAGCTCAGCGCGAAGGTCACAATGATGGCGTAGAAGACCGACAGCGACGGCGAATAGCCGATCACCATGAACACGACCACGGCGAGCAGCGAGATGAAATGGAAACCGTAACGCCGGGTCATCTGTCCGAGCGACATTTCCGGCGTGAAGTTGACGTCCTTGGCGCCGAACTTCTTCGCGTCCAGTTCGACCATGAACAGCAGCGACATGTAGTAAAGGCACGTCGGGATGGTCGCCATCCAGATCACGTCGAGATAGCTGATCTTGAGAAACTCGGCGATCAGGAAGGCGGCGGCGCCCAGCACCGGCGGTGACAGGATCGCGCCAAGCCCGCCCGCCGCCAGCAATCCGCCGGCGGCGTTTTTCTCGAAGCCGGCCTTGGCCAGCATCGGAGAGGCCACGGTGCCGATCATCACGGTGGTGGCGACGCCCGATCCGGAGGGGCCGCCGAGCAGGAACGAGGACAGCACCACGGTTCTGCCGGCGCTGTTCGGCTTGCCGCCCATCAGCGCCAGCGAGAAGTCGATGAAGAATTTGCCGGCGCCGGATTGCGCCAGGAACGCGCCGTAGATCGTAAACAGGATGATCAGGGTTGCCGACACGTCGACTGCGACGCCGAAAATGCCTTCCAGGGTAATGAAGAGATGGCCGACCAGCCGGGGCAGGTCGTAGCCGCGATGGGTCCACGGCGCCGGCAAATGCGGGCCGAGCATCGCATAGGCAATGAACAGCACCGCGACGACGGGCATGATCAGCCCGGTGGTGCGCCGCGTCGCCTCCAGCAACAGCACGATGAATACGATACCGACGATGACGTCCCAGCGGTCGGGCGAGGTGGCGCGGTCGGTGAAATCCTCGCCGCCCCACAGCGCATAAACGATGGTCGCGACCGCAACTACCCCCGGCACCACGTCCCACCAGCGCACGCGATTGCGAAACCGCGTCGCCAGCGGAAACAGCAGGAAGCTCAGCACCAGCGTGAACGCGACGTGGGTGTAGCGAAGTTCCTGGGTCGGAACGATCGCGTAGGCCGCATAGAGGTGAAACAGGCTCATCGCCACCGCAATGGTGGTCGAGATCCGTCCCGGCCATCCCATCAGGCGGTTGGCCGCGCCTTCCTCGGCCTCGATGAACAATTCCGCCTTATGCAGCGCCTCGTCAGAAACGGCGATGACGTCGTCATTGGGCAGCGAATTGCCTGTCGGTCGATCCTGTGCGGCCATACTTCCCCCGGAACGCTTCTATCTTCCCGGCTGGATCGCCGGGGCCGTTGACGGCGGCGCATTCATGCCGGTTTGGGCAACCGTGGCAAGGGCATAAATCCAGAGAATTTGGGATGATTGATCCATGCGAACATTGCTGCAAGCCCGGATGGAGGGCCAGCGTAATCCGGGACTTTGGTTTGCGCGGATCGCCGGATTGCGCTTCGCTTCATCCCGGCTACGATGAACTCAGCAAAATGCAAAGGGAGAGAAGTCGATGGAACGGCTCAAGGGCAAGACGGCGATGGTGGTCGGCGCGGGTTCGATCGGTCCCGGCTGGGGTAATGGCAAGGCGACCGCGGTGACCTTTGCGCGCGAAGGCGCCCAGCTGTTTTGCGTCGATCGCAACGCGGCGGCCGCCGAAGAGACCGTGAAGATCATCACGGGCGAGGGCGGCAAGGCCGTGGCCTTCACCGCCGACGTCGCCCGCGCCGCCGAGGTCGAGGCGATGGTGGCGGCGTGCCTGAATACCTATGGCCGTATCGATGTGCTCGACAACAACGTCGGCATCGCCGAAATGGGCAGCGTGGTCGAGGTGTCGGAAGCCGAATGGGACCGCGTGTTCGCGGTCAACCTCAAGAGCGCGTTCCTCGCCATGAAGCACGTCATTCCGGTGATGCAAAAGCAGGGCGGTGGCTCGATCATCAATATTTCGTCGATCGCCTCGATCCGCCACGTCGGCATTTCCTATGTCAGCTACGGCGCGTCGAAGGCGGCGATGAACCAGATGACGCGCACCACGGCGGTGCAGTTCGCGCCCGATCATGTCAGGGTGAACTGCATTCTGCCGGGTCTGATGAAAACACCGATGGTCGAGCACTCCGCAGGTCTTGCGGCGAGTTATGCCAAGGGCGACGTCGAGGCGATGTGGCGAGCAAGGGACTCGCAAGTGCCGATGGGGCACATGGGCGACGCCTGGGATGTTGCCAACGCGGCGCTGTTTCTGGCTTCCGACGAATCCCGTTACGTCACCGGACTCGAACTGGTGGTCGATGGCGGGCTGACGGTGAAATCGGCGTAAACGAAGCGCTCTCGCGCTACTGCGCCATCGCCAATATTCCGCCGGCGAAGGAATGCCAGAACGACGAGGCGCTGATCGGCCAGTTGAGCAGCTTCACGGCAATCAGCGCCGCGCCGCCACAGATATAGACCGGATGCACCCGGCCGCGCGTACGCCAGTCGTGCACGATGGCGACCACGAGCAGGAGATAGGCGACAAGGGCCGGCGGGATGGTGACGGGCACCGGCGGCGGGCCGAGCGGACCGGGAGGCGCCAGGAAAGTGAGAAACCAGCGCGCCACGGCGGCGTCCAGCAGCGAAATGCCGGCCAGCAGCATCAGCCGCTTGTGGGTCTCCGGCCGGCCGATGTTCGCGATAGCCAGCGCGAACACCATCGCAAAGAAAAGAATGCCGCTGAGCGGGACGATCGCAAACGCGATTCCTTCGCTGGCGAGCCCGGCCGCGGCCGATCGTTTCATCGCGTTGACCGCCACCAGGAAGCCGAAGATCGTCATCGCGGTCGCCAGCGACACGCCGATCATGCCGATCGTGCGGTGTCGGGTGACCTTTCCCGATGCGGCGAGCCAGGTCTGGAACGTAAAGTAGAGCGACCAGGCGAAAAACAGCAGGCCGTGAAAATGGACCACAGGCGAAGCCGAAATCGATCGCGACATCATCGGCAGCCAATAGGTCGGGGCGAAGCCGAGAAACGCGACAGCCGTGCAGGCCAGCGCCATGTAGAAGTAGAAATAGCCGGTTTGAGAATACGCGATCGGACGCGGCGAGGTGGTGTCGGTCAGGGCTGTCATGGTTTTTGAGTCGACCAAACCGGCGAAAGGTTCAACGGAAATTCTCCAATGCGCGTGCCTACTTGCACGTGAAGAGCCCGGCTTTCCGCACGTCAGGTTTCGGCGAGGCCGGGACCCGAACGGCCCGCGAAATTCGCGGTGGCCGGCTGTCGGAAGCGAACCTCGCTTGCTAGGATCGCCCGTCGTCGAGAGCGCTTTTTCGGGTCCGTTGATGCGAGGTTGTTCAATCATCCGCAGTGTTGTGGTCGCCTGCCTGCTGTGGACGGCGTTGGTACAGGGCGGGCTGGCAACCGGCGCCGAGCCGGCCGGAGATCCGCAAGTCGATCCGGCGCCGTGCATTGCGGCCGCGGCGGCCGATGACGACGACAAGACCATCAGCGTTTGCGGCGCGTTGATCGGCAATGAAAAGACCGCAAGGTCCGACCGCGTCAAGGCATTGATCGCGCGCGGCGGCGCCTACCAGCGCAAGGACATGACCGACCGCGCGATCGCCGATTATGACGACGTGCTGCAGCTCGATCCGGCGCTGGCCGATATCTTCAACGCGCGCGGCGAACTCTGGCGCAAGAAGGGCGACCGGCCCAGGGCGCTGGCCGATTTTGGCATGGCGATCAAGCTCATTCCGGACCATCCCGTTGCGCGCGCCAATTATAAATCGCTGGCGCAGGAACTCGAACGCCTTGGCGTGCTGAAGGCGGTGGCGGGCAAGCCGAGCTTCAACTGTGCCGTTGCCCGCCGCGCCGTGGAGAAGGCGATCTGCGCCGATCCGGCGCTTGCCGATCTCGACCGCGAGATCTATGCGCTGAATGCCAGGCTGGTCCGCGAGGCGACCGCCAACAGCCCGCGTGCCGGCCGCGCCCTGCAGCGAGCGCAGGACGATTTCGTCGCCCGTCGCAACACAGCGTTTGGCCAGCCCGGCTACGATTTGCGCACAGCGATGCAGCAACGGCTCGACCAATTGCAGGCGATTGAGCCGCGGTGAACGCCGGCGCGTCCGGCGCTCTACGCCGCTTCCATCGAGCCCGCCACACCGCCGGCAGATGCAGCCAGCCTGGGACCAAGGCGCGACTACTGCAGACCGGTGGGGTTGGAGGTCGAGCCGATCGCCGTCGGGGCCAGGCCGAGCGAGCCGTTGCCTTGAACACGGTTGTTGAAATACGACTGCGTGGCGCCACTGAACCCGGTGGTGTTGAAGGAGATATCGTTGTTGGAAAGACGGATCGTGACCGTTCCGTTGAGGTTACCCACGCCGAGACCGTTGTTGCTGACCACGCTGTTGCTGAGGTTCATTTCGGCGGATGCAGCGATGCCAGATGCACCAATGCCGATCTGGGTATTGCCCGTAATCACGGCGCGGTTGATCATGGCGCGGCCGTTGTTGCCGATGAGAATTCCGATATTGGCCGAATTCTGCACGTGCACATTGTCGAACGTGGCGTCGATTCGCTGTCCGGCGGCCGGGGGTCTTATCGCGATACCGAAAGTCCCGGTATTCCGGACGGTCGTGTTGGTAATATACAGCTCGCCTCCCGCCGTGCGTTCATCCAGGATGCCCGTTGCCCCGCCGGCAAAAGCGCCGTCGACCACGGTATCTTCGATAATGACGACGCCGCCGGCGATGACGGAGCCGCCGGTGATCCGGATTCCGACAATACCGGTATCGACACCGTTCAGCTTGAGGTTGCGCAGCCGGACCGTCTTTCGCGCATCCGCCGCCGAAAAATTGTTGAACGGGACATTGATGCCGTTCGTGCCGCTGAACAGAATCGAGCCAAATTCCGCACTGCAGTCGATGGTGATCGACTTGGTAATGGTCACCGCGCCGAAGCCGCCGGGATCGATACAATTGATCTCGCCGTTCATTGCAGTCTTGGAAATGGCGCCCGCGAAGGTTTTGCAGGGCGCGGTGCGGCTGCACGGATTGACGTCGTCGCCGACGCCCGACACCCAGGTCCGCGAGGCCTGGGCGTGCGCGGAAGTGGTCGGCAGCATGAACGACAGAAATGTTGCGGCGATGGTGAGCGACAGTGCAATCCTGTTCATGGTGCTCTCCGAAATGATGTGGCGATTGCTGACGGCCCTGCCGGCAAGGACACGGAATGAATGCATGGTTGGCGGCTCGCCCCTTGCGGGGAGAGTCAGTTACTGGAATGAAATTTGTGCGCTCTGGTAACGACTTCCCGCTGGAGCGCCCTCCGGTGCCAGTTCGAAGGAATATTCCGCGCCGACCAGATTGGTTGGAAACACCAGCGACAGGTTGGCGATGCCCTCGTCGTCGGTCTTGACCTCGCCGATCGGACGAACGCATTTGAGCGAGATACGATAGGTCGTGTTGGGCTTGGCTGTCATGGCCACCTTCACGCCGGTGTTGCCGTCGAACAGCCGCGTTGCCCAGATCGTGCCGCCGACCGACGGTGAGTCGACATTGGGGACATCGCGACCGGAGCAATCAGACGCGTCCTGTCGAACCATGACCACCTGTCTCTGGTTCGGATCGGTCGGGCGCTGAACGATGAATTGCGCCGGTGTGGCCACGCTGGTCCCAACGAGCATGGCGGCGCCGAGCCAGATTGAGCTGTAACGCAGTCGGAAGATTGGCATCGCATACCGCATCGTTTCCTCCGCATGTAGATTAGACATTATGCCACTTAAAGTAGTGTTTCGCAACACGCCGATACCGAGGTTCGCAAACTCCTGGCGACAATAGACCCGATCAATAAAACAAGTCTGTGAACCCTTTCACAGGAAAGCGTTCAGGCCGGGTTGGCGAGGGCGTTTTTTCGCAGCGAATCGGGTGGCATAGTCCAGGCAATGGCTGGCTTTCGAACCTTGCGCGGACTTGGCGCGACAAAGCGACGCTGCATTGCCGCTTAACACAGCTACGATTGCCGAGAGCTGATCATGCGATCATTTGTTTCGCCGTTTGCCGCAAGCGCGGCATTTGCCGTCATTCTCCTGACTTCCGGCGGGGCCATCGCCCAAACCGCCACCGAGCCGCCGGTCATCTGCGCGCCCCTGACCGACGCCGCGCCGGCAAGGCTGATCGAAAGCTGCACCGCGCTGATCGACAATCCGGCGACGCCCGACGCCGATCGTCTCGATGCCACCATCACCCGCGCCGTCGCGCTCTATAGCGGCGGCCAGGCCGCCAGGGCCATGGCCGAGATCGACGCCGTCATCGCCAGGGATCCCCATCGTGCCCGCGCCTTCCGGGCCCGCGGCGAGATGCTTCGCCAGGGCGGCAGGCCGGAGGCGGCATTTGCCGCCTTCAACGAAGCCATCCGGCTCGAGCCCGAAAACCCCAATGGCTATGCCAACCGCGGCAACGCCTTCAATAATGCCGGAAAATACGACCGCGCGATCGAGGACTACAACGAGGCGCTGCGGCTGAAACCTGATTTCGCGCAGGCGTTTTCGGATCGCGGCGCCGCCTGGTACTTCAAGGGCGAGTACAAGAAGGCGATTGCCGATTACGATGCTGCGATCCTTCTCAATCCGAACAACGCGCGGACCTATACCAACCGCGGCGCGGCCTACAAGAAAATCGGCCGTACCGACCGCGCACTGCAGGACTCTACGTCGGCGATCCGGATCGATCCGTCGGAGCCGGAGTTCTTCGACAATCGCGGGCTGGACCTCGCCGCCAACGGCGACTACGCCGGTGCGATCGCCGACTACGACGAAGCGATCAAGATCCAGCCACAGCCGAAATTCCTGGCCAACCGCGGCGATGCCTATCAGGCACGCAAGGATTACGACCGCGCCATTGCCGATTACGACGCGGCATTGAAGCTCGATCCGAAATTCCAGCGCGCCTACAACAACCGCGGCGCGGCATGGGTCAAGAAGGGCGATCGCGCGCGCGCGTTGCAGGATTATGCCGAAGCGGTGCGGCTCAATCCCTCCGACAAGACCGCGGCCACCAACCATCAGGAGATCGCGCAGCAGATCGAGCGGCTGGGCTCGCTGACCTACCAGAAGAACCTGCCGAGCTTCAACTGCGCCACCGCGAAGCGCCAGGTCGAAAAGGCGATCTGCGCCGATCCCGGCCTCGCCCAGCTCGACCGCAACATCAACGACGTCTTCCTGCGGGTGGTCGCGAACGCCGAATCCGACAGCCACCGCGCAGCGCTGGCGCTGACCCGGCAGCAGCGCGACTTTATCGGCAAGCGCAACGCCTCATTCGGCCGCCGCGGCTATGACCTGCGCCTGGCGATGGAAGAGCGGCTGGAGACGCTCAATAGCATCGCCCGGCAGTAGGGTTTTCATAGCGTTTTCGAGCGAAGTGGCTACCGGTTCGCGTGAAGAAAACGCGTCAACTCAATAAGCTGCAGCCCGGTTGGCCGGGCTTCAGCTCGAACCGACGAACTGTTCCGGCTTGATCTGGCGGCGCTTCCCGTGACAATGGCTTGAAAGAACAAGCCAGTATCGCCCACACCGTCATGGCCGGGCTTGTCCCGGCCATCCACGTCTTGCTTCCCTAGTGGGTAGCAAAGAACGTGGATGCCCGGCACAAGGCCGGGCATGACGAAGGACGAGGCGACAGACCGGGAGCGCGCCATGAACGTCGACGAAAAGAGCCGGTATCACGACATCCACGCCCGCTCGCTCCGGGATCCCGAAGGCTTTTGGGCCGAGGCGGCACGCGAGATCGACTGGATCGAAACCCCAAGGAAGATTTTCGATCCCGCGATGGGGGCTTACGGCCGCTGGTTCACGGATGGCGTGGTCAACACCTGCTACAACGCGCTCGACCGCCACGTTGCAAATGGCCGTGCCGATCAGGTGGCGCTGATCCACGATTCGCCGCTGACCAGCACCGTTACGAAATTCACCTACGCGCAGATGCTGCAGGAGGTGCAGACGCTCGCGGCCGTGATGGCCGATTTCGGCGTCACAAAGGGCGACCGCGTCATCCTCTATATGCCGATGGTAGCGGAGGCCGTGTTCGCGATGCTGGCCTGCGCGCGGATTGGCGCTGTTCATTCGGTGGTGTTCGGCGGCTTTGCGGCGAAGGAGCTCGCGAGCCGGATCGAGGATGCGAAACCAAAGCTGATCTTTTCGGCGAGCTGCGGCATCGAGCCCGGCCGCATCGTGCAGTACAAGCCGCTGCTCGACGAGGCGATCCGGCTGTCGAGCGTCAAGCCGCAAACCTGCGTGATCCTGCAGCGGCCGCAGCAGGCCTGCGAACTCACGGACGGACGCGACCACGACTGGGCGCAATTGCGCCGCGCCGCGCTCGATGCCGGCAAGGCCGCGCCATGCGTGCCGGTCAAGGCGACCGATCCGCTCTATATCCTCTACACCTCAGGCACCACCGGGATTCCCAAGGGCGTCGTGCGCGACAATGGCGGGCATCTGGTCGCGCTGAAATGGTCGATGTTCAACCTCTACGGCGTCAAGCCCGGCGAGGTCTGGTGGTGCGGCTCCGACATCGGCTGGGTGGTCGGCCACAGCTACATCGTCTACGGACCGCTGATCCATGGCGCGACCTCGATCATGTACGAGGGCAAGCCGATCGGCACGCCCGACGCCGGCGCGTTCTGGCGCGTCATCTCTGAACACAAGGCGGTCGCCTTCTTCACTGCGCCGACCGCGTTCCGCGCCATCAAGAAGGAAGATCCGGACGGCAAATTCATCCGTAAGTACGATCTGTCGAAATTCCGCACCCTGTTTCTGGCCGGCGAGCGCGCCGATCCGCCGACGGTGGAATGGGCGGAGCAGCAGTTGAAAGTGCCTGTCATCGACCACTGGTGGCAGACCGAAACCGGCTGGTGCATCGCCGGCAATCCGGTGGGGCTCGGCATGTTGCCGGTCAAGCACGGCTCGCCGACGGTGCCGATGCCGGGCTATCAGGTCGACGTGGTCGACGAGGCGGCGAGACCGGTGCCTGCGGGCACCATGGGCTCGATCGTCATAAAACTGCCGATGCCGCCGGCCTGCCTGCCGACGCTGTGGGAACAGGATGCGCGTTTCAGGGAAGCCTATCTCACCGAATTCCCCGGCTATTACAAAACCTCCGACGCCGGCTACAAGGACGCCGACGGCTATGTGTTCGTCATGGGCCGCACCGACGACATCATCAACGTCGCCGGCCACCGGCTTTCCACCGGCGGCATGGAGGAAATTCTGGCCTCCCATCCGGACGTCGCCGAATGCGCGGTGCTCGGCATCAAGGACGCGATCAAGGGCGAGGTGCCCTGCGGCTTTCTGGTGCTGAAAGCCGGCGTTTCGAAGAGCCCGGCTGAGGTCGAGAAAGAAGTCGTGGCGCTGGTGCGCGATAAACTCGGGCCCGTCGCCGCCTTCAAGCTCGCGATCACCGTCGGCCGCCTGCCGAAAACCCGCTCCGGAAAGATCCTGCGCGGCACCATCAAGAAGATCGCCGACGGCGACGCCTGGACCATGCCGGCGACGATCGAGGATCCCAAGGTGCTCGACGAAATCGGCGAGGCGCTGAAGGGCAGGGGGTGATTGCCCTCAGCCGTCATTGCCTGCGACAAACGCGAAGCGTTTGCGCAAGGGAGTGCTGGCGACGAAGCAATCCATTCTTCCTTTTGCGTGGTGAAATGGATTGCTTCGCGGAGCCTGTCATCGGGCGCGCATTCGCGCGACCCGGTGGCTCGCAATGACGAAAGGAGGAACCATTATTCCGCCTCCGATCAGGCAAAAATGCCTTGATTTCGATGGATTGCCGGGTCAAGCCCGGCAATGACGAAACCGGACCATTGGACCAGTCATGCGACACAACCCCTCACGCCTCTTGTTCGCCCTCCTGCTCACTGCGCCCTTGCTCGCGGGCTGCCTGGAGAAGGGCCAGCCGACCATGGCCGATACCGGCGCCGACGACGATGCGTTCTGCCGCGCCAACAATGTGGCGCCGGGGTCGAACGACTACGTCATCTGCCGCAAGAACCGCGACGTGCAGCGCGGCAACGCCAACGCGCGCACCGACCGTGCCCAGCGAAACCTCGCCGAGCAGATGCTGAACAATCCCACCAGGCCCTGATCAGGAGTCCATCATGAACGAGGACGTTTTCAACACCAGCTTGCGCGGCTTTCTCAAGAAGGTCGGTATCACCTCGCAGCGCGAAATCGAAAAGGCGGTCCGTGACGCCCTCGCCAGCGGCCGCCTCAAGGGCAACGAAAAACTGCCGGCGAAGATGACGCTGACGCTCGGCGGAATTAGCTTCACGCACGAGATAACGGGCGAGATCGAATTGGGCTAAAGCGAACGGTTCTTTCTTCCTTCTCCCCTTGTGGGAGAAGGTGCCTTCGCGCAGCGAAGGCGGATGAGGGGTTGTCTCCGCGGATAGAGACCCCTCATCCGACGCGCTTCGCGCGCCACCTTCTCCCACAAGGGGAGAAGGAAGTAAGAAGCGCTTCAACGTTTTGGAAAGACGTACTTCATGGACATCAAAGTCAGAGATTCCAACGGCGCGCTGCTCGCCGAGGGCGACACCGTCACGCTGATCAAGGACCTGAAGCTGAAAGGCTCGTCCACCGTGCTCAAGCGCGGCACCGTGATCAGGGGCATCCATCTCACCGACAATGCTGACGAGATCGAAGGCCGCACCGACAAGGTCAAGGGCTTGGTACTGCGCACGGAGTTTCTGAAGAAGGCGTGAGTTGAAGTTCGCCTCCAGGACAGGTGTCGTCGCCCGCCAACGGTCGGCCGAATGGCCGCCCGATGACAGGCTCCTTGCGATCGATCGAGAAGCCGCGGCGTACTGGATGCCCCGCTTTCGCGGGGCATGACAGCGGTGAGATGCCTCGTCGCTCGGCATCAAGTGCGTGAGAGGCAAGCCGCTCAGGGATGACGAAGAATAAAATCGAGTACAATCAACAACGCTGCCCGACGGTTGGCGGCCATCTTACCGACGACGCTCATCTGATTCTCGAATCGATGCTATAAAGCGGCCATGGAACCGATTGCCATCAAGCTGCTGGGTTTTGCTGCCGCAACGTGCACGACGCTGGCGTACGCCCCGCAATTCGTAAAAGTCTGGCGAACCCGCTCGACGGAAGACATTTCGCTCGGAATGTTTCTCGTCATGGTGCTCGGCATTCTGCTGTGGCTGGTGTACGGCCTGCTTTCCGGAGACGGGCCGCTGATCGTTGCCAATGCCATCACGATCGTGCTGGCCGGCGGAATTTTATGGATGAAGCTGAAATACGGGTGAGCGCTTAACGCCTGCACATACAAAAACGCGGCAGGTCTCCCCGCCGCGTTCGAAGTCCCGTAGCCCTGATACCAGAAACCTATTCCTCGTCGTCCTGCTTCTTGCCGCCGATCGTCTTCAGCTTGGCGAACACGGCGTCGACGTTGAGGTCGTCGCGCTGCTTTTCGGTCGGCTCGAACTCCGGCTCCTTCTTGGTGGTCTCGGAGGCCGGCAGCAGGGTGGCGCCGCCGTAGGCCGCGGGGACCGGCTTTTCCTTGGCCGCGCGCTGCACCTCGAAATCGAGTTCGATCTGCGAGCACAGGCCGAGCGTCACCGGGTCCATCGGTGTCAGCGTCGAGGCGTTCCAGTGGGTGCGGTCGCGGACGCTCGCAATGGTTGTCTTGGTGGTGCCGACCAGACGCATGATCTGGGCGTCCTTCAGCTCGGGATGGTTGCGCACCAGCCACAGGATCGCGCTGGGCCGCTCATGGCGGCGCGAAACCGGGGTGTAGCGCGGGCCCTTCTTCTTGGCGGCCGGGGGCAGGGTCACCTTGCTCTCGCCGAGCTTGAGGCGGTAGTTCGGGTCTTTTTCGCCCCTTTCGATCTCGTCGCGGCTCAATTGGCCGGTCGAAATCGGGTCCATGCCCTTGATGCCCTGCGCCGCGTCGCCATCGGCGATGGCGCGGACCTCGAGGGGGTGCATTTTGGTGAAATCGGCCACCTGGTCGAAGGTCAGCGCGGTATTATCAACCAGCCACACGGCCGTCGCCTTTGGCATCAGCGGTGCATTGCTCATGGCAAATCTCCTTTGTGCCTCGCCCACCTCTTTTTGGAGGCGAAGTCTGCGGTCATCGGGGATGACGGGAATTCCGGGCCTATATACCCCTTGAGGGGTCATTGGCGCAATGGCCTGCTAAAGTGCCTTGACAGCGCCCAAAAGCAGCCCCAAGTGCTTATGCAAATTGGCCGTTCCCTGCCCGCCGGCAAGGGGTGATTCGGTCCCCGAGATAGCCCCGATGTCCTCTTTGTCAGCGTCAGCGAAACCAGACCTCAAAATCGTGCTTTGTTCCCCCCGCGGCTTCTGTGCCGGCGTGGTACGGGCGATCGACACCGTCGAGCGGGCGCTCGCGATCTACGGTGCCCCGGTCTATGTCCGCCACGAGATCGTGCATAACCGCTATGTGGTCGACAGCCTGAAGACCAAGGGCGCGATTTTCGTCGAGGAACTGGCCGAAATCCCCGACAATACCAACGCACCGGTGGTGTTCTCTGCCCACGGCGTGCCAAAGTCGGTTCCGGCGGACGCCCGCGCGCGCAATTTCTTCTCGCTGGACGCCACCTGCCCGCTGGTCACCAAGGTGCACCGGGAAGCCGCGATCCATTTCAAGCGCGGCCGTGAAATCCTGCTGATCGGGCATTCGCATCATCCGGAAGTCGTCGGCACCCTCGGTCAGTTGCCGCAGGGCGCGGTGACGCTGATCGAGACCAACGAAGACGCCAAGACCTTCACGCCGAAGAATCCGGACAACCTCGCCTTCGTGACCCAGACGACGCTGTCGATCGACGACACCGCCGAAATCGTCGCGATGCTGAAAGAGCGTTTTCCCAACATCTCCGGCCCGCACAAGGAAGACATCTGCTACGCCACCACCAACCGCCAGCTTGCGGTGAAGAAGGTGGCGCCGGTGGTCGATGCCCTGATCGTGGTCGGCGCGCCGAACTCGTCGAACTCGCAGCGCCTGCGCGAAGTCGCCGAGCGCGAGGGCTGCCCGGTCTCGGTGCTGGCGCAGCGCGCCAGCGACCTCGACTGGTCGCGGTTCGAAGGCATCACGAGCCTTGGCATCACCGCGGGCGCGTCCGCGCCGGAGGTGATCGTCGAGGAAATCATGGGCGCGTTCGCCGAGCGCTATAATTTGCATGTGGAGACGGTCTCGGCCGCGGAAGAAAACGAATTCTTCCCGCTGCCGCGTTCGCTGCGGCCCGACGCCGCTTAAGGCTCTGCCATGGCGGTTTACACCGACGTTGCCGCCGAAGACCTCGCGGAATTCCTCAAGGGTTACGACATCGGCGAACTGCTCTCCTACAAGGGCATCGCCGAAGGCGTCGAGAACTCCAACTTCCTGATGCACACCAGCAAGGGCGCCTACATCCTCACGCTTTATGAGAAGCGCGTGGCGATCGACGATATCCCTTATTTCCTGTCGCTGATGGCCCATCTGGCGGAGCGTGGCGTGCATTGCCCGCAGCCGGCCAAGAACCGCCAGGGCGAGGTCTACAGCCATCTGGCCGGGCGGCCCGCGGCGATCATCAATTTCCTCGAAGGCATGTGGCCGCGGCGGCCCAACGCCGCGCATTGCACCGGTGTCGGCGAGGCGATCGCCAAAATGCATCTGGCGGGACGCGACTTTCCGATGTTCCGCAAAAATCCGCTGTCGGTTGAAGGCTGGCGGCCGCTGTTCGATTCGTCGGCGCCGCGTGCCGACAACGTGCAGCCCGGCTTGCGCGATTTCATCGCGCGCGAACTCGATCACCTCGAGGCGAACTGGCCAAAGGATCTGCCGCTCGGCGTCATCCATGGCGACCTGTTCAACGACAACGTCTTCTTCCTCGGCGGCAGACTGTCCGGGCTGATCGACTTCCCGTTTTCCTGCAACGACATCCTGGCCTATGACGTCGCGATCTGCCTCAACGCATGGTGCTTCGAGCCGGATCATTCCTTCAACGTCACCAAGTCGCGGGCGCTGCTCGGCGCCTATGGCCGCGAACGAAAATTGTCCGATGCCGAGCAGGATGCGCTGCCGCTGCTGGCGCGCGGCTCAGCGCTGCGGTTTTTGCTGACGCGTCTGGTCGACTTTCTCAACGTCCCGCCGGGCGCGCTGGTGAAGCCGAAAGATCCGCTCGAATATGCCCGCAAGCTGCGCTTCCACCAGAGCGTCCAGTCCGCGCGCGATTACGGCCTGACGCAGCCGGGATACGCTGCGTGAGCGATTCAAAGCCGCATGTCACGGTGTTTACCGACGGCGCCTGCTCGGGCAATCCCGGCCCCGGCGGCTGGGGCGCGATCCTGAAATTCGGCGACACCGAAAAAGAACTGAAGGGCGGCGAGCCGCACACCACCAACAACCGCATGGAGCTGATGGCGGCAATCTCGGCGCTGGAAGCGCTGAAAAGAGCCTGCGTCGTCGATCTCACCACCGACAGCCAGTATGTCCGCAAGGGGATCACCGAGTGGATCCACGGCTGGAAGCGGAACGGCTGGCGCACGTCAGACAAGAAGCCAGTCAAGAATGTCGATTTGTGGCAGCGCCTCGACGCGTCGCTGAAGGCGCACGAGGTGCGCTGGCACTGGATCAAGGGCCACGCCGGCCACGACGAAAACGAGCGCGCCGATCAGCTGGCCCGCGACGGCGTCGCGATGGCAAGGCTGAAGACGCACATCAGAGATTCGTAAGGTGGGTGGAGCGTAGCGAAACCTACCATCTTCGCGGCGATGGGTTCGCTGCGCTCTACCCATCCCACAACGTAGCAATAAACACAGCTGTCATCACCCGCGAAAGCGGGTGATCCAGTATTCCAGAGACGGTTGAGATAAAGCCGAAAGGCCGCGGCGTACTGGATCGCCCGGTCAAGCCGGGCGATGACAGTTGTGTGTGAGGCTACACTATCAACCGTCATTGCGAGAAGCGAAGCGACGAAGCAATCCATCTATCCCCGCGCGGGGAGATGGATTGCTTCGCTGCGCTCGCAATGACGAATAACTTACAGCTGCCCCAGCAGCGTATCGCCGCCGGAGACTTCGACCTTGCCGGGGGCCGCCTCGAGGTTGAGCTTCTTGACCACGCCGTCTTCCACCAGCATCGAATAGCGCTTGGAGCGGATGCCGAGGCCGTTGCCGGAGGCGTCGAGCTCCATGCCGATTGCCTTGGTGAAGTCGGCATTGCCGTCGGCCAGGAAGGTGGCTTCGTCGCGCTGGTCGGTATCGCGCTTCCAGGCGTTCATCACGAAGGCGTCGTTGACCGAGACGATCGCGATGGTGTTCACGCCCTTGTCCTTGATGGCGTAGGCGTTGAGGAAGATGCTCGGCAGATGCATCTTGTGGCAGGTGCCGGTATAGGCGCCCGGCACCGCGAACAGCGCGACCTTCTTGCCCTTGAAGACATCGTCGGTGGTTTTGACCTGCGGGCCTTCCGCCGTCATCACGCGAAACTTGGCTTCCGGCAGCTTGTCGCCAACTTGGATCGTCATCGTCAATTCTCCCTCAATGTGCGGAGGTGTCTTAACCTTTGCGGATGACCGGCACAATATTCGGTGTCCCGGAAACGGCAATGGTGCCGCCCGTTCACTGTTCTGTCATCAGCCGGTAAACCCGCCGGCGTCGAGGAATGCCTGTTCTTCAGGCGTCGTCTCGCGCCCCAGGATGCGGTTACGGTGCGGAAAGCGCCCGAACCGGCGGATGATGTCGGCGTGGTGTTCGGCATATTCCTTGTTTTCGGTATTGGCGGTCCCGCGGAACAGTTCGATGCAACGCAGCTGGTCGGGCAAATGCTCCGAATGCATGAACGGCATGTAGAGGAATTCGAGCAGGACCGGGTCGATACGCTTATCGGCGCCGAGGTCGATGGCACGGGCCACAACCTCGCGCGCCAGCCTGTCGCTCGCATAGATCAGAGCGTCACCACGAAACATGTTGCGGGGAAACTGGTCGAGCACGATGGTGAGCGCCAGCGCGCCGTTATCGCTCGCCTCCCATGACGACAATTCGCCCGCGGCCGCCTTCTGCCACAGGCCGAGATACCGCTGACGCACTTGCGCGTCGAACGCATCGTCGCGCTTGTACCAGCGCTCGCGGCCGGCTTCGCGCCAGAAATTCAGGATGTCCGCCGGCGTCGGGTCGCGAGCGTCACTCATGATCGGACACTCGCCCGCATTCCGGTCTCAGGCCGCGGCTTTCTTTTCGTCGCGCAGTTCGCGGCGCAGGATCTTGCCGACGTTGGTCTTGGGCAGGTCGGTCCTGAACTCGATCTGCTTGGGGACCTTGTAGGCGGTCAGCTGCGTGCCGCAGAACTTGATGATTTCGTCTGCGGTGACGTTGGGGTCCTTCTTGACGATGAAGGCCTTGACCGCCTCGCCCGACTTTGCGTCCTGGACGCCGATCACGGCGCATTCCAGCACGCCCGGATGGCCGGCGATGACTTCCTCGACCTCGTTCGGATAGACGTTGAAGCCGGAGACCAGGATCATGTCCTTCTTGCGGTCGACAATTTTGGCGTAGCCGTCGGCATCCATCACGCCGATGTCGCCGGTGCGGAAGAAGCCGTCCGCCGTCATGACATTCGCAGTCTCTTCCGGCCGGTTCCAGTAACCTGCCATCACCTGCGGACCCTTGGCGCAGATCTCGCCGGGCTCGCCGAGCGGCACTTCCTTGCCGTCGTCGTCGCGGATCGAGATATAGGTCGACGGCACGGGAATGCCGATCGAACCGGAGAACTTGTCGGTGTCGGCGGGGTTGCAGGTCAGCGTCGGCGAGGTTTCCGACAGGCCATAGCCTTCCGCCAACGGACAGCCCGTTACCTTCAGCCACTTCTCGGCGACCGGTCTTTGCACCGCCATGCCGCCGCCGTTGGAGACCTTCAGTTTGGAGAAATCGAGCTTGTCGAATCCTGGCGTGTTCAACAGGCCATTGTAGAGCGTGTTGACCGCCGGGAAAAAGCTGACCTGGTACTTGGTCAGCTCCTTGACGAAGCCGGCCATGTCGCGCGGGTTGGGAATCAGCAGATTGGTGCCACCGGCGCGCACTCCGAGCAGGTAGCACGCGGTCAGCGCGAAGATGTGATAGAGCGGCAGCGCGCAGACGATGACCATCTGGTCGACGATCGGCGGCTTCTTCAGCGCCGGCTGCAGCCAGGCGTCGTTCTGCAGCACGTTGGCGAGGATGTTGCGGTGGAGCAGCGTCGCGCCCTTGGAAACGCCTGTCGTGCCGCCGGTATATTGCAGGAAGGCGACGTCGTCGCGGCTCAGCTGCGGCTTGTTGAGCTTCATGCCGCGGCCGGCGGCCAGCGCGTCGTTAAAGGAGACGGAGCCTGGGATCGACCAGGCCGGCACCATCTTCTTCACCTTGCGGACCACCAGATTGACGATCACGCCCTTGAAGCCGAGCAGGTCGCCCATGCTGCCGACGATCACATGCTTGACCGCGGTTCTTGCGATCACCTGCTGCACCGTGGTGGCGAAATTCTCCAGCACCACGATCGCCTCGGCGCCGGAATCCTTCAGCTGATGTTCGAGCTCGCGCGGGGTGTAGAGCGGGTTGACGTTCACCACCGCGTAGCCGGCACGCAGCACGGCGGCGGTCGCGACCGGGTATTGCAGCACGTTCGGCATCATCAGCGCAACGCGGGCGCCCTTTTGCAGGCCCTTGCTCTGCAGATAGGCGCCAAAGGCAGCCGACATCTGGTCGAGGTCGCGGTAGCTGATCGACTTGTCCATGCAGATGAACGCCTTGCGGTCGGCGAACTTCTTGAAGCTCTCTTCCAGCAACTCGACGAGCGACGAGTATTGATTGACGTCGATATCGGCGGGCACGCCGGCCGGATATTGCTTGAGCCAGATCCGCTCCATGGTATTTCCCCTCTGGTTAGTTCCCGATTTCTCAAATTCTTGGGCCGGGATGCCTTGTTTTGGTCAGTATTGAGAATGCCGCCGCCGATGGCAAGCGGCTACGCGCTGTCGACGCATTGGCAATCGAAAACTCGGTGCCCGGAACGGGCGAAAACCGCCTAATTGCGGGGCATTGGGCCCCTTAACTGGCTGGCTTGGATTCGCTCTTGGGTTTTGCGGCCGCGTTGGGCTTGGCGGGCTTCGCGGCCGGCTTATCGCCCGAGGCGACCGGCTTCTCGGCCGGCTTGGCGGCAGGCTTTGCAGCTACGGCCGGCTTCGCGGCGACGGGCTTTGCGGCGGCAGTGTCCGGTTTGACATTGGCATGCCGGGCGGCCGCCGGCTTGGCCGCAGGTTTTGCGTCGGATTTGGCGTCGGTCCTTGCGGCAGTCCTGGATTCGGTTTTGGCCTCGGACCTGGCGTCGGACTTGGCCTCCGTCTTGGACTTGTCCGCGTCCGGCTTCTTCACCGCCACCACGACCCGCGATTTCTTGGCGCGCCGCGTGGTCTGCTTCTGGTCATCCGCAGCCACGGCGGCAATCAGCTCCGGGCCGGTCTTCTTCGGACCGGTATAGACCACCATGGGTTCGCCGGCCGTATACGCGGTCGCGAGCAATTCCGAGGGTTTTGCCATCGGCGCCTGCAGTCCGGCGGCAAAGAACGCCAGCGCCGGGCTTTCGCCTCCGCTGGCGGCGGCCATTGTCGTGTCCGCGTCCTCGTCGGTGGCGGGCCGCTTGCGCTTGCCGTTGCACATCTCCTCGCGCAGGTTCGGCGGCGTGGCGTCGATCGGCACCAGACCGTCGACGGTGCCGAGCGAGGGCCGCAGCCATCCCAGCCCGTTGCCGGCAAAGCCGCGCTCCAGCAGTTGGGCGGCGCGCACCGCGCGTGCCTGGCCGGAGTTCGAGCCGAGCACGACCGCGATCAGCCGCTTGCCGTTGCGCGTCGCCGACGCCACCAGATTGTATCCGGAGGCGCAGATGAAGCCCGTCTTGAAGCCGTCGGCGCCGGCATAGCGGCCGATCAGCTTGTTGAAATTGTTGGTGGTGCGGCGGCCGAAACGGATCGCCGGGATGTGCATGAAATATTCGTATTCGGGCAGATCGCGAATCACGGCGCGGGCCAGGATCGCAAGATCGCGCGCCGAGGTGACCTGGCCTTCGGCCGGCAGGCCGTTCGGATTGACGTAGCTGGTCTGCGTCATGCCGAGCCGTTGCGCGGTTGCATTCATCATGGCCGAGAAGCCGTCGACCGAGCCGCCGACGCCTTCGGCGAGCACCACGGCCATGTCGTTGGCCGACTTCACCATCACCATCGCCAGCGCGTTTTCGACGGTGACTTGCGTGCCCGGCTTGAAGCCCATCTTCGACGGCGATTGCGAAGCTGCGACCGGCGAGACCGTCAGCACGCTGTCGAGCGACAGGCGTCCCTCCTTGACGGCCTTGAGCGTGACGTAAGCCGTCATGATCTTGGTCACCGATGCCGGATACCAGGGCATCGTCGCATTATCGGCCTGCAGCACCCTGCCGGTGTCGGCTTCGACGACCAGCCACGCCTCGGCGTGCACGGTGCGCGGCGTTGCGAACGCAAGCGCGGCAACAAGCAGGATCAGGCTCAACAATGGATGGCGAAGCGGCGGGCGAATAAGATGCACTTTTGCGTTCCGGTCCTTGGAGACCCGCCTTCGAAAAGGAGGCCCTGATATCTGACGTTCGGGTTTCAAGCGTGCGGGTTTCAGGCGTGCGGATTTCAGGCGTGCGGATTTCAGGCGTGCGATTGTGAAACCTAATTTGCGCCGTCGCTCACGGCGGCTGCAAACCTATACCGGCTTGCCGATTGAGAACAGAGGCCGGGGAATTAAATCGTGGACGAAATAGCCGCAATTTCGACGATAATTCAATCCGCAAGGCGGGCTATCTGGCCTCGATACCGGCCCGCGCGTTCTCCTGCACCATGAACTGGGCCCGCGCGAGTTCCGCAAAACGGCCGCCCTGGGCCACCAGTTCATCGAAAGTTCCGGTTTCGATCACGCGGCCGTTGTCGAACATCAGGATGCGCGTCGCGTTGCGGATGGTCGAGAGCCGGTGCGCGATCACGAACGTGGTGCGGCCCTTCATCACTTCGTCGAGAGCGGCGTTAACTTTTGCTTCGGTGACCGCGTCGAGCGCGCTGGTGGCTTCGTCGAGGATCAGGATCGGCGGGTCCTTCAACAGCGCGCGCGCGATCGACAGCCGTTGCCGTTCGCCGCCGGACAGCATGCGGCCGCGTTCGCCGGCATGGGTCTCGAATTTCTTGTCGCTGCGTTCGATGAATTCGAGCGCCTGCGCCCGCGCCGCCGCAGTGCGCATTTCCTCTTCGGTGGCGTCCGGCTTGCCGACGCGAAGGTTGTCGGCGAGCGAGCGGTTGAACAGCAGCGCTTCCTGGAACACCACGCCGATATTCCGCCGCAGCGCCGTCAGCTTCAGGGCGCGGATGTCCATGCCGTCGATTTTGATAATGCCGGACTGCGGATCGAACGCGCGATGCAACAGGGCGATCGCGGTCGATTTGCCGGCGCCGGTCGGGCCGACCAGCGCGATGGTCTGGCCGGGCAAAGCGGTGAACGAGAGGTCTTCGATCGCCGGCCGCTTGCCGTCATAGGAAAACGAGACGTCGTTGAATTCGATGAGGCCCGAGAGCCGGCCGGTGTCCATCGCGCCGGGCCGGTCGCGCACCGCGGGCACGGCGTCGAGCACGTCGAAGAATTCCTGCAGGCGCGGCGCTTCCATGAACACGCTGTTGATGAAGCTGACGACCTGTTCGAGCTTCTGGATCAGCATGGTCGCGAAACTGACGAACATCACGATCTCGCCGACCGTCGTCAGGCCCTGCCCGTGCAGCACGATGCCGACGGTGAAGATCGCGAGCACCGTGATGGTGGTGGAAGCGCGAGTGATCACGGTGACCAGCGCCCACCAGCCGAGCACCGGCATCTGCACCGCGAGCAGCTTGTCGGCGACGAAGCGCAGGCCCTGCACCTCGGCATCAATGCGCACGAAGCTCTGCACCAGCGCGACGTTGCCGAGCGCGTCGGAGGCGCGCGCGGACAGGTTTGAGTAATGCTCCTCGACCTCGCTCTGCATGCCGTAGGTCTTGCGCACCACCAGCGTGGTCAGCACCGTGAACACCACGCACAGCAGGAACAACAGGATCGCCAGCCGCCAGTTGATGTAGAGCGACAGCGGCAGCAGCACCACCAGCGACATGATCGCGGCAAAATGCTCGCGAAAGAATCCGAGCCACAGCCGCCACAGTGAATCGGTGCCGTTCAGCATCACCTTCATCAGGCGCCCGGAATGGGTGCCGGTGTGGAAGGTCAGCGGCAGCTGCATGATGTGCTCGAAATAGTCGGTCAGCACCGCCTGCCGCTGGCGGTGCGCCAGCTTGTCAGCGTGCAGGGCCACTATGGCGCTGCAGCCGATGGTAAACAGGCCGAACGCCACCCAGGCCGCCAGCAGCGGCCAGGCCGATGAGGACGACAGCGGGCCCGGCGCCGGCTTGCCGGACAGCACGTCGATGATCTTGCCGAACAACACGGGCTCGGCGAATTGCGCGCCGGCCAGCAGCAGATTGGCGCCGGCCAGAATCCAGCCCAGCCGCGCCTCCTTGCCGAGCAGCTCGAGGACGCGGGTATAAAGGCGGATCATGGACATGCCGGAAGCACTGGAGGGCAATTGGGCGCGATCAATCGAGCCGCATTCTAATCAGGGATCGCAGCCGAGAACCAGCGTCCGCTCAAGTTTTGCTCAGTTGATCAGCCGGCCGTTGACCGGGGGCAGGAACTGGTCGTCGAAAATGTCCGAAGTCTGCGGCCGCTTCTGGAATTTGAAGCCTTCCGCGAGCTGATCGATCGAGCGCTCGAACCGTGCCACATCGATGCCGCCGATGCCGTTGCGCCTGACCTCGCCGGTCAGGATGTTGTCGCGCAGGATGGCGCGCAGCCGCTCCAGCTCCAGATCGCCCGAGCCGCCGTCCATGCGGTTGACGATCTCGGTCACCGCGGCCGCGGGGTCCTTGATGGCAAGGTGCAAACCGCCGATCGCCGCCCGTACGAATCCCCGCACGACTTCCGGCTTGGCGGCCGCCAGCGCCGGGTTGACGATAACGGCGAAGCCATAGGCGTCGCAGCCATAGTCGGCGAATTTCAATACCGCCAGATCGTCGGCCGGCACGCCGCGGTCCTTCAGGTTGATCGCCGAGAGATAGGAAAATCCGGTGACCGCATCGATCTGGCCCGCCGACAGCATCGGCTCGCGCACGGCGGCGCTGATGTTGCTTTGCTTGACGCCCGCGATCTTGATGCCGTTCTGCCTGGCCACCGCCGGCCACAGCCGGATCGAGAGATCGCCTTCGGCGACGCCGAGATTCTTGCCCTGGACGTCCGACATGGCCTGGATGCCGCGGCTCTTGCGGGCGATGATGGCGTAGGGTGCCTTGTTGAACAGCACGAATACCGCCTTGACCGGCGGGACGCCCTGCTTGTCCTTGTCGCGAAAACGCACCAGCGCGTTGATGTCGACCAGCGCGAAATCGCTGCTGCCGGCCGCGACGCGCGCGATCGCGTCCGGCGATCCGCTGGCGATGTTGGTGGTGACGGCGAGCCCCTCGGCGCTGAACAGCCCGCCGGTGGCCGCCATCACGAAGGGCGCGTCCGTCGCATCGATGGGCCGGTCGAGCGAGAACTGGATCGCGACCGGCGGCCGCGGCTCGTCCGCGCCGAGGCTCTGGCCCGCACCGAAGCACACCACTGCGCAAAGGCCTGCAAGCGAGGCGAGCATCGAGCGAAGGGCGTTGGTTCGGCGTGCACGCATTGAGCTTACGTCAGCAGGTGAGGGGCAAGTTGCCGCGCGGGCCAAGGTTGTCGGCTAGTTTGTTAGATCGCGAGTTTGTCAGATCGCATGTCTGTTTCATGACAAGAATACCGGCATTACAAGCCTTAAACGCAGGCATTCTGTCGCAGCTAACCTGAACGGGCGATGACTGCCACGATTTGGCCAGAGATCGTTCAGCTTGCGTATGGTTTGGGGAACCTAATATCCGCTCAGTGGTTAGCAATTCGAGGCCTGTCAGGCCAAGCTGCCACGGAGGACATTGAGATGTTTGCACGAAAAGGAGTGTTTTCATCGATCGGCCGCGCCAGCGCGGTGGCGACGGTCGTCGCGCTGGCGCTGACGACGTACCAGCCGTCGACCGCTTTCGCGGGCTCGGCGACCGCCAAGGGTGTGACGGCCACGACCGGGACCAGCGGCGCGACCGATTTCAGCTCGCACCGCAGGAGATATCACGGCGGCGGTGGCGCTGCGGCGGCGTTGGCTTTCGCCGGCATCGTCGGCACCGGTCTTGCGATTGCGGCCGCCCAGAACCGCCGCGACTACTACTATGACAGCTATGGTTACTACGGCGGCGGCCCGGTCTATTACGCGCCCCCGGCGTATTACGGTTACGGCCCCAGCCCGTACTACGGCTATTACGGTCGCGACCGGTACTATGGCGGCTACAAAAATCCCAACGCCTGGTAATTGCGGGCGCTGCTAAGGCCGATGTTAAACACGAATCCACCGGCCGCGCTCGGCCGGTGGATTTTTTTAGTTGTGAAGCCGGCCGTTAACACGCCGGCCACGACTTTCGATTAGGTTTGAGGGATGAGTGATTCGCTCGAACGGCTCTATCAGGCGGTACTCGCGGCCAGGAATCTCGATCCGGCAATTTCGCGAACGGCGCGGCTGTTTCAGCGCGGCCCGGCCAAGATGGCCAAGAAGCTGGCCGAGGAAGCCATCGAAGTCGTGATCGACGCCGTCAACGGCGATACCGATGCGGTGGTCCGCGAGAGCGCTGATCTGCTCTACAATCTGACCGTTCTGTGGGCAGCCGCCGGCGTCAAGCCGGAGGATGTCTGGCGCGAGATGGCGCGCCGCGAGGAGATGCTCGGCATTGCCGAGAAGCTGCCGAAATCGACAGCCAAGCCGCCCAAAGCCATTGCCGATGAGGCCGCCGCCAAGGCGTTATCCAAAGCCGTGACACCGCCTGCGGTTCGGCGGCGAATTGTCGCGCTGGAAGGCCGCAGCCTGCGAAAGCGGCATTAAATCCCCAAAATTCCGTCGTTTCCCGGCATGGACAAATCTGCTCCATGATGGTTCATGCGGCCATGCTGAAACGATCTTACGAATGGTTCATCGGCGCTGCCGACAAGCCCTACGCGCTCTGGATTTTGGCGGCGGTATCGTTCGCGGAAAGCTCTTTTTTCCCGATTCCTCCCGACGTCATGCTGCTGCCGATGTCATTGGCGCGGCCGAAGCGGGCATGGTGGTTCGCGACCGTGTGCACGATCGCCTCGGTGGCCGGCGGCGTGGTCGGCTACGCGATCGGCGCGCTGCTGTACGACTCGATCGGGCAGTGGCTGATCAACATCTATGGGCTTAGCGGCAAGGTCGAGGCGTTTCGCCAGTCCTATGCCGAATGGGGCGCGCTGATCATCATCGGCAAGGGGCTGACGCCGATCCCCTACAAGCTCGTCACCATCACGTCAGGATTTGCCGGCTACAATATCTGGCTGTTCATCCTGTGCTCGATCATCGCGCGGGGCGGGCGCTTCTTCGTGGTCGCCGTCCTGCTCAACCGTTACGGCGATCTCATTCGCAGCGAGCTGGAAAAGCGGCTCGGTCTCTGGGTCGCGATCGGCGCGGTGGTGCTGGTGCTCGGCTTCGTCATTGCGGTTAAACTGGTCTGACCTGCGCGCGGCGCGCTTTGCCGGTCCAGGTGTTCAAGTCAAGACCGCTTCAGACTACGCCCGCTTCAGGCTACGCTCGTTCCATGCCCGATCGAATCAGCCATGGTTTCAAGTCATTCGGGACGGAGTTCGCGGCCGCGGGCCTCGCGCTGTCGATGCTGGCGCTGACCTCTGACGCGGCCTGGTCGCAAGGCGCGCCGCAGCCCTCGCTCGGCGTGCAGTCGCCGGCCCAGCAGCCGGTGCCGCAAGGACCGGCGCCGCAGCAGATCGAGCCGGCGCCCCAGCCGGAAAATCCCGGCCTGATCAACGAAATCGGCAAGCTGCTCGAGAAATCCAAGTCGATGCTGCCGAGCCTGAAGAGCCCGGGCGAGACCATGGACGACCTCAACAGCCGCGCCAAAGGTGCCGGCGAGAGCCTGTCGAACATGGCGCGGCCCTCGATCATGGTCAGCGGACGCGCGGCCTGCCTGGTGTCGGCCAATGGCGCGCCGGACTGCAAGGCGGGCGCCGACAGGCTTTGCCAGACCAAGGGCTACAAGGAAGGCAAGAGCCTCGACACCGATGCGGCCGAGAAATGCTCGCCGAAAGTGTTCATCCCCGGCCGCAAGCGCGAGCCGGGCGACTGCAAGACCGAAAATTACGTCACGCGCGCGTTGTGCCAATAGCGCACTGACCCGGAAAAGTGGGCACCGGTTTTCCGAAGAGGTCATGCGCCCAAAAATAGCGCCAAAACGCAATACTTGACACTGGAAAGATTGCCTTGTTGGTATGACGTCCGGCATCTCTTGAGATATGAGGTGTCTCTTGGGTCATGCCCATGCCAGTACCGGAACACGCAAAAGGATTGCTTCGAATGTCCATGCCTGCCTTGTTCAAGGGCCGCCTTTCGATCCCCGTGATCGGTGCGCCGCTGTTCATCATTTCCGTGCCTGATCTGGTGATCGCGCAATGCAAGGCGGGTGTGGTCGGCTCGTTTCCGGCGCTGAACGCGCGCCCGCCGGCGCTGCTCGACGAATGGCTGGCCCGGATCAAGGAAGAACTCGCGGCTCACGACAAGGCGAATCCGCAAGCGCTCTCGGCGCCGTTCGCGGTCAACCAGATCGTGCACAAGTCGAACAACCGCCTCGATCAGGATCTGGCGCTCTGTGAAAAGCACAAGGTGCCGATGATGATCACCTCGCTCGGCGCGCGCGAAGAGCTCAACCAGGCGGCGCACGGCTGGGGCTGCATCGTGTTCCACGACGTCATCAATCAGCGGTTCGCGCACAAGGCGGTCGAGAAGGGTGCCGATGGCCTGATCCTGGTCTCGGCCGGCGCCGGCGGCCATGCCGGCGAAATCTCGCCGTTGGCCTTCGTGGCGGAGACCAGGCAATGGTTCGACGGCCCGATCGCGTTGTCGGGCGCGATCGCGAACGGCCGCGCCATTCGTGCGGCTCGCATACTGGGGGCCGACTTCGCCTATATCGGCTCCGCCTTCATCGCCACCGCCGAGGCCAATGCAGTGGAAGGCTACAAAGAGATGATCACGGCCTCGGCCGCGGAAGACATCGTCTATTCCAACCTGTTCACCGGCGTGCACGGCAATTATCTGAAGCCGTCGATCGTCGCGGCCGGCATGGACCCCGAAAACCTGCCGATCTCGGATCCGTCGAAGATGAGTTTCGGCACCGACGCTTCGGGCGAACGGGCCAAGCCGAAGGCCTGGAAGGAAATCTGGGGCTCGGGCCAGGGCGTCGGCAGCGTCGCAAAAGTCTTGCCGACAGCCGAACTGATCGCAAGATTCAAAAAGGAATACACTGAGGCGATCGATCCGCCGCTGTGAGATTCTTATCTTCCCTTCTCCCCTTGTGGGAGAAGGTGGCGCGAAGCGCCGGATGAGAGCTCTGTATCCTCCTCTCGAATCTTACGGTGAGGAGAGAACCCCTCACCCGTCTTCGCTTCGCGAAGCCACCCTCTCCACAAGGGGAGAGGGAAGAAAGCGACGCTCCGTCGCGGCGCCGCCATCACACGTTCAGATTCATCCACACCGCCTTCGGCTCGGTAAAATTCTCGATCGCAGCTGAGCCGTGTTCCCTGCCGAAACCGGAGTCGCGCACGCCGCCCCAGGGCAACCGCACATCGGTATAACCATAGGTGTTGATCCAGACCGTCCCGGCCTTTGCCTTCCTGGCAAAGCGCTGGACGCGGCCGATGTCGCGGCTCCATACGCCAGCGGCGAGGCTATAGGCGGTGCCGTTGGCGATCCGCAGCGCATCGGCTTCATCGCGAAACTTGATGACGCTGACGACCGGCCCAAAAATTTCCTCCTGCGAGATGCGCATCTCGTGTTTGACGTTAGCGAACACGGCGGGGCTGATGAAATAGCCGCGGTCGCCGACGCGTGTCCCGCCGGTCGTCAGCAGCGCGCCTTCCTTCTGGCCGATATCGACATAGTCGAGGATGCTCTTCATCTGCTTTTCGGAGATCACGGGACCGAGCGCCGTGGCGCGATCACCGGGGTCGCCGATGCGGATCGACTGGGCGCGCTGCGTTAGCCGTTCGACCACTTCGTCGTACACTTTCTCATGGACGAGTACACGCGAACCGGCCGAGCACACCTGCCCGGCGTTGAAGAAGATCCCCGAGGCCGCCGCCTTGCTGGCCGCCTCGATATCGGCGTCGTCGAAGATCACGTTGGCGGATTTGCCGCCGAGTTCGAGCGACACCCGTTTGAAGTTGCCGGCTGCACCGCGCAGGATGCCGCGGCCGACGCCGGGTGATCCCGTGAACGTGACCTTGTCGACGTCAGGGTGATTGACCAGCGCGTCGCCGACAACCCGGCCGGGGCCGGTGACGATGTTGAGCACGCCCGGCGGCAGGCCCGCTTCCAGCGCCAGCTCGCCGATCCGCAGCGCCGACAGCGAGGTCAGTTCGGCGGGCTTCATCACGATCGTGCAACCGCAGGCCAGCGCCGGCGCCAGCTTCCACATCCCGATCATCAGCGGAAAATTCCAGGGCACGATCGCCGCGACCACGCCGACCGGCTCGCGCAATGTGTAGGTCAGTGCGTCGTCCCGCGTCGAGACCACCTCGCCGTTGATCTTGTCGGCCCAGCCCGCGTAGTAGGTCAGCGTGTCGATAGCGGCTGGCAGATCCTGCCGCAGCACGCCTGATATCGGCTTGCCTGCATCGAGACTTTCGAGCGCCGCGATTTCGTCGGCGTGTTTTTTCATCAACTCCGCAAGACGGAGCAGGATCTGCCCGCGCTCGGCGGCGCGGAGGCTGCGCCAGGGGCCTTCGAAGGCCCGGCGGGCCGCGGCTACGGCGCGATCGACATCGGCCTCATTGCCTTCGGCCACGGTGGCAATCACCTGTTCGGTGGCCGGATTGAGCGTCTTGAACGTAACCCCGGAGAGGGAAAGCACGTGCTGGCCATCGATCAGCAGCAACCGGGGTTTTGCGGCCGCTATCGCGGGCGCCGCCGCATCGACGTAATCATATGCAATAGACATCATATTACCTCCAATTTCTGATCTCAGCCTAGGAGGATATTTTCCGCAGTAAATATGATATGATTTGCCTATGAACGATCCAGGATATGCAGTCGACTTCATAGGTTGAGCGCAATGCACCACATCGAGATCGAAACCGTCTGGCGGTTTCACAAGGAGGGCAGCCCGCAGACCGCCGTGGTGATGCTCGGAATTCTCAACGAGATCCGCAAAACCGGCAAACTCACCAGCGCAGCCACGCACGCGCATCTGTCCTATCGCCATGTCTGGAATCTGGTCGAGCAATGGTCGGATTTCTTCGGCGTGCCGCTGGTCGAGACCCAGCGCGGCAAGGGCACGATTTTGACGGCGTTCGGCGAGAAGCTGGTCTGGGCTGGCGAGCGGATGCAGGCGCGGCTCGGCCCGCAGCTTGAAAATCTGGCGCAGGAACTCGCGACCGAGATCAAGCCGTTCCTGCACCAGCGTCCGTCCGTGATCCGCGTTCACGCCAGCCACGGTTTTGCGGTCTCGAAGCTGCGCGAATTGCTCGACCGCGAACCCGGCATCGGCGTCGACCTGCGCTATGTCAGCAACCAGAACTCGCTGCTGTCGCTGGCGCAGGGAGCCTGCGATCTGTCCGGGGTGCATCTGCCACGCGGCGAACTGCGGGCGCAGGGCATCCGCGCCTGCAAGGAATGGCTCGATCCGCGCGAGGACCGCGTCATCAGTTTCGTGACGCGCGAGATGGGACTGATGGTCAAGCCGGGCAACCCGCTCAAGATTTCATCGATCAAGGATATCGTGGATCGCAAGGCGCGCTTCGTGAACCGCGATCATGATTCCGGGACACGGCTGCTGTTCGATCAACTGCTGGCGCTGCACAAAATCGACGAGGCCAAGATCAACGGCGCCCAGCAGATGGAGTTCACGCACGCCGCGGTCGCCGCCTATGTCGCCAGCGGCATGGCGGATGTGAGTTTTGGCGTCGAGGCCGCGGCGCGGCAGTTCGGGCTCGATTTCATCCGCTTGCTGACCGAGGACTATTTCTTTGTCTGCAAGCGCGCGTTTCTGGAGACCGAACCGATGCGGCGCGTCATCGACATCATGAAGGGCCGCGAGTTCCAGCGCGAGGTGGCGAGCCTGCCCGGTTATGTCGCGACCGACACCGGCATGGTCAGCAACGTCAAGGGGTTTCTGGAGAGCGTGGCTAGCGGCGCGGCGTAAGAATTTCGCGCGACACCGCAGCCCTTCCGTCATGGCCGGGCTTGTCCCGGCCATCCACGCCTTCCTTACTCAAGTGAAGCAACACGTAGATGCCCGGCACAAGGCCGGGCATGACGAGGCACAAAATGATATCGTCACAGGCCTCCAAACTTGCAATCAGCGAGATCGAGTATCATGACGACCAAACAGGATCTGAGCGCGCATGTCGCGCTGGTGACGGGCGGCTCGCGCGGCATCGGTGCGGCGATCGCGATGATGCTGGCCGAACTCGGCGCCGCCGTTGCGGTCAATTATCGCGAGCGCGCAGCTGACGCAGAAGCGGTGGTCGCGAAGATCAAGGCCGGTGGTGGCCGCGCGATCGCAGTTGCCGCCGACGTATCGCAGGCCGCCGCCGTCACCGCGATGGTCGAACAGGTCGCGCGCGACCTCGGTCCGATCGACGTTCTCGTCAACAATGCCGGCATCGCGCTCGTGCGCAGCGTCGACGAACTCTCCGAGGCCGATTTCGATCAGACCATCCTGGTCAACCTGAAGTCGGTATTCCTCTGCACTCAGGCCGTTCTGCCGGCGATGCGGGCGCGCCAATGGGGCCGCATCGTCAATATCTCCTCGGGCGCCGCGCGCGGCGCCGGCGCCATCGGCCCGCATTACAATGCGTCCAAGGCCGGCATGGAGGGACTCACGCGGGGGTACGCCGCGCGGCTGGTCAAGGAAGGCATCACCGTCAACAACGTGGCGCCGTCGCTGATCGAGACCGACATGATGCGCGGCCGCACCGATCTCGCCCGTAACATTCCGCTCGGCAGAATGGGCCAGCCCGAAGAAGTGGCGCAGGCCGTCGCGATGGTACTCGGCAACGACTACATGACCGGGCAGACCATCATCCTCAATGGCGGCATGGCGTTCATTTGACGAAAGCCTGAGCAGCCCGTGCAAATCGCGCACGGCGCCCTGTGTCGCCGTGCTCTCGACTCTCCGACAGCGAGCGGGCAGAAAGCAATATTCTCCTCACAAGGGATCATTGATTGATGGACGCTATTTTTCGCGTGGACGGCAACAGCGTCCTCACCAGTCCCCTTGCAGCCGGACCATGGGACCCGAGCATGCAGCACGGCTCGCCGCCGGCGGCGCTGGTGGTGTGGGCGGCGGAAGCATTGCCCACGGCCGTGCCGATGCGGATTGCGCGGGTGACCGTGGATTTGATGCGGCCCGTGCCGGTGGCGCCGCTGACGATCGAGACCGAAATTTTGCGCGAGGGCCGCAAGATTCAGCTTTGCGCCGTAAAACTTCGCGCCGATGGCGTCGTCGTGGTGGGCGCCACCGTACTCAAGATCAAACTGCAGGCGAGCGAATTGCCGCCGGAAGCCGTGATCGAGCCGGTCACGCTGCCGGGACCGGAGCAATCGCGGGTCGAGCCGGCGGATTTTTCCTCGAGCCCGTTCGTGACCGGCATGTCGCTGCGCGCCGCCCGCGGCCGGTTCGGCGTTCCCGGTCCGGGCTCGATCTGGTATCGCGTCGATCGGCCGATCGTCCAAGGCTTCGCGGTGTCGCAGGCGATGCGGGCCATGGTCGCCGCCGACTTCTGCAACGGCACCTCGGCGGTGCTGGATTTCCGGCAATGGACGTTTCTCAACGCCGATCTCACCGTCAATTTCGCGCGGGCTCCGGTCGGTGACTGGATATTGCTCGACGCCGAGTCCTGGATTGGCCCCGACGGTGCCGGCCTCGCCATGGCCCGGCTGGCGGACAGCCGCGGCTATTTCGGCCGCGCCGTCCAGAGCCTGGTGATCGAGCGGCGCTGATTCGCCGGCGGTCGGTCAGCCGCATCAGGGTCGGCACAAACCGGGACGCGGCCGGTGAATGCGTGCTGGCAATTAATCACTCGTTAACCAAATCAGCCCCATTCTTAATTATTCAGTAACCACGATCGGGCGGATCCATCATGCACGCAACAGCGGGGGCAACGCGACAACTGGTTCGCATGCGGGGCCGCTCCTATGTCGCCTTCGTGTTTACGCCGGAGATTCCGATTCTCGGCTGGCTCGCGGAGATCGATGCGACCCTGGCGCGATCGCCGGGCTTCTTCGTTGGCAAGCCTGTCGTGCTCGACCTGTCGGCGCTGGACCTCAGCCGTGCGGCCATCACCCACCTCGTCAATAATCTGGAAGAGCGCAACATCCGCGTGCTGGGTATCGAGGGCGTCGACGCCGAGAAGCTCACCAATAGCATGCCGCCGCTTTTGACCGGCGGCCGTTCCTGCGTCATCACGCGAACCGAGCCCACCGAAAAGCCTGAGGCCAAACCGAAGCCGAACTCGCTGCTGCTCGAAAGCCCGGTGCGCTCGGGCCAGTCGATCGTCTTCACCGATGGCGACGTCACCGTGCTGGGTTCGGTCGGCTCAGGAGCGGAAATCGTCGCCGGCGGCTCGATCCACGTCTACGGCACGCTGCGCGGTCGGGCGATGGCCGGCGTGAACGGCAATTCGTCGGCACGGATTTATTGCCAGAAGATCGAGGCGGAACTGCTCGCGATCGACGGCTACTACCAGACCGCTGAAGAAATCGATGCTTCGCTTCGCAACCGCCCGGCCCAGGCCTGGCTGCAAGGCGACACCATGAAAATCACCCCGCTGAATTAACCGGCTAAGGAGATCACGCTATGGCCAAAGTCCTGGTCGTTACATCCGGCAAAGGGGGCGTCGGAAAGACGACGTCCACGGCCGCCCTCGGTGCGGCACTTGCCCAGAACGGGGAGAGCGTCGTCGTCATCGATTTCGACGTCGGCCTGCGCAACCTCGATCTGGTGATGGGCGCCGAACGGCGCGTGGTGTTCGACCTCATCAACGTGGTGCAGGGCGTCGCCAAGCTCCAGCAGGCGCTGATCCGCGACAAGCGTCTGGAGAATCTGTGGTTGCTGCCGGCATCCCAGACCAGGGACAAGGATGCGCTGACCGACGAGGGCGTCGGCCGGATCATCGCGGAGCTGCGCACGAAATTTGACTGGATCCTGTGCGACAGCCCGGCGGGCATCGAACGCGGCGCGATGCTGGCGATGCGCTATGCGGACGAGGCGGTGATCGTCACCAATCCCGAAGTCTCCTCGGTGCGCGACTCCGACCGCATCATCGGGATGCTGGATTCGAAAACCGTCAAGGCGGAGCAGGGCGAGCGGGTGACCAAGCACATATTGATCACGCGCTACGATCCGGCGCGCGCCGCGCGCGGCGAGATGCTGAGCATCGACGACATTCTCGAAATTCTGGCCACCCCGCTGCTCGGCATCATTCCCGAGAGCCAGGACGTGCTTCGCGCCTCGAATGTCGGTTCTCCCGTTACGCTGAACAATGCGGCCAGCGCGCCGGCGCGGGCCTATTTCGACGCCGCTCGCCGCCTGCTGGGCGAAACCGTCGACATGATCGTGCCGGCCGAACGCCGGGGCCTGATGAACCGGTTGCTCGGACGGAGGGCGGCATGAGCATGAATTTGCTGCGACTGTTCAGCGGCCGCAAGGCGTCCGCCCCGGTGGCGCGGGAACGGCTGCAGATTCTGCTGGCGCACGAGCGTGGTCTGCGCGGTCAGCCGGACCTGTTGGCTACGCTGCGCGAGGAGATTCTGGCGGTGGTTTCGCGCCACATCCAGCTTGATCCCGACAAGGTCACGGTCAGGCTCGATCGCGGCCCGACCGTATCGACGCTCGAAGTCGATATCGAAGTGCCGAATAACTTCGAGCAGACCAAGCTTCAGGTCGAACGGCGCGCTGGGGCGGCTTGATACCGCCGTAGCAGCCGCGCCATCGCGCGGCTGCGGGGTCGCCTGGACACCGCTTTTTGGATAGGATGCGGCGTCCCTCGCGGCCAGGCTGACCATGACCACGCGACCCGTGCTTCCCCTGACCGGCGGCTGCTCCTGCGGCGCGATCCGCTACGAGGTCGCGTCGTTTCCCTTGCTGCTCTACAGCTGCAATTGCACGGATTGCCAGACCGCCTCCGGCAGCGCCTTTGCGCTCAACATGCCGGTCTTCGCCAGGGATTTTCATATCCTGAAGGGTGCGCCGAAGCCATGGCACCACATTTCGCCGATGGGCGTTGCGGTCATCTCCTGGTTTTGCGGCGATTGCGGCGGCCGCATCTCCGGCGACCGCGCGGGGCGCGAGCAGATCGTCAATTTGCGGGCCGGGACGCTTGACGATACGAGTTGGCTGACGCCGGTGGCGCATATGTACATGAAGAGCGCGCAGCCGTGGATCGCGCCTGCGCCGAGCGCCGAATGCCACGAGATCGGCCCGAGCGATTTCGCGCCGCTGGCGGAGAAATGGCGCGCATTGTGGCCGGAGTTTTTTCCGGAAAAATAGTCCACGCGGTTGAGGGCACTCTCGTGTCCCGGATGCTGCGCAGCGCGCAGCACTTCGCGGCGTGGTGCGCTGCTGATCCGGGACCCATCTATCGGAGCATCGCGCTGCGTGGGTCCCGGCTCTGCGGAGCAGCGCGAAGGGCGCTGCACCGCGTCCGGGACACGAGTCCGCGCGAACTACCCCACCATCCGGTCGCGACCGGTCCAGAAGCCGGCTTTCAGCACCTTTTTGTCGACCTTGCCGACGCCGGTCATCGGCAGCTCCGTGACGAACTGGATGTGCTTGGGCGCGTGCGCCGAACCTTTTTTCGTTTTCACGAGGTTGATCAGCTCGTCCGCGTTCGGTTTTGTACCCTCGCGCGCCACCACGACGGCCGTCACCGCCTCGCCCCATTTGTCGTCGGGCACGCCGACCACGGCCACCATTGCGACGTCGGCGTGCTGCGACAAGACGTCTTCGACCTCGCGCGGAAAAATGTTGAAGCCGCCGGAGACGATCATGTCCTTCTTGCGGTCGAGGATGAACAAATAGCCGCGCTCGTCTGATCGCGCGATGTCGCCGGTGTGCAGCCAGCCGTTCTTCAAGGTCTCGGCGGTCTGCTCCGGCCGCTTCCAGTATTCGGCCATGACATGCGGCGCGCGCACGCAGATTTCTCCGGCCTCGCCGGTCGCGACCTCCTGGTCGTTGTCATCGAGCACCTTGACCTCGCACGCGCTCACCGGGAAGCCGCAGGACAAAAACATTTCCGGCGTTTTGGGATCGTGGTCGGCCTTGCGCAGCACCGACAAAGGATAGCACTCGGTCTGGCCGTAGAGCTGCGAGAATACCGGCCCGATCCGCGCGATGCCCTCGACCAGCCGGCTCGGCGACATCGCGGAGGCGCCGTACAGCAGCAGTTCGAGCGAGGAGAGGTCGGTCTTGTCGAGCGACGGGTGATCCAGCATCACGTAGATCATGGTCGGCACCAGCAGCGTGAAATTGATGCGCTCGCGCTCGACGGTCTTGAACACGGCTTCGGGGTCGAAGCCTTTCAGCATGTGCACGGTGCCGCCGCGCATCAGGGTTGGCAGCACCTTTGTCCCCGCGACATGGCTGATCGGCGCCACCGTGAGGTAGCTCGGCCGATCCGGAATTTCGAAATCAGCCAGGATCGCGTTGGCAGAGCCGGCCGCTTCCCGGTGATAGCGCAGCGCGCCCTTGGACTTGCCCGTGGTGCCGCCGGTGTAGTTGAGAATCGCGATATCGTCCCGGCCGGCGAAGCAGCGCGGCGTCGCGCTACCGAAGGCTTCCACTGCGGCGAGCAGGTCAGCGCCGTATTCGGCCGGGCCGAGTGTGAAAACGGTTTTGAGGCCGGTTGCCCTGGCCGCGAGTTCGCCGCCGCGATCGCGAAACGTAGTACCGTCGACCACCAGCATCTGCGCTTCGGAATCCTCGATCTGGAACAGCTGATCGTCCAGTGAGCCGAGCGGATGCAGCCAGGTGATCGCGAGCCGCGACAATTGCGCGGCGACACCGGCGCACCAGCTGTCGGCGCGGTTGGCGGTGAGAAACGCGACGCGGGTGCCCGGCTTGAAGTTCAGCTGCATGAACACGCTTTGGATACGGCCGATCAGATCGGTCGTGCCCCGGTAGGTGATCGATCCGCCGGGCCAGCTGAACGCGGTGCGCTCCGGATAACGCGCCAGCGCCCGCAGCGTTTGCTCGCAAGCAACCGGAGACGCGTACAGTGGATTGTCCATTTCCTAAATTTCCCCCGGCAACTTTTGTAATCGACTGTCGATCGTGCCAATGTTTCTCCGACGCTAGCACAACAAGGGCACGGCTCAAGCCACGATGATGCATACAACCGATCTCCTCGCGCGCTTCCACGATCGCCTCAGCCTGCCGCTGATCGCGGCGCCGATGTTTCTCGTCTCCGGCGTCGATCTCGTGGTCGCCGCCTGCCGCAACGGCGTGATCGGTTCATTCCCGACGGTGAACTGCCGCAGCCCCGAGCAGCTCGACGAATGGCTCGATGAGATCGAAGGCCGCTTGCAGCGCCATTCCGATGAGAGTGGAAAACCCGCCGCGCCGACTTGCCCGAACTTGATCGTGCACCGCTCCAATGCGCGGCTGGCGCAGGATCTCGCCGTGCTGCTCCGCCACAAGCCCGAGATCGTCATCACCTCCGTTGGCTCGCCGGCACCTGTGTTGGCACCGCTGCATGATGCCGGCGCGCTGGTTTTTGCCGACGTCGCCAGCATTCGCCATGCCGAACGCGCGGTCGCCGCCGGCGCCGATGGCCTCGTGCTGCTGACGGCTGGCGCCGGCGGCCAGACCGGCTGGCTCAACCCGTTCGTGTTCGTGCGTGCGGTGCGCGGCTTCTTCGACGGGCCGCTGGTGCTCGCCGGCGGCATCAGCGACGGCCACGCCTTGCGCGCGGCGCAGGCGCTCGGCTGCGACCTCGCCTACATGGGCACCAAATTCATCGCCACGCGCGAGAGCATGGCGGACCCGAGATACAAGGAGATGCTGGTCGCCAGCAGCGCTGACGACATTCTTTTGACCACGGCGTTCACGGGCTTGCAGACCAACATGCTGCGGCCGTCGATCGCAGCCGCCGGCCTCGATCCCGACGATCTGCCGGCGCGCGGCGCCATCGATATCGGCAAGGACATCGATATCGGCGCCCGCGACCACCGTCCGACACGCTGGCGCGACATCTGGAGCGCCGGGCATTCGACGTCTGGTGTGTCCGAGGTTCTCGCTGTCGATGAACTCGTTGCGCGGACGCTGGCTGAATACCGCGCGGCGGTTGCGCGGGTCCAGATCGGCTAGTTTCGAGTTCTGCGGCCTCGTGGTTCGACCGGCGATGCGTTGCATCGTCCGGGCACGCGCGGCTTTGCCGCGTTCCTCCCCATGAGGGTTTTAGTCATCAACCTGAGCGATCAGACCTCATCCTGAGGAGGCGCGCAGCGCCGTCTCGAAGGATGAAGCCCGGCTAATTCGACACGTAATACCAATCCTTGTCGTAGCGCACGAGCTGGCTCGGCGGCTTGTCGTCGAACTCGAAAAAATCCTTGGGATCACTGCCCGGCGGCACGCGCAGGAAGCCGGTGAAATAGTGCTTCAGGCCGCGCGAGGTCAGGAACAGCACGTAGGTGCCGCCCCTGGCCTGGTCGATGACGATGTCGTTGCCGCCGGCGGAAACATTGGGCTCGCTGGCGCCCAGCGCGATCATGGATTTATTGTAGGGAACGTTCGGCTTGAGTTCGCCGGCCTCGATGCGGGCCACGATCCGTTCGCGATCGGCGCGGTGCCAGTAGAAATTCCGCTGCAGCGCGACTTGCTGCAGCGGGGCGTAGACGAGTATCGCGAGCGTCGCCGCGCAGACCAGGAACGGGAGCGCGAATTTCGCGCCGCCGGTTCGAATACGAAGCAGCAGCGTCGCCGTCCAGATGCCGCAGCCGACGAACATCAGCGCCGTCAGCGGCAGAATGCCGAGCAGCACAAAGGCGGACGGGAAGTCCGCCATCGACAATTCAAACGTCGCAAGCAGCAGCGTGCCGATCGAAATGACGCTGGCCGCCAACAGGGCGGTGCGGACCGACGGCCTGGTTGCGGCGATCGTCGTTTCGGCTGTTGTCTCTGTCATTCCTCGTGCCGCTCTCGATTTAACGGGCCGTTAACCAAATCGGTCTCAACAATAGGCCCACAGGATAGCCCGCCGCCACAGCCGGGCTGTCCGCAAATAAGGGGGCGCAAGATGGATTTCGATCAGTTTTATGCCAAAACCCCGGCGACCATCGATGAGATCAAGTGGCGGGTGACCCGCGCGCTCGATCGGCATCCTCTGTGCCGCAACGTCGAATTCGACATCGTCAGCATGCCCCGTACCGGCAAGAGCAACTGGACCATCAGCCTGCGCTCGGTCGCCCCCGACGCGCTCTGGGAGGCCTCCGATATCGTCGCCGACATCCAGGAAGCCTACGATCTCGCTGCGGCGGCCTGATTTTTTGTCGATTCGGCGCGATTTCCACGCTTTTCCGCGCCCCATAACCCCTTGAATGGCATGGTAAAGCCTTAATTACCGTCCAATTTTCGCGGGTCCTCGACCGCGTTTCCGAGCAAAAGCATGCCCCGGACGCGATCCGGGGTGACCGGTTCGCGTCAAGAAGGCGCGTCAAAATATCAAGAGACTGGAGCCGGCAAGGCTCCGGGATCGGCGGAATGGAGACGCTTTTGACCAAAGCCATCATGATCGTTGCGCTGACCTGTGTGCTGGTGGCCGGCGCCGCTGCCACCGCGATTCTCGGCCGCGACAGCGTACCCGCCGCGCGGTACGAACTGGCTTCCGCGCCGGCCGCGGTCCAAAACCCGGTTTCGAACAAGGAAAACAAGAAGGACCGGCTCGCGGTCGCCGCGCTGGCCGCGTTCGAACCGCCGCAGGCTGCCCCTGTGCTGAGCGAGCCGCTGCGCCAGGCCTATGCCTCGACTGCGCCGGCCGACATCGACATTCCGAAAGTCGCGGCGCCCGCTCCGGGGTCTGCAATGGCGCCCGCTCCGGCGCCGGCCAGGCCCAAGGCGGCCGCCAAGCCGGCTCCGCAAAAGAATTACGCGCTGCTGAGCGACAACCAGATCGCCGGAATCAAGGAGCGCTTGAAACTGTCCGCCTCGCAGGAATCCTACTGGCCGCCGGTGGAGACCGCGCTTCGCGCCGTCGCCCGCAAGATTCACGCCAAGCGCCAGGCCGATCCCAACGGCCCCAGCATCCCGATCGATCCCGAGGCTGAAGAAGTCCAGCAACTGAAATCGGCGGCGATGCCGCTATTGTTCCAGTTGCGCGAAGACCAGAAGAGCGAAGTGCGTTCGCTCGCCCGCATCATCGGGCTGGAAAAAGTAGCCTCCATGATCTGAGTGACATGATCTGAGCGGTCGCGGCGACCACGCGTCGTCGCGGGTTCCGCCGTTTCCACATTTTCCCGTTTTGGAACATCGGCCCTTGCCGCGCGTTTTCCCGCGTGGGCTTAAGGAGCCGGGCCATGCGCACATCGACAGCCTATTTTGCAGGCGTGGGAACCGTGGTCGCGGCTGTTGCCGCGGGCCTTGGCGGCGGCGTGTTGATTTCGAACATGGTCAGCCCGCATGCGCCCAGGATCGAAATGAGCAAGCTCGAACTGCGGATGTCGGAGAAGCCGATCCCGGCGGCGAACGTGTCGGCGGAACCGGCGCCGTCCAGTGCGGCGACTGCGTCGAATCCAGCGCCGGCGCCGGCCCCGAAAGGACCGCAGGGCGAACCCGCGCCGACGGCTTCAGCGCAGGCACGGCCCGCCGCCGGCACGCCGCCCGCAGTATCACCGCAGCCGAACGCTGTACCGGTAACGCAGGCCGTTTCGTCTGAAAAAGCAAATTCTGAAGCGATCAAAACCCCCGAAGCCGCTTTGGCCAGATCGCGCGATATCGACGTGAAGGCACGCGATGTCGACGTGAAGTCACGCGACGGCGACGTGAAGTCACGCGACGGCGATCTCAGGCGAGAGGCGAGACGCGCCGCCGAGGAGAAGCGCAGGGCCGAGCGCCGTCAGCTATGGACGGAACGACGCCGGCCGCGGCAGGATCAGGAGCTTCGCGAGTTCGAGGTGAGGGTCCGCGAAGAGACCGAGCCGCGGCAGGTGTTCGCCGCCGAACCGGTCGCGACGCCGCGGATCAGATTGTTCGATCTGGACTGATCGATTCCCAAAGCGTTTTCGCGTGAAGCTTGCTCCGCACGATCCGGGTGGACATCGGCTCGCGTGAACAACACGCGTCAAAAAGCCAAAGCTTCGATTCTGATTATTCAGAACCGAAGCTCTCAATCGCGTGACCTATCCGCCGCGCGATTCCACCACCTTGCGGCAGGGGTCGGAGAGTTTCGTCTTGTTCTCGCGCAGGCAGGCGTTCATCTGTGGCGGCTTGCCGATATGCTCGGCGCAGAACTTCCCGGCATCCGAGCGGCAGGCCATCTGCTCTTCGCGGCTCGGCCCGGATTGCGCCGAGGCCGGCGTGCCGGCGGCGAGCACAAAGGCGAGCGAGACGAGGATGGACACACGCGTGGATTTTTGGACGGACTTCTTCATGGATCACCTTATCGAGGGGGCATTGACGGATTGAGCAAAGCGCCCGCGGAAACTCGTCGAAGCCGGCGGCGCGGTCCATGCCATGTTCATGGCAGCCAAATGTCTCCTGCAAACGCCCCGCGACACCGCCACACCATCTTCATGGGATGTCGCGGCACGCGGGTCTGGCCCAAATACCTCCCCGCGTCGGCTGCGGTGACCGGTCGGTCCATCGCAAGGCTGCACGGCAAAATCAGGAGAGGTTGCATGTTGAGGAATTCTGGATGGCTGAGCGCCGGTCTGACCGTGGCGGCGCTTTCGACCGTGGCAGCTTTGGCGCTCGGCACCGGCTCGGCCCAGGCTGCCGTGGTCTATTGCAAGACGGTGGGCGTGCCGCAGGGCTGCGTGGTGCGGCCGACGCCGGTGGCCGCCGCCGCCGTGGTTGCGACGCCCCGCGTCGGCGCGGTCGGTGTCGGTGCGCCCGGCGTCGGTGTCCGCGCCGGCACGCCGATGAACCGCGGCGGCCCGGTCAACCGTGTCGGCCGCCGGTAAGCCAGAGCGCGAACGGCGTCCACGATGGCGCAGCGCCCCCTCTCCCGCGCTTGCGGGGGAGGGTCGGGGTGGGGGTTTCGCCACGAGTCCGGCTGTTCGTCTGGAGAGAGTTTGCTCCACCCGGATCGCTAGTCTGTGGACGGGGCCGACTAACAAAATCATTTCACATCCAGCTAGCCACTAGCGTCGCTGTCGGGAAAGCGGTGCGGCAAGGTCAGCCCCACCCGCGTTCCGCCGGCGCCGGATGTCAAATCGAGCCCGGCGCCGCAGCGCGCGGCGCGGCTTTGCATGTTGCGCAGGCCGCGGCCCGCCTTGGCGCCCCCGGCGGGCGCTGCGCCGCCTGCTGCCAGCGCAAAACCGTTGCCGTCGTCCTCGATCGTAATGCAGCCCTGGTCGAGCCCCGAGCCATCGCGCCGCGTCTCGATGCTGACGGTGATGCGGCGCGCATGCGCGTGCTTGACCGCGTTGGTCAGGGCTTCGTCCAGCAGCCGCATGATCTGGATCACGTGCCAGGGCCGCAATTCCGGATGCACCGGCAGACCTGGCGGCGTGATCAGCCAATCGAGCTCGATGTCGTGCGGACGCAACTGCGCCATCGCACGCTCGCGCCACGATCCCAGCGCCAGCATCAGGTCACCGCCGATGTCGTCCATGGAATCGATGACGAGGCGCAGATCCTTCAGCGCCGCCCGCGCGGCGTCGCCGATCGGCGCGCTCGCGTCATTGCCGCGTTCGCTGAGCGCCACGATACTGACGAGTTGGCCGCCGAGGCCATCGTGCAGATCGCGCATCAGCCGGTTGCGCTCGCGCGCCAGCGCCGCGGCCCGCGCGCGTTCCTCCTCGCGGGCGAAACTGGCTTTCAATTTGTCCTCGGCCTCGCGCACCTGGGTGATGAGGCGGCCGGCGAAGCTGTCGACCTGGTTGAGCGCCCGGGCGAACCGCCAGGTCAGCGCCGCGCCGATCGCCACCAGCATCGCCGAATAGGACAATCGCGAGAAGAAGATGCGCCGGTCCGCTACGATCTGCAGCACGGAGAGCATGTCATGGATCCAGCTGGTCAGCACGATCGTGACCGCGCAGCCGAGCAGCATGCTGGCGAAGTCCTGCCGCCGCAGCACCGCATTTCCAGCGATCAGCGCCATCATCACCAGACAGAGTCCGACCATCGGCGAGCCAATGAAAAGATACAGCGCCCGGACCGAAGCCTGGCCGCCGATCAGCCCGGCAACGACAAGGATCGCACCGGGCACGAAGATGATGGGGCCCCAGCGCGGCCATTTGCGGCCGAAGAACAGAATGCCGAAGGCGAGCACAAGCCCGCTTTCGAGCGGCGCCGATGCGATCGCGATGGAATTGAGCGCGGCGTAGCGGTGCTCGGCGAGCGGGGTCGACAGGAACGCCTGCAGGACGCCGACCGCCATCGCCGCCGCCAGCATGCCGTAAGCCGGTTCATGGCGCCGCATCACCCACATGATCGTCAGAATGACCGCGAGGATCGCCTGCCATGCCGAAAACACGATCGGCAGCGTGCCGAACAACAAGGTCCGCTGGTCGTAATAGGGACGAACGACATCGTCCGGTCCGACGTAAGCCACGTCGAGAAACGCCGAGATCGGGCCCCATACCATCACGCGAATGGTGAGTTCGTTCGAACCGCCATGCAGCAGTGCCGACGGAATCACCGCGATCTGGGGTGTGTTGCGGTCGGGCCGATTGGCCGCGGGGTCGCGCCTGGTGTCCAGCACCACGACGCCGTTGACGGCGACTTCGGCGGCATTGGTGAAACGCGGCAGATAGATCGACCACGCGCGCGGCGGCTGCTCGGCCGGCCAGATGAACCGGCCGGAATAGATCGGCTGAGCGTCGGCAGGCGACCGCGCGCTGGCGAAGTGCGGCAGCGTTACCGAACGCTCAGTGCCACCTTCGCGCAGCCTGAACTCGGTCACGGCGTAATTGTCCGGTGGCGCGGGCAGCGGCTGTCGCAGGATAAAGCCGCAGGCGACGGCGATCAGCGCCTGCAGCAGCACATATTGCAACAGGCGGGAGACCTGCAGCCGCCGTCGCACCTCACCGGGAGGGGCCTGTATTGCGGCGTCCTCGCTCACAGCCGGATCAGGCCCTGCTGCACCGCCTCGAACACCGCTTCGCCGCGGGTATGCACTTCGAGCTTGCGATAGATGCTCTTGATGTGCCCGGGCACGGTCTGGCGCGACAGGCCGAGATGGCCCGCGATCTCGGCATAGCTAAATCCCTTGGCGATGCCCCAGAGGATATCGATCTCGCGCGGCGTGAGCTTTGCGGTGTTGAGCGGCGGGCCGGGCGGCGGTTCCGGATTGTTCTGGGTCCGGCGCACGATGAAGCGCGCGATCGAGGCCGAGATCGGCGAATGCCCAGCCACCAGGTCGCGGACGGTGGCGGCGATGTCGGTCGGAAATGCGTCCTTGAGCAGATAGCCGGTGGCGCCGACCGTGATCGCCGAGATCACGCTCTCCTCGTCGCCGAGAATCGAGATCACCATGATCTCGGTGTCGGGAAAGCGCTGGCGCGTTTCGCGGATCAGGTCGATGCCGTGGCCGTCGGGCAATTGCAGATCGGTCAGCAGCACTTTTGGCGAACCCTGCGCGAGGCCGGCGCGAGCCTCGGCCAGTGTCGCCGCGGCACGGACCTGATAGCCGGCCTTGGTCAGCGCATCCTGCAGCCGCCACAACGTCGGCGCGTCGTCTTCGACCAGCAAGACGGAAATGGCTTGCGAAAGCGGCTCATCGCTCGTCATGAAAAGGCTCCGGCCGCCTGTCCCCGCGGCCCCTGCGCGAGTTTAACCCTGCGGCGGGGCTTTAGGACAGCCATATTCATGGGGGAGGGCATAGCGGAGGGCGCCGCGCCGCGCGGATCGCGCCTGCTCCGGACGCCATCAGCTTTAATCGAATTGATCGGGCAACGCACACAGTTCCTTCGCCGAAAACCGTGGCCGCTCTCCCGGCGCTCGGCATCCGGTGGTTTACTGACCCTTGTGCGCGCGAAGGGATGGAGCATCCATGAGTCCCATTTGCAGTCCCATTTGCCGGAACCGTAATCCGACCGTGAATTTACGGGGCCAAAAAGTAATCTGGTTGCAAGGAACAGGCTCCACACTTCCAGGCCGCTCATCAAGGACCCTTTCCACGTGACGACAGGCAATGAAATCCAGATCGACCGAATCCGAAAATATCTCGGTCATCTGACGTCGCATGCGCGCAGCAGCCTGCTCGTCGAAATCGAGCGGATGCAGATGTACGACGAGGATATTTCGGGTTTCGAAATCATCCTGGCGGAACTGCGCGCCGAGTTTCGCAAGAGCGGCGAGCCGCACAATCGTATAGGCAATCCGTCGCGCTACTTCTTCAAGGCGATCGAGGCCTTGTTCGTCGACCGCTCGCCCGAGCGCGCCAATTCCGGACAGATCTCGCGCGGATCGCTTGCGCCGATCTGGGAATGGATCAACCAGGATCTGCTGCCATCGATGGCCCGCGACTATTGCGATCGGATGAAGCAGCTCATCGTGAAGGACAATCCGGACGAAGCCAAGCTGATCGTTGCCGGTTTCCAGTCCAAGGTGATCAAGACGATCGAGGGGTTCCTCGGCTCCGAGCAGGGCTTTGCCGACGTACGAAGCGGACTTGGCAAATATACCGGCTCCCGCGCCAGCTTTGACGATCTCAAGAAGATCCTGCTGGCCTTGCGGTTGCGCGACGCCATCGTCGCCTTCAATGGATCGCTGCCGTCCAAGGTGGATAATTTCGACGGCGACGCGCTTTCCAGGATTCGCGGACAGCTGGACACGTTCGCAGCCAAGCATCCCGAAGCGATGCCGTTTGCCCTGACCGCAGTGACGAAGCGCCTCAAGGTACCGTGGCAGCTGGCGCGTCTCGCGACCAAGTCGGCGCGCAGCAAGAACGCCGCCGAGATAGCGGCGACCCGCTATGCGATCAGCATCCCGATGGTGCTCGATCATCTCGACGACCAGCGAATAGAGTTGAATCACGCGCTGAAGAGCAACCGAATTTCGATTGCCAAGGACATTCTCACCGATATCTACGACATGGAGCACGCGCTGCGAACCTGGATCGATCGCATCGACCAGACCGACTGGGGACGAAAGCTCGACGAGGTGATGGCGGCGGTCGCGGCCGATCTGAAGGCCGAGTTGCAATCGCTGCCGGGAAACCTCCACCACGTCCTTGGATCGCTCGCGCTGCATCGCCATCACGCCGAACCGGCCGGACTGGCATTCCTGGTGCAGAAGGGCCGCAACCTGATCGGGCTCGGGCAGCGGTGAGGATTGGGTGCAGCCCATTGCGACCATCGGATGAATTGCGCCGCGACATTTTGACCCGACGGCCGCGCCCGGCTTAGCCATGGCAGAAGCGGTGGCAGAATAACTTCTGTTATCCAGAATCAATGTCAAGCCCCAAAATAAAAAATATTTCGCTTTTACGGAAGGCCGACTCAGGGGCATAGTTTGGCCATCCCGTCCTAGTCAGAAGGGCGTCGGCCGTGGTCACGGACGTTGGACGGGTAGCGGTGGACGTGACGGTGCCCTTGACCAAAGGCGCCGAAGCGTACGGCGAAGACGTGTGGTCCTGACGTCGCGGTGCTGGCGTCAATGCACCTGGAGGCAATAGTTTTCAGGGCGCAACGGAGGCAAAAGAGCCGTTCTCCGGGGAGAGCTCGTTATAAGCCGTAAAGCCATTGCGCAGGGAAGGCCGGGTGTTCACCGCTGCCCTGTATGCTCGTGTGCAGCTTTCTATCTACCAACCGCACACGGGACCGCGGGTGCAGCGCGCACCCGGTCTTCCCTGCGCCCTCTACTCACGAGGGCGGGAAATTTCTGGCAAACCTCGGGCGCAATCCGCCGCGAGAATGCGGACTTATACCCGTCATCCTGAGGTGCGAGCCTTGCGGTGCAGTTGCACCGCTGGGCGATCCTCGAAGGATGAATCGGCCACAGACGGGCCGTCGTCCTTCGAGGCGCGCAAGAGCGCGCACCTACGGGTGAACGCAATTGCGTTCATCCCGGGGATGACGGATTGAAGCCAGCGATCCAAGACTAGGAAAATCCCCCGTCTCCTGCTCTTATCAGAATTCTCTCTGCCACCCCGGCGAAAGGTCCCCCCGATGACGACGCGACGCGAACATGATCTGCTGGGTGACCGTGACGTGCCGGTGGAGGCCTATTACGGCGTTCACACCTTGCGGGCGGTGGAGAATTTCCCGATCAGCGGCACCCCGATCTCGATCTATCCGGACCTGATCACGGCGCTGGCCTCGATCAAGGTCGCCGCGGCGAAGAGCAACCGCGAACTGGGATTGCTCGATGCCAAACTGGCCGACGCCATCGTCGCCGCCGCGGAGGAAGTGCGAGCAGGCGAACTGCACGACCAATTCGTGGTCGATGTCATTCAGGGCGGCGCCGGCACCTCCACCAACATGAACGCCAACGAGGTGATCGCGAATCGCGCCCTGGAGCTGCTCGGCCGGCCCAAGGGCGACTACAAATTCCTGCACCCCAACGAGCACGTCAACATGAGCCAGAGCACCAACGACGTCTATCCGACGGCGCTCAAGCTGGCGGCCTATGCCGGCATCATGCGGCTGGTCGACGCCATGGCGGTGCTGCGCGAGGCGTTCGAGCGCAAGTCCGATGAGTTCAGGGACATCATCAAGATGGGCCGCACCCAGTTGCAGGACGCGGTGCCGATGACGCTGGGGCAGGAGTTTTCCACCTATGCTGTCATGCTGGGGGAAGACGAGCAGCGGCTGAAGGAAGCCGTGCTGCTGGTGTGCGAAATCAACATGGGCGCGACCGCGATCGGTACCGGCATCAACTCGCACCCGGATTATGCCGGCCTGGTGTGCCGGCACCTGCGCTCGGTCACCGGCATTCCGGTCGTGACCGCCTCGAACCTGGTCGAGGCGACGCAGGACTGCGGCAGCTTCGTTCAGCTCTCCGGCGTGCTGAAGCGGGTGGCAGTCAAGCTGTCGAAGACCTGCAACGATCTGCGGCTGTTGTCGTCGGGACCGCGCGTCGGGTTGAACGAGATCAATCTGCCGCCGATGCAGGCGGGCTCCAGCATCATGCCGGGCAAGGTCAACCCGGTGATTCCAGAGGTCGTCAACCAGATCGCCTTCGAGGTGATCGGCAACGACATTACCGTCAGCTTTGCCGCCGAGGCCGGCCAGTTGCAGCTCAACGCGTTCGAGCCGATCATTGCGCACAGCCTGTTCAAGAGCGTCAACCATCTCCGCGCCGGCTGCCTGACGCTGGCCGCAAAGTGCGTCAACGGCATTACCGCCAACCGCGAGCACCTGCGCCGCGGCGTGGAGAATTCGATCGGCATCGTGACCGCGCTCAATCCCTATATCGGCTACGCCAACGCCACCGAGATCGCGCAGGAAGCGCTGATCACGGGCCAGAGCGTCTACGATCTGGTGCTGGCCAAAAAACTGTTGACGCCGCAACAACTCGACCAGATCCTGCAGCCGGAAGTGCTGACCCGGCCCCGCGCGGTTACGGTGACGTTGGTGCACGGCAAGGCGGAGGTGGGAACCTCGGGGCCGAGTCAGATCGACTGAGCGCCCATGCCGACAGGCATCGCGGCCCATCGCTGTCTGCGTGCAGCGCAAAAGGAGTCCGTAGTTCCACGGCAAGTTGCCCGATCACGCAATTCTAACCAGTTCCGCGAACAATTTGTGAACCACGCGCGGAAAATTCACTTCGCGATTAACGCCGAACTCGTCCGATTGGCGCACAAAAGGCGAAGGAAACGTCTGGAAAGTGAATTCCGTGGCAATAGCGGAAGCAAACAAACCGTTGTGGAAGTCCCTCTGGTCGCGCGAGCCCGGCGAGGCGCGCGAGGCTTCCGGTTGGGCATGGACGCAGTCGCATCACCGGATGACCCTTCCGGTTGTTCTGCTGGCGCTGAGTTTTTCCACTGTGTGCGGCTGGGTTCTGCTGGAGGCGCGTCGGGCGACCGAAGCGCGCGCCACCGAAGTCGCCACCAGCATCGCCAATTCGCTCAAAGCCGAAATCGCGCGCAACGTGGACCTGCTCGATCTCTCGCTCGAAGGGGTGATGAACAATCTGAAGCTGCCCGGTCTCGACCGCCTCAGCCCGGAAATGCGCCAGCTGGTGCTGTTCGATTATTCCGCCACCGCGCGACATCCGACATCGATGTTCGTCATCGATGAGACCGGGCGGATCACGCATGATTCAAAAAAACTCACCCCGCCGCAGCACAATATGTCCGATCGGGACTATTTCCAGTTTCACAGAGATAACGAATATCCCGGCCTGTTCATCAGTCGTCCGCTCGCATCCCGCATCACCGGCCTCTCGCTGGTGGCGTTCAGCCGGCGGCTGTCGCATCCCGACGGCTCCTTTGCCGGCGTCGTGCTCACGGCCATGCTGCAGGACCATTTTCAGGCGATGTTCAAGGATGTTTCGCTCGGTCCAAATGGCACGGTGACATTGGCGCGCACCGACGGCATCGTGCTGATGCGCTGGCCGTTCCGCCAGGATTTTATCGGCAGCAGCATCAAGCGCGCCGGATTGTTCGCCCACTTCCCGAAGGCCTCCAGTGGCCATTATCAGTCCCGCGCGGTATCGGACGGGATTAATCGGCTGTTCGTGTATACCCAAGTCGGCAATTCGCCGCTGATCGTCGTGGTCGGGCAGTCACTCGACGACGTCTTTGCGGCATGGTGGCGCCAGGCGCTCGCGATCGGCGCCTTGATGGTCGCGCTGTGCGCCGTGACGGTGATGCTGGCGGTTTTCCTGCATCGCGAATTCGCGCGCCGCAGTGCCGCGGAGAGGAAGCTGACCATTCTGGCCACCATTGACGGGCTCACCGGTCTTGCCAACCGTCGGCATTTCAACCGGACACTGGCCTATGAATGGCGCCGCGCGATGCGCAGCCGCGCGCCTGTCGCACTGCTGATGATCGACGCCGACCATTTCAAGACCTACAACGACGCGCATGGCCATCAGGCCGGCGATAGATTGCTGCAGGCCGTTGCCGCGTCGATCGCGGCGAACGTCAAGCGCCCTTCGGATATCGGTGCGCGCTATGGCGGTGACGAATTCGCCGTTCTGCTGCCGGAGACGTCGCTCGGCGACGCGGCCACGCTGGCGGCCCAGATTCGCGAGGATCTGATCATCCGCTGCGGCGCGGACGAGATGCAGCGCGATCATGCGAAACTCAGCATCGGCGTCGCGTCGCTGGTGCCCGGCGCGGAAAAAAAGCATCGCGATCTGATCGCCGCCGCCGACAAGGCGCTCTATGAGGCCAAACGCCTCGGCCGCAACCGCACCGAATTGGCGGAAACCGAAGCGGGCTCGCTCGTGCCCGATGCCGGCGCGTATTCGGATGAAGAGAGCGAGGCTGATCGAATGGCCGATCAAGAGCGATCTTCCATCGTCCGGATCTAACGGTCAGTCGTCCGAGAAATAGCGTCCAGGACTTGTCCGGCCGAAGCTTCGGCGAAGGCGGGACGCTACAGCAGCCCGCGATAAATCCCCGGCTCCGAGCCATCGATCGCCACCGCGCCGACCGCCTTCGAATAAAATTCTGCCGGTCCCACGCCGCCGATGATGGCGTAGCCAAAGCCTTGTTGCCGCATGTCCTCGAGACAGGCGAACAGCAGGGCCTTTCCGACTCCGCCGCCACGCGCCGCCGGATCGACGCCGGTGGGACCGAAGAAGTTGGCACAGGTTGCATCATGGCAGGCGAAGCCGACGATGGTTTTTTCCCGGAGCGCGATGAAGCAGGAGACCGGCTGGCGGCCGAACGCGACATCGGCTTCGCTGGCCCATGCCTCGCTGAAATTCTGCCGCACCCAGCCGATGACCTTGTGCTTTTCCGGAGCCAGCGCACGGCGCATGACGAGTCCGGCCTCGAGCAACCGATCGTAGGCCGGCCGGGAATCGGGCAGCGCGTAGAGCTTGACGAGCATGTCCATCGGGTGAGCCTGCTGGTTCCTGCGGAGGTGGCAATCCTGCCGACGGTACGAGGCGATCGCTTAACCCGCAATGATGGTTTCAAGCCGGCCGCGCCAGGTGAAGGATGGAAGCCGCGTAGCAGCATGCCTCGCCCCTCGTCGCCCTTCGGGCTATGCCGGGCACGCTTCGTCTGCGTGGCTGCGCCACGCTCTGCTGTGGCGTGGCTGCGCCACGCTTAGCCGCAGGCGAAGCGCGGTGCCCCTGGCCGACAATCGCCTAGTACCATAATCATTTGATTTTGAAATAGTTTCCGTCGCCAACTGCTGTCGATAGCAACAGAAATACCAACAAGGTGACGCGGTAATAGTTGGCAAAAATAAACAGCAGGCCCCCGGCAGTAGGCGCGCCCCGCGACTCACGGAGGGCCGCGCTGGAGCGCTTCTTAAAAAAGCTTCAGACGGCGAGGGGAGGCCGAGGAGGGGCGCCGTCTGGCCGCCTGGATGTTGCGCCAAGACCCAGATCCGGCTTTCATCCTTCGAGAAATTTGCCACAAATCTCTAATGCGCACCACCGGCATCGATGCGGTCGGGCTTCTTGAGCAGGAGACCCGCCAGCATATCGCGACGATCAGTGCCGCGCCCAGTGCTTAGAAGGTGTCGCTGAAGGCAAGGATGTAGGCCTGCTTCGGCACGATGTTTGAGGCGCTGCGGGCGATGGGCCACCGCAGCATCGACTGAAGATCCGTTCCCACGCCGGGAGCCAAATCGTTGAGCTCGATGACGGTCGCGTTGGCAGATCTTTCCCGGGGATATAGATCTCACGTTGAACTGGAAGCCCGAAATCGACTGACGGTCGTGCCGTCGACGACGTGAGTTCGCATGCGCTGATGGGCGGCTACGCCAAAGTGCGGGGATCGCAGCCGACTAAAGCTGGCAGGTGCGCGAGGTGAAGTCCGCCCCGAAGGACGGTTAATGGCCGGCGCGCACGCGGGGCAAGTGTGGCAACTATCCATTAGCGGGCGGGTTTGTTGCCTCGGCTGAAATCCCAAACGGCGCCTCAATTGACCAAAACCGCCCGCCGGATGGCCCTTGTCAGACACAGGCCTGTTTCTGGATCCGGCAACGCTAGTCGCATTCTTCGCCGCGTGTGTTTCGGATATCCCGAACGATCCAGACGAACACAAGAACAGTCGGCATCCACGCGAGCAACGCTCCGACTATCATCGCATGTGCGGTTGACATGATGGCTCCTCGAATTCCACGCTGTCCCAATCCAGACGTTCAGTCCGATCCTGTTCCCTGGAGCATGCGATGCGACGGTTCGGGGCATTTGTAGAGCCATCTCCAATAGGATCTGTTTCGGTCCCGCTGACGTTTGTGGTTCTCGCGGCATCTGGCAGAGCAAAACTGGCCGAAGTACCAGTTGAATCGGACCAGCCCGAAGGGACGGTTGCAGTCCGAATTGTCGCAACGATTGATCATGAAGCAGCCTCCGTGTTCGTTCGCAGTATCAGGCTAATGAACTTCTCCTGGCCCCGGTCGAGACAAACGCATCCGCAGTTGTGTTCACGCGCTGGACTTCGCAGAAACATTATCTTGAGGTCTTCGCCATCATATTCGGAACAGTGTGAGCCTCTACGCATGGCGATCTGCTTCGGAGGAACTGCCAATCACTGATCGCGGTGTACTGCGCTATTGCGCCGGCGGATTATGGAGGGGCAATGCCATGGCTCATCGTCATTCCCTTCACTTCGATATTCAACTTGTCTAGATGGTTGTTCCTCTTATCCCTACGTATGCCCGGGGCCGGCCGGCCAGAACGGGTGGAATAGTGTTGTTGCATTCTCTTGTCGCGCCGATCAGAGTCATGAGGTGCGAGATGTGCACTAAGCCAATCGGATCATTTGCTCGTCCCTTCGCCGTGTTCCTGCAGGGCTGCGTCGAGGCAGTCGATCAACGCATCTTCGGTGAAAGGCTTGGTCAGGAAACAGCTCGCTCCTGCCTTCAGAGCTCGCGCGCGAGCGTTCTCGCCTGAAAACGCCGTAATGAAAATGAAGGGCTTCCGGTACCCGTCGGCGAGCAATTGAGCTTGCAGTTCGAGACCGCTCATGACTGGCATTTGAACATCGGCTATGACGCAAGATGTGTCATCCAGATGAGGCGACCGCAGGAACTCGCCGGCCGAGGCGAATGTATGAACGACGTATCCAAGCGATCGCACGAGATTGCAGGTCGCGCCGCGAACGGAGACGTCATCGTCAATGATTGAAATTACGGCTGGGTTGGACAAAGCGGTCCTTCCTGAGGTGCAAGCAGAATTCCACCTGCTGCAAGCTGCTTGACCGCACAGTGCGTCGCAAATCAAGGCCGAAAAATCATACTTAGGTTTGCAGCGCGCAAGCGGATCGCCTAATTATCCGCCAGGTCACTTCGGCGACGCCGTGCGCTGTAATCCGAGCGCTTGGGCCATCTTCACCAGATCGGCCAGCGACTTCGCGGCCATTTTTCTCATGATTTGCCCGCGGTGTATTTTCACGGTGATCTCGGCAATTCCGATTTCGGCCGCGATCTGCTTGTTCATGAGCCCGGCCGTGACCAGCGTCATCACCTCGCGCTCCCGAGCAGTCAGGGTCACGAAGTGCGCATGCAGATCAGAAAGGATCTTTGCTTCACTTTTGCTATTTCGGTCGCGTTCGATTGCCGTTGTGACAGCGTCCAGCATGTCCTGATCGCGGAATGGCTTGGTCAGAAAGTCGACAGCCCCGGCTTTCATCGCCCTGACCGTCATCGGAATATCGCCGTGCCCCGTCATGAAGATGATTGGAATGTGGATACCCGCCCTGGCAAGGTCGACCTGAAAGTCGAGGCCGCTCATTCGGGGCAACCTTATGTCAAGAATCAGGCAGCTGGGAGCGTCCGGAAGCTTGCTCTGCAGAAACTCGGGTCCCGAACCGAACACTTCGACCCGCAAGCCTACCGAGCGGAACAAATTCCTGAGTGCTTCACGCACCGACGCGTCATCGTCAACGACGTAGACGACCGGATCTTCCAGATTCGCCTCGTTGCGAGCCGATGTCGAGCGGCCGATCATGGCGTATCGTCCTCTTGATGCATCGGCAGGCTGAATTGAAACGTCGCACCGGGCCCGACATTGCTGGAGGCTGACAGCCGCCCGCCGTGGGATTCGACGATCGATCGACAGATCGACAGGCCCATGCCCATGCCGCCGGACTTGGTGGTGAAGAAAGGATCGAACAGTCGATTAGCGTCTTGGGCGGCCAATCCGACACCGGAGTCTTTGACCGTGACCAGAATCTGGTGAACGCCTTCCTGATTCGTTCGGATCACCAGCTTGCGCGGCCGGTCCGTGACCGGTTGCATCGCTTCGATGCCGTTGATCACGAGATTGAGGATTATTTGCTGGATCTGGATCCTATCGCCGAGGACCAGGCCGAGCGCGGGGGCGAGTTCCAACCGCAGCAATATCCGGTGACTGAACAGTTCTCGATGCAACAAGGAGACTACCTCGTTGACGATTCGATTGATGTCGAGCGGCACCATATGATCTGAGGTCTTGCTCACCAGGGAACGGACCCGCTGGATCACTTCGCCCGCGCGGGTGCCATCATTGACAATAGATACTAGAGCGCCGCGCGCTTCCTGCAGGTTAGGAGTGTCGCGGTCGAGCCAACGCAGGGCTGCTGCGGCGTTGGCAACGACAGCGGCAAGCGGTTGGTTCACCTCGTGGGCTATCGATGCCGCCAACTCGCCGAGCGCCGTCAGACGCGTGATGTGCGAAAGTTCAGCCTGCGCCTCTTGCAGTTTTTCTTCCGCTCTCTTGCGCGCCGTGACGTCCGTCACCGCTCCGACAAACTCGATGCCGCCCTGTGCGTCGGTTACGGCATGTGCCGTTGCATGGACATATTTTACCAGGCCGTCAGGCATCAGCAATCGATATTCGTGATCGAAATCCCTCCCGTCGCTCGATGCCTGGTCGATCGTCTGTTGCGCGCCCGCTCGATCGTCGGGATGAATGCGCTGCACGACCTTGTCGACCGCGACGGAGGGTGCCTTGTCGAAGCCGAATATTCTGAAAGTCTCGTCCGACCAGATAATTTCACCGGTGGCGACGCACCAGCCAAAGCTGCCGGTGTGGCTTAATCGCTGTGCTTCGGCCAAATAGCTGCCACTCTGCCGCAAGGCCTTTTCAGCCTCCTTGCGCTCGGTGATATCTTCGCATGCGATCAGGACGATCGAGCGGTTATCCCGCCGCTGGATGGCCTTGGCGTTTTCACGAACCCAAAGCGCCGAACCGTCCTTCCGAGTCTTTCGGATCTCCCAGCTGCGCGTTTGGGCGATGTTCGCGAGGCAGACTGCAACGCTTTCGCGGACGGTATCTCGGTCTTCTTCAAAGAAGACTTTCAGCACCGATTGTCCACACAGCTCGTCGACCCGATAGCCGAGCTGCGCGGCACCAAAGGTGTTCACTGACAAGACGGTACCGTCCGCATCGACCATGAAATACATGACGGGGTTGTGCTCGAAGACCTCCTTCCACTGCGCCTCGCTCTCGCGCAGGGCTTCTATCGCACGCTGTTCGGCGCTTGCTCGGCTCTCAAGCGCGGCTTCGATTTGCCTGCGGGTGCTCCCCACCAGGTGCATCACGATCAATGAGGCGATAAACAGGGCGAAGAGTAGCGCAATCGCAATCAAATAGTCGGCAACCTCCGGGGCGGGACCGAGCACAAGCCAGATGCAAGCCACCGTCAGCGACGCCAGCGCCATTCCGCCGAGCAGCAATTGCTCAGCAGGCCGCCGGGATTTCAGTAGCTGGTTACGCATGGCATTCGGCCACCGGAGCCCACGCTATGGACGATCACGACCGTCAGCGGCAAACAATATGGGACTTCCTAACGGACGGCATCCTAGCAACTTTTTCAGGGCTCGGAGGCATGGTGCATCGCGATACGTGCGCCTCAAAGGGCTTATCGTCGCGGCCGTTCGTCGCGGCCGCAAGCTCCGGCTGATCCTCGCGGAACGCGCATTGCGGGAGTGGATGCGACGCTCGCCAAACCCTCACCAACCAAGTTGCCGGTCCTAAACTTAAGTATGCTCCTCTTACCCAAATGTAACGTACGGATGAACCTCCGTTCAATGGTCCGGTAAATCTCCGTGATTACGCTGACTGGAGAGCCGGGCAGCAGCAGGTATCTCGCTCCATCGACCTGGTCGCCTTGGACGCTGGCTGTCGGCGTCCGGAATGACCGCATTACCAAACCAGCTTGCTCAGCGACCTCCATCCTGTCCCGCCACAAATCTGGGATTGAAATGTCAAAGCCAAACCTGCAACTGATCCACTGCTCGAACGGCAACCGACCGGGAGCAAAACGCCGAGAGAGCAGCAGCGTCTTCCGACCATACGTAATTTCTGGAGGCGCGAGATCCGCACCGAACGAGGGTTCATGGGAAGCCGCTCTTGAACTGGTCGATCTTTGCTTTTTGGTTTGCTATGAAAACTATCTTGCCTTGCTTGAGGCGAGTGCGGCCATTCTCGGCGGCCCCGACCGGACCGATCCTGAGCCGGCCAGATAGCCTGATACGATGCGCCGAACTGCGACACGACGGGTGGGTCGACGCAACAGCGCCTCTGGCGCATCAAGGATCTTTCTCAGAGCCGTCGTCAGTGCGCTTGGCTCGTGACGTCGGACAGCTTCGGTGGCTTCCAATCTGCTGGCGGAGCACGAGTCGATCGCTCTGCTGACCTGCCCATTTCGAATTAAGAGGTCAGTTGTAAATGTTGCCATCCGAAAAGATCGCGCTCTTTATAGATGGCGCCAATCTCTACTCGACCTGCAGGGCGCTCGGTTTCGACGTCGATTACAAGCGTCTGCTCAAGGAGTTCAAGGATCGGGGCGCGCTGCTGCGGGCGTTCTACTTCACGACCATCATCGAGGATCAGGAATACACGTCGGTCCGTCCCCTCATCGATTGGCTCGACTATAACGGCTACACCGTCGTCACCAAGCTCACCAAGGAGTACATCGACCCTGGTGGTCGCCGCAAGGTGAGGGGCAGCATGAATATCGAACTCGCCGTCCATGCGATCGAGCTTGCCGATCATTTCGACCGGATGTTTCTGTTCTCGGGCGATGGCGACTTGCGCCCGCTGTTGGAAGCGGTGCAGCGCCGCGGTGTCCACGTGACTGTCATCTCTACCATCGTCAGTCAACCGCCGATGGCGGCTGACGATCTGCGGCGTCAGGCCGACGCCTTCATTGATCTGGCCGAACTGAAGCCAAAGATAGGGCGTGATTCGTCGGAGCGGCCGCTATCACGCGAGATGCGCCAGCAACCGCCGCAATTCGCGTCGCGTGTCACGATCAATGGAATGAATGGAAACGATCTCACGGAATGATTTCGAGTCAGGGAGGTTAGTTGCGTAAGCGCAACCCAACCTTGGCGCTCGAACCGAAAGGGTCACCTGGCAGCATCAACCGGCACCCAATCACGTATAAACCTGTCCCGAGGGGCTCGGGATACGTTCATACGACCTCGCGCGCTTCGGTGCGGATCAATCCAGGACGATAAACCGGTTTTGGCTTGACCACATTTTTTTGCTTCGAAGCGCTTCTGCAGATTCTCGGACATCACGGAATTGCTCCCGACACTTACGTGTTGTCGTCGCATTCGGTCAGTCTGTTTGTACCTGTGGAGGACCGGGAGGCCGCGGTTAAGGCGTTGCATTCGCTCGTCCAGCAAGCATAGCTTCGTGAAGCGGCCAGGGCGGCAGCGGGGCGCCGTCGTGAAATTACGTCGTCTCGAGGTGAAGGCGATACGTTCTTGCTGACTGAGTAATATCAACTAGCGCTATCAGGCCCCTTTTTGGAGACGTTCGATTTCGGCCCGCGCTTCGGCTCCCTCCGGTATTGATCGCGTTTGTTGCGCTTTGCCGAGGTTGTTCGGGTGCGAAACTGGGGCGGTGCGCATCTCGTCGTTAGGGAGCTCCGATCAATGCGACCCCAGGGTCTCAAGAAAACGCGCGCCGAAGGTGCAGCGGCGCCAAGCGGAGCTTGCCCAAACCTATGGCTTGGCCGAATGACCTTCCCGCATTTAGCGACGGGCCGCTGTTCGGGTGATGCCCTTGCGGATCAAGCGGTCGAAGTCAACGACCTCGGCGTGATTTTCCTTGTCGACCACGTCTGCCAGCGTCGGCGCTTGCACTTGCTTGATAGCGGACATCGCAGAGATGGAGTTCGGCGGTCGCTCGCTCGCATCGGAGACTGGGGGCGGAGGACTGCTGCTTGCCGGCCGGGGCAGTGTTCCGTTGTTGATTCCCCAAATCGCGGCCTGCGTCCTGTTCTGGACCCGGATCTTGCGAAGGATTGCCTTGACGTGAACCTTCACGGTTGCCTCGGCGATATCGATTTTGCGCGCTATGCATTTGTTCGAGTCGCCTTCGATCAGGCAGCGCAAAATCGATTTCTCCCGCGGGGAAAGTTGCGGCGCGATCGTGTCCTCAGTCGTAACGAGGATCGGCTCGCCGCTTTTATCGCGGGTCGTCCTCTCGGTCAGTTGGCTGCTTCCGGCATCGAGCATGAATGACAGAAACGCCGGCGGGAAAATCACTTCGCCCATCATCAACAGTTCTACGGATTTGATGAATATATCGCAGGTCGTCACGTCCACTAAATAGCCGTTGGCGCCTGCCCGAAATGCTGAAACCAGGTCGCTTACCCGATAGTGATCGGCAACAACCGCAATGGGTCCGCCTGGATGCCGTTCCCTGATAAGTTCAATTTGTTCGAGCGCTGGGTCAAAGTCATTGCCGGTATGAACAATGAGAACTAGCTGTCGGGGAAGTGTGGCTTTGCTTGGAAGCAAATCATCGGCGCATGATACCGAGGCGAGAATGCGAAAATTTGCTGAGCACAAGAGTCTGGCAAGTCCTTCCCTGAGTAAAATACTTTTTCCGACTAATATGATTGAAGCGGGTTGTGGTCTCCGCATTGTGAACCTCCCAGCTCTTTACGCGCACTAACTGTCTGGGGCCGTTGCACTGCGGCCCTCGTTCGGTGATTGTTCGGCAAGTTAGGGATCTCTTCTTCAGGTGGTGGAAATCCTGATATCAAATTTTTTAGCCTTCAATCGGTGGAGCACTCCGCTTCAGAGGATGAAATGTCAAACTCTCGAAAAAAGGACTCGGTCTTACGTCGTGAAGCTTTTACGAATGTTAGATTCGAATTCCGGATATCCCTATATACCTTTGGTTATATGTGGCAGGCGGCGATCCCGAGGGATGTCAAGTCCATCATCGTTAACGACGTGCGGGTGCCAGTGCAGGCGCGTAATGGCAGTTTGTGATCGAGCTACCGGAGAGAGGCTACCGAGCGTTGCGCCCTTCTGGTGCAGCAAAGCGTGCTTTATTTCAGACCCGCAAGGGTCAGCTAGCGGTATCAACTCGCAACCAATCGTCACGAGGTTTTGTCGTAAGTCCGTGCGAATTGGACAGTGAGGCCGGTCAGCTTACCTTTTCGTTGGCTGAAGTTACTCCGGCATCCGGAGTGCAGGGTAGCTCTCGCGAACGAATGTTCCAGCATCAGGCGATGTGCCTCAACAACATTTTGAGTGCCCTGACATCGATGCCGGAGATGGGCATCGCCGCCCCCCACGCCCGATTGCAGCCGAGGAGACGTTGTTCGACCGTTTGGCGATCTGAGCGCAGAGGCGCACCCGCGCAGATCACTACCCGATCTCCTGGCGGTGCCAACGTTCAGATCGGCTTCCGGACAGCCGACGAAATTCACGATTGCCAGACTTGCGACTGAGTCACTTGCTTCCTAGTGCCCGCGATAAGAACTCTCAGTCTCACCGATCGACAGGCACAGAGGCGCGACCTGACGCTCTTTTGGACTACCCCGCAAGAAGTCGTCGCGTATCCAGATGCTTATTGCAGGAACCTTGAAGTCTCTTGGTCGTTTCAAGCGCTGCTGGACGTCCCCCTGAAACGTCTGGCGCAAACCCCAAGTAGCCGCCGTAGAGGCCTCAGTTCTTCCTCGGAGTTGAGGCTTTCTCTATGTTGTGATGCCGAAAGACCTGATTGGCTCCTCCGTTCCGCAATCGGCCGATTTGTCAGTCCTCCCTTTTCAAAATTGCCCCATTTGACCGTCTGATATCTTGCGAAGGCGATGCGGAATCCGACTCCCGCAGGGAAGTCCTCTGGGCGGGGCCGGTCCTTAAAGCGCTGGACACTCTGAGTTAGCCAGACAGGAGGTAAGAACGTATTGTTATACGGCCGGAGGACGGGACAGTGTCATGTGGACGCGCCACCGCGACGATCGCACCTCGGTTCACCGAAGATCATCTCAAGGTTCATCATCCCTTGAGTAGCTACCGATCCGTCGACAATGGCGATCGTCACCAAGTTCAAGCGGATCGTGAAGCACCACTAGGGCGCCGGGGCCTCGACTGAGCGCGGCGTATCCGCTCACCGCGCGCGCCCGAGTGCCTGGAATTGCGGCGCCTTGCTGGACTAAGCGTTTCCAGCGGTGTCAGCAATGCGCTGGAGCCGTGCTGCCGGCTATTACCCATTGTGAGATACCTCGCATTCCCAGGCTGTGTCTCCGTAAGATTGGAGCACGGTACCGGCCGCGGTTTGTTTTCGCCGGAACGGGAGCTTTGAGTATGCGTCGCTCGCGTGGGATGTGCCGCAAGAACCGGACTGGGACGTATACCTATGCTGGATGATTTCGGGGCCCCGGTTAGGCCGCGCCTGGCGCGAGACCGCCAATGGGGACACCGACCACCAAACGCTGATCCGCGACCTCATGGACCGTCAGTAGGCCAACCGGGTGCGCATCATGGCTTGCAACACCGCCGAGGAATAATCGCGCGACATGGCGGTCGATATCGCTGGAAGGAAGGCCACATGTCTCAAAGGTTCCTTCTTACGATCGCCGCTTGGGCTGGTGCGTGCTTTGTTGTCTATGCGACCCAGTGCCCTCCTCGAGATAGGCCAACTTTTCCGATCTTGTCGAACCTTGAACATGTTGCAGCGTTTGCCGTTCTCGGCGCGCTCTTCTGCTTAGCCTATCCACGACGAACTTCTGCCGTCCTAATCTTCGTGCTTGGCAGCGCCGCGTTGCTTGAAGTTCTGCAGCTGCTTACTCCGGACCGTCACGCTCGAACCTTGGACGCACTCCAAAAGGTTGTTGGCGGGGCCGCTGGCGTCTTCGCCGGTCGCGTTATCCTGTACTTCGATCGAGCACGGTCTTGGTTCCAGGTCTAATCTTTCCCATAGGGTGCGCCCTTAGTTGCCGTCATGTAGGGCCTTATTGAGGATCGCGAGTTGGCGTGAAGTCTCCGCCTGTGCCGCCGCCACCAGGCGTCTTGCGCTGTCGCGGCCGAGCAACATCCGAATGCTCCGCATGGCGGAACAGCAATCAGGAAGTCAACTGACGGGAAACGAAGAACGTCCGCTTCAGCTTGTTGACGGCGCGAACGGCCAAACCGAGCAAGAACGGATTGGTCTGGCGGAAGACGGCGACCTTCTTCACATAGCCCTCGACATGCCATTTGGCGTGGGCACCGTTGCGGAAAACGATCACGTCACCGACGCCGTGGCGTCTCGGTGGCATGCCTTTGCTCTCAAGCACGATCGATCCTTCCTGGATCACAATGGTCTCGTCGACATCGTAGTACCAGTTGAACTTGCCCTCGGTGCAGGACCAGATCACGGTTGTGGCAGCGCCGTCCGCGCTGGTCGACAGCACATGCGAGCGGGCTTCCGGATTGCCTTCAAGGATCCAGGATGGCTCGATCGGCGATGGTTTGAGATCCAGGTTGCAATGGCCGATTTCAATAAGCGCAAGCGGCATCGATCACCTCAGCGGATTGAATGAGCATGCACGGTTCAACAGCGTCCCGGCTACGCGAGTTGCAGATTGCTAATTCTCCCGGGACGGATGAGATTAGATTATCCCAAAAAGAATGAAGAGGCCAACTTGCCGCACTTAAGCTGGGTGGCGCGCCCAACAGGTCGCTCAACGCTGGTTACCTCTAAAGAGGCACCTCCGGCAGTATCACGAAGACCATGGGGATGATGGAGATGATCGGGTAATCGGGCCCGAAAAGCTCCCCCATTCGCCGCACACACGAGTGACCTCTGACGAACTCCCCATTGAAGAAGTACAGGGGAGGCCGATCGCCACCGGCACTGAACTGGAAAAACGGCCTTTCCGGCGTGCCCGTCTGCATGGCGATTTTTGGGCAGGTTGTCGGATTGCTTCGCTCCGAACAGGATCACGTTGTTGATCGTCCAGGGGTCCGATAGGCTGGGCAAAGCTGTCTTTCTGGCGCTATCTTCCGGCGCCCGGCGAAAAAGGGTGGGTGATGACGAAGCTGGTGCGACAAGGAGACCGGGTATGATTCGAGGCTTCGAGGTTCGTTCCGCTGAGCGCGATGCTCAGACCGATAGCGAACGGCTCGGTTCGATTGCTGCCGCGATTAACGCCGCGGTTGCGTCAGTTCAGAAGGAGAGGGACGCGTTGCGTGGGCGAGTAGATGCGGCCCGCGATCTGGCTTCCTTTGCCGTGGGCACGGATTACGAAGAATATATGACCCGGGATTCCAAGGACGCGTCCATAATCAAAGATTACGAGTCGCAGATGATAGCCGGCGAAAAGCGCGTGCAGGAGCTGGAGGGCCAGCTTGGCAGTCTGATCGCTGTTCAGGAAGTGTTCAGCCGGTACTTTCCCGGCAAGTCACGGTAGGCGGAGCACGAGAGAAAATTCCGAGAGCTGTTCGTCTTGACAGTATTCCAGGACTACAACCGTTCGAAGTGTCCAGTATTTAGACGGGCTCGTAGGCTGGCGTAAGCAGGTGCGGGGTTGTAAGGCCCAGATTGTTAGCCGCTTGCACGGAGATCACTGCGAGGGCTGCACGGTCATCGCGTCGAGGCTTGGTTTGGCCGTCCGCGCCGTTAACAAGCTCAAGCGCATGTCCTTCGTTCCCGGCGGGCGTCGCTCGGAGCGCCTTGTAGCAGCCGGCTAACGACTTTCATCGCAGCGCTTTTCCCGGCGAGGTGAGGGGCCGGCGACATCTAGGCGGTGTTGCCGGCGTCCACCGTCAGCACAGTGCCGGTGATGTTCCGGCCGCCTTCGCCCAGGAGATACTCGACCATGGAAGCGACGTCGTCGGCCTCGGGCAGGCGGCGCAACGCGCTGCGGCCGGCGATCCGCCGGCGGCCGTCGTCGTCCAAGGACTTGGTCAATTCGGTGTCGACGAAGCCGGGCGCGATCGCGTTCACGGTGATGCCGAGCTTGCCGACCTCGCGGGACAGCGAACGGGTGAATCCGCCGGCCGCGGCCTTGGACGCGGCGTAGACGGACAGGCCGTTGTAGCCGGTCGAGGCGATGATGGAGGAGATGTTGACGATGCGCCCGGCGCCGTCGGCCATCATATGGCGCACCACGTATTTGGTCAGAACGATCGGCGACATCACGTTCAGACGGATCAACGCCTCGATCTCGGAATTGCGCGTGTTGGCCAGCAGCCCTTCGGCGCTGATCCCGGCATTGTTGACGAGGCCGTAGATCGCGCCGAAGGCGTCGCGCAGCTCCTTCACGAAGGCGGGAATCTTGTCGGTCTGGCTGAGATCGAACGCCCTGAAGTGCAGGCGGTCCGCTCCCGCCTCGCCGATGGTCCGTCCCAGCTCCTCGCTCTCGCGGCGCGCGACCGCCACCACGTTGTACTCGCCGGATGCGGCAAGCCTGCGCGCAATCGCAAGTCCAATGCCGCGACTGCCGCCGGTGACGAGGACGTTATGCATCGGCGCGCGTCAGTTTGCCGGCCGCCGTGAGGTCGAGCCGCTCAACGAAGCGGATCACCGCAGGCACCTTGTATGCTGCCAGCGAGTCGTTGCACCGGCTGAGAATCTCCGTACGGATCGTCTCGTGGCGACCCGCGTCGGTGCCGTCGGCGAGGACGATATCGGCGACCACGATGGCGCCAGTGATCGGGCTTCTGCGCGACCTCGCGCGCGACATTCGCACGGACTCGTGTCGATTGATCACGGTCTCGACCTCCTCGGGATGCACCTTCAGTCCGCCGATGTTGATGATGCCGGTGCGCCGGCCGACAAAGTAGTAGCGCTCGTCGCGCAGTTCGACCAAGTCACCGGTGTCGACGAAGCCCTCGGCGTCGGTGAGCTGCGGCGCGCCGGTGCCGATATAGGCGCGCGCCGTGCGGTGAGAGCGGATCCGAAGCGAGCCGTCGACGACCTTCATCTCGACGCCGTCGCGGTTCTGCCCGATCAGGTCGGCGGGAAAACCCTCGCGCCCGTCGTTGACCGCGAAACCGACGCCGGCCTCGGTCGAAGCATAGGCATGGCCGATCGACGCATGCGGAAACGCCCGGGCGAGGCCGTCGAGCACCGCCTGGTCGGCGATCTCGCCGGACAGGCGAACATAGCGTGGCGAGAAGTCCGCGACCGCGCTGCTCATCAGGAGCTTGCGCCAGTGCGACGGCGTCCCGGAAATGTGGGTGACGCCACCCGCGCGCAGCCGTGCTACGTGATCGACGATGGTTTCCCTGGGGTCCGACAGCACCATCGATCCGCCGCCGATCACCGCGCGCAGGAAGATCTGCAGGCCGCCGTAGCGACGGATGTCGTAGAACGTCGCCCAGGTCGCGTTCTGGTAGCGCGCAGCTCCGTCGGCGACGATCGCGCCGGCCAGCCCGTCGAGCGTATGGCCGACGATCTTGGGCGGCCCGGATGTGCCCGAGGTCAGCATCAGCCACTCGGTCGCGCGTTCGGTCTTCCATCCCGCACCCGGCCGTTCAGGGAGACCGGCGCCGACGACCAGATAGGCGCCATCATCGCATCGGTGCAGCGGCCTGTCGGTCACGATGGCGTCGATCTCGGCATTCGCAAGCAGGGCCTCGATGTGATCCGGATCGAGGTCGGGCGGGCACAGAAGCATGCGACGTGCGACGCCATCGAGCTCGATCATCGCGAGCGCAGACTGCAGCTGTCCCGACGTCGCAAGCAACACCGAGCGGCCGGACAGCTCGCGAAATCTGCCGATCAGACAGCTGTACCCGAGAATGTCGGTCAGCGATATGACATGCCGGGCATCGGAGATCGTACGGCCCTTCAGCTCCGGGCCGAGACATTCGCGCAGCGCTAAGACGTCAGGCTGGGACATTCTCGTAGGCTCTGATGAACTCGCCGACGGTCGACGGGAAGGCGGCGTCCTCCGCGATGGTGAACGGATCGATGCCGAGATCGTCCTCCAGCCGCGCGACCAGGATCGCGAACGCCAGAGAATCGAACCCGGTGTCCTGCAGCGGCAGATCGGCCCGGAGCGGCGGAAGGGTGACCTTTTGCTCTTCAGCGATCTGCTGCATCGCCGAGAAAATCCTCAACTTTACCGACATGAACACCTCACCTCTTCAAAAAAGCGGCTTTCGAGCCGACCCTAGAACCTGATTCCGCCCTCCACGACGCGCGCGTAGACGGCCCGGTCGATCGAACGATAGGCGCCGGTCGCCGGATCGCGCAGGAACAGCCGGTCGTTCACGACGGAAGGATCGAATCCCTCGCGGATCAACCGCTGCTTGTTTTTCTTGAAGGTCTCGGTAGCGTCGAGCTCCCCGCAGAACCTGACGAAGACCGGAAGGGCATAGACCGGGAGCCGGCGCGACAGGTGTTCCGCGAAGATCCCAAGATCGAAACGCTGGTCCACGACCAAGGCCGCCATGCCGGCGCGGCCGTCGGCGCCGGGGACGGCGGCTCCGTAGGTTGAGGCGTCAAGAACGCCGGGGCAGTCCCTGATTGCGTCGTTCACCTCGCTGGTCGCGACGTTCTCGCCCTTCCAGCGGAAGGTGTCGCCGACCCGGTCGACGAAATAGAAGTAGCCCTGCTGGTCGCGAAACATCAGATCGCCAGTCCGGAACCAGGCATCGCCTCCCGCAAACACGTCGCGGAGAATCTTCTTCTCGGTCTCGGCCGGCTCCGTATAGCCTTCGAAAGGTCCGCCGCCCCGATCTGCGGTGCCGATGCGTCCGATCGCCTCGCCGACCTCGCCGTGGGTGCAGGCGATGCAGAGCCCGTCGTCGCCGCGGACCGGGCTGCCGCTGTCGGCATCGACCTTCACGATCGAGGCGGGAAAGCGATGCGCCAGCAGCGGCGGGATACGGCCGATCGCGCCGGGTTTGCCTTCGAAGTTGAATAGCGAAAAATTACCTTCCGTCGCGGCGTAGAATTCCAGGATCTGCGGAATCGCGAAACGCTTCGCGAACGCCTCCCAGATGTCGCCGCGTAATCCGTTGCCGACGGCCAGCCGCAGCCCGTGTCCGACCTCTAGCCCGGACGCCGGTGCGTTCAGAAGGTAGCGGCAGAGATCACCGATATATTGGAAGACGGTGCAGTCGAAATACATGATGTCGTCCCAGAAGTCTTCCGCGGAGAACTTCTCGGCGATCACGACTGAACCGCCGGCGCGAAGCATGCTGCAAGGCGCGACGACACCACCCACCGAATGATGGAGCGGGAGGCAATCGTAAAGCCGGTCGTGGACGGAAGCGTCTGTCAGCCCGGCAAACCATCCTCCCCAGCTGAGGATGCGGCGATGACTGACGTTTACCGCCTTTGGCAATCCCGTGGTGCCCGAGGTGTAGATCAGCAGGGCCCGTTCATTGATCGTGACGTCGCCGCGCTCGACGGAGGACAGCGGGCGCGGATCCGCGGAGGCGAGCGCCGCATCCAGGTCGGCGCCAGCGCTGCCGGGACCGAGTCTCCAGATTTGGGGCACGCGATCCAGGTGCGGACGTGCGGCTTCAAACGCATGCATGCAATCGGCGGCAAGAACGATGTGGTCGGCACGCGCAACGTCGATGCAATGGGCAAGGGACCGGCCGACCAGCCGGGTGTTGATTAGCGCCACCGTACCGCCAATGCTGCTGATGCCGAGCCAGCAGGCAACGTACTCCGGCCGGTTCGGCATCAACAGACAGACGGTGTCGCCGGCGCGGACGCCCAAGCTCCGCGCCCAACGCGCATATTGGCTGATCCGGGCGCTGAGCTCCCCGTACGTGAAGGATTGGCGGTCCGAGCGAAGTGCAGGGCGTTCGGGTTGACGTTTCGCCCATTCTTCCACGACGTCGCCGAAAAGCCGTTGCGGCTCGGCCTCGATCCGCGAGGTCAGTTCGATGGCCTTCAGCCACGCTTTGGTGGCAGAGGGTCTGTGTCGCGGGTCGCCGCTTTCAGTCGCCCGCTGAACTGCGCATGCTTTCATGATCTGACCGAGATGATTTCGCTCGTCGTTCGCGCCGACCAGGTCGCGAGGCGGTAGAGCTGCGGCGGAAGGAGTGACAAGGCGCACCGGACCGCGCGCGACCTTGCGATCACTGTCGATGAGGTTTCGCTCGATCGCACAAGACGCATCTCCCTTATCCCGTCCCGGGTTCGAGTTGGTTGAGGATCATAACCTCCAGCGTCTTCACCGATTGAAAATTCTCGGGCGTGATCTCGGGCTGGGGAAGGGTGAGATCGAACTCGGCTTCGACCCTGAGCATCAGCGCGACCATATCCATCGAGTCCAGTCCGATATCCACCAGCCGGGATTCCGGGTGGACATCCGCGATGATAGCGTTCTGCGCGAGGACGTTCCTGACGACGGAAAGAACACGCTCTTGGACGTTGGCGGCAAAGTCTTGCATTTCAGCTCCACTCATCGCGTCACGGGGCAGATCATGATCGACGTGACGATACCTGACTGCAGCTTAGGTCAGTAGCTCCACTTCGGGGGTACCTCGCTTGGGAGCACGTTCTGGGCAACATCCACCTTTGCGCCGCCGACTCCGCAACTGCGGTCGGTTAGATTGCCGCCGTCGAACTCGCGCGGAATTCATCTCGACCCAGTTCGGGTCTCCGACCATCAAGCAAATGGGAGCCGTTGGCCATGAATGTGCAGGAAGTCCAGTTCCGCAGCCTCGCCCGGGAAAGCAGCCGAGTACCATTTTCTCCCGATCGCGCCTCGTTTCAGCAGCGGACTGCCGCCGTCGCGGAGGCTGCGGCGATGGAGGCTGAACCGGTCGACCGCGAGGCGCGCTTCCCGCTGAAGGCCATTGACGCGGCGCGCAGGGAGAGACTTCTAGGCGCCCAGATCCCGATCGAGTTCGGCGGCGACGGCGCGTCGATTTCCGAGGTGGCCGACATGTGCTACGCGCTCGGACGCGCCTGCGCCTCGGCCGGGATGATCTTCGCGATGCATCAGACCAAGATCGCGTGTCTGATCCGTCACGGCGCGGGCAGCAGCTGGCACGAAAGGCTCATGCGCCGGGTGGCGGCCGAACAAATGCTGTTGGCGTCTTCGACCACGGAAGGCCAGAACGGCGGAAACATACGCTTCAGCTCGGCCGCGGTGGAGCGCGAGGGCGCCGAGATCTCGCTGGTGCGCGACGCGACGGTGATTTCCTACGGCGCCGAGGCGGACGGCATCGTAACCATCGCTCGCCGCGCCGACGACGCCACCGGATCCGATCAGGTACTGTTGGCCATCACACGGGACGACTACACGCTGGAGCAAACTCTCGCATGGGAGACGCTCGGCATGCGTGGCACCTGCAGCGCCGGCTTCAAGCTGAGCTTCAAGGGCTCCGCGGAACAGATATTCCCCGTGGCATACGAAAAGATCCATGCGCAGACCATGACGCCCGTCGCGCACCTATGCTGGTCGTCGGTCTGGGCGGGAATCGCGGCTGCGGCGGTTGACCGGGCGCAACTCTTCATCCGCAAGGCCGCCCGCGGGGCCGGAGGCAACCTGCCTCCCGGCGCGCCGCATTTTACCGCGGCCAAGATGACTCTGACGAAACTGCGCGCCATCATCGCCGCGAACCTCGACTCCTTTGCGGCCCGCGAACAAGACGAGCGCGCGCTTTCGTCCATCGACTTTCAGTCCTCGATCAACCTTCTCAAGGTGGAGGCCTCCGAGCTCGCGGTCGCGGTCGTCATGCATGCGATGCGTGCGTGCGGCCTGTCCGGCTATCGCAACGACACCGATGTCAGCGTCGGCCGCCACCTCCGCGATGTGCTGTCGGCTCCGATCATGATCAACAACGATCGCATCCTTGCGAGCATGGGTAGCGCCACTCTGATGAGCGCGGTCCCGGCGTCCCTGCGCGATTGATTTTTTTCTCGAAGAAATGGGGCTTGAAATGAACGTAGCCATGTTTGCTGCACCGGCGGAACCCGATCCGACTCAGGCTGATCCGCTGGACCATCTTGCCGATGTCCTGTTCCATAAGATGGGCTCTCCGGGTGTCTATGGCCGCACCGCGCTCTATGAAGACGTCGTGGAGGGGCTCGCGGCGCTGATCACGCGGCACCGCGAACCGGACACCGAGGTGATGCGCTTTCCTCCCGTCATGAACCGCACGCAGCTTGAGAGGTCGGGCTATCTGAAGAGCTTTCCGAACCTGCTCGGCTGTGTCTGCGGCCTGCACGGCACGGAAAGTGAGATCGACGCGGCGGTCAGCTGTTTCGATGCCGGCGGCGACTGGACCATGTCACTTTCACCGGCCGACCTCGTGCTGTCGCCGGCCGCCTGCTATCCGGTCTATCCGATCGCGGCGAGCCGGGGTCCCTTGCCGGCGGGCGGCTTGTGCTTCGACGTGGCCGCCGATTGCTTCCGTCGCGAGCCATCGCGCCATCTCGACCGGCTGCAGTCCTTCAGGATGCGCGAATACGTTTGCATCGGCAGCCCCGACCACGTCTCGGCGTTTCGGGAGCGTTGGATGGTGCTCGCTCAGGAGATCGCCCGCGATCTCGGACTGACCTTCAGGGTTGACTACGCCAGCGATCCGTTCTTCGGCCGTGTCGGCCAGATGATGGCGGTGAGCCAAAAGCAGCAGTCGCTGAAATTCGAGTTGCTGGTGCCTCTGCGCTCCGAGGAGCAACCGACTGCATGCATGAGCTTCAACTATCACCGCGATCACTTCGGCACCGCCTGGGGCATTGCGGACGCGACCGGTGAGCCGGCCCATACCGCTTGCGTGGCCTTCGGAATGGATCGTCTCGCCGTCGCCATGTTCCATACCCACGGCAAATCGGTCGCCAGGTGGCCGACCGCGGTGCGGGACCTGCTCGGCTTCCCGCGGAACGACCGGTAGACGACTTCGGCATTCGAGGAACTGAAATGCACCAACGAACTCCCGAGGTAGCGCGCGAGCGAAGAGCCGAAGGGCCAACCTCCATGAAAAGAGAGACCCTCGCCGTCCACGGCGGCTTCGACAACGATCCGGCCACCAAAGCCGTCGCCGTGCCGATTTATCAGACCGCCTCGTACGCCTTCGACAGCGCCGACCATGGCGCCGCGCTCTTCAACCTCGAAGTGGACGGCTTCCGCTACACCCGGATCGGCAATCCGACCAACGCCGTGCTGGAGAAGCGCGTTGCCGCCATGGAAGGAGGCGTCGAGGCGCTCAGCGTGGCGTGTGGCCAGGCCGCGGTGAACTATGCGGTGGTAAACATCGCGGAGATGGGCAGCAACATCGTCTCGGTCCCGCAGCTCTACGGCACCACGCATACGCTGTTCGCGCACATCTTGCCGAGGCAGGGCATCACGGTCCGGTTCTCGGAAGACGACCGTCCGGCTAGCATGGAAAGACTGATCGACGACGATACGCGTGCGGTGTTCTGCGAGAGCGTGGGAAATCCGGCCGGAAACGTTTGCGACATCGAAGCGATAGCCGAGGTCGCCCACAGGCATGGCGTGCCGCTGATCGTCGACAATACGGTTCCTACCCCGATCCTGCTCAGACCGATCGAATACGGAGCGGACATCGTGGTAGAGTCGCTGACGAAGTTCATGGGCGGGCACGGCACCACGCTCGGTGGAATCATCGTCGATAGCGGCAGGTTCCCCTGGGCGAAGCATCGCCGGCGCTTTCCGATGCTGAACGAGCCAGAGAAATCTTACCACGGGCTGGTCTTCACCGAGCGCTACGGGGCCGCCGCCTACATCGCTCGCTGCCGTGCCGTCTCCCAGAGGACCACCGGCTCCATCCTGGCGCCCTTTAACGCCTTCCTGCTGCTCCAGGGCATCGAGACCGTCGCGGTGCGGATCGAACGGCACGTCGAGAATGCCGAGAAGGTCGCGCGGTTTCTGCGCGACGACCGCCGCGTCGGATGGGTCAACTATGCGGGCTTTGACGATAGCCCCTATCACGCGCTGACGCAGAAATATCTGGGCGGCCGCGCTTGTTCGCTGCTGACCTTCGGCGTGGCCGGAGGATTCGAGGCCGGCAAGCGGTTCTACGACGCCCTGAAACTGTTCAAGCGGCTGGTCAATATCGGGGACGCGAAATCGCTTGCCTGCCACCCGGCATCGACCACCCACCGGCAAATGTCGTCCGAAGAGCAGGAAAGGGCCGGCGTGCGGCCCGAGATGATCAGGCTAAGCGTTGGTATCGAGCACGCCGACGACATCATCGCCGACCTCAATCAGGCGCTCCGTGCCGCAGATTGAATGCAGGTCAACCATGAAGGCATTCCGATGCCCGTCCTAGTAAACATAGACTCGTACGAACATCACCTCTTCTCAAGAGCGCGAAACGGAAGCGAGGTCGCGTCCCGGGGAAACCGGAAGGAATGTCTCGATATCGGCCTGATCAACAACATGTCGGACTCCGCCTTGATGTCCACCGAGCGCCAGCTGTTCGACCTGCTCGGCGCGGCGGCCGGAGAGCTCCTGGTCAGGCTGCATTTCTACACGATGGAAACGACGCCCCGTTCGGATTGGGGGCGCGATTACGTGCGTCGCTACTACTGTGGCACCGACGATCTGTTGAACAGGAGCCTGGACGGAGTGATTGTGACCGGCGCCGAACCGAGAGCCGCCAGCCTGACGGAAGAACCATACTGGTCCACCTTCGTCCAAATCATCGACTGGGCCAGGGAGAGCACCGTTTCTTCGGTGTTTTCCTGTCTGGCCGTCCATGGGGCCGTCCTGCACCTGGATGGTGTGGAGCGCCACAAGCTGCCTGCCAAATGCATCGGCGTCTTCGCTCAAACGAAGACGAGAGATCATCCCTTGATGCGGAACGTTCCGGCGACCTTCAGAACACCGCACGCCCGGTGGAACGAGGTGCAGGAGGGGCCTATCGAGAGCTGCGGATATTCCGTTCTCACCAAGTCGGCAGAGGCCGGCGTCGATTGCTTCGTCAAACAACAGAGGAAGAGCCTCTTCGTCCATTTCCAGGGCCATCCGGAGTACGACACCCATAGCCTGCTGGCTGAATTCAGAAGGGACCTGGGGCGTTTCCTCCGGAGAGAGAGCGAGGTCTGTCCGACGATACCGAGAGGATATTTCGCCTCGGAGGCGGAAGAGATTCTGACGGTCTTCCGGCGGAAAGCGCTTTCCGACAGAAGTCCGGAGCTTTTCGCCGATTTTCCGGTCGACCAACTGGCGAAGGATTTGAGAAACGTCTGGCATCCGCCGGCCAAGCGCATATACCGCAACTGGCTGCTGTACATGGCGTCGCAGCGAGCTGGACGCTCAAAGCCGTTTGCCTTCAACGGGAGTTATCGGACGAGGCCCAGATCGGCCGCGGCGTAGATCATGGGTGCGTCCGGGCAACATGGAAAACCGGAGCAACGGCCGCGATCCGCTAGCCGGGCTCTCGCTCGCCGACCTGCCGACGAAGAAGCGGGAGCGGATTGTATGATGGAGTTCGGACCGTGATCCGATGCCGCGAGATAGGACCAGCCGATCTTGCTGCCATCGCCGATCTTCTGACGCGTGGCTTTGCCCGCCGATCGCGCGACTACTGGATGGACGGGCTCCGGCGCGCTTCCGTGCGCGAGGTACCCGATGGTTTCCCTCGCTTCGGGTACATGCTCGACCATGAAGGGATGCCCGTCGGCGTTCTGCTGTTGATCTACACGGAACGGGACGATGGGGGCGGGACCTCGATCCGCTGCAATCTCTCCAGCTGGTATGTGGAACCTGCCTTCCGCAACTACGCCCCGATGCTAACCAGCGTCGCGCAGCGCCACAAGCGCGTCACCTACGTCAACATCAGCCCGGCGCTCTGGACTTGGCGGACCATTGAGGCCCAGGGTTTCCGCGCCTATTGCCGCGGCTTGTTCTTTTCCTTTCCGGTGCTGTCGCGTCCGGCGAAGGATATGCGCGTCGAAGTCGTTCAGCAGGGCGCGCATGCGGTCGACGGCATGTCCGATGCCGAGCTCGCGCTGCTTACGCGGCACGCGGCCTACGGCTGCCTAAGCCTGGTGTGCCGCGCGGGCGACGGCCGCGCCTACCCCTTCGTCCTGCAGCCGATGCGTAGACGCCGGATCCCCCTGCTGGCGATGCGGCTGATCTATTGCCCCGATGTGGCCGACTATGTCGCCTGCGCCGGCGCCATCGGCCGCTTCCTGCTCCGGCGCGGCCGGATCTTGCTCGCCCTCGACGCCAACGGTCGCATGAAGGATCTGGTCGGCTTCTACAGGGGAAAGCGCGGCCGCAAATACTTCAAGGGTCCGCAGTGTCCGCGGCTTGCCGATCTGTCGGATACCGAGCTGGTCATCTATGGACCGTAACTCTGCTGCCCAATGGAGAGCCGTGATGATTCCCAACGTCAAGTGTGTCAGCCATTCGCAGACATGGACATTCTTCCAAGGCCAGTGGCGCGAGGGCAATGTGCCGATCATGGGGCCGCGCACCCATGGGCTTTGGCTCGGCTCGACCGTGTTCGATGGCGCTCGCGCCTTCGAAGGCGTTACGCCCGATCTCGACCGCCATTGCGCCCGCGTCAATCAATCCGCGCTCAACTTCGGGCTCAAGCCGATCGTCGATCTCGACACGTGGCTAGGTCTGGCGCACGAAGGCATCGCGCGCTTCCCGGCCAATGCCGAGCTCTACATCCGCCCTATGTATTGGCCGCAGAATGGTGTGGGCGGCGGCGTGCTCTTCGATCCGGAAACGATGGACTGGTGCCTTTGCATCTACGAAGCGCCGATACCGAAGCCTGTCGGCAACGCGATCACGCTGTCGCCGTTCCGCAGACCGACCGCAGAGTGCGCGCCGGTCGATGCCAAGGCCGCCTGTCTCTACCCGAACTGTTCGCGTGCGCTGATTGAGGCCGCCTCGCGCGGGTTCCAGAACTGCCTGATGCTGGACATGCTGGGTAACGTCGCGGAGTTCGGCAATGCCAATGTGTTCATGGCGAAAGACGGTGTAGTCTACACGCCGGTGGCGAACGGCACCTTCCTGAACGGCATCACCCGGCAGCGGGTGATCGACCTCTTGCGCGGAGCGGGCGTCACCGTGGTGGAGGCCACGCTGCGCTATGCCGATTTCCTTGCCGCGGACGAGATCTTTTCAAGCGGCAATTTCGCCAAGGTTGTGCCGGTGATCCGGATCGACGACCGGCCGCTCATGCCGGGGCCGTTCTATGCGCGTGCGCGGAAGCTGTATTGGGAATTTGCGCACGCGGTAAAGCTTGCGGCGTGATGAAGATGACCTTCCAACCGAGATCGTGTCGCATGGCTTTTCGAGTTGCCGACCTACTCGTGGATTCTCTGATCGCGCACGGCGTCGACCGGGCATTTAGCGTACCCGGCGAAAGCTTTCTTGCGCTCCTTGACGCTCTGTACGAACGCGATGAGATCGATCTCGTGACTTGCCGCCACGAGGGAAGCGCGAGTCTTGCCGCAGTTGCCGACGCCAAGCTCACCGGCCGGGCCGGCGTGGTGATGGTGAGCCGCGGGCCGGGCGCATCCAACGCGGCGCTTGGTCTGCATGTAGCTTCCCAGGAGGCCATACCCCTCATATTACTGGTTGGTCAGGTCGGTACGTCTGAGCTGAATCGTGACGCAGTGCAGGAGATCGACACGGGGCGGGCGTTCAGTGGCCTTATCAAATGGTCCACCAGAATCGATTCGGCGGCCCAGCTGCCCGAAATGATGGCGCGCGCATTTTCCGTGGCGCTTGGCGGCACGCCCGGGCCGGTGGTGATCGAGCTTCCTCAAGACGTTCTCGAAATGGAGGCGGGTCTGCCCTCCGCCAGGGTTCACGGCGTCGCGCGAGCCGAGCCCAGCCGAGCCGCCGTGGAGCAGGCGACCGTCATGCTTGGCAAGGCGGAGCGACCGATTCTGCTGGTCGGAGGAGAGTGTCGCACCGCGGAATTTCGTAAGGACTTGATCGCGCTGAGCGAGCGCTGGAATATACCGGTCGCGGCCACCAACAAGATGCAAGATCAGTTTCCGAACGATCACCGGCTCTGGATTGGACAGCTAGGATTCTTCACGTCGCCAGCGCATGTTGAACTCTTTGAGCAGGCGGATCTGATCGTTGCGATCGGAACGCGGCTCGGCGACCTGTCGTCCCTGGGCTTTCGGTTTCCGCGACAATCGCCGCCGTCGCAGCCTCTGGTTCACGTCTATCCCGATCCGAATGCGATCGGGACCCACTTCCATACGGACCTTCCAATCGTCGCGTCGGCGCATCCGTTCTTGAGGTCCTGGCTCGACTTGCCGGTCGTGTCGCGCGAGCGCGGTGGGTGGATCGAAGCCGTGGCGAAAACTCGAGGGGCGGTGCACGCATGGCCCGAGCTGGGCATCCCCAGCGCTGATGTCTTCGGGCATGCTGTTGCGGCCATCGTCAAGCGCTTCCCTGCAGATGGCATCGTGACGACCGATTCCGGCAACTTCGCCGCATGGGTACACCGCATATTCCGCTTCCAGCCGTCGGCCCGGCTGCTTGGCTCCGCCTGCGGCGCGATGGGCAGTGGTGTTCCTTCTGCATTGAGCGCGAGCCTTCGTTATCCGAACAATCAGGTGATCGCGTTCTGCGGAGATGGCGGTTTCCTGATGACCGGGAACGAGCTGGCAACAGCCGTTGCCCGCCGGCTCAATATCAAGATCGTCATCTCCAACAATCAATCGTACGGCACCATCCGTTCGTATCAGGAGAAAGCGTTTCCGAAACGTCCTTGCGGTACAGACCTGTCTAACCCCGACTTTGCGGCCCTTGCCCGCGCATTCGGCGCGCAGGGTTATACGATCACGAACGCAGCGCAGGCAGCCGAGGTCGTTGCGGAAGCAATGTCGGCCAAGGGCCCCGTAGTGATCGAAGTTCGATCTGATGTAGGCCAAACACTCGATCGATCCCTCGCTGCTGCGCGCGCTGATGCTTCCGGGTAGCGCCGGTAGGCTGCTTATCGGCGGCATCAGGACGCGAGTTGCGATTCCTACAGGAAAAGAAGCAGCGGGAGCTCCCCGGAGTGGTCGGCGCCTGCCTTTCAATTGCGCCTCGCTCCGGTTCTACCGCAACCGCCTAATGATGCTCAAAATCTCCGCTAGGTGTACCTCTGAAGGGTTACCCACGGATATCAGCCGCCGCATTGAAACGAGAATCGTGAGAGGACGACGTGCGAAAGCCGGTGCAATACGCACCGTTCCATCTGTTCACATGATGGGGGCTCCGCGCACAGCATAGTCCGAAGGGGTAGGTGTGGTTCCTCCATGCAAGGAATAGGATGCGCAGGCGAGGTGCATAAAACTGCGTAGTGACGGATTGGAAAAGGATATCACCATGGGACAGGTGATTGCAGTTGGGGCGCGGAACGCAAAGGCTGCGTTGCGCAAGCTGCTTGTGCTGGCGTCGCTGGCCCCGCTGCTCACGATCATTCAACCGTCCGACGTGGACGCACAGACTCAACCTGCTACTCGTCAATTGCGACGTGAGGCACCGCCGCAAAAGCCGCAAGTCACGATGAACGCCTGGACGGTTGGCCTCGCCGGAGGTCTTCTTGAGGGCGCGCCTATCCGCCTGGCGGCTGAAGTAGCCCGCGTCGTGGATGATGGTGACAAACTGCACGTTCTTCCGATCGTGACGCGCGGAGCCACGGAGAACGTGAACTCACTGCTATATTTGCGCGGCATCGATGCTGCCATCATAAATTCCGACGTGCTTGAGGAATACAAGAGCCAAGTGCCCGATATTCAGCAACGGCTGGCCTATGTGCTGAACTTGTTTCCGTCCGAGCTTCATATCTTCGTTCGTCCCGAGATTCAGAGCCTGAACGATCTCGTCGGCAAGAAGGTGAACTTCAATACCCAGGGCACCGCGGCAGCCTATTCGGGGCCGCTGATCTTCAGTCGTCTTGGCCTCGAGGTGGAAAAGACCTTCATCCCGCACCAGATCGCGCTCGAGCAGATGCGCAAGGGCGAGATGGCCGCGGTCGTCTTCATTACCTCGAAGCCGGTGGATGCTTTCGTGCGCGGCCGCTGGGAGTCAGGGTTCAAGTTCCTACCCGTCCCCTATGACAGCAAGTTCGAGGACTATTATCTTCCAGCTGCGCTCGATGCCGCAGAGTATCCCAATCTGATCAAGCAGGGCGAACGCGTAACGACTATTGCGGTGCCGACTGCTCTCGTCGCCTTCAACTTTCCAGCCAAATCGAACCGCTTTGAGCGCCTCGCGCGCTTTGTGGATTATCTATTCTCGCGGATTGAAAAGTTGCAGCAGCCGGGCTTCGATCAGAAGTGGAAATCGATCAATCTCGCGGCTACCGTTCCTGGTCTTGCGCGCTTCCCTGCGGCGCAGGCGTGGCTCGATCGCGAACCGCGCGCTGCGCATCCATCGCAATGAGACGCGTGGCTGTCCGGTTCGTGGCTGGAATCGCGCTCGCAAGCGGCATTGCGTTGGCGCAAGGGGCGCAAGATCATCCGACAGCGCAGCTTTACGATTGTTCTCCGGCGGAACGCGTAGAAGGCCTGGAGTGCCCCGAGAAGGCCCCGCGGACCACCGCGGTTCGTCAGGCGAACCAGGGAAACAACTGGATCATTAGCGTGACGATCTCACCCGTCGACTATTCACCGGTCGCTACCGCCACAACATCGTCACGCGATGGTGCAGGGGAATCCGGAGTGAAGCTTTCGATTCGCTGCCGCGGCGGGCGGAGCGAACTGGTGGTCGCCGGGCCCGGCGTTCCCGGCCGCGGCAACGATTATGCGATTTCCTATCGCGTCAACGACGGTCAGGGGCTGCAGATCGCGGCAGCCGTGCCGGCGTCCGGAATCGGAGTCGCGTTCGGGGGCGACGTTGTTCGCTTGCTGCAGTCCCTTCCAGACGGTGGAAGCCTCAGCATTCATCTTACATCCCGGATGGGGACTGCTCTGGACGCAGTGTTCTCGCTAGGCGGGTTGGAGGCGGTGCGTGCGAAGATGACCACTGTGTGCAGGTGGCCACATCCAGCCACGAGACCTAACGGATGAGCAGTCCAATGACATGTATTGATAGGAGAGGCATCATGAGCATGTTTCAATATATTGCGAGAGTAATCACCATAACAGCCGCAACGGCACTGTTCGCCGTGCCATTCGCTGCGGCGGAGCAAGGCGGGCGGTACTGGGTGCCGACAACGACGGAGCCCGCTACGCACCATCAGCGCATTGCAGCAAAGGCCGCCACACATAACAAAGCAACCACACAAAAAAGGACACGATCCCCTCTTGCCGCCAACGCTCGGCTTGCATCCGACTCCAAAGCGCACCGTTTGATTTTGCAAGTGAACACGAACGACCCCGCCGCCATGAATCTCGCACTCAACAACGCCACGAACGTTGCGCAATACTACAAGGATGCCGGCGAGAAGGTGAAAATCGAGGTGGTCACGTTCGGGCCCGGCCTGCATATGCTGCGCGATGACACCTCGCCGGTAAAGGCCCGTATCGAGGAGATGGCGCTGAGTACGCCGGAGGTATCGTTCAAGGCCTGCGGCAACACTCAGGAAAGAATGCACAAGGCCGAGAACAAGGACATCCCGATTGTTCGCCAGGCGGAGGTGGTGAAGTCAGGCGTCGTGCGCGTGATGGAGCTGCAGGAGAAGGGTTGGTCCTATGTCAAACCCTAACCCGAAAGAGGTGGGGGTCCCCCATGCGAACCGTAGGATTTGCGTGGCGGCGGAGCGCATAATAGCGCGACCTGAACAGGTCGCATCGCCAAGCGAGGGGTGATTGCAGATGGGCCGCACGATTATTCTCAGTGACGGATTAAATACCGTCTCCGATATCGCAAGCGCGTCGCGCAACGATGCGGACACGCCGCCGTTTGCGCAGAAGACAATGCAAAGGACAGTGAGGCAGCTGCCAGCGCCCGGACGATCCGCGCCCCTGTGGATGGCCGCCGCCATGCTCGCAATGACATGGGCGTCGGAAACGCAGGCCTGCCCCGCTCGAGAGCGGCCGTTGGCGGATGCGCAGCACGTGACGGCTGCCCGCAATCTTGATTCTGTTGGAACCGAAGGTGATGGGGATTCAGTAGCCTTGCCGCCGAGCCGAGGCGGCAACAACAGATCGGTGCAGGTTGTACAAGCGACGATCGGCGACACAAGGCAGTCTCCGGAACAGGAACATCACTGGGCGGAGATCCTGTCCTGCGAACTCACCAATGCAAGGCGCGATATCGAGTTGCTGCAACGTCTTGAGCAGGAGCGCGATCGGGCCGAGAGGCTGGAGCAGAGTCTTGCGGCGGCGCGAAGCGATGTCGAAACCCAGGCCGCTCTGATGGCTAAAGCGATCGAAGAAACCGCGCGCGTGAGGCAGGCTGCGCCGAGCGGTGAGGCGGAGTTGCAGAACTCCCTGCAACAGGCGCGTGAGCTGGCGGAGCGGCTGGAGCGGGATCTCGCGGCGGCGCGACGCGATGTCGGGACCCAGACCGCACTGGCTGCAAAGGCAGGCGAGGAAGCCTCCCGGTCGAAACAGGCGGTGGAGAGCGTCGCTGCGGAGCTGCAGAAGTCCCTGCAACAGGAGCGCAAGCGGTCCGCGCGGCTGGAGCAGGATCTGGCGACGGTGCGGCATGAGGTCGAGACCCAGACCGCGCTGGCGACGAAAGCGGGTGACGAAGCTTCCCGGCTGAAGGCGGGGGAGAGCGGCGCGGTGGAGCTGCAGACGTCCCTGCACCAGGAGCGCGAGCGGTCCGCGCGGCTGGAGCGGGATCTTGCGGCCGCGCGGGGTGATGTCGAGACCCAGGCCGCGCTGGCGGCAAAGGCAGGCGAGGAGGTTTTGCGGCGGAAGCAGGCGGCGGAAGCCGGGGCTGCCGAACTAAGGCAGTCGCGCGCAAAGGCCGACGCGCTGGCACAAGACCTCTCCCTGACGCGAAGCGCGATCTATGCATACGAGGCTCAGGCCCGCAAAGCTGGAGACGAAGCGGCGGAACTCAGGCAAGCAGCTGCAAACGGCGCGCCGTCGCCTGGCAAGGCCGCTCCGGACGAGCGCGAGCGGTTCGCAGGTCTGGAGCAGGATCTGGCGGTGGCCCGACGTGACGTCCAGACCCAGGCCGCGCTGGCGGCGAAAGCGGGTGAGGAAGCTTTCCGGCTGAAGCAGGAAAGGGATAGCGGTGCGGCGGAGTTGCAGAAGTCCCGGCAACAGGAGCGTGAGCGATCCGCGCGGCTGGAGCAGGAGCTTGCAGCGGCGAGGCGTGACGTCGAGACCCAGACCGCGCTGGCGACGAAAGCAGGCGAGGAAACTTCCCGGCTGAAAGCGGCGGGGGAGAGCGATGCGGCGGAGTTGCAGAAGTCCCGGCAACAGGAGCGTGAGCGATCCGCGCGGCTGGAGCAGGAGCTTGCAGCGGCGAGGCGTGACGTCGAGACCCAGACCGCGCTGGCGACGAAAGCAGGCGAGGAAACTTCCCGGCTGAAAGCGGCGGGGGAGAGCGGTGCGGCGGAGTTGCAGAAGTCCCGGCAACAGGAGCGTGAGCGATCCGCGCGGCTGGAGCAGGAGCTTGCAGCGGCGAGGCGTGACGTCGAGACCCAGACCGCGCTGGCGGCAAAGGCAGACGAGGAAGCTTCGCGGCGGAAGCAGGCGACGGTAGCCAGTGCCGCGGAGTCGAGGCGATCGATGCAGAAAGAGCACGAAAAGGCCGATTTGCTGGAAGACCTTTCGCTGACGCGGAGCGCGATCTATGCGTACAAGGCGCAGGCCCGCAAAGCTGGAGATGAGGCGGCGGAACTCAAAGAGGCGGCAGCAATCGGCGCGCCGTTGCATCGCAAATCAGCACAGGACGCGCGCGAGCGGCCCGCGTGGTTGCAGCAGGATCTTGCAACGGCGCGTACCGAGCCGCCACCAGCGGCGCCTGCTCGCGGCGATGCTCATCTCGATTCCGAGCAAGCCGCGGTGGCGACAGGGTTGGTCGCGCGCGCGAGCGCGCTGCTCCGCCAGGGCGATATAGGCGCGGCGCGGCTTGTACTCGAGCGCGCCGTCGAGATGGGGAGCGCTCAGGCGAGCTTCGCGCTGGCAGAAACCTACGACCCATTGATCCTTGCGAAATGGAGAACTCACGGCACGCGCGGCGATGCAAGCAAGGCGCAAGGCCTCTATGCAAGGGCCGACGCCGCAGGAATCCAGGAGGCGAAGGCGCGGCTGGAAGCGCTGCGTCGCTAGCGCATACGCCAATCAACCAGCGACATCCGCGCAATCGTCTCCACGGCCGGCAGCTTCGTTCGAAAGCGGACAGCGCCTTACGGGCAATTGTCCGCCTCCAGTTGCCCGCAAGGCTCATCGATGCTGTTCCGCTTCGTCTACCGCTCTCGCAGCGACTCCTGCTTGTATCGCGCCAGTGGCGACAGAAGGTAGCTGATGATCCTGCGCGTGCCGGTCTTGATTTCGACCGTCACCGCCATTCCGGGGCCGAGCTGGACGAGCTTGTCCTCCACCTGCATGTGCGGACGGTCGAGCGAAATGCGCGCGGCATATTCCAGTTCCTGACCTTTCGGCTCACTGCTGCTCTGTGCTGTACCCGATCCCCGGTCACTCGAACCGCCCTGTGGCCTGTCGCGCGTGATGGCATCCGACGACACGCTGAGCACGTCGCCGTGAAGGAGCCCATAACGCGTGAAGTTGAAGGTGTCGACCTTGATCTCGGCCTTCAGTCCCGGATGAACGAAACCAATATCGCGATTGGAGAGCATGGCCTCGATCTCGAGCTGGCTGTCGCTCGGAACTACCACGGCCAGCGCCTGTGCCGGCGTCACCACGCCTCCCACCGTATGAACGGCAAGCTGCTGCACGATGCCGTCGACTGGTGCGGTCAAGCGCTGTAGTTTCGTGCGCCGATCCGCCTTGACCACCTCCTGTGCGGCGCTCGCAGCCTTCTGCTCGGCCTTCGCGAGTGCGTCATAGGTCGTGCGCCGATACTCCGCTGCGGTCCTTTCCTTCGTTTCCTTCAGCAACGCGGTGGCCGCGTCGGCTTCGAGCAGTCGACTTTGCTGCAAGACCAGGTCCTGCTGAAGGCCGACCAGCTCCTGGTACTCCGAGAGATAGATCACCTTCGAGGCCAATGCCTTCTCGACGAGACCTTTGCGGATGTCGACGCGCTCCTGCAGCACCGGTATCGTCGCCTGCAGCTTCGCCGCGCTCGCCGACGTGGTGGCCCGTTCCGCTTCCTTCTGACCCAGCTGGCGCTCGATCTCCGCGAGCTTGGCGTTCTGTTCGGCGCGCTGGCTGATCAGGAACTGGCGATGCATTTCGACCTCGGCGGCGCTTGCGCTCTGCGGCGGCCGGAAGGCGACGAGCGGATCCGCCGCCAGTGCCGCGCGCAGCCGCGCGACTTCGAGCTCGGCCGCAAGGAGATCGCTCTTTTGGCGCTCCTGGTCGGCTTCCGTCATCGTCGGGTCGAGCTCGATCAGGACGTCGCCGGCCTTGACACGCTGTCCGTCGCGAACCTGGATGGCGCGGACAACGCCCGTTTCGAACGGCTGGATCAGCTTTGTGCGTCCACCCGGCACGATCTTACCTGTCGCCGTGGCGACGATATCGACGCTACCGAGCGACGCCCAAGCCAGCGCGACGCAGAAGAGTGCGATGATGCTCGCCCCGATCGCACGCCCGGTCGGCGATGGAGGCGATTCGGTGATTTCGAGAGCCGCCGGCAGGAACGCAATTTCGTTCTCGCGCCGACGAACTTCGGCTCTCGGAAATGCAACGACGTTTCGGTTAGCGGACGTCATGGATACCAGCCTGCAGATAGTGAAGGTTCGCGTAACGACCGTTCGTGCGGATCAGCTCATCATGGCTGCCGTCCTCAACGATCCGACCATGCTCGATCGTGATGATCCGGTTTGCATTGCGCACGGTAGAGAGCCGGTGCGCGATGACGAAGACGGTCCTTCCGGCAGAAATTTGTTTCATGTTCTGCTGGATGGCGCGCTCGCTTTCGTAGTCCAGGGCGCTTGTCGCCTCGTCGAAGATGAGGATGCGCGGATCGGTGATAAGTGCGCGCGCGATTGCGATACGCTGGCGCTGCCCGCCGGACAGACTGCTGCCGCGTTCGCCCACCACGGTGTCATAGCCCTCGGGCAGCTCAAGGATGAAGTCGTGAGCGCCGGCGAGCGATGCCGCCTCGATGACCCGCTCCATCGGCATGGCCGGATCGGCGAGCGCGATGTTCTCGCGAACCGAGCGGTTGAAGAGCACGTTCTCCTGCAGCACGACACCTATCTGTCGTCGCAGCCAGCTCAGATCAACCATCGCGAGATCGACGCCGTCGACCAGCACGCGTCCGCTCTCCGGCACATAGAGGCGCTGGATCAGCTTGGTGATGGTGCTCTTGCCCGAGCCCGAGGAACCCACGATGCCCACGACTTGGCCGGGCTCGACGCTGAAGGAGACGTTGTGCAGTACCTCGGGGCCGTCGATGCGGTAGCGGAAGGTCGCGTGCTCGAATGTGACCTTGCCGCGGATCGCCGGCAGCGCGGCGCGGCCAGGATTGAAGCTCGGCTCGGGTAGGGTGTTGAGGATGTCGCCGAGTCGATCGATCGACAGCCGGGCCTGATGGAAATCCTGCCAGATCTGTGCGAGCCGCAGCACCGGCGTGCTGACGCGCGCGGCCAGCATGTTGAAGGCGACGAGCTCGCCGACCGTAAGCTCCCCGCCGATCACCAGCCTGGCGCCGAAGTAAAGGATTGCCGCGATAACCAGCTTGTTGATCATCTGGACTGCCTGGCTCGCCGTGTTGTTCAGGCTGAGCACGCGGAAGCTTGCGGCCACATAGCCGGCGAGTTGCTCCTCCCAGCGGCGTTGCATCTGCGGCTCGACTGCCATGGCCTTCAGAGTTTCGACACCGGTCACGCTCTCGACCAGGAAGGCCTGATTCTCGGAACCGCGATTGAACTTCTCATCGAGGCGCCGGCGAAACAGCGGCGCAACTCCTGCGGAGATACCGATGTAGAACGGGAAGGACGCCAGGACGATCAGCGTCAACGTCGTCGAGTAGTAGAACATTACCGCAAGGAAAACGACCGTGAACAGCAGATCGATGACCAGCGTAAGCGCCGAGCTCGTCAGGAACTGGCGGATATTCTCGAGCTCGCGGACGCGTGCCACCGAATCGCCGACGCGGCGGGTCTGGAAATAGGCGATCGGCAGCGCCATCAGGTGACGAAACAGCCGGGCGCCGAGTTCGACGTCGATACGGTTTGTCGTGTGCGCGAACAGATAGACGCGCAGCGTTTCGAGAATGGCCTCGAAGACGGTGAGGGCGACCAGGCCAATGATCAGAACGTCGAGCGTGCTCATGCTTCGATGCACGAGCACCTTGTCGATGACCACCTGGAAGAATAGTGGTGAGACGACGGCAAAGACCTGAATGAAGAAGGAGGCGACCAGCACCTCGCTGAGCAGGCTGCGATACTTGTGGACTGCGCCGACAAACCAGCCGATATCGAAACGCCGGGAGAGATCCGTCAGGGTCGCGCGCCGGGCCATCAGGATGATGTCGCCGTCCCAGATCGCCTCCAGTTCGTCCTGCGTGATTGTTTCGGGTTGGGGAGACAACGGGCGCTGAACGAGGAGATTGTCGTCGATCACTTTGCCAAGGATCAGAAATCCGCCGTCGCGCAGCACCGCGATCCCCGGTAGCGGGGTAACCGCAAGCCGGTTCCAGCTCGTCCTCTGTACCCGTGCCTTGAGCCCGAATTCTTTGGCACAGCGCAGGATTTCGGTAACACCTACGCGCGCCGCGCCTACCCGATGGCGGATTTGACCCGGGTCGGCCGCGATACCATGGCTACGCAGCAATATCGTCAGCGCAATGAGTGCGGATTCATCGCCATTGTCGGAATCGGTACTCGCCGCCGTGAATTCGGTGCTCACCGGCGGGGAAGCACTATCGCCTCGAGCGGCGAAAATTCCACGCATCAAGGTGTCGCGGGCTTTTATCAAGGTATCGCGCGTACGCATCATAGGCTCGAGGGCACCCAGCAGGGCGTCGCCGGCACGGCGCGCCAGGTCAACTCCGCGGGTGCTGATGCCGGCGAGTGCGTGAAGCACCCGATTAGCGACGTTCTGAGGTCCGGGCAGGATTAAGCGGCCGTCCCAGATTTCTTCGAATTCCGTGCGCGTCATCACCCTGGGATTTGACCAGGTCGGATGCAGCACAAGCGCACCCCTGTCGTCGATTTTTCCGAGAAGCAGAAATCCGCCGTCATGCAGCGATGCGATTCCAGGCAACTGGATGCCTGAAAGACGCTTCCAATGCGTCGTTCGCGAACTGAGGTTGACTCCAAACTCGCGCGCACAGCGCAGCATTGCGCGGATGCCGATTGCGTCGCTTCCGCATCGATCGCGGAGCTGGTCGGGCGCCGCGTTTACGCCATGAATCCGCAGGAACAGGGCCAGGGCTCGAAGCCCTAGATCTGCGGCGTGGGCATTTCCATTCTGGATCGCCATGTTTTTTACTCAACCCTTCGCGGCTACCGACCGCTTCCGATGTTCCTTCTCATGCATTCACAAATTTCGATGTTGCCGCACCCGGGCGACGAGCGCCCGGGTGCGGAAGCGGATCAGGCAGGTGGTCTGGTGAGGAACGAATCCTGACCCCAAGTGATGCCATTCGATACAGCCGACACAATCTGACCGAGATCGACCCGGCCGGGGTTGGAAGCCATATACTGGTTCAGCAGCGCATAGCCCTGGTTTGCCAGGGACGCGATGGCAGTGCTGGTCGGAGGTGATTGATCGCTCACGTTGATCGCCTGCGGCGCAGAGGTCGCCAGAGTGCTCCTGACCGAGTCCATATGCTCCTGCAGCAGCGCAAAGCCCTGGTTTGCCAGGAACCCTGTTCTCGCGGCGGCAGCAGGCAGATGATCAGTCACGCTGATGGGCTGCGGCGCGGTGGTCGCCACGGTGCTGGTGACCGGGTCCGCGTGCTGCTGCTGGTGCGCAAAGCCCTGGCTTACCAGGGACGCTTTGGTCGGCGCGGTCTCAGGCGGAGGATCGACCACGGTGATCGTCTGCGGCGCCGAAGTCGTAACAGCGTTGGTGACCGGGTCCTTCCCCGTCGCCGTCACCGTGAGCGTCGCAACCGGCTTATCCGAACCGCGATAGTTCGATTGCAGCGTTAGCCCGCTCTCGACTTGCGCGGCCGTCAACGTGATGTTCTTCCCTCTGAACGTATGACCATCGAGATTGTCGGTGATCGTCTCGTACTTCGGGAGTCCCTTGATGTTCACCGTCACGGCGTCGTTGGGATCGGTGGTTGAGACGCTTAGTCCCAAATCGACCGTGCCGCCGCCTCCGGCCACCCAAAGCGAGTCGTCCGCAATGGAAAGGGTGGGCGCGATCGATGACGGGGTGGTTGGGGTTGTTGGGGTTGTCGTTGTCGTCGAGATCTGCAGACCGGTGAACGTCTTCACTGCGCCCGCAAGGTTCGCCGCAACACCAAACGAATCCTTGATGCTCGCGCCGCTCGGCAGATTGACTCCGGTGATCGCGAGCGCCGACGTATTGGTGTCGGTCGATGCGACCGTGGTGCGGAAGGTGAGCGCGCTCGTTCCGGAGCCGCCCACATAGGTGGCGGTCGCGCCGTCGTTGAGCGACAGCGTCGGCGTGCCCGACACCGTCACGGCCTCGTTGAAGCCGAGCGTCAGCGTGACCGTGTCTCCGACGTGTTCGGTGCCGGTTCCCGGAGAAGCCGTGGCTTGCGTCACCGCCGGCAAGATCGGATCGATCTGCAGACCGGTAAACGTCTTCACCGCGCCCGAGAGGTTCGCTGCGAGACCGCCGGAATCCTTGATGCTCACGCCGGTCGGAAGATTGACGCCGGTGATGGCAAGCGCCGAGGTATCGGTGTCGGTCGCCGCGACCGTCGTTTTGAAGGTGAGCGAACTCGTGCCCGTCCCGCTCACATAGGTGGCCTTGCCGCCATCATTGAGCGACAGCGTAGGCGTACCGGTGACGGTCACGGCCTCGCTGAAGCCGAGCGTCAATGTAATGGTATCGCCGACATGCTCGATTCCCGTCCCCGGTGAAGCGGACGCCTGCAGCACTGTCGGCGCGAGGTTTACCGGGGTCGTTGGCGTCGTGGGCGTGGTTGGCGTCGTCGGTATCGTGGGGGCCGGTGCCGACCCGGTCGTGATGTGCAAGTTACTGAAATCAACCGTCATTGTTTCAGCGGCCGGCGAACGATAGACGCCTTCCTTCCAATAGTAGGATTGCCCGCTCTCGTATCCTATCGACCCGTTATAGTCGACAATCTGGACGCCATCTCTCCAAACATTGAGATAGCCATTTCCGGTGTTGTCGAAGTTGACCTGAATGTTCATGTCATACGAGTGACCCCGTTCAATGGGGTTTGGATCCGTATAGACCACCTTTGTCGTTGTGCCCGACTGGCCCGGCTCCTGATACCGCAAGACGATTCGCATACGTTCGCCGACCATCTCGACAGCGAAGGGAGGCGGACCGTCCGAGGGCGTTTCGTGAAACTGGCTGAGGAGCATCCACGATGCAGTATTCGCCGCGCCCGGTTGTACCGTAAGCTGGTAATCCACGTTTATCTGGGTGTGTTGTGCATACTCCGGCAAAAGCCTGATCTCGGAACGCTCCGCCCCGTTATTCTGTGTAAGGTCGTTCCAGCCGGAAGTGCTCCAATTATCTCCGGAGTGGAGCGAAAATCGGAGCGTGTGGGTATCCGGCGATGTCAGGCTCCACGACTCGTTCGCGTTCTGGACTCCTGCTCTGATGCCATCGATCGTTACGCTGGAACCAGTGGCACCCGAGAACGAGGTGATGTTCGGTACGATCGTCGCGCTCAGGGCCGCCGATGCCGGACTTGTGCCGGTTGCATCCGCACTCGTCGCGGTGAAGCTGTGAACGCCGTCCGACAATGGCTTGGTTGCAAAGGCCCACGCGCCGCTGCTGTTCGCCGTGGTCGTGCCGAGAAGCGTCGTGCCGTCGAATACGTTTATCGTGCTGTTTGCCCCAGCCGTCCCAGCCACCGTTAGCTCGTTGTCGCTGGTGATTCTATCACCCACAGTGAGGGTATCGGGAGAGATCGACTTGATTACAGGTGCGGAAGCCATTCCGGGATCCTTTTGAACGTTGAAGTTTGGGAATTCCACTGCCGTGCATCACGATGACGCACGACATACCGCTGCTCGCAGCGCCTGGCACCGCGAGCACATTTCAAAGCATTGCGCCTCGAACCGCGAGGATATTTCACTGCCGTGCAGATGGCGCACGATATACCGTTGCTCGCGGCGCCTGGCACCGCGAACGCATTTCAAAGCATTGCAGCCTCGAACCGCGAGGGGTATTTCAAAGCAGTGGGATTTCGCCCCCCCGACTGCTGGTTGGCTGGGTAATAAGCAAAAATGGCGAAAAAACTTTCAAAGTATGATTTATACCCATGTATGTGAGCCCAATACGTGCGCATATCGGGTCGATTCAAGGGACACGCGCGATTTTTTTCTATCAGATTGCTTCGTCGTCAGCGTTGCGGGAGATCGAAAGCGACGGCGCTTCAGATGTGCGAACAGCACGTCTGTGCGAACAGCGCGTCGATCTTCTCCCGTTCACGCCGCGACGCCACATAGCATCCATCTTGGCGATATCGCGCGCGACTTCCCGGGCGGCTTTCGTGGATCGAACGCGGGGTCGGTCTCTTCGGAGAGAAACGGCGCTCAAATTCGCGGGAGTCGCAGTTTTGTTTGCTGGCGCGATAAAGCAGTGTTGTCCCATCATTCACGAGAGTGGCGGCCGAGGTCAGCTCCATGCCGGCTGGGCAGATGTAAGTGTCGCGTTGTCGATCGTAGGCGAAGTCTTTCGCGAGACTCTTCCGTCGGCACGGGCCGGTTTTATCGAACACAGGAATGTGCGGCTCGATCGCCCGCTCGTTTACCAACCAACCCAGCATCTCCGCTGACCCGTAGACGCTATCGGCCGCAATGCGCTCGGGACAGAGCTCAAGGCGTTCTGCGGTGGGCTCTATTCCTGGAGAAGGTCGAGTGTCCGGTACCTCGCCCTCGAGGCCGAGCCGACAGAAGCAGCGGTAGGCCAGGTTCAGTGCACCACTTCGCACAACCGCCGTTCGGAACGGATGCCGTAGCAGTAGCCAAGCAGCAACATCTTCACGAGCAGTTCTAAAAGTCTTCGTCAAAGAGCTGTTGTCGTGCCTGATCCGGTGAGCGATGTTGATCGCCTAGCTTCCCCTGCGACTGCGGCGGTGGTCGGGTGCGGCTCGCGTTGCTTGCATACGAATGCAGACGCAACCGAGAGTTGGTGCATCACCGTACTCACAATTGGGTACCCACTCAGCCCCAGGTAACAACCCTTCTGCTTACACTTGCCTGGCAAGCCCAAGGCTATGGTAGCAGGATGAAAATTGCGGTGTTCGGACTTGGTTATGTCGGCATGACGGCGGCCGCCTGCCTCTCCAGGGATGGCCACGAAGTCATTGGTGTCGACGTCAGCGATGAAAAAGTGGCGATCGTCAATGCCGGTAAGTCGCCGATCACGGAGCCCGGTCTCGATGAGCTTGTGGCTCGTGCTATCAGGAAAGGTTTGCTGCGCGCGACGAAGGATGCGAGCCCGCATCTCGACAGTTGCGACATGGCCATAGTCTGTGTGGGAACGCCCAGCGCGCCGGACGGGTCTCACAATATGAGCTATATCGTGGAGGTTTCCCATCAGATCGCGGAGCTGGTCGGCCCCACTCGAACGACGACGTTGACGGTCGTATTTCGCTCGACGATGCGGCCCGGCACGATCGAGGAACTGGTGCTTCCGATCTTCGAGGAAGCGTTGAAAGACAGGATGGATCTGGTCGAGCTGGTGTACAATCCGGAGTTTCTCCGTGAATCGGTAGCGATCCAAGACTTCGTCAATCCGCCGAAGATCGTGATTGGGACGAAGGATGGGGGACGGTGCTCAGCTCTTGACGAGTTGAACGCAAGAATAAAGGCGCCCGTCTTCTATACGACTTATCGTCCGGCAGAGATGACGAAATTCGTCGACAACACGTTTCACGCATTAAAGGTTGCGTTTGCCAACGAGGTTGGTCGCGTTTGCGATAAGCTCAATATTAGCGCAGCCACTGTTCACAGCATATTCGTCTCTGACACGAAGCTCAACATCTCGCCATATTATCTGAGGCCAGGCGGCGCATTCGGCGGCTCATGCCTGCCGAAAGACGTTCGCGCGCTCCAATACATCGCAAGCGATGTTGGGGCGCATACGCACCTTGTGGACTCGCTACTGAGGTCGAATGACGCGCACAAGAATTTTCTGTTTGAGAGTTGCGTGAAGACAGTCCGGGCGGGCGGACAGGTGCTTATGCTGGGGCTCGCCTTCAAGGATAACAGCGACGATCTTCGCGAGAGTCCCAATATCGACTTGGCTCGCAAATTCCTTCAGTCGCACATTGGCTTGTCGATCTACGATCCTCACGTCGAGCCGTCCAAATTGTTGGGCCAGAATCTCGGCTATGCGTTCTCGAGTTTGCCCGCACTCCGCAAACTCCTGGTCTCAAGGTCGGTCGCAGAGTCGGAGCTGTTCGACCTGGTCATCGACACCAGAGGATGGGCGAAGCAAATGGCGTTACGCACCAGGCGGGTCATCGATGTTAACACACTTTCGTAACAGTCGCGGTGCAAGCCGCCTCGATCAAGCGGGTCCAGCGCACTCTCTCAAGTCGGCTGGCGTCAAGCCCGAGCTCCACAAATTGGTCGGTTCGAATGCCTCTTCTCCGGATTTGGCTGACGCCGCTGCCCAAACCGGGATCGATGGTTCGGTCCGCCGCCGGGTGCTTATCATCGTTGAAAATCTTCCAGTTCCGTTCGACCGCCGGGTGTGGTCGGAGGCCAGCACATTGTCGCGGCATGGCTATGAAGTATCCATAATTTGTCCCAAAGGACCGGGCGCGACCGCCTCTTTTGAAATTATCGACGGAATCGCCGTCTATCGTCACTGGTTGCCGAGAGAAGGACGCGGGGTCCTGGGCTATCTCGCCGAGTACAGCGTGGCATTGTTCTGGGAGTTCGTGCTGAGCTTGAAGGTTCTCACCACGCGCGGGTTTGATGTAGTCCACGCTTGCAATCCGCCGGATCTCATTTTCGTGGTTGGTGCATTTCATAAGTTTCTATTTGGAAAGTCTTTCATCTTCGATCAACACGATATCAACCCGGAACTTTATGAAGCAAAATTCGGACAACGTGGCTCTCTTTGGCGGGTTATGGTTCTGCTTGAACGCATTACATTCGCATTATCTGACGTATCAATAGCAACAAACCAATCATATCGCACCATTGCCATTGAGCGGGGGCGAATGAACCCAGATCGCGTGTTCGTGGTGCGCTCCGGTCCAAACCTTTCTCGTGTTCGGTCACTTCGACCGGACCCGGCCTGGAAGAAGGGGCGGAAATTCCTTGTCGCGTATGTGGGCGTCATTGGAAAACAAGAGGGAATCGAGCTGCTACTGGAAGCGATCACGCACATCCGCAGGGCACGAAACCGCGATGACGTCCAGTTCGTCATTGTCGGGAGCGGGCCGGAGCTGGAGGAAGTCAAGAAACTTGCAACGGCCCTTGAGCTGGACGATTTGGTCACGTTCGCCGGCCGTGTTGATGATACAACCCTGTTCACAATACTCTCGACAGCAGACGTCTGCGTGAACCCGGACCGTCCCAACGCGATGAACGACAAATCAACCATGAACAAGATCATGGAGTACATGGCGCTGGGTAAGCCTATTGTCCAGTTTGACCTCACCGAGGGGCGCGTTTCAGCCGGAGAGGCATCGTTATATGCGCGGAATACCGATACCGCGGACTTCGGCGACAAGGTTTTGGAGCTCGTGGATGATCCGGTGCGGCGTGACCGTATGGGCGCATTCGGCCAGAAGAGGATCCATGACGAACTCGCCTGGGACCACGAGACGGCAAACCTCCTGAACGCGTATGAGAAAGCCTTCGATCTAAGATATTCACCGGGCAGCCAGCGACGCGCTGCCGTACCGGGCTGATGCCGGCGATCTGGTTACGGGCAAGTATTCCTGCGGTCGTCTGGCCTTGCTCGTTCTGATTGATGGCTTCATCGCAGCGGTGCCCGGAAAGTGCATATGTCGGCTATCGTCTGATTGCCGTCCAGATAGGGCATAATAGCCATGTGTGGGATATTTGGATGGATTCTTGGGGCAGGGAAGCATCAGGATTGCAAGGCGCTTATCAGTCTTACCGATCTGATGTTTCATCGGGGACCTGACGGCTCGGGCTACTGGCTTCACGAGACGTCCGATGAGCGATTTCAGATCGGCTTCGGCCACCGCCGGCTTTCGATTATTGATATCGGTGGCGGCGCGCAGCCAATGACGAGTGAAGATGGCCGCTTCACGTTAATCTTCAACGGCGAAATCTATAATTACATTGAACTGCGGCAGGAACTCGTTGCGCTTGACCATCGGTTTCGCACGAACTCGGACACCGAAGTGGTCATCGAGGCATATCGGGCCTGGCAATTCGAGGCAGTACGAAGATTCCGCGGCATGTTCGGCTTTGCGCTGTGGGATGAAGCGGAGCAGCGGCTGATACTTGCCCGCGATGCCTTCGGCAAAAAACCCCTGTTTCTCGCCGAGATGCAGGGTGTTCTTCTCTTCGGCTCGGAGATTGAACCGCTCGTTCAGTTTTCGGGGTTCAACCGAACGTTCGATTCCGAAGCGCTCGGCCACTATCTCCTTAACCGATATGTCCCGGGACCTTCCACGTTCTTCGATGCGGTCAAGAAGCTGCAGCCTGGCCACTATGCCGTATGGCAGCGCGGAACGCTGAAAACGACACGCTACTTTACGCCGCCGGTTGCGACGACAGTGCCGGACATCAAGTCGTTCGATGATGCAGTGCGTCTGTTCGAAGGGACATTCGACGAGGCCGTTCGCATTCGCATGCGTAGCGACGCGCCGTTCGGTGCCTATCTTTCGGGTGGTATCGACTCGTCAGCGGTCGTGGCAACCATGGTCAAGCATAGCGCCGAGCCTGTGCGAACGTTCTCAGTAGGCTTTCGCGAAGGGGAGTATTCGGAGCTCGATCATGCGCGTGTCATTGCAGGTCGGTTTGCTACCGTTCACAATGAACTATTCGTCGAACCCGACGCCTTCATGAAGCATTGGTCGACCGCCGTCTTGCGTCGTGGAGCTCCCGTCAGTGAGGCATCCGACGTCCCGATCTTCATGCTTTCGGAGATGGCCTCCAGGAGCGTGAAGATGGTACTCACCGGAGAAGGCGCCGATGAGTTGATGGGGGGATATCCCAAGCATCGGGCTGAGCAGTGGATAAGTCTGTACCAATGGCTGATGCCGCACCTGTTGCACGAACGGCTGATCTACCCGCTGGTGCGTTCGTTGCCCTATGGGATGCGGCGAGTGAAGATCCTTGCACTGGCCGCAGGCGAGCGCGACCTTGTGAACCGCATGCGAGTATGGTTCGGCGGCCTTTCGGTTGGCGAAAGCGAAGCAATGCTGGGTCGTCGGCTCCTCTCGGCAGCGCCGCCTGATCTCTTCCCATATTCGTCGGGGGCAGAATCCAGTCTGCGGCGTACATTATTTTTCGATCAGACATCATGGCTTCCAGACAACCTGTTGGAACGCGGCGATCGAATGATGATGGCGGGGTCGATCGAGGGCCGGATGCCTTTTATGGATACCACGCTGGCCGGCGTCGTAGCGCGTTTCCCGGACGAATTTCTGACGGGAGGCAAGGGCGGCAAGACAGTGCTGCGCGCGGCAATGGACAAGATCTTGCCACCGGAAATCGTACGGCGGAGAAAGGTTGGATTTCGTGTACCGATCGGAGAATGGTTCAGAGGTCCTTACCGTGATTTCGTACAGGACATGCTGGTGAGTGAAACGTCCAGCGTAGCGAAAATGATAAGCGGCTCCAAGCTTCGCAAGCTTGTAACAGAGCACTTCAACGGCCGACAGAACCACGAAAGAATTCTTTGGTCACTGACAAATCTTGAAATCTTCTTGCGTACCTTCAGGATAGCACCGTGAAATGAATCCGTCCGCCCAGTCGGGGCAACCGAGTTGTTTTCGACGCTGGCTCGCGTCGGCGCTACGCACCTGGCATGGGACCTGAATGACTGGGTCGGAATTTGGCGCCTATGAGCCGCCTTTCGCTCCGCCGTATCACCCGCTATGGTAACTACAGCGGATTTCTGCCGGAGTCTCAGGCCTTCTTCCCCATAACGTAGACACATGGGAAAAGGACTGAATGCATTCCAGTCATGCTCAGCCCCGTTGCAAGTCTTCCGTAAAGCTTCGAATAGTATTGACCAGAGACAGAGATAGGATTGCCGCCAAACGCCGCAGAACACAGATCGAAGAGCTCTTGTTGCGTGAAACCTGCATGAGCGCCGGCTTCATTGCTCCACTCGCCTTTCAAGCGTTTCTTGAAATCAGCGAAGTTCCACAGGATCTTATCTTTCATCGAGGTTGCTGAGCCCACGTAGCCGATCAGCCGATGCTTGTTTGGAGTGCCGATTAGATAAGTTCCACCTGATCGCAGAACACGAGCCATCTCTGCGAGTGCCTTTTCCGGATGAGGAATATGCTCTAGAGCATGGAATGAGAAAACAAAATCATAAGCACCATCGGGGAACTGGAGCTCTCTGGCGTCCATTTCAAATAGTTTTGCCGGCGCGGATCCAGCATGATCGAACGAGAACTCACCTCCGATATCGATTCCCACCGTCTTGGACTTAAGTCCTCGTGCGAGGAGACCCGCTTCACGCCCTGATCCGCAACCGACAACGAGTATGTCATCTATTGGCGTGCGGATTTTGTCTTTTATGATATCGACAAGAGCTAAGCTCTTGTTAGCCTCCCGTGCACGGTAGACTGGATCTATATCGTGTTCCGCCATGGCGAGTCCGGACATGCTGAACAAACCCCTTCACGCGATCAGGGGTCGGCTCTGGCCACCAGCGGAACGTTTCGTGAAGCATCCCATTCGACGCGCACGGGTTCCGGGAAGGCAAAAGGATCACCTGAATACTGGTATGCAACTCTATTCCGTAAATCGCGGGCCGGCTAAAACCCTTTCTGATTACCCCTTCGTGGCAACCCGTCCGATGCGAGTCGTGTTTCCAGACGTGGCGGCGTGGGCCTAAATCGGTTGGTTATCGTACGGCAATAATATGAGGACACGGCCTCCTGGCCGGGTACTCGGCGCGAGGCCACTAGAGTATGCACCAATCCGCCACGCTCGAAGGCAGTACTGTTGAGGCTTCTACACGACGCCAATCGTGATCGTCGAGGGACCGTTTAGAAGCCCTTCAAAAAGTATCTGATCCGTAGGGAGGCGCACGCCAAAGGACGGCGACAGCCAGCCAAGGCCTGTTGCTTCATCGCCGCGTACAATCCTGGCTCTTAGTGGACCGATGCTAGCGATCCGTGCGACGTCACCGTCCTTGTTGGCAATCAGGACCTCGGTGCGATCCGTATCGACCGTTGATCGGCAGCATGGGTCGAGCAGGAAAGATACAGTAACGTTCTTGCCGGCAGAGGCTCCGATAAGTTCATCAATGATCGTGAAGCGAGAAGCGCCGTCAAACTGCACAGTTCGCCGGTGTACAAGACCGTATTGTGCAAGGTAGCCATCATGCTCGGCGACAATACGCGAAACCGGGGCGCCTTCGGACGAAACCAGCCGCGCGTTGGCCTTAGTCGCCCAATTGAAGGGACCTGAAGGGCGACTTGATCCGGTGCCGTCAAGAGTCAAAGTGTTATGAACTGAGGTATGCCTGAACAGATCCCGTAGATCCCTGCTCGAATGATACAGGTATGTTCCAGCATCAACGATGACAGGCTGGTTGCCTGCAGAGAGCCAGATGGCGAGGGTGTCGGCGTGGCCATGAGCGGCGATCGACAAGTAGCCGACTGGCCCATGATCCAACGTCAGAACTATAGGTGCCTTATGGCTGCTTCGGATTACCGAGTAACCCCCGCTCGTAAATGAACGTGTTCCAGCCGGTTGTGTTGGTGATGCCGCGGCGGATCCCAGAACTGCATCGCGAATACCCGGATCCTTGGCCGGTGGAGCGAGACCCGGGCGGCCTACGCAACCCGAAACCACCGCGACAAGGGACGCGACATACCTTGGCTCAGGCGCTTGCGTTGTCGCGATTGCACGGCAATCGTCGAAATCGCCGATCGCAGGTACTCTTGCGTCGGCGTCCATCAGCCAAAGAGAGTGCTCAGCCCAAGCCGAGAGCCGGTCCTTGGTAGCCGCCGGCAAGTTGCGTTCGTATCCAAGTGCAGTGGCCGCAACGAGGAATAACTCGATCGAGAATGCAGTATAACCGGGAGATTGTTCGGCACCCACGCCGTCCGGATGAACTTGCTGATCGATCTCGACGAGCAGCGCGCGCCAACTATTCTCGCGCAATGTGACAGCACCGGGAAACCCGGGAGCCATCGTCGAACCGACGATCAGTCCTGCAAGTTCGGCAATCCGGTGATTATTCGCGGAAGAATGCAGCGATGGAAATCGCCTGATCCAGTCGACATGTGCAAAGAAGAAACGAAGCGCCGCACTGCGCGTGGCGGCGTCAAGGCGTTCTATCCCTATGATGGAAAGCGCAAGTGCAACGGAAATGGTGCGAAGCGCCAGCTCGATTCCGGAATTCCAGGCTGGACCACGAAAAGGTGGATTGCCCGCCATCCATGATCTGATCAGGCCAGTAGCCAAGAGGGCAGGCTGCCGATCATTTTTCAGCACTGCATCGGCGGCAAGCGGGACTAAGAATTGCAGCCGATTGAGCTCCCAGATGCGTTTTATCTCTCGCGTGCCGATGCCATGTCGGAAAGAGATGTCAAAGGTGAAGGCGTCCCATTGGGGAAATGGTTCGCCATCGTCCGGATCAATGCGCCAAAATCCGGGGGCAGCCGGCATGACAGGCGGCTCTGGCCATCGGGCGCCGAGGAGATGAAAGCAACCTGTGCGGACGCAGTCGGCTTCGCGTGCGATGAGCGAAGAAATATCCAGCGAAGCGGCATGAATCCGGGAGGCGACGCCAGGCATCATCGCCAACGAACCAACTGGCTCAACTGCCTCCCAGCCGCGACTACGCTGACGCGAAGCCTGCTTGGCGGCAGCCTCAACGAGCCGGTGAGCAATCTCGGCCGGGGCCATTGCTGCAAGGCGGGCATGGTACCAGGCTAACCGGTCCAGAACGGGTCTCGACAGCAGTTTCAGATCGTTGATGCTTTTCATGCCGACTGCTGCGACCACCGACCCATCCACTTGTGCAGCTACTATAGCCGATAGCGTTTCGCCTTGAAATACGTGGATCTGACACCCCGCGATCTCTTCGGGCTAGCGGAGCGGCACAATGTTGGTAGCCCTTCATGGCGTATCGGTCCCCTCGGGAGGTTGTGGCAGATTCAAAGATAACCAGGAAACTTGAAAGTTGCGACCCCCTAGGGAGCGCTCGCGGATGTTTGTGAACGCGCTGTTCTTCTTCCTTATGTTTAGGTGCGCTACCGATATCCTTAGTCCCGAGGATAAGGGAACAGTGGTGGTGGCTCTTTATGTCGTTGTAGCGGTAGGGCTGACGGCCATAAGGATTGCTCTATCGGGGAGCACTCGCGGGGACATGGCTATTTGCCTTGCCGTCTTCTGGCTGGTGATCGTCAACCTGCTCTGGATACCTGCCGCAGCGACCCCACAACTCTATTTTTCCGTAACAGTCCTGTTGCCGATCATATTCCTGCTGTTCCTGTCGCGCTGCAAGCCGTCAATGTTTGTCGTGCTACGCAGGCGTGCTTTGGTATATGGCACACCCGTGTTGTGCGGACTATTGCTCATTTTCTTTCTGCGCGCGGGCGGGCTCGACGCAGATCTGTTGACCAGCCTCAATGAGCAACCTTTCCATGTCGTCGCCCAGACGATAGCCAAGTTTTCAATTTTGATTATCAATCAGTGGATCGGGCTTCCGATCGTTACATTGATCCTGCTAACCGCTTTTAACGTCCGATCCGCCCTCCTGGGTTTCCTTCTGGCATTCTTGATCAAGAAATACAGCTCGTTCAACCTGAGAGCGTTTCTGGTGACGCTCGTCGTTTCGGGCGCCTGTATCGCTTTCCTTCTGTCGAACTCCGAACTGATGGACGCCTTCCTCCAGCGAATTCTCTATCGAGATCGGAATTCCTTCGAGCAGGACACCACGAACTTGACGAGCGGGCGCGACGAAATTTGGCTCTACTACGGTCAAATGCTGGAAAAGTCATCGTTGCTGGAGTTGCTGTTCGGGCGTGGTGCGATCTGGCTATACGGATCCTTCCCGTTGTCTGCGCATAACGACCTTCTCAATTTGATGGTTTGTTACGGACTCGCCGGCACAGCAGCCGTCCTCTATGCATGGTACGTGATCCTATCGCGCTTGGATCCTGAATACAGGATGGCCTGCATTGCGTTGTTCCTCGTGCTTTTTGTCACGAACGGTGTGATATTCCATCAGTCCAATCTGTTGTTCGTGCTTTTCATGGCCGGGAAAGGACAGAAGGAGCTATCCGGGATCATGGATGATGAGGTGATCAGGCAGCGTTGCTTTCCGGCACGTGGATGAGCTCGATGCTGTCGTTGATGCGACATGCGATGAGCTCCGCAATCGATTTGTACCGCTGAGTCATCGTGAAGTCCTTGATGCGGCGACCCTCAGCTTGAACACCGTCGGCCTTGCGGCTGCGACGATGCGCTTTGGTCCGCCGCCACATTTCACCATGCATCCGTCATTGGGGAACAGCCCCCTTGGTCCCACAGGGCACGCCGTCTCCGCAGGGAAATCCATCCCATATTTCGATGTCGTCGACCCACTGATACAACGGCAGAGATCCACCAGCATAGACTTGCGTTAGCATAATCCGGTCTATGGGATCGTTTCCGCCAAGCAATGGTCCGAAGTGATCGAACACTATCTGTCCATTGATGGCTTGCCACGCTCGACCATCGCGTTGAGAACTCCGGTGCCAGAAAATTTCGAACTTGAACCATTCCCCGATCGGCACCGGAGCGGTGCGGTTCGCAACTTTCCAGAACTCCTTGGCCACACCACCCGAATGATCGTCCGTTTTCAGATACCAGTAAGGCTTGTTCAAACTGTCGGTGTAGATATAAGTAATCAGCCTCTGCTGTGCATTGGTCTTCCATTCGAAGAGCACCCACCAGCTGTTTGGCCCAAGCCGCTCCAGAAGGTCAGGCTGAAGTTTGATCCATTGGCTGACGTAGAGGTCGCCTTGCAAAGCGGTGGTGGAGGGCGTGAGAAGAAACGGGGTTTGTGTTGACCTGCCGCCGTGCTTCCGTATCTCACTATACAGAACCGAGGTTGGCCGACCGTGAGGCCCCGCGGCTCTTTGGAGTTCATTGAAGACATACGTGCTGACCGTGTCTGGCGTAACGGGCGTGTCGGCGAGCAGTTGAAGCTTTGCGCCGCCCTGCCAAATTTCGGGTGGCCAGCTATAGCCGGTCGCTGAATCAGAACCCTTGATGTCCTGCCAACATGATGTTTCACAATCATAAGGTTCACCCAACAGCAGGCTCCCCTCGAAGCCCGACTTGAAAAGAAGCCGGGGGGCGTCGGTTGGTGAGGCCGGTCCAAGGACAAGAAAGAGAGGACTCAAGCCCAGACAGATGCGGGCGATTAAGCCAAGTTTTAGCGAACTGACTGTCCGTGAGAGTAATCCTGATCCATCAAACTTGTTCATGCTGAGAGCAATTTCAACGGGCATCCTGAACCTGCTAGTGTACGCCTCTGCGAATCCGAAAATTTCGATCACCAGTCCCGATGATCTGCTCGTCCAGCCGCGCTTCATACTTGTCGAACGTCAAACTGGATGAAGACGGTGAGGGCAGGGTCATGGCGTCTGCACCGCCTCGATGGTACCACTCATTCGAGCCGTGAAGCCTAAACGACTGCCAAATCCGATTCTGGGGAGTGCAAATTGACTCACCTTGTGATCGTACAACCGCCCTTGTCGCGTTGTTACCGCAGTTTGAAAGCCAACCTCGTTCGCCAGATGCTCTTCACGAGGGCCGCACGCCGCGGGGCCGCCATACGGATATGCAAGGTGCCGAATCGGTAGTTGAAGCAGATTTTCAAGATAGCCACGGTTATCGGCCAATTCTGCCCGCGCTGAAGGCTCGTCCAGGGTGGCAAGCGCTGCATGTGAGGTCGCATGGCCGCCGATTGACGCGAGTGGATGACGCGCAAGCATGCCAAGCTCGCGTTCGTCCAGGAAATATTCGTCATTCAATGCCGCTAGCGAAATCCCATTCTCAATAAACGTCGGCGCGAGCATTGCGCTGCGCCGGTAATCCTGGTGAACCCATTGGCTCACCTCGGCCAATGCCGATGTCTTGCTTCGAACATCAGAACATTGGAATTGCCGGCCCAATGCGTCGATTGTAACCTTGTCGCTCGAGAGGAACAATTTTCGCAAAGCGAGCCACCAAGACTGCATGGTTCGCGTTGGGGCGCCAGTGGGAACGTACATCATGAACGGCGCGTTATGGCGCTCGAGGATTGGAAGCGCCACCGAGACATTGTCGCGGTAGCCGTCGTCGAAAGTCAGAACAGCATAACGGCGCGATTGATCGTTCCTTGCCAGTTTCTCAAGACACTCGTCCAGGCTGACGATTGACCATCCCTCTCGCTGCAGCCAATTGAGTGAATACTCGAAAAGCGAAACTGACATTCCGGTCATCAACTCCGACTGGCAATCTCGCTGTATCTCATGAAATAGAATGATAGCGGCTCTGGCCGCGAGGCGTGCGCGCAAGAAAGGCAGTTCTCCAATTCGACTGGCGCCGTAATACAGACAGTTTTTCAGAATCTGGTTCATTAGGACCACTCAGCGGGTGCTGACGCCCCGTGCCGATGACAGTTGCTCGGGCTCGAATCCACCCGTTACCTCTTCTGCTGTTACGGTCGTCCCGGAGGTGCCGACCTCATTGAGCCAGTGTAGGTAATAGCGTTGAGAATAAAAACACATCGACGAGTTCACCGGTAGCTGAGTAGCTACCAATTGTGGGTACTCCTGAAAGGTGGTCGGGACCCGCATACAATGCGGCCGCGTCAACTCGCCGGTTAACGCTATGAGAAGCGCGCCTGTCTATTCGGCACGACCTGCCCCGATACGATCTCATCAATCGGAACCGGCGCCAGGGTGCATGAGGGTCAAACCCAATAATCGTGCTGGCGATCACCGGGCGCCGGCGGTCATCGAGCTTGAACGGTCGGCTCGGCGCCTTTCCGCCCGTGAAGCTCCCTGCCACACGCCTACGAGTTTATCGACGTAGGCGCCGATCTCAAATTGGATGGCATGCTGGGCGCGCGCTTGAATCCCGAGCCGGGCACGAAGCGCGGGATCAGTTAGAAGCCGCCCCAACGCTTGCGCCAGGGCCGGGGCGTTCTTCACAGGTACCAAGAGGCCTGTCCTTTCGTGCTCCACAATCTCTGGCAAGGCACCGACTGGAGTGCACACAACGGCCAGTCCATGAGCGAAAGCTTCCACCACGCACATTGGTAGGTTCTCGACCCAGGAAGGCAGAACAAGAATATCAGCCTCCTGCAGTTTAGCCGTTACACCGCGGTCATCGAGCCATCCAGGTACGCTCACGCGTTCGGCAAGCCCAAGGCGTTCGACCAAAATACGGGTCTCTGTCACTGCTCCATCACCGGCAAGCGTTGCTTGCCAGTCATTGCGATGCCGAATCATCTCGAACGAATCGAGGAGCTCGCCAATTCCCTTGGCTGGGCCAAGGCGGCCGAGAAACAGGATTTTGACCGGGCCATCGGCGTGAAAGTCATGTCGCCGCTTCCTGGTCGAATTGGGCATGATGATTATGCGGTCCGCCAGTTCCGGCAAATTTGTAACGATCAAATCTGACCATACCCGACCGAGAACTATGACGAACTTGGCTTTGGAAAACAGAATTTCTATCCGACGGCGCGGAAATCCATTGCACGATTCCCAGAAGTGACCGAATTCACCTGAATGTAGATGGACGACGTAGGGAATGCGCAACGCTGACGCGACTGCTGCAACGATAAACTTCCGGTATGCGCTCATATTCGCAGAAAGATTGATGTGAATAACATCGATCCCTTGCGACGCTTGCAGGTAGATTATTCTAAGAAGCGCCCAGGCTAGCACGATGGGCGACAGATATATGTTCGCTCCGCGGCTGGCCACAAACCGAAGATCGACCTCGGCACGCGGGTGCTCGCGAAATTCATATCGGATGGAATCCATCATGCGATCGATGCCACCTTTCCCTCCTTCACCGAGGGGGGTGACCACCACGACGTTGAGCCGCGACGCCGATTGCTTATGAAATTTGTTAAACATCTGTCTCTGCAAGACCTCGGTCAGCTATCGTTCTCCAGGTGGCCCACTCGCCAGGCCCTATCCCCGAAGCCGCGCAATGCACGGGCGGTAAGGCACGTGCCCGTAATCCATGCACTAGCGGTGAGAGGCCGCACCGGCTCATCGAAAGCCGGCTTCCTGAAATCTCGTGATCGAAGCGCCCTGGTCCACCTTCATGCGGGCACCCGTTTGGTGCGTTTCAAGACACCGAGCAGCGCCGTGGTGGCGGTGAGATCGATCCCTTCCTTCGCATAGATGTAGGCCGCCATCGATGCCCTGTTCGCCACCCACGCGATGGCGACAACGACCGCTGTTCCCCAAATCCCGAACTTCCAGGTCGCGCCGATCATGGCCATGAACCCCAGCGCGGAAGTGACGACCATGATGTACATAGCGGCGCGCTGGTGACCGGTCATGTTCAGCGCGATACTGCCGACGCCGAAGTATGTTGATACCAGCATGCCGACCGACAGGACCATCAGGACGCCGTGAGCGCGGACAAAACTTTCTCCGAACGCCATCAACACGGTGTCGCCGACCAGGGCCAATGCCACGACGCATACAAGAACTGCGAGAAAGGCGCCCAGTGTCGCACTCGACATAACACGTGTGATCTCCGCGCGACGGCCCTCGTCGAACAGGCTCGCCATGAGCGGTGCAGCGGGAACGCAGAAGGTCGCCAGGAAAAAATCGAGAAGGAGCGCGATCCGATTGGCGGCGTAGTAATATCCGGCGGATTCTGGACCAACCATAACCGAGACGACGACAATGTCGATTGCAACGAACAGGACGAGGGCTGCGCTGGTCACCCAGAACGGTGCTGAAGTGGAGAGGGTGTCGGCAATGCTCTCCTTCGATCGCCTCGCCGCCGTGGTGAACAGTCTATTATGGCCGTCGGCGAGATGTCGTAGGTAAACTTCCGGAATGGCGATCAGCAGGATCAGGACGCCGGTTGCGATCACAAAAACATCTGCCGCTTTCAGTAGATGGCCATACGTTGCGAAGAGAGCTCCGCCCACCAGTATGATGAACAATCGCCACAACACGTCCTTCGGCACGAGGGCGAGATAGACGGAGCCGAGCGCGCGACCGACAGAACTCTGCATCTCGATCAAGGCCAATGGCAGTATCAGAAGCAGGCTCGTGGAATACTCCCAGCGTCCAAATATTCCTCCCCGGCCGTGCGCGACGACGAATATCAGGACCGCGATCATGGTCGCTGCAATACTGCCCACGCATGTCACACGAACCCGCCTTGAGACGATCGAGCCGATCGCCGGATAGTCTTTCCGGGCCGCGAGACTTGGTATTTCCCGCAGCACAAGAAGTTGCTGACCGACGAGGCCAATCGTCGAGGCGATCAATCCGAAGGTCATCAGCGATACGAGAACGCCATACTCCTCGATGCTCATCATTCTGGCAAAACATACGCCAAAGGCGAACGTGACTACTGCGCCAGAGCAACGATAAGCGAAGGCAAGTACAGACTTCCCAAAGAGGGATCCAAGCATCCAAGGCCCTCGATTCACTTCATTAAACAACTGCACAAAGCAAACTGCCATGTACGCTTCTTGCTATATACGCTTCGTGCTGCGCCGAGGGCGTGCTCTACCGCGTCACCCTTGTCGGCTCCACTCGACGATGAGGAGTAGGAGTCCAGGAGATATGCCGCTGTGAACAACTACGGCTGGCGCCGACGATAAAAAATCAACAATGAGTTTGTTATATCGAGGACGCCCCATTGAGTATATTCGTGCTGCCGGATCGAGCCGCGACCCTTTTGGATTACCCCTTCCGGTTCGTGCCGAAGGGAGGCCGGCTGAAGCGTCGCCACCTTGAACCACCGCTGTGCCCGAGCCCGGCCGTGACGTCGTCATCCTCTCGACTCGATCACGCGTCCAGGCCGCGCCTGACCCCGCCGTGCTCCGCTACCCCTCCGGGCTCCTCCCTCGGATTCTGGCGTCGAAGCGTCGACAGGGCCGCGGGTGTATAGTTCTGTTTGCCCGGCGCCGCGTCACCTTGCTGAAGGACCACCACTGGCGTGGTGCCGCCCCCCCGGGTGAGGAAGCCTCGATCTGACAGATCGCGCAGCATTCCGATGGCAACACCAAGAAGCACGCCCCCCATGATCGATATTCCAAGCACGATTGCCGATTTCGGCGAACTGGCGTTCATTGGAGGGGCCGCTTCGATCAGCAGATACACTTGTAACGTCGGTGTGGATTGCTGTTGCGCCTCCATGTAACGCAGCACACGAAGAAAATTATCATAAGCCTTTGCGGTGGATTCCACGGCGGCTTCGAGTTCGGGGAGGTCACCTTGCATTTTCGACGTCAATTGCGGTGGGGGTGTTCCTGGATCGACAGGCTCTGCGCTCTTGTTCTTACGGTAATTCGCCAGAGCGTTTTGGGCGGCTGACGCTTGGCTGCTTAATTCCTTTATCTGATCCTTGACCCATTTCTCACTTCGCAAAGACGATTTGATTCTTGCATCCATTTGCGCCGCAATATGCATCTCCGCAACGGTGTTCAGGATTTGTGCCGCGCGCTCAGGGTCGACGGAGTCGAAGGCAATCTCGACAATGTACGTAGTGCCGACGCGCTTGGCCGAAAGCTTGCGATCGAACGATTCGAGAACGCGTTGCATCACGCTGGATTCCGTGTCTGGCTTAATCAAGCCGAGCAGCCGGAATTTCGACCTGATCGTGCTGCGCAGGCCGCCTCTGGTAAACTCCGGATCCTCTGTTAAGCCGAGCTTCCGTATCACGGTGCGAGCGAGACCTTCAGACTTTATAACTGCGATCTGACCTTCCACCATCGTTGACGCGGATGCGGTGTCTCCTGGAGTCGCTTTCGCATCCACGACGAGTTTCGCGGTGGCGGTAAACGTCGGTACTGCAACAGCGAGGTAGAGTAGAGCCACACTAACCGTTACAAAACACGTCAGCAACATAATCGAGAGGTGCCGCCGTATGAAGGCAACCCCGTCTAGCAGGGGCTCGATTGGCGAGCGAGACTCAGGCGGCGTAGTATCCTGATTTGCGGAGCTATCAGTTCTAAAAGTCTGCTGCATTTTCACGTCCCAGCCCTGCTAGTTGTACTACCGCGGTTCCGCGCAACGGGCGCAAATGGGACACCACGGATACCCAAGCCTGGTGCGCTGTGCGAATTACCAAATAAAAGGTCAGCTGGCGGAAGATGCGGCAGCCGGAGTCGCTTTAGTAGGCGTTCCAATACACCTTTCTGGAAAAGAAGGTCATGAGTACGATTTTGAGATCGAGAAGGAGTGACCAGTTGTCGATGTAGTAGAGATCGTGCTCCACACGACGCTGCATCTTATCGAGGGTATCAGTCTCGCCACGGTATCCATTGACCTGAGCCCAGCCGGTAATGCCAGGCTTGACGTTGTGGCGCCGGGAAAATGACGAGATCAGCTCAACGAACACCTCGTTTTGCGCGGTCGCGTGTGGGCGGGGCCCGACGAGCGACATGTCACCGGCCAGGACATTGAACAACTGCGGAAGCTCGTCGACATTGGTTTGGCGCAAGAGCCGTCCCAGACGAGTTACCCGTGGATCGTGTCTGGTGACAGGGCTGAAATTGTCACCATCCTCCATCACGGTCATTGATCTGAATTTGAGCACGCGAATGGGCTCGTTGTTGTAGCCGTGCCGTGTCTGGCGAAAGAACACCGGTCCTGGCGCATCGAGCTTGATCGCGATCGCAACGATGACGAAGAGGGGGCTAAGCATAATAAGCCCGGCGATTGCAGCAGCGACGTCGAATGCACGCTTTATTGCCCGGTTGAAGGGAGCGAGGGGACACTGGAAGATCCGCATCGTCACCATGTCGCCGAACTGAGTGACCCGCGACACGGCCATGAGATCGATGGATCCAACAGGGAGGACGTGAACGTCAACTGGGAGGTCTGACAAGGCGCCGGCGAGCGCGAGAGCAGACGGAACATCCGCTTCCGAAGGCAATATGACAATGTCATCTGCGCGGAGGGGCCGGCAGCTTGCGACAAGCTGGCGTGCATCAGGTAGCACTTGGACCGCGCTGGGGAGCGCCGATCTCGAGGCGTCGCTGCGTAGCGTCGGAAAATCAAACGAGTGGATGGTCCGAATTCCGGTATCCATTGCCCGAACGGAAAACTTCAGGCAGTGCCCCTGGTCTCCAATAAGAATGATGCGCCTGGCGTCGATCAGCCCCGTTGCAATGGCGCGGCGCAGTAATGAGAACCATACCGCCCGTGTGCCAAGGACCGTGAGAAGGACACCCACAGCTTGGGCTATGACGGTGGCGCGGGAGTAGCCTTCTGAGACCTTCAGAACGAATAGCGTCGAGATGAGGAAGGTGAACACGAAGAAGACCCCGCTGGCGCCGCTCCACAGGAAGACGTGCCGGGGCTGCGTCTGGATCCGCGAATATTGCCGGAGCCCTATGGAAAAGAGCAACTGCAATGCGGAAATCAGAAGAGATTCCTGAATGTACTTGGCAGCGTCCGGCGGGCTCAGCAGGACTAACCGATGGTAGAGGACGGCTGCGGAATAGGCCGCGACGGTTACGAGCAGGAATTCGGTAGCTGCGGCCAACACCAACAGGACAGCCAATCGGTTCCTGCCGACGCGTGCCGGGATTGCCCTGCCGACGCCGACCGAACGTGCCGGCAACTCGGTAGAGGCCGGCAAATTGGTAAAGGAGGCATAACTCATTGCACTCTGCCACCCAGTCACTTCGTGGCCAAACCAGTACCATCGGAGTCGCCGGCTCGAACTTGCAATAAATGGGTACGGAGGGGTAACCACGATGGTCGATTGAGCTGCGGCAACGCGGGACTAGAATTGTCGGAACGTAATCCGCTCGCAATGTTCAGCACGGATCAATCGGACAGCGAAGGAGAGGCACTGAGCGGCCCAGCGCCAATGAGGGGAGCAAGAACGGAAGTCTTGCGGAGCGCCTCTTTGGACCGTCGCTCGGGCGATAGCGATGCAGGCACGCTGCCTTCCATCGAGAGATTTGAAGAACTTCACCCATAGACTACGTCCATGCAGGGAATTGCTACCATGCCGAACTCTGGACTGCGCAATGATTTCCATATCGATGTCTTCGGCAGCAACCTGGGCCGCAGCATCAGCAGCATCAAATGGGGCCTGGTGGCCGTTGGCCTGACGATTTTCGCTCCCCAGGCAAAGGCCGAGTATCGGGTAAGCATCGGAGACGTGCTGGAGGTCTCGGTGGCGGGCGTGCCGGAGCTGCGGCATCGTGCTGCCGTCCAAATGGACGGCAATATTTCGTTGCCACTGGTCGGAATGCTTCCCGTAACCGGCCTGCCCTTGCCGCAGGTCCGAGACAAGATTAGTGCCGCACTGGCGAGCAAGGTGTTTCGACAGCGCGAAGCCGTCATCGTGATAGACGCGGATCACGTCACAACGATGGTGGCGGAATACAGGCCGTTATACGTAAATGGGGACGTGTCGAAGCCGGGCGAGTACCCTTATCGTCCGTCCATCACGGCACGCCAGCTCGTCGCGGTGGCAGGCGGCTACGACATCATGCGTATCAGAATGAATAATCCGTATCTCGAGTCGGCGGATTTGAGGAGCGAATACGGATCGCTTTGGACAGATCTTGCCAAAGAACAGGCGCGGATGTGGCGCGTCAAGAATGAGCTCGGACAGGCGACGCAGCTCAATCCAGGCATTCTGACGGACGTGCCCATCGCTCGATCGGCGATTTCGGAAATCGTCAATGCAGAAACGGAATACCTGAAAACGAAGCAGAGTGACTTTCAACAGGAAACGGCATTTCTTCAGGGTGGCGTGCGACGGGGAGACGACGAGATCCGCGTGCTCTCGGAGCAGCAGAAGAAAGAGGAAGAGGGACTTCACTCAGACCTCGAAGAACTGCAGAAAGCATCCGATCTCTTCGGCAGGGGTTCTCTGACCAGCCCTCGTGTTACGGATGCCCGTCGCGCGGTGTTGCTGTCGTCAACCCGGAAGTTGCAGACCACTGCGCAACTGCTGCAGGCCAAGAAGCAGCAGGAGGAGCTCACCAGAAAGCTGGCAAGGCTTGACGATCAGCGGAGGCTCGATCTGCTCCGTGAGCTGCAAGACACCAGCGTAAAGCTCAACCAGATTCGCGAGAAGCTGCAGAGCGTTGGCGAGAAGCTTCAGTACACTTCGATGGTGCGATCACAACTCGCACGTGGAAGCGGTAACAAAACGGAGATCGCCATCATTAGAAAAGGCGACGCGGGCCAGGAACGGATTGTGACAGGCGAAGATACCGAGTTGCAGCCGGGTGACGCAGTCGAGGTCACCTTGCGATACCATGACCGTCCTGACGCTTCTCCCCGAAGCCTAAGCAGTTCAAGTATCCCGTCAGGGATAGGCCGGATCGAGACGACTGGGAACGATTCGCTGCGCGTCGGGAGGAGGTGACGGGGGCTGCCGCGACGGAAGTGTGGCGGGCTTCGCCCTTACGGCATTCGCCTGCGCCGCGACACGCCTTGGCGCGGCTGCCGAAGTTTTCTCGCAGATCCGTGATCGCGAGTCCGAGCCTGGAGAGCGAAGCCGGCGCCCAAGCATTCATAGCACGGAAGCCGGTTGAACGAATGCGGAAAGTGGCCAAAATGATCTTGTTGACTGGCGGCGCTGGCTACATCGGGTCCCATGTCTGTGTCGCCTTGCTGGACGCCGGGCTCGACGTCGTCGCAGTCGACAATCTCGCCAACAGCAACAAAGCCTCTCTCCAACGGGTGCAATCCATCTGCGGGCGGTCGCTTATCTTCCGGCACGCTGACATCCGGAATGAGGAGGCAATGTACGAAATACTACGTACGTGCGGGGTGACTGCGGTTATTCACCTTGCGGGGCTGAAAGCCGTGGGCGATTCCCACATTCGGCCCATGACGTATTACGAGAACAACGTCTTGGGAACGATGCGACTCGTGTCGGCGATGAAGAGGGCGAACGTGAAGTCGCTCGTCTTCAGTTCCTCCGCAACTGTTTACGGCGTACCCAGCTATCTGCCGCTCGACGAGAAGCACCCGCTCGGACCGACAAATCCGTACGGCCGTACGAAGTTCTTTATCGAGGAAATGCTGAGGGATCTCTACAGGTCCGACGACGATTGGCGGATTGGTATCCTGCGCTACTTCAATCCGGTTGGCGCTCACGAAAGCGGACTCATCGGAGAAGACCCGCTGGGCGTCCCGAGCAACTTGTTGCCGTTTGTGGCGCGAGTGGCGATTGGAGAACGAGAAAAGCTGCTGGTTTGGGGAAACGACTATGACACTCCGGATGGCACCGGTATCCGCGACTTCATCCATGTCGTCGATCTTGCATCCGGTCACCTGAGTGTCCTGGGCCACCTGAAACGGCCCGGAGTGCTCACGGTCAATCTTGGAACTGGCAACGGCAGCAGCGTTCTGGAAGTCATTCGAACATTTGAGGCGGTGAGCGGCAGGTCGGTTCGCTATGAGATCGGGGAACGCCGGGCAGGTGATGTCGCCATCTGTTATGCCGACCCGACGTTCGCGAAAGAGGAGTTGGGTTGGAAATCGGCGCGATCGTTGGAGCAAATGTGCGCGGACCATTGGCGTTGGCAATTGCAGAACCCCAACGGTTATCGTGGTATCCAGCTTGAGGTCCAGGAGCGGCGGTCCAGGCATGCCGGCCGTCGCCGGCCGTCGCAGCCGAGCGTCCGCTCCAGGGGTGTTGAGCAAGCACCGAATTGTCCGACCACATGAGCGGGCCTGAGGACGGGTTGCGGCAGCCTATCAGAGGTAGTCCGTTAAGACCCGAAATCTCCAGGCCTCACAACGTGACTTGCAGGTAAAACGGCGACGCTAAGGACAAACGATGCCGCACTATCGTGTCTACGTTTCGGACGAACATGGCCGGTTGGTGGGCGTGGTCAACTTTGACTGTACTGACGACGATGCAGCGAAAGAGCGCGCCAAGCAGCTGGGGAACGGCTACGAGGTGCAGCTTTGGCGGCAGGTCGCGCAGTTCAAGTTTGAGAATCCGCCGGATCGATCCAAGCGGCGGCGAGGCGCCCTCGCGCACTAGGACCAGCGCAATCACGCGCCACTAGCATCCCGTGCTCCTGAGGGGTGGCGAAGCTGGCTTCCTTGCCCGGGCGCGACGCCCCATCCGGGCAAGCCCCCAATTCAGAGGAGGCGTGCGGCAACCCTGGCGCGCTGGCACAGCAACCATTCGTCCGGATTCCTTGCCGGGGCCAGTGACTCGCGCGAGCGCGCTGCTAACCGCGGCGGTACCGACTTTCAAACCCTCCGCGTGCTGCGCCAAAGCGTCCTTGGGTTGACGTCCTTGGGGATCATTCGATCGAAACGCGCTACGTCGGCATGGCTTGCCTCGTGGTTAACCACGTCAACTGGCGCCGGCCCCCCGATTTGCTTGATTTCGGAGATGGCAGCGATCGGAGTCGAATGTCGCTCACCCGCATTTGAGATTGAGGGCTGAGAGTTGCTGCTTGCCCGGTTGTTCATCCCCCAGATCGCCGCTTGTGTCCGGTTCTGGACCCGGATCTTGCGCAGGATTGCCTTGACGTGGACCTTCACGGTCGCCTCGGCGATATCGATTTTTCGGGCTATGCATTTGTTGGACTCGCCTTCGATCAGGCCGCGCAGGATCGACTTCTCCCGAGGGGAAAGCTGCGGCGCGATCGTGTCCTCGGGTGCAACGAGGATTGCCTCGCCGTTTTCGTTGCTCGGCGCCGCCTCAAGCACATGGTTGCCTTTGGAATCGAGAAACAACGACAGGAATTCCGGCGGAAAAAATGTTTCACCCATCATCACCAACTCTACGGATTTGATGAATACGTCGCACGTCATGACGTCGACGAAGAAACCGTTGGCGCCCGCCCGAAATGCCGAAACCAGTTCATCTAGCCGATAATGATCGGCCACGATTGCAAAGCGGCCTCCCGGATACCTCTCCCGCAAGAGTTCGATTTGTTCTAGGGCGACGCTGAAATCGTCGCCGGTGTGGACAATGAGAAACAGCAATTGGTTCGGCTGGAGCTTGCCGGACGGCAGATCATCGGCGCACGATACCGAGGCGGATGTGCGACAATTTGCTGCGCGTAGGACTCTAGCAATTCCTTCCCGGATTAAGATGCTCCGTCCAACAAGAACCGTTGAAAAAGATTTCTGCCTCTGCATTTTACTCTCCCAGCCAGACGCAATTGTTTTGATCTATGATTGGCTTGTTCTTCAGTCGGTCGTCTTCTTCAGTCGTTTTCGCTCCTTCCTTCACAGGGTTCTCGTTGGTGGAATTGAAGGGCCTCGTATCTGTGATGCTTGTTTTCTTTCGTTCGCAGGAAATTAACTTGGCAGTTTTCGAGGGTTCGGCATTAATAAAGCTTTTACGAATGTTAGAATCGAATTTCGCGTATCCCTATATACCTTTGGTTATAGTACTCGCGCGGCCAGATGGATGTCGTTCATAGTGGCGAACGACCTTTTCCTCCGCATTCTCCGAGCGAGTTGATCGCGGGGCGCTGGTCTAGCGTTGTAAAATTTCTACGCTGCTGATGGGTGGCCAGGCGCGGATGCGCTGGCGGGAGAGAGCTTCAAATGATGGAAAGCGAAACCGAAGTAATCTGACACTCGAAACCAGTCCGTAATACTACGGAAGCACTTCGAAGGAGTTACATCTTTTGACGACGTAGACAGGCTGACAGATTCAGGACGCGGATTAACCTCGTTTTGCGTTGCGGCAACAAAAGCGGTGCTTTGTTGGAAATTTGTTTCGAACTCGTTTAGGCTAGCAAGGAAACAAGCGGGGGCGAGTGGGGTTTAACTTATTGGGGGACAGGCTGAGGAAGGCCCGATGCGTTGTACAAGCGTAGTGATCGCAGACCGGTATCCAATCGTTCTGCAGGGGTTGAGCCACCTGCTTGGCGCACACAGCGACTTCAATATTGTTGCGAGTTGCAGTGATGGTGCGAGTTGCATCGAGGCGCTGCGGAAGTTCGGGCCGGACATCGCAATTCTCGGCGTTTCAATACCTGGCGTGACCAATTCGGAAATTCTCTCCATCATCAATTCCGAGAATCTTTCCACGCGACTGGTCTTTTTCACCGCATCTGATGAAGACTGCGAACTGGTTATGGCAGCTGCGGCCGACGGCTACAGCGTCATGAGGAAGGATGCGGCGCCCGAAGCTCTGCTGCAGTCCTTGCGCGAGGTTGCGCCAGGTCAGCGGTTGTTGCCGCTGTTTTCGCCTGAGCAAACGATAGCTCGGGAGCAAAGCGCGGTCGCCGAGAGTGCGCTGACAACGTTGACGGACCGCGAGCGCCAGATCATGCGCCTGGTGTCGGAAGGATTGTCGAACAAGGAAATTGGCCGGCGGCTGAGTATTACCGACGGCACCATCAAGGTGCATCTTCATCACATTTTTCAGAAGCTCGAAGTCAGTAACCGGACGGTGCTTGCGGCGCTCGCGATTTCGCAGAGCGATCGCGCGGGAGCCCCTGAAGACAAGCCCGCGCAGCCCATCTCTTCCGATTGATGCAAGTTGGGAACAGGCTGAGCGAAAATCCGTGCCGGTCAATCAATAAAGGTAGCCTGGAAGTACCAAGTTATCGGCGACGTCGATGCTGGATTACACATACCGTCAGCACGGCCGGCCATTTCGCATGAGACGATAGCCTCATCGGTATTGGTGGCGCGCTCTAACCCAATCGGGTGAGGCGAAATTCTCGCTTTCAGTGCCGCTTAGCCAGGTGGTCTCGTCCTGTGTCCAGGGCTGGCGGCACGACTTCAACGTATTCGCGATGAATTGTGGTCGGCGATTTATTTCCATCGAACAAGACGCTGACGCTATTAACGCAGACGCTCCCTCCAACAATCGTGCCCGTCTTGTTGGCAAGGCGCGCGCAGCGTGACGCGCCAAGAGCGCTCATTCGAACGCGAACGCCAACCGATAGATTGGACTTCATTGGACAATCCAGGCTGCAATCGACGCAGTGCAGAGCTATTCATACACATAACGATATTCGGCTTGATGCGGCTCAACCGGAGCATTTCCTTGGCGCAGAAGCGGGTTTTAAGGGTGCCCCCATTGGGTGGTAGACTTGGCGCGTCGTCTGGCGACAGTCTAGGTTCGATTCGTGCACGTCTTGATCAACGCGGGCTGTGTGCGCCGGCGCACGGTCATCGAAGGCCTCAATCAGGGCGAACGAACCGTTATTCAGATATTGTTCACCCGTTGCTTTCGTGTGTTTTCGAGCGGAGGCAAAATGCGTATTGCTCTGCCATAAGCGGGCATTGTCTGGTGCATAGCTGTTGCGATTTGGATCGCCTTGGGCACGGCGCCATAGCGGACGCTTCGGTATCTGGCAGTGGCGTCGCTGTCCAGGCATCGGCCTAAGCCTGCCGGAGAATGTAGAGCGCGGCCGGATTGACAAGTGGCATGACCGGCGTTGAGGCGTGTGTCTGGACGACGACGCCGAACATATCAAACCTGTGCTTAGAAATTAGGGGGTACGTCCTGTAGCCCGTCGCCGTTTGCTACTTTCTCCCGCTAAGGTGATAGCGCCAAGGAGGAGCCAAATGGACGGTCTAATGCCGGTTGCGCCGGACGTAGTTCATTACGATTCGAAGCGGCGAGGGGAATTTGCTGGCGGGGGAATCGCCTCGTGCGCCCGCGAGTGCACGCTGGGCCAAGTCATCGGTCGGACTGCCAGCCGGTTCCCACACCAGCATGCGATCATCTCCACCAAGTTTGCGCCGCTGACGTACCACGCTCTTCAGCGCCAGTTGGACGGCATCCGCCGGAAGCTGCGTTTGGCTGGGTTCGATTGCAAGGCCCGGATCGGGGTACTGATGCCGAACGGCGCGGAGGCGGTTCTCGCCATCGTGGCCGTAGCCTGCTGCAGCATCGCGGTTCCTCTTGATCCGCGACTGTCCGAAGCGGAATTCGATCAACGTCTCGACATGCTGCGCCTGAACGCTCTCCTCGTGCCGCAAGGCAGGGCCTTTGAAGCGCATCAGGCCGCTGAGCGGAGAGGGCTCGTCGTGATCGAAGCCGCTCCGATCGGACACGGTCAGCTTGGACTAGATATCGCCGTGCAGGTCTCCAACTCCCCCGCGATCGACGCTGAGCCTGATCCGGGCTCGCCTGCCTTCATCCTGCAGACGTCGGGCACGACCGCGCAGCCAAAGCTCATTCCGTTCAGTCATGGCAATATGCTGGCGGCGGCCGCACGGCTTCAGGCCTGGTTCGGCCTCACACCTGAGGACCGCTGCCTGAGCGTGTCGTCCCCCTACTATTCCCATGGGCTCAAAGTAACGGTCTTCACACCGCTGCTGACGGGCGGCAGCATTGCCATCCCGGCGAACAGTGCCATCGTGGCGCTCGATGAATGGCTCGATGTCCTGCGGCCGACCTGGTACTCGGCGGGTCCCACGCTCCACAATGCCGTGCTCGACAAGGCAATAAGCCTTGAAGATGCGCAGGCGGCGCACACTCTGCGGTTCGTTGTATCGGGCGGCGCGCCACTCCTGAAGGAGGTGCAGATCGGCCTGCAGCTCATTTTGGGCGTGCCGGTGCTGGAACATTATGGTTCCAGCGAAGCCGCGCAAATCGCGAGCAACCTGCCGCCGCCTGGTCCAAACAGGCCAGGGACTTGCGGGCAACCTTGGCCTGATACCGTGGCCATTGTTGGTGAGGATGGACATCCCTTACCAGCTGGCGAGCGGGGCGAGGTCTGGGTTCGTGGCCCCACCGTGATGTCTGGCTATGTCGATGCGCCGGAACTCAATCAAGCTGCTTTCAAAGAAGGTTGGTTTCGCACGGGCGATATCGGCAGCCTCGACCAAGACGGCTTTCTGTCGTTGCACGGGCGCCTGAGCGAACTGATCAACCGCGGCGGTGAGAAGATCGCCCCTGCCGAGGTCGAATCCGCGCTGCTACGCCATCCCGCCATAGCCGAGGCCGCAGCTTTCGCAATCCCCCATCCACGACTTGGCGAGGACGTCGCAGCCGCCATCGTTCCCCATCCCGGCGCGCAGACGACACCTGCGGAGCTTCGCCAGTTCCTGCAACGCGCGTTGGCCTCGTTCAAGATTCCGCGGCGCATTCTGATCCTCGACCAACTGCCAAAGGGGGCGACGGGAAAGGTTCAGCGGCGACGGCTGCGCGAGTCGCTCGACCGGCTGTTGGGTGATCAGGGGGCGATGCCCGCGCCTGCTGTGAACAAAGGGCCATTGGATCTGGAAGCTGAATTGCTGAAGCTGTGGCGGAGGCTGCTCAAGTCCGAGGCTGTGACGGTCGACGATGACTTTTTCGCCAGCGGTGGTGACTCCCTGCTGGCGATGGAAATGCTCATCGAAATCGAGCGGCTCATCGGCCAGCCCGTACCGGAAACGATTCTGTACGGGGCAGAAACGATCCGCCAACTTGCCCCCAAAATCGCCATGCAGACAGGCACCCCGGCGACGCCGTTCTTCCAGTTCGGCGCCATTGGTGATCGGCCTCCGCTGTTCTTTTTCAACGGTGACCTCGTCAGCGGCCACTTGGGTGTGCGGCGGATGGCAGAGCTTTTCGGGCCCGATTGCCCGATCATTTCGATCGATCCTCATGGTCTTCGTGGGGAGCGGATTCCGCCGTCGATCGAGGCGATGGCCGCCGACCGCCTGCCGCTTATTCTGGAGAGGCAGAGCAGCGGTCCTTTCCTCCTGGCTGGCAAATGCAACGGCGCCATGGTGGCGTTTGAAACAGCCCGCCTGCTGATGGCAGCCGGCCACAAGGTTGATATGGTTGCGATGATCGACCCGCCGACCGTCAGTGCCCGTCCGGTGCCGCGGGCGATCATCCGGCTGATGAAGCCCCTGCTTCCGTCTAACCCTTTGCGCTGGGCGTATGAAAAAATGGCGGAGCTGGAGCGTCGCTCCAAGGCGTCGACGAGCGCGCCGATTACGACCGTCGAACTCGAGATTCCGCCGGCGTTGTGGCGCGCTTATTCAGCCGCGATGGCGCAATATCTTCCGGCACCGCTCGAGGTCCCTGTGACGTTTTACGCGGCCGAACACGACGGCCGGGCGTGGCGGCATCTCAGTTCTCAACTCGACGTGGTCGAGGTGCCTTGGGGACATCATGGCTGCCTGACGATCGGCGCTGAACAGCTGGTTGATCATCTGCGGCAAAGAATTGACGTTCTGGTTGACGGCGCGCCCTCCGCCATTGAATCGCATACGTCGCCGTCCGGCCGACTGGCTTTCGACCGGGCTACCGGCCGCCATTGAGGGAGCCGGCATTCGTGAAAAGGCCCTCATGGCCTTCCAGAACCTGCTGGTGCAGCTGTGGAACGAACCGGGCGAACCAACTCCGTATGAAGACTCGCAGGACTTAGCTTTGGCCTGGTTCACTGATCCGAAGGCCAAGGAGGAAGTGGCGGAGATCCTCGGTCGCTTTCATCTCGATGAAACCGCCATCGAAGCCGAAGCGATCAAAAGCCTGGCGGCCGAATTGGAAGTGCTCGACCGGATGCTGATGACGCTGGAAGTTCGTCGCAACCGTGCGATCCGAGGAGTCGCGGAGTGTCGCGAGACCTTTGCCAAGCGGGTGGAGGAAGGATCAGACAGAATCATCGAAGCCGAGACAATCCTTCGGCTAACCGATGATGGTGTCCCGCGGCGAAATTCTCGCTTTCAGTGCCGCTTCGCCAGGCTGTCTCGCGTTGTGTCCAGGGCTGGTGGCATTACTTCAACGTATTCGCAATGAATTGTGGTCGGCGTTCGATTACCATCAAACAGGACGCTGATGCTATTAACGTAGACGCTCCCTCCAACAATTGTTCCCGTCTTGTTGGCAAGGCGCGCGCAGCGTGACGCACCAAGAGAACTCATTCGAACGCGAACGCCAATCGATAGATTGGACTTCATTGGTCCAGTCCCAGGCTGTGATTCAGTACAAACTATTCTAACACGTGATGATATTCGGGTGGATGCGGCGCAACCGGAGTATCTCCTTCGCAAAAGCGATCTCGGGGTACCCCGATTGAGCCATAGACCCGGCGCGCCGTCGAGCGACAGTCTATCTGCGATTCGATCAATCGTGATCAACGCAGGCTGAGCACCGCGCCTCGTCAATCAGAACTATCGTCGTCAAAAAATGTTCACCCGCCTTGGTTTTTAGCTTTTGGAGCGGAGGGAAAAATGCGCATTGTCCTGCCATACACAGCTATTGTCTGGTGTATCGCTCTTGCGATTTGGATCGCTTTGGGCACGGCGCTATAGCGGGCGCCTCGGCATCTCGTGGAGATTAAAGATCGTTAGTCGAGAGCACCTTCGTGTGGCACCGTGGCATTCCGCAGCGTGTCTGATGCCCTAGCCAACCTGCCGCGCTTGAAGCATCGGGACCGATCACGGCAGACGATATCTGTAAACCACTGCCGGCCGGAAAGACGCCAGCGGCCACCCGGAAGCAAAACCTACAGGCCGCAATCTTGGTGATCCAGAGCGCCCGTAAGGGAGCGGCAGTGACGGCGGGAGGCTTTCCGCTACGCTAGCGGTTGAACGCCGCCGCTAACGGAGGGCGGCCTTACCTTAATACTCTGAACGAGGTACTTCCTATGGGGTATGCTCGGGTGCTCTAAGCATGAACAAACCCGTCCCAAAAACGGAACGGTCCGCAGTGCGAAGAGGCGACCTTATCAGCCTTTCGGTGCAAAGAAGCCTTTCTTTAGTGTGTGAGCCTGCGTTTCCATCTCGCGCTTGCGAGCAGGCCTGTCGCGCTCCAACGCAAACATGTTAACTCGGGCCTCTCTCCAGCGACGCTCGGCCTCCCTCAAAAGGCATTTGTCCAATGGGTCGATCTGCTTGAAACGCCGTTCCGCCATGGCGCTCTCCTCTCCACTAGCGGAAGGCGGGCGAACTTGGCGGCGTTCTTGTCACCTTCGCTCATGTTCCTAACTAGCCCCACGGCCGATATGCTAAAGCCGTCATTTTTTATTTGTCTGTTCGGTACCGGACTCAAAACAGACCGATGCGATTTTTAGTCAGGCGACTCGGGGTCGCACGATTCCCAACGCTGCCCGACAGCGAACGTCGGGAACAAGTGGCAATAGCCGACGTTGAGGCCGGTGTCCGTCAGACGCGCGGACACGCAACTTACCCGGCCTCAGCGTACGTCCCCTAGGCGCTGGGGCCGTTTCGCAACTTCGGAACGGGCAAGGAGTCGCCTCAAAGCTCCCCGGTCCACGCCCCAAGCCCCCAAGCCCGGAGAAAACCACCCACCGGGTTGGCGGTCTTGGCGCAGCGTAGCGTTTGAGCGCTGGGACCGTTTGTTCTTCGAGCCGCACATCCCGGTGTTCGACAGGTCGGCCCGCGACGATGGGACGTTCTCCCGCGAAGACTTCGCCTACGATCAGCAAGCCGACATCTACCTCTGTCCAGCTGAATGACGAGGCAACACAGCTCAGGTAACGGCGCGGACCACCGACGCCGACACGAAGCGAATGCCTCCCGCGCGTCACGCAGGTAATCCCGACAGGTCACGGCCTGCGAGACGGATTGGCGATAGCCGTTGCTCAGTGCGATCGCGATGAGACCGCGCGGGGCTTTAAGATCCCACTGGCCTGCGCTTGCGCGAAAAGGCGCTTCGCGAGCGCAATTTCCGCATCGGTGTAAAGAGATGACTTACGTGGCATGATGTTCTCCAAAGGTTGAAAGTGGCCCTCGGAGAAAACTGCCGCACACGACGCGCCCCTCCGCGGGGCTGCGCCGGTTAACCTCCAACGCTGGGGAGGGACGGGGCCCTGATCGGAATCGGGGCCGACGGCGAAGCGCTCCCCCCGCTTGACAGTGGCGTCATTCGGGACGTGCGTCCTGTGCGCACACATCCTCTCTTGCGCCGAACAAAGCTCGGATTCAAACCTCGCTCTCGTCCACGGTGCGGTGACGAGCTTGAAAACGCGAGTCACGTCACGTGGTTCGGTGACGCCGGGACGCTGCGTCGAATTGTTGGCAATCATCTGCCCATTCAGGTTGCGGAATGGATTGTAGCCGTCGTCTTCGACATTGGCATAGTTGCAGATTTGCTCGCCGATACTGCGCACGCGGTCGCGGGTTTCCAGCTTTCCCTTGGCTTCGTATGAACGCATGAAAGCGAGCACATCCGGACGCTTGATGTCCTGCCTGCACAGCTTGCCGAAGCGATCCTCGACATAGCCGACGCGGAGCTCAAGCACCTCGATGGTCTTGGGGTCGCGCACCGCGACGATCCTGCCGCGTTTGACTTTCTCGACCCTCTTCTTCGCGAGCCACTCGTCGGCCCTTTGCTCGAAAGGCCGGGCGGCCGCCTGCCTGTGCTTGTCGAGCTGCTTCTCGGTGCTCGGGTCTTTGCCTTCCTTGAGCAGGTCTTTGGCTTTGTCGCGCTCGCACCGCGCGTCGGCGAGGGAGAACGTGCCATCCCTGCCGTTGGCGTACGGGCCGATAGAATAGGTTTTCTGACGGCCGTGAAAGCGGTAGCCCATCTGCCAGAGGTTGGAGGCAGTGTTGCCGGGCCGGTTCTCGTCCGGCGTGACGAAGAGATAGAGACCGCCCCCGGTCACGTCAGAAATCTTGGCGGGGCAACCACGCGCCATCGTCGAATCTCGGTCGGGCGGCGCGGCAGTCGACGTCGGTCCTGATCTGGTTTGGATTGGCGCCCGCGCCATCATTCCTGCGGGCCATCTGCTCAATTCCCTCGTTCGGGAATAGCGAAATTAGCCGTGAATATTTGGTCCCCCGATACCAACAAAAATACCAACAAAACGGACGGCTGGAGTGAGTTACACGGGATTGGGGGACCGCTGATGTATTCAAATTCCGATTTGCTGCCGCGAACTTTTAACTGTTGCTTTCAATTCGCCGCGAAAATCGGGAATCGAACAAAGCCATTAAGCCATTGTTATTGCTAATGTTTTTTCCTTGGTGCCCCTGGCCGGAATCGAACCAGCACTCCTTGCGGAACTCGATTTTGAGTCGAGCGCGTCTACCAATTCCGCCACAGGGGCATTCGGGGATCGGCCTGAAGGGCCGGTGCCGCGAAGCCGGCGGAATATAGCGGGCGGTTTCCCCCGGTCAACCCGCGCGGATGTGATTGTCCCGCGCCTCGACAGGGCCATATCAGCGGGATAGGACCTTGTTATAATTGGAGAACGCCCCGTGACCTTGAATGCCACCGCCCATCCCTTGCATGCGCGGGGTACGGCCAATCCGGCTGCCGTCGCGGCGCTGGCGATTGCGGCGATTGCGGCGGCGACCCTGGCGGGGGCCTGGTTCTTCCAGCTGGTGCTCGATATCCGGCCCTGTCCGCTCTGCCTCGAACAGCGCTATGCCTATTATCTGGCAGTCCCGCTCGGACTTCTGGTCGCCTTCGCGGCTTCCCGGGACGCCCCCCGCCCGGTGGTGCTGGCCGGCCTGGCGCTGCTGGCGCTGGCTGCCCTCGCCAACGTCTGGCTCGGCGGCTATCACGCCGGCGTCGAATGGAAGTTCTGGCAGGGCCCGACCGATTGCTCCGGTCCGCTCGTCGATCTCGGCAGCGCCGGCAGCCTGCTGCAGCGGCTCGACACCGTGAAGGTGATCCGTTGCGACGATGTGCAGTGGCGTTTTCTCGGCCTCTCGCTCGCCGGCTACAACGTGCTGATCTCGCTGCTGATGGCCGGGATCGCGGCGTGGGGAATCAGGAAGACGTCCAGAGCCTAGACCCATAGTGAGGAGGCGCTTGCGCCGTCTCGAACACGCTTTGCCCTTCGGGCTACGCGTGGCGCAGCCACTCACCAAAAAGGACAAAGCGTGCCCGGCGAAGCCCAACGGGCGAAGACGGGCTATCAGGATGAGGTCTTAGCGCTAATCGTCCACGTCTTCCTGCGGCCGTCCGAACAGATGGACGATGCCGGGTGTCGTGATGGAGACGAACACGAAGCGCGACAGATGATGCGCGCCAACGAAAATCGGGTCGATATGCAGCGTCAGCGCCAGCGCCAGCATGGCGTCCATCGCGCCCGGCGCGAACGCCACCACGACATCGGCCAGCCGCACATTCGTGGTCAGCGCGATAATGGCGACGAAGACCGCCGAGATCACGATCGCGACCGAAAACGAGCCCAGCCCGGCGTTGACGTGGCTGAGCAGGGTCGAGCGCTTCACCCGCGCAAAGCGCGTGCCGATCACCGCGCCGATGCCGACCAGCGCTATGCCGCGCATCCAGGGCGGCAGGCCGCCCTCGATCATGTCAGTGCCGTGCAGCAGGCTGGAGGCGATCATCGCGCCGAACATCCAGCTTGCCGGAAATTTCATCATCAGCAGCATCAGCGCGACCGCGATTCCCGCTGCAATCAGCGCCGCCAGTTCGAGCGGCGAGGCGATGATGGCGGTCACCGTTGCCGGCGCCGATGGCGCGATCCCGGTCAAGGCCAGCAGCAGCGGCAACGCGGCGGTCAGGATGATCACGCGCATGGTCTGTACCACGGCGATCCCGGCGACATCGGCCCCCTTCTCGGCGGCGAGGATGGTGATTTGCGACAACGCGCCGGGGCTTCCCGCCAGCAAGGCCGAGGTCTGGTCCCAGCCGTGGAAGCGTTGCAGATAGAGGCTGCTGCCGAAGGTCGAACAGAAGGTGGCCAGCGCGAGCAGGCCAATGGTCAGCGGATAGGAGCTCATATGCTGGATCAGCTGCCGCGACACCAGCGAGCCCAGCGTGATCCCGAGCAGCAGCAGCACGCTCTGCGTCAGGATCGGCGGCATCGCGAGCGGCCGTCCGCAAATCGCGGCGATGCCGACCGCGAACATCGCGCCGGAAATCAGCCCGCCCGGCAGGTTTACCCAAAGAAACAGCAAGCCGCCGGCGGCGCCGAGGACGATCGTCTCGAGCGTGGAGAGAATCTTGGCACGGTCAGGAATGGCCGACGCCATTGATGCGGGGATCAGGCTCACGCCGCCTTATGGCAAATCCCGCATCGCGGGACAAATGCGCCACGCGATTGCTGCAATGCGTAGGCCGGCCGCGATCCGGCCCGGCGCGGGCGGTCAAACCGCGGGCAAGCAAATGGCGCCCGCGAGGGTCCGCAGGCGCCATCTAATACCGTGAAACGGCAGATGCGTTGTAGCCCTCGCGCCGGGCGGGACAGCGAAAGCGGTTACTTCGCCTTGTCGGCGGCGGCCTTTTCCTTGTCGGCAAATTCCTTTTTGCAGGCGGAACGGAATTTTTTGCGTTCCTTGCCCTTGAGTCCCTTCTCGTCGGCTTGCTTGGAGCATTCGAGGGAGCCGGGGGTTCGCGGCTTCGCTTCCTTCTTTTCGGCCGGCGCCTTGGCTTCGGTCTTGGCTTCGGTCTTCGGCGCCTCGGTCTTTATCGCCGGCGCTGCCGTTTGCGGCGACGCGGCACCCATCAAGAACAGCGAAGCAATGGCGGTCGCGGTGATCAGGGAAGAGATCTTCGTCATGGAGGGTACCTCGGATTGAAAGCGAGGGCGCGACCGTCGCGCCGCAATGCTGAACGTCAAGTGAATGGACCGGAATATCGGCTTTTTTGACAGCCAATTTATTTTGAACGGAAAATCGTGCCTCGCGTTGTCGCAAGCTGTGGTTGCGCTAGGATGGGAGGTGCAGATGACTATGACTACCCAAGGGAGCCTTAGGATGACCAATCAAGCGAAAATGCTCTGCGCGATGGCGGTGTCGGGTTTTGCGGCGTTCATGGTGACGTCGCCGGCGCAGGCCCTGACCGCGCAGGAATGCAGCGCGAAATACCAGGCGGCCAAGACCGCCGGCACGCTCGGCGGCCAGAAATGGAATGACTTCCGCAAAGCGCAATGCGGTGCGGACGCCACCGCCGCGGCACCGACTGCCGCACCAGCCGCGGCTCCGGCTGCCAAGGAAGCCAAGAAGGAAGCGCCTGCGAAGGAAGCTACCGCGCCGGCGGTGCCGTCGGGGCCTGCGGTCTATCCGAGCGCGGTCGATCCGAAATATTCCAAGGAGACCGCGGGCAAGGCGCGCATGCACACCTGCGTCGACCAGTACAACGCCAACAAGACCACGGGCGGCAATGGCGGCCTGAAGTGGATCCAGAAGGGCGGCGGTTACTACAGCGAATGCACCAAGCGGCTGAAACCCACCGCGTGAGCCAAGGCTGAAATCGGCAGGTTCGTGTCACCTCTCCCGCTTGTGGGGGAGGTCGGCGCGTCAGCGCCGGGTGGGGGCTCTCTCCACGCGAACGGTCTGACTCGTGGCAACACCCCCACCCCAACCCTCCCCCGCAAGCGGGAGAGGGAGCTCACCTCCAGCGTGGATGCTGTTCGTTCTAACTCTTCGCCTAACTTTCATCCGACAGCAGTTTCTCGGCTGACTTTGCGATCAGCTGCGCACGCTTGCGCGGGCTGCGTTCGAGGAACAGCAGGCTCTGGCCGAAGATGAAGCAGTAGAACAGGAACGCCTGCGCGTCGGCCTCCTCTGCCGCCAGCCCTGCCGTGCGATAGAGCTGTCCGACATTTTGCAGGCGCGCGGCGTCGACGCTGGCGACCGCGGCAGCAGCGGCCTCATCGGATCGCGCCCATTGCCGGATCGCAAGCTCCACCGCCATGCCCTCGGTGTTCATCCGCTCCGAATAGAGCGCGACCAGCGCCCGCAGGCGTTCGCGCGCGGTGGCGCCATCGAGGCTGGTCTGCCTTTCGATCGCGGCGATGCGCCCGGCGCTCCAGTTCTGCAGCATGCCCGCCAGCAGCGCCGCACGATCCCTAAAGCGGCGATAGAATCCGCCCTTGGTGACGCCGAGATTCTTCGCCAGCACTTCCACCCGCACGCCCTCGACGCCGGTTCGCGCGATTTCCGCCAGGCCGGCCTCGATCCAGGTCTGGTCCTTGCGGTTCTCGTCCTTGCGGCTCTCGCTCTTGCCGTCGGTCATGTCAGCGACTCACCAATTCCTGATACGGTGCCGTATTGCTACTCCGCCCGAACCTTGATACGCTACCGTATCAAGAATCGAAGCAAGAATCGAACGACGGGAGCGAACGATGGAGACGGACGCGACTGGTGCCGGCATGAGCGGCATGGCGCGCTTCCAGCCGAAAAATCCGGATTATCGCGAGATCGCGATCGATACGTTCGAGCGCCAGCACGCGATGCGCACGCTCGGGATTTCGATCGCGCGGCTGGAGCCGGGCGAGGTCGATCTCGCGATGGCCTATTCGCCCGATTTCACCCAGCAGAACGGTTTCGTGCATGCCGGGATCATCACCGCCGGGCTCGACAGTGCGTGCGGTATTGCCGCCTTCACGCTGATGCCCGTTGGCTCCGACATCCTGACCGTGGAGTTCAAGACCAATCTGCTGGCGCCGGCCCGCGGGCGACGCTTCGCGTTCCGCGCCACCGTCGTGAAGCCGGGCCGTACGCTGACCGTGTGCGAGGGCCGCGCCTACGCCGAGCATGACGGCGCTGAAACTCTGGTTGCGACCATGACGGGCACGCTGATGGCGCTGCCGCGCCGCGAGCGTGCGGCGTCGAAAGAGAACGTACACGCGCGGGCCTGACCGCGGGCATTGCTGGCGCGCTGAGCTCTGTGCAGTGCAGGTTTGTGCTGCGGCCATGGCGGTCTGCAGAAATTTCTCCTATAGCGGTTTCAAGCGAAGGGGATTCCCGGTTCGCGCGAATCAGGAAGCCAACCCGCCGTGCACATGAGTTTTCCGTCTTGATCATCTCCACGACGCAAAGTGTGTTGGGACTGGCGTCGGGGATGCTGGTCGGGTTTTCGCTCGGCCTGGTCGGCGGCGGCGGTTCGATCTTGGCGGTGCCGCTGATGGTCTATGTGGTCGGCGTGAGTGAACCCCATGTTGCGATCGGCACCAGCGCCATTGCGGTGGCCGCCAACGCCGCGGTCAATCTGTCCAACCATGCGCGCGGCGGCACGGTGGTGTGGTCCTGTGCGCTGCTGTTTGCCGCGGCGGGGATGGTCGGCGCGTTCGGCGGATCGATCCTCGGCAAGATGGTCGATGGCAAGAACCTTCTGGCGCTGTTTGCGCTGGTCATGATCGTCATCGCGCTCCTGATGCTGAAGACGCGGGCGCGGATCGGGCTGCCTGATGTCAAGATGTCGATGTCCAACATGCCGGCCATCGTCAGCCTTGGTCTCGCAACCGGAACGCTATCGGGCTTCTTCGGCATCGGCGGCGGATTCCTGATCGTGCCGGCCCTGATGCTTGCCACGGGAATGCCGATCATGAATGCGGTCAGCTCCTCCCTGGTCGCCGTCACTGCGTTCGGCATGACCACCGCCGCGAGCTATGCCTGGTCCGGCCTGATCTCCTGGGCGCTGGCCGGATTGTTCGTGGCGGGCGGTATTGCCGGCGGATTGGCCGGTACCCGCGCCGCGCGCCACCTCGCCGAGCGGCGCGGCGCGCTCAACATTGTGTTCGCCGTGGTCATTATTGCGGTGGCGCTCTATATGCTGGCGCGTAACATATCGCCACGTTGGGCGTAGACAGGGTGGGCGAGACCGTCGCGAGAGCAGCATGTACAAATCGAATAAAACAGCCGGAACCAATCCGGGACTCAGCCGGCGCGAAGCGCTTGGCTTGTTTGGCGCAGGCGCAGCGCTATTTGGCGCCGCCGCGCTGCCGCGTTCGGCGTTTGCACGTGATGACGACGCGGTGCTGACGGAAGCGCTGGTGCTGCGCGATCCGGAAATTCCAGCGGCCGGAAACCCCGATGGCGACATCAGCATCGTCGAATGGTTTGACTACAATTGTCCGTATTGCCGCAAGATCGCGCCCGAGATCGCGCAGGTCGTGCAGGATGACGGCAAGGTCCGCCTGGTGTTGAAGGATTGGCCAATCCTCGGCGACGTTTCCAAAATCACGGCACGGATGGCGCTGGCCGCCAAATATCAGGACAAGTTCATGCCGGCGCACGAGGCGATGATCGGCGTCAGCTCGCGGCTGACCGAGGCGCGCGCCCGCGAATTGCTTGCCGCGAAGGGTATCGACATGGATCGCCTCAACCGCGATCTCACTGCCAATGCCAAGGCGATCGACGCGGTTCTCGCGCGCAATCACACCCAGGCCGAAGCCTTCGGCTTCCGCGGCACGCCGTCCTTTATCGTCGGCAAGTTCCGTGTTCCAGGCATCCTGACCATGGCGGAGTTCGAAATGGTCATCAAGGACGCGCGCAAGGCCAAGGCGAGCAATTAACCAAGGCGAGCAATTAATACGAATTGAATTGGATCGATGCGGCTTCGTATTCGGCCACATGGTTCGACCGGCGACGCAATTGCATCGTCCGGAGACGCACGGCGTTGCCGTGCCATGAGAGCTTAAGATTTAAATCAAGGTGCAAGACCTCAACCTGAGGAGGCGCGATGCGTCGTCTCGAAGGATGAAGGCGACGACGGCGGCTGGTTACTTCGACGCGATTTTGGTCCACTCCTCCTGGGCTCGCGTTTTCAGCGTCCTCAAGTCGGAAGCGGCGACATCCCAGTTGACGATGGTGCGGTTGGTCTGCGCGACCTGACCGCTCACTACACTCGAAGTGTTCATCGAATCATAGACATAAACGCCGCAAACCAGCAGCAGCGCGCCCAAAATCATTCCCAGAAACACTCGCATGACATCCTCCGGTGATGCGCGGACAACGCGGCCTGTTGGGGAAAGTTCCTTGTCGGGCCTATTTGCCGATCCGGATGAAGCGTTCCACGAGGAAATCGACGAATAGTCGCGCCCGGACCGGCAATTGCCGGTCAAAGGCGTGCACGACGTGCATCGGAACCGACGGCATCGCGACGTCAGGCAGTATTTCAACCAAGCGACCGGCAGCAAAATCGTCCTCGACGCCGAAACGAAGCACCTGGGCGATGCCGGCGCCGTGAAGCGCGGCGTGATAGAGCGTAATGCCGTCGTCTGAATCAAGCACGCTTTCGGGGGTGATGGTGGTGCCATCGGCGAAAGCGAATGGATAGGGCTTTCCGGCAAGCAGATAGCGTAGGCAAGCATGCTTGCGCAGTTCTTCGATCATTCGCGGCGCGCCGCGCGCGGCGATGTAACCGGGTGAGGCGATCATCGCCATCGGCAGATCCGCAAGCTTGCGCGCGGTCAAATCGGTATCGGCGAGATCGCCGATACGCAACGCGACATCAAAACCTTCCCGGATCAGGTCGGCATGGCGATCGCTGACGCTGAGTTCGAGTTTGACGTGGGGATGCCGCGCCAGGAACGCCTGCGACCATTCCCCGACCAGCATTCGCCCGATAAACACCGGCGCCGTGACGCGCAACAGGCCGCGCGCGCTCGCGGCCATCTGGACGACATCCTCGGCGTCCTCGATTGCGCGGAGTAGCGGCGCGACGCGCTCGTAATAGGCCGCACCCTCAGTGGTGAGGCTCAGCGTCCGCGTCGATCGCTGCAGCAGCCGAACCCCGAGCCGCCGCTCCAGCCGCGCGACGCTTTTCGAGACGGCCGACGCGCTGGAGCCGATAGCGCGGCTGGCGTTCGAGAAGGAGCCGGAATCCACGGTCCGCACGAAGGCGACCAGGCCGGCGGTTTTTTCCAGGATGGTGGTCATTCCGGAGTTCCAGGCACAAATCCTTTTATTGCTGTGATCCTAATAAGCCATTCAGTCCGAAGTAGATAGCGGGGTACGAAGCGCCGGCAACAGGGCCGGCCATCAGGAGAATTCAAATGAGTGATCTCAAGGGCAAGGTGGCGATCGTCACGGGGGCTTCGAAAGGCATCGGCGCCGGTATCGCAAAAGGTTTGGCCGCGGCGGGCGCCGCCGTCGTAGTGAACTATGCTTCCAGCCGCGAAGGCGCGGATCGCGTGGTGGCCGACATCACGGCCAAGGGCGGCAAGGCGATCGCGGTGCAGGGCGATGTCGCTGATGCCGCCGACGTCAAGCGCCTGTTCGAACAGACCAAGGCGTCGTTCGGCACGTTCGACGTGCTGGTAAACAACGCCGGCGTCTACCAGTTCGATCCGCTCGAGAAGATGACCGAGAAGGAGTTTCACCGCGAGTTCAACACCAACGTGCTGGGTACGCTGCTGACCATCCAGCAAGCGCTGAACTATTTCGGCCCGCAGGGTGGCAGCGTCATCAACATCTCGTCGATCGCGAGCCTCAATCCGACGCCGGATTCGGTGATCTATGCCGCCACCAAGAGCGCGGTCGATTCGATCACGCGCAGCCTGGCGAAAGAGTTCGGCGCGCGCCAAATCCGCGTCAACGCAATCGCGCCGGGAGCCACCGTATCGGAAGGGATCGAGAACGCCGGCCTATTGGGAGGCGAAGTCGAAAAGCAGGTCATCGGCATGACGCCGCTCGGCCGCTACGGCCAGCCCGACGACATCGCGAAGGTCGCGGTGTTCCTCGCATCGGATGCTTCGGCGTGGTTGACCGGCGAACGAATCTCGGCGTCCGGCGGCTGGCGCTAAGCCGAGACGAGCAGGGTTTTGCCGCATCACGCGATGCGGCGAACCCGCGAGGTGATGCTACGATCTCACCTTCGCAGGGGCAGACGGTGCGGGTGCCGCAACCGGCACCGTCGTCGCCAGACTGAGTGATTTCAACTCGTCCGGCCTGAATACGAACAGCTTGTCGTGCGGCGTTTCCATCGCGTGGACCCAGACCTGCAAGCTAATGCCCATGTCGCCGAGGTAGCGCTGGCAGAGCGCCGAGATTTTCTGCGCCATGCTCATCTCGTCGCGTGGCGGCGGGCCATTGGCCGTGGTCGCGATGGCCGCGACCTGATGCACGCCGATAATCGCCCCGTCGCCCGCGCGCCGCTCGACGCCGCCGGCGAACATCAGCGCGCATGACGAGGCGCAGTATTTCCCGGCCTCGACTTCGGTTGCGAGGTTCTTCTCGCGGATCAGGCGCCCCATCGCGAGTGCGTCGACGACCGAACCTCCCGGCGAATTCAGAACGACGGTCTTGATGTAGTCGCCGCGCTTGCCGACCTCGGCGGCAAAGGCCTGCGAAATTCCGGGCGTGATCGTGCCGTTGGCCATCAGCTTGCCGCCGCCGACCAGCTCAAAGGTCATCGGCCTTGCCAGCGCGCCTTCCGGCTGTGGCAAGGGGGTCAGGCGTTTATCGCCGCCGGGCAGAAGCGGAGCCAGGATCGATGGGACGACGCTGGGAAGATCGAGCGAAGAAGCGTCCCGTTTGATCTCGGCCGGTGATGCCGCGGGACCGTGCGGCGCGATCCAGCCATTGGCGCCAGTGAGGTCGGTGGCGAGCGCAGCGAGAATCGCGGCAATCAGGCCGCGAAAAATCCAGCGCAGCATGACTTCGTCTGCGCTGTCCGAGAGCCAATGGTGAAAGCGTTCCGCAATGGTCGACATGTCAGCGCTATTTGGGGTGTCGCGCCGAGGACAGCGACGTCACGTTCTCGTCTGCCGGCGCTGGTTCAGACGGCGGCCCGGAGGCGATCTGTTCTTGCTTCGGCACGACGCGGCGGGCCTCCTCGACCTCACGCGCCATCTGCATGGCCGCGACCAGTTCTCCTGCGGTCATGTCGGAGGCACTGACCGCCGGCAGGCCTTCGCGCCGGATTGCAGCATGAACCACGCAGAGGATCAGCACCAGCACTGCCGGCATCAGGTCGATCGAGATCGCGCCGGCCCAGCTCGGGATGAAGTCGCTGGCATAGCGCAGCACGGCTTCCGCTGGCGAGAGCGACTGAAACCGGCCGGGCTCGACCCGCGGCATCGCCAGGATCTTGTCGGCAGCATCCGAGAGCGAGGCCGCTTGTGCCGCGATCGAACTTTCCACCTTGCCGACAACAGCGGTCTGCCGCTCCGCGAGATCGCCGGCGCGGCCACCGGCGGCCGGCGCGATGAAGCCCGACGACAGCGATGTTGCGGCCCGTTTCACCGCCGGCGCAACCGAAGTCTGCTGCAGATTGGCAATCACACCCATCAAGGCCAGCGATTCCGACGCGAAGGCGTCGCTGCGCGCCGAAATCGGGCCGCGATCGGAAATCAGCTCGCGCATCTTGGCGAGATTCTTGCCGCCTTGCTCATACAGCGCCGAGACACGTTTGCCGGAAGCCTGGACTTCCTGTCCCAGACCGTCGAGCTGTCCCGACATCTGGGTCAGCAGCTGCACCACGGTGCCCGAACCGGCGGTGCCGGTCAGCGAGCCGGCGCGCTCGGCATCGGCCAGTTTGGCGAAGCGGGACGAGGCGAGCTGAATATCCGGCAACAGCCCCTGCGCCGCGATCGCGTTGGTGTTCGCGGTATCGAGATCGCGGGTATAGTTCTGCACGGTGATGGCAAGATGCTGCTGGATGGCGGCCGCGCCGGCGAGCGCCGAGGCGTTGAGCCATGACGACATCGCGACGATCATCACCGACCCGAGCAGCATGCAGCCGAACATCAGCGCGCGACCGCGGCGGCCGGTCACGTGCGGCATGAACTGCATCAGGAAAATCCAGAAGGCGTAGATGCCGACCGACACCGCGACGGAATAAATCACCGCCGCGAAGAACACCGTCGTCTGGCTGCCGTTCAGCAGTTCGCGAACACCGAGATAGGTGTAGACGCCGGCCGCGAGCGCCAGGATGGCGGTCGTCAGCTTCAGCGTTGTTTCGAGGCGGCTGACGCCTTTGGAGAGCACCAGGGATGTCGAGAGGGGTGAACGCGATGTCGATGCGGAGAAAATACTGGAGGGCATGAAAATCCTGTCGCGGTTTCAACGCGCGCTGACGAGGCCCCCTCGTTCGTTAAGTCCCTCACTTTTGATGATAAATTCAGACGAGATTATGTCTCTTTGTACGGGAACCGCGCGCGGTCAATTCCCGCGCAGCCACGCCAGCATCTTTGCGTTCATCTCGCGCGGGTAGGTATGGCTGAGATCGTCGAGCTCGCGGTAGGTTACCTCGGCGCCGGCCGCCGACAGCAACTGCCTGGTTTGCCGCGCCACCTGCACCGGGAACATCCAGTCGAGTTTGCCATGCACGAGGTGGATCGGCAGGCCGCGCAACCTTTCGGCGTCGGCCATCTCCGCCATCAGCGGATGGAAGGTCGCCGAGACCGGGGCAAGGTGGGTGAACGGCGAGGCGCTTTCGAGCCCGCTGACAAAGCAGAAGGTGCCGCCGTCGCTCATGCCGGTCAGCAGCATTTTGGTGGCGTCGATGTTCCAGCGCGAGCGCACCGAATCCAGGATGCGCAGCAGGTTCGGCGTGTCGGTGTCTTCGCCCATCAGCGCCCAGGTCGTCTTGCTATTTGAAGTATTTGCTGTAGCCGTCGGTGCGATCACGATGGCGCCGTGGCTGCGGGCGTCGCGCAGCCAGCTCCACAGAAAACCGCGGCCATGGCCACTGCCGCCATGCAGCGCCATCACCAGCGGCCAGGCGCGGTCCGGCGTATAATATTCCGGCACATAGAGCGAGAAGCCCCCGCGGCTGCCGGGCTCGTTGTGGTCGTGAAAGACGCCGGTGTTTTCGTTCGCGGGCGCCGCCAGTCGCGCAGCGAGATCGGGATCCTCGCGCAACGAAGGCTCGACGAAGAAATCGCTCACCGGCGGCAGTGTCGCGACCAGCGTGTAAAGCGCCTCCTGCGCGCGCGACGAATGGCGCAGCGCGCGAAACACGCTGATGAGATCGCCATTGCCGTTCGCTACGTCGCGCAGGCCGTCGAAGGCGGCGAGCGCCGCGTCGCTGGCGGCTTCCAGCGCGGTCCCGATCCCATCGAATTCCGCGGGCCATTTTGTCAGTCGCGGGAGCACCGCGCGCAACGCCTCGTCCGGCGTACCGGCCGCCTCCATCACGCGGCCGAAATCCGGCGGGTTGAGGTGGCGCGCGACGAAGCCGAGCGCCTCGAGCGATTGCAGCAGCGGCGGCAGCACGGCCACGATGTCGTCCACCACGGCCTCGCTCATCGCGCATTCCTTGCTTTTATTGAAATCGCCTCAGTGCGGTCGTCTCAGTGCAGTGAAGCTGTCTCAGTGCAGTCGCCTCAGTGGAGCCTTGGCGCCTTCAGCAGCTTGGCGCGGTCGACCGAGCTCAGCACCACGTCGAACGTGACGCCGTCATGATAGACCGTCAGCGGCACGTCGACGCCGGCCGGCCCCAGCGACCAGAGCTTTCGGTAGAAGCCGGTCTGGCTGGTGATCTTGTCGCCATTGACCGCGAGGATGACGTCGCCGGTCTTGATTTCGGCGCCCGCCGCCGGACCCTTGCCGGCGAGGCCGACCACCACCACGCGGTTGTCGATCTCGGTCGTGAACATCCCGAGCCAGGGCCGCGCCGGCTTGTTGACGCGGCCGAATTTGCGCAAGTCGTCGAGCACCGGTGTCAGCAGGTCGATCGGCACGATCATGTTGACGTGCTCGGCCTTGCCCTCGCGCTCGCGTTCGAGCTGCAGCGAGCCGATCCCGATCAGTTCGCCGCGGCCGGAGATCAGCCCGGTGCCGCCCCAATTCGGATGCGCGGGATGGGTGAAGATCGCCTCGTCCAGCAGGTACTCCCAATAGCCGGCGAATTCCTGCTTTGCCGCGATCCGGCTCGCGACCGAGCGCGTGCGTCCGCCGGCGCCGCCGAGCACGACGCGGTCGCCGATCTTGGTGGCGGCCGAAGAGCCGAGCGGCAGCGGCTCGATGTCGAGGTGCCCGAGCGCCTGCACCAGGCCGAAGCCGGATTCGAAATCGAAGCCGAGCGGATGGCCCTGCATGACGCGGCCGTCACCGAGATGCAGCCAGACGGTTTCGGCCTCGGTGATGAGATAGCCGATGGTCAGCACCAGCCCGTCGTCGATCAGCACGCCATTGCCGGCGCGCTCGGTGCCGAGCGTCTCGGCGCTGAAGGCGTCCGCCGGAATGATCGAATGCAGCCCGACCACCGCGGCCAGCGCACGGTCGAGATCGAAACTGTAATCGCCCGGGCGCGGCTGGTTGGCCGGCGGCACTTTCCATTCGGTCAAAGCGGCCATCGAGGTCTCCCATGCAGTTGCGCGTCCGCTACCAACGCCGCAAAACCCGGATAGATCAGTCCTTGCAGGATTATATCAGCGAAATGGCCCCGGATCGAGATCGCAGATCGAATGCCAATCGCGATTCGCGGCACGCGGCAGCAACGCGATCAGCTCCGCCACTCCCGATAGTCGCGCTTGACCTTGTCCGCCGCAACCTCCGCCGCGGCGTTCAGCCAGCGGCGCGGGCGCTTCGCAAGGTCCGCCTTCAGTTGCTTGACTGGTACTGAACCTGCGGCATGGATCGATGCAACGTCGGACCCCATCGCCCGGACCAGCTTGAGCTGCAGCTTTTTGCCGGCATCGGCGCCGAGCTCGATTTTCTTGGCATCGGCGGCGACGCGCCGAAACACGAATTTGTGGTCGACGCGGAGAAACGGATCCGGCGCGCGATGCCGGCCGTTTGCCAGCGTGAGGAAATTCGATTTCTCGGGTTCTGCCGCGCCGTTGGCCCAGCTCCACGCCGAGGGCACCAGCGCCTTGGCCTCACGCAACACATGGCCGCCGTGCCACTGGCCGACCGCGGCGTAACGCGGCCGCCCCAGGCTGCCGCCGCCCTTGCGGAGCAGGCGGCACAATCGAAGCGTCTTCCCGTCCGTGCCGTCAGGCATGCTTGCGATCAGCGCTTTGGCGATCGCGGGCGGCGGCGCGTATTTCGGATAGTCGGCGACTTCTTCCCAGAACGCCTTCAGCTTGTCTCCCTCGGGCTCGGCAAGGCGGCGCAACCAGGATTTTCCTTCGAACAGCAGCGCCGGCTGCGGGTCGTCGAGGCCCTCGCGATAACCCCTGAGCACAGCGTTGACGGCAAGCCTGGGATCGACCGCCGGATTCGACGCCAAATGAATACTGGTGGCCAGCCGGACCAGATCGAGCACATAGGGCATCACAGCCGCTTCATCGAAGTCGTTGACGCCCCAGACCAGGCGGCCGTCCGCATCGCGCCAGGTTCCGAAATTCTCCAGATGCAGATCGCCGATCGAAAGCAGTTGCGGCGCATCCATCAATTCCGGACACCAGTCGCCGATCTTCCTGGCCCAGCGAAAATAGGTTGCCCGCAGGAAGATGAAGGGATCCTTCCTCATCCGCTTGTGCTTGTAGATGATGTCCTTCTTGACGACGTCGCACTGCGTGGCGAGCCAGGTTTCGTACGCCTTGTTGTCGCTGCGGAAGGACATTGGTATTCCTATGCTGTGGAGCCGGTTGCCGTCCGGCACGCCGATCGATGCACCCTAAGTCACGTAGCGCCAGTATTCCTTGACCGCAACTTACGACCAACTGACCAGCAGCTTTCCTGTTACAAGCGTATCGCTTTAGATATGTGGAAGAACTCGCCATGAGCCTTTTCGATGGAAAGCCAGAATCGCTAAGCGAGGTGGTCCGTCGCGTCAAAGCCGGCGAACAGAAGTTCGACCCGTCGCTTCGCGAATTTCTCGATTCGTTTTATTCGAACGTGGACTCGCGCCAGCGGGCGATCGAAGAGCGGCCGGCTTCCATCGATGCCCTGCATGATGCCTATGTGGCTGCGGTCGCAGAGCACCTTGCGCGTGTTTACGGGTTGCCGATACCGGATTGGAGCGAGACCCATGGCAATGGGCTTCGCGAACCGTTCTTCGCCGGCGGTCTGCAGTCGCTCAAGGGGGTATTGACTGCCGAGAGCCCCACGGCCTTTCGTCGGCGTCTGCTGTTCGTCAGCAAGGACGCGCTATCGCGGCCGAGAATGTAGTCTATTTCGGCTTTTCCTCACCCCGCCTTCGCCGCTGCCCGCGCCGGCAGAATCCGGAACGCGCGATTCTGCTTCAGCCAGGCCGCGCGTTCGTCGCGCAGCAGGGTGCGGCGGACCTTGCCGGAATCATCGCGCAGCCCGACGCTGACCACTTCAAAACTTTCCGGGTGCTTGTAGCGGCTGAGCAGGTCGGACAGAAAATCGCCCATGCCGTCGGCAACCGCCTGCGCATCGGTGTCGGGCCCGAGTTCCAGGATCGCGTGCACGCGTTGCCCGAACTCGGGGTCGGGCAGGCCGACCACGACGCAGGAGCGAACCTGCGGATGCGCCGATAACGCGGCCTCGATTTCGGCCGGATAGATGTTGGCGCCGCCGCGCAGGATCATGTCGGCGAGCCGGTCGCCGAGATAGAGATAGCCGTCGGCATCCAGCCTGCCGACATCGCCGAGCGATTCCCAGCCGTCGGCGCGGCGCTTCGGCTCGGCGCCGAGGTAATGATAGGTGCAGCCGGCGCCGTCATTGGGCAGGAAATAGATCTCGCCGGTCTCGCCGGTGGCGACCTCGTTGCCGTCCTCGCCGATGATGCGCAGCCGCGCGGTCTCGCCGATCTTGCCGACCGAGCCCTTGTGTTCGAGCCATTCGACGCCCGAGATGATGGTGGCGCCCTGCGCTTCGGTGCCGCCATAGAGCTCATAGATGCGCTCGGGCCCCAGCCACTCGATCCATTTTTCCTTCAGCCATGGCGGCATCGGCGCCGCCATGTGAAACACGGTTTGCAGGCTGGACAGGTCGTAGCGGCTCCGCACCTCGCCGGGTAGCGCCCAGATCCGGTGCATCATGGTGGGCACGAAATTGACCCACTGCACGCGATGGGCCTCGATCAGGCGCAGGCACTCCTCGGCGTCGAACTTGACGAGGCCGGTAACGCGTCCGCCGTGGAACAGCGCGGTGTGCGAAACGATGAAGGGGGCGTTGTGGTAGAGCGGGCCGGGGTTGAGCAGCGACGCACCGATCGGCATGCCGACCGCGGCAGGCCCCGCAGTATCGATCACGGCGGGCCGGTGGTCGAGGATCACCTTGGGCCGCCCGGTCGAGCCGCCGGAGGTCATCGCCTTCCAGTAGCGCGCCACCGGGTTGTCGATCGGCTCGGTGGAAAAACCGTCGGCTACGAAATCGGCCGGCAGCGAATTCGGCGCATTCCAGTCCGGCTGGCCGCCCACCACCAGCGAAGGTTTTAGAATTTCCAGCACCGCGGCGGCTTCGCCGCGCGGCAACCGCCAGGTCAGCGACGTCGGCGTCGCCCCGCATTTCCACACCGCAAACGTCGTCTCGAAAAACGCGTTGCTGTTGGGCAGCCCAATGGCAACGAAATCGCCGGGTTTTACACCTTTGGCCGCAAAAGCCCGGGCGCGGGCGTTGGCGTTGCGCTCCAGCTGCTCCCAGCTCAGCGTATCCGCGCCATGGCTGACCGCGATCGTGTCCTGCGGTTTGCGCTCGGCATACCAGCGCGGCACCTCGGCGAGGGGAATCAACATGGGGCGTTTCCGTTATGGGGCGATGTGGTTCGGATGAGGCCGCGATGGCAACCACTGGCACTTCACCAGCAGGAGACATTGTCACTCAAGACGGGCGCAGCGTCCATATTGCCGCAGACAATAGCAACGCCCGATTGGGGAGCGTTCACCTCATTGCGCGGCTTGGGGGCCTGACCGACGACGTCCATCGCCAGTGTAAAAAGGGCTACGTGCGGACGTCGCAATGGGTTCGCGCATCGATGGGTCTCGTCCGTTTCCGCCCTGTGCCGTACGCCGGAAAGCCTGTGCCGTGCGCCGGAATTGGAACCAGACGTTCCGCATTACTACGGTGGTACTCATGCGCATTTTGTTGTTGCGTCCGGCCCGTTTGCATCTAACTCTTTGTGATGCTGCGAGCGGAATTTACTTCGCAGTCGATCGGTTGGGAGTTGTTGTTGGGGAGTAAATTAGTTGTCGAGCGTAAAAGCGTACCAAGGTGAGTTTGATCCCGGAGCGCGTGCAGCGAGCAGATTTAGACGTATGTTGAGATCGGCGTTTCGCGACGTTCCAAATGAAGAAGGCCGCGAACTCATCGCGGGCTCCCTTCAGTGAAGCCTCCAGACAGAACCGGTAACCGCCTTCTTGCAGCGCTGCCGTCATCGGACCTCGATCTGCTGGGACCCGTGTCAGAGACGGTGGCGCTCGATCCGGAGGCGGTCATTTCGCGAGCGGGTGACCCGATCGCGCATGTCTTTTTCCCGCATAGCGGCGCCATCTCGCTGATGATCGACATGGCGGACGGACAGACGGTTGCCACCGCCGCAGTCGGGCGCGAGGGCGCGGTCGGCATTCTTTCGGTGCTCGGGCCGTCACTTTCGGCCGTTACCGCGGTCGTCCGTGCGGCGGGCAGCGCCTCGCGGATTCCTGCATCGCGCTTTCACGCTGCCTTCAATCGAAGTCCGGCGATCCGGCACATGGTTCAGAATCACGCCAGGGGGATGCTGGTACAGTTCCAGATCGGCTCGGCCTGCAATGCGCTGCACCCGGTCGAAGCCCGCATGGCCCGCTGGCTGCTGCAGTTTCGCGACCGCATCGACCAGGACGTACTTCCGCTCACCCAGCAGGCGTTGTCGCAAATACTTGGTGTGCGACGAACGACGGTGACGCTCCTGATGGGCAAACTGCGCGCTTCGGGAGCGATCAGGTCTGATCAGCGAGGCCGGATCGAGATCGACCGGTCGCGGCTCGCGGCGGCAGCGTGCGAATGCCACGGCACCATGCGTCTCGAAGTCGAGGAGATCTGCTCGGTCAACACCGCCCGATCTCGCCCGGCGGTTCCGTCCGCTGCTGTGCGCATCCCGGAAATTGAATCCGGCGATATCGTGTGAGGTGACCGTCGACCTGTCCGCTGCGACTGGCCGTCGCGTCGATTCGGGAAAGCCCATCGCCCCCTTTAGCGAAGCTGTGAAAAGGGCGATGAACTCGAGAACGGCTGCACCGGGCGATTAGCGAATCCTCCGCCCGTCAGGTTCTCTGGGCCAATCAAGGTCCAGAGCCGATCCAGACTTCAGCAGAACAGACTTTGCATCGAGCTTCGCTAGCTCGTGCAGCACCTTCGCTGTCTGGCGCAGCTCGTTGCGCGCGGGGCCCGGCTTTAGCCGTCGTGCTTCTTCGAGAAAGTCCCTGGCCTGCAGCAGCCAGGTCGACTTTTCGGTTGAGATATCCATGCGCGCCATGGTGTCCCCCATCGCGCAGCACGGTTACGCGCCGGAGCCCGCGCCGAGACGCCGCGTCCGGACGCTCGGCTCGTGGACCCAGGCGTCCCGCGCGAACCAAGCGTGATCGGCGCTGCAGATCGGGCAATGGGTGCGCGAGAAGAACACCGCCCTGCGTCCAAAGCTCTCGCGATCGGTCTTGATGCCGGTGGGAATCGCGCGTCCGCTTTGCGGACATTTCACCATAACCATACCCATGTGTCCCTCCCTTGAAATGGTACCTGCTGTTTTTTCTAGCAATGTACCGGCCGGTTGGATTTGTGCCTCTTGTCGGTGCGATGACTTGGGGGGCATGTCGCACCTGTGCCTTTGTTTGATCGAGCATGTAGTGGGCATGCTCGTCGCTGGGCTTGATCCAACCGGCCGGATCCCTCCTGAACGAATCCTCTATGTGAATTGGGGCGCCGCTTTTTTAGCTGGCTTTGTGGAGCATCTTGGCGAAGTGATCCCTGATCGGCTCACCCGTTTCCGTCGCAAGCTTCTGGGCAAGCGCCAGCAATTCCTTGTTCTGGCCGGATGCGGCGTCGAAGGTTTTGCGCGCCTGCGAGGTGGACAAGGTAACGACATCCGAAACTGACTTGCTGCCCAGGAGACTGACGAAGAAATCGATCGCGGAGGCGGCATTGGCGTTGGAGATTTCGAGCACCTTGAGCCCGTAGTCGGTCGTGCTTCTGGCGTTGCTCGAATAGGTCTCGCGCAGCGCTTCCGTCATCGCCGCTGACGCGACTTTCATCTTCTCGCAGCCTTCCCGCGCGCGGGCGAAGCCCTGCTCGGCAAGCTCGAAGCTCACGCCAGGCAGCGCGATCTTCGGCAGTTCCAACAGTGGCATACCGAATACATTCGCTCCGTTCGGTGCAACTTTCGTTTCGCTTTCACTCACGGTTACATCACCTTTCTCAAGCGAAAGCCTTTTCCCGAGACGCATCGCTTGCGTCACGAGAGCTCACGCTCCGCGTTCGATTTGCTTTTTGATGAGCTTCAATCCAGCCCGATATCACTGTGCCGTGATAAAACGAGGCGGTCGGTTCGATTTGCGACTCTCGGCAAAAATTTTTTCGACGATGTCAATATAAACCAACGTATATTAGTATGACAAACGGGAGTGACGTTGTGAACAACGGGGGCATCGTGAGGCGTGGGCTTTTTTTCGTTTCCGACGCTGTCTTGGGCGAGAGCGAGAGTACAAGCATCAACGGATCGTTGTTTGAAGGCTCCCTTTAGGCGTATCGATTGGAAATGACCGCGCTTTCACCCCAGATGCCAGGAGGGTGCAGATGAGCGAACTTGAGAACCGACAGCTTGTCGAGCAGGCTTACGCCAACTTCAAAGCCGGCGACATCCCGGCGCTGTTGCAATCCATGTCAGAGGACATCACGTGGCAGTTGCCAGAGGTTGAGAACGTGCCTTTTGCCGGCAAGCGACGGGGGCGCGGCGCGGTCGGCGAGTTCTTTTCGACGCTCGCCAGTTTACAGGATGCGCGTTCATTCGAGCCCGGTGAATTCATTGCACAGGGCGACAAGGTCGTCGTGCTCGGCCATTACGTCTGGCAGGTCAAGGCCAACGGGCGCACCTACGAGAGCGACTTCGCGCACGTCCTCACCGTCCGCGGTGGCCTGATCGTGGCCTTTCAAGAGCACACGGACTCGGCTGCGGCCGCCAAAGCGTTTCGTTGAGGGTGAGCACCGGGCAGGAGCCGTAGTGTCGTGATGCAGGCGACGGTACACCGCTGATCGTTAGCTGGCGCGTTCGGTTTTGGCGTCGGCGTTGCGGTTTACAGGGTTCTCTGCCTTCCGGGAAGTCGCGAAGAAGGACTCGTTCTGATAGGTTCGTGAGCGGTAACCGACGGTTGGAGGATGCATCGTTGGAACGCAGGCTTGCAGCAATCCTGGCTGCTGATGTGGCCGGTTACAGCCGTCTCATGGGCGCGGACGAAGAAGGCACGCTCGCTCAATTGAAGGGGCATCGGCAAGCGCTCGTCGATTCGAAAATCGATGAACATCGGGGCCGTATCGTCAAGACGACCGGAGACGGCATGTTGGTCGAGTTCGCGTCCGTGGTTGACGCGGTACGATGCGCCGTAGAAGTGCAACGCGGCATGTGCGAGCGGAATGCCAGGGTAAGTGTCGATAAGCGGATCGAATTCCGGGTCGGCATAAACCTCGGCGACATCATCATCGACGATGACGATATTTACGGCGACGGTGTGAACATCGCCGCACGGCTTGAGGGTATAGCCGAACCGGGCGGGATTTGCATTTCGCGCCAGGCACACGATCACTTGCTCGAAAAACTCTCGTTCACGTGCGAGAAGCTGGGGCTTCGGAACCTCAAGAACATCGCCAAGCCCGTCGAAGTCTATTCGGTGAACTTCGATTCCGTCAGCATGGCGCAGGAGATCAAATATTGCCGAACGTCCGATGGGGTGCGCCTTGCCTATGCAACCGTGGGGCAGGGTTCACCTTTGGTCAAGGCGGCGAACTGGATGAATCACCTTGAACACGACTGGGAGAGCCCGATCTGGCATCATTTGCTGGAAGGATTGGCGAGGAATCACACGTTGGTTCGATACGACGCACGAGGCAACGGGCTGTCGGATTGGGATGTTGATGAACTTTCTCTTGAGGCATGGGTCGGCGATCTCGAAACCGTGGTCGATGCCGTTGGGCTAGACCGCTTTCCGCTGTTTGGCGTCTCACAAGGCTGTGCCATCTCGATTGCTTATACCGCACGGCATCCGGAGCGCGTTAGTCGCTTGATCCTGTATGGTGGTTTTGCGCTGGGCGGCGGCAAGCGATCACCAGCGGAACATGAGAAACGAAAGGCGATGGGAACTTTGATGCGCTTTGGATGGGGCGCGGACAATCCGGCATTTCGGCAAATGTTCACCTCGCAGTTCATTCCCGAGGCTACAAAGGAGCAGGCTGATTGGTTCAACGACCTTCAACGAAAGACCACATCACCTGAATGCGCTGCTCGCTATTTCGAAGCCGTCGGAAATCTCGATGTGCGCGAATTGCTCCCGCAAGTGCAGGTGCCAACCCTGGTCATGCATGTGCGTGACGATCTGATGGCCCCGATCGATGCGGGCCGCCAAATGGCGGCCGGGATTCCCGGTGCCCGTTTCATAGCGCTGCCGGGGCGGAATCATCTTTTTATGAAGCACGAACCGGCCGCTGCTCGGTTTTTCGAGGAGATCAATCTGTTTTTGACTAAGTGATCCGGGCTGGAAGCCAAGCGGCCCAAAAGCAATCGCTTGACCACTATCAAGGGGCCAGCAGGAACTCACATCCCGATCCAGCTATTTGTACGCGCCCGCACCGCCCGTTGGGCCCGTCAGCGAGAGGCATCGTTAATATCATCGTTGGGAACCCATTCCTCCGCGATTGAGTCCCAATGATGGGTGTCGTCGAAGTGTTTCCAGAGTGGCGGCCTTGGTTTGCCTTCACCCCTTTGTCGTAATGCATTCAGTGCGAGGAGTTGGACAAACGCCCCAGCCATTATCACCAATTCGCGAGCGCTATACCGGGAGCTCCATTTGATCGCGAGCATCTGATGCCTCCTTCAAAGTAAGAAGCCTTCCGCCACCTTAGCCCAGGCCAAGAACACGGGAAAGTAAAGTACTTCACAGTCAGCCGACATCTTCGACATAGCCGGTGCCGATCCTATGAGGGCATGCGTCTGGCGGTGCTGCCGAGGCCTGAGTTTGCTAGATCATGTCCTCTCTATCACAAAGACAGGACATTATAGGCGTGGTCGGGCAGGTCCGAAAAGTGCCAACATCAGCCTTTCCGTTTTCCGAGTGGCGCGCAATTGTCTGCTATAGTCTAGCTCGCAGGGCGGATTGGAGCCGAAGGCGTAATCCGCCGTCTTGTGCAACTGCCCGGCAAACATTCCCGCCGAAGTCTCCGCGCGTCAATCGCAGGGGTGACATAATCAAGCGCAGTATCTCACTGCCATGTCGGGCGTTGGAGCCACAAACGGCGGATTACGCCTTCGGCTCAATCCGCCCTCCTTCGCGCTGCCGGATTCCGGACGTGTCAGTTTCGCGAGCAATATAGCCCGTGTCCGCGTCGGGTCATTTTCGGAAGTCGGGCCGCGTGACAGAGATGTCCGCTCCAGCCGAAAGAGCAGATATTGTCGCATAATCCCTGTTCTCGATCAGGACTTCCCCTTGAGTTTAAAGGATCCGAAGAACTTATCCTTCCGTTCCGCGACCACGTCGCGATACGCATTTGGGCATTCAATCGTCAGTATGTAGAGCGCATCTTTCATCCTGATGTAGCGGATATGCGCCGTCGTTGTCGGGCTGGCGACCGAGAAGGACAGGGTATCGACGCCATCGCTGCTATTGCGGCTTACGTCAGACAATTTGTTGGCCGGATTGGATGAGAAGGATTTCGGGATTGCCGCGAGGTCGACAGGTGTCTTTGCCGTGACCGGCCGTTCAACCGCCGTAATCTTGATTCCCTCCGAACTCTTGCCGCCGACGACATGGGTCACTTCGTCGGTGCCGGGATCGCGAGTCGTGAAATCGTTGAAGGGAATTGGCAGGAGGATCGAGAACGAACCCTTGGTCGAAACCGCCGGATACCACCCCGAGCCATCGTCCACGTTAACCCCGACACGATGCATCTCGAGTTTCGGTTCCGCAGTCGCGGACGTAGAGACGACGAGCGCCAGCGCAAGCACACTCGGGAGCAGCCGCGGAATGGAGATGGGCATGGATGGTCTCCCGTCGTTGCAGTCGGCAGGGGATGTCGGTTGTTTGTTGAAAGAAAGGCATGGGTGGCGCCGTCGGCTTTAAAGAACGTTGACCGCTGAGCATCGCGCGGAAATCACCCCGCCGGCTACTTCAACGCCGCCAGCCCGGTATCCGCGACATAGCCGAGCGCCCCGTCCTTCGAGACATGAGCCCATCCGCCCGCGCTCTTCGCGACGACAACAAGCGTTCCCGCGGGCAGCCGTTGCACGATGGCCCCCGCACCGCCATACTGGAATCGCTATCGGGCTCCAATCGCGCGGGAGGGTCAGGAGAGGGGCTGTTCGCATTTGCTACCACCCCTCGCCGTTGCCCGACGGGCAAATCACTTCGTGTTTACAGAAATCGTGTCAAGACTTGAAATAAAAAACATTTCGCTTTTACAGAAGCAAAAATCAGTCTATATCTTCGTCCATCCCGTCCCGCCAGAGGGGCGTATCATGATCGTCACGATCGTTGGGACGGGTCGCGGTGGACGCTGGTAGCGCCGATAACGAACGGCGCGAGAGCGTACGGCAAAGGCGTGTGGTCCCGACGTCGCGGTGCTGGCGTCAATGCACCTGGAGACAATAGTTTTCAGGGCGCAACGGAGGCAAAAGAGCCGATTGAGAGGGCGAGAGCTACTTGCAAACCTCGGGCGCAATGCGCCGCGAGATCGCGAAGCTGTATCTCCGTCATCCTGAGGTGCGAGCGCTTGCGAGCCTCGAAGGACGACGGCCCGGCTGTGGCCGATTCATCCTTCGAGGCTCGCCGAAGGGGCTCGCACCTCAGGATGACGGGTTTGAGAATGAGCCTATCGATAAGCGGCGGCGTACTGGGTCCCTCGCTCCAGTGCGCAAGTGCGCACAAGGCGGAGGACGACAGTTGTATGTGAGGCGGCAGCAGTATGCCGGCCGCATGGCAGGTCACCCCGGCTCGCGCTAGGCCGCCTCCGGCGAAGCTGATACGATTTCAGCCGCACAACGATCAGGGACACAGCATGGACAATCGCAGCGACATCTGGCGGGGCATTGATGTCATCAAGCCTCGCTTCATCGATCTGGCCGACCGGGTCTGGGCGATGCCGGAGGTGTGCTACACCGAGGCGCGATCTTCGGCCGAGCATCTCGCCGAGCTGCGCCACCAGGGTTTTCGCATCACCGAGAATGTCGCCGGCATTCCCACCGCCCTGATGGGCGAATGGGGGGAGGGCGGTCCGGTCATCGCCTTCCTCGGCGAATATGACGCGCTGCCCGGGCTCAGCCAGGAGGCGGGCGTCGCCGAGCATAAGCCGATCGAGGCCGGCGGCCACGGCCATGGCTGCGGCCACAATCTGCTGGGGTCGGCCGCACTGCTCGCCGCCACCGCCGTGAAGGATTGGCTTGCCGCGAGCAAGACGCCGGGCCGCGTGCGCTATTATGGTTGCCCCGCCGAGGAGGGTGGTGCGGCAAAGACCTTCATGGTGCGCTCGGGCGCCTTCGATGACGCCGACATCGCCATCACCTGGCACCCCAACAGTTTCTGGGAAGTCGCGGTGACGCCGTCGCTCGCCAACACCCGCGCCGATTTCATCTTCACCGGGCGCGCCTCGCACGCCGCGGTGTCGCCGCATCTCGGCCGCAGCGCGCTCGACGCGGTGGAGCTGATGAATGTCGGCGTCAACTACATGCGCGAGCACATGCCGAGCGAAGCCCGCGTGCATTACGCGCTGCTCGACACCGGCGGCATCGCGCCCAATGTGGTGCAGGCCCATGCCCGCGTGCGCTATTCGATCCGCGACCGCGACCTGCCCGGGATGAGTTCCTTGGTGGCGCGCGTTCACAAGATCGCGCAAGGAGCGGCGCTGATGACCGAAACCAGTGTGGAGATGCGGATCATCTCCGCCGTCTCCAACGTGCTGGACAACACCCCGCTCGAACAAGCCCTGCACCGCATCATGGAAGAACTCGGTCCGCCGCACTTCGACGCGGCCGACAAGGAATTCGCCGCAAAAATCCGCGCGACTCTCACGGACAAGGACATCGCCTCCGTCTATCATTCGATCGGCATGGATCCGACCGACCGGCCGCTCGCCGATTTCATCGTGCCGCTGGACGCCAAGCGCAATCCGCAGATCGGCTCGACCGACGTCGGCGACGTCAGCTGGGTGGTCCCGACCGTTCAGGTCCATGCCCCCACCGTCGCCATCGGCACGCCGTTTCACACCTGGCAGATCGTGGCGCAAGGCAAGAGCCCGCATGCCCACAAGGCGATGGTGCAGGCCGCCAAGGCCATGGCCGCGCTCGGCGTCCAGGCGCTGAACGAGCCTGCGCTGATCGCCGCCGCCAAGGCCGATCTGAAAAAACGCACCGCCCGCACCCCCTACGTCAACCCGCTGCCGGACAACGTGGCGCCGCCGCTGGATATGTCGGTGAACTGAGCGGGGCACGAGCGTTTCGCATGATTGGCGCCTCCAGAAAGCCGTGCCCCCGCGCATGACTGATTCCGAGTACGACACGATCATCATCGGCGGCGGCTCCGCCGGCGCCACCTTGGCCGCGCGCCTCAGCGAAGATCCCTCGCATCGCGTGCTGCTGCTCGAGGCCGGGCAGGATTTTCGCACGGCAGACACGCCGGAGCACATCCAGATTCCGAACCCGATGCGCGCCATCGGCGATGACAATTTCCGCTGGCCGAAGCTGCTTGCAAGGCGAACCGAGCGGCAGGCGCCGCGCCTGCTGTGGCGCGGGCGCGCCATGGGCGGCAGCTCCACGATCAACGGCCAGATCGCGATCCGCGCGGTGCCTGACGATCTCGACCGCTGGGAGAGAAGCGGCTGCGAGGGCTGGGGCTGGGACGCCATGCTGCCCTGGTTCTGCAAGCTCGAAACCGACAAGAATTTTCCGGATGCCGCCTATCACGGCGATCGCGGCCCGATCCCGGTGTATCGGGCGCCGGTGCCGGATTGGGGCAACGTCGACCGTGCGCTACGCGCATCCGCGCTCGGCCTCGGCTATGGCTGGTGCGACGACCACAACGCGCCTGATGGCACCGGCGTCTCGCCATACGCCATCAACAGCGAGGCCGGACGCCGCGTCTCCACCAATGACGGCTATCTGGAGCCCGCGCGCGGCCGCGACAATTTGCGGATCGTCGGCGACGCCCTGGTCGAGGGCATAGAGTTCGAAGGCAACCGCCTTCACACCCGCGCGGTCCGGGTGCGCATCGGCGGCAAATCATATGCACCGACAGCAAAGCACGAGGTGATCCTCTGCGCGGGCGCCATTCACTCGCCGGCCATTCTGCAGCGCTCCGGCATCGGCCCAGCAGCCTTGCTGGAGGGCCTGGGCATTCCCGTCCTCGCCGATCTGCCGGTCGGCGAAAACCTGCTCGATCATCCGATCATGGATGCGCTGCTGCATTTGCGCGAGCACGGCCAGGTCGGCACGCTGATGCATCGGCACACCAATTGTTGTCTGCGCTACAGCTCCGGCCTCGAAGGGTCAGGCGAGAATGACATGATCATGATCGCCGGCAACCTCGCCCGCGACGTCAATCAGACGGCCAGCACCGCGCGCGGTCGCATCGCCGTGTCGGTCTATCAGGCCTTCAGCCAGGGCCACGTCCGCATCACCACATCAGATCCCACGATCGACCCGGCGGTGGATGAGCGCATGCTGTCCGATCCCAGCGATCTCGTTCGCATGCGTGACGGCGTGCGCCGGCTGCGCGAAATCTGCCTGCAGCCGGCCATCACCGAGATCGCCCACCGCGTCGAGTACGGCGCTACGGGGCGCTCGATGGACGAGGCGCTCAGCGCCACGGAGCTCGACGACTGGCTGTTCACTGAGTGCAGCGACGCCCAGCACGCCAGCGGCACCTGCCGCATGGGCGCCGCCGACGACCCCCGCTCGGTAGTCGATCCCGAATGCCGCGTGATCGGATGCACCGGCCTGCGCGTCATCGACGCCTCGATCATGCCCGAAGTCCCGCGCGCCAACACCCATCTGACGACGGTCGCGATCGCCGAGCGGATGGCTGACAGGTTGAAGGGCGAGAGATGAGGGAATTCGTAGGGTGGGCAAAGCGCAAGCGTGCCCACCATTTTCGCGTCGAAAGGAGTGGTGGGCACGGCGCAAGCGCGCCTTTGCCCACCCTACGACCCAACCCCTACGGATCGAGCTCGGTATCCCAATACAAATAATCGAGCCAGCTATCGTGCAGATAGTTCGGCGGAAACAGGCGTCCGTTGCGGTGCAACTGGTGCACGGTCGGGGCGAACGGGTGTTGCCGCGGAAACATCCGCGCCTGTTGCGGCGTCAGATTGCCCTTGCGCAGGTTGCACGGCGAGCAGGCCGCGACGACGTTTTCCCAGGTGGTCTGGCCGCCCTTGCTGCGCGGGATGATGTGATCGAAGGTGAGGTCGTCATGCGCCAGACAATATTGGCAGGAGAAGCGATCGCGCAGGAAGACGTTGAACCGGGTGAAGGCGGGATGCGTCGTCGGCTTGACGAAGGATTTCAGCGACACCACGCTCGGCAGCTGGATCTCGAAGCTCGGGCTGTGCACCGCGCGGTCGTAATGTTCGACGATGTTGACGCGATCGAGAAACACCGCCTTGATCGCGTCCTGCCACGACCAGAGAGACAGCGGGTAATAACTCAGCGGCCGGAAATCCGCGTTCAGCACCAGTACCGGCCAACCGCCTTGCGAGACGTGTGCGTTCAAGAAACGCTCCTGACTCCCATGTTAGCTGCGAAGCAGCATGCGCCCTGCATACTACAGGCAGCGTGACGGGATTGTGAAGAGCGTTCCGGGCCTTATCCAGCACGGGCCGCCCCCGAATCGCCATGGTTCCTCGGGTCTCGGCGGCGGGCTTTTGGAGGTCAATCCATCGTGATCGGGCGTCCGAAGGCCCGTGCAGCGCGGCCGGCCTCAAACCTTCTCCAGCTTCTGCAGGCAGCGGCCGACCCCGACCTCGGGCGGCATCGGCGTGTCCGGAAAGTCGGTCTTCCAGTTGGTGACGCCGACTTCGCCGACATAGATGTCGCCCCTGGAATCCAGCGCCAGGCCGTGGGGGGCGAGGAATTTGCCGGTCTCGATGCCCGGTCCGTCCTCGCCGCCGAGCCGGGCGATCCGCTGGCCCCTGGCGTCGACGATCGAAAGCCGCGGCCCGAGATTCGGCACCTTGCGGTTGACCGGCATGCCGGGGCCAAGCTCGCCGATGATGAAGGTGGGATGCTTGCCGCCGCAGCAGTGCAGCGCGCAGGGCCGGTGCAGATTGTTCCACTGCGTCTCGTATTTGCCGTTGCCGTCGAACACCTGGACGCGGTGGTTCTCGCGGTCGGCGACGTAGACCCAGCCGTCGGCATCGGTCGCGATGTTGTGGACGATGTTGAACTGGCCGGGATCGCTTCCCGGCTCGCCCCAGGTCTTCAGCAGCTTGCCGTCGGGCGTGTATTTATGGACGCAGGCGTTGCCGTAACCGTCCGAGACGTAGATTTCGCCCTTCGGCGACAGCGCGGTATGGGTGCAGCGGTGAAACGGCTCGCCGCTCATGAACGGCTTGGGCCGGTTCGGGATGCCGATGGTCAAGAGCACCTTGCCGTCGACCGAGCATTTGCGCACGGTGTGGTCGCCGTCATCGGTGCAATACAGATTGTCGTCGGCGTCGATGTGCAGGCCATGGGCGCGGGTGAACAGCCCTTCGCCAAAACTCCTGAGGAAATTTCCCTCGCGATCCAGCACCACCATCGGATGCTCGCCGCGGTTGAAGACGTAGATGCGGTCCCGGCTGTCGACCGCGACGGAGGCGACGTCGGTCAGCCTCCAGCCATCGGGCAGCTTCGCCCAGTTCTCCACCACGCGGTAACGGTGTTCGCCTGAGCCCAGAATGGACGGCATGCGCTGCTCCCGATCCAACGGCCGGTTGATCCAGCCCTTCCCGGCCAAGTGTCGCAGAGGCGAGGACGGAGCACGAGCGTCTTTTGCGCATGGCGCGGGTTCGCCAGCGGCAACCCGCGGGCAGCTGCCGTTGGCTCGACGACGTATCCCGTCAGGCGGTGATGGTCAGATTGCCCTGGGCCTTGATCGGCTTCGACACACCGTCATCGACCTCGACAGCCCATGCGCCCTGATCGGCCTTGCTGATATCGACGTCGCAGATGATTCCGGTCGCGCTCGATTTGACATTGCTGCCGGCAATCGGCGGGACACCGGCCTTGACGAGGTTGACGCGCGTCATCTTGTTGAGGTTCGCTCCGGAAAGTTCGAGGTGCAGCACTGGCCCATCCCTGGCAATCGAAGCCGTGGCGGGCTTGATGCCGCCCAGGCTCGGCGAGGGGACCGTCGCCGCGGCAGCTTCGCCGCCCGCCTTGACCGCCGATGTCACCGTTCCCGCGCCGAGATAGAAGCTCGTTATCGCGGTCATCAGCGTCCCCAGCAAAACCAGCAACTGCTTGGCGAAGTCCTCGCTGGCGACGTTGGCGCTCCGGTAGGTCACGTCGTAAAATCCGGGCTTGCCCGTGGTCGGTGTCGACTGAATATCCCGGGCGTTGGCGTGGCTCCGGATGAATTCCGTGCGGTCGGTGCCCGACATCTCCGCGATGGTGTTTTTCGATCCGCCCGTCGAAATGTTCTGGAACAGGAAGACCGACAGGATGGCGAACAGCACGATCAGCGAGAGCGCAATAACCGCGCGGATAGAGCCCTCCGGAAGGCCCATCGCCTGGTCCTTGTTGGTGAGGTTGAGGATCGAGAAAACCATCGCCACCGCGGTGAGCAGGAGAATCAGCACCACCACGCCGCCGATCGCAAGCAGCGGAAGCGTTCCGTTGGCTACCTCGCTCGTATTGACGAGTTTCATTAAAAGCAGGAACACCACGTAAAGCGCGCCCACCACCACCAGCGCTGCCAGACCCGTCAAGATGGCCCCGCTGTATCTTCTGATGTCCTCCATTGGCGTCCCCTCCCTGATGCAATTTGCTGCACGCGAATACCGGACAACCGCTGCCGTGCCGCCGCGAATTGCTTCGACAACAGCGGTATCCAATCGCGCGGAATAGATGTCGGTCCACCGCCCCCTGCGGCGCCGTCGATGAAAAGTATTTGGCTTCAACAGCGTAAAAAATTGGCAATGACCCTAAGTTGTCCACATGAGAAAAAATTGTCAAGGTTGAATGTCGTCGCAGCCGCGTCCGGCGCCCGATACGGTCGGCGCTGCGGGGTTTGGCTATGCTGAAAGTCCGGTCCGGCTACGCCGGTCCTCGTCAGATTGTGCTTCAGGGCGCGCGGGTTGGCCTTGCCCCGCGCGGCAACAACCCTTCCTCGATCGCCTTGATCTGCAGCGCGAGATGCTTCGAGCCGATGCGGCATTGCGCGAGGCCGCCGGCGATGAACCACAGGCCGGGCTGGCCGGTGCGGGTGTACATGTTGCGCAGCTCCTGGCCGTCGCCAAAACCCCAGATCGTGCCGACGCGGTTCATGATCGCTTCACCGAACAGCAGCCGCACCAGCTCTTCCTGCCGCTTGTAGCCGGTCGCCAGCACCACAAGATCAGCGCCGATGGTCTCGCCGTCCTTCATCTTGGCGCCGTCGGCGACAAAGCCCTCGACATCGGCAAATTGCTTCAGGGCGATATCGCCCTTGATGATCAGGTCGGAACAGCCGACGTTGAAATAATAGCCGCCGCCGCGGGTGAGGTATTTGAACTGCCAGCCGGTATTGTCCTCGCCGAAATCGAGCTTGAAGCCCGTGCGCGCAAGTCCCTCAAGCAACTCTCGATCCAGCTCCCTGGATTTCTCCGTCGTCAGCGCGTGGCTCCTTCGTGCGACTTTCAGCGGCATCGAGACCGCGATCAGGTCATTGTCCTCGAGCGTGCCCTCGTTGTAGGGCGCGTACACCAGTTGCGCCGAGGGTTCGATGCTGACGACCAGCGTCGACGAGCGTTGAAACAGCGTCACACTGGCGCCGCTCGAATGCAGGTCCTGCGCGATGTCGTGGCCGCTGTTGCCGGTGCCGATCACGATCGCGCGCTTGCCCTTCCAGTTCTCGCCGTCGTCGTACTGGCTGGAATGCATCACCGTGCCGCGAAAATCCTTCAGGCCGGCGATCGCGGGCCGGCTCGGAATGCCGCTGACGCCGGTCGCCAGCACCACATGGCGCGGACGCATGGTGCGTGTGCTGCCGTCGGCGCGACGCAGCGTCACCGTCCAGCGCTGTTCCTCTTCGTCGTAGCTGCCGCCCTCGAATTCGGTCTCGGTCCAGAAGTTCAGCTCCATGGCTTCGACATAGGCTTCGAACCAGTTGGCGAGCTTGTCCTTCGGGATGTAGGTCGGCCAGTTCGGCGGGAAGTGCATGTAGGGCAGGTGATTGACCTGCACTTGATTATGCAGCGTCAGCGCGTGGTAGCGCTTGCGCCAGTTGTCGCCGATGCGCTTCTCGCGATCGACGATCAGCGTATCGACATTCAATTGCTTCAGCCGCGCGGCGATCGAGAGGCCGGATTGTCCGCCGCCGATGACGAGCACGGTGGGGTCGTGTTCGGCATAGCCGGCGGAGGCCGTGCGCAGGTCGAGCCAGTTGGGGCCGCGGAAATCGCGCGAATAGGCGTTGCCGCGCGGGCGCGCGACGCCGATCTGCTCCTCGAAGCCCTTGAGTTCGCCAAGCTCGGTCAGCAGCGTCCAGGCCTTGAGCTTGTTGCTGTCGGCCGTATCCGGTATCAGCCGGATGATGCCGCTGCCGCGTCCCACTTTGGTCTCGAACTTGAAGATCGCCTCGATCGCGTTGGTGCCCGCGCGCATCACCTTGCGCGGCGCGGCGCGATCGGGATCGACGGCAAATCCAACAGGGCCAGTGGCCGGCGCGTAACGGCCGAGCTCCTTCAGGATGGCGTCCGCGCCGTTGACGGTCTGGATGTTCCAGCTCAGCGCCAGCACGTCGCGCCAATGGCTGTCGGGATGGAACAGCGTCTCCAGCAGGCGGCTATCGGATTTCGCCAGCGCCGCCTCGAACTGCGCAAGCCAATTTTCGGCGGCCACCGAAATATCGTCCGTCCTGTCGAGCATGCGCGTTTCTCGTCACCGGCCGTCTGTGCGGCGTTTCCCTATTCCACAAGCCTATACCCATTCAGGAGACGGCAGGAAGGGTGTGAGGAGATATCGGACATTCCCTAAAGAGTGAGGATGTGCCCCTGGTCCGGCGGCACGCGGCCGTTGAGGGTGTCGAGATAGACCTCGCGCACCGCTGCCGGCCCGCGGCCTTCGGTTACGGAAAGCCATTGATCGAGTTTTGGCGCGAAGCCGGACCAGGCCGCGCCGAAGCGCGTGTCGACACCGCCCGGCCCCCACTCCTTGGCCCGCTTGCGGATCTGGTCCGGCGCAAAGAACCATGTCGGCTTGGCGCCGGGCAACTCCGGCTCGTCGGGTGACGTGCTGCGGTGGGTAAGGCCGACACGTCCGGAATATTTCATCTGGTCGCCGAAGTGGCGGTGCAGGCGTTCGCGCAGATCGCTGTTGCCGGCCATGTCGACATAGGCGACCGGCGAATCCGCAGGTATCGACCCCACCGCGTCGTAGGTCACGACCTGGTCGTAACAGCCGAGCGATTTGACGAACGCGACGTTTGGAGCCGAGGTCAGTCCGATCACCTTGATACCGTCACGCCCGTGCAGCAGATGCGCGAGGCCGAACGCGGTCTTGCTGGAGGCCGAGGACAGCATGACGCGGCGCGCGCCGTAGAATTCATTCTCCGCCAGGAAGTCGTCGACCAGGAACGACAGCATGAACAGCGGCCGCAGCAGCGCCTGGAAGTCGCCCTGTCTGCCGGTGAACGCCGGATCGCCGCTGACGCGGGCATAGGCGTTGTAGACCGGCGCGGCGACTTGCCGGTGCGCGGCGCCATCGCGCAAACCCCGTTTGGTGACGTCGGCGGCCTCGATCACGAGATGCGATGCCATCGGGAAATAGCCGAACACGGTCTCGCCGGCGGCGATATCTGGATGCCTGGAGGCGATCACCTCGCCAAAGCCCCACACTGGAACGTTGCCGAAACCGTCGGGGGCTGGAAACAGCTGCCAGTATTTCAACATGTCGCCGAGCACGGCATAGGTGATGTTGTTGGCGGTGAAGGCGAAGCGCCTCACCTTGACCAGCAGCGCGTCGGCTGGCAGTGCGGCGGCGTCCGGCAGTTGCGTTTCGATCGATTTGCATTGCTGCAGATCGTTGCGGGCGACGATGAAGTCGGTGGCGTGCATGTGCTCGATCCCTGCATTTCACATGCGGTAATCATTGCGCCAACCGATGACTGTTTTGCAACAGCAATGCTGTTTAAAACGCCGTTCGATTAGGTGTCGGACTCATTTCCCGTCATTGCGAGCGAAGCGAAGCAATCCAACTTCCTGCAAGATGGATTGCTTCGTCGCTTCGCTCCTCGCAATGACGCCGAGGGTGACCGTTACACGATGGCGCGCAGTCGCCCCTCGGCATGGAGATCCCTGAGCTTGCGCTTGAAGATCTTGCCGGTGGCTTCGCGCGGCATCGCGTCCATGAACTGGATATCCTTCGGCACCTTGAAATTGGCAAGGCGTCCGCGGAGGAAATTCTGCACCGCGGCGGGCGACAACATGGCCGTCGGTTCGGGCTCGATGCAGGCAAACAATCGCTCGCCGAACTCGTCGTCGGGAATGCCGAACACCGCGCAGTCGCGCACGCCGTCCATGCCGATCAGCGCGTTCTCGATCTCGGCGGGATAGATGTTGACGCCGCCGGAGATCACCATGTCGCGCTTGCGATCGCACAGGAACAGATAGCCGTCTTCGTCGAGATAGCCGACATCGCCGACACTGACGAGGCCGTCGCGGCCGGCTTCCGTGCGGGCCTCGGCCTTGCCATGGTAGTCGAAATCCGAGGTCGCGATCTGCCGCATGAAGATTTCGCCGGGCTCGTTGACCTCGCACAGCGCGCCGTCGGGCCGGAATATTTTCACGATGCCGCCCTCGATCGCCTTGCCGACGGTGCCGGGTTTTGCCAGCGCCTCCTCGGCCGAGTGCCACACCGGAATCCCGGTTTCGGTGGAGCCGAAATATTCGTGCACCACGGGTCCCCACCAGTCGATCATGGCGCGCTTGATCTGCGGCGGGCAGGGCGCCGCGCCATGGACGACGAAGCGCAGCGACGAGAGGTCGTACCGTTGCTTGATCTCGTCCGGCAATCGCAGCAGCCGCACGAACATGGTCGGCACCATATGCATGTGGGTGACGCGGTGCCGCGCAATCAGTTGCAGCATGTCTTCAGGATCGAAGCGCGGTTCGAGCACGATCTGGCAGCCGCTGCGGAACGCCAGCATGCCGTAGGAATTCGGTGCCGAATGATACATCGGGCCGTTCATCAGGACGACCTGATCGTCATCGGCCTTGACGCCATAGGCGATGGTGCCGACCCGCGCGGATGCCGCCTGTTGTTCCGGCTTCATCGGCTTGCGCCGGACGCCCTTGGGCAGGCCCGTGGTGCCTGAGGTGTAGAACATCGGTGCGCTGCCGATCGGCGGCTCCTGCGTTGGCGCATGGCTGTCACGCCAGACATCCCAGTCGGTCATGCCATCGGGCACCCGCGTTAGCGCGGGCCGGATATTGAACGCGGCAGCGATTTCCGGCGGCGTGGTCACGATCAATAGCTTGATATGGGCTGATAGCCCGTCTTTGATCTGCGGCAACAAGTCTGCGTGGCAGACCAGAATATCCGCGCCGCTGTCGGCGAGGATATAGGCAACCTCCTCGGCCTTCAGATGCCAGTTGATCGGCACCACGGGACTGCCGAGCGCCGCAGCCCCGCCGGAAACCTCGAACAACGCAAAGTCATTGCGCAGCATCATGCCGACCGGCGTACCGCCGCTGACGCCGAGGCTGCGCAATCCCGTTGCCGCGCGTGCGATGCGGTCGTGGATTTCCGGATAGGTAATGGTGCGTTCGCCGCCGATGATCACCCTCACGTACTCCCTAGCGGTCGTCCAGAATTTCGCCAAACCCGACCCAGCTCTTGCCGTCGAACCGGCGCAGTCGCAATTGCTGGAACGGCAGATAGTCGTCGGCATCGGTCGATACCGTGATTCCCGGCAGCAGCAGCGGCAGCGGAACCTGACGCAGCGAAGCGGCCTGGCGCATGATGTTCTCGCGGCTGAGATCGTCCTTGCAGGCCGCCAGCACCTTCACCATCAGGTTGGCATAATGGTAGCCCGCCGAGTAGTTCGAATTGTTGAGGTCGGCATTGGGCAAATACTGTTTCATGAAGGCGAAATACTCCTTCACGCCGGCGTCACTGGCCCATTGCGTGTCCATCGTGTCTTTCTGGTTGCTTGACGAGATCAACCCAACTGCATTTTCCAGCCCGCCGGGCTCCAGGAACGAGATCGATGACGCCGATGTCGGCACGAAGAACAAGTCGGGCTTCCAGTTGAGTTCGGCGACGCCCTTGATCATCTGCGAGGTGAATTTCCCCAGCACGACGCCGAACATCACGTTGGCGCCGGACGCCTTCAGCGTCGAGAGCTGCGAATTGATGGTCGGCGCGCTGGTCTCATAGCTCGCCTCGGAGACGATCATGGTCGCGGCCTTCTCGCCCAGCGCCCGCTTGAAGCCGGCGACATAGTCGCGGCCGAAATCGTCGTTCTGCGAGAGGATGGCGATCTTGGCGTCCGGCTTGGTTTGCAGAATGTATTTGGCATATACCACGCCTTCGGACTGATAGGTCGCCATGCCCGGCATGGTCCACGGGTAGTTCTTCGGGTCGGCCCATTTGGTGGCGCCGCTCAGCACGAACAGCTGCGGCACCTTTTTGCTGTTGAGGTAGCGATGCACGGCGTTGTTGGTCGCGGTGCCCAGGGAGCCGAACATCAGCAGCACTTCGTCCTGTTCGACCAGCTTGCGGGTCTGCTCGACCGTCTTGGGCGGCGAATAGGCGTCGTCGAGCGTGATGAACTTGACCTTGCGGCCGTTGATGCCGCCTTCCGCGTTGACCTTCTCGAAATAGGCCTCCTGCGCCCGGCCGATAATGCCGAAGCCGGATACCGGCCCGCTATAGGGCAATGTCTGGCCGATGCGGATTTCGCTCCTGTCTTCAGCAGCGATGGCAGCGCTCGTCAACAATGCGAACACAACGCTCAATGCAGTGCGTGATACGCTCATCATTCCCATCCCTCTGTTTTGATTTATTGTCGAAGCCGAGAGCCGCCGCTTAAGCGCGCGCCCGCTTGAGAAAGTCGCTGCCCGCGTCGTCGAATTCGGCTTTGAGGCGCGCGACCAGTTCGGCGACCGGCGGCGCATCGTTGATCTGGCCGATGCCCTGGCCCGAGCCCCAGATGTCGCGCCACGCCTTGGACTTGGTATTGCCGCCGGAGCCGAAATTCATTTTGGTCTTGTCGGCGATCGGCAGGTTGTCGGGATCGAGGCCCGCGGCCACGATCGAGGGGCCGAGATAATTGCCGTGCACGCCGGTGAACAGGTTCGAATAGACGATGTCGTGCGCGGCGTGCTCGGTCAACGCGTTCTTGTAGGCGAGGTCGGCGTTGGCTTCTTCGGTGGCGATGAAGCGGGTGCCCATATAGGCAAGGTCGGCGCCGAGCGCGAGCGCGGAGGCAATGCTCCAGCCGTCGGAGATCGCGCCCGACAGCAGGATGGTGCCCTTGAACCATTGCTTGACCTCGCGCAACAGCGCGAAGGGCGACAGCGTGCCGGCGTGGCCGCCGGCGCCGGCGCAAACCAGAATCAGCCCGTCGACGCCTTGCTCGGCAGCCTTGCGCGCGTGCTTGACGTTGATCACGTCATGGAACACGACGCCGCCATAGGAATGCGCGGCTTCGACGATCTCCTGCGGCGGGCGCAGCGAGGTGATGATGATCGGAACCTGGTGCTTGACGCAGGTCTCCATGTCTTTCATCAGCCGGTCGTTGGAGGCGTGGCAGATCTGGTTGACCGCGTAGGGCGCGACCTTCTTGGTGGGATGCAGCGCCTTGTATTCGCCAAGCTCGTTCTCGATCCGGCTCAGCCATTCGCCGAGCTTCTCGACCGGACGCGCGTTCAGCGCGGGAAATGAGCCGACGATCCCGGCTTTGCACTGGGCGATGACGAGCTCAGGCCCGGACACGATGAACAGCGGCGAGCCGACCACCGGCAGTTCAAGCGAATTGGCTAGCGACGCTGGCAACGGCATTCGATTCTCCTTTTGGGTTTCGTGGCCGGCGAGCGGTTCCGCTCCAGCCGGCCTCTGTTGCCGCATTATAGGGCTGGACCGATCGCCTCATCCGTTCAATATTGAACAGGTGTCTATTCAGTAATGAACGTAAGTCTGATCGCCGATGGACTGGGACCTCTGCAAGACCTTCGTCGCGGTGGCCGAAACCCGCAGCTTTACCGCGGCCGCGCGCCAGCTCCGTTCCAGCCATCCCACGGTCGGCCGCAAGATCGCCGAACTGGAAGGCCAGCTCGGCATTCCCCTGTTCGCGCGCTCCAACGAAGGCCTGTCGCTGACCTCGCAGGGCCGCAAATTCCGCGAACACGTCGATGCCATGGCGGCCGCCGCGTTGCGCGCCGAGGCCGCGGTGTCGGCGACCGGTGCGGACGCCCGCGGCGTGGTCAAGCTCTCGATCGGAGCGACCCTCGCCTCGCACTGGCTGATGCCGCGGCTTGGGCCGTTCCTGCGCGCGCACGACCATATCCAGATCGAGATCATCACCCATCCGTTTCCGGCCAGCGTGCGCCGCCGCGAGGCTGACGTGGTACTGCGTCCGGTCGATAGCGGCGAAGAAAATCTGATCGGCCGCCGGATCGGCCGGCTCGGCACCGGCTTCTACGCCTCGCGCGCCTATGCGGCGGGGCGGCGCCTGCCGGAACGGCGCGACGAGTGGAAGGGGCACAGCGTGATCGGGTTCGCCGACCGGGCCTCGAACGAGCGCCTGGCGCGCTGGAGCGATGTCATCACCCGGCAGGGATCGGTGGTGCTGCGCTGCTCGTCGCAGGGCGACATGCTGGCCGCGGCGAAGGCCGGCCTTGGAATCTCGGCGCTGTCCTGTTTTGTCGCCGCCGACGACCCCGATCTGGTTCGCGTCGCGCCGCAAAAGCTGGTCAGCGTCGCCGATCTCTGGCTGCTGGCGCATCCGGATCTCGTCGAACTGCCCGCGGTGCGCGCGGTGATCGACTTCGTCACATCTTGCGCACGCGAGGACCGGGTTCGGCTGCGCGGCTGAAGCCAAAATCACGAGTGCCGCCAGCGGGTTCCTTTCTATGCATGGGGTTGTTTTCGCGATTTTATTTCGCGAGCACACCCTCACGCTTCTTCAGCACGCGATAATAACTCCACCACAGATGCGCCGCCGCGCCCCGCAGCGGGCGCCACGGCTCCGCCAGCGGCGCCATTTCCTTTGCCGTCGGCCGCGCCTTCAGGCCGAGCCCGACCTTGATCGCTTCTTGGATTGCGATATCGCCGGCCGGCCAGGCGTCGCCATGGCGGAGGCAGAACAAGAGATAGACGTCGGCGGTCCATGGGCCGATGCCGGGCAGCGCGGTCAGCGTATGGTGCGCGGCATCGGCGTTCTCTTCCGCCAGCACGTCGAGGTTCAATCGCTCGGCGGCCAATTCGCGCGCGATGTTTTTCAGCGTCTTGATCTTGGCCGCCGAAAGGCCGAGCCGCCCCAGGCGCTCGGCGCGCGCCTTGCGGATCAGTTCGGGATCGAACGGATCGAACGCCGCGATGAGGCGGCCCCAGATCGCCCCAGCGCTCGCAATGGAGAGCTGCTGGCCGCACACGATATGCGCCAGCCCGGCAAAGCCCGGTTCGCGCTGCCGCAGCGCCGGCATGCCGGTGAGTTCGAGAATCGGCTTGAGCCGCTTGTCCTGCACGACGAGGGCGGCGATTGCTTCTTCGAGGTCGGTCTGGGAGTTGAGATGGATGGTCATTGCGCCTTAAAACCATCATGTCCTGCGAAAGAGATCAATGCCGCCACCTGTGTTCCGATTTGCGCCAAGCCCCAATGGCTACCTCCATCTCGGCCACGCTTTTTCGGCGCTGCTGAATTTCGACATGGCCCGTGCGAGCGGCGGACAATTTTTGCTGCGCATCGAGGATATCGACGCGACGCGGTGCCGGCCGGAATTCGAAGCGGCCATCTATGAAGACCTCGAATGGCTCGGGATATCCTGGGAAACACCGGTGCGACGGCAATCCGACCATTTTTCCGACTTTCGCGAAGCGGTTGAAAAACTGTCGGGCCGGGACTTGATCTATCCCGCCTTCGAGAGCCGCGCGGAAATCGCCCGTCTGGTCGCCGAACGGGAGAGCGTTGCACCATGGCCGCGCGATCCCGATGGCGCGCCGCTCTATCCGGGTGCGGCGAAGTCGTTTTCCGCGCCAGCGCGCCGGCAGTTGATCGGGCAAGGCCTGCCGTATGCGTTGCGGCTCGATATGGCGGCGGCCATGGCGCAAGCCCCCGATCTCACCTGGATCGAGCATGGCGAAGGCCCGGCCGGCGAAACCGGAATCGTGGCCGCCCGGCCGGAGGACTGGGGCGACGTTATCCTGGCGCGCAAGGAAACGCCGACCAGCTATCATCTGTCCGTCGTGATCGACGACGCCCTGCAGGGCGTCACCTGCGTGGTGCGCGGCCAGGACCTGTTCTGGGCGACCAGCGTGCACCGCTTGCTGCAATCCCTGCTCGATAGTCCGCAACCGGTCTACCGGCATCATCGGCTGGTGCTCGATGGCACCGGACAGAAGCTCTCGAAGTCGACCAGGGCCACTGCCTTGCGTGAATTGCGTGGGCAGGGCGCCACGCCGGCCCACATCCGCCGCTTGGTCGGGCTTGCGTAATTCTACTGAGGGTTGCTCAAAGGCCATCGTGACTCCGGCCGCTGTGGCATGCCATGCTGATGCAAGACGGGTAAGGGGGATTATGGCGGCATCACCGCGTTCACGGCGTCCAGCACGGCTGACCAGAAAGCAGCCGAAGAAGAAGCGCGTGTCCCGCGTGGCTGCGAAGAAGCGCAGCCCGCGGAAACCGGCGGCTGGGCCCGGCGTGGTCGAAGCGGCGTTGGCGGCTTTTGCACACGAGGTGCGCACGCCGCTCACAGGCATTCTGGCGATCAGCAATCTATTGGCCACGTCCGACCTCGACGAGCGCGAACGGCGCTGGGTCGACACCATCAAGGCGGGCGCGGAGCATCTGGCGAGCCTTGCGACCCTGTTCGTCGATGCCGCGCGCAGCAGCGGTCCCGGTCTCACCGTGCGTCACGACTTCTTCGATCTGCATACGCTCGCCCGCAACGCCGGCGATTCGCTGACCGGGCGGGCGGCGGCGAAGGGCTTGCAGTCGTCGGTCGAGATTTCCGAAAAACTCGCCGCCTTCGTGGTTGGTGATCCCGTTCGGCTGCGGGCGGCGCTGGAGAACCTGATCGACAACGCGGTGAAATTCACCGACCAGGGCAGCGTCGCGCTTGATGTATCGCCGCGGCGCGCGCCCAAGGGCAAAATCGGCGTCGCCTTCGCGGTATCCGACAGCGGCATCGGCCTCACGCTCAGCGAGATCAAGCGCCTGTTCCGCCCGTTCTCGCAGGCCAATGTCTCGATCGCATCGCGCTTCGGCGGCGCCGGGCTTGGCCTGTCGTCGGTCAAGCAGCTCGCGCGCGCCATGGGCGGCGACATCGTCGTGACGCAGCGGCGCGGCGGCGGCACCACCTTTACGCTCAGCGTCGTGATGTCGCCGGCCAATGGCCCGGTCACCATCATGTCGGGAGCCGACGGCGAGCCGCCGATCGAGGCGCCGCGCTCTTTGCACCTGCTCAGCGTCGAGGACAATCCGTTCGGCCGCGTCGTGCTCAACGCCATCCTGACCGAACTCGGCCACCAGACCGAGTTCATCGGCCAGGGCGAGGCCGCCCCGAAGCGAATCGTGCAAGGAAATTTCGACGCGGTTCTGATGGACATGGTGCTGCCGGGCATCAACGGCATCGAGGCGATCCGGCGGATTCGGGCGCTCGATCCGCCGCTTGGCCGCATCCCGATCATCTGCGTGTCGGGGCGCGGCGAAGACGAGGCGGCCTCGCGCGCCGCCGGCGCCGACGCTTTCCTGGTCAAGCCTGTCAGTCCACGTGCGCTAGCGACTGCGCTGCTTGAAGCGACACGCCGTGCGGCAGCCGTGACTTGATGATCGCCGCGTTCAATTCGCCGCCGTAAACGAAGATCGCGGCGATGAAATACAAAAACACCAGCGCGATGATCACCGACGCCAGTCCCGCATACATCGTCACGTAATTATTGGCGAAGCGCGCCAGATACTGGCCGAACAGGATGCTCGATACCAGCGATGCCACCATGGTGAAGATGATGCCGGGCAGGATCTGCAGAAACCCTCTTCGCCCGGCCGGCAGCCAGGCGTGCAGGATGAACAGCGCAACGATCAGCGCCGAGATGGTAATGCTGTAGCGGGCGATGTTGAGAAGGTACTCGTTGGTTTCAACGAAGAAGGGAATGTGGCGCCGCGCCGATTCCAGCATCAACGGACCCAGCACGATCAGGAACGCCATCGCCAGCGACGCGAAGGCGGCCACCAGCGTGTAACCGATTGATTCCAGCCGCAGCCAATACCAGCTGCGCAGTTCGACCACGGAATAGGCGCGGTTGAGCGCCACCCGCAGCGCCTCGACGCCGTTCGAGGCGAAATAAACCGCAAGCGCCGCACCGATGGTCAGTATGTCACCGCGGGTGGTGGTCAGCACGTCATGGATTTCGCCTGACAGCGTATCGGCGACCTGTTGCGGCCAGACCTGCAGCAACAGGCCTATGGCCTGGTCGGCGAGGTCCTTGGAGCCGGCGAAGCCCGCCAGCGAGGTCAGCACGATCAGGAACGGAAACAGCGCCATCAGCGTCGATAGCGCGATATGGCTGGCGATCGCCCAGCCATCATCGGCGAGGAACTCGTAAAAGGCATCCATCGCGACGTGATAGACGTAGCTGATCTGCCTCACATCCCACCTTGATCTGGCGATTGACGGTTCGATCCGAGCTTCTGATATTATGGCGCCAAAAGCCAGATCGATCAGGCGTCCGTGAACGTATAGCGGCCGGACCGGCGCGGTGTTATGTAGCGCCGATGGCATCCTTTCTGGGTTCGATTATCCTCCCCATCGCGGTCGCTGCCGTTGCAATCGTGCTGCTGCTGGGTCTCATCAACATGATGCGGGGCGGCTCGCCCAGCCGTTCGCAGCATCTGATGCGGCTGCGGGTGTTGCTGCAATTCATCGCCATCGTCATCACGATGGTCGTGGTCTGGGCGATGGGTAAATAGAGGCAGGTAATCAAGTAATAAGGAGTCTTGCCAATGGTCGTGCTCAATCGAATCTATACGCGGACCGGCGATGACGGCACCACCGCGCTCGGCAGCGGCGAACGCCGCCCGAAATACGATCTGCGCGTCGCCGCCTACGGAACCGTGGACGAGACCAACGCCGCGATTGGCGTGGTGCGGCTGCATCTGGCGCAGGCGCGCGACCTCGACACCATGCTGGGCCTGATCCAGAACGACCTGTTCGATCTCGGCGCCGACCTCGCCGTGCCTCAGCGCGACGGCAAGGCGGAGCGGCTGCGCATGCTGTCGAGCCAGGTCGACCGGCTCGAGCGCGATATCGATACCCTCAATGCCCACCTGGCGCCCCTGACCTCCTTCGTGCTGCCGGGCGGTACCCCGGCTGCGGCATACCTGCATCTCGCCCGCACCATATGTCGCAGAGCGGAACGGATGATGGTGGAACTGGCCGCCAAGCCCGAAGAGCCGGTCAGCGAGCCTGCCGTACAGTATATGAACCGCCTGTCGGATTTCCTGTTCGTGGCCAGCCGCGCCGTGAACGATAATGGCGCCGGGGACGTGTTATGGGTGCCCGGCCAGAACCGCTAGAGAGGCCTTCCAAAGCGCGCGATTTTTGGCTTTCGCGCGTTGACCGCCGATAGCGGGACCTTTAGGTTCCGCGCCCAAGCTAATAAAGAGCCAACCAAACCCCAGAATTCAAGCGAAAGAGGATCGATGAAGGTTCTTGTGCCGGTAAAACGGGTGGTCGATTTCAACGTCAAGGTCCGCGTCAAGAGCGACGGAACGGGCGTGGAACTCGCCAACGTGAAGATGTCGATGAATCCGTTCGACGAAATCGCCGTCGAGGAAGCGCTGCGGCTGCGGGAAGCCGGCAAGGCGACCGAAGTGGTGGTGGTGTCGATCGGGCCCGCACAGGCCTCGGAGACGATCCGGACCGGTCTTGCCATGGGCGCCGACCGCGGCATTCTCGTCAAGGCCGACGGCAATGTCGAACCGCTGGCGGTCGCGAAGATTCTCAAAGCCATCGTCGACGAAGAGAAGCCCGGTCTCGTCATTCTCGGCAAGCAGGCGATCGACGACGACAGCAACCAGACCGGCCAGATGCTGGCCGCACTGCTCGGCTGGTCTCAGGCGACCTTTGCCTCCAAGCTCGAAGTCGAAGGCTCGGATTTCAAGGTGACGCGCGAAGTCGACGGCGGCCTGCAGACCCTGAAGCTGAAGGGACCGGCGATCGTCACCACCGACCTCCGGCTCAACGAGCCGCGCTACGCGTCGTTGCCCAACATCATGAAGGCGAAGAAGAAGCCGATCGCCGACAAGAGCGCGGCCGATTACGGCGTCGATCTCACGCCGCATCTCGAAGTGCTCAAGACAGCTGAACCGCCCGGCCGCAAGGGAGGCGTCAAGGTCAAGGACGTCGCTGAGCTGATTTCGAAACTCAAGACCGAAGCCGGGGTTCTCTGATGACGACGCTGTTGATTGCCGAACATGATCACGAGACCGTCAAGGACTCCACCAACAAGGCGCTGACAGCGGCCACCCAGCTGGGTGCCGAGGTTCATGTGCTGGTCGCCGGTGGCGGCAATGGCATCAAGGCCGCGGCCGAGGCGGCGGCGAAGCTTGCCGGCGTCACCAAGGTGCTGGTTGCCGAGGGCGAAGCCTATGCCCACGACCTCGCCGAGCCGCTGGCCGCGCTGATCGTGGCGCTGGCGCCGTCCTATGACGCCTTCGTCGCGCCCGCCACCTCGCGCTTCAAGAACGTGATGCCGCGCGTCGCCGCCCTGCTCGACGTGATGCAGGTGTCCGAGATCATCAAGGTGGTCTCGCCCGATACCTTCGAGCGGCCGATCTATGCCGGCAACGCGATCCAGACCGTAAAGTCCAAGGACGCCAAGAAGGTCATCACGGTGCGGACCTCGACCTTCGCCGCGGCCGGTGACGGCGGCAGCGCCGCGATCGAGAACGCCGCCTCCGCGGCCGATCCCGGCCTTTCCAGCTTCGTCGGCGAGGAAGTCGCCAAGAGCGACCGCCCCGAGCTGACATCTGCCAAAATCATCGTCTCCGGCGGCCGCGCGATGCAGAGCCGTGAGAATTTCGCCAAATACATCGAGCCGCTCGCCGACAAGCTCGGCGCCGGCGTCGGCGCCTCGCGCGCCGCGGTCGATGCCGGCTATGCGCCGAACGACTGGCAGGTCGGCCAGACCGGCAAGGTGGTGGCGCCGGAACTCTACGTCGCGATCGGCATTTCCGGCGCGATCCAGCATCTCGCCGGCATGAAGGATTCCAAGGTGATCGTCGCGATCAACAAGGATGAGGATGCGCCGATTTTCCAGGTTGCCGATTACGGCCTGGTGGCGGATTTGTACCAGGCGGTTCCGGAATTGACCGAGGCGCTCGGCAAGCTCGGAAAATAGTCAAACAGCGGCCGGACGCGTAAGGTCTGGCCGGTGTTTATCTTTAAGGATAGCGTTTTCAAGCGAAGCGGGTGCCGGTTCGCGTGAAGAAGGCGCATCAAACGCAGGTTTAGGCCGCGATCAGACCGAGGCCTAAGGATGAATTGGCGCGATATGCGCGCCGTTCGGGTGGATGATAATATGGCGGTGACAATCAACAAGGTCGGCGTGATCGGCTCGGGCCAGATGGGCAATGGCATTGCCCATGTGGCGGCGCTGGCCGGCCTGGACGTGGTGCTCAACGATGTCTCCTCCGACCGGCTGAAATCGGCGATGGCGACCATCAACGGCCATTTGTCGCGCCAGGTCGCCAAGAAGGGCATCACCGAGGACGCGCGCAAGCAAGCGCTCGACCGCATCACCACGAGTGAGACCCTCGACGGCTTGGCGGATTGCGACCTGGTGATCGAGACCGCGGTCGAAAAGGAAGAGGTCAAGCGCAAGATATTTCACGACGTCTGCGCGGTGCTGAAGCCGGAAGCGATCGTCGCCACCAATTCCTCGTCGATCTCGATCACTCGGCTCGCCGCCTCGACCGACCGCCCCGAAAAATTCATCGGCATTCACTTCATGAATCCGGTGCCGGCGATGGAGTTGGTCGAACTGATCCGCGGCATCGCCACCGACGACGAGACCTTCGATACCGCCAAGGAATTCGTCACCCGGGTCGGCAAGCAGATCGCGGTATCCGAGGATTTCCCGGCCTTCATCGTCAACCGCATCCTGCTGCCGATGATCAACGAGGCGATCTACACGCTGTATGAAGGCGTCGGCAACGTCGAGGCGATCGATGCGGCGATGAAGCTCGGCGCGCACCATCCGATGGGGCCGCTGGAACTGGCCGATTTCATCGGCCTCGACACCTGCCTGTCGATCATGCAGGTGCTGCACGAGGGGCTGGCGGATTCGAAGTACCGGCCGTGTCCGCTGCTGGTGAAATACGTCGAAGCCGGCTGGCTCGGCCGCAAGAGCCAGCGCGGTTTCTACGACTACCGTGGCGACAAGCCGGTCCCGACGCGCTGAGCGCGGCGCCTGTTCGCCTCATCGGTCGGCCAGGCGGCATCCCGCGCGCTTCAACATGTCACGAACGATCAGCGGCGTAGCGGCGGTTTCGGCCGCGGGGCCGGGCGCGCTTGCCTGCAGCGCCTGACGTGCGCTTTTGTCATCCAGGCTGAGACGCCGTGTGCAGGACGGCAGCGGCAATCCCTGCTCGGCGACTGCATCGTGCAGCCAGCCGGCGGTTTCGCCGGCGCCGGCGCGATAGGCGGTCAGCCCTGCCGAGCCGCCGGGTTGGTCGCGGCCGCGCGACCTATATCTTTCCGCGTGGTTGAGGATTCGGCAGAGGCCACGATCGTTCGCGGCCCCAAGCCGAAACAACCAGAGTTTGAAACAACCAGAGCTTGTGGGTGGCGCTGAATTGCGCCAAAATCCAAAATGACCGAGCTATTTCGGTGGCTCAGTTGACAGACGACCTTTTAATCAACGGCACCCAGCATTTGAGAGCGCAAGACATGGCTTCAAAATTTACCGCACTGATTGCTTTAACGTTTGCCACCGTCTCAATTTACACACCCGTACGCGCCGACGGCGTGGTCGGAAGAGGAAATGAGAAGTGTGATTGGGACCAAGTTGTTGTCCACGGGGTTACAGAACTCAAAGTCGAGAAAGAAATGGACGGCATGGTGGATGTTTCAAATCCAAGGGTTAAGTGGACCTGCCATAATTCAAATAACAGGGACAGGGATGGCGTAACCGAATGCCCTGCTACAACTAACCGATTTCTCGTTCACCGCCAGAAGGCGGACAACGATGAATGGCTTTACGAGTGCAGAGTGAAAAGCTGATCTGCACGAGCGACCCTTTCCCATTGCAAGCCCATACTCTCCACGATTGTTCAGTCATATTTGAGCAATCAAAGGAAGTATTTCACACATATCCATAAGGGGATTGATTATGATTTTTTCGAGATACCAGTTTCTTGCTGTCGCAGTGATGGCTTCGGGACTTCAGGGTGCTCATGCGGCCGGAGTCAAAGATTGCGACGGGGCCTTGGTCAAGGCGACGTACAATCGAACGGACAAACAGTTCGTGGATTGGCGCCTCGCCGAGCAGGTCGATGAATCATCCTACAATTCGGCAAAGGCTGAGGCTGCGGGGAATGCCGTAATATACGGTGTTCCAATGGGTGCGAACTACGGGCAATTCAAGGAGAGTATCCAGACGCTCAAGCGGTCCAATTCGCAATCATTCACTTCGGATACTTTCAGAAATGTCGCCTGGACCGGGCTCGATCCCAACGCTGTCACGACCTATTCAGATTGCCTGAAGGCGCTATCGAAAAAGAACCTCGTGTTTATCCCGAGATTCGCGACGACCTCGGATATCTCATTTGACCTCGACTACACCGTGATCGGTCGAAGTCCCAATCCTCTCCCCGTGAAGTGGACTGGCATTGAAAAGAAGAACAACGTCCTGCCTGCAAGGTTAGATGCAGGAACGACGCCGATCATCATCAAGCGACCCGCTAAGGACAGCAACCTCGCCGTGAGCGGCAGCGGCCTCTCCGATACCATTATCGTGACTCCGATGCCCAAACCGCTGACCGATGCGGACTTGTACGTCAACAGATGCGAAATCGTGAGAACGCCGACTCCGCTTCCACAGCTAACACCCGGCAACTCAACGACCTGGGCATGCCTTCCGCTTCAAAAAGGAGATTACCAAGTCAGCGTAAACATGACTCCGTCCGTTGCTCCTGCGAAGGCGGTCAGGGTGAACTACACCTTGAAACTGATTACCGGATCGGGCGACAAATCGAAGACGGTTGATCTCGGAGGTAACACCATGGACATCAATGCGAGTGCCGGATTGCCCAACGTGTTCCAGGTAAGTGGCGTACCCGCCCCTATTGCTGCCGGCGAGCCGGTGCGGATCCAGCTCACGATTAACGGAGTCGCTGATCACTGCTGCTTCCACACGTCAAACCATCGTGACGGAACGATTTTGGTACCGGAATCCGTGCAGATTACCCTCAACAGGGTAGGCGCATAATCCGCACGACGAAGCGCTCGCCGAAAGACGAGGCCACCTGCCGGTCGGCAGGTGGCGCCAGTCTTGGGAGGAAACGCCCAAACGACCCGGTTCCGCGCCGGTTACCGCCTTCGGATACACATCATTAACCAGCGGGCGGGTAGGGTGCCGCTGTTGGGAGTGTTGCGTATGGACATGATGGCTATGGTTTCGAGCCTGCTCGCGATGCAGGCGGGCGGCCTGCAGCAGCAGATCCAGACCTCGATCATCAAACAGAACAACGACGCCGAGAAATCCGCGGTCCAGACCCTGCTTGGCATCCCGTCGACCGCCAACCTTGCAGCGGGCGTCGGTGGTAATCTCAACGCGATCGCCTGAAACGCCTCCCAGAAGAAGACCCTTATGGTGAGGAGGCGCGAAAGCGCCGTCTCGAACCATGCGGCCCCACTCGTGCCATTCATCCTTCGAGACGCCGCTTCGCCTCAGGATGAGGTCTAAAACCCCGCCTTGACCGGCTCTACCGCCGCCTTGATCAGCTTGATCGCGTCGTCGCTGGCCCATTCGGCGGGACCGGCCAGATTGCCGATTTCGCAGCCCTGGCCGTCGACCAGGATCGAGGTCGGCATCCCCAGCGCCTTGCCTACTCCCTTAAGGTCCTGAAAAACCTTGGCTTTCGCGTCGGCGAAATAGGCCAATCGGGTCAGATTGGCCTCTTTCAGGAAGTTTTTGGGCTTTTCGGGATCGCGGGTGTCGATGTTGATCGCGACCACCTCGAAATCCTTGCCGCCGAGCTTGGCCTGCAGGCTGTCGAGCGCCGGCATTTCCTTGCGGCAGGGCACGCACCAGGTGGCCCACAGATTGACCAGCACGGTCTTGCCGCGCCAGTCCGAGAGCTTTCGGGGCTTGCCCTCGGCATCCTCGAACGTGAGGTCAGGCAGCCTCAGAGGGCTCGTCGCCATGGTCAGCGCGGCCACTTCGCCATGCGCCAACGGCCCGATCTTGCGCGCCAGCTCGACCGCCCCGGCACAGGCGGAATCGCCGCCCGAACCACGCTTGAGGCCGCCGAAGCCGTAGACCCCGGCAAAGCCGATCGCAGCCCCAATCAGGACCGCGCCGATGGCGATGGGGATCCGGCGCGTGGCGGCCGGGCGAGGGGCAGGCGTTTCGGGCATATCGTTTGTCATCCTGTATCAGATACGGCTATGCAGTGCTCATGTTACGGCCGAGACCGGTCCGGCGTTTCGCCGGTTTCGACGCCAAAAGCCAGAGCCTGAATAACCCGCAGCTGAATAAGAAGTCGTGAGCGAGAAGTCATGAGCAACAAGATGTGGGGCGGCCGGTTCAGCGAGCGCCCCGATGCGATCATGGAGGAAATCAACGTCTCCATCGACGTCGATCGTCACATGTATTCCCAGGACATCGCCGCGTCCAAGGCGCACGCCGCGATGCTGTCGGCGCAGGGCATTATCACTGCGGGTGATGCGAAAAATATCGGCAAAGGTCTAGACACGATTCTGTCAGAAATCGAAAAAGGCTCGTTCGATTTCAAGCGCGCGCTCGAAGACATCCATATGAACGTCGAGAGCCGGCTGACCGAACTGATCGGCCCCGCCGCAGGGCGGCTGCACACCGCGCGCTCGCGCAACGACCAGGTCGCGACCGATTTCCGCCTGTACGTGCGCGACACCATCGACGAGACCGACGCCGCACTGTCCGCGTTCCAATATGTCCTGGTGCAGCGGGCGCTGGAACATGCCGGCACGGTCATGCCCGGCTTCACCCACCTGCAGACCGCCCAACCCGTGACGTTCGGGCATCATCTGCTGGCCTATGTCGAGATGGCGGCGCGCGACCGCGGCCGCTTTGCCGATGCGCGCAAGCGCCTCAACGAATCGCCGCTGGGCGCGGCGGCGCTCGCCGGCACCTCGTTTCCGATCGACCGTCACGCCACCGCCAAGGCCTTGGGTTTCGACCGGCCGATGGCCAATTCACTGGACGCGGTGTCGGACCGCGACTTCGTGCTCGAAACCCTGTCGGCGGCGTCGATCGCGGCGGTGCATATGTCGCGCTTTGCCGAGGAGATCGTGATCTGGACCTCGCCGCTGGTCGGCCTCATCCGGCTCAGCGACAAGTTCACCACCGGCTCCTCGATCATGCCGCAAAAGCGCAACCCCGACGCGGCCGAACTGGTGCGCGCCAAGACGGGGCGGGTGATCGGCGCGCTCACGGCATTATTGATCGTGATGAAGGGATTGCCGCTCGCCTACCAAAAGGACATGCAGGAAGACAAGCAGGGCGCGATGGAAGCGTTCGCCGCACTCTCGCTGGCGATCCGGGCCATGACCGGCATGGTCGCCGACCTCGTGCCCGACGAGACCAGGATGAAGGCGGCCGCGGGCGAGGGCTATGCCACCGCCACCGATCTGGCCGACTGGCTGGTGCGGACGCTGAAAATGCCGTTCCGCGACGCCCATCACGTCACCGGGCGCATCGTCGGCCTGGCGTCGAAACAGGGCGTGGCGCTGCACGAACTGCCGCTGCAGGCGATGCAGGAGGTCGAGCCCAAGATCACCGCCGAAGCGCTGCGCGTCTTGTCGGTGGAAGCCTCGGTCAAAAGCCGCACCAGCTATGGCGGCACCGCGCCGAAGAATGTGGCGGCCCAGGCCAAGTCCTGGCTGAAGCGGCTGGAAAAAGAGCGAAAATTGGGCTGAGGGCAAAAATTTCGCTGCAATTTCATGATTATCTCGGGGTTGTCAGGTCTCGCCATCGCAAGGCAATCTTTGTATGGTGCGGCGCGTATTGGGGATTTCGTTGTGACACGTAACTACCGGCCGACATCGTCGGGATGGGCCATCATCCTGCTGAGCGTGACTGCGCTTGCGCTCGGCGGCTGCGGCCGCAAGGGCGGCCTCGATTTGCCGCCGAACGCATCGAATGCGTCGTCGCCGGCGGGGGCCGCCGATTCCGAGGCGGAGCGCGCGGCCCAGCCGGGCGTCTTCAATCCGGGCTTCGGGTCCGACGCCCCGCCAGAGGCGGCCAGAGGCAAAAAGAAACCGTTCATCCTCGACCCGCTGCTGGGTAATTGAGCGCACCATGAATCATTTCGACTATCGCAACGGCGTGCTCCACGCCGAGGCGGTCAATCTTTCCGATCTCGCGGATGCCGTGGGTACGCCGTTCTATTGCTATTCGACGGCGACGCTGGAGCGCCACTACCGGGTGTTCACCGAGGCTTTCGCCGGCGAGAAGACGCTGGTCTGCTACGCCATGAAGGCCAATTCCAACCAGTCGGTGCTGCGCACCCTGGCGAAACTCGGCGCCGGTGCCGACGTGGTGTCCGGCGGCGAGTTGAAGCGGGCGCTGGCGGCGGGAATTCCTCCGAGCAAGATCCTGTTTTCCGGCGTCGGCAAGACCGAAGCCGAACTTCGCGCGGCGCTGGCGGCGGACATCCTCTGCATCAACGTCGAATCCGAGCCTGAACTCGAACTGTTGTCGCGGCTGGCGGTCGAGGCCGGCCGGACCGCGCGGATTTCGGTGCGCGTCAATCCGGACGTCGACGCCGGCACCCACGCCAAAATCGCCACCGGGAAATCCGAGAACAAGTTCGGCGTTCCGATCGCGCGCGCACGCGAGGTCTACGCCCGTGCCGCCAGGCTGCCCGGGATCGAGGTCACCGGCACCGACATGCATATCGGCAGCCAGATCACGGATCTGAGCCGCATGGAAACCGCGTTCCGGATTCTCTCCGAGTTCGTGCGCACCTTGCGCGCCGACGGCCACAACATCTCGCATATCGATTTCGGCGGCGGGCTCGGCATTCCCTATCACATGGACCGCGAAGCGCCGCCGCTGCCGTCCGCCTACGCCGCGATGGTCAAGCGGGTGACGCATAATCTCGGCTGCACGCTGATGTTCGAGCCCGGACGGATGATCGTCGGCAATGCCGGCATCCTCGTCGCGCGCGTGATCTATGTGAAGCCGGGCGACGCCAAGAATTTCGTCGTCATCGATGCGGCGATGAACGACCTGATTCGCCCCACGCTGTATGAGGCCCATCACGACATCCTGCCGGTCCGCGAAGCTGTGCCGGGCACGCCCACGATCACCGCCGACGTGGTCGGGCCGGTCTGCGAAACCGGCGATTATGTGGCGCTCGACCGCCAGCTCCCGGAGCCCAAGGCCGGCGATCTGCTGGCGATCATGACCGCCGGCGCCTACGGCGCGGTGCAGTCCGGCTTTTACAACACCCGCGCGCTGGTGCCCGAAGTGCTGGTCAAGGACGATCAATTCGCGGTGGTCCGTCCGCGCATCGAGGTCGACGAACTGATCGCGATGGACCGTCAGGCGCCGTGGCTGTGACCAGGGCATGTTTGTCGGCGCGCGCCGACATCGTGCCGATTTAGAAGGAGATTCCGATGCGCATTCTGGCTTTGGCTGTCTTGACGATGGCGGCGGTTTCGGCGACGTCGCCGGCGCGCGCCCAGGCCTATAACCCGAGATATCCGGTCTGCCTCAAGGCCATCCAGAATTTCGGTGGTGAACGTATTGAATGCCGCTATACCTCGCTGGAGCAGTGCAATGCGACGGCACTGGGCCTTCCCGCCCAGTGCATCGAGAATCCGTATTACGCGGGGCGGCCGGAAGGCAGCGGCCGGCGTTACCGCCAGGGGTATTGAGCGGCTGTTGCAAGGGTCTTGAGCGGCTATTGAACGTGTCCCGCCGTTGCGCGGCGCGCTACTTCGCGACCTGACCGCCGCCCTTTGCCCCGCCTACCACGACCCCCGCAGCCTTTTCGATCGGCTTGATCGCCTCGGTGAAGTCGGACTCCGCGCCCATGTCCGTTATCACGACTTCCCACAGCCGGCCGACCGCTTCGGCGACCTCCATCGACAGGCCCAGCGACTTCATCTCGTCCAGCGCGAGCCGCACGTCTTTCACCATCAGCCCGGTGGCGAAGCCGTAGTCGAACGTCCGCGGCAGCACCGCGCGGGGAAACTTGTCGCGGCTGGCGGTGTTCATTCCCGAGCCGGCATTGATGACGTCGATCATCACGGCGGGATCCAGCCCCGACTTGACGCCCATCACCACCGCTTCCGAGGTCGCCACCATCGCGGTGGCGGAGAGGAAATTATTGGCGAGCTTCATGGTCTGCGCGGAACCCGGTTTCTCGCCGATGAAGAACACCTTGCCGATGATTCCAAGCGCGGGCGTCAACATCTCGCAATCGGCGCGCGGGCCCGAGACCATCACCGCAAGCGTGCCCTTTTCGGCGCCGCCGACGCCGCCGCTGACCGGACAGTCGATCTGCACGATGTTCCTGGCGGCCAGCAGGCCGTGAATCTTCGTCGCCATCTGCGAGCCGACGGTCGAGAGATCGACGAAGCGCTTGACGCGCCTGCCCTCGATTACGCCGCCGGCACCGGTGGCGACGTCAAGCGAGGCTTGCAGCGACGGCAGGCTCGCCAGCACGGTTTCGCAGCGATCGGCGATGTCTTTTGGCGATGACGCCAGTTGCGCGCCGAGCGCCGTGAGCTTGTCGGCGGCTTCTTTGCGCGTATCGAACACGGTGAGTTGATGGCCGGCTTCGATCAGCCGCCGCGCCATCGGGAAGCCCATTTTGCCGAGGCCGATGAATCCGATTTCCATGGTGATGTTTTCCTATCTCGTCATTGCGAGCGAAGCGAAGCAATCCATTCTTTCCTTTGTGCGGCGAGGTGGATTGCCGCGCTTCGCTCGCAATGACGGATGAACTCTTGGCGGCTCAGCCTTTGTCCACTTCCATGCGGCCGGTTCAGGATCGAGATCATGGCGAGGTTGAGCATGCTTCGGGTCTTGCGCGGCAGTTCCTCGCGGCCCCACACACTTCCAGGCCCTTGTCGCAGGTTTTCTTGTCCATGAGGTTTCCTTTGGCGTTTCCGTCGGTGTTTTTACGGGTTCGGGCGGACGTTAGGGGGTTGCCGGCCCCCAGTCACGCCTTCGTGTTATGCGTATTTCCGGGTGTGGGTTAGTCCCTAAGCAGGTGCCTCATTGCCGCCGCTGTGCTAGACTGATGTGCCGGTGACACTGAGAGTTGCAACCTGGAGACTTGATGAACGGCGGCAACCCTGACCCCACGGAGCCCGCGCGCGAACCTGATGCAGCCGCGCGGCTCCAACTGACGCAGGCCCTGCAGCGGGCCCAATATGCGATCGCGTGGGAGCGCGGGTGGCCGATTCTGGCCCGGCTTTTGACCGTCGTCGGATTGTTTCTGGTGGCGTCCTGGGCCGGATTGTGGCTGGCGCTGCCGTTCGTCGCCCGTGTCGTCGGCATCGCCCTGTTCGTCGTTCTGGCGCTCGGCGCGCTGGTCCCGATTTTGCGCTATCGCTGGCCGACCCGTGACGAGAGCCTGAGCCGGCTCGACCGCGGCACCGGCATTCGCCATCGCCCGGCGACCGCGCTCACCGACACGCTGGCGACCAGGGATCCGGTAGCGCTGGCGCTCTGGAAGGAGCAGCGCGAGCGGACGCTGGCCTCGATCAAGCGCATCCGCGCCGGCTTGCCGTCGCCGCGCCTGCCGATCCACGATCCCTGGGCGCTGCGCGCGCTGGTCATGGTGATGGTGGTGGCGACCTATTTTGCCGCCGGTGACGAGCGCGCCATGCGCATCGCCGCGGCCTTCGACTGGAACGGCGTGCTGGCGCCCGCCAATGTCCGCGTCGACGCCTGGGTGACGCCGCCGGTCTACACCAGCAAGCCGCCGATCATTCTGTCCGCCGCGGGCAAGGACGCTGGACCCAATACGGGACCCAATAGCGGCCCGCTGGCGGTTCCCGCCGGCAGTACGCTTCTGGTGCGCTCCAGCGGTGGCTCGATCGATGTCGTGGCAAGTGGCGGCGTCAGCGAAGTCACGCCCGGCGAACAGGCGCCGAAGGGCACCAACGAGCGGCATTTCAAGATCGTCAGCGACGGCACCGCTCAAGTCCGCGCGCCGACCGGCCAGCCGCCATGGAAGTTCGCCGCGACGCCCGACCGTGCCCCGACCATTTCGCTGGTAAAGGATCCTGAGCGCCAGGCCCGCGGCTCGCTGCAGATGTCCTACAAGCTCGAGGATGATTACGGCATCACCGAAGCCCGCGCCTCGTTCGCCGCCCGGCCGACCGATCCCGGCAAGGAGCCGGCTAAAGGCGCCAAGGGTGGCGACAAGGGCGCAGACAAGTCCGGCGAGAAGACCGCCGAGGCGCGGCCGCTGTTCCCGGCGCCGCAGTTTCCGCTGGTCATGCCGAATGCGCGCACCCGCAATGGGGTCGGCCAGACCGTCAAGGATCTCAGCGAGGATCCCTATGCCGGTGCCGAGGTCACGCTGACACTGACCGCCAAGGACGAGGCCGGCAATGAAGGCCGCAGCGAGCCGTTCAACATGCGGCTGCCGGAGCGGCTGTTCACCAAGCCGCTGGCCCGCGCGCTGATCGAGCAGCGCCGCATCCTGGCGCTCGACGCCAACCAGAACGGCCAGGTCTATGCCGCGCTTGCCGCGCTGATGATCGCGCCGGAACTGTTTACGCCGGAAGCCGGCCACTATCTCGGCCTCTACAGCGTCTCGCACCAGCTCGAGGCGGCGCGCACGGATGACGCCATGCGCGAGGTCGTGGCGAGCCTGTGGGCGCTCGCGGTCACGATCGAGGACGGCAACATCACCGATATCGACAAGGCGTTGCGCGCGGCGCAGGACGCGCTGAAGCAGGCGCTGGAGCGTGGCGCCACCGACGAGGAGATCAAGAAGCTCACCGACAATCTGCGCGCCGCGCTGGATAATTTCCTGCGTCAGCTCGCCGAGCAGCTCAAGAACAATCCGCAGCAACTGGCGCGGCCGCTCGATCCCAATACCAAGATGCTGAGCCAGCAGGATCTCAAGAGTATGCTCGACCGGATGGAGCGAATGTCACGCTCCGGCGACAAGGACGCGGCCAAGCAATTGCTGGAACAGCTGCAGCAGATGCTGGAAAACCTGCAGATGGCGCAGCCCGGCCAGGGCGGCGACGACATGGAGCAGGCGCTGAACGAACTCGGCGACATGATCCGCAAGCAGCAACAATTGCGCGACAAGACCTTCAAGCAGGGTCAGGACTCGCGGCGCGATCGCATGCGCGGCAAGCAGGGCGAGCAGAACATGGGCGACCTGCAACAGGACCAGGAGGGCCTGCGCGACCGCCTGAAGAAATTGCAGGAAGAACTCGCCAAGCGCGGCATGGGTCCGGGCCAGCGCGGCGAGAAAGGCCAGCGCGGCGAAAAGGGTCAGCAGGGCCAGCAAGGCCAGCCGGGCGGCGAGCAGGGCGACGGCGCCGACGGGCTGGAGCAGGCTGACGGCGCGATGGGCGACGCCTCCGGCCGGCTCGGCGAGGGTAACGCCGATGGCGCGGTGGATTCGCAAGGCCGCGCGCTGGATGCGCTGCGCAAGGGCGCGCAGAGCCTGGCCGAAGCGATGCAGCAAGGCGACGGCGACCAGCCCGGCGACGGTCCAGGCAACCCGAACGGCCGGCAGCAGGGCGCGCAAAGGAATACCGATCCGCTCGGCCGCCCGCTGCGCCACAACGAATTCAACGACGACTATTCGGTGAAGATCCCCGGCGAGATCGACGTACAACGCGTGCGCCGGATTCTGGAAGAATTGCGCCGGCGCCTCGGCGATCCATCCCGCCCGCAGATCGAACTCGATTACATCGAGCGGCTGCTGAAGGATTATTGAGCCCACACTGTCATCGCCCGGCTTGACCGGGCGACCCAGTATTCCAGAGACGTCAGTAGTTGAACCGAAAACCCGCGGCGTACTGGATACCCCGCATTCGCGGGGTATGACACCGTGGGATGTGGCGGCTTCCGTGGCCGTGCGAGGCTATGTCTTCCTCGCCGCCAGCGCATCCGCCACCGCGGTCCGGATGTCGGCGACCGAAAACGGCTTCGTCACCACGTCATGCACGATCGCATTGAGGCCGGAGGCACGCTCGCGCTGATCGGCAAAGCCGGTCATCAGCAGGATCTTGAGGTCGGGAAAATCGCGCGCCGCCGCCAGCGCCAGCGCGATCCCGTCCATCACCGGCATCTGGATGTCGGTGAGCAGCAGGTCGAACGCGCCTTTTTCGCGCGTCAGGATGTCGAGCGCTTCGGCGCCATCCTCGGCGGTGACGGTGTCGTGGCCGTCCATGGCGATGGCGCGCGCCACCAGGGAGCGCATCGAATCTTCGTCGTCGGCTATCAGTACACGCGGCATCGGAATAAGCTCATTTGCGCGCGGGACGTCCGGCCACCCTTACGCGCGGCCGGCGGCCAGATCCCGCTTGTTGAAGAAGCGTACGTCGATATTGCGGCCTTCGGGCGGCGGCGATGCCAGCCGCGACTTGAAATAGGCGCGCTCGCCTGGCTTCAGCACCGGCTGCTCCAGCACCGCGTTCCAAGCATAGATCTCCGCGCCTTGCTCGTCGCGAACGCTAAAGCGCAGCCGCGGCAATTCGACCGCCTTCTGGGTCTCGCCGACGATCATGCCTTCGATCACCAGCACCGGCTTGCCGTCCACGGTCTCGTGAGTGATCTTGATGTCCTTGAACGCCAGCCCGCGCAAATTCACGTCCAGCCCGACCATTTTGTAGAACGTCGCGGTCTGCGGCAGCAGCCGCACCACATCGGTGCGCCAGAACATCAGCGCCACGACCAGTGCGCCCATCGCGGCGCAGGCGACCGGAGCGCTGATGGACGGCACCCGAATGGACGGCAATTTGGGCAGCCGGAACAGTTTGGACAGCCGCGAGCGATGGGTGGAAAGCACCTCCCCATGCGCCTCGGCATCCTGCTGGGCGACCGACGGCCAGTCGGCTTCGCCGCCCCGGGAACCTTCGCCCTCGGCCGGCCAGTCGGCCGAAATCGACGGGCTGTCGATCACGGGGGCGTCCTGCGCCTCCTCCTGGCGGGCCATCTCTTCCTGCCGGGCCATGGCTTCCCACTCGGCGGCAGCGTCCGCCTCGGCATTCGCAGTCCCTTGGCTGGCTTCCGCCATCGCAGGCACGGCAGGCGCGATCTCGACCGCATCCTCGGGCCGCGCCAGCCAGGTTTCCTTGCAGCGGGAACAACGGACGGTGCGGCCGGCGGCACCAAGTGTGGCCAGCTTGATCGCGTAGGATGTTGTACAATGGGGGCAGACGATGTGCATGGAGCCCGATTCCACAGTGTCTTTGCGCCGATGCTACCTGGCGACCGTTAACGAATCGGAAACCATAACGGCCGCACAACCGTTTTGTCCGGCTCGCGCCGAAACCCGGGCTTGCGAGCCCAAGGGTATTGGCAAGGGTACGGGTAGTTACGGGGTCCCGGTCACGGCCCAAAATAAAAGTCGGGCAAGAGTCGAGGCCCATCTCGAGCGGAGCTGAGCTTGGTTCGGTTCGAAAACGTCGGATTGCGCTACGGGCTCGGCCCGGAGATTTTGCGCGACCTGTCGTTCCTGATCCCGGCGCATTCCTTCCAGTTCCTCACCGGTCCGTCGGGCGCCGGCAAGACCTCGCTGCTGCGGCTGCTATTCCTGTCGCTGCGGCCGACGCGCGGTCTGGTCAATCTGTTCGGCCACGACGTCTCGCTGCTCGGCAAGGATCAGGTTGCGGATTTGCGCAAGCGCATTGGCATCGTGCTGCAGGATTTTCGCCTGCTCGATCACATGACGACTTACGAAAACGTGGCCTTGCCGTTCCGCGTCATGGGGCGGGACGAATCCAGCTACCGCCGCGAAGTGATCGATCTCCTGAAATGGGTCGGGCTCGGCGAGCGCATGGATGCGCTGCCGCCGATCCTGTCCGGCGGCGAAAAGCAACGGGCGGCGATCGCGCGCGCGGTGATCTCGCGGCCGCAATTGTTGCTGGCCGACGAGCCGACCGGCAGCGTCGATCCGACGCTGGGCCGGCGGCTGCTGCGGCTGTTCATCGAGCTCAACAAGTCGGGCACCGCTGTTATCATCGCGACCCACGACATCACGTTGATGGATCAGTACGAGGCGCGGCGTCTCGTGCTGCACCAGGGACGGCTGCACATCTATGAATAAATCCGGTGACGAGCATGGTCCGCTGGTCGATCTCGGGCACGAGCGCCCGCAGGTCGCGGCGCGGGCGCGCAACATGTCGCCGATCGTGCCGCGCGCCTCGATCTCCGGCCGCGCGCTGGTCGCGGTGGTCGCGATCATGACGTTCCTCGCCTCGATTACGACGGGCACGGTGCTGCTGGTGAGCGCGTCGGCGGCGGAGTGGCAATCCGAAGTTGCCAGCGAAATCACCATCCAGGTACGCCCCTCGGCTGGCCGCGATCTCGACCGCGATGCGATCGCGGCCGTCGAGGCGATGCGGGCGCAGGCCGGCATCGTCGAGGTCCGGCCTTTCACCAAGAACGAGTCGGCCAGGTTGCTGGAGCCATGGCTCGGCACCGGGCTGTCGATCGAGCAACTGCCGGTGCCGCGCGTGATCGTCGCAAGGGTACAGCCCGGCACCACGCCCGACCTCGCGGCGCTACGCGCGCGGGTGCTGCAGGCAGCCCCCTCCGCCAGCGTCGACGATCATCGCGCCTGGATCGAGCGGATGCGCTCGATGACCGGGGCGACGGTTTTCGCCGGCATCGGCATCCTGGCGCTGGTGATCGTGGCGACCATCATTTCGGTGTCGTTTGCGACGCGTGGCGCGATGGCGGCAAACCGCCCGATCGTCGAGGTGCTGCATTTCGTCGGCGCCGGCGACAGCTACATCGCCAACCGCTTCCTGCGGCATTTCCTAAGGCTCGGGCTCGAGGGCGGGTTGATCGGAGGCGGCGCTGCAATGCTGGGTTTTGGTTTTTCGGAATCGATCGCGAGCTGGTTCTCGGGCACGCCGGTCGGCGATCAATTTGCCGCTTTGCTGGGCACGTTTTCGCTGCGGCCGTCCGGCTATCTGGCGCTGGCGGCGCAGGCGGTGCTGATCGCCGCGATTACCGCCTGGGCCTCGCGGCGGACGTTGTTCGCCACGCTGGACGACATCGATTAAAGCGTTTCGAGCGAAGCGTGCCACGGATTTGATCCGGGAGCAGCGGACCAGACTCCACATCGCCCGAAAAACTTCTAGAATTGCGCGGGGAGAGGACATCAAGAACAGCATGCTTGTGCAACCCGACGATACGTCGCCGAAAGCGCCGGCCGTGCGGCCGCGAGGCTGGCTGCGTGCGACCATCGTCGCCACGCTCGCGCTCGGCTTCGTCGGCGCCGCGGTGGGCTTCGTCGGCTTCCTCTCGCAACTGCGCGGCGTCGAAATCAAGCCGGCCCGCAATGCCGACGGCATCGTGGTACTGACCGGCGGCTCGTCGCGGGTGTCGGACGCGATGGAATTGCTGGCCGGCGGTTATGGCAAGCGGCTGTTGATTTCGGGCGTGCACCCGACCAATGCCCCCAGCGACATCTCCCGCACGCTGCCCGACAACCATTCGCTGCTGCGCTGCTGCGTCGACCTCGACCGCTCGGCCGTCAATACAAGAAGCAACGCGGCGGAGACCAGACGCTGGGTCAGGGATCGCGGCTTCAAGTCGCTGATCGTGGTGACCTCAAACTATCATATGCCGCGGGCGATCGTCGAATTGTCGCATGCGATGCCGGAGATCGCGCTGATCCCGTTTGCGGTGGTCGGCGAAAAATGGCGCGACGAGCCATGGTGGACCTCAGGTACGACCTTACGCCTGCTGCTGTCGGAATATGTGAAATACGTTGCCGCCGAAGTGCGGGTCCGGCTCGCCGGGATCGGCATCGAGCTTTTGCCCGAAATCGGCGATCAACCGGCCGGTTCGACGGCGCCGCGTCGGCCGGCCACCGCGCACGCCAATTGAGGGTCGTTGCCGCCCTCCATCTAGTCTAGGCAGCGCAGATCAGTTTCAGCTCGGCCTCGAACCGGATGCTTCGCTTGCCTGCAAGCGCGGTACCTTCGAGGTTGCCGCCCTCCGCGTCGCATGTCCCGGAAAACCCGATTCCGATTTCGTGGCCGCCGAAGACCGGGTCTTCGCCGAGGGCCGGGGTGTGTTCCTGATTGACCATCTGGCCCTTCCAGCGGCCGCCGGATGAGGAATACGAACCGAGGTAATAGAAGAAGGCGTCGCCGCCGAGGATGCGGCCGTTGCTGAGCAGCATGACCCCGGTCAAGCCGCCGGGCATGCCGTCCAGGATTTTCAGGTGGATCGAGTACAGGCCGTTGGAAATGCCGTCTTCGCCGACCGCGCCGGGCGGGGCGAGTTCGCTCTCGTCGAGCGGCGTCATCACCGATCGAAAAACCGCGTTGGGCATTTGCGGCGAGCTGCCCTCGAAGCAAAACGCGTTTCCGATCGCCCGTCCGGTGACCGCAATGGTCGAAATGTCGGAGCCGAGCAGCGATTGATGACTGGCGCCAAAATTGTGCCGGCGGCTGGTGACTTCGACGGCGATCGCGTCGCCGTCGAAACGATAGCTGCCGATATGGGCGAACCCCGAATTGCCACCCAACAGCTTGCCGCCCCGAACGTAGCTTACGCTGCGTCCGACGGCCTCATTGACCCTGAATTCGCTTTTGAAGAAGCCGTCGAAACGGCGTGATGTCGTGCCCATGCGGGACACCTAGCCCAGAACGCCATTTACGTCACCCCGTTTTCCACCCCGTCGAAGTGGGGTGGCGAAAATGCCGCAAACGCCTATTCCGTAGGCTGTTTCCGGTGCAAGACCGGGTGCGAATCGTGCAGCATCAGTGCCAGCTGGTGCAATTGGCTGTCGCGAAAACCTTCCGCCTCGATCGCCTTCACGGTCGCCAGCACATAGTCGCGGTTGACGCCGGACTGGCCGTGACCCTGCAGCACGTGGCGCAACTGGTCCGCCAGCGACAGCCTTCCGGCATACTGCACATGGCCGCGATCGACCACATAGGCCAGCGCGCTGACGCGCTGCCGCGCCTCGTTCTCCAGCCACACCGAGCGCTTCACCTCGCGGTAGACCGACGTGACCTGTTCGCGCTCGCGCAGGTAGGCGACGGTGGCGGCGCGGTTCTGCTCCGCGATCCGGAACGCGATGCCGCGGCAGGCGCCGCCGCGATCGAGCCCGAGCACCAGACCTGGCTTTTCCGGCGTGCCACGATGGACAAAGGAATAGACGCACAGCGCGCGATGCTCGCCGATCAGCCGGGCCGGCACCCGTTCGGCGAATTCGAAGCCCGGGCGCCACATCAGCGAGCCATAGCCGAACACCCAGAGGTCGCCGCTCGAGAATTCCGAATCTAGCAGGGTCATCGCGGACATCGGCACAAGCGTTTTCGAGCGAAGCATGCCCCCGGACTTGATCCGTGGGTGGAGACCGGTTCGCGTAAAGAAAACGCGTCCAAACAAGGAACGGCTACCAGAACAAGGGGGAGAAGCGAAGCGAATTCAGCGGCTTTTGGCGGGGGCTCGATTCGCTTACATTTGACAAAATCATGATCCAAAGGTCGCCGCATGCCCGACATCACCCCTGCGCCGCGCCGGCGCCCGCTTTGGCGCCTTTTCATCCTGCCCGCTCTTCTGGTGGTGGCGGCCGTCGCCTGGAGCGGATTCTGGTTCTATGCGGCGTCCGAGGTCGGCGTCCGTGCCGACGCCTGGCGGGCGCAGGAAGCCAAGGCCGGCCGGATCTACGATTGCGGCAAGCGCTCGGTCGCGGGCTATCCGTTCCGGCTCGAAGTCCGCTGCGAGGACGCCAGCGTAACGCTGGTGTCGCAAACCGCGGGCGCGCAGGCGCCGTTCACGGCGCGGCTCGGCGAAATCATGGTGATCGCCTCGATCTACCAGCCGAAGTTATTGATCGCCGAATTCAAGGCGCCGGCGACGATTGCCGATCGCGGCCAGCCGCCGTCGCTGAAGGTGAACTGGAGTGTTGCCCGCAGCAGCGTCGCCGGGCTGCCGGCCGTTCCGGAGCGCGCTTCGATCGTGTTCGACAATCCATCGATCGATCGCGTCAACGGACCGGTGCAGACGCCGCTGGCGCGCGCCACCAGCGTTGAACTGCACGGCCGGCTTGCGGAAGGATCATCGATCGCAAATCCCGTGATCCAGACCGCGCTGAAGATATCAGGGGGCAGCGTGCAGGAGCTGCATCCGCTGCTGGCGACACCGTTCAAATCCGATGTCGAGACCAAACTCAGCGGCTTGAAGGATTTTTCGCCAAAGCCGTGGCCCGAGCGATTTCGCGAAATGCAGGCTGCGGGCGGCAAGGTCGAGATCGTGCGCTCGCGGATCGAGCAGGGCGAACTGGTCGCTATTGCCGCGGGGACACTGGGCCTCAATGCGCAGGGGCAGATCGAGGGCGAGTTGCAGATGACGGTGACGGGTTTGGAGCGCGTGATTCCGGCGCTGGGTATCGACAAAATGCTGGAGCAGGGCGTCCCGCAGGCAACGCTCGATCGCGTGGCGCCGGGCGTGAAAAGCCAGGACCTCACCAATCTGTTCGGCGCACTCGACAAGGCGATTCCCGGCCTCGGCAAGGTCGTCAAGCAGAACACCAATGTCGGCGTTGCCGCCGGCATCAATTCGCTGGGCACCGCAGCCGAACTGGACGGTAAGAAGGCGCGCGCCTTCCCGCTGCGCTTCGTCGACGGCGCGGTGTTTTTGGGCCCGCTGAAAGTGGCGCAGATCCCGCCGCTGTTTTGATCGGCGATGTCATCCCGGTGCAGGTCACACCAACTTCGCTGCCGACATTTTGGATTCGATTAGTTCCCCTTCTGGAACAGCGTATTTAACGAGGTCAAGTTCTCGTTGCGTGACTCGCGTCACGGCGTTCTCCGAACTGTTGCGACACGCTGACGATGGTTGCGGGGTGGTCTCGCACCATCAACGGATGGAGAATTGGGAATGACGAACGTTACGAAGAACGATGTTGCCAATCACGAGCTGTCGATCGATGAACTCGATGCCGCGGCGGGTGGCTTCTGGAAGGAACTGGGTGTCGCGATGGGCGCCGGCGGCGTGACCGGCGGCCTGGGCGGTGCGGCGGTCGGCGGCATCGGCGCCGTGCCGGGTGCCATCGGCGGCGCACTCCTCGGCGGCATCGGCTACTGCATCAGCGCAATCTTCTGAGCTGACTGCCCAAAGCGAGACTGACGGGCCGCATCGGTTCGGCAGTCTCGCTGTTGCGTTCAGTTGACTTCATCCTCGATGCGTCGTCCCGACAGGAGACGTCGATTTTTTTGTAGCGACGCGGCGCCCTTCGGCGCGTTCTCCGTTCACGAGGCTTGCTGCCAGCACCTTCGAGAAATCGAACACCCTACGGCGCTGGCAGGACGCTTAGCGGATGATCTTGTGAACCAAGGACTCGATTGCAACGCGGAAGGCAATGGCAACCACGCTGAGCGGCTGGTAGAGGGCGCCGCCCGAAGCGGCATCGAGTTCGTCGATGGTCAGTTCACGCTCTTTGGCGTTCAGCTTTTCCATGCTGGTCTCTCCTGTTGTCGGTGGAGGGACCATCCCCGCCATCCGTCATGGCGGGTGTAGGCGGGGCATGACCGGGTGGCTGTGACGACAGTCACAGCCGGATGTCGCGAACTACCTGCCCCCGCCGTCGGCGCGAACTCCAGCACTAGCTCACAAACACCACGCGGGTTTCCAGCGAAACCCGCCGGTACAAATCCTCGACGTCGTCATTGACCAGCCGGATGCATCCGGAGGCGACGAGGTGGCCGATGGTGTTGGGCGAATTGGTACCGTGAATGAGCAGGCCGGGCTTGTCCAGCAGCAGCGCGCGGGCGCCAAGCGGACTGCCGGGACGGCCGGCCGACGCGGCCAAGGCCTCGGCGTCCCTGGTCGCAGCTGAAGATCGCCAGTCCGGCCATTCAAGCTTGTTGGTGACACGGAACAAGCTGCCGCCCTTGAGGCATTCCTGCGCGATCCCGATGCCGTAGCGGCGCGCGGAATTGTTGCCATCAATCAGATAGAGAAAGCGATTTTCCCGGTCGACCACGATCGATCCGGGGACGACGGTGGTGCGGTAGAACACCACTTGGCGCTGCAGCGAAAACGGCAGGCCTTCGCCGGAGGAGCCGCCGTCTTCGCCGGGCTTCAGGTCCGCCATCACGACGTCTTCGCGGGCGCGTGCCGCCTTCGGTGGTGGCGCCGTCACGCCGGTGGCGACGAGGGTGGGGCCTCTGGTGACGACATATCCATAGACCAGCGCCGCCAGGGCGATGGCGACCGCGAGCGCGGCGGCACCGAACGCCCATGGCTTCCAGTTGCTGCCCGCCGGTGACAACACCTCGTTGATTTGAGCGGCGTCGCGGCCTTCCTCGACGGCGATGTCGTCCTCGATGCGCCGGATCGCAGCTTCGAGGGCTGCGACGTGCGAGGCGGCGACCTCGCGGTTCAGGTGTGACCTCGCAATGAGGTCATGGGCGTCCCGGTAAACCCTGTCGCGCCCCAGCGTGTCCTTGCCGGCAACGGCTTTGGTCAGCAGCGCATAATAATCCACGGTCATGGCCTGACCCCTGATGAACTATCTGACGGGAGGGGCGTACTGGATGCCGCCCTGGGTCCAGAGCGCATTCAGCCCGCGCGGGATGCTGAGTTTTGACTGCGTTCCGACGTTTCGCTCGTAGATCTCGCCGTAGTTGCCGACGGCGCGCACGGCGCGTGCGGCCCAGTCGTTCGCAATGCCCAACTGCGCGCCGAATTCGCCCTCGGTGCCGAGCAGGCGCCTGATGTTGGGATTGGCTGATTTCACCGCGTCGTCGATGCCAGCCTGCTTGACGCCGAGCTCCTCGGCATTGATCAGGGAATAGAGCGTCCACTTGACCAGATTGAACCACTGGTCGTCGCCTTGCCGCACCGCGGGTCCGAGCGGCTCCTTTGAAATCACTTCCGGCAGGATGATGTGGCTGTCCGGCGCGCCAAGCTTGAGGCGTTCGGCGTACAGCTGCGAGACGTCGCTGGTCAGCACGTCGCATTTGCGATCGTCATAGGCTTTCAGGCTTTCCTCGGCGGTCGCGAGCGCCAATACCTTGAGCGGCATGTCGTTGGCGCGGAAATAATCCGCGAGATTCAGCTCGGTCGTGGTGCCGGTCTGGGTGCACACGGTCTTGCCGCCGAGCTGCAAGGCGGTGTCGATCCTGGCGTCCCGGCGCAGCAGAAAACCCTGTCCGTCGTAATAGGCGACGCCGACGAACATCAGGCCGAGCGAACTTTCCCGCGACATCGTCCAGGTCGAGTTGCGCGACAGCACGTCGACCTTGTTCGATTGCAGCGCGGCAAAGCGCGTGGCCGCATCGAGCGGCGTGAACGTTACCTTCGCCGGGTCGTCGAAGATCGCCGCCGCAAGGGCGCGGCAAAGATCGACGTCGAAGCCGCTCCAGGCGTTTTTGTCATCCATGCTGGAAAAGCCGAGCAGCCCCTGGCCGACGCCGCAATTCAGCGTGCCGCGCTGCTTGACGGCGTTCAGGGTCTGGGCCCGCGCCGGATCGCCGCTCGCGAACAGCAAGGCCAGCAACGCGATGACGGGGGCGATGATGGGTCGTTTCTTGATACCGGACATTTTTTTACCCGCGATCGGTGACGGCAGTTTCTTTGGTGGCGGCAAGGTCTTCGGCCGAAGGGATGTTGGCAAGCTAACACAACCGGAAGCGTTACCAATGTGTTTCCCGGCAAATGTATTTTTTTGGAACCACTCGCTTGCGCACGGGGAACCGCGCGGGTCAGGCGGATGTCCGCGCCACGGGAATAATACTGGCGACGATCGCGGTGCCAAGGCGGTTTACGACCGCAAATCTTTCTCCGGCATCGATGCGCACCGCATGGCCGGCCGCGACCTCGCGGGCACTGTCATTGATCGACAGTTCGCAGGAAGCTGCAGCCGCATAGATGATGTGGACGCCGGACGGGCAGGTGTGCGTTGCGCCGCCCGGAACGCAGCAAAGCTCGATCGACACGCGCGACCGATCACCAATCAGATTGACGACCTCGACGGGCCCGGCTTCGAGCCGGCTGACAATCGCGGTCTCGCCGCTAAACCGCACCGGCCTGAATGGCTGCCGGACGTCGATCTCGCCAACAGCCGTTTCGAGCACGAGTCCCTGACCGGCGACCAGCGCCAGCTGACGGTCGAAGCCGCTCAGGTCCGAGAACGCGCCCGCTGTCACGATGGCGGTCCGGCTGAATCGCCAGACTATTCCTTCCCAGCCGCCCGGCGCGAATCCGGGAAGCATGGATACGGCGATGTCGATCGTCACCCCGCCGCCGTTCTTCCACGGCATATGCCGGTAGCCGGCGGGATCGAGCGGCGTTAGCTCGATCCCGCCGGCCATTCGTGTGGAACTCATTGGCCCATCTTGAGGCCGAGCGACTGGCCGATGGTCGCATTCCAGCTGGCGACGCACTCGGCACCGCAGCGTTGCGCAAAGCCGGGCATGATCGCCTTAACCAGCGCATCCTTGCGCAGGGTCTCGTCGGCCGGCGTCACGGCGACCAGTTTCATCGCCGCCGGCTGGCCTTCCTTGCATGCGGCGTTGCCGGTGTTGCAGTCGATGCCGGTCTGGGTTTCGGACTTGGCCTGTTCGAAGATCGAATCTTCGAGCTTCCTGACATGGGTCTCCAGGAAGGCCTGCACCTTCGGGTCCAGCGTTTTCCACCATGCGAGATTGGCAAGGTGGGCAGCGAGCCCGAAATTGATCGGCATCGGCGAGATGAACTTTGCCGATTCATGCCACTTCGATCGGTAGCCGGACAGCGCGCCGGTGATGGCGCAATCGATGACGCCGCTCGCGAGCGCCGGTTGCACCTCGGCGAAGGCGATGGTGATCGGAGAGCCGCCGATGTAAGAGACGAACGCCTGCTGCGAAGCGCCGGACGCCCGCACCTTGCGTCCTTTGAGGTCCGCGACATTGGTGAAGGCATCGCGGCAATAGATCACCTGGGCCTGATAGGAGCCGAAGCCAAGCAGTTTGAGCCCGTGTTTTTCCTCGAGAAACTTGGCGTAGCTCGGGCGCAGGACGTTGACGGCCTTCTGCAACTCCTCCACCGAGCCGACGAGGCCGACCAGGTCGGCCGCTTCATTCATCGGCACTTCGCCGGAATTGTAGTTCAGCACGGTGGTGGCGAACTGCAGCGTGCCGGAAGAAACCAGCCTGAAGATCTCCGGCCCCTTCAGTCCGAGTTCGGTGAAGGATTTCAACTGGACCTTGATCGCGCCGGCGGATTCCTTCGGTACGCTCTCGTTCCAGAACGGCACTTCGCGGTTCAGATACATCGACAGATTGCCGATGCTGCCGACCACGTTGAACGAGGTGGCAGGCAGTCCCTGGGTCTGGGCCGCCACCGGCAGCGGCGCGAGGCCGGCGGCGGTGACCACGGCTAGTGCGGCAACAATTGATCGCATCGACATCATCAGGTCTCCTCAGGGGCCAGGCCAGCCTTTCGGCCGGCTATTTGTTCGGTTGCAGCAAGCTCGGCAGCCAAAGCGCTAGGTCAGGGAAGGCGATCAGAATGCCGATCATCATGATCATCGCGCCGACAAAGGGAAGGGCGCCGATGCACAGATCCGAGAACGGCCCGCGGCCGCGCACCGACTGGACCACATAGAGGTTCAGGCCGACCGGCGGGGTGATCAGCGCCGCCTCCATCAGGATCACGAAGATGATGCCCCACCAGATCGGGCTATACCCCATCGCGGTGATGACAGGCACGACCACCGGCGTGGTCGCGATCATCATCGACAGGGTCTCCATGAAGCAGCCGAGGATCAGATAAAAAGCAATGATCGCGAGCAGCATCGCCGTCGGCGGCAGGCCCAGCGACAGCACCGAATCGGTGACCGCCTTGACGAGGCCGATCGAGACCATCACGAAATTGAGGAAGAAGGCGGCGATGATGATCAGCATGATCATGCAGGTGGTTCGCACGGTGCCTTCGAAGGCGCGGACCAGCACGGGCAATGTCAGCTGGCCGTTGGCCGCCACCAGACCCAGCGTCGCCATCAGCCCAAGCGCCGCGGCCTCGGTCGGGGTGGCAATGCCGATATAGATGGAGCCGACCACGGTGAGGAAAAGGCCGAGCGGCGGCACCAGGTGTTTCAGCCCGGCGATCCGTCGCGGCCACAGTCCGGCGGTCTCGCCCGCCGGCCCCGCCAGTCCCGGCCGCCAGATCGCGACGGCAAACACGGTCAGCGAGAACAGCCCGGCCAGCATGAAGCCGGGGATGAATCCCGCGGCGTACAGCTGGGCGACCGAGGTGTCGGTCAAGACCGCGTAGATGATCATGTTGATGGACGGCGGGATCAGGATCCCGAGCGTGCCGCCTGCGGCGATCGACCCGAGAAACAATGGCGGATTGTAGCCGCCCTTGTCCATGTTGGGGATTGCGACCGTGCCGATCGTCGCGGCGGTCGCCACCGATGAGCCCGAGGTGGCGGCAAAGATGGCGCTGGCGGCGATGTTGGTATGGATCAGCCGGCCCGGCACGCGCGCGAACCACGGGGCGAGGGCGCTGAACAGCCGCTCGCTCATGCCGGAGCGGTGCATCAGTTCGCCCATCATGATGAACATCGGCGCGGCGATCAGAATGAAGTCGTTCGACGTATTCCAGGCCAGTTCGCCGAGCGCGCCGGTCAAGGGAAAGAACGCGTATTTCTGCGAGAGGATATAGCCCATCAACCCGAGCGCAGCCGCAACGGGCAAACTAAGCGCCATCAGGCCGATCAGCAGGCTGAACGCGGTGCCGATCATGGCCGCGGCGCCTCCGGCTTCGGCTCTGCCTTGGCTAGGTCGATGCCGGCTTGCTCCAGCTCTTCCGTCACGCGCAAGCTGCCGATCAATTTGTCGAAGCCGCGCTGGTCCCTTGCCAGAAGACGCGTGATGGCTTGCAGCGGCAGCAGCACGGCCATGAAGGCGAACCAGAACAGGCCGATCCACCAGACGCCTTGCGGCAGCACCATCGGCGTCTGCATGATCGAGGTCGACCGGGCGTTCATGGCCCATGATTGCGCCAGGGTCTTCCAGCAGAACCAGACCAACGCCAGCGCGATGACGGCAAGGGCGATGGAGGCGAGCAGATCGCAGGCCGCGCGCAGACGGTAGGGGAAGGCATCGAGCAGGATGTCGACCCGGATGTTGGACTTCGAGGTAACGGTGAAGGCGAGGCCGAGGCCGATACAGGCCGCGAGCATGTAGCCCGAAATCTCAAAACTCTCGATCATGCCGCGCTTGAACAGGAAACGCGTAATGACGTCGGCCGAGATCAGCGCGCCGCAGCCAAACAGGATACAGGCGCCGGCGAACCAGGCGAAAATCCTCGAGATGCGCTGTGGCAGGGGCTCGTCGGGCAGGAGCGGATCAGGGTTACTCATCGACCGTTTTCTACCGCTCACCTTCGAGCCACGCGCACCAGGGCCGCATGCGACATGTGGCCTGCCTGGAACCGTAGGGTTTCAACGAGCGGTCGTCAAACCTCGATGGGTCGCTGCCTCCGGCCAATGGCCGCGCGGAGTGAGGGCGGGCTGGGCATGAGTGCTTCGATCGCTCGGCCCCGGTGACCTCAGCTTTGAAGCCGTATCTGATAGCGCTCGGCGATCGCCATCAACTGGCCCCAGGTCGTGTCGTCGATTTCGATGCCATCGGCGATACGCTGCGCCCGCGCAAGCCGCTCGGGCTCGCCGGCGACCAGCACCGGCAGATCCGGGTCGGCGGGCTTGGCCGACTTTACCCAGGAAAGCATGTCGTCGATTTCGGCCATCATGCTGTCGCGCGTCGACAGCCTGATAGGATCGATCACGATGCTGAGCATGCCGTTGATGATGCCGCGTTCGGGTGGCGTCGACGTGGTGACGCTGGGCGAGCCGACGATGGCGCCGGCCAATAGTTCGCATACCAGCGCCAGCCCGGAGCCCTTGTGCTCCCCGAACGGCAACACCACGCCGCGCGGCTCGGTGTACATCACCGACGGGTCGGTGGTGGGCTGGCCGGCGTGGTCGAGCAACGCGCCGTCCAGCATCGGCTTGCCGGCATTGTGCGCCACCCGCACCTTTCCGAGCGCTACCCGGCTGGTGGCGAAATCGAGCAGGATCGGCTCGTTGTTGTCGGTACCGGGGATCGCGATGCAGACCGGGTTGGTCAGGAATCTGCCCTCGCGGCCGCGGAACGGCGCGACGCCCGGTGCGCCCGAAGCGACATTGACAAAATGCAGCGCCACCATGCCCGCGCGCGCGGCGATTTCGCCATAGGTGCCGACGCGGCCGATATGGTGCGCATTGCGCAGCCCGTTCACCGCCACGCCATGCTTCCTCGCCGCCTCGATCGCCCATTCCACCGCCTGCCGCGCAACCACCTGGCCGTAGCCGGCGCGGGCATCCCATACCGAGATGGTGCCGGTATCCGAGACGATCTCGGGCGGCTGGTTGATCTTCAGGGTGCCGGTCTCGAGGTCGCGCACATAGGCGACCAGCATGCCGACGCCATGGCTGTCATGGCCGCGCAAATTGGCCTCGACCAGATGCTCGGCAACGATGGCAGCTTCCGTGGGCGAACTGCCGCCGGCGGCGACGATGCGGTTGGCAAGCGCAAGCAGCTTCTCGTGGCCGATGATCATCTTCACTCCGTTCCGCCGGCCGCACCTTCGCAGCCAAATGTCGGTCGACAACCAACCATAACGGGGGAGCTCTCATCAACCCGCTAACGCAGGTGAAGATGCGAATTCGTCGGTGGGGAATCAGGCGCAAATAACCAGCTGCGCGAAGGCAAATTTTCGCCAGCGATAACGTCGTGGGCGCGCGCTACTTCGTCGTATGGTCCAGAAGAAGTAGGTATGGGGAAACGCTACCAGCTGTAGCGCATGCCGGCAGAGCCGCCGACGGTTTGCGTCGCCACGGTGGTATTCGTTCCCGCGATTCCCGAGCCGTGAACATCCAGGAAGGACGAGAAATTAGGCGTCCAGATCACGTTGACCCTGGCGGCTCCGCGGTAACCCATTCCGGAACTGGTAGCGGCGGCAACCGGGATGGGCAGGCCCGGCCCGGCACCGGCGAGCACCCCGGACTGATCAACATTCCTGAACGCGGCGACCGAAAGCTGCGGCTGTACCTTGAAGCTCATCCAGTTCATTTCGGTGCCGATGCGGCCGCCGCCATGCAGCTCGGTGCTGTCACCCGTCTTGGCGCCGAAGTTCGCGGTGTAGAGTTCCGTATACGTCACGCCGATCGTCGGCTCGATATAGGCCCCGTACAGCAGATCGTATTTGTACTGAACGTTGCCGGTGTAGCTGACCGAACTGGTATTTGGCGGCGCGGCGATGCCGACGTTCAACGCGCTGGCGCGCGACCAGGTCGCGGCTGTGGTGAAGTCCGCAGAGAAGCCTCCGTTGGTGTAAGCTACCGTTCCGGCGCCGGCGGCCGTATCGATGTCCACACCAAAGGTACGGGCCCAGATTCCGCTCCCGGTAACAACAAACGTCAGCGCGTCGCTCGCCGTAAAGATACCGATCTTGGTGGCGTCAAACGCGCCGGTGCCGCTCGTCGCCTTTGTCACAACTCCGGCCGTCAGAGTTTCATCATAAGCGCCGATGGCGTTGACCCCGTAGAGCCAGGTGGGGAGCGGCGCGGCTGCCATCGCAGGTGCCTTGGCATAACCGAGGGCGTCGAAGGCGTGACGGGCGGGGTTCTGCTCGAACGGGCGCTTATTGTCGAATTCCGATTCCTCACCCGTAAAGCGCATCGCGCCCGGCGCCGGTGGCGTCAGCCTTCGATTCTGGATTTGATCGCGTACCGTCCACAGGATGTTCTGCACGGCGTTGCGCACAACATCCTGCTCGATTACCGGGTTTGCCTGGCCAGGCGTCGCGCTGATGCCGGCAAGGCCAGCAAGCGCCAGCGTCCCAACGATGCCTCTTGATGTTACCGCCGGGAATTTCACGTGGCCCCCCGCCGCGAAAAGAATTAACCGGAATTTACTCCCCCATAAGGGCCGCATTGCCCCACCCTGGCTAGTGCAGCGAAGACACACCGGCCCGGCGAAAGTTCCAATAATCCGAGAATCCCCCATTTGATGGGCTCGGATGGGCTTGCAGGGAGCGCAAACCCCGGCTTTTCCTTTGTGCGGACGGGCTGTCCTGTATTAGGTTTTTTTAACGCCAGAGCACTCCCTGGGATTGGCCCATGCTTCGTGCAGATCCGCGGCCCGAGATTGAGCTTGTCAAAGCGGTCGTGGCCGGAGATTCGGCTGCTGCGCAACAATTTCTGGACGCCACCGCTGCCACCCTCTGGTCCGTCGTGGTCAAGCTCGAAGGCGACGGCGCCGATGGCGAGGCCGCCTTCCTCGGAGTGGTCGAGGGCCTCAAGGCCGAAGGTTACGAGCGGCTTAGGGCGTTCGACGGACAGAGCCGCCTGTCCACCTATCTTGCCATCGTCGCGCGCGACATTCTGGCGGACCGGCTCGCGCGCAGCTTTGTCGAGACGCCCCGCAACAGCTGGGCGCGCTTCGAGCGATTCTTTGGAGCGGATCTTCGTCGCCGGGTGGTGCGGCGGTTTCCGCGCGAAGCCGGCACGGGCCAGCGCGAAGACGCCTATCAGGAGATTTGCCTCAAATTCATCGAGGACGATTATCGCCGCATCCGCGCTTATGACGGGCTCGGCAGCTTTGCCGGGTTCGTCCTCACCATTGCCGAACGCGTCTTGATCGATCTGGTACGGCGGGATGCGCCGAGGCGGCGCCTTCCCGCAGCGGTCGCGCGCCTGCCGCAACTCGATCAGGACATCTACGCGGCGATCGTCTGGAATATGCACCCGGCCGATGCCGAGCGGCTCGCCATGACCATGCGCGGGCGCTTCGAACGGGATCCCGACGCCGCAGAAATTGGAATCGCCATGGCACGCCTTGCTGAGCTCGTATCCCTGGCGCCGGGCGTCGCGTCCCCGCGCAGCGAATTGGTCTCGCTGGACAATTCGGGCGAAGACGGCGAGGGGCTCTCGGTTCCGGATTCCGGCGGAACTCCCGAACAGCAACTGCTGGACAGTGAGGAACAACAGACCCGCTCGTCGCTGCTGGCGGCGGTCAAATCCGCGGCCGCCGAACTGCCAGCGGAGGAGCAGCTTTATCTCCAGGTCGTGTTTTCGGCGACCGATCCAATGCCGGCGCGTGAGATCGCTCGCGCGATGCAGTTGCCCGTCGAGGAGGTCTATCGCCTGAAACAGCGAGCGCAGCGCTGGTTAACCGAGATTGCGGCGCGGCTCGGAAAAAGTGAATCTGCTCGTGAGAAAAGGCCGGCTTCGTCCGTCTGAATCTGATGGGGGCCAGGATTGGAATAACAGACCATGACCGATGACTTCAAACGCGAGATCGAACGCCTGCTCGACGAGCCGGCCGAGCCGCCGGCGGCGGGGTCGTCGGACCGGCTGCGCGCAAGGCTCGCGGCCACCCTGTCCGAAGGGCTGGCCGAGCGGCCTGCGGCGCCCTCCAGTCCGGATTCCAGCCCTGCCTCCGTTGCAGCCTTCATCGATGGCCGATTGTCTGGTGCGGCGCGCGACAGGTTTGCCAGCGCTCTGGCGCGAGAACCGGGCCTGCGCGCCGAGGTCGAATCGGCTGCCGATCTCGTCTACTCGGTCGCCGATCATCCGGTTGAAGTTCCGAAGCACCTGCTGGCGCGTGCCGGCGCGCAGTTCACTCCGGCGCCGCCGCCTCCGGTCGAGCTGCGGGCGCGATGGTGGTTCTCATTCGCGGATTTGTTGCCGCGACAGCGGCTCACCCTTGCGCTAGTGGCTGCGCTGGCGCTGATCGTCACCATACCCGCGGGCTTGATCCTCAGCAGCCGGTTCGGCGGACCGGGCGAGCCGGAGTTGAGCGGCGTTTCCGACGCTGACACCGAAGCTGCGCGACTGCAGGCCTGCAAGGAAAAGGAAAAAAATGCCAAGGCCGGAAAGACGGGGGCCGCCATTCCGGAGCGCAAGGAAGCCTCGTCGAATGGCGCTGCTGCGAAGGATCCCTGCGATCCGCCGGAGCCGAAGCGCGACGGTGCCGTCAAGAAATAGCGTGATCTCTCGCTTGAAGCCTATTGGCGGCTCGCGGCCGGGATTGCGATCGACTCGCTCGCCTCCGCCGGGCCAACCGCGAGAATCGCCTGGTAGGCGTCGACGAGGCCGCCGGACTGTTGATCGACGGCAAGGGCGCCGAGACGGCGTGCGGTCTTCGTCAAGGCCTCGCGCGCCGCTTCGGGCGTTAGTCCCGGTCTGCGTTCGAGCATCAGCGCCACCGTTCCGGTAACATAGGCCGCTGAAAACGACGTTCCGGACGTGCGTTGCAAACTGTCATTCGGTGCAAGCAGGACCAGATCGACTCCCGGTGCTGCGACCGCGATATGAGGACCCCGGTTGGCGAATGCCGGCAACCGGTCGTCCGCGCCGATCGAGGTCACCGCGATGACGTTGCGGTCGGCCGCTGGAAAAAGCGGCGGCGAGCTGGCGCCCTTGTTGCCGGCGGCGGCGATCATGATGACGTTCCGGGCGTAGGCTGCGGCGATGCCGCGCGTGACGCCGGGATCCTTCGGACCCGAGAAGCTCATATTGATCGCGCGGGCGCCGTGCAGCAGCGCCCAGTCCAGTCCCTTCATGATGGCGAAGCTGGTGCCGTTCTCGGCGCGGCCGCTTCCAGCGAAGGCCCGTATGGCGAGAATCTGAGCGCCCGGCGCCACGCCAAGCAGGCGGCCATTGGCTGCGATGCCGCCGGCAATGGCGGTGCCGTGGGGATGGACCTGGACACCGACATCTGATCCGATCGCGTCGAACGTATCGACAATGTCACCGGCAAGATCGGGATGCGCCACATCGATACCGGAATCGATCACCGCAACCAGGACCTTGTTGCCACGCGCCAGCTGATGCGCTTCGCGAAGCCGCATCTTTTCCAGCATGTCCAGCATGTATTGTCCGGGATCGCCCTCGCCCGAACCGGTTGCCGCTACCGCGCTTTTTTGCTCGATCAGGGCGTAGAGATAGTTCGGTTGTGCAAACAGCACACTGGCATCGGTCTCGAGCGCGCGCACCACGGTCGTCACCGAACGAGCATCGGGAATTCGCAAGCGCACCAGCGTGGTGCCGCCAAGCTGGAAGTTGAATGTCTCGAGATTGGCGAGACGAAACCGCTGGGCCAGCGTGTCGATCTGCTGGCTGTTCATGGTATTGGCGACTTCAACCACCACTTCGCTCGGCACGTAGCGCCGTTCACCCGCCGGCGGGACGCCGCTCGGGGTGCGCGTCGCCTGCTGCGGTGAGCGGCCATCCGGCCTCCTGTCTTCCTTACGCTCTCTTTTCGTGGCCTGGACGGGCTTCTTTTCGGCAGGAACGGCCTTCGTACCGGATTTGGACTCCTTGCCGGCGCCGCCGGAGGGCTTCCGGCTCTTGTCGCGGGCAGATTCGACGGCCTGCTGGACCGCGTTGCTGGTAATCGAACGTTCGACTCCCACGCCCATTCCCGCCATAGACGGCAAGGCGATGCCGCCGGTGCCCGCGCCCAGGATTGCAAGCAGGATGATGAGACGCCTGGACGATCGTGCGCCGAACATCGGGATGCTCCGGAAGCAGGTCCAACGGGGGCATTGTACAACAAACATAGCTTACCGCAGGACCGCGGTGCGATCCAGACAGTGCGGCCGTTCACGTTGCTTACCGCTGCTGCTGAGGCCGTTCAGTTGCGAAATTGGCGCAAGCCGCAACAGCCAAGGGGCTCGTGAATTCGAGCCCCTTGGCGTCGCTGTCGGGTTAACCCTGCTCAACGGATCCGGATGACGCCCGGCGTCGGGACGGTGCGGATCGGCACCGCGTTCATCGGGCGGGGGCCGAAGTACGTCACGCCGCCGTACTGGCCGCTGCGCGATGGAAGGGCATACGGCCGCGCTCCGCCGAGGAACGTCACGTTGCCCATCTGGCCGGGACGGCTCGGCAGGGCCACGGGCCGCCCGCCGAAGAACGTCACGTTGCCCATCTGGCCGCTGCGGGGGGCGAACGTGTAGGCCGACGCGTTGCCAAGGTACGTGAAGCCGCCGTAGTTGGGCCTGACCTGCGCCGCGGCGGGAGACGAAGTGGTCAGTACGGTAGCGCCCGCGCCGCAGAGGATCGTGGCAGCGAACAGGGTGGTGGTCAGAACTTTGCGATAGATCGACATGGTGCTTGTCCTTCTGGCTGGGGCCGGCCAATCCGGCCCATGACTTCAGAGACGGACAGGCTTCCGTTTTTTTCCGGTACCGCGCCGATTCTCGATTATTTTTCTTGATTGTTGCGGCCGGCAACGCGGGCACGCTCGAATTTGCCAACCATTTCAACGTGGATTCCCCCGTCCGATCTTTTAAAAAAGATCGCGGGCCGTCCCGTCCCGAAGCAGGGGGCGCTGGCCATCGCGGACGTTGGGTCGGGATGCGGTCGACACAGCTGCCCGTCGGACCGCGGGCATGCGGACACGCTTTCATTCGCGGGTAGGACGCCGCCGCGGTGGAGCGGCCCCTTCGTCCTACTCCGGCTTCTTCGTTAAATTCGCGTGCGGGCGGCCGAAGTCGGGCGCCGCCGAATCCTGGCCGATCTCGACGATGCCGCGGCGGATGGCGCGGGTGCGGGTGAAGTGCTCGAACAGCGCCTCGCCGTCGTTGCGCCGGATCGCGCGCGTGAGCTTGGAGAGATCCTCGTTGAAGGTGCCGAGCATCTCCAGCACGGCTTCCTTGTTGGCCAGGAACACGTCGCGCCACATTGTGGGGTCCGACGCCGCGATGCGCGTAAAATCGCGAAAACCGCCGGCGGAGAATTTGATCACTTCCGACGACGTCACCTGCGCCAGCTCATCGGCGGTGCCGACGATGGTGTAGGCGATCAGATGCGGCAGATGGCTGGTGATCGCCAGCACCAGATCGTGATGGTCCGGCGTCATGATCTCGACCTTGGCGCCGAGCCCGGCCCAGAACGCGCGCAGCTTTTCCACCGCCGCGGCATCGGTGCCTTCCGGCGGCGTCAGGATGCACCAGCGGTTGATGAAGAGTTCGGCAAAGCCGGAGTCCGGACCGGAATGCTCGGTGCCGGCGACGGGATGGGCGGGAACGAAGTGGACGCCCGGCGGGATATGCGGTCCCATGTCGCGGGCGATGGCGCCCTTGACCGAGCCGACGTCGGACACGATCGCGCCCGCTTCGAGGAATGGCGCAATCTCCTCCGCGACCGGACCGCAGGCACCGACGGGAATGGAGAGGATGACGAGGTCGGCGCCGTTGACCGCTTCGGCGTTGGTTTCCAGCACGCGGTCGACGACGCGCAATTCTTCCACCCGCGCGCGGGTCTTGGCGGAGCGTGCCGTGGTGACGATCTCGCCGGCAAGCCCTTGCGCGCGGGCGGCGCGGGCGATCGAACCGCCGATCAGGCCGAAGCCGATCAGCGCGACGCGTTTGAAGAGGGGTTCGGTACTCACTTGGCTCTCACTTGCCCGCGATGAAATCGCGCAGGCCGTCGACGACGAGGCGGTTGGCCTCTTCGGTGCCGATGGTCATCCGCAGTGAATGCGGCAGGCCGTAATTGTTCAACGCCCGCAGCACGAGGCCGCGCCTGGTCAGATACGCATCGGCATCCGCCGAGGTCTTGCCCTTCTCCAGCGGAAAATGGATCAGCACAAAATTCGCCACGCTCGGCGTCACCTTCAGCCCGAGCTTGCTGATTTCTTCGGTCAGCCAGTTGCGCCAGTGCTCGGTGAAGTTCTTCGACATCTGGACGTGGGCGGTGTCCTCGATCGCGGCGACCGCCGCCAGCATCGCCGGCGTCGAGACGTTGAAGGGCCCGCGAATGCGGTTGACGGCGTCGACGATGTTGGCCGGGCCGAACATCCAGCCGATCCGCAGCGACGCCAGCCCGTGGATCTTGGAGAAGGTGTGGGTCACCACGGTGTTTTCGGTGGTCGCCACCAGCTCGATGCCGAGCTCGTAATCGTTGCGCGAGACGTAGTCGGCATAGGCGGCGTCGAGCACCAGCAGCACATGATCGGGCAGGCCGGCGCGCAGCCGCTTGACCTCGTCGAACGGAATGTAGGTGCCGGTCGGGTTGTTCGGATTGGCGAGCCACACCATCTTGGTGCGCGGCGAAACCAGTTTTAGGATCGCATCGACGTCGGCGGTGAAATTGGTCTCGGCCGCCACGACGTTCGTGGCGCCGTTCGCCATGGTCGCGATCGGGTACACCAGGAAGCCGTGGGCGGTCGAAATCGCCTCGTCTCCGTGCTTGAGATAGGTGTGCGCCAGCAAATTGAGGATCTCGTCGGAGCCGGCGCCGCAGATGATGCGGGCAGGATCGAGCCCGAAGGCGCGGCCGATCGCTTCGCGCAGCACGCGTGAGGTGCCTTCCGGATAGTCATGCAAATGCGCGGCCGCGTCCCGGTACGCCGCCAGCGCCTTCGGCGACGGGCCGAACGGCGTCTCGTTGGCGGACAGTTTGAACACCTTGCGGCCCGGCTCGGCCACCGGGCTCTTGCCGGGGGTGTAGGGCGCAATATCGAGAATGCCGGGGTTCGGCACGGGGCGGGACATTTTTGGGCTCCGGATCGTCAGGGCGTCGACTTGTCGACTTAAGATTTGGCCGCCCCGTTCGGGGGCACCGTATAACGCGTTGCGTGGCTGCCGACGAGGGCCGAGGAGCGCACCGACGCGCCGGCCTCGATCAGGGCGGTCTTGATCTTCTCCATCCCGGTGCCTGATATCGACACCAGCAGCGCCGCGCCGTCGAAGGCGGTATCGGGCACGGCGACGATTTCGGCGAGCGGCGCCAGCGCGCGCGCGATCTCGGCATTCCAGCCGGAGACGCGCACGCTCCAGGTCTCGACTTCGGTCACCATGGCGTTGTCGGCAACGCGCGAGACCACGAATACCGGCAACGCGGCCGGATGGTCGGCGCGTTCGAGGAACGGCCACCGCGCGATGATCTTCGGTGCGCCGTCCGCTTCGAGTTCGATCCACCACGGTGTGCGGCTCGACGCCGCCGAGACCAGCGCCAGATCGCCCTTCGATTTCGCCACCGCCTCGACCGCGGCTTGGGCGCTGAAGTGCGAGACGTATGGCACCACGAATCCGAAATGAAACCGCGCCGAATCCCGCATCGCGGATTCGCCGACCGAGACGTCGGCATGCACCGCGAACGGCGCCTGGACGTAGGTGAACGTCGAGATGATGACCCGCCAGATGCTCTCGATGGTGTCGATCGGGAGGATGCCGCGGTGCCGTTCCACCAGCCGCCGCATCATGTCGGCCTCGCGCGCCGGGCGAAATGCCGAGCCGACTTCCTGGGTCTCCTTGACCTGGATCAGCCGATCGATGATGTCGCCACGCGCCATCAACAGGCGGTGGACCTGCTCGTCGATCGCGTCGATCTCCTGGCGCAGCACCGCGAGCGAGGGCGGGGCGGGGGGTGCTTTGGACATGTTCTAGCCTTTAGCGCCGGGGGCCGAAATCACCGGCAAATACAACGACATTGATTAGGAAAGACGGCCACCGAAAGCAAAGAGAAACATCGCCATTGGGGACGTCGCGGGCGGGTTAACCATGGGCCTGCCTTGACGAAAAGCTCGCTTCGGACTAGCTTTGGCCCATTCCGTGGTCATTTGAGCCGGCCGGCTTGCAGCCACGTTAAACAACTCGCTAAACAGGCCGGGGACAGAAGTGATCCCGGTCGAACCTTTGTTCAGGCCGGGTTTTTTATGGCCTGATTTCTGTCCGAGAGGACCTCCGTCGAGGAGGTCGGTGGCCGAGATGACGAATGTGCAGTCGATACCGAGCCCTTCGATTCCGAGTCCCTCCATCCATAGCGAGGACCGGGCCCATGAGGCGGACCATCCGACGTCGCAGGTCGTCAGGTTCGGCATCGACCAGCCGCTCAAGCTCGATTGCGGCGTCGATCTGGCGCCGTTCCAGATCGCCTACCAGACCTATGGCGAGCTGAACGCGGACCGTTCCAACGCCATTCTGATCTGCCATGCGCTGACCGGCGATCAGCATGTCAACAATCCGCATCCGGTCACCGGCAAGCACGGCTGGTGGGACACCCTGGTCGGTCCTGGCAAGCCGCTCGACAGCAACCTCTATTTCATCATCTGCAGCAATGTGATCGGCGGCTGCATGGGCTCGACCGGGCCGGCCTCGACCAATCCGGCCACCGGCAAACTGTGGGGCCTCGATTTCCCGATCATCACCATTCCCGATATGGTGCGCGCGCAGACCATGCTGATCGATCGCTTGGGCATCGACACGCTGTTTTGTGTGGTTGGCGGCTCGATGGGCGGCATGCAGGCGCTGCAATGGACCGCGGCCTATCCCAAACGCGTGTTCTCGACGCTGGCGATCGCCTGCTCGACGCGCCATTCGGCGCAGAACATCGCGTTTCATGAACTCGGCCGCCAGGCGGTGATGGCCGATCCGGACTGGCGCGGCGGGCGCTATTTCGACCATGGCACGCATCCGCATCGCGGCCTCGGCGTGGCGCGGATGGCGGCCCACATCACCTATCTGTCGGACGCGGCCTTGCATCGCAAATTCGGCCGGCGGATGCAGGACCGCGAGCTGCCGACGTTCTCGTTCGACGCGGATTTCCAGGTCGAAAGCTATCTGCGTTATCAGGGCTCGTCGTTCGTCGAGCGGTTCGACGCCAACTCCTATCTCTATCTGACGCGGGCGATGGATTACTTCGACATCGCCGCCGACCACAATGGCGTGCTGGCGCAGGCGTTCCGCGGTATCCAGACCCGCTTTTGCGTGGTGTCGTTCACGTCGGACTGGCTGTTCCCGACCTCGGAATCTCGCGCGCTGGTGCATGCGCTGAACGCGTCGAGCGCGCGGGTGTCGTTCGCCGAAATCGAAACCGATCGCGGCCACGACGCCTTCCTGCTCGACGTGCCCGAATTCTTCGACATCTCCCGCGCCTTTCTGCAGTCCGCAGGCAAGGCCCGGGGCCTGAAAGAGACCGGTGGTTGATATGTCGATGTCGTCTCAGCAGACCCTGCCGCTCAACGGCATCGAGCCGCACCGCACCGAAGATCTTCGCAGCGATCATTTGCTGGTCGCCGAAATGGTCCAGAGCGGCGCAAGGGTGCTCGACGTCGGCTGCGGCGACGGCGAACTGCTGCAACTGCTGGAAAGCCGCGGCATTGACGGCCGCGGCATCGAGCTGTCGCGCGAGGGCGTCAACCGCTGCGTCGCCAAAGGCCTTGCGGTGGTGCAGGGCGACGCCGACACCGACCTCGTCAATTATCCCGACGACGCCTTCGACTATGTGATCCTGTCGCAGACGCTTCAGGCGACCCGGCAGCCGAGGGTGGTCTTGGAAAACCTGCTGCGGATCGGCCATCGCGCCATCGTCTCGTTTCCGAATTTCGGGTTCTGGCGGATGCGGCTGCAATTGCTGGTCGGCGGCCACATGCCGCGCACCGAAAACCTGCCGGCGACCTGGTACGACACGCCGAACATCCATTTCTGCACCATCAAGGATTTCGTGCAGCTCTGCGACGAGATCAACGTCAAGATGGAACGCGCGGTCGCCCTCGACCTCTACGGCCGCCCGCTGCGGCTCAATCTGCCGTGGTGGTTCTGGAACATGTTCGGCGAGCAGGGCGTGTTTTTGCTGACCCGGGGGAAGAAGTAACTATCGCCGTCATCGTTCTTACCTCTCCCGCTTGCGGGGTCGAGACGAGCGAAGCTCGCTCTTAGGTCGACGCGCTCGTTAGAGCGCGGCGGGTGGGGGTCTCTCCACCGGGCGAGCACGTTGTGTGGAGACACCCCCACCCCAACCCTCCCCCGCAAGGGCGGGAGAGGGAGCGCACCGGCGTCACCCCATCGACCGCGGATCCCGCACCGGCCATCTCCCCGCTTCCACCAGCGCAATAAAGCGCTCGACCATTTCGTTGAACAGCGCGGGGTCCTCCAGGTTGAGCACGTGGCCCGACTTCGGGAAGAACGTCAGCCCGGCCGCGGGCAGATGCTTTTTCAGGAACAGGCTCGGCTCGATGCAATTGTCGTCCTCGTCGCCGCAGATGATCAGCGCCGGCGTCGGCACGGTGCGGATCGCATCGGTCAGCGTGTAGATCGAGGGCCGACCGCCCTGAAAGCTGCGCATGGTGTTGGCCGAGCCTTTGGCGTCATGGCGCGCCAATGCGGCGTAGAAATCGGCGTGGCCGCGCGGGTCTTTCAGCAGAAAGGGAATCCGGCTCGGCGCCTCGCGCGTCGCCTTGGCGACCGCGACCGATCCGATCGCCTCGTACTGCTCGGCATTGGCGCGGCATTGCGCGCGGAAGGCGTCGAGATTTTCGATGGCAGAGCCGGAGCCAACGCCGGCCAGCGTCATCGACAGCGCGCGCTCCGGCGCGTTGAGGCCGATCTGCAGCGACGAATAGGCGCCCATCGACAGCCCGACGAAATGCGCTTTGGCGATTGCGAGGTGATCGAGCACCGCGAGCGCGTCAGTGTAGAAATGCTTGTAGGTGTAGACGTCCGATGTCGGCGGCACGTCGGAGGGGGTATAGCCGCGCGCCGAATAGGCGATGCAGCGGTGGCCGCGCGAGAAGTAGCGCATTTGCGGCTCCCAATTGGTGTGGTCGGCCGCGAACTCGTGCAGGAAGATGATCGGCGTTCCCGTGCCTGCTTCTTCGAAATAAAGGCGGACATTATCCTTGGCGACAGCGTAGGGCATTCGAGGTTCCTCTTGGGAAGGATTCAATCCGTTCTATCGTTCCAGCGACGCAATCAGACTGACGTTGGCTTTTTCGACCGCATTGAGCGGCACCTCCCAGGCATAGGGCCGATACCAGCCGAAGCGCTTGAAATGCGCGCTCAGGGCCGGATCACGAAAGAAGCGGCCGCGCCGGGCATAAATTTCATTGCGCGCGATGCGAAGCTGATCCGGTGACAGATTGATCAGCATGGCACGGGTCAGCAGAACGCTATCCGAATTGGCAAACATGAAGTCCTGCGCGGACCTTGAAGTCGGAGCCGGCGCTGGAGGAGGTGGAATCGACTCGTTGGTTGCCGAGGCGACCGGCCCGGGGACACGCGGCTTTTCCGGTTGTGCCACAGGCGGAGGAATTTGAATCGGAGGCGTCGTCGCCTGGGAGGCTTGTCTGGACAGGAAGATGTCGCCGTCGACTCCGTCATAATATGCAGGTGATTGCGTCTGCCCGACAGTGCTGGCCAGCCCCTTCACCTTTGCGCGTGTCTGCTTGGCCACTGCGACCAGCGAATTCCCGGGGTCCTCAAGTAACGGCAGGAAGCTTCGCGTGAAGACCGAATTCGCATTGGTGTCGCTGTCGGACAGCCGATCCATCGCGGATTCGCCGAAGTCCGCCGAATAGATGATGAATACGCCGCCGGGAATGGAGGTGCGCGCAAGACCGCGCAGACCGCCCACCGAGCGCCCGTTGGTGAGGCGAAACGGATTGTCGCGGCAGGCATCGAGCACGATAATCTGGATGCGAGTGCCGCGGGACTTGAGCCGCTGGATCAGATTGTCGGTGGATATGGTCAGGTCCCTGAGCAGGCTTTGCTGCTCTTGCGCCGCCACCCGCGGCGCATCGGTCGGAACCAGAAAGTTCGCACCGTCGATTTCAACGGCATGCCCGGCGTAGAACAGAAAGGCGGTGTCGCCCGGCTGAATCGAATTCTCGAACGAGCTGAACTTCTGGACGAAATCCCGCCATCCAAGATTTTCTCCGAGCGTCACCTGGAAGCCGAGTTGCTGAAGGCTGCGGCCGACGGAGCGGGCGTCGTTTACTGCCTTCTTGAGCGGATCCACATTGACGTAGGCGTCATTGCCGACAACGAAAGCAAATCGATTCTCTGCGCGAGCAGCACCGGCGGTCAGCGACAGGACCAGAATGAAGCCGATAAACCACGAGGTTTTCATTGTGTCTCCTCACGCCGCGCCCGGCTGAGTTAGTCGTTCGGCCGGCCCTGCTTCGCAAGCGCAATCAGTTCGGGCCGATACTCGAAATGCAGGCTGTCGAAATGATACCACCGGCCGCCCCAAATAAAGCCGTGGCGCTCGAAAATCTCGACGATTTTTTGCGGAATCTGGTTGCGCCAGACGATCGCGCCGGATGCACCTTTCGACCACAGCCAGTAATTGCCGAACTTGGCATTGATGTCGATCGCGGCGCCAAAGGCGTGCACCGAAAGCCGGTTGGTCTGCGCGATGGGCCGGCAGTTATAGATGCCGGACATCGGAACGAGGTAGCGGATCAGGTCGGCCGGAAGCGCGTCGAGTTCTTCTGAAACCTTCGCCAGCCGATCGGCAACGCCGTTGATGGCGGTAGCGCGCACCGTGCCGCCGCCGTGCCTGGGCAGCCAGGCGATCTCGCGAAGATTGGACAGCACCTGGCCCTTGCGGCAGTCGCCATACATCTTGAGAAAAAAAGCTTCGTTTCGGATGCGGCCCGGGTCGACGTTGGTGCCGGGCGGCTGGAATGGTGCCGTCGCCAGCGGATAGGGGATGGCGAACTGATCCCGGATGGTGGCGTGATCCAGCATTTCGGTGAACGGGCGCTCGACCGCGCTGCCGAGCGGCATACGCGTGCCGTCCTTCCACACCAGTTCGCTGTCGGTGTAGGAGGCGAGCGTGTCCGGGTAGGCGGCCACCAGGGCGTCGAGTTTGGGGTCCGCCAGGGCGGGCGCGCTGAAACTGGCGAGCAGCAAGCCGATAAAGCAGTATCTCATTTCAAAATCCGCAAGGATTCCCATGCCGGGAAGCAAATGTATCCCGAACACGATCCTACATCACCGTGAGGCAGGTGAAAAAGGAAATTGGCGGCGCCGTTGTTCACCCGAGCCGCGTGAGCCGCGCGTCGTCGCGGAGGCCATGTCGGAATCGTCAGCGGCATCGACGCCAATGGCCTCCGCAAGAAAGTCGGGCACGCTTCCGCCTTCGCTGAGCACCCGACAAGTCAGCGCCGTACCTGTCGCAGAGCCGTCGCGTCGGGCCTGGGCCGCTTGCCGCCGCCGGGGGCGCGGGTATATTAGCCCCATGGCTGTCAGCTCCCCAGATCTGAAGGCGTTCCTGCTCGCCACGCCTTTCTTCGGCGGCCTCTCGGACGCAAGCCTCGATCTCCTGGTCTCAATGCTGGTCGAACGCCGCTTCGACGCCGGCGCCACCGTCGTCGCGGAAGGAGAACCGGGGCGCTCGATGTTCATTGTTCACGCCGGTCAGCTGGTGGTGAGCAAGCTGCTGGATTCCGGGCGCGTCATCCGCATGACGGATCTTTATCCCGGCGATTTCTTCGGCGAAATGACGCTGATCGAAATGCAGAACCGGTCGGCCACCGTCGTCGCGGAGAGCGCTACGGTGCTGTACGAGCTCACCGCCCGACAGCTCTACACGTGCTACAAGACCGACATCCATGCCTATGTGCTGGTGATGCAGAACATCAACCGCGAGCTTTGCCGGCGGCTTCGCCGCGCCGACAGCCGCATCGCCGAGCTGCAGATGCTTCACGCGGATCAATGACGCCGATTCGCGTGCGTGAGGCCGGCAAACCGGCAGGCTGGCGGCGTGCACATTGCCGCCGCATTGGTTTCACCGAATGGCCACATCGGAATCAGACGCCAACCAAATTGTGCGGATAGAAGACTCTCCGGTCAAACTGAATCAAACCGAAAAGGAGTGCGCATGCGCGTCGTTACGACATCCGTCATCATTGCGGCCCTCTCTCTGGGCGCGCCCGCTTTCGTGCAGGCACAAGGCAACCCTTCGCAATCCAGCCCCTCGCAATCGACACCCTCGCAATCCGAGGAGCAGACCCCGCAGTCCAGTACGGTCATCCGCAGCATTCAGGTCGTCGACGTCAAGGATCTGCAACCCGCGGTGCGCTCGAAAGTCGATGAACTCGTGGCCCAGACACGCGAGGAAGATATTCAGTCGCTTCGGAAGTCCATTGACGCGACGCCGGAGGCGGCAGCTGTGCTCAAGGCCAAGGGCCTGAACTCATCGCAAGTCGTAGCCATCAACATCGCCGACGGCGTTCTGACGATGTTTGCCAAAACAGCTTGAACAAGCCTCCAATCAAGGAAGCAGCCACCAAGCCCGCCGGGCAAGAAACCGGCGGGCTTTGTCGTTTTTGCTCACTTATCGCGGGCCAGCCGCCTTCTGGATTTTCTGCCGACGCCCGTGCGGCCCACGTTCCGGAACGGGATGGTGCCCGCCGCCGGCTTGGTTGAGGCGACAACCACGTCAGGCATCAAAGACGATCGCGCAGCCCGGTGACGCCGTCGTTCTGCGCGCAATGATCGCAGCAATAGAAGACGCCGCCCTTTTCGAGGCCGTGCCCGACGATGCGCGTTCCACAATGCTTGCAGGTTGGTGCCAGGGCATGGATGGCGCATTCGAAGCTATCGAACGTATGCGACGTGCCGTTCATGAAGACCTGAAAGGCCTTGTCGTACGAATTTCCGCAGGTTTCGCAAGTGGCCATATCTCGCCTCCCAAGGCGGTTTCCAAGGCGGTTTCCAAGGCGCTTTCCAGCCGAACTCAATACCGGTTCGCGTCAAGAAAACGCGTCAAATCAAAAAACAGAACTCCGCTCCGATTCAAATCGGGCGGTCTAGGCTGCACGTCGCTTGCGGGTCTGTGCCGCCTTCTTTGCCGAGCGGGAACGTTCCGATGCCGGGCGTTTCGCGGCGGCCTTTCCACCGAGCTTGCCACCCTTGCGGGACGGCGCGTGGTCTTCCTTCTTGCCCCGCCCCGACCCGCTCTTTTTGCCGCCGTGGGTTTCGGCGTTCACGGTAGCCCAGGCCCGTCGTTCGGCTTCGTCGCGGGGAACGCCGCGGTGCTCGTAGCCTTCCTCGATGTGTTCGGCTTTACGCTTTTGCTTGTCGGTGTAGGCGGATTTGTCGCCGCGCGGCATGACACCCTCCTTTTTGCTGTTTGATGCAAAACACCATCCGGTCTGAAGAGTTCCAATTCGGTGATCCCTGGCCTCAGTGCCTCTTGAAATACTGTACGTCGCGTTCATGCTTTTCGGCCGCCGCGCGGGACTTGAAGGTGCCGAGGTTGCGCCTCTTGCCGGTTTTGGGATTGACCTTGCGGGAATAGAGCCGGTATTGGCCCGAAGCCAGTTTACGGATCATGATTTTTCTCCAGCGCCCCAAAGCACGTTTGTACGATCAACGCCTTTCACGGACTGCCTTACCCGGCCGACCTGCTCCGTCGCTGTGATTTTTCCAAAGCCGCTGGCGCGTATCGAACCGGGCTAGCGGCTTCGGTCATAGGTCAGCGCGATCCGAAGCCTTTCGGTCAGTACTTGAACTCGGTCATCGTCTCGAGCTGGTCCCTGGTGGCGCCAACCACAGCGCGGTCCGGATACCATTGCTTTGAACCCGAACCGGCCGAGCCGGTCGTCATCGTGCCGGCCTCGTTCGAGAACTTGACCTTATCGAGGGGCATCATGACGTGATGCTCTCCTGCGCCGGGAAAGCCGCCGACCCCGATAACCACACCAGCGGCCTTGCCGGTGGAATCGATGATCACGTCATTGACGTCGCCGATCCTCTCGTTCTGCTCATTGAAGACGTTTACGCCCACGAGCTTCGAAGCGCGCCACGGTCCAGCAGCCGGCACAGGGGCAGCGGCAGCGCCGGGCGAAGTCGTCGTGTTCTGGGCCACGCCATCGGCGAAGCCAGGGTGCAAGCTACGATTACTGCAGGAATAAGCCGCATTCGGTTCTCCACGGTTCATGAGTCTGCACTGTTCATGATGTTGGCTAACAGCAGCGGTGTTGAACCGTTCCAAAAAAGTGAGTTGCTCGAGCCGCGCGTTGATGGCGGCGCAGCCGATCAGGTTTCGTTGTGATGGTGGTGGTTGCGAACGATCTGGTCGGCGGCTTTCCTCCTGGCGAAGCGGGCGGGGAAAACGGGAACGGGCCTTCCTCGGACGCGTTGATTATTCGAGTGATGTGACGAGGGAAAAATCCACCGGAAGCATCTCAAAGCCCCGTCAGTTACGTCTGTAGCTGGCGGGGTTTTGGTCAGGAGGCCAGATGTACGCGCTGTTTGAAGGCGACAAGCAGATCGGACCTGCATTCCCCACCGAGAAAGAGGTTTGGGAAGCCGCCCTGATAGAGGGGCTTGTTACGGACGTTCCGGTGGCGGACGAGGAAGGCGGTCAGGTGGTTCCCGGCGGTTATCATGTCGCCAGGGTCGAAGAACCCTACGACCCCCGGCCGGACTGGAAACTTCCGCGTGACATTTCCTGACGCCCACGCGCTCCGAACTCAGCAGGTTACGAAATCCAGTAGATTGCCGTTCCAACGACCATGAGGGCAATCGCGCCGGCGGTCAGTAGCCCGTAGTTCAGCTCGGCTTCCGTGGGCGGTGTTTCTCGCGCCGCCTGTTCAACGATCGGCTCTTGTTTCATAACGCACCTCCAGGATTCAAAACCGAGAGCACGCGTTCGCTCCGCCCTTGAAGCGGGTTAACGAAGGTCCAACTGCCCGATCACCGAAGCGATTCAGGTCATCAGGTCGACGAATAATTTGAGGATCGACACGATCAGTCCGGCTGAAGCAATCGCCGTGCTGAGGTCGACACACTCGATGAGAGCCTGCCGCTGTTCGTCGTCCAAGCGTGAGAAGACTTTGCGCATGGTGGTCCTCCACCCCGTGTAAACTTTCTGGGCGGCCGCCGGTTCCCTTTGGGCGGCCGCCTGCCCGGGGACGGATCGGGCAGGGGCGACAAGCCGGTCGACGGCTGCGCCCGGCATAGCCCTGGCGACCTGTCCGCCGTGGCTCAACGAGCGAAGGCGGGAGCCGGGGCAGATCGATTCTGTTATTCAGAACAAATGTCAAGCCCCAAAATAAAAAATATTTCGCTTTTACAGAAAGGAAAATGAGGCTATATCCTCGTCCATCCCGTCCCGCCAGAGGGGCGTATCATGATCGTCACGATCGTTGGGACGGGTCGCGGTGGACGCTGGTAGTGCCGATAACGAACGGCGCGAGAGCGTACGGCAAAGGCGTGTGGTCCTGACGCCCTTAGGCTGGCGTCAAGTTGCGTCGGATTCATTTCGGCGCAGCGACGGTGGCAACAGAGTATAGGCTCACCGGGGAGAGCGCGTTATAAGCCGTAAAGCCATTGCGCAGGGAATGTCGGATGTTCTCCGCTGCCCTGTATGCTCGTGTGCACCTTTGTTTGTGCACGTCGCACACGAGATCGCGGGTGCAGCGCGCATCCGGCATTCCCTGCGCCCTCTTATTGAGAGGGGGCGTTGAAGATTCCAGCAAGCCTCGGGCGCAATGCGTCGCGAGAATGCGAAGGCATATTCAGTTGTCATCGCCCGGCTTGACCGGGCGACCCAGTATCCAGAGACGCCGATGATAGAACCGACAGGCCGCGGCGTACTGGATCCCCCGCTTTCGCGGAGGACGACAGCGGAAGTCGCCGGGCCGTGCCGAACTACCTCACAACAATTCCGGCTGTTCCGCCATGATCGCGTCGCCGATGGCGATGCTGCCGCCGGCGGTCACCTCGGCATAGATGCCGCACTCGTTGTGGCCGAGCCGGCGCGTCAGGGTATTCGGGATCGAGAGATCGCGCTCTGCGGTTTTCGGATCGACATTGACGGCAGCGCAACGGGTGATGCGTTTGACCACCTTGAGCCGCGCCTCGCCGATCGCGATGGTGCGGTCGACGAGGTCGAATTCGTGCCAGGCCGGCCAGCCCTCGACATAGAGGTTGGCGCGGAAACGCAGCGGATGGACGGGGTGGTCGACCATATCCTCGATGGCGCGGACGCTCGCCAGATTGATGATCGAGACCACCTTGCGGGCGACGTCGGAAAAACTGTGCCCCGGACTGGTCAGGACTTTTGGTGGCCCCTTGATCTGGCCGGCATAGCTGGTGGCAAAGAATTGCTCGATCGCGGCCCGGCCCTCGGCGGTTTCAAGGTTGCCCTGGGCCGCGACCGCGCCGTTCTGGCGGATGGTCAATACGTGGCTGGCGTCGTCGAAATGGGTCTGCAGCGCGGCCAGCCACTCGTCCCGCATCAGCATCAGGAAATGCGGCTTGGGCAGCCATTTCGGCTCGGCCGGATCGAAGCCGCTGGGGCCGTTTTCGATGGCGTAGCGGCGGTCGGCCAGCAGGGTCTGGCCGGGATTCAGCGCCGCGCGGGCGAGCGGCTCCGGGGTCAGCCCCTTGACGGGATAGCGGTAGATACCGGTGATCTGTGGGGGATTTGATGAGGTCATCCGGCTTTTTAAGAGATTCCTTTGCAGCCCGCTACCATGCTGAAATCGCAAATTGGGCTCTTCCGTTTTTGGCCGAAGATGCCCACATTTGCGTCAAGCCTGAAATGATGGCGACGACCGCCGGCTGGTTGAGGAATGTCAACGCGGCCGCGTGGAAACCCAGTGAAGATGCGGCGTCCATGCCTTCGGGGTGGGGGCGGCAGGCCGAGGGAAGCAAGTAAAATGAACATTGAGAAATACACCGAGCGTGCGCGCGGTTTCATCCAGTCTGCGCAATCGCTGGCCGTGCGCGACGGCCACCAGCAATTCTCGCCGCTGCATCTGCTCAAGGTGCTGCTGGACGACGGTGAGGGGCTGGCCGGCGGTCTGATCGACCGCGCCGGCGGCAACTCCCACGCCATCCTTAAAGCGACCGAGGATGCGCTGGGCAAGCTCCCAAAGGTATCCGGCAGTGGCGCCGGCCAGGTCTATCTCGCCCCCGAACTGGCGCGGGCGTTTGACGCCTCGGAAAAGGCCGCCGAAAAAGCCGGCGACAGCTTCGTCACCGTGGAGCGGCTGCTGCTGGGCCTCACGCTCGAGAAGGGCAGCGAGGCGGCGACCATTTTGAGCAAGGGCGGCGTCACGCCGCAAAACCTCAACGCGGCGATCGAATCGTTGCGCAAGGGCCGCACCGCTGACAGCGCCACGGCCGAGAACGCCTATGACGCGCTGAAAAAGTATGCCCGCGACCTGACCCAGGCCGCACGCGACGGCAAGCTCGATCCGGTGATCGGCCGCGACGAGGAAATCCGCCGTACCATCCAGGTGCTGTCCCGCCGCACCAAGAACAATCCCGTGCTGATCGGCGAACCCGGCGTCGGCAAGACCGCGATCGTCGAGGGCCTCGCGCTGCGCATCCTCAACGGCGACGTGCCGGAGAGCCTCAAGGACAAGAGGCTGCTGGTGCTCGACCTCGGCTCGATGATTGCGGGAGCCAAATATCGCGGCGAGTTCGAGGAGCGGCTCAAGGCCGTGCTGCAGGAAGTCACCTCGGCCGAAGGCAGCATCATCCTGTTCATCGACGAGATGCACACCCTGATCGGCGCCGGCAAGGCCGATGGCGCGATGGACGCGTCCAATTTGCTGAAGCCCGCGCTGGCGCGCGGCGAACTGCATTGCATCGGCGCCACCACGCTCGACGAATACCGCAAGCACGTCGAAAAGGACGCCGCATTGGCGCGCCGGTTCCAGCCGATCTTCGTCTCCGAGCCGACGGTCGAGGACACGATTTCGATTCTGCGCGGCCTGAAGGACAAGTACGAGCAGCATCACGGCGTGCGCATCGCCGATTCCGCGCTGGTCGCCGCCACCACGCTGTCGAACCGCTACATCACCGACCGCTTCCTGCCTGACAAGGCCATCGACCTGATGGACGAGGCCGCGGCGCGGCTGAAGATGCAGGTCGATTCCAAGCCGGAAGAACTCGATACGATGGATCGGGAGATCATCCGTCTGAAGATCGAGCAGGAGGCGCTGCGCAAGGAGAGCGATGCCGGTTCGAAGAGCCGGCTGCAGACGCTGGAGAAGGAACTCGCCGATCTCGAGGAGAAATCGGCAGCGCTGACGGCGCGCTGGAGCGCGGAGAAGAACAAGCTCTCCGACGCGCAGAAGCTGAAGAGCGAACTCGACGCCTTGCGCATCGAGCTTGCCAACGCGCAGCGCCGCGGCGAATTCCAGCGCGCGGGCGAACTGGCCTATGGCCGGATTCCCGAGCTGGAGAAGAAGCTCAGCGATATCGAAGCGAAAGAGAATCCCGGCGAGATGATGGAGGAGGCGGTTACCGCCAACCACATCGCGCAGGTGGTGTCTCGCTGGACCGGTGTGCCCGTCGACAAGATGCTGGAGGGGGAAAAGGACAAGCTGCTGAAAATGGAAGGCAGCCTCGGCAAGCGCGTGGTCGGCCAGGCCGAAGCCGTGCGGGCGGTGGCGACCGCCGTCCGCCGTTCGCGCGCCGGCTTGCAGGATCCGAACCGCCCGATGGGCTCGTTCATGTTCCTGGGGCCGACCGGCGTCGGCAAGACCGAACTGACCAAGGCGCTGGCGGAATACCTGTTCAACGACGAGACCGCGATGGTCCGTCTCGACATGTCCGAGTACATGGAAAAGCATTCGGTGTCGCGGCTGATCGGCGCGCCTCCGGGCTATGTCGGCTATGACGAGGGCGGCGCCCTCACCGAGGCGGTGCGGCGGCGGCCCTATCAGGTGGTGCTGTTCGACGAGATCGAGAAGGCGCATCCGGACGTCTTCAACGTGCTGCTGCAGGTGCTCGACGACGGCCGCTTGACCGACGGTCAGGGCCGCACAGTCGACTTCCGCAACACGCTGATCATCATGACCTCGAACCTCGGGTCGGAATTCCTGGTGAACCAGCCGGAAGGCGACGACACCTCGGAGGTGCGCGATCAGGTGATGGGAATGGTACGGGCGCATTTCCGGCCCGAATTCCTCAACCGGGTCGACGAGATCATCCTGTTCCATCGCTTGCAGAAGAGCGAGATGGGCCGGATCGTCGAGATCCAGTTCGCGCGGCTGCAGAAACTCCTGGAGGAACGCAAGATCACGCTCACGCTCGATGCCGCGGCGCGCGACTGGCTTGCCGCCAAGGGCTGGGACCCCGCCTATGGCGCGCGTCCCCTGAAGCGGGTGATCCAGCGCAACCTGCAGGATCCGCTGGCCGAAATGATCCTCGCCGGCGAGATCGCCGACGGCGATCACGTGGCGATCTCGAGCGAGGGCAACGTGCTGACCTTCAACGGCAAGGCGCCGCAGACCGCCGAGATCGCGACGTTCGAGGCGCCGATCCCGAAGCGTAAGCTGAATTAGGTACGATAGTGACGAGGGCGCGGCTCGATTGAGCCGCGCTTGACGCTGGGGGCACCCGCTCGCGCTGATGGGGCGGGCGTCAGACCTGCCCGTCCGTGGCGGGGCTGGCTGCCTTGCCGTCTTCATCCTCGCTCGATTCAAACTCCGCGAGGATATCGATGAGTTCGCGAACCCGGCCGCTCGCCAGCGGCCGGCCCTCGTTCATCAGCGGCTCGTCATTGACCATCCAGGCCTGGGCCTCCGCCAGTTCGTCCGCCGTCGCACCGGTGCCAATGATTTCGGCGATGGTCACTTCGTCGACCGGACCGATCGCCTTGATAACGTCGTCACGGGTGACGCGCTGCATGGCATTTCGTCCCTCAAACCGGCCCTTCGCCCGCCAACACGGGCGGGCGAAGGGAAACCTCTCGTACCTCAGCTGTGCGTCGTCAGACGGGGCGGATTCTGCGACATGAGCCAGAGTTCAATGGCCGCGAGCACCGCCACTGCGGCGCCGATCACGACGTGGACCGTCATCGCGGTGGTTCCCTGGAAGCCCAATATCCAGGGCGAAGCCAGTGTCCACAGTCCCACGACCAGGTTCAGCCACTCCTCCCAGACGGCGAATGCAGCAAGCGCCGCGATGGCAAGCACCGCGATTGCGATACCGGCGATGTTGGCGTTGGTAGATGCAGCACTCTCAGCAGTAAATCCAAATAGCCAAGGCGAAAGCAATAGAACCGCGCCGAGGATCAAGTTGGCAACGTCACAATATTTTGCGTTGTTCCAGTTCTCCATGACACCCTCCATTGAAGGTTTCCTGCACAAATCAACCGGAGAATTCCCGACCGGTTCCATCGCCGCTGGCTGAAAATTTAATGAAACGTCAGCCGGGGCGGGCGGGTTGTACCACGGCAGGGCTGCAGCAACGGCGGGCTGAGGACCATCCCGGCGCACGCTTGTGTGTGCTTGCGCGGAGCATGATGCTCCGGAGAGCCTGTCGCCGGCCCGAACCGCTTGCAGGACAACCGCCCGCAAGATCGAGACAAGACCGAGAGCAGACCGAGGGGTAGCCCTCATGGCCAGGCAACTCATCGCCCACAACAAGCCGGTGTTCGATCAGCTTCACCCCAATATCTACGGCATAGCGGTCGGCTTTGTCGCCTGGTTCGCTGTCGCAGCGTGGATTCTGTTCGACCGGCAAAGCGACATCGAACTTCCACTGGCAATGGTCAGTGCGCTGCTCCTGATGGCGGTGCTGGTACCTTGGTCGCTGTCCCTCGTCTGGAAAAAAATCCCAGCGGCCGTATCAGGCGCATCAGCACAAGACGGCATTCCGCGACTGGAAGGAAGCTGACTTCGCGGTCTGGGGCAGCAAGCTTCACGGCATGCACGCGGCGATCGACATGTTGCTGCCCCTTGCGGCCGTCGCGTTTGGCCTTACGGCGCTGGGCATCGTCTTCCTGATTTGCGCGAACACTGCGCCGTAAAAACGACCACGCGGGCCGGTACGCTGCCACGATGCCCTGCATCGCGCGCGCCGCGCCCAGATGGAGCAAAGCGTAAGATGGACTGACCTGATTAGCCCGTCGCCAGACCCTCTCCGCGATGCGGGAGGGCTTCGTGCTGACAGTTCCCCTAAACGACGATTCCCATGCCGGATGTCGCGGATTCGGCTCGCAAGTCCAGCGTGTGGTGGGCGGTCGCACGTTTGGCGGGTGTGTTCGAAAAGAGACACGGAAAGCGATTTCTCGCTAAGGATGTGGAATCTCCTTGAACAATTCAGCGCATGCTCGCCACAATCCCTGACGGGAGTTGGGGGTGTGCAGGCATGCGTGGCGTCGTGTCGATTTTGCTCATGGTCGCCCTGCTGTTCAACAGCGGCTGCGCGATCATAGAGAAGGAAACGACCAATCGCGGCGGTTATCTCGACGCCGTCCTCGACGACCACTGGATGAAGGCCGACTCGAAGGGCATGCGCGCGTTGCGTGCCTTTGCCATGCAGGTCTCGCTGGCGCGGATCGCATCCGTCTCCGCAAAGAACGATTCCGACCGGCAGCTATTGGCCATTCGCATCGGAGCGCTCACCAAGCGCTTCCTGCCAATCTACGCCTGCGCGTTTGACAGGAATCCGCTCGGGGTGCCGGGAGCGGAGAACGACCCGTGTTTCTATTACGACAGCGCCATGCTCGACTATTCGACCGGATTGTTCGATCTGGCGATGATCGCGTTGCCAGTCGAAGATGCGAAGAAGCTTCTCAATTCCGCAACCGGCGCTGTCATCAATCCGATCAATATTCTCGAACTGTTGAGCAATCTCGTCCAGATCGGAAGGGACGCCCTGAAATACGGCCGCGTCGTCGGGGCGCTTTACAGGGATACGGTTGAGTTGGAGGTTCAGTTGTGGCTGGCAACTCCGGCTATCGACAACCGGCCCCCTCCGTTCCTGGTCACGGAAGCACATGTTGCGGCGTTGAGGGAAATCTACGCGCGCCGGAACGACGATATGCCGGCATGGCTCGCTGTGATGGCCGCGCTCAGAAGCCAGGGCCTCGAGCCGATGCCGCAGCCGAGATTCTTTGTCGAACTCGGCGGCCTCATGAGATACCTCTGTAACCTCATCACGAGAGACGCCGCTGCGTTGGAAACTTGCAAGGCGGGCTTGCCGACGACATTGCGGGCGCCGGTTGCCGTGCTGAGCCCGCTCAGTTCCATCGGCATCGGTAACGCGGGCAGGGCGGCCGGCTCAGGCCAGCCCGGTTCGGGTACGGATACCGCACGACCGACGCGGCCAGGACAGCACGCTGAACAGCCTCAGCCGCCACCGTTGATGGCCAATGCGACAACGGACGTCGAGAAGACCATCACGGTTGCTGATGGGAAGAAGCTGCAAAGGATGCTCTGCGTCACGCCGTCCGACGGGTTCGACACGGCCACACGCGAACAACTGAAGAATTTCAACCGGGCTGTCTTGTCAACCGACAGCAATGCGATCGCCACAGATGCGAACCTCCAGAAATTGCGTGACGCACAGCGGCTTTACCCGGATTGCACGAAGGCGGGATTCCGCAATGGACTCGAGGTCGGCCTGTTTGCCCGCTTTGAGCATACCAAAACCCCGATGCGGCAATTGCTTAACACGGCACTGGCTGGCGCCAAGTTGGAGGTTCCGTCGGCGCCGGTAGCCCCTGTCGTTATCGACACGAAAACCCGCAATGCCATCGGCAACCTCGCCGCCAGGTTTAACCTGACGGGCACCGACATTACTCGGGAACTCTACGCGAAGATAAATCCCGAGAACTAATCCGGCGATCCCCTGGAGCGCAGAATGATCAAGTTCGTCGATCTTGCCGCAGAATACAAAACACTCTGGGATACCGCTGTCATTCCGCCGGCAAAGGCACAAAAAGTGAAGGGCGTTGCGCAGCAGCTACGCGAGCTTAAATCGACCTATGATGAAGTGAGCGCTGCCACGACGGTGCCGTGGTTCATCGTTGGGCTGATCCATAGCCTGGAAGCCAGCTTCAACATGAAGAAGCATCTTCACAATGGTGACCCCCTCAACGCCCGGACGGTACAAGTCCCGAGTGGCCGTCCGAAGAAAGGCGGTCCAACGTTTTCCTGGATCGAAAGTGCGGTCGACGCCCTGACCATGCATTGCATGCAGGATATCGGAAAGGACGGTTGGTCGATCGAGCGGATCTCGTTTGAACTCGAGCGTTACAACGGATTCGGATATCGCCGAAACCACCCGACCGTGAAGTCGCCCTACCTGTGGTCATGCACCAACCATTACACGGCAGGCAAATACGTCGGCGATCACAAGTTCAGTATGACCGCGGTGAGCGCCCAGGTGGGAGCCATGGCGGTTCTCAAACAATTGGTCGCGGATGGTGTCGTCAGGATCGGCGTGCAAGGCGACATGCCGGCACCGAAACCGCGCGTGCCGCCACCCGCTGTTCCCGTCCCAACCGGATTGTTTCTTGCCGACACGCGGCCGTTTGGGCTGCGCGCCGAACCGAGGGATGATGCCGAGCGGCTGCTGCGTGTCGAGATCGACATGCCTGTGAGGAAATTGGAGGAAGTTGACGCACTTTGGCGAAAAGTCGAGGTGATGGCTCCGGATACGTCGACGCATGCGGGGTTCGCACGGCAAGACTGGTTGACGCCGCAAACCGTCCTGTCCAGCTTCGTGCCGGAAGATTTTGCGCAGGCCTGTCTCGATGTTGCAGCCCGCTACGGCACCAACGCTCATCTGCTGATTGCGCTTGCCGATGCCGAAACGGCGCTGACGAACAACACCAGCCCGAACGGCCTCTATTTCGGCCCCTATGCCATTAGCGAGAGCGAGTGGAAAGCCGTGAACGTTCCGGCCGAAACGGGGTTTGGAGACGAAGGCCGCTTCAATCCCCTCGCCCAGGCGGCGATCGCGGCGCGCTTTATCGTCCAACTCACGCAGGAGGCGCGAGAAAGGCTGCCTGACAAGAGGCTGCCAAGTTCGGAAGAGCTATGTCTCGCCCGTGTTTTTGGGGCCGAACTTCTCCCGGCTTTGTTGGCCGAGGCCAACCAAATCAGGGCGGTCCGTGACGTATTGGCGCCGATGCCCGCTGCCGATATCGATGCCATCTTTGCGCGGCGACCGGGCCTGCTGACCGCCAATATCACCGTCAGGGATTTGCGCTCGGCAATCGAGGCCAGGTTGTCGACCGGCTTCGAAAATGCTGCCGGGTTGATCGGGAAGATTGATCCAGATCTTGCGGTCGGCCCCCCACAAACGGCAGATGATAAAGGCGACGCTCCGTGGATGGAGAAGGCCAAGGAGGAATTGAACAATAAAGTCCGGGAATTTGACAACGGCAGCAACCCGGAAATTGAAAAGTACTTTGTAGCGACTACCCTGGGCCGGCAGCCGGACGACGTATCCTGGTGCGCCGCTTTTGTTTCGTGGTGCATCAAGGAATCAAACGGTGCCCGTTCGCCGGTGACCTTTTCGGCACGGGCGGCCGACTGGCTGAAAAACGGAAAGAGCCTGGAAGGCCCTGAATATGGGGCGGTCGCTGTGACCATGCCCCTCGCCCCCGGCGCCAGCGGTCATGTTGGTTTCGTGACGGCGTGGGATGGAACTCATGTCACGCTTCTTGGCGGAAATCAGGGCAACGCGGTTTGCGAGCGGAATTTCCGGATCGATATCGTGCGTGGCTGGCGCATGATGTGAAGCGCCCTGTCAAAGATCGAGGCGCAAAAACGAAGTTTTAGGGCTCACGAAATTCCGGGCATCTGCCGCGTATTGCATGACCGGCGATCGGAAGTCGCCGGTCCGCTCGGCTATTTCTTCGTGATCCTGTAAATCGCATTCTCGACATCCGACGAGAAGTAGATCACCCCTGACGCGCCGACACCGACGCCGGTCGGGATGTTGGACGGCAATCCGCCGGGGGCAGGGGCTAGGCCGATCGGCAGGTTGCCGGCGATCTCGGTCACGGTCCCATCTTTCGGATTGATCTGGACGATGCGCCTGGCGCCGACTTCGGCGACGACCAGCATGCCGTCGGGCCCGAGCGCGATGCCCTCGGGCAATTTCAGGTCCTTGGCGATGATTGTCTTCTCGCCATTGGTGCCGACCATTGATATCCGCCCGGCGAACGCCTCGGTGACGTAGACGGCGTCGCCGGCTGCGGTAGCGGCCATGCCGACCGGTCCCTCGAGGTCGCCGATCAGGACGGTGCGGTCCTTGCCGTGCTCGCCGCCGGCGCGGACCAGCGACTTGCTGCCGAGCTCGTTGACGAGGATTGAGCCGTCGCCGAGCTTGACGGCGTCATGCGGCGCCTTGAATCCGTGCAGCATGTCGCGTGTCTTGCCGGACTTGCGGTCGATCAACTGCACCGTGCCGGTGAACCAGCTCGACAGGATCACGTCGTCGCCCTTCGCGGTGGCGCTCATCGGATATTCGAGGGTCACGCCGTCGGCGTGCATGCGGGCGGGTTCGGAGACCTCGCCGGTGGTGCCATCGACGGTGCGATAGGCGAACACGTCGGCGACATGGAGGGTGTCTTTGCCGCCGTCGGAGACGACGCCGATGCCGCCGGGCAGCGCCAGCTTGCCTGATATGACCTGCCTGGCCGCGCCGGTTTCCGGATCGACCTCCTGGATGCCGTTGTCAGCCATGTTGGAGACAAAGATGCGGTCCTTGTCGTCGATCGCGAGGTTGTCGAGCGAGGGCTTGAGCTGCGCCACCACCTTCTTGGCGCCGGATTTCGGATCGACCCGCACCAATTGCCCGAGCGCGGTATCCACTACCCAGAGATTGCCTTTGGAATCGAAATTGACCGCCGCCGGAATCTTGAAACCGTCGGCGACAACAGTCAGTTCGCCCTTGTCGACATCGACCCTGGCGACCTGGCCCTTGAACCAGAGCGGGCCATAGAGCCTGTCATCCGGCCCGAACTCGAAGCCGTTGAGGCCACCCATCTTCTCCATGATCTTGCGCGGCGGCTTGGCGCCCTCGACGTCGATTTCGTAGAGCGCGTCGCCGAGGAACACCTGCGTGGCGTAGAGCCGTCCATCCTTGCGGAACGCCAGCGAGTTGATGCCGGGCAGGCCGGAGGCGAGCTTCTTGACCGGGCCGTCGCCCTTGCGGGAATAAAGATCGCCGGTGAGAAATGCGGTCCACGCCATGGTGCCGTCGGGCGCAAACGCGATGTCGTCGGCCATGCCTTCCGGGGAGGCAACCGCAATTTTCGCCGTGCCGTTCACGCGATCGACTTCGTAGAGCGCTGCACCTGCGACGCTGCCGGCGAACAGCCGCCCGGCCTTGTCGATCCCGAGCCCATGGACACCGTGAAACGCCGAGCCCGGTACGAGTTTGGTAACCTCATAGGTCTGCGCCGCGGCGCCGGTGGCAAGAAACATTGCCGCGGCCACGGTCGCACCAAATGCAAGCCTGCTCGTCATGACGCAACCTCCCGTTTTTTATTATGGAGGTGAGTATTCTGTCGCCCGTGGGGTTTGGCAAACAAAACTTGTCGGTACGGCCCAGCTCGGCCGCCACAAAAATGACAACGCGCTGAGAACTAGACCCTCAAGAATTTATGAGGGTTCAGCCTGCGTGCAGATGACAGGCGACCGCGCGTCCCGGGCCTAGTTCGCGCAACGGCGGCTGGTCGGTCTTGCACACCGCCATCGCACGCGGGCAGCGGGTGTGGAAGCTGCACCCCGGCGGCGGCCGCAGCGCGCTCGGGACTTCGCCTGAAATCACCGCCCGCGGCCGGCGCGCTTCCACCTCGGGATCGGCGACCGGCACCGCCGCCATCAGGGCTTCGGTGTAGGGATGCAGGGGATTGCGATAGAGATCGTCGCGGTCGGCGATTTCGACGAGGCGGCCGAGATACATCACGGCGATGCGCGTCGAGATATGGCGGACCACCGCCAGGTCATGCGCGATGAACAGATACGTCAGCCCGAGGTGTTCCTGCAGATCCATGAACAGGTTGATGACCTGGGCCTGGATCGAGACGTCGAGCGCGGACACCGGCTCGTCCGCAATCAATAGGCTCGGCTCCAGCGCCAGCGCGCGTGCGATGCCGATGCGCTGGCGCTGGCCGCCGGAGAACTCATGCGGATAGCGGTCGGCCATGTCGGGCAACAGGCCGACGGAGGCGATCAGGGAGGCGATCTTGTCGCGGGTCGCCGCCTTGTCGCCATCGAGGCCATGAACCGCCAGCGGTTCGCCGACGATGTTGCGGATCGTCATGCGCGGATTGAGCGAGCCATAAGGGTCCTGGTAGACCATCTGCATCCGGCGCCGCACACCCAGCAGTTCGGCGCCCCGGTGCGGCGCGATGTCCTGTCCTTCGAACACGATCCGCCCGGCGGTCGGCGTCAGCATCCGCAGCACCGCCAGTCCCGTCGTCGATTTGCCGGAGCCGCTTTCGCCGACGAGGCCAAGCGTCTCGCCGCGCCTAATCGTGAAGGAGACGCCGTCGACCGCTTTGACGGTCGCGACCTGGCGCTGCAGGATGATACCCTTGGTGATGGGGAAATGGACCTTCAGATCCTCGACGCGGAGGATGGTATCGCTGGTGGCTTCGGGCAGCGCGTCAGACATGGGCGAAACACGCTTTGGCGTGACGGTCGGCGACCTGAACCAGTTCAGGCTTCGCGGTTCGGCATTGGTCGAGGATCGATCGGCAGCGCGGTCCGAAGGCGCAGCCGGGCGGCAGGCTGGCGAGGTCAGGGGGCTGGCCTTCGATCGGCATCAGTCGCCGGCCGCCACCGCCATCGAGGCGGGGGACGGACGCCATCAGGCCTGATGTGTAGGGATGCTGCGGCCGGGCATAGAGTTCACGCGCCGGGGCGACTTCGACAATGCGGCCGCCATACATCACCGCGACGCGGTCGGCATACCGGGCGACGACGCCGAGATCGTGGGTGATGAGGATCAGCGAGGAGCCGGTCTCGCGCGTGACTTCCTTCAGCAGATCGAGGATCTGCGCCTGCACCGTGACGTCGAGCGCCGTGGTCGGCTCATCGGCGATGATCAGGCGCGGCGCGCAGGCCAGCGCCATCGCGATCATGACGCGCTGGCGCATGCCGCCGGAATACTGGTGCGGATAGGAGCCGAGCCGGCTGGCGGCATCGCCAATCCGGACCCGGCCGATCAGTTCAGTCGCTGCCTCATAGGCCTTCTCCCACGGTGTGCCCCGATGCACGTTGATCGGCTCGGCCACCTGGAGGCCGACAGTCAACGCTGGGTTGAGCGAGGACATCGGCTCCTGGAAGATCATCGCGATCTTGTTGCCGCGGACCGCGCGGATGCCGGGATCGTCGAGCTTCAACAGGTCGGTGCCGTCGAACAGGATCTCGCCCTTCTCGATCCGGCCCGGCGGGTTCGGGATCAGGCGCAGCACCGAGAGCGCGGTGACGCTCTTGCCGGATCCGGACTCGCCGACGATCGCGAGCGTCTCGCCGGGATCGACATGGAACGAGACCCCATCGACCGCGGTCACGGTGCCGCGCTCGGTGCGGAACCGCGTCGTCAGGTTTTTGACCTCGAGCAGCGGGCGTGTCATTGCCGCCGTCCCGCTCAATGGCCCATCTTCTTCTTGAGTTCCTGATCGATCCAGATCCGGGCGTAGATCGGTCCCGGACGAACGGCGCCGGCGCGGAGTTCGCCGCCATAGTTCTTCACCCAAGGCCACCAGGCCGTGAAGATGTACGGCGTCGGAAGCCACACGTAGGGCGCCTTGTCCAGAATCTCCCGCGTCATCTCCTTCAGCATGGCCTGGCGTTTGGTCTCGTCGGGCTCGAGATAAACCGCGTCCATCTTCTTGTCGTATTCTGGATCGGACCATTGCGACGGGTTCCAGACCTGGCCTTTGACGAAGCTCTTGCGAATGGTCGTCGTTGGATTGGTGTGCCCGTTGTTCATGAGATAGCCCGGCGCATTGGTCTTGGTGGTCATGGCCGAAAGGAACGCACCGTATTCCAGGGTTTGAATGTCCAGCTTGACGCCGACCTGTTCATAATAGGCCGCCAGCAGCGGTATCAGGTCGATATGGTCGGGCGAGCACGCGCAGACCTGCACCTTGAAGGTAAACCCCTTGGGCACGCCGGCCTCGGCGAGCAGCTTTTTGGCTTTCGCGGGGTTGTAGGTGAAGAGTTCCTTGATCGTATCAGGCATCGCCTCCAGCGGCTCGAAATAGCCGAGATAATCGGGGTGCTGCGGGTAGGCGAACAGCTCGGCATTGCCGCCGTAATATTCCTTGACGATCTCCTGCTTGTTGACGGCGAGATTGAGGGCGCGCCGGACGCGGACATCGTCGAACGGCTTGGTATCGACGCGCATGGCGAGAAACTGGCCGCTCATCGAGAGCCATTTCGACCATTGGAGCTGCGGCGCGCTCTTCTTCAGCTCATCGACGGCGGACCACCTGATGGTTTCGAGAATGTCGAGTTTGCCGGTTCGCAATGCCGTGAGGAAGGTCGCCTCGTCCTTGATGGTGCGGTAGACCACCTTGTCGACCAGCGGAAGTTTGGTTTCGACGCCGTTGATCTTCTCGGTGCCCCAGTAGTTCGGGTTTTTGACATAGGTGTTCGAATTGCCTTGTACGTACTCGGCAAGCTGGAACGGGCCGGTGCCGTTGACGTTCTTCCAGTTGCCGCCGCCTGCATCGGCGACTTCCTTCGGGATGATGCCGGAATAATAGCCCCAGCCGAAGCGATAATCCCATTCCGCATTGTAGTTCTTGAAAGTGAAAAGTACGGTGTGCTTGTCGGTGGCCTCGACCTTGTCGATGTGATCGAAATAAGTGGCGATTTTCTTCGGACTCTTGTCGCGGTGGTTGAACGAGAACACCACGTCATCGGCGACCAGTTCGCGCGCCGCCATCACCCCGGGCTTGTCGGGAAACATCACGCCCTTGCGCAAATTGATCTCGATGCGGAGCGGATTTTCCTTCCATTGCCATTTTTCCGCAAGTTCGCCGCGGATCGCATCCGAAGGAATCCAGGCATCGGCATAGAACGAATGCTTGCCGCCAAGCCGTTTGGACTTGGAGAGGTCTGCGGCGAACAGTTGCTCGTAGACCTGGCCGGTATCGTGGTTCTGTTTCCAGTTCCAGTCGGCGAGATCCCAGGACAGCGCTGACAGCGTGACATAAACCGTCCCCACCTCCAGCGTGCCGCCGGGCTTGGGCGGCCCTTCTGATTGCGAGAATGCAGGTGTTGCAAGCGATAGGGCCACGGCGACAGACGCAGCGGCGAGACGTGATGCGGCGCGTGAATAGGACATGACTTCCTCCCGGATATTATTTTTTGGTCTATCTTGATCCGCGCATGCGTGGATCGAGCAGATCCCGCAAGGCATCTCCGAACACGTTGGTGGCGTAGACGACGACCGTCAGACAAAGACCCGGCGCCAGCGCCAGCCAGGGTCCCTGGAACATGAAGGTGCGGCCCGAGCCCGACAGCATGCCGCCCCAGGTCGGCGTCGGCGGCGGCACGCCAAGACCGAGGAACGACAGACTCGACTCGGCGAGGATCACGGTGCCGACGCGGGTCGTGAACAGCACGATGATCGGCGGCATGATGTTGGGCAGGATGTGTCGCCACAGGATGCGCCTGGTTGAGGCGCCGATCGATTGGGCGGCGTGCACATACATGTTCTCGCGCACCGACACCACGGCGGAACGGATGATGCGCGAGCCGGCGATGCCGAGCAGCAAGCCCAGCGTGCCGATGATCTGCGGCAGGCCGGGGCCGAGCACGGAAACCACGACCAGCAGGATGATGAGATCGGGAAAGCTCATCCAGGCATCGACGAAGCGCTGCGTGACGAGATCGACCTTGCCGCCGAGATAACCGGTGAGGATGCCGATCACGATCGAGATGACGGTCGCCAGCGATGCGGCGGTAAAGGCGATGATCACCGAAATCTGCGCGCCATACAGGCAGCGCGAGAGCATGTCGCGGCCGAGATTGTCGGTTCCGAACGGATAGGCCCAGGACGGCGCCGTCAGGCGGTTGCGCGGGCTGATCTGGTTCATGCCATAGGGCGCCAGCACGTCGGCGAACAGTCCGCACAGCAGGAACAGGATGAAGATGACGCCGCCGGCGGCACCCAGAGGCTTCTCGCGGAACAGGCGGATGACAAAGCGGAGGGCGCCGTTGCGCTCGGTCCTGCCGGTGGTGGCCGGGATGTCGATCGCCAGCGTCATCAGCGGTATCTCACCTTGGGATCGAGCAGGCCGTAGCTCAAATCGACCGCGAGATTGATCAGCATCACGCAAAGACCGATCACCAGGCTGACGCCGGTGATGATCGGGTAGTCGCGCTGGCTGATGGCATCGAGCAGCAGCAGGCCCATGCCGGGAATGACGAAGATCTGCTCGACGATGACGGCGCCGCCGATCAAGATTGGCGCCTGCAGGCCGATCAGCGTGACCACCGGGATCAGTGCGTTGCGCAGCGCATGCCTGATGACGACCAGTTGTTCCGACAAGCCCTTGGCCCAGGCGGTGCGGATGTAGTCCTGGCGCAGCACCTCCAGCATCATGGTGCGGGTCAGGCGCATGGTGATGGCCGACAGCGCGGTGCCCAGAATGATCGCCGGCAGGATCATCTGCTTGAGGTTCTGCAGCGGGTTTTCGGTGAAGGGGACGAACCCCACCTGCGGCGACCAGCCCCACCAGATCGACGGGAACACCATCACCATGGTGCCCATCCAGAAGCTCGGTACCGCCAGCATCAGGATCGAGAACGAACGGGTGAGATAGTCCCCGGCGGTGTCCTGCCGGATTGCAGAATAGATGCCGATCGGCAGCGCGATGCACAGCGCGATGACCAGCGCCATGAAGCCGAGCTGGAACGTGACCGGCAGCCGCGCGCCGAGCAGTTCGCGCACCGGCGTGTTCTGCCAGAGCGAGCGGCCGAAATCGCCGTGAAAAAGAATGCCGCCGATCCAGTGAAAATACTGCAGCCACATCGGGCGATCGAGACCAAGCGTTGCGATCAGCTGGTCACGCGAGAGCTTGTCAGCGCCGACGTCGTTCTGGGCCAGCATCATGTCGATGACGTTGCCCGGCACCAGCCGAACGATGACGAAGACGATCAGGCTGGCGAAGAACAGCGCCGGGACAAGCGCCAACAACCGCCGTGCCAGATATGCCTGCATCCTCCGCTGCCCCCCGTCGTCTTGTTGCAGCAAGAGTGGACCGCGTCCGAAACGCTCGCAAGCATTATCGCGACGCGTGCGATGCGATTTTGTCGCGGAGGAACTTGGGTGAGTACATGCGCACGCAAAACATTCCGCGTCGCGGAACAGTCGCGCATTCAACTTCACGCTAACGAACATACGAGGTGAAAAGCCGGGAAGTGAAAAGCCGGGAATTGAAACGGCTCAGCGATTGCTGACTTGCCGCACCGATGGCGCACCGGCAGCGTCGGAGACGCGCGCGGCATTGCCGCGATTGTTCATCTGGATGTCGAGGCGATCGCGTTCTTTCTCGAAGCTTGCCATGACCGGGCCTTCGAGCGAGCGGCCCCGAGGCAACTTCACGCGCATCGGGTCGACGAAGCGGCCGTTGACCAGGATTTCGTAGTGGACATGGGCGCCGGTCGACATGCCGGTCGAGCCGACGAAGCCGATGACCTGGCCCTGACGCACCCGCTTGCCGGGCTCCATGCCCTTGGCAAAGGCCGACATGTGGCCGTAGGCGGTCTCATAACCGTTGTTGTGCTTCAGCTTGACGTACTTGCCGTAGCCGCCTTCCCAGCCGACTTTCTCGACAACGCCATTGCCGGAAGCGAAGATCGGCGTGCCGTAAGGCGTGGCCCAGTCGACGCCGGTGTGCATCTTGGTGTAGCCGAGGATCGGATGGCGGCGTCCGCCGAAACCCGAGCGCATGATCGCGTTGTTGACGGGTTTGCGCACCAGGAACTTCTTCGCGCTCTTGCCGGTCTCGTCGTAATAGTCGACGACCGCGTCGTCGGGGGTCTGGAAGCGGTAGTATTTCTTGGTTTCGCCGCCGACCGTGAGCGAAGCGAACAGTACTTCGGTCTTTTCGGTGATGGTCGAGCCTTCGTCTTCGCCAGCGAAGAATACGTCGAAGGAATCGCCGGGCTGCACTTTGCGCTGGAAGTCGACGTCGTAGGAATAGATCTTGACCATGTCCTCGATGACGATGGCCGGCACCTTGTTGCGCAGCGCGGTCTCATAAATGCTCTGGTAGAGCCGGACGCCGGTGCCATCGTCCTCATCATCATCGTCGTCGTCTTTGTTGGCGGCAGCCTCGGCAACCGTATTCATGCTCTGCACGTCGACGGCGACGTATTTGCCGATGTCGGATAACGCGGCAACGGCCTCGATGGTGGTTTCGTTGGCGACGATCACCCGGTAAGGCTGCAGCCGCACGCCCGGACCGGGGGCCGCGGGGGCCATCAGGATGCGGAGTTTCTGGCCTTCCTTCAGGCCGCCGTCGCGGCCGCGGGCGCCAAGCGTTGCGGCGATGGCCCGGGCCTCGTCCGGCGTCGCACCCTGATCGCGCAGGATCGAGGTGACGGTATCGCCCTTCTTCACGACGTGAACGCGTTCGTTGGAAGGATTGCCGCCGGTGATTTGATCTTTGGTCTTCGGCAGCAGCGTGACGTTTTCCGGCACCACGCGGGTTTCAAAGCCGGCATAGGGATCGGAAACGTTGCCCTCGGTGGCGTAGGCCAGCTTCATGTCGGAATGCACGCCACTGGCATCGGCGGTGGCGTTTGCCAGTGTTGTATAGCGTACGCCGCCGGTGTTGCCGCGCCAGTTGGCCGCGTCGCGCACCCGCATCAGGACTTCGTCGAGGGCGACCACGGCGGCGAGTTTCGCCTTCGGCAGCGCCGGTGCGAGATCCTTGGTGACGAAGGAGACCTCGGCGTCGGGTTCGACGGCGTCGGGGTTGTTCGGATCGTCGGCGGCCGCGGGGGTGGGGGCGCCGACATCGGTCAGCATGCGCTGGGCGTTGAAGGGCGGGATTTTGGCGGAAAGGTCGCTCGTCGTCATCGACAGATTGCCGGAGATACGGATGTAGGGCCGAACCCGCATCACGTCGCGGTTGCCAACCCGGGTGACGGTCGAGACCCGCAGGACGTTGCGGGCGGCGGTCGAGTCACCGGGCGGCGGCAGGCGGTCGCTCTTGTGCAGGCTGGCGGCGCGATCATTGGCGCCGAACGCGCCGCGCAACGCACCTTCGACGCGCTCCGGTACCTTGGCAAAGGTCATTTCGCCGTCGAGCGACGCGAAAACGGCGCCGCCGATCAGAGCCGCGCCGCACAGACCGGTCAGAATAGTGCCGCTGAACCATTGTACGGAGACACGGCGGCGGTCGATTACCGCGGCCTCGGTGCCATCGACGGAAAGCGGCGGCTCGTGACCAAGATCAATGATCCCGGTCTCGCGTCCATAGCCGCTCCCGCGTGACGCCTTCTGATTCAACCCTGTGTCCCCCCAAATTCCATCAACATTCGACAAGACCTTCGCTCGATCCAGACCCGGTTTCGTCCCTATCAGGAGGATTCCGGTGCATCGCGCGCCGCACGAATCGATATTCGGGAATCAGAGGCCAGAAGACCGGCCGGAGTCTCGAACGTCAATGATGTGCAGATCTCTCGATGTTTCTCGGCCGCGTGGGGAAAGGCGACGGGTTCATCGAAATCGCCAGTCCCTGGTAGATGAGCGCCGGCAGCCCCCACTGGCATCCGGCGGTTCAATGCTTACGTTATAGCCAGAACGTCGCAGGATTGTGGCTCAAGTACGGCGTAAAGCCCCCAAACATATAGACTTCTTGGGCCCCAAAATTTCTTCCACATCATGCGACAATTTGTTGACGAAGGGCGTTGACAGGTCCGATCGGGTGGGCCTATAACCCGACCACTGAGCGCGGCGCTGCTTTGGCCCTGAGGCCAAGGCAAGTTGTCGCGCCCGTGAAGCTCCTCATTATGATGAGTGAATCAACAGCCGATACCAATCGGTTGTTATTTGCCGTCCGGTGAAGATGCTTCCGGAACTCCCAGTAGTGGGAAGCTCCTAGTAATGGGAGATGGGTCCTTCGGGTCCCGGGCTGTTTGACAAGTGAAGATGAAGAAAGAGAAACGTGGACGGCGGAGTCCTTGCGGGCCTCGATTACTTGAATACGCAAGTATTGAAGTGTTGGGGCCGGACGAAAGACTTCGGCGGTACACGTTTACATAGGTTACACCATCGTTGCCCACGATGTGAATCGTAGGCAGCTTGTCGGCTTCGGCCGGCAAAAAATGGTGGGACCTCGTCAAACGTTGTGATCAGCCGGTTTGAAGTTTCAAGTCCAACTTGAGAGTTTGATCCTGGCTCAGAGCGAACGCTGGCGGCAGGCTTAACACATGCAAGTCGAGCGGGCGTAGCAATACGTCAGCGGCAGACGGGTGAGTAACGCGTGGGAACATACCTTTTGGTTCGGAACAACACAGGGAAACTTGTGCTAATACCGGATAAGCCCTTACGGGGAAAGATTTATCGCCGAAAGATTGGCCCGCGTCTGATTAGCTAGTTGGTGAGGTAATGGCTCACCAAGGCGACGATCAGTAGCTGGTCTGAGAGGATGATCAGCCACATTGGGACTGAGACACGGCCCAAACTCCTACGGGAGGCAGCAGTGGGGAATATTGGACAATGGGCGCAAGCCTGATCCAGCCATGCCGCGTGAGTGATGAAGGCCCTAGGGTTGTAAAGCTCTTTTGTGCGGGAAGATAATGACGGTACCGCAAGAATAAGCCCCGGCTAACTTCGTGCCAGCAGCCGCGGTAATACGAAGGGGGCTAGCGTTGCTCGGAATCACTGGGCGTAAAGGGTGCGTAGGCGGGTCTTTAAGTCAGAGGTGAAATCCTGGAGCTCAACTCCAGAACTGCCTTTGATACTGAGGATCTTGAGTTCGGGAGAGGTGAGTGGAACTGCGAGTGTAGAGGTGAAATTCGTAGATATTCGCAAGAACACCAGTGGCGAAGGCGGCTCACTGGCCCGATACTGACGCTGAGGCACGAAAGCGTGGGGAGCAAACAGGATTAGATACCCTGGTAGTCCACGCCGTAAACGATGAATGCCAGCCGTTAGTGGGTTTACTCACTAGTGGCGCAGCTAACGCTTTAAGCATTCCGCCTGGGGAGTACGGTCGCAAGATTAAAACTCAAAGGAATTGACGGGGGCCCGCACAAGCGGTGGAGCATGTGGTTTAATTCGACGCAACGCGCAGAACCTTACCAGCCCTTGACATCCCGGTCGCGGACTCCAGAGATGGAGTTCTTCAGTTCGGCTGGACCGGAGACAGGTGCTGCATGGCTGTCGTCAGCTCGTGTCGTGAGATGTTGGGTTAAGTCCCGCAACGAGCGCAACCCCCGTCCTTAGTTGCTACCATTTAGTTGAGCACTCTAAGGAGACTGCCGGTGATAAGCCGCGAGGAAGGTGGGGATGACGTCAAGTCCTCATGGCCCTTACGGGCTGGGCTACACACGTGCTACAATGGCGGTGACAATGGGATGCTAAGGGGCGACCCTTCGCAAATCTCAAAAAGCCGTCTCAGTTCGGATTGGGCTCTGCAACTCGAGCCCATGAAGTTGGAATCGCTAGTAATCGTGGATCAGCACGCCACGGTGAATACGTTCCCGGGCCTTGTACACACCGCCCGTCACACCATGGGAGTTGGTTTTACCTGAAGACGGTGCGCTAACCCGCAAGGGAGGCAGCCGGCCACGGTAGGGTCAGCGACTGGGGTGAAGTCGTAACAAGGTAGCCGTAGGGGAACCTGCGGCTGGATCACCTCCTTTCTAAGGATGGTTCTTCAGAAGCTTGCTTCTATCGAACCGTTTTAGAAACATCAGTGGCCAACGATCGTCAGGATCGTTGAGCTGCATTGGCGGGATTTCGCCGTCTACGTTTCTCTTTCTTCGCGGACGAACACGCGCCAGGGGCTTAGCGCTTGTGCGATGCAGCTGGCGTGAGCCGGCTGCGCGCCATTGCGGCCTCTCGTGTTAGGGGCTTGTAGCTCAGTTGGTTAGAGCGCGCGCTTGATAAGCGTGAGGTCGGAAGTTCAAGTCTTCCCAGGCCCACCACCTTGATCGAGCGCATCACGTCTCAATAATCGACGTGAAGCATTCGTCTTCTGGTACGGGGCCATAGCTCAGCTGGGAGAGCGCGTGCTTTGCAAGCATGAGGTCGTCGGTTCGATCCCGTCTGGCTCCACCAGATGGAATTGAAGATCGACAAAGTGGCCTGCTAACAAAGCGCCTTTCAAATCGTCCGCGAAACATCACTTCGCATGT